>NZ_PGOI01000009.1 GCF_002794355.1 Pseudorhodobacter sp. MZDSW-24AT | reverse complement strand
ATGTTGACGTGCGGTTTGTTCCGTTCAAACTTTGCCTTTGCCATTCGCCAGCGCCTTTGGATTCGGGGGGCCAGCACCAAAAGGCGCGGGCTCCATGCTACACGGGCGGCGAAGTAAGCTGTAAATGCGGGGAAATCAAGCCTGACTTGCCGCTTCCCGCAGGTCAGCGCGCCGGAACCGCCTCGGCGGAAGCCATCGGGGCGCTCACCACTGTCGGGGCGTCCGCTGCACTGGGCCGGTCAATCGGTGGCAAACCAAACCATTCCGGGTTTTCAAGGAACCACTCCTCCACACGTTTCACCGCGTTGAAGGACAGCGCATCCATTTGCTGCTGCTTGGTGCGGGTGATCCCGGTGCCGATGACGGTTTCGCCCGAAAGGCTTTCAAAGACCGTGATCTGCTTGCCTTCGGCGTTCAGCTTCTGACCTGCGGCATCGTCCCAGACATTGGCCGTGATCACCAGAATGGATTTTGGCGCGGCCACGACGGGGATGCCGGGCGGCGCGAGCGCATAGCCATCAACCGATATGCCAATGTTGTACAGCTTGGTGCCTTGGTAGCGACCAAAACGGTCCGCCACCGCCTTTTTCATCGCGGCTTGCCATTCCTCGCCTGAGGCCTCGCGCGAGATCGGCACCTTTTGCGTCTTGTCGGTCACCACGATGTTCAGGCCAAGCGCGAAATCCCCCAGCGGCACCGGGGCATCCGCCAGATCGTTTCTGGCACAGCCGAGCAACAGGGTCAGGCACAGGCCAAGGCCGAACAGACGCGGGCCAAGCGGGCGGGTGCAGGTCATGGGCAGCTTCCTTGCAAGGGTCTCTTTTGGGGATAGCCCGTGGCGCAAGGTCGCGCAAGCGGGCGCAGATGGGTGACAGCAGCGCAAATCCGCCTATCTCAACCCCAAAGCCGGAGCCAGCATGACCGACCAGCCCCCTCTACCTCGCACAGACTTTGCGGACGAGCCCGTCAAAGTGCCCTTGGCGACCCGTCCCTTGGGGGTCTTTGGCTCGCTGTCGGCGGGGCGGCGCAATATTCTGGAACTGATCCCCCAGATCGCAACCCAAGCGCCCATCCTGTCCGGGCGCACCGGGAAGCGTTGGCACATGGTGATGGACCCCGAAGCCTTGCGCCACATCTTGCGGGACAATGTGTCCAATTACCCCAAATCCGTGGTGACCAAGCTGATCTTGGAGCCGGCCATCGGAGACAGCCTTTTCGTCGCCGAAGGGCAGGAGTGGCTGTGGCAGCGGCGCACTGCCGCGCCGGTGTTCAGCCATCGCAACGTCGCCGCCCTTGCTCCGGTGATGACGGCGGCGGCCGAACGCGCTGCCGCGCGCATCGCCCAAGGCCAAGGCCGTGCGGTGAACTGTTATGACGAAATGGTGATCGCGACCTTCGAGGTGATTTCCGACGTGACCTTCTCGGATGGCGCCGGGTTTGACCGCGCCGCGGTTCACCGGGCCATCGAGGATTACATGGCCCAAACCGCCCGGGTGTCGCTGCTCGACATCCTCGGGGCTCCGGGATGGGTGCCCCGTCCGGGACGCCTGATGTCGGGCGCGGCGATGCGGCAGATGAAGCGGGTCGCTGACGCGTCGATCCAGCGTCGCCGCATCGAAGGCAACCCGGGCATCCCCGATCTTCTGGATCTGCTGCTGGCTGGCGAAGACCCCAAAACGGGCCGCAAGATGACCACGGCAGAGTTGCGCGACAACCTGCTCACCTTCATCGTCGCCGGTCATGAAACCACCGCGCTCACCCTGTCTTGGGCGCTTTATCTGTGCGCCTTCGCGCCTGCCATCCAAGCAGCCGCGCGGGCCGAGGCGCAGGCCGCCTTGGGGGGCAGGGCCGCCACGGCGGCTGATGTCGCGGCCCTGCCCCTGATCCGCCGCATCGTGGACGAAACCCTGCGCCTTTACCCGCCGGCGGCTTTCCTTTCGCGCACGGCGCAAGCCACCGATCGGCTGTGCGGGCGGTCGGTGGAGCCCGGAGATACGGTAATCTTGCCCATCTATGCGCTCCACCGCCACCACGCGCTGTGGAACAGACCCGACCGCTTTGATCCCGATCGGTTCAGCGCAGAGAGGCCGGTGGACCGTTATGCCTACCTGCCCTTTGGCGATGGTCCCCGCGTCTGCATTGGCGCGAATTTCGCGCTGCAAGAGGCGGTGATCATCCTCGCCACCCTGCTCGCCCGCTTCCGCTTTGATCTTGTGCCGGGCAAAAGCCCCAAACCTGTCATGATCCTCACGCTTCGCCCCGAAGGCGGGGTCTGGCTGCAGGTCACGCCCGCCTGATCCCGCTTTGCACCTTTCGCAAATACTCCGGGGGTCCGGGGGCAGCGCCCCCGGGGTGCGTCACCTTCCGTGCCGCCTCAGGTCAAAGCCTGGGCATTGGCATGCAGATGCGCCACCAGACCGGGGTCCAGCTTAAGACGGGCCGCCAGCATCGCCAGATAGCCTTTTTCTGCGGCCCCTTCGCTGTCCACTGTCAGCAAGGAGGCAGCGTAGATCTCGGCGGCTTCCTCCTCGCTGCGGGCAAGCGCCGCAATGCGTCCGGCATCCAGCGGTGCGTCCAGTTCGGCGGCGATCAGGGCCGCTGCCTCGGCCTCCAACCCCAAAGCGGCGAGTTGCGCATCGATCCGCGCGCGCTCTTCGGGGGTGACATGCCCGTCAGCCTTGGCCGCCGCCACCATGGCTTGCAGCAGGCGCGCCGACAGGTCATTGGCCTGTGCGGCGTCGGATGGCAAAAAGCGCGTGCCTTCGGGTTGCGGCAAAGCCACCGGGCCCGGCTGCGCGGTGATCGCCTTGCCCGCTTGCCAATCCTGATAGGCCTTATAGGCAAGCCCGCCGATCAAGGCAGCGCCCCCCACCTTGACGCCTGTCCCCAGCATCTTGCGCCCGCCCTTGGTCATCAGGATGCTCATCAACCCGCCTGCCATGGCCCCTTTGCCCAAGGTGGATTGGCCGCTCCACAAATCCTTCGCCATTTTTCCAAGGTCGCCTGCGCCCTGTGCGCCGGGCTTGCCGCCGGTGGCCTGCGTGACCTGACCGATCACGGAATCAAGCAAAGACTTCGCGTTGAACATATCGACACTCCTGTGGAACTGATCTCAGATCAGATGGGGCGCGCAGGCCGGTTTCGCAACGGCTGCGCTCGCGGCTTTTGGAGCGCCGCGCGCCTGCACGCCCCCGCCCGCCTAAGCCGCGCCCCAACCTCCCCCGCCGGGCGTGCGCATCTCGAAGACGGCGTCGGCGGGCAAGGTGCGCTCGTCATTGCCTTGCAAGATTTCGGTGCGGCCATCGGGCCAGATCACCCGGTTTTCACCCACCGCTCCTGTCGCACCACCCGCCGCGCCAAAGGGTGCGACCCGGCGGCTTCCGCAGAGCGTGGTCACCGTCACCGCTTCCAGAAAACGCATCCGCCGCAGCGCGCCATCGCCGCCCGGCCATTGGCCAGCACCCCCCGATCCGCGCCGGATGGCAAAGCGCTCCAGCCGCACCGGGAAACGCTTTTCCAGAATTTCCGGGTCGGTCATCCGGGTGTTGGTCATTTGGCTTTGCACCGCATCGCACCCCGCGAAACCGGGGCCTGCCCCGGTTCCGCCCGCGATGGTTTCATAATTCTGGAACTGTGCATTGCCCCAGACAAAATTGTTCATCGTGCCTTGCGAACACGCCATCACGCCCAAGGCACCGTACAATGCGTTGCAGGCGGCCTGTGATACCTCGGTATTGCCCGCAATCACCGCCGCGGGCGCCTGTGGGTTCAGCAGGCTGCCTTCGGGCAAAAGAATGGTCAGCGGCCGCAGGCAGCCTTCGTTCAGCGGAATGGGTTTCCCCACCAGCGTGCGAAAGACGTAAAGCACCACCGCGCGCGCAACAGCCGCCGGGGCGTTGTAATTGCCCGCATGTTGCGCCGAGGTGCCGGTAAAATCCACCACGGCCCTGCGCGCGGCCCGGTCGACCCGCACCGCCACGCGGATCGTGCTCCCGATGTCCATGGGATAAGTGAAATCACCATCCTCCAACCGGTCGATCACCGCACGCACGCAAGCCTCGGCATTGTCCTGCACATGCGCCATATAGGCCGAGACCACATCGGCCCCATAGGTGGCCACAACGCGCAAAAGCTCGCGCCGTCCGGTTTCATTGGCCGCGATCTGCGCCTTGAGATCCGCCATGTTCTGGGCAATCGACCGCGCCGGATAGCGCCCCTGCGCCAAAAGCTCCCGTGTCGCCTCTTCGCGCAGACGTCCTTGCTCTACCAGCAAGAACAGGTCAATCAGCACGCCCTCCTCTTCGATGTGACGGCTGTCAGGCGGAGAAGAGCCCGGCGTGCGCCCGCCGATATCGGCATGGTGCCCTCGCGACCCCAGCCAGAACACCGGCACGCCCTCCAGAAAGACCGGCGTGATCACAGTGACATCCGGCAAATGGGTACCGCCATTATAGGGGCTGTTCAGCATCCAAGCATCGCCCGGGCGCGCGCGGCCTCGGGTGGCCTGAATGACCACCTTTACCGCATGCGACATGCTGCCCAGATGCACCGGAACATGCGGGGCATTGGCCACCAGATCGCCCTGCGCGTCGAAGATCGCGCAGGAAAAATCCAGTCGTTCCTTAATGTTGACCGACCATGCCGTATTGGCAAGCGCAGCCCCCATCTGATCGGCCACCGACATGAACAGGTTGTTGAACACCTCCAGCAGCACCGGATCCGCGTCGGTGCCAACCGCATGGTCGCGCACCAAGGGCAGCTTGCGCTCAAGGATCAGGTTGGCGGCCGCATCCACGCGCGCCTGCCAGCCGGGCTCGACCACCACCGTGCCGGTAGCCTCGCGCAGAATGGCGGGCCCGGTGATCTGCGTGCCTTCGGCCAAAATGTCACGGTCATAAAGCGGCACCTCGGTCCAGTCGTCCAGCCAGACTTGCACCGGGGTGGGCGCAATGGCCTGCGGCTTTGGCGCCTGCGCAGGTGGCAGGCGCGCGCCATCGCCGATCGCCTCGACCGCCAGCATGTCGAACAGCACCGCACGCTCGGGCGAGGCAAAGCCAAACCGCGCGTGATGTGCCGCCTCGAACGCCACGCGCATCGCTTCGGCATCGTCGAACGCCACTTCCAGCGGCTGGTGCGAGCCGTCATAGCGCAGATGCGCGCGCGCCAAGAGACGCGGCGTTGTGGCCCCCTGCGCCGCCACCTCGTCGCGCACAACGGCGGTGATCTCATTCAGCCGCGCGCGCGCGGCATCAATGTCCGCCAATGGCGCCTCGAACTGCACCTCGTGCAGCGCGCGGATTTCGGCCAACCCCATGCCATAAGCGGACAGCACCCCGGCAAAGGGATGCAGGAAAATCCGCGTCATCCCAAGCGCGTCGGCAACTCCGCATGCATGCTGCCCCCCTGCCCCGCCAAAGCACTGCAAGGTGTAGCCCGTCACATCATGCCCCCGCTGCACCGAGATTTTCTTGATCGCATGGGCCATATTGTCGATGGCAATGCGCAAAAAACCGGTGGCAAGCTCTTGCGGGCTCATCTTGGCGCGGCCGGTGGCTGCCGCGATCTCGTCGGCAATCGCGGTGCACCGGGCCAGTGCAGCCTGCGCATCCAAAGGCGCCGTGCCTTCGGGGCCGAAGACCGCCGGAAAGTGATCGGGCGACAGACGGCCCAGCACCACGTTGCAATCGGTGATCGTCAGCGGCCCGCCGCGGCCATAGGAGGCGGGTCCGGGGTTTGCGCCTGCGCTTTCGGGGCCCACTTGCAGGCGACCATCTTGGAAGCTGCACACCGATCCACCGCCTGCTGCCACCGTGTGAATATCCATCATCGGCGCGCGCATCCGCACGCCCGCGACTTCGGTTTCAAAGCTTCGCTCATAGTGGCCGGCATAGTGGCTGACATCCGTCGAGGTGCCGCCCATGTCAAAACCGATCAGCCGGTCAAATCCGGCGGCTTGCGCGGTCTGGACCATGCCGACGATGCCGCCCGCCGGACCGGACAGGATCGCATCCTTGCCCATGAAGCGGTGCGCTTCGGTCAGCCCGCCCGAGGATTGCATGAACAGCAGCCGCCCCGTGGCGCGGCCCATGTCCAGCGCGCCCTCCACCTGCGCCACATAGCGGCGGAGGATCGGCGAGAGATAGGCGTCGACCACCGTGGTATCGCCCCGCGCCACCAGCTTGGCCAGACGGCTGACCTGATGCGACAGGCTGATCTGGGTAAAGCCTTCCTCGGCCGCGATCTGGCCCACGCGCACCTCATGGGCGGGGTTGAGGTAGGCGTGCATCAGGGCAACCGCGACCGCGCGCAGACCTTGAGCATGGGCCGCGCGCAGGGCGGCGCGGGTGGCGGGCTCGTCCAGAGGGGTGATCTCGGCCCCTGCGGCGTCGAGGCGACCGGGCACCTCGGCCACCGCTTCGTGCAGCAGGTCGGGGCGCTGGATATGAAGGGCGAAAAGATCAGGGCGGGCCTGCGTGCCGATCCTGAGCAGGTCAGCGAAGCCTTGGGTGATCAGGAGCAGCACCCGCTCGCCCTTGCGTTCGAGCAGGGCATTGGTGGCCACGGTGGTGCCCATCTTGACGGCGGCGATCTGGCCGTCGGGGATGGGGTCTTCGGGGGCGAGGCCGAGGCAGTCGCGGATGCCCTGCACGGCGGCATCGGGGTAGCGCTCGGGGTTTTCGGAGAGGAGCTTGCGGGTCAGCAGGCGGCCGTCGGGGGTTTGGGCCACCACATCGGTGAAGGTGCCGCCCCGGTCGATCCAGAATTCCCACGCCGCCATGAACGCCCCCTTTTCTGCCCTCTTTTGGGTGGGGCATGGGGCGGGCGCTGTCAACCGTGAAGGGCAGATGAGGGCGCGATGCCCCCTGTGTTACACAAAGAGAAACCTATATTTTTCAGATGGTTGACCTTCCCCAATTAGGAAATCGTTAACTTTTTACGCGCGTGAAACGGGCTTGATCCATGGGACCGCCCATGGTTGCAGCGACCCGCCACCCTGCGCAAGGCGCAGACAGGGCGGAGGCCACGTCTGAGCCCGACATTTTCCAGAGGCAGATCCTGTCTATTGGCGGTTGCAAATGCGCAACATAACTCGCTTGTGACCACGAATATGCCGCCCTTGGGTCGACTCTCAGTGTCTCTGGAGCGATTAACCATTTGTTAATAATTTTCTGTATTGGAAAGGTCCTCATGATGATCAAGAGATTCGCAGCCCTCGCAACCAGCGTTGCATTGACCGCCACCGCCGCTTCGGCGGGCGGCCCCGTGACCCCCGTGATGGAAGCAGAACCAGTGGCCGTGGCCGTGGCGCTGCCCGCAGCGGCTCCGTCGTGGACCGGCGGCTACCTGGGTGGCAACCTGAGCTTTGGCGATGGCGAAGTGACCGCAGAAGGCTTTGATGGCGCATTGGCTGAGCCCGATGGCGCGAGCGCGGCCATCCGTGGCGGTTATGACTGGCAGTTCGGCCAGTTCGTTCTGGGTCTTGGTGCCGAATACAACGTCGGCAAATACAAGTCCGGGCTGAACGGCGACCTTGGAGGTCTCGACATCGGCGTCGAGATGAAGAACACCGCGACCGTGTTTGGTCGGGTGGGTTATGCCGTCAACGATCAGTTCCTTGCCTATGGTTTGTTGGGTCACACCCGCACGAAAGGAAATGTCTTCGCCACCGACGGCGAATCCTTCTTCACCGAAGGCCGCACCCTGAAAGGCACCACCTTTGGCTTGGGCGGGGAATATCGCTTTACGCCGCGCGTTTCGGGCTATGCGGAATACAACCACACCGATTTCGGCTCGGTTCCGGACACCGATGGCGAGCTGAAAGCCAAACTGGGCCAGATCAAGCTGGGCGCAAACTTCCGTTTCTAAGGAAACCCTACGGCTTCAAGATCAGCAGAGGCGCATAACCTGCGCCTCTGTTTTTTTTTTGCGCGCGGCACAGCGCTTGACGGCATGAAAGGCCCGCAGGTCGGGCCATAGGCGGGACGGAAAGCCGCCGCAGCCGGGTGCTTTTTCGGCAAAACGGGCGCCTTCCGCGACGACAGTCGGAACCCGTTTGCCCGCCGCGCGTTGGCAAATGCGAAATTACACCGGAGAAAAACATGGCAGAGACACGGGTGAGCGGGTCGGCACGGGACCAGAGCGACACAGGGGGGGCCACCCCCGAACGACGCGGCCCGGAAACTTTACCCTCTCTTCCGATTGCTCTGCTGCCCATTGTCTTGACCTTGGGCCTGCTGGCTTTGCAGTTGTTCTATTACGGCGATTTCACCCCGCATATTCCGCTGATCTGCGGTTTGGCCATCACTGGGCTTTTGGGTGTTTTGCGCGGCATGGACTGGATGGACATCCGCGAAGGCGTCTTTCACGTTATCCATGTGTCGATGCCTTCGCTGGCGGTGCTGATCGTGGTGGGCATGATCATCGGCGTCTGGATCGCCTCGGGCACGGTGCCGACGCTGATTTATTACGGGCTGACGCTGCTGAACCCGTCGATCTTTCTGGCCGCGGCGATGATCCTGTGTGCTGTGGTGTCGCTGTCCTTGGGCACCAGCTGGGGCACGGTGGGCACCATCGGCCTTGCGTTGATGGGAATTGGCGCCGGTTTCGGCATTCCGGCCTATTGGACGGCGGGGGCCGTGGTGTCGGGGGCGTTCTTTGGCGACAAGATCTCGCCTTTGTCGGACACCACGAACCTTGCGCCTGCGGTGACCGGCGTTACCGTGTTTGACCATATTCAGAACATGCTGCCCACAACCATTCCTGCCATGCTGATCGCGCTGACGGTCTATCTGGTGGCAGGCTATGCGCTGATCGAACCGGCCGATGTGGCGCTGGGGGCGATTGAGCAGATCACCACCAATCTGGACCAGCAATTCCATATCGGGTTGATCCCGCTGCTGCCTGCGCTTTTGGTGATGGGGCTGGCGCTGATGCGCAAGCCGCCGCTGCCTTCGCTGTTTGCCGGAGTGCTGGCCGGGGGCTTGGTGGCGATTTTCCTGCAAGGCGCGGGTCTGCATGATGTGTTCACCTTTGCCCAGTCGGGGTTCAGCATTGAAACCGGTGTTGCCGATATTGACAGCCTGCTGAACTCGGGTGGCATCCAGTCGATGATGTGGACGATCTCGCTGATGCTGATCGCGCTTGGCTTTGGCGGCGCGCTGGAGCGCACAGGGTGCCTTGAGGCCATTATCATGGCGATCATTTCGCGCGTGAAAAGCTTTGCCGCCGTGCAAAGCGCGTCGATCGGCACGGCCTTTGCCACCAATATGGTGGCGGGAGACCCCTATATCTCGATCGCGCTGCCGGGGCGGATGTTTGCGCCGCTCTATCGCGGGATGGGCTATTCCACCTTGAACCTGAGCCGGGCGGTGGAAGAAGGCGGCACCCTGATGAGCCCGCTGATCCCATGGAACGCAGGCGGGGCCTTTGTGATCTCGGCCCTTGGGTTGGGGATCATGTCGGGCAATCTGGAAAACCTGCTGTATATCCCGCTGGCGATTGCCTGCTGGACGGCGCCCTTGATCGGGATTTTCTATGCGGTGACAGGGCTGTTTTCACCGCGCGCCAGCGAGGAAGAGCGCAGGCTGTGGGAAAAGACCGATGAGGATGTGCTGGATCTGAAGGATCACGATCTGGCGGATGCGCAAAACGCCTGAGCACAGGCCAAGGGCAAAGGGCGGGTTTATCCCGCCCTTTCCAATATCTGGCACAGGTCGGCGTGACCAAGGACGACCGGGTTGCCCTTGGTGGACGAGGCGGTTTCTGCCGCCGTCGCGAGGGCGGCATGATCTGGCGCGGTGACGCCAAGGGCCGAGAGTCTGGGCAGGCCCGCGCCATGCGCCCAAAGGGCAAGCGCCTCGGGGGCGGCGTCGGCGGTGGAGCCCAGCACATCGGCCAAGAGCGCGCAGACTTGGTCAAGGCGCGCGCGGGCGGCCCCGGTGCTGCGGGCGCGGTTCATCGCGAGAACCGGGCCAAGCAGCGCGCCGCAGATTGCCCCATGCGCGGCCCCCGTGGTGCCGCCGATGACGCCCGCAAAGCCATGCACGACCCCCAGCCCCGCATTGGCCAAAGCCAAGCCCCCTGACAGCGAGGTATAGGCAAGCGTGTCGCGCGCGGCGGCGTCTTCGCTTTTGTGCAGGCGCATTAGCGCGCGCAGGCCCGGTGCGATGGCGGGGAGGGAAATGGCATCGGTGTAGGGCGTGGCCTTGCAGGACACATAGGGTTCGATCACCTGTGTGACCGCATCCAGGCCGGAGGCAAGGGTGACTGGCCAAGGGCAGCCATCGGTGAGCGCGGGGTCGATGATGGCGACGCGGGCGATCATGCGATCATCGCGCAGGCTGACCTTGCGGCCACGGTCTGGCAGGCCGATGACGGCGTTCTTGGTCACCTCGGCCCCCGTTCCTGCGGTGGTGGGCAAGGCGATGAAGGGCAAGGGATCGGCGCACAGCGGCAGGGCGCGGCCCACGAGTTCCAGATGGTCCATCGCCCCACCCGGCGCGGGGATCAGGGCGGCCAGCGCCTTGCCCAGATCCAGCGCCGCGCCGCCACCAATGGCCAGCACCCAATCGGGGCGATGGGCGCGGCCCTCTGCGATGGCGGCCTCGAGCATGGCAAGCGTCGGTTCGGCGGCGCAGGAGAGCGGGCGCGTCTCGGGGCCAAGCGCGTCGATCAGGCTGGCCGCGCGGGCGGGGTTGGCCCCATGGACCAGCAGACCGCGCGGGCCAAAGCGGCGCGCCACCTCGGCCGCCTGCGCCGCCTGCCCCCGGCCAAAGACGACGCGGCCGGGCTGGAGGATCGAGAAGGTCATACCGCCATCGTGGCCTGAATGGCGCGGCCCCAGCGGGCGTATTTGGCCTGCCGTTCGTCTGCGTCCATCGCCGGTTCAAAGCGGCGGTCCAGCGCCCAGCTTTTGGCAAATTCCTCGGGCGCGGGGCAGACCCCGGCCTGAAGCCCGGCAAGGTAGGCTGCGCCAAGGGCGGTGGTTTCCGTGACCTTGGGCCGGTCCACCGGCGCTCCGAGGATGTCGGAGAGGAATTGCATGGCCCAGTCGCTCGCGCTCATGCCGCCATCGACGCGCAGCACGCCATCGGCGGCAGCACCCCAATCGGCGCGCATCGCCTCGAGCAGGTCGCGGGTCTGGTAGCCGACGGATTCGAGCGCGGCGCGGGCGAGTTCGGCGGGGCCGGAGTTGCGGGTGAGGCCATAGACGGCGCCACGGCAATCGGGCCGCCAATAGGGCGCGCCCAGCCCGGTGAAGGCAGGCACGAGGATTACGCCCTGCGCCGCCTCCGCCGCTTCGGCGAGCCCTTGGGTTTCCGAGGCGTGGCGGATGATCTTGAGCCCGTCGCGCAGCCATTGCACCACGGCGCCCGCGATGAAGATCGAGCCTTCGAGCGCATAGGTGGGCTTGCCATCCAGCTGATAGGCGATGGTCGTCAGAAGCCGGTTGGTGGAGGGCACGCGGTCCGAGCCGGTGTTCAGAAGCGCAAAACAGCCGGTGCCATAGGTCGATTTCATCATGCCCGGGGCGAAACAGGCCTGACCCACGGTCGCGGCCTGCTGATCCCCGGCCACCCCGCAGATCGGGATTTCACGGCCGAAGAGATCGGCCCGGGTGGTGCCGAAGTCGGCGGCGCAATCCTTGACCTCGGGCAAAAGCGCCATGGGCACATCCATCAGCGCGCAGATCTCGGCGTCCCAGGTGCCGGTGGCGATGTTGTAGAGCATGGTGCGGGCGGCATTGGTGGCGTCGGTCGCATGCACCCGCCCGCCGGTGAGGTTCCAGATCAGCCAGGTGTCCACCGTGCCAAAGGCC
The DNA here is from genome assembly GCF_002794355.1 of Pseudorhodobacter sp. MZDSW-24AT. GTDB lineage: Bacteria > Pseudomonadota > Alphaproteobacteria > Rhodobacterales > Rhodobacteraceae > Pseudotabrizicola. Next base: position 384,403 of record NZ_PGOI01000009.1, on the reverse strand, counting down.
AGTTCGCCGGCTTCGGCCCGCGCCCGCGCCCCCTCGACATGGTCGAGCAGCCATTTCACCTTGGTCGCCGAGAAATAGGGGTCGAGCAGCAGGCCGGTGCGTTCGGTGATCATCGGCTCGTGCCCCGCGTCTTTCAGCGCGGTGCAGAGGCCTGCGGTGCGGCGGTCTTGCCAGACGATCGCCGGGTGGATCGGCTGCCCGCTGGCGCGGTCCCAGATCAGCGTGGTTTCGCGCTGGTTGGTGATGCCAATGGCGGCGATCCGCTCTGCCCGAACCCCCGCCCGCTCCATCGCGGCCCGGGCGGTGGCGGCCACGGTGGACCACAGGTCGGACGGGTCATGCTCCACCCAGCCCGGTTGCGGGTAGTGCTGGGGAAATTCCTCTTGGGCCGAGGCGACCACGCGCAGATCGGCATCAAACAGGATGGCGCGGCTCGAGGTGGTGCCCTGATCGATGGCGAGGATATGGGTCATGTCATCTGCTTTCGTGGTCTGTTCATCTGTTCTTAAATATCCCCGCCGGAGGCATCCGACACATGCGGCAGGAGCCTCCGGCGGGGATATTTAAGAACAGGTGAAATGGGCAAGGCGTTACCCTGCCCATTTCAGCGTCAGCTCAGTTCCAGGACTTGATCAGCTCGTCATAGCTGATCGTCTCGCCCTGCGGCTTTTCGTTTTCCAGCTTGGCCACCGGCGCGCCGGGCGCATCGAGCCAGACCTGGGCGTCCTGCGGCTCGTTCAGTTTCGGGCCGATGTCGCCTTGCACGCCTGCACGTTCCAGACGTTCCATCACGCGTTCTTGCTCTTCGCAAAGCGCATCAAGGGCCTCTTGCGGGGTCTTTGCGCCCGACATGGCGTCACCGATGTTCTGCCACCAGAGCTGTGCCAGTTTCGGATAATCCGGCACGTTGGTGCCCGTGGGCGACCATTGCACGCGGGCGGGCGAGCGGTAGAATTCCACCAGACCGCCCAGTTTTGGCGCGCGTTCGGTGAAGCTTTCGTGCTGGATCGTCGACTCGCGGATGAAGGTCAGGCCGACATGGCTTTTCTTCACGTCCACGGTCTTGGAGGTGACGAACTGGGCATAGAGCCAGGCCGCCTGCGCACGGTCCACAGGGGTGGATTTCATCAAGGTCCAGGAGCCTGCGTCCTGATAGCCGACCTTGGTGCCTTCTTGCCAATAGGCGCCATGCGGGCTGGGGGCCATGCGCCATTTCGGCGTGCCGTCCTCGTTCATCACCGGCAGGCCTTCTTTGACCATGTCGGCGGTGAAGGCGGTATACCAGAACATCTGCTGTGCGATGTTGCCTTGGGCCGGGACCGGCCCCGCTTCGCCGAAGGTCATGCCTTGGGCTTCGGGCGGGGTGTATTTTTGCAGCCACTCGATGGCTTTGGTCACGGCATAGACCGCCGCCGCGTCATTGGTGGCCCCGCCCCGCGCGACGCAAGAGCCGACGGGCTGCGAGTTTTCATTCACGCGGATGCCCCATTCATCGACCGGCAGGCCGTTGGGTTCGCCCACGTCGCCCATCCCGGCCATCGACATCCATGCGTCGGTGTAGCGCCAGCCCAAGGACGGGTCTTTCTTGCCATAGTCCATGTTGCCGAACACGCCCGAGGACGGGCCGCCAGCATAGGACATATCGCGGCCAGTGAAGAATTCGGCGATGTCTTCATAGGCAGACCAGTTCAGCGGGACGCCCAGTTCATAGCCGTATTTCGCTTGGAAATCGGCCTTGGTTTTCTCGTCGTTGAACCAGTCGTAGCGGAACCAGTAGAGGTTGGCGAATTGCTGGGTGGGCAACTGATACAGCTTGCCATCCGGCGCGGTGGTGAATTTGGTGCCGATGAAGTCGGCGATGTCGAGGTTCGGGTTGGTGACCGCCGCGCCTTCGCCCGCCATCCAGTCATCCAGGATGCGAACCTGTTGATAGCGCCAATGGGTGCCGATCAGGTCGGAATCGTTGATATAGGCGTCATAGATGTTCTCGCCCGACTGCATCTGCGTTTGCAGTTTTTCCACCACATCGCCTTCGCCGATCAGGTCATGGGTGATCTTGATGCCGGTGATCGCGGTGAAGGCCGGGGCCAGCACCTTGGATTCATATTCATGGGTGGTGATGGTTTCCGACACCACCTTGATGTCCATGCCGGCATAGGGTTTAGCGGCATCGATGAACCATTGCATCTCTGCCTCTTGCGCGGCGCGGTCCAGCGAGGACAGCGTGCCGATCTCGGCATCGAGGAACGCGCGGGCGGCGTCCATGTCAGCCCAGGCGGGGGCGGCGCCTGTCGCCATCAGCGCGAGCGCCATGGCGGTGGTCGTGTGGCGAAGTCTCATTATGTTTCCTCCCAGAATGTGAGACGTCGGATCGTATCGGTCTTGCCGGGGTTGGGCGCGCGGGCGCCGTCCCTCGGTCGCTTTGGCCGTCTAGACGAAGCGGAACACCGCCAGCGCATAGACGAGGCACACCACCAGCGCCCCCCAGAGAGGGGCGCCGAAGAAGAAGAGCCAGCCGAGGTTGAGAAAGGCCGAGCCCAGAAGGGTGATGAAGAGGCGGTCGCCGCGCGTGGTTTCCATGCGCAGGATGCCGACGCGCGGGGTTTCTGGAAAGCGGATCGCCAGCAGGGTGAAGAGGATCAAGAGGCAGGCGATCGTCCAGAAGAACAGGGCGACCGGCAGGGTCCAGGCCATCCAGCCGCCGGGGGTCATGGGCGCGAACCAGTCGATCGCGCCGTCTTTTTGCGGGGCGGAGAGCAGCAGGGCGGCCAGCACGGCCCCCATGAGGGCGGCGGCGGTGAGGCTGATCAGCGTCCAGTTGGTGCGCTTTTGCGCGGGCGTGGTGGGGGTGGTGGTCATCATACCCGTCCCAGGGCAAAGCCCTTGGCGATGTAGTTGCGGACAAACCAGATCACCAAGGCGCCCGGCACGATGGTCAACACTCCGGCGGCGGCGAGCACGCCCCAGTCCATGCCCGAGGCCGAGACGGTGCGGGTCATGGTGGCGGCGATGGGTTTGGCGTTCACCGAGGTGAGGGTGCGGCTGAGCAGCAGCTCCACCCAAGAGAACATGAAGCAGAAGAAGGCGGCGACCCCGATGCCCGAGGCGATCAGCGGCATGAAGATTTTGACGAAGAACTTGGGGAAGCTGTAGCCGTCGATATAGGCGGTTTCGTCGATTTCCTTGGGCACGCCGCGCATGAAGCCTTCCAAGATCCAGACGGCCAGCGGCACGTTGAACAGGCAATGCGCAAGCGCCACGGCGATATGCGTGTCAAAGAGGCCGACCGAGGAATAGAGCTGGAAGAACGGCAGGGCAAAGACGGCGGGCGGGGCCATGCGGTTGGTCAGCAGCCAGAAGAACAGGTGCTTGTCGCCCATGAAACTGTAGCGCGAGAAAGCATAGGCAGCGGGCAGTGCCACGGCGAGCGAGATCACCACGTTCATCGTGACATAGAGGATCGAGTTCACATAGCCCATATACCAGCTTGGGTCGGTCAGGATGACCATGTAGTTGCGGAAGGTCAGATCCTGCGGCCACAGCGTGAAGGTCGAGAGGATTTCCGTGTTGGTCTTCAGGCTCATGTTCACCAGCCAGTAGATCGGCAGGAGAAGGAACAGAAGGTAGAGGCCCATCACGAGGGCGGAGGGTTTCACGCGCATCACTTCTGCTCCTGCCGGTCAAGGTTGGTCATGACGGTGAAGAACACCCAAGACACCAAGAGGATGACGAGGAAATACATCAGGCTGAACGCCGCTGCGGGGCCGAGGTCGAACTGGCCGATGGCCATTTTGACAAGGTCGATGGAGAGGAAGGTAGTGGCATTGCCCGGCCCGCCCCCCGTCACCACAAAGGGTTCGGTGTAGATCATGAAGCTGTCCATGAAGCGCAAGAGGATGGCGATCAGCAGCACGCCTTGCATCTTGGGAAGCTCGATGTAGCGGAAGACGGCCCAGCGCGAGGCTTGGTCGATCTTGGCGGCCTGATAATAGGCCTGCGGGATGGATTGCAGCCCGGCATAGGCCAGAAGGGCGACCAGCGAGGTCCAGTGCCAGACATCCATGACGATGACGGTCATCCAGGCGTCAAAAGGATCGTTGGTGTAGTTGTAATCGATGCCCAGCGCGGCGAGCGTGTGGCCCAGAAGGCCAATGTCGACCCGGCCAAAGATCTGCCAGATGGTGCCGACCACGTTGAAGGGGATCAGCAAGGGCAGCGACATCAGCACAAGGCAGAACGAGGCCCAGAAGCCGGATTTCGGCATGTTGAGCGCGATGTAAATGCCCAAGGGCACTTCGATGGCAAGGATGATGGCGGAGAACAGGATCTGGCGGCCCAGCGCATCATGCAGGCGCGAGGAGGTGACCATTTCCTCGAACCATTCGAGGCCCACCCAGAAGAACTGGTTGTTGCCGAAGGTGTCGTTCAGCGCATAGTTCACCACCGTCATCAAGGGCAGCACGGCGGAGAAGGCGACCACCACCAGCACGGGCAGCACAAGGAACCATGCCTTGTTGTTCTGGGTCTTGTTCATCGGGCGGCCTCTCCCTGCACGCGCCACTCATCGGCATAGACGTTGATCTTTTCCGGCGCGAAGGCGACATGGGTGAGGTCGGCGCCGATCTCTTGGCCTTCGGGGGCGACGATGCTGAGGGGCTGGCCCAGCACCTCGGCCCGGATGAGCCGGTGGCGCCCCACGTCCTCGACCCGCTTGATGCTGACGGGAAGCCCCTCGCCCGCCGTCAGGCGCGTGTATTCCGGGCGGATGCCGATTTGCGTGCGCCCGGCAAGTGGCGCATAGGACGCGCCCAAGGCCACGGCCTGCCCCTGCACATGCGCCGTGTTGCCGTCGATCTGGGCAAACAGCAGGTTCATCCCCGGCGAGCCGATGAAATAGCCCACAAAGGTGTGCTGCGGCGTTTCAAACAGCTCTTCCGGCGTGCCCATCTGCACCACACGGCCATCATACATCACCACCACCTTGTCGGCGAAGGTCAACGCCTCGGTCTGGTCATGGGTGACGTAGATCATCGTATGCCCGAAATCGCGGTGCAGCTTTTTCAACTGCGTGCGCAATTCCCATTTCATATGGGGGTCGATCACGGTGAGCGGTTCATCAAAAAGGATGGCGTTCACGTCTTCGCGCACCATGCCACGGCCAAGGCTGATCTTTTGCTTGGCATCCGCCGTCAGCCCTTGGGCCTTGCGGTTCAGCGTGGCTTCCATGCCGATCATCTGGGCGATCGCCTGCACGCGGTCGGCGATGTATTTTGGGTCCATCCCGCGATTGCGCAGCGGAAAGGCCAGATTGTCGCGCACCGTCATGGTGTCATAGACCACCGGGAACTGGAACACCTGCGCGATGTTGCGTTCCGACGTGGCGGCATCGGTCACATCGCGGTCGCCAAAAAGCACGCGGCCTTGGCTGGGGCGCAGCAGGCCCGAGATGATGTTCAAAAGCGTGGTCTTGCCACAGCCCGACGAGCCCAGAAGCGCATAGGCGCCGCCGTCCTGCCAGACGTGATCCATTTCCTTGAGCGCGAAATCCGCGTCCTTGGAGGGGTTCGGAGAATAGCTGTGCGCCAGATTTTTCAGAGTGATCTGTGCCATGTCACGCAGCCCCCTTCAGATCGGACTGCGCATAGGCGGCAGGGGCCGCCAGCTGGCCTGCCGCATCAAAGAGGTAGACATGCGCCGGATCGAGCCAGACCGTGACTTCATCCCCGTCGGCCAGATTCTGCACGCCATGGACAAGGCCCACCCATGTGTCGGCCCCGTGCGACAGATGCAGGAAGGTTTCGGACCCGGTGATTTCAGTGACGCCCAGCTTGCAGCGAAACGGCAGCGCATGGGCCGAATGCGGCTGCAAGGACAGGTGGTTGGCACGGAACCCGGCGGTATAGCTGCCATCGGGCAGATCGGCGAAAGCACCGCTGGCCGGGGTGGTCGCCTCGCCAAGCGCGACTTGGGCAAAGGTCTTGACGCAAGGCAGAAAGTTCATCGGCGGGTCTGAAAAGACGCGCGCTGTCGTCATGTCGGCGGGCTGGCGATAGACCTGCGGGGTCGGGCCGAATTGGGTCACGCGGCCTTCGTGCAGGGCGGCGGTATTTCCGCCCAGCAACAGCGCCTCTTCGGGTTCGGTGGTGGCATAGACGAAGATCGCACCGGATGCCTCGAAGATGCGGGGGATTTCGATGCGCAGCTCTTCGCGCAGTTTGTAATCAAGGTTGGCCAAGGGTTCATCCAGCAACACAAGGCCAGCGCCTTTGACAAGCGCGCGGGCGAGCGCGCAGCGCTGCTGCTGACCGCCCGAAAGCTCCAGCGGCTTGCGCTGGAGCATCGGCGTCAGGCGCATCATCTCGGCCGTGTCGCGCACAGCCTTATCGATGCTGGCGGCGTCACGCCCCATGATCCGCAAGGGCGAGGCGATGTTTTCATAGACCGTGAGGCCGGGGTAATTGATGAACTGCTGGTAGACCATCGCCACCTTGCGGTCTTGCACCCGCATGCCGGTGACATCGCGGCCATCCCACAGGATGCGCCCGGTGGTGGGCGCATCCAGCCCCGCCATCAGGCGCATCAGCGAGGTCTTGCCCGAAAGGGTGGGCCCGAGCAGCACGTTCATGGTGCCCTTTTGCAAGGTCAGGGAGGTTAGATGGATATGCACCCGCCCCTCGACCAACCGCGACACGTTCTGCAATTCCAGAGCCATCAACGTTCCCTTATTCGGCGGCCCCACTCATGGCGCGCGGGGTGGTCATGTAGCTTTCAAGCGCCGCGATCTGATCCTTGGTCATTCGCAGGCCCAGTTTCGTGCGCCGCCAGACGATATCGGCCGCATGGCGGGCATATTCGCGGGTCATCAGCCAGCGCACCTCGGCTTCGGTCAAGGTGGCGCCGAAATCCTGCCCCAGATCCGCAAGGCTGCGGGCAGAGCCAAGGACTTGCATGGCTTCGGTGCCATAGGCACGGATCAGGCGCGCCGCGTGATAGGCGGACAGATAGGGATGCGCGGCCTGCAAGGCGGCGGTCAGGGCCGCCACGCCATCCACCGGAAAATCGCCCCCTGGCAAAGGCTGGCGCGCCGTCCATTTGCCCTTGGTGCCGGGGAAAAAGGGCAGGATTTTCTCGAGCGCGGATTCTGCCAGACGGCGGTAGGTGGTGATTTTGCCGCCAAAGACATTGAGCAGCGGCGCGCCGCTTTGATCGAGCGAAAGGACGTAATCCCGGGTGGCGGCGGTGGCGGATTTGGCCCCGTCGTTGTAGAGCGGGCGGACGCCGGAATAGGTCCAGACCACGTCGTCCTTGGTGACGGGTTTGGCGAAGTAATTCGAGGCGAAGGCCAGCAGGTAATCGCGTTCTTCATCGGTGCAGACCGCATCGCGCGGGGCGCCCTTGTGATCTTTGTCCGTGGTGCCGATCAGGGTGAAATCCTGCTCGTAAGGGATGGCAAAGATGATGCGCCCGTCTTCGCCTTGGAAGAAATAGCAGCGGTCGTGGTCATAAAGCTTGCGGGTGACGATGTGGCTGCCGCGCACAAGGCGAACGCCTTCGGTGGAGTTGATGCGGGCGACATTGCGGATGATGTCTTCGACCCACGGGCCGCCGGCGTTGACCAGAACCCGCGCGTGATGCGTGGCGCGGCCTTCGGGGCCTTCGGTCAGCACCTCCCAATGGTCGCCCATGCGGGTGGCGCTGATCACACGGGTTTGCACCATGATGCGGGCACCGCGCGATTCCGCATCGCGCGCGTTCAGCACGACAAGGCGCGAATCCTCGATCCAGCAGTCGGAATATTCGTAGGCATGGGCGAATTTCGGCTTGAGCGGGGCGCCTGCAGGATCGCGTGCCAGATCGAGCGTGCGGGTCGCGGGGAGGATCTTGCGGCCCCCCAGCGTGTCATACAGGAACAGGCCCAGCCGGATCAGCCATGCCGGGCGGCGGCCTTTCATCCATGGCATCACCACGCCCAAGAGGCGGCTGGTGGGCGTGTCACTCTCGAACCGCATGTCGCGGTGATAGGGCAGCACAAAGCGCATCGGCCATGAGATATGCGGCATGGCGGTGAGCAGGGTCTCGCGCTCTTCCAGCGCCTCGCGCACAAGACGGAATTCGAAATACTCGAGATAGCGCAGACCGCCGTGAAACAGCTTTGTCGAAGCGGACGAGGTGGCCTGCGCCAGATCGCCCTGCTCGGCCAGAACAACAGTCAGGCCGCGCCCGGCTGCGTCGCGCGCGATGCCGCATCCGTTGATGCCGCCGCCAATGATGAACAGGTCGGCCAGATCGGGCCGCTGGGCATCTGTCACGTGTGAATCCCCCTTTGGAAAGGTTTCCCCCCCATGCTGCGACCCTGCCTCACGGCCTTGGCATCCGTCAACTGGCTTTTTTCGTTTATGTGCGTTTTTATCGGAAACGAACATTTGCGCAGGCGCTGAGGGGTGTGTTTGACCGTGCGATCAAAGATTATGCTGCAAACGCGTAAAAACGAATGCGCGCGCAGCATGCGGTGGGGCGGTGACAAGGCCTGCGAAGCTGTGGCAGAAAGGGGCAAGGAAAGGGTGTATCGGTGGCAATGAATTTCCGGCAGACAGGCATATTGGAGATCGCCCGGCAAGAAGGCCGCGTCGTGGTCGAGGATCTGGCGCAGCGCTTTGAGGTGACGCTTCAGACCATCCGCCGCGACCTGACCGAATTGGCCGAGGCCGGGCATCTGGACCGCGTGCATGGCGGCGCGGTGCCGCGCACCGGGGTTGCCAATATCGGCTATGAAGCGCGGCGCCGGATGAACGAGGCCGCCAAGGCGGCGATCGCGCGCGCCTGCGCGGCGGCGATTCCCGACAATGCGTCGATGATCCTGAACCTTGGCACCACCACCGAAGCGGTGGCGCGCGAGCTGGTGCATCACCGCAATATCACGGTGGTGACCAACAATATGAATGTCGCCAATATTCTGGTCGCCAACCCAAGCTGCGAGATCATGGTGGCGGGCGGGGCCTTGCGGCGCAGCGATGGCGGGCTGGTGGGAGAGTTGACCACCCAGTTCTTTGAGCAATTCAAGGTGGACTTCGCCATCATCGGCACCTCGGCGCTGGACCGTGAAGGCGATCTGCTGGACTTTGATCTGGCCGAGGTGCGCGTCAGCCGGTCGATCATCCGGCAGGCGCGGCAGTCCTTTCTGGTGAGCGATCACACCAAGCTGGGCCGGACCGCCCCGGCCCGGATCGCCAGCCTGTCCGAACTGGATGCGGTGTTCACCGATCAGCCCTTGCCCGACGGGTTGGCGCGCGCCTGCGAAGGCTGGGGCACCCGGGTGGTCGTGGGCGAGTAGCGCAAGACAGCGGGCCGCCCCTGCTCATCCCCCGGCACAGGGCCGGGGGACGCGGGCTTTAGGCAAAGCGGAAGCTGTTTGCCAAAGGCAACTCGCGCGCACGTGTGCCTGTCAGCGCAAACAGGGCATTGGCCAGCGCCGGGGCGGCAGGCGGGGTGCCGGGTTCGCCGATGCCACGGATCTTGCTGCCAGACTCGAGGATGCGCACCTGAATCTCGGGGCATTGGTGCAGGCGCAGGGGTTCATAATCCCAATAGTTCCGCTGCTCGACATGGCCGCCCGCAAAGGTGATCTGCCCATTGATCGCCGCCGACAGGCCAAAGACCATGGCCCCCGAGACCTGCGCTTGGATGTTGCGCGGATCGAGCGCGGTGCCGACATCGACGGCGGCCCATGCCCCCGTCAGGCGGATGCCTTGCGGTGTATCCTCGACCTCGATCACCTCGGCCGTGGGCACGCCAAAAGACAGCACAAAGGCCACCCCCAGCGCGCGGTTCGGGCGCGGTGTGCCCCAGCCCGACATCTCGGCCACGGCTTCCAGAACCTGCCGCGACGGCGCGTGGGTGATGTGTTGCAGCCGGAACGCCAGCGGGTCGACCCCGGCCAGATGCGCCAGCTCATCCACCGCGCCTTCGTGGAAGAACCCGTTGTGGGACGCCCCCACCGAGCGCCAGAAGCCCAAGGGCACGGTGCGCGGCGCGCGATGGGCTGTGACGCGGTAATTGGCGAAGCTATAGGGCTGCTCCCATGCGCCTTGCGACAAGGTGCTGTCGGGCCCGGCCATCGGCACGCCGAAGCGCTCGCCAAAGGTTTCCATGATCGACGGCGCGGCGATGGCAAGGTCGAAGGTTTCGATCTGGCCCTCGGCCACGCTGCCCGCAATGCGGGCGCTGGCCATCGGGCGGAACGGGCCTTGCACCATATCTTCTTCGCGCGACCAAGTGACGAGCACGGGGGTGCCGGGCATCGCCGCCGCGACCTGCGCCGCATAGATGCTGGCGTCCAGCTCGGTCCGCCGCCCGAAGCCGCCGCCCATCAGGGTGGTGTGCAGAGTGACATTTTCTTCCGCGATGCCGGCCGCCTTGGCAGCGGCCTTGCGGGCGAAACCGGGGGCTTGGGTGCCGACCCAGATTTCCAACCGGCCATCCTGCAACAGCGCAGTGGCCTGCTGCGGCTCCATCGTGGCATGGGCGAGCGGGGGGACGTGATACTCGGCCTGCAAGGTCTGGCCGCGCGGCTGGGTCACATCGCCATCGTTGCGGGGGGTGGCATCCACCGTGTCAGAGGAGAAGGCGGCGGCAATCTGGGCCCGCATTTCGGCACTGGTCGCGGGATAGCTGGCGTCCGCCCAATCAAAGCGGATGGCATCGGCGCCTTGCATCGCGGCCCAAGTGGTGTTGGCAACGACAGCCACACCCCGGCCCAGATTGATCACCTGCTCCACCCCCGGCATGGCAAGGGCGGCGGTGGCGTCAAAGCCGTTCATCGCGGCCCCGATCGCGGGGTTCATGCGCACGGTGGCAAAGCGCATGCCGGGCAAGCGGATATCGCCCGCGAATTGCGCGGTGCCGGTGGATTTTTCCACCATGTCAAGCCGCGGCAGCGAGGTGCCCAGCAGCGTCCAATCCTCGCGGGCCTTCAAGGGCGGCACGGCGGGCAGGTCGCTGGCCGCAGCCTCGACCGCGAGCTCGGTATAGGGAATGCGGGTGCCATCGGGGGCGATCACCGCGCCGCCTTCTGTGGTCAGCGTGGCGGCATCAAGCCCAAGGCGGCGGGCGGCGGCCTGCACCAATGCGGCGCGGGCGACGGCCCCGGCGGCGCGCATCTTTTCATAGGCGTCTGGTGTGGACGTGGAGCCGCCGGTGATTTGCAGCGCAAGGAACTTGGCCGGAATCGCCATCGCCCCGCGTGCGGTTTCCGCAAGCCAGCTTTCATCGGTGGGCGCAAAGGGCACGCCTTCTTCGAGCATGGCGGCGTTGTAATAGGCGGCGGCGGGCGGGCCGTGCAGGACCCGGACCTGATCCCACGGCAGGTCAAGCTCTTCCGCGACAAGGGCGGCAAGGGTGGAGTGGATGCCCTGCCCCATTTCCGCGCGCGGCGCGATGATGGTGACACCTTGCGGGTCGATCAGGACATAAGGCGTGAGCGCGCCGATGCCCGCCCCGGCAATCGGGTTGGCATGCGGTTTGCGATAGGCATAGGTGCCAAAGGCGACACCGCCGACAAGGGCGGCCGAGCCGATCAGGAAGGTGCGGCGGGCGATGGTGCGCAGGCGTCCCATATCACACCTCGCGCAGGCGGCTGGCGGCATCCTGCACGGCGGCGCGGATGCGGGGATAGGTGCCACAGCGGCACAGGTTGCCATCCATGGCATCGTCGATCTCTTGCAAGGACGGCGCGGGGTTTTCCGCCAAGAGGCTTGCCGCCTGCATGATCTGCCCCGACTGGCAATAGCCGCATTGCGCGACCTGATGGTCGATCCATGCCGCCTGCACCGCATGCAGCGCGGCGGGGGTGCCAAGGCCCTCGATGGTGGTGACAGAAGCGCCTGCCACATCGGCCAGCGCCGTCTGGCAGGACCGCTGCGCCACGCCATCGATCAAGACGGTGCAGGCCCCGCAGGCCGCGACGCCGCAGCCGTATTTGGTGCCGGTGAGGTTCAGCCCGTCGCGCAGCGCCCACAGCAAGGGCGTGTCATCGGGCAGGTCGACGGTGGCGCTGGTGCCGTTCACGGTGAGGGTGGTGGGCATGGGAGGCTCCTTCTGGCTTCTGACAAAATGAGCGTGAAATGTCAGAATGTCAATTGACAACAGCGGGACTTTTCGCCACATCAGAGGCATGAGCGTTGAAGATGCCAAGCCGCCCTTGCCCGGGGCGGGCCGTGCGGCTGACCGTCAGGATCTGATCCTTGACGCGGCTTTTCATGCCTTTGCCACCTATGGCTTCCGGCGCACCACGATGGATGACATCGCGCGCGGGGTGGGGATCTCGCGCTCGGCGCTGTATCTGCACTACCGCAACAAGGACGATGTCTTCCGCACCTTGGCCGAGCGCTATTTCAACGAGGCGATCGCCGCGATGGAGGCGGCGCTGACAGCCCCCGGGCAGACGCCGGAACAGGCCTTGATCGCGGCCTTTGTGGCCAAGGACGGCAAGTTCATGGATGTGGTGCTAGACACGCCGCATGGGTCGGAACTGCTGGATGCCGGGATGAGCCTGACGCAGGATCTGGCGGATCGGGCACAGGCGCAGAAGATCGGCATTCTGGCGCGCTGGCTGGCGGCGCTGCCGATGGCCGATGGCATCGGCAGTCCAGAGACGGTGGCCCGCACCATCATGGTGTCGGCGATGGGGCTGAAGTTCCCCGGCCAGACGCTGGACGGCTATCGCACAGGTCAGCGCCAGTTGGCGCGGCTGTTCGCGCGGGCGATCACGGGCTAGTGCCCCTCACTCTGCCGGGTGAGGGGTTGGATTGGCGGCGGCCTGCTCCAGTTCGGCGATCAGCAATTCGCTCTCTGCCGCGCGTGAGCGGGACAGACCGGCAAGCAGAAGATAGGCGACGGGCGTGATGAACAGCGTGGCCAAGGTGGCCAGCCCCAGACCGCCCACGATGATCGCCCCCAGCACCGCGCGCGCCTCGGCCCCCGCGCCGGTGGCCAGAAGCAGCGGCAACCCGCCCAGAACCGTGGCCACCATCGTCATCATCACTGGGCGCAGGCGGGCCACGGCGGCGCCTTCGATGGCCGCGCGCACCGAGGCGCCCTTTTCCCGGAGCTGATCGGCGAATTCGACGATCAGAATCCCGTTCTTGGCCATGATCCCCACCAGCAGCACCAAACCGATCTGCGAGTAGACGTTGAGACTGCCCCCGGTGAACAGCAGCGCAAACACCGCGCAGGCCAGCCCCAGCGGGACCGTGGCCATCACGATGAAGGCCGAAACAAAGCTTTCAAACTGTGCCGAAAGCACCAGAAACACCACGATCAGCGCGATGCCGAAGGTGATCGCAAGGCCCGAGGTGGTCTCGCCCAAGGTGGCGGCTTCGGCCAGCGGCACGATGCGGCTGTTGTCGGTCAGGATGTCGGCTGCCATGCCCTGCACCTGCGCCAGCGCATCGCCCAAGGCCAGTTCCGGGGTCAGCCCGGCGGTGATCGGCACCGCGCGCATCTGGGATTCCCGTTCCAGCTGCGGGGCCACCGCGCGTTCCGTCAGGGTGACAAAGGTGGAAATCGGCACCATCTGGCCTTCGGTGGTGGGCACGAAGATCCGCTCCAGATCGCCGGGGTCGTTCACCGGATCGGCGTTGGAGACAAGGCGGATGTCAAAGCTGTTGTCATCAAGGAACAACGTGCCGACGGTGCGCCCGTCTAGCACGGCTTGCAGCGCCTCGCCCATGCCCGCGATCTGAACGCCAAGATCCTCGGCGCGGGCGCGGTCGATCTCGACAAAAAGCTGCGGCTGGGTGGTGTCATAGCCCAGACGCACCTGCCCAAAGCGCGGATCGGCCTCCATCTGCTCGACAAGGGCGCGGGCGTTGTCGGCCAAGGTTTCGTAATTGTCGCCGACCAGCGCAAAGGACAAGCCCTGCCCTGCCCCCCGGATGCCCAGCGAATTGCCCTGAATGGCAAAGGCGCGCACCCCGATGATGTCACGCAGCTTGCCGCTGATCTCGGCGGCGATCTCTTGCTGGCTGCGCGCGCGCTCGGCCCAGCCAGCCAGCGTGATCACGATGAAGCCCCGGCTGTCCTGCCCGCCCATCCCCGCGATGGCAAAGACGCTTGTCACCTCGCCACTTTCGCGCAGCGGCTCGACCAAGGCCTCGATCTCGCGCATGCGGGCATCGGTGTAATCGAGGGACACCCCCTGCGGCGCCTGAATCGAGAGCAGCACCGCCGCGCGGTCTTCGGGCGGGGTGAGTTCCTGCCGCAGATTGGGAAAGATCGCCAGCGCCAGCGCCGCAAACAACAGCGCACAGGTGACCGTGACCAGCGGCGCGGCAAGGCACAGGCGCAGCGCCCCTGCATAAAGCCGCGACAGGCGGTCCCCCAGACGAGTCATCAGGCTGGGTGCGGTGGTTTCATGCGGGCGCAAAAGCTTGGCGGCCAGCACCGGACACAGCGTCAGCGCGGTGACCGAGGACAGCAGCACCGCGATGGCAAGGGTGAAGCCGAATTCGCGGAACAGCCCGCCGGTCTGCCCCGGCAAGAAGGACAGCGGCACGAAAACAGCGGCCAGCGTGGTGGTGGTGGCCAGCACGGCAAAGAACACCTGCTGGGTGCCAAGCACCGCCGCCGCGCGGGCGCCCATGCCTTCGGACCGGCGGCGCACGATGTTTTCAAGCACCACGATGGCATCATCCACCACCAGACCCGTGGCCAGCACCAACGCCAGCAGCGTGATGATGTTGACCGAAAAGCCGACAATCCAGATGGCGGCCAGCGTGCCGATCAGCGCCACCGGCATGGCGATGATCGGGATCAGCGTGGCACGCGGATCGCGCAGGAACAAGAAGATCACCGCCGTCACGATCAGCACCGAGAGGATCAGCGCCAGTTGCACCTCGGTGATGGCGCCTTGGATGAAATCGGCGCTGTCCGAGGTGACGAACATCTGCACATCTTCGGGCAGCAGCGGTTGCAGATCGGCCACCACCTGCCGCACGGCCTCGGAAATCGCCAATGAATTGCCATTGGCCTGACGGATGATGCCGATGCCGATGCCGGTCTGGCCGTTGGCGCGCAGGATGGACGCCCCCGGATCGGGGCCCAGCGTGACCTGCGCCACATCCCCAAGGCGGACATTGCCCGCAATCGTCAGCGCCTCGATCTGTTCGGCGGTGCGGATGGCGGCGGTGGTGCGCACCAGAAGGCTTTGGTTTTCGGAACTCAGCGCCCCTGCGGGCGAGTCAAAGGCGGCATTGCCCAGAACGTTGCGCAGATCGGCCAGCGTCAGGCCGCGCGCGGCCAGTTGCATCAGGTCGACATCCACGCGAAACGACAGTTCGCGCCCGCCAAAGATTTGCAGATCGGCCACTCCGGGCGCGGCCAGCAGACGCGATTCGGCCAGATCGGTGACAAGGGTGGTCAGCTCATCCGCGCTGCGGCGCGACGAGGTGACAGCCACGCGCAGAATGGCCTCGGCATCGGCGTCGGATTTCACCACACGGGGCGCATCGGCCCCATCGGGCAGGCTGTTGACCTGCCGGGCCACCGCATCGCGCAGATCGGTGGCGGCAACATCCAGATCGACACTGTCGTTGAATTCCACCGTGACCCGGCTGGAGCCAAAGCGCGATGAGGAGGAGATGGATTTCACCCCCGCGACCCGGCCTGCGGCGCCTTCGATCACCGCCGTCACCTCACGGTCGATGGTTTCGGGCGCGGCCCCGGTGTAATTGGTGCTGATCGAGACCACGGGCCGGTCCACCGCCGGCAATTCGCGCACATCGGCGCCCAGAAATCCGGCAAACCCCGCAATCACGATCAGCGCGTTGAGCACAAAGGCCAGAATCGGGCGGCGGACGAACAGGGCGGTGCTTTGGCCCATGGCGGCGGTGGCTTTGGCGCGGGTGTCCATCGGGTCAGCTCCTTGGGGCGGCGACGGCGACGTCGGCGCCGGGGCGCAGGGCCTGCACGCCTTCGGTGACAATCAGATCGCCGGGTTGCAGATCGGCCTCGATCAACACGGCATCGGCGTTGCGTTGCAGAATGCGGACAGGCAGGCGGGCGGCCTTGCCCGCGCGCACCACCCAGACAAAGGCCCCATCACCCCCCCACTGGATGGCCAGAGGGCTGACCGTGGGCACTTCGGCCCCGGTGAAGGTGATCGAGATGCGAAAGGCCATCCCGGCGCGCAGGCTGTCATCGGCATTCGCGATGCTGGCCTGCACCCGCAGGGTGCGGCTGGCCTCGTCCACGCGGTTGTCCACGGCGGTGATCTGCCCGGTGATCGGACGTCCGGGGGCAGAGATCGGCGCGGCCTGCACGGTGTCCCCGGGCGCCACCTGTGCCGCGATGCGCTCGGGCACGCGGAAATCGACGATCAGGGTCGAGCGGTCTTCGATCCGGGTGATCGGGGTGGTGGGGGTCACCAGATCGCCCACCTGCGGCTCGATCAGGCCGATATAGCCTGCCACCGGGGCGGTCAGCCGATGGTCGTCCAGATCGGCCTGCGCGGCTTGCAGGCCCAGTTCGGCGGTGCGCAGGGCAAGTTCGGCGTCTTGGCGCTGCAGGCTGGTGGTGGTGCCAGACCCGGCCAGTTGCGACAGGCGGTCGATGGTTTGCTGGGCATCGGCCAGCATCAGCCGGGCGCGCTCCAGTGCCAGACGGGCGCTTTCGGCATCCAGTTCGGCCAGCACCGCCCCCGCCTCGACCCGGTTGCCGGGGGCGACATGCAGCGCGGTGATGCGCCCGCTGACGCCAAAGGACAGGTCCACCGAATGCGCGCCCCGCGCCGAGCCGATGGCATCGATCACCGTGCTGAGCACCTCTCGTTGCGGCGCGGCGGCCAGAACCTGCACGCCGCCCCCGCCTGCCCCGCCCCGCGCGCCGCCCGGCCCGCCCGAAGGGCTGGCGGCTTCGCCTGCGTCGGGCACCACGCCCAGAGAGGTGAGCGGCGCCAGAAGCCCGGCGCTGTCGAGCCAAGGATGGGTGCCCGGCACAAAGCGCGCGGCCAGCGGCACCGCCACCCCGATGATCACAGCGATGGCCAACAGTTGCGGCACGAGTTTCATATGGGGTCGGCTCCCTTTGGGTCAGACGGTCTGGCGGTGATCCGGCGCGCCGCTGAAGTGGCCCGCGCCTTGCCGCAAGGGCAAGTGACGGGCATGACACCTGATTTCCGCGCCAGATGATAGACCCGGCGCGGCAAAGAGAATGCGGCCTGACACTCTTTTGACCAGATGCAACGAAATTGCCCGAAAGACAGGCCTGTTCGGGCGGCGGGATTTGCGGCACGCGGCGGCTGGACTTGCCCGTATCGGCAGGCAAGGCTGTGACCGCAAGAAGGCATCAGGGAGGGGGCCGCATGGCCGTGAAACCACCGCGCAAGGGGCTTTGGCATATGCTGGACGCCACCGCCTATTCTTGGGCCGGGCTGCGGCGCCTTTTGCGCGAAACCGCCGCGCGGCAGGAACTCATGGGCGGGGCCATGGGCGCGGCCCTGCTGTTTTGGGCGCAAGCGGGGGCGTGGCACTGGCTGGGCTTTGGCGTGCTTTTTGCCGCGCTTCTGGCGGTCGAGGCGCTGAACACCGCGATCGAGGTGGTGATGGACCATGTCTCGCCCGGCTGGTCCGAAGCCGCGCGTCAGGCCAAGGATCTGGGATCTTTGGCCGTCGCGCTGATGATTCTGGCCAATGCGGGCTATATCGGCGCCATCACCCTGATGGCGCTGCGCGGCGGGGTCTGATGTGAGGAGAGAGAGAAGTGGTGGCGAGGGGGGGACTCGAACCCCCGACCCCGTGATTATGAGTCACGTGCTCTAACCAGCTGAGCTACCTAGCCACTGGCGCGGGTCGTATTGCGCCCGCCATCGCGCGTCAAGCCCCATTCGTCAGATTTCCGCATCCTTCCCCTGCGCGCGGGGCTGGTTTCCTGCGGGGGCCGCATGGGCGACCCGAGGACGGCCCGAGGCGGTGACGGTGACGACGGCTTCGATGAACATGCGGCGGCCTTCCACTTCGGCCTCGCGGATGTCGCGGCCTGTGGTCAGGTGCAGATCCACGGCGCCGGCGCGCAGCGCGCGGGCACGGGCCTCTTGCGTCAAGGCCTCGGTCAGCGCGGCAAGGGCGGCCTCCTGATCGGTGAAGACCGCGAGTCCCGAAGGAAGATGCGCGGCAAAGCGGCCTTCGGACGGGCTGGTGAGCGTGCCGGTGGCGCGCTGGCTGACCTGCCCCACCACGGCACCGATGGCATTGGCGACCCCGGCGTGTTCGGGCAGGATCATCTCGCACCCCAAGGCCGCGCCGACCGCGCCGTAATAGGCGGGGGCCGAGGCGCCAAGACCGATCACCGGCACCGCCAGCCGCGCGCTGATCTGCATCACGCCCTGATGCCGCCGCAGGCCTGCCCGCGTCAGACTGTGGCGCGCCAGAACCTCGGGCGACTCCGCCGCAAAGGCCGGGTCTTCGGCAAAGGCCGCTTCCAGCAGGCACTCGGCGGTTTGCCGGGTGAGTTGATCAATGATGCTTTGCGCAAGCTGCGCCGGATCGGTGGCAAAGCGCTCTCCCGCGCCGGTGCGGCGGCGGCCCAAGAGGCGCAGCGCTTTATCCGACGCCTGCGCATCCCAGACATCGAGGCGCCCCAGCGCATGGCTGGCATCCGAAGGCGTGACGCCCGCGATCATCACCAAGCCGCGCGCAACAAGGCGGTCGAGCGCCGCCGCCTCGAGCCGCGAGGTCAGCGCTTGCGCCAGTGGCATCGGCGCGGTGATCCGCGCCAGCAGCGCGGCTTCGCGCGCGGTAAGCCCGCCTTGCCCCCCCGGCATCGGGATCACGAAGCGCCCGTCATGATCGCCCGACACATCCGCCGACAGGGCGCGGTCCAGCGCCGCGTGGACCATGGCCCCCTGCGTCTGCGCCAAAAGCGACACCGGGATCAGCCGGCGCGGACCAAGGCGCAGGCCCCCGGTCAGGCCTTCGGTGATCAGATGCACTTCGGAATCGCCGCCAAGGCCGGTGGTGCGCATCGCCACCGCCTCGACCATGGTGCGCAGGCCGCCCACCCGCGCGCCTTGGGGGTCGATTTCGGGCAGGCCATCACGCAGCAGCGCCACATCGGTGGTGGTGCCGCCGATATCGCTGACCAGCGCATCCGATGCCCCCGTCAGCCAGCGCGCGCCGACGATGCTGGCGGCCGGACCGGACAGGATCGTCTCGATCGGGCGTTCGCGCACCATGGCGGCCGAGATCAGCGCGCCATCGCCGCGCACCACCATCAGGGGGGCTGTGATGCCAAGGCTGGCGAGATGACGCTCGCAGGCAGCGACCAGCCGGTCGATCATGCCGATCAGCCGCGCGTTGAGCACGGCGGTCAGCGCGCGTTTGGGGCCGTTGAGATGGGCCGAGAGTTCGTGGCTACAGGTGACCGGGCGGCCCGTGACGCGGCGGATCAGATCGCGCGCGGCAATTTCATGCGCGGGGTTGCGGGTGGCAAAACGGGCGGCAACGGCGAAGCCCATCACCTGATCGCCGAGCGTGAGCAGGTGATGCTCCAGCGCGGCGAGATCCAAGGGCGCGAGCTCTTGGCCCGCATGGCCATGCCCCCCGGCAAGGCGCAGGATCGGATCGCCCTTGAGTGCCGTATCGAGACCGGCGCGGGCCTCGTCTCCGGCGTCGAAGCCGATGAAGATCAAGGCCACGCGGCCGCCCTGCCCTTCGACCAGCGCATTGGTGGCCAGCGTGGTGGAGAGCGAAACCAGCGCGACCTCGGCCGCGGCCACCCCGGCTTGCGCAAGCGCGGCATCGACGGCGCCGCCGATGCCCACGGCCAGATCATGGCGGGTGGTCAAGGATTTCGCCTTGCCGATGACGCGGGTGGCCTCTGCATCCACGATCACCGCATCGGTATAGGTGCCGCCCGTATCCACGCCCAGAAAATAACCCATCGCCCGCCGATCCTGTTGCCTTGGCTGTCAGCTAGGCCATCGGCGCGCAAAGATCAGCCCCTGTTGCGACATTGGCGGTCGCGGAACGGCCAGAGCGGGCGCTTATCGGTTTGTCACCGTTCCTCGGTGCTTGGGGCCGCGCGCCCGGATTTGCCCTTTGCCGCGCCGGGCGCTAGGCTTTGCGAAAAAGGCGGGGCAAGGCATATGCGGGCAGGATTGATCTTTCTGATGGTGGGGCTGGCGCAGCCGGGCGCCGCGCAATCGCCCAATACCAGCGAAACAGGAAATGTGGCAGAGCAGCGGGAGACCAGCGACATGGGCAGCGAAGAGGGATTCGCAAACTGGCTGACCGGCTTTCGCCCGCGTGCGCTGGAAGCAGGAATCGCGCCCGAGGTGCTGGAGAGGGCGCTGGCGGATGTGCGCTTTGACCCGAAGATTCTGGAGCGTGACCGGAACCAGAGCGAGTTCACCAAGACGATCTGGGACTATCTGGACACGGCTGTCTCGGCCGACAGGATCACGCATGGCAAGGCGGCGCTGGCGCGGCATGACGCGGTGCTGCGCCGGATCGAGGCCGAATTTGGCGTGGACCGGCATGTGGTGGCGGCGATCTGGGGGCTGGAATCGGCCTATGGCAGCTTTCGCGGCGACACGCCCACGATCGGGGCGCTGGCGACGCTGGCCTATGACGGGCGGCGCGCGGCGTTTTTTGAAGAGCAGTTGATCGCGGCCTTGCGGATCGTGGCCAATGGCGATGTGCGCCCGGAGGCGATGCGCGGCAGTTGGGCCGGGGCGATGGGGCACACGCAGTTCATGCCGACCAGCTGGTGGGGCCATGCGGTGGATTTCGACGGCGACGGCAAGCGCGATGTCTGGGGGGATGACCCGACGGATGCACTGGCCTCGGCCGCGGCCTATCTGCGGCATTGGGGCTGGACCACGGGGGCGGTCTGGGGGCTGGAGGTGCGGCTGCCCGAGGGGTTTGACTATGACCAGACCACGGAACGGGTGAGAAAACCCGTGGCCGATTGGGCGGCGCTGGGGGTGGTGCCGATGGCGGGCGGGGATTTGCCCGATCACGGGCTGGCCTCGGTCCTGTTGCCCGGAGGGGCGCGGGGGGCGGCCTTTCTGATCTTTTCCAATTTTCAGGTGATCGAACGCTATAACACTGCCGATGCCTATGTCATCGCGGTGGGCCATCTGGCCGACCGGCTGCGCGGCGGACCGGCGATTGTTGCCGACTGGCCGCGCGACTTGCGCGCGCTGACGCGGGATGAGCGGATCGAGTTGCAAGAGCGGCTGGGCGCAGCCGGGTTTGACCCCAAGGGCGTGGATGGCCGGATCGGGCCGAACACGATTGCGGCGGTGAAAGCGTTTCAGCGGGCGAATGGGATGCGGCCCGATGGCTATGCCAGTCTGGAGATTCTGAACCGCTTGCGCTGAGGGCTGCGGGGGGACGCCTCCGGCGGGAGTATTTCAGAAAGGTGCAAGCCGGGAGGCGGAGGACCAGACGGGCTGACGGTCGCCTGTCATGGCGCGGGCGCTGAACACCGCGCGGGCGATGGCGCGGGCAAGGCAGGTGGCGGCGGCGTGGCCGAGTTGGAAGCTGTCGGTGAGCGGATCAGCAAGGTCGCGTGCGCCCGTGGCGGCGGCAAAGACCAGATCGCCGTCGAGCGGGGTGTGCGAAGGCACCAGCGCGCGGGCCATGCCATCATGGGCGGCGGTGGCCATGCGCTGCGCCTGAGCTTGGGTCAGCCGCGCATCGGTGGCGACAATGGCGATGGTGGTCGATTCGCCCATGCGTTTGTGCGGGAGGGGGACATCGGCGGGGGGCCTGCGGGGGGCGGGGCCGAGGCCGCCGAATTCGGTGCCTTCCTCCCACGGGGCGGCCCAGAAATGGGGGGTGTTGCCCACGGTGGCCGAGCCCAGCGCGTTGACGGCGACGAGCGCGCCGACGGTGAGGCCAGAGGGCAGCACGGCGGAGGCCGAGCCGATCCCGCCTTTCCAGTTTTGCGTGGCGGCCCCATAGCCCGCGCCTGCGGTGCCAAGCACGAACGCGGTGGCGGCGGCGTTAAAGGCGGCGGCCCCCAGCGCGGCATAGGGGTTGCGCGCCCAGGTCTTGTCGCCGCCGTTCAACAGATCAAAGAGGATCGCGCCGGGCACGATGGGCACGCGCTGATCGCCCACCGCAAAGCCGCGCCCCCGCGCGCGCAGCGCATCGGCCACGCCCGAGCAGGCATCAAGCCCAAAGGCCGAGCCGCCTGCGAGCACCAGCGCATCGACCTCTTGCACCAGACGGTCGGGGGCGAGCAGATCGGTTTCCCGCGTGCCGGGCGCGCCGCCCATGACCTGCACCGCCGCTGTGAATGGCCGATCAGCGGTAAGGACCGTGACGCCGGAGCGCAAGCGGGCGTCATGCGACTGGCCGACCAGCAGGCCGGGCACATCGGTGATGAGGTTCTTCGGTCCGGGGCGCATGGGCCAAGGGGGCCGCAAACCGCGCGCTTTGGCAAGCCCTTTCGCCGCCCGCCTGCGCGTGGCAGGGTGCGGCAACAGATCAGGGAGTTGGGCATATGCAAAAGGTGGCGGTGGTAACGGCGGGCGGATCCGGCATGGGGGCGGCTGCGGCGCGCAAGCTGGCGGCAGAGGGCTATGCGGTCAGCATCCTGTCGTCCTCGGGCAAGGGCGAGGCTTTGGCGGTGGAGTTGGGCGGCGTGGGCGTGACCGGGTCCAATCAGGTGCAGGCGGATGTGGAGCGGCTGATCGCCGCCACGATGGAGCGCTTTGGCCGGATTGATGTGCTGGTAAACAGCGCAGGCCACGGGCCCCGCGCGCCCTTGGTCGAGATCACCGATGAGGGCTGGCATCAGGGGTTCGAGATCTATTTCCTGTCGGCGGTGCGCCCCATTCGCGCGGTGACGCCGATCATGGAGGCGCAGGGCAAGGGCGCGATCATCAACATCACCACCTTCGCCACCTTCGAGCCCGACCCGGCCTTCCCGACCAGCGGCGTGGCGCGGGCGGGGCTGGCGGCCTTTACCAAGCTTTATGCCGATCACTATGCCGCCAAGGGCATTCGCATCAACAATGTGCTGCCCGGTTTCATCGACAGCCTGCCCGAGAAGGAGGCGTTTCGCGCCCGCATTCCGATGGGGCGTTATGGCCGCGCGGAGGAGATTGCCGCGACAGTGGCCTTTCTGGCCTCGGACGGGGCGGGCTATATCACCGGGCAGAATCTGCGGGTGGATGGCGGCATCACGCGGTCGGTGTGATGGGGGATGCGCTGAACCTTGCGGGCCGGGGGCTGATCGCGCTGCTGTTTCTGGGCGGGGCGGTGCAGAAACTGGGCGATCCGGCGCCGGTGCAGGCGATGCTGGCGGGGGTGGGCCTGCCGCCTGCGCTGGTCTGGCCGGTGGCGGCGTTCAATCTGGTGGCGGGTCTTGCGCTGCTGCTGGGGCCGCGCGTCGCGCTTTGGGCCGGGGCGCTGGCGGGCTATTGCCTGATGACCAGCTTTTTCCACTGGCAGCTGCGCGCGGACCCGTGGCAGCTGACCATCATGGTCAAGAACTGGGCCATCGCGGGCGGGCTGCTGATCTTGGCCGCGCAAGGGCCGGGGCGCTGGGTGATCTGGCGCTAGGGCGCGCAGGCGCACACGAAGCCTGCCGCAGGCCCCCATTGCCGCGCCGCGGCTGGCATCTTAGGTTTTCGTCCACAACTGGCTCAAACGCATGGGAAACGACATGACCGAAACACCTTATGTTCCGCCAAAGGTCTGGACCTGGGACAAAGACAATGGCGGGAAATTCGCCAGCACCAACCGCCCGATCGCCGGGCCCACGCATGACAAGGACCTGCCGCGCGGGGAGCATCCGTTCCAGCTCTATTCGCTCGCCACACCCAATGGGGTGAAGGTGACGGTGATGTTCGAGGAATTGCTCGAAGCCGGTCATGCCGCCGAATACGATGCTTGGCTGATCAAGATTGGCGATGGCGATCAGTTCGGCTCGGGCTTTGTGGGGGTGAATCCCAATTCCAAGATCCCGGCGCTGATGGATTATTCAGGAGAGACCCCGCTGCGGGTGTTCGAATCGGGGTCGATCCTGATGCATTTGGCGGAAAAGTTCGGGGCCTTCCTGCCGGCCTCGGGGCCAGAGCGCACCGAAGTGCTGAACTGGCTGATGTGGCAGATGGGATCAGCGCCCTTCGTGGGCGGCGGCTTTGGGCATTTCTATGCCTATGCGCCGGAAAAATACGAATATCCCATCAACCGCTATGCGATGGAAACCAAGCGTCAGCTGGATGTGCTGGACCGGCAACTGGCCGAGCATGAATTTGTCGCGGGGGATGCGTATAGCATTGCGGATATGGCGATCTGGCCATGGTATGGCGGCATGGTGCTGGGGCGCGCCTATAATGCGGGCGAGTTTCTGGATGTGACATCCTATAAGCATGTCGTGACATGGGCGGAAAAGATCGATGCCCGGCCTGCCGTGGTGCGCGGCCGCAAGGTGAACCGCAATTGGGGTGAGGCGCATGAGCAGTTGCCCGAGCGGCATTCGGCGGCGGATTTCGACGCGCTGTAACACCTGATGGGGTGCGTGCCCGCACGCACCCTACACCCGAAGCCCCGGCAGGATCTTTGTAAGGTGCGTGCGAGCACGCACCTTTGTCTTGCGGGCCGCGCCCCCCGCAGGCATGATGCGCCTGAGCCGTGGCGATGGCGTCGCCACAGGGACAGCCTCCCGCCGCTTGCGGTTCTGCCGCTTCACGTCCTGTACGCCGGGACCTTTCGGGGTTCCGGGCGATCCGTCCGGCCCCAGACATGAGGTCTGACATGAACCTGATCCGCCCGGACCACTACCGGTTCCACAACGGCCCCGGCAAGGATGCCTTGCCCTTCGAGGTTTCCGAATACGAAGAGCGCCTTGCCGGTTTGCGTGACATACTGGAGTTGCACAGTCTGGATGCCATCGTGCTCACCTCGATGCACAATGTGGCCTATTACTCGGGCTTTCTCTACTGCAGCTTTGGCCGCCCCTATGCCTGCGTCGTCACCCGCAGCGATTGCGTCACCGTCAGCGCGGGCATCGATGCGGGCCAGCCGTGGCGCCGCTCGGTCGGGGACAACATCACCTACACCGATTGGACGCGCGACAATTTCTGGCGGGTGGTGGCCAGCATCACCGGCACCGGCAAGGCCATCGGCTGCGAGGCCGATCATCTGACGATGGAGCGGGCGGACAAGCTCAACAGCTTTCTGAAACCCAAGCGCGGCATGGACATCGCCCCCGCCACCATGCAGCAGCGCATGATGAAATCGCCGGCCGAAATCGCGCTGATCAAGCAGGGCGCCAATGTCGCCGATGTGGGCGGCCATGCCATCCGCGCGGCGATTGCAGTGGGCGCGACCGAGCTTGAAATCAGCATCGCGGGCCGTGACGCGATGGAGCGCGAGATTGCCAAGCGCTTTCCCGATGCCGAATACCGCGACACTTGGGTTTGGTTCCAATCCGGGCTGAACACCGATGGCGCGCATAACCCGGTGACCAACCGCAAGCTCAAGCGCGGCGATATCCTCAGCCTGAACTGCTTTCCGATGATCTCGGGCTATTACACCGCGCTGGAACGCACGCTCTTTGTGGGCGAGGTGGATGCCGCCTCCATGGCGATTTGGCAGCACAACATCGACGCGCATGAATATGGCATGACCTTGCTGCGGCCGGGCGCGTCTTGTGCCGAGATCACCGCCAAGATCAACAGCTTTCTGGCCGAGCGCGACATGCTGCAATACCGGACCTTCGGCTATGGCCACAGCTTTGGCATCCTGTCGCATTACTATGGCCGCGAGGCGGCGCTGGAACTGCGTGAGGATATCGACACCGTGCTGGAGCCCGGCATGGTCATCAGCATGGAACCGATGCTGACCATTCCGCACGGCCAACCCGGCGCGGGCGGCTACCGCGAGCATGATATCTTTGTCATCACCGAAGACGCGCCCGAGGATATCACGCAGTACCCCTATGGGCCCGACTTCAACGTGGTTGAATAGCAGAACAGAAAAAGGCCGGGGTGTTTCCCCGGCCTTTTGACATATGCGACCCGAAGGCTCAGGCGCGTTTGACCAAGCGGATCAGGAACAGCAGGATCACCGCGCCCAGCGTGGCGGCCACGATGGAGCCAAGGACACCGCCGCCAAAGCCCAGACCGATGCGCGGGAACAGGAACCCGGCGAACAGCGCGCCGACGATGCCGACCACGATATTGCCGAGCAGGCCGAATCCGTAGCCCTTGACGATCAGGCCGGCGAGCCAGCCGGCAATGGCGCCGATCAGCAGGATGATAAGAAGTGCTTCGATGGTCATGGGTGTCCCTCTCCTATGGCGGTCTACAGGGCGCGTGCCGCCGGTTTGTGTCTCTGCTCACAAACTCTTGAAGTCATGAAAAGGTTCCCGGCGACTCCTTGCCGCTGCGCAATTTCGCACAAGCGACATGTCGCTGTCATCGCGGCTTCATCAATCCTGCGCAACTCTCCCCCAGATTTTCTGATCGGATAAGGATGATCCGCATGCCGCTTTCCCCCTTTGGCAAGACCCTTGGCCTGACCTCCGCGCTGGCCATCTTTGCTGCCTTCCCCGCGCTGGCCGAGATGAATTTCAACCGCATCGCCAGCTTCGCTACCCCCGCCAATATGGCCGAGGGCGAAGATCTTGCCCGCGCCAGCAGCGCCGAGATCATCTCGGCTTCCGAAGACGGGATGACGCTGGTCTATACCGACAGCCCGCTGGGCGTGATCGGTCTGGTCGACATCACAGACCCGGCGGCCCCCAAACCCTTGGGCAATATCGAGGTGGGCGGCGAGCCGACCACGGCCGTTTTCATCGGCGCGCAGATCTTTGCCGGGGTGAACACCAGCGAAAGCTTTACCAATCCGTCAGGCAAGCTGGTGACCGTGGACCCGGCCACCAAGGCCATCACCGCCGAATGCGACATCGGCGGCCAGCCGGATGCCGTGGCCAAGGCCCCGGACGGGTCTTTCCTCGCCATCGCCATCGAGAATGAACGCGACGAAGACGCGGGCGATGGCGGCCTGCCGCAGATGCCCGCAGGCTATGTGGTGAAACTGCCGGTGGTGAACGGCGCCGCCGATTGCGCCGCGCAAACGCGCATCGATCTGACCGGGCTGGCCGAGATTGGCCCCGAAGACCCGGAGCCGGAATATGTCGATGTGAACGCGAACGGTGAGATTGTCGTCACCTTGCAGGAAAACAACCATATCGTGGTGATCGCCGCCGATGGCAGCATCGCCAGCCATTTCAGCGCCGGAGAGGTGGAGGTGTCGGGCATCGACACCCGGCGCGATGGCCGTCTGGACTTTAGCGAAACCAAGGGCGCCGTCCCGCGCGAGCCCGATGCGATTGCCTGGATCGACGGCGATCACTTTGCCATGGCCAATGAAGGCGACTGGAACGGCGGCACCCGCACATGGTCGATCTTCCGCAAGGATGGCACGCTGGTCTGGGATTCGGGCAATACGCTGGAACGCGCAATTGCCGAAATCGGCCACTACCCCGAACACCGCAGCCACACCAAGGGCGTGGAACTGGAATCGGTGAAGTTTGACACCTTCGACGGTGTGCCGATGGCCTTTGTCGCCTCGGAACGCGCCTCGGTGATCGCGGTCTATGATCTGACCGATCCGGCCGCCCCGGTGCTGCGCCAACTCTTGCCCTCGGGCGTGTCGCCCGAAGGGATCGCCACCCTTCCGGCGCGCAACCTGCTGGTCACCGCCAATGAGGTTGACCTGCGCGAGGATGGCCTCGCCCCGGCGCATGTGATGATCTATGCGCGCAGCGAAGCGCCCGCCGCCTATCCGATGCTGACCAGCGCCGGGTCTGACCCGCTGATCGGCTGGGGCGCCCTGTCGGGCCTGACCGCCGGTGCGGAACCCGGCCAGCTTTATGCCGTATCCGACAGCGTTTATGGCGCGATGCCCCGCATCTATACCATTGACGCCACCCAAACCCCTGCGCGCATCACGGCAGCCCTCGACATCACCCGCGGCGGCGACGCCGCGCAAAAGCTCGACATCGAAGGCATCGCCCCCGATGGCAACGGCGGCTTCTGGCTGGCCTCCGAAGGCCGCAGCGACCGGCTGATCCCGCACGCGATTTACAACGTGAATGACAAAGGCGAGATCACGCAGGAAATCGCCCTGCCCGAGGCGATTTTGCCACAGGAAATCCGCTTCGGCTTTGAAGGCATCACCGTCTCCGGCGACTGGCTGTGGATGGCGGTGCAGCGCGAATGGAAGGATGACCCGAAGGGCATGGTCAAGCTTCTGGCCTATAACACCGCCGAGGAAACCTGGGGTGCCGTGCATTACCCGCTGGATACCCCGGCCGAGGGCGCATGGATGGGCCTGTCAGAAATCACCCTGCACGGCGACTGGGCCTATATCGTGGAACGCGACAACCAGATTGCCGACAAGGCCATGACGAAAAAGCTTTACCGCGTTCCGGCAGCCGCGTTGCAGCCTGCCGAACTGGGCGGCACGCTGCCGGTGGTCAGCAAGGAACTGGTGCGCGACTTCCTGCCCGATCTGGCGGTGCTGAACGGCTATACCGTCGACAAGGTCGAAGGCTTTGCCATCGACGCGGCAGGCACGGGCTGGGTGGTCACCGACAATGACGGCGTGGCCGACTCCTCGGGCGAGACGCTGTTCTGGTCCATCGGCTCTGTCGAGTGAGCCTGCACCACACCTGACACCCGCGCGCCACAGATGGCGACGGAAAGCGACCCGGGAAGGAACCACTTCCCGGGTCTTTTCGTTTGGCAGTCTCGCATGCTAGGTATCGCACGACTCGTATCATAAGGCTGCCAATGTCCTTTGCCCCTCTCAGCCGCCGTGGCTTTCTGGCCCTGTCCGGTTTCGCTGCCCTGTCGGCCTGTGCGCCAGCCGCACCCGGCGCCGACCAATCCCCCTCGCCTTTTGCCGGATTCCTGCCCGGCTATGGCCCGATCTTTGACAGCGGCTTTGCCCTGCCGGGGATCGACCCGAAATACACCCAAGGCCCGAACCGCCGCATCACGGGCCAGTATCTGGGCGAACAGCCCATCGGCACCATCGATGTCGATCCTTATTCCAAGTTCCTGTATTTCGTCCGCGAAGGCGCGAACTCGGTGCGCTATCCCGTGGGTGTGGGCCGTGCAGGCCTTGCCTTCGCTGGCAATGGCGTGATCCAGATGAAGCGCAAATGGCCCGGCTGGACCCCCACCCAGAACATGATCCGGCGTGAGCCGGATGTGTATGGCCCCTTTGCCAAGGGCATTCCGGGCGGTCTGCGCAGCCCGCTGGGCGCACGCGCGCTTTATTTGTTCAAAGGTGGCCGCGACACCTATTTCCGCATCCACGGCACGTCAGATGTGGAATCCATCGGCAATTCCGGCTCGGCAGGCTGTATCCGCATGTTCAATCAGGACATCATCGACCTGTTTGAAATGGTGCCGATCGGCACCCCGGTGCATGTGCGCACCGAAGCGGAATCGCTGCGCGTTGATCCCGAGAATTTTGGCCGTGGCGTCGATCTGCCTTCGCGCACCGTCGACCCCGAGCTGATCTACGGCCCCAACGCCGATACCCGCGCCCCGGTGTTTGACGATCCGCGCGATGGCGCGCCCGTCACCGCCGGCGATTTCGTCACGCTGTAAATCCGGGCGCTGCCGGTGGCCCTCGGCCATGGG
This sequence comes from Pseudorhodobacter sp. MZDSW-24AT, assembly GCF_002794355.1. Lineage (GTDB taxonomy): Bacteria > Pseudomonadota > Alphaproteobacteria > Rhodobacterales > Rhodobacteraceae > Pseudotabrizicola. The sequence continues at coordinate 354,729 of NZ_PGOI01000009.1, read as the reverse complement.
CAGCGTCCTTTTTCTTTTCTTTCGCGGCGGCCCCGGCAATAGTCCGTTGCATGATGCCCCAGCGCCCCCTTTGGCTGATCGCCGCCCCTGCCGTGTTCCTTGTTCTGTGGTCGGCCGGGTTCGCGGTGGCCAAGCTGGGCCTGACCCATGCCGAACCCATGACCCTGCTGGCCTTGCGCTACTGTCTTGTCCTGCTGGTGCTGTTGCCCTTTGTGGTGTTTTTGCGCCCTCCGATGCCTGCGAACTTGCGCGGCTGGGTCGATGTCGCGGTGGTCGGCTTTCTGATTCAGGTGGGATACTTCGGCCTGTGCTATCTGGCCTTCAAATCCGGCGTCTCCGCCGCCGGGGTGGCCATCGTGGTCTGCCTGCAACCGATCCTTGTCGCGCTGATCGCCCCCCGTTTCGTGGGCGAAACCGTCAGCCGCCGGGCATGGATGGGGCTTGGCCTTGGGCTCGCCGGGGCCTTGGTGGTGATCCTTGCACGCGCGCAGGTGCAGGCAGAAAGCCCTTGGGGCCTGCTCGCCGCCGGTGGCGGGCTCTTGGGGATTACCGCAGGCACGCTTTATGAAAAGCGTTTTGGCATCCGCCAGCACCCTGTGACCTCGAACCTGATCCAATATGCGGTGGGCGCGGGCTTTACCCTGCCGCTGGCGCTGATGACCGAAAGCCTTGCCATCCGGTGGGACGGGGAATTCATCGCGGTCATGGCCTATCTGGTGATCGGCAATTCGCTGCTGGCCATGTCGCTTTTGCTCGCCATGATCCGCGCCGGAGAGGTCAGCCGCGTCTCGGCCTTGTTCTACCTTGTTCCCGCCATGTCGGCGCTCTTTGCATGGCCGCTTCTGGGCGAGGCGATGCCGCCCTTGGCTTGGGCCGGTCTGGCGCTGGCCGGGGTCGGGGTGGCCATGGCCAGCCGCAAGGCAAAGGCCTAGGCCCGGATCACGTAATCCTTCAGCGTGGTCTCCACCACCTCCCACACGCCGGTGAACCCGGGCCGGATGATATAGCTGTCCCCGGCCCGCAAATGGGTTTCCGATCCATCTTCGCCGCGCAGGATGGAATGGCCTTGCAAGATACGGATATACTCCCATTCATCATAAGACACGCGCCACGCGCCGGGGGTGGATTGCCACAGCCCGCAATACAGCCCCCCCACCTCTTCGATGTTCCAAGTGGTGTGCACCGGATCGCCTGCCACCACCTTGGCCGGATCGGGCCGCGTGTCTTCGGGGGGTGTGGCATCGCGGCTGACGCGTTGGATCAGGCTCATCTCAGGCTCCGTTTGCGGGGTGATGCCATGGGGCACGGCGCGCGCCGTCACGTCAAGCCCGCCCGATGTGCCGCAGTGCGGCGCAATATTCTTGCGCATCTGCGCAGGCTGATGCACTGATGGCGGGCAGTTTATGGATGCCCCTCCCTCGGGGCTTCACAGGCAGGAGACGATCATGAGCGCGACTTCCCCCGTTCGCCCGGTGCTGCCGCCCGATATCAAGGCCCGCAAGGGCGGGCAGCCTTTGGTGGTGCTGACCGCCTATACCACGCCGATGGCGCGTCTGGTCGATCCGCATTGCGATGTGGCGCTGGTGGGAGATTCGCTGGGCATGGTGCTGCATGGCATGCCCTCGACCGTGGGCGTGACGATGGAGATGATGATCCTGCATGGCCGCGCGGTGGTGCGGGGCCTGTCGCGCGCGATGGCGGTGATCGACATGCCCTTCGGCAGCTATGAGGAAAGCCCGCAACAGGCCTATCGCAACGCCGCCCGGCTTATGGCGGAAACCGGCGCGCCCTCGGTCAAGCTCGAAGGCGGCCAGCATATGGCTGAAACCATCGCTTTCCTGACCGCGCGCGGAGTGCCGGTCATGGCGCATATCGGCCTCACGCCACAGGCGGTGAACACGCTGGGCGGCTATAAGGTGGTGGGCCGCGACGCCGAGGCCGACAAGGTCATGGCCGATGCCCGGGCGTGCGAGGCTGCGGGCGCCTTTGCCATCGTGCTGGAAAAGGTGCCGCAGGGCCTGACGGGGCGCATCACGGCGGCGCTGTCGATCCCCACCATCGGCATCGGGGCCGGGGTCGATTGCGACGGGCAGGTGCTGGTGATCGATGACATGCTGGGCCTCTTCACCGATTTCCGCCCGAAATTCGTCAAACGCTATGCCGAGCTTGGCAAACTCGCCGATGCCGCCATCGCCGAATACGCCGCCGAGGTGCGGGCCCGCAGCTTCCCCGGCCCCGAACACGCCTTTGCCGATGTGCTGCCCGCAAAGGCCAAATCGTGAGCACGCCCGTGATTGTCCGCACGGTCGAGGCGCTGCGCGCCCACACCCGCGCATGGCGTGCGGCGGGGGAGGTCATCGGCGTCGTGCCCACGATGGGCGCCTTGCATGACGGCCACCTCAGCCTTGCCCGCGCCGCACGGCGCGACTGCGACCGGGTGATCACCACGATTTTCGTGAACCCGATGCAGTTCAACAACCCCGATGACCTGCTGAAATACCCCCGCACCGAAGAGGCCGATGCCGCCCTTTTGGCGACGGTTCCGGTGGATCTGATCTTCGCCCCCGCGCGCGAAGAGGTTTATCCCGATGGCTTCAAGACCACGGTTTCGGTCGCGGGCGTGTCCGAACCGCTCGAAGGCCGGATGCGGCCGGGCCATTTCGACGGGGTGGCCACGGTGGTCACCAAGCTCTTTGGCATGACGATGGCCGATCGCGGCTATTTCGGCCAGAAGGACTGGCAGCAATTGCAGGTGGTGCTGCGGCTGGTGCGCGACCTGAACCTCGCGGTGCAGATCGTCGGCTGCGAAACCATCCGCGAGCCGGATGGGCTGGCCATGTCCTCGCGCAATGTGCGGCTGACGCCGGCGGGCCGCGCCCGCGCCAGCGTGCTTTACACCGCCATCACCGCCGCGGCCGAGGATATCCGCGCCGGGCAATCCGACCGCATGGCCATCCGCGAAGCCGCCGAGGCGATCCGCGCCGCAGGCTTTGACCGGGTGGAATATATCGAGTTGCGCGACGCCGCCACGCTGATGCCCTCAGACGACCCCGCCAGCCCGCGCCGCATGCTCGCCGCCGCCTGGCTCGACGGGGTGCGCCTCATCGACAACATACCGGTGTAAACGCTCCGCATGGGGGTCACGATGCGCCCCCCTGCCCCCGTCATCTGTTCCTAAATATCCCGGGTTGCTCATTGGTTTCGCCATTGGTTCGAGAAACCAATGAGCAGGGGGCAGAGCCCCAGTCTACACTTGCCCTCATATCCCGCTCGCAAAGCGCCCATAAGCCCCTTGCGAAAACACCAGCGGTTCGCCCGCGCGGTAGGCCGCGCGCAGCACGCGGCCCACCACGATCAGGTGATCGCCGCCGTCATGTGTGGCGTGTTGCACGCAGTCGAACTGCGCCAGCGCGCCCGTGATCAGCGGCACGCCTTCGGCGCTGATCTCATGGCTCAGCCCGTCAAATCCCGCTCCGCCGCGGCCAAAGCGCGGCAGCCATTCGCTATGGGCAGCGTCCAGCACATGAATCGCATAGTGCTGAGCGGTCGCAAAATGCGCAAAGCGGCTGGAGGCTTTCGCGGGCGACCACAGCACCAGCGCCGGGTCCAGCGACACGGCAGCAAAGCTGTTGGCCAGAAACCCCATCGGCCCCATGGGCGTCGCACAGGTCACCAGCGTGACGCCGGTGGCAAAGCGCCCCAGCGCATCGCGAAAGGCACGCGGGTTGCCTTCGGGGGTAAATTGCACCTCGGTCCTCATCGCTCCATCCGCCATCGCACCCTCTGCCGTCACGGCACTTCATGTCCCATGGCATGGGTGTAGAGCTCGAACCACGTCTGGCGATCCATTTCCACCCGGCAGGCATCAGAAAGTTTTCCGATGCGCTCCAGACTGTTGGTGCCCATCACCGGCAGGATGCATGCCGGGTGCCGCAACAGCCATGCCACCGCCACCGCCGACCAATCGGTCCCCTGCTCCGCCCCGATCCGGTGCAGCGCATCGCGCAGGCGCAGATCAGCGCCCGAGAGCAGGCTCCCGCCTGCCAGCGGGCTCCACGCCATCAGCGGCTGACCATGGCGCTGGTGAAAGGCCACGTCGCCATTGGTGAACCCGTGATGTGCGCGCAGGCTCAACTCGATCTGGTTGGTCACCAGCGGCGTCTGCATCCCCGATTGCAGCAGCTCCACATCCCAAGGGCGGAAGTTCGACACGCCCACGCTGCGCACCTTGCCGCTGGCGACCAGCGCATCGAGCGCCGGGCCAGTGTCGGACGGGTCCATCAGCGGATCGGGACGGTGGATCAGCAAAAGGTCAACCCGGTCGGTCGCCATATCGCGCAGACTCGCCTCGACACTCGCGGTGATATGCGCGGCACTGGTGTCGTAATACTTCACCCGCGCGGCGGCATGGCGGCCTGCGGGGGCGACGATATCGCATTTGGTCACAATCTCGATCTGGTCGCGCAAACCGGGCGCCGCGCGCAAGGCCGCGCCAAAGATCGCCTCGGCGGTATAGCCGCCATAGATGTCGGCCTGATCCATGGTGGTGATGCCTTGGGCAAGGCAGGCCTCGATCTTGGCCTGCACATGGGCGGGGGCGGTGTTGTCATCATCGCCCAGCCGCCACATGCCATAGACAAGGCGAGAGAGCGAGACGTCGGGCGAAAGGGCAATCTTTTCCATCAGCGGCGGGGTCCGTTTCCAAGGGGGGTGGCAGGCGTGGCGGCAGGCACGCGGCCATATTCATGAGGCAAAGAACAGGTTTTCAACTGCGGCAGCACCTTGGTGCCGAAATGGTCACATTCATCCAGATGAGGATAGCCCGAAAAGATGAAAGCCCGAATGCCCATCTTGCGATACTCTTCGATCTGGGTCAGCACCTGATCGGTCGATCCGACCAGCGCCGCCCCGCAGCCCGACCGCGCGCGGCCGATCCCTGTCCAGAGATGTGGCTCGATATAACCGAACTGATCGGCCAGTTCGCGCGCCCGCGCCTGATGCGCCACACCCAGCGAGATGGAATCATGCGCGCGGTCGCGGATCAGCTTGCCGTATTCGTCATCCAGCTTGCTGGCGATATGCTCGGCATAGTCGCGCGCCTCGGCCTCCGTGTCGCGCACGATCATGTGGACGCGCAACCCGTAATCCAGCGTGCGGCCATGGGCTTCGGCGCGGGCGTGCACGTCGCGCATCCGCTGCGCCAGCATGTCCTTGGTTTCCGGCCACATCAGATACACGTCGCATTGCGCGCCGCACAGCTCCAGCGCATCGGGAGAATAGCCGCCGAAGTAAAGCAGCGGCCCGCCGTTCTGTTGGTAGGGCCGCGCGGGGTCGGCGGAAACCTTGCTGATCTGGTAAACCTCGCCCGCATATTCGATGTGATCCCGCGTCCAGGCCTGGCGCAGGATCTCCACCACCTCATGGCTGCGCTTGTAGCGAAAGGCGCTTGGCGCCACCTCGCCCGGAAAGTCGGAACTGATCACGTTCAGCGTCAGCCGCCCTTGCAGCATATGGTCCAGCGTGGCCACGGTGCGCGCCAGCATCACCGGCTGCATCTCGCCGCAGCGGATGGCGGCCAGAAAGTTGATGCGATCGGTGATCGGCGCGCAGCCCGCCACGAAAGACAGCGTGTCCTGCCCGACCTGATAGGACGACGGGCACAGGATGTTGCGAAAGCCATGGGTTTCGGCCCGTTTCACGATGGTTGAGCAGTGATCCCAGCTTGACCGCAAGGCCGGGTCCGGCACGCCCAGAAACTGGTAATCGTCCGAACACAGCGCGGCAAACCAGCTGACCTCGCTCGCGTCCAGATCGGCCGAGGTGACGGGCACCACTGTCATCGCATTCCCCTTCCCTAAAGCCCCGGCGCGCGCATCTTGCGGGCGGGATGTATCTTTGCCCTTGCGTAGCACCGGGATTTCTATAGATCAATCCTATATCAATTTACGGCCTCTCCGATGTCCCTCTCTGGCGCGCTGCCGCTTTATCAGCAGATCACCGAGCTTTTGATCCGCGACATCGCAGCGGGGCGGCTTCTGGATGGCCAGCGCCTGCCGCCCGAACGCGAGATGGCGGCAGAGCTTGGCATCGCGGTGGGCACCTTGCGGCAGGCCTTGCAGGCGCTCGCCGACAAAGGTCTGGTGGAGCGGCGGCAGGGTTCGGGGAACTACATCCGCGCCAAGGCCGACCCGGGCTCTGTCTATGCTCTGTTCCGGCTGGAACTGACGGCGGGCGGCGGCCTGCCCACCGCGCGGGTGCTCTCGGTGGACCGGCTGCCCAAGGACCAAGGCCTGCCCGCCTTTGTCAGCAGCGCCGAAGGCCATCGCATCCGTCGCCTGCGCCTGTTGTCGGGCGTGGTGGCGGCGGTCGAGGAGATCTGGCTGGACGCAGCGCTGGTGGCGCACGTCGCCCCCGAGGATCTGTCAGAGTCGCTTTACCTTTACTACCGTCAACGGCTGAACCTGTGGATCGCACAGGCGGAAGACCGGGTGGGGCTTGGCCCTCTGCCCGAGTGGGCGCCCGCCGCCTTTCCGCACCCCCCCGGCACGCCGCTGCCCAAGATCACCCGCATCGCCCGGGCGCAGGACGGCCGCTCGGTCGAAGCGTCCTTCACCTGGTATGACCCTGACCGCGTGGCCTATGTGGCCCGCCTGAAATGAGGCTGATATGGATACGGCAGATATGGATCTGAGATATGGCATCATCGGCTGCGGCATGATGGGGCAAGAGCATCTGCGCAACATCGCGCTGATCCCCGGCGCCCGGGTGGCGGCGATTTTCGAGCCTGATGCCGCCATGCGCGCGCGGGCGGCAGAGTTGGCCCCGGACGCGGTGATGATGGACAGCCTTGCCGATGTGGTGGCGCATCCGGCGGTGAACTGCCTGCTGATCGTCTCGCCCAATTATCTGCATCTGGCGCAGCTCGAAGAGATCGCATCGATCCGGCCCTTGCCGATCCTGTGCGAAAAGCCGCTGTTCACCGACCCGGCCGAGGCCCCCCGTCTGGCTGCGCTCCGCGCCGCCTATCCGGCACCGATCTGGGTGGCGATGGAATACCGCTACATGCCCCCCGTCGCGCATCTGATCGCGCAAGCGCAGGCGGCCACGGGCGGCATCAAGATGCTGACCATCCGCGAACACCGCTTTCCCTTTCTGGAAAAGGTGGGCGACTGGAACCGCTTCAACCGCAACACCGGCGGCACGCTGGTGGAAAAATGCTGCCATTTCTTCGATCTGATGCGCCTGATCGCCGGCTGTGACCCGGTGCGGGTGATGGCATCGGCGGGCCAGGCGGTGAACCATCTGGACGAGCGCTATGAGGGCCAGACGCCTGACATCTGGGACAATGCCTATGTGATCGTGGACTTTGAAAGCGGCCTGCGCGCGATGCTGGAACTGTGCATGTTCGCCGAAGGCGCGCGCTATCAGGAAGAGATTGCCGCCGTGGGGCCCAAGGGCAAGATCGACTGTCTGGTGCCCGGTCCGGGCCGGTTCTGGCCCGCGCATCTGGGCGAGCCCCCGGTGCCGCAGGTGATCGTCAGCCCGCGCGCCCCCAAAGGCCCGCAGGTGCTGGAGGTGCCGGTGGACCCGGCGCTGCTGGCCGCGGGCGATCACAATGGCAGCACCTTTTACCAGCATCAGGGCTTTGCCCGCGTGGTGCGCGGCGCGCAAAGCCCCGAGGTGAGCCTGCTGGACGGCTGGTGGGCGGTGGCGATGGGCATGGCCGCGCAGGAAAGTGCGCGCACAGGCCAAGCGGTGGACCTGACCCGCGCCGCATATGCCCCGAAGCGGCCCGCCTGATCCACTGGCGTGATCCGGCGGTGCCCCCGCGAAGGGCGGGGGCAAGCCGATGGTGCGGGGGGCTCCGCCCCCGTCGTGCCCCAGTCGCGCGCGTGGCAGGCGGCATCGCGGTGGCGGGGCACGCCTCCCCCGGAGTATTTTTAAAAGATGCAAATCCAGGAGGTGGGCAGTTCGGGCTTGCATCCGCCGCGTGAAATCTGTTCCCTGACGCCCAAATCTGCGGGAGACGGACATGGCGACGCTGAAGCTGAATGACGGCAACCGGATTCCGGCGCTGGGCTTGGGAATCTGGCAGGTTCCGGCGGAGGAGACGGCCAGAATCGTCGGCACCGCTTTGGGGCTTGGCTATGAGCTGATCGACGGCGCCGCGATCTATGGCAATGAAGAAGGCTTGGGCGCGGGCCTGCGCGCCTCTGGCCTCCCGCGGGAGCGGGTGTTTGTCACCACCAAGGTCTGGAACGACCGTCAGGGCCATGACGAAACCCTGCGCGCCTTTGACGAGTCGGTGGCGCGGCTGGGGCTGGAGCCGGATCTGTTGCTGATCCACTGGCCCTGCCCCGCCAAGGGGCTTTACCTTGACACGTGGCGCGCGATGATCCGCCTGCGGGACGAAGGCCGTGTGAAATCCATCGGGGTGTCGAATTTCATGGGCGATCATCTGGAGCGGCTGATCGGTGAAACCGGGGTGACCCCGGTCTTGAACCAGATCGAACTGCACCCCGGCCTGCAACAGGCCGACCTGCGCGCGTTGCATGACCGGCTGGGCATTGTCACCCAAAGCTGGACGCCACTGGGGCAAGGCGCGGCCTTTGACAGCGCGCCGGTGCAGGCGGTGGTGGCCCGCAGCGGCAAGACCCCGGCGCAGGTGATCTTGCGCTGGCATCTGCAACTGGGCTGTTCGGTGATCCCGCGCAGCACCCATGCGGGGCGGCTGGCGCAGAATCTGGATGTGACCGATTTCAGCCTGACGCCCGAAGAGATGACCGCGATGGCCACCTTGGACGCGGGCACCCGCACCGGGCCAGACCCGCGCGATTTTGGCTGAGGTCGCGGGCGGCTGGCCTCGGCAATTGTGCCGATCACAAATCAGCATTTGACGCCGCCCCGCATCAGGCACATCGTCCGCCTCCGCACAGGAGCGCGCCATGGCCAAAGCCCCGATCTTCACCCCCGTTCTGATCGCCGGATGTGTGATCCTGATGCTCGGCTTTGCCATCCGCGCCAGTTTCGGCGTGTTCCAGATTCCGATTGCCGAGGAATTCGGCTGGGCGCGGGCAGAGTTTTCGCTGGCCATCGCGATCCAGAACCTCGCCTGGGGCATTGGGCAGCCGATCTTTGGCGCGCTGGCCGAACGCTTTGGCGACCGCCGCGCCATCATCGCAGGCGCGCTTACCTATGCCGCCGGGCTGGTGCTGTCCTCTTTTGCGGTGACGCCGGGGCAGCACCATCTGCTGGAGATTCTGGTGGGCTTTGGCATCGCGGGCACCGGATTTGGCGTGGTGCTGGCAGTGGTGGGGCGTGCGGCGGCCCCCGAGCACCGGTCGATGACGCTTGGGATTGCCACCGCCGCCGGGTCGATGGGGCAGGTGTTCGGCGCGCCGCTGGCGGAATTCCTTTTGCAATCCTACGCTTGGCAAGAGGTCTTTGTGATCTTTGCCGCGCTGATCCTGTGCAGCCTGTTTGCCTTGCCCTTCATCCGCTCGCCGCAGGTCGCCACCCGCGCCGAGCTGGAGGAAAGCATGGGCGCCGTTTTGACCCGCGCTTTCAAGGACCCGTCCTTCAGCCTGATCTTCCTTGGCTTTTTCAGCTGCGGCTATCAGCTGGCCTTTATCACCGCGCATTTCCCGGCCTTCGTGACCGAGCTTTGCGGCCCGATTGACCCGGCGGGGATGCTGGCGGGCATGGGCATCACCACCACCTCGGCGCTGGGGGCGGTGGCAATTTCGGTCATCGGTCTGGCCAATATCGCGGGCACGCTGACTGCGGGCTGGCTGGGCAAGCGCTATACCAAGAAATACCTGCTCACTGGCATCTATGTGGCCCGCACCATCGCCGCCGCCGCCTTTATCCTGATGCCGATCACGCCGGAATCGGTGCTGATCTTCTCGGCGGTGATGGGAAGCCTGTGGCTGGCCACCGTGCCGCTGACCAGCGGTCTGGTCGCGCATATCTACGGGCTGCGCTATATGGGCACGCTCTACGGCTTTGTCTTTCTCTCGCATCAGATCGGCGGGTTTCTGGGCGTCTGGCTGGGCGGCAAGATGTATGACATCACCGGCGATTACACGCTGGTCTGGTGGATCGGGGTGGGCGTTGGCGCGTTTTCCGCCATCGTGCATCTGCCGATCCGGGAAAAGCCGCTGGTGGCGCTGCGCGCCTGACCGCGCCAAAAGACCCCGGTGCCGGGCCTGTGCCCACACCTTCTCCCCTTGCGCCGCGCCGCCCGTTGACCCGCGCCTTGCGCCCTGCAAGGATCGCGGGCCATCAGGGAGGATGACCAGACATGCGCGCCGGAATTGCAGCCCTTCTGGGGGCTTACGTGCTCAGCCAGTTTTACCGCGCCTTTCTGGCGGTGCTGACCCCGGTGCTGGACCGCGATCTGGGCGCCACCGCCAGCGATCTGGCAGCTGCCTCGGGCCTGTGGTTCCTCGCCTTTGCCCTGATGCAGATCCCGGTGGGCGAAGCGCTGGACCGCGTCGGGCCGCGCCTCACCACCGCCGTGCTGATGGGCATCGGTGCCTTGGGGGCCGCGATCTTTGCCACCGCCGCCGGGCCGGGCGCGATCAAGCTGGCCATGGTGCTGATCGGCATGGGCTGCTCTTCGGTGCTGATGGCTTCCTATTACATCTTCGCCCGCAGCTATGCGCCCGCCGTTTTCGGCACCCTCGCCGGGGCCACGGTGGGCATCGGCAATCTGGGCAACATCGGCTCGTCCTTGCCCTTGTCGCTGGCGGTCGAGGCCTTGGGCTGGCGCACAACGCTCTGGGGCCTTGCCGCGATCACGGCGCTGATCGCGCTCGCAATCCTGCTGCTGCTGCGGGATCCGCCGCGCAGCGCAGGCGGCCAGAAAGGCAATCTGCTCGACCTGCTAAAGATGCCTGCGCTCTGGCCGATGCTGGTGATGATGGCGGTCTGCTATGCCCCCGCCGCCTCGATCCGCGGGCTTTGGGTGGGGCCGCTGTTCCGCGATGTCTTCGGCGCCGATGCCGCCTGGATCGGACAGGTCAGCCTGATCATGGGGCTGGCGATGGTGGCGGGCAGCTTTGCCTATGGCCCGCTCGAACGCGCGCTTGGCACGCGCAAATGGCTGATCTTCGGCGGCAATGCGCTGGCCCTTGCCTGCATCCTCGGGCTCTGGACCGCCCCGCAAAGCCCCACGCTCACCATTGCCCTGCTCGCGGGACTCGGCTTTGCCGGCGCCTCCTTCCCCATGGTGATCGCCCATGGCCGCGCCTTCATCCCCGCGCATCTCACCGGGCGCGGCGTGACGCTCCTGAACCTCTTTGGCATCGCGCCTGTCGGCCTCTTGCAACTCGCCACCGGCCGCCTGCATGCCGCCACCCCGGCCGATCCGGCCTCGGCGCCCTACACGGCAATCTTCGGCTTCATCGCCCTTCTTCTCGCCGCAGGCCTTCTGGTCTACGCCTTCTCGCAAGATCGCACCGACTAAGCTCATCTGTTCACAAATATCCCGGGGTGCGGGGCAGAGCCCCGCTCTTTCTCTTCCCCCTCCCTCCCCTTTGCGGTAAGGACCCTCGTCGTTTGACGCATGGAGGGCCAGATGGGCTATAAAGTCGTTGTCGTGGGCGCGACGGGGAATGTGGGCAAGGAAATGCTCAACATCCTCGCCGAGCGTGAATTTCCTGTGGATGAGATCGCCGCACTTGCCAGCCGCAAGTCGCTGGGCACTGAAGTCAGCTTCGGTGACAAGACTCTCAAGACGATGGACCTCGACACATTCGACTTCACTGGCTGGGACATCGCGCTCTTTGCCATCGGCTCGGATGCCACCAAGACCTATGCGCCCAAGGCCGCAAGTCAGGGCTGCGTGGTGATCGACAACTCGTCGCTCTACCGCTACGATCCCGACATCCCGCTGATCGTGCCGGAAGTGAACGCCGACGACGTGGTGCGCTACAAGAACAAGAACATCATCGCCAACCCCAACTGCTCGACCGCGCAGATGGTGGTGGCGCTCAAGCCCTTGCATGACCGCGCGCGCATCAAGCGGGTGGTGGTCTCGACCTATCAATCCGTGTCAGGCACCGGCAAGGAAGCGATTGACGAGCTGTGGAACCAGACCAAGGGCATCTATGTCCCGGGTCAAGAGGTCTCGCCCTCGGTCTACCCCAAGCAGATCGCCTTCAACGTGATCCCGCATATCGATGTGTTCCTCGATTCCGGTGACACCAAGGAAGAATGGAAAATGGTCGTCGAGACCAAGAAGATCCTCGACCCCAAAATCAAGGTCACCGCCACCTGCGTGCGCGTGCCGGTGTTCGTGGGCCATTCCGAAGCGGTGAACATCGAATTCGAAGACTACCTCGACTGGGAAGAGGCAACCGATATCCTGCGCGAAGCGCCCGGCGTGCTGGTCGTGGATAAGCGCGAGGCCGGCGGCTACATCACCCCCATCGAATGTGTGGGCGAATATGCCACCTATATCAGCCGCATCCGTCAGGACGAGACGGTGGAAAACGGCCTGAACATCTGGGTGGTGTCAGACAACCTGCGCAAGGGTGCGGCCCTGAACGCGGTGCAGATCGCCGAAGTGCTGGGCCAGCGTTGCCTGAAAAAGGGCTGATCACCGCCCGCTGAAACCGGAAAAAGCCCGCCCCTCCGGCGGGCTTTTTGCTGTCATCGTGTCGCCCGCGTGGCTCAGAACCGCTCGGCCCGCAGCACTTCGCAATCGGTGACCGACACCACGCCGATGTGGCGCTCGACCACCGCAAAGGCAGCGTCCAGCAGTGTTTCCAGCCGTTCAGGCCGGATCAGGCAGACCACGGCGACCATGCCGCCGCGTCCGACCTGCCCTTCGCGGGTCCATTCCCCCGACCGCCCCGATCCGCCCAGCACTGGCAGAATGGTGAACCCGGTCACCCCGGCACGGGTCAGGGCACTGGTCAGACGGCTTTGCATCGGCGCTTCGATGATGATTTCCACGCGCTTGGCCTTATGCGTTTGCATGCGTCTCAGCCTCCGGTCACCGCCTGCGCCACCGCCACATAGGCGGGGATGCCAAGCGTCAGGTTAAAGGGAAAGGTCACCCCCAGCGAAAGCGTCAGATAGACCGAAGGGTTCGCCTCGGGCAGCGCCACCCGCATCGCCGCCGGCACCGCGATATAGCTGGCCGAGGCCGCCATCACCATCATCAGCGCCACACCGCCGGTGGACAGGCCAAGGATCATCCCCGCCACCAGCCCGGCAGCGGCCCCGATCACCGGCATCACAAAGCCAAAGCCCACCGCCCCAAGGCTAAGCACCCCACGCGACGCCCGCAGGCCCCGCCCTGCCACCAGCCCCATATCCAACAGGAACAGGCACAGCACCCCTTGGAACGGCGACACGATGAAGCTTTCGATCCGCGCCATCCCGTCTTGCCCGGTGACCATGCCAATCACAAAGGCCCCGACCAACAGCACGATGGACCCGTTCAGCAAAATCTCGCGCCACAATTCGGCGTCCATCCGCTCGGCCCCGCTGCCCGCGCGGCGGGCCAGCCACAGCGCCGAGATGATCGCCGGGGCCTCCATCGCCGCCGCCACGGCCACCATATAGCCTTCCGAGGCGATGCCTTGTGAGGTCAGCACCGAAGCCCCGGTCACGAATGTCACGATCGAGATCGAGCCATAATGCGCGGCCACCGCCGCCGCATCGGTGGTGGAAAGCCGGGTCATGGCGCGCAAAAGGGCAAAGGCCACGAAAGGCAGCGCGAAGGACAAGGCCACACCGGCCCCCAGCGCCGCCAGAAGCCGCGCGTCCACCCCATGATCGGCCACCGCCACCCCGCCCTTGAAGCCGATGGCAAACAGCAGGTAGATCGACAGCGCCTTCGCCGCAGCCTCCGGGACTGTCAGCTCAGAGCGCGCCAAGGCTGCAAACAGCCCCAGCGCAAAGCACAAGATCATGGGCGACAGAAGGTTGGCCAGCGCCAGACCAAGGATATCCTGCATCAGTGCCCCCTGTTCGCGGTTCTATGGGACAGACCTGTCGGGCGTGATCGTTCAGACCGCCACAAAGCCGCGCAGAGGATCGTAATGTTCCAGCTGCCCTGCCCCGGTGTCGTTCCACAGCCCGTGCAGGGTCAGCCGCTCGCCCTCCACGGCCTCGCGCACGAAAGGGAAGGTCATCAGGTTTTCCAGACTGACCAGCACCGCCTCTTTTTCCAAGGCGCGCGGGCGATCGGCATCGGGCAGATCCTTCACCCGCTCAAAGCCGGGGCGCAGAATATCCATCCAGCGCCCCACAAAGGATGTCTTTTCCTCCAGCGCCGGGGCATGCCCCATGCACATGTCGTGGCAGCCCTTGACCCCGCCACAGTTGGAATGGCCCAGCACCACGATATGCGCCACCCCCAGCGAGGTGACCGCATATTCCACCGCCGCCGAAGTGCCGTGATAGGTGCCATCGGGCGAATAGGGCGGCACAAGATTGGCCACATTGCGGTGAATGAAGAACTCGCCTTCATCCGCGCCGAAGATCGAGGTCACATGCACCCGGCTGTCACAGCAGGAAATCACCATGGCGCGCGGATGCTGCCCGCTTTCGGCCAGACGCCGGAACCAGGCCTTGTTGTCCTGATAGGTGGTCGCCCGCCAGCCGTGGAACCGCTGGATCAGGTAATGGGGAAGTGGGCGCGCAACATCCATGACCGAGGGGCCTCCGCATGACTTGGACCCCCCTAATAGGCAGCAATTGCAGAAAATTCGAGAGGGATTGTGCTGCGCTTGCAACCTTTTCTTCAACATGCCGGCGCAGTCTGACCCTTGGGTGTGAAACAAGAGGTGTGGGCCATGCAGGCTGACAATGTGGTGGTGTTGCGTCCAAGAGATCATGTTCGCCAAGATGGCGGGCCGATTGCCACGATCTACCGCAATCTGGGCACCGACTCGGCGGAACAGGTGGTGACACGCGCCTTGGCGGAACTGGCGCTGACGATGGCCGGGCTGGCGGCCCGGGTGCGGGCGCATGATCTGGCCGATCTTGGCCGTCCCCTGCGGCGGCTGCAGGGGATGGCGGAAAGTTTGGGCATGATCTCTTTGGGTCTGGTGGCGGCCGACCTGCGCATATGCCTTGCCTCGGACGACTCGACGGCGTTTTCCGCGGTCTGGGCGCGGCTGATCCGCATTGCCGAACGCGCGCTTGCCCCTGACAAGGATCTGCTGGACCAGTCGCTGAATTAGGCGCGGCGCAGGGCGGCGGGGGGTTGCGGGCGGCGGCGGAACGGCTAGGCTCTGGCCGACACAAAAGGAACCGCCGATGCCCCGCCTGCCCGCCTTTGCGCCCGCCGATGCCCCGTCCTTGCCGCTGCATGTCATAGCGCCTGATGACCTGTCCGATTGGCTGGCCGGTCCGGGCGCCGCGCATGCGGGCTGGCTCAAGGCCACGGGGTTCGAGGCGGCCTTGGGCGAGGTGCGGCTGCTCCCCGGCGCCGATGGGCTGGACGGCGCGGTGATCGGCACTGGCAGCACAAAGGCCCGCGCCCGCAGCCGTTTTGGTCTGGCCAAGGCGGTGGCCGCCTTGCCCGCAGGCGATTGGCACCTGTCGGGCGCGCTGACCGAAGCCGCCGCGCAAGAAACTGTTCTGGGCTGGCTGCTGGCCAGCTACCGGTTTGACAGCTATCGCCCCGGCAAGCCCGCCGCCGCCCTGCCCCGGCTGAAGCTGCCCGAAGGTCTGGACGGGGAAACCCTGCTCGCCATGGCGGCGGGGGAATACCTCACACGTGATCTCATCAACACCCCCGCCAATGACATGGGGCCTGAAGAGTTGCAGACGGCCTTCTTTGCCTTGGCCGAAGAGTTCGGCGCCACCGCCACCGCGATTGTGGGCGATGACCTGCTCGCGCAAAACTTCCCCATGATCCACGCGGTCGGCTGCGCCTCGCCGCGCGCGCCCCGCCTGCTGGAGATGCGCTGGGGAAGCGAGGGCCCGCAGCTGACGCTGGTGGGCAAAGGCGTGTGCTTTGACACCGGCGGGTTGGACCTGAAACCCTCGTCCGGCATGCTCTTGATGAAAAAGGATATGGGCGGCGCCGCCACCGTGATGGGGCTTGCGCTGATGATCATGCGGCTTGGCCTGCCCTTGCGCCTGCGGGTGCTGGTGCCCGCGGTGGAAAACAGCGTCTCGGGCAGGGCGATGCGCCCGCGTGATATCCTGCGCAGCCGCAAGGGCCTGACGGTCGAGGTGAACAACACCGATGCCGAAGGGCGGTTGATCCTTGCCGATGCGCTTGCCTATGCCAGCGAAGAGGCGGAGGCCACGATCATCTCGATGGCCACGCTCACCGGGGCCGCGCGCGTCGCCGTTGGCCCTGATCTGGCGCCGTATTTCACCGACGACCCCGAGATTGCCACCGCCCTTGCGGCCGGGGCGGCCACAGGGTGTGATCCGGTCTGGCGCCTGCCCTTCTGGGAGGCTTACGAGCCGATGATCGAACCGGGGATTGCCGATCTCGACAACGCGCCCTCGGGCGGGTTTGCCGGGGCGATCACCGCCGCGCTGTTCCTGCGCCGCTTCGTCGACAGCCCGCGCTATGCCCATTTCGACATCTACGGCCACATCCCGTCCGATCTGCCCGCCCGCCCCAAGGGAGGCGCGGGCCAAGGCGCGCGCGCGGTGCTTTATGCGCTGCCCCAGATGTTGGGCCTGTGATGGATCGGCGCAGCACCCCGTTTTCCGGCCGCTTTGCCCTGCCCGAATTGCGCGGCCGGGTTGACGCGACCTTCACCGATGGCGAACCCGCCAGCATCCGCCAGCCTCTGTCCGATCTGCTCGCGCATCCGGGCGGCGCGCGCGACCGTCAGCTTCTGCTGGGCGACGCCGTCACCGTGATCGATCTGCGCGATGGCCATGCTTTCGTGCAGGCGGCCAAGGACGGCTATTGTGGCTGGGTGGCCGAGGCGGCGATCGGCCCCGCCGTGCCGCCCACCCATTGGGTCAGCGCCCGCGCAAGCCATCTGTACAGCGCGCCCAAGGTGCAGGCGCCCGAAATCGCGGCCCTGCCTTTCGGCGCCCGGCTGGCCGTCACCGGACAGACCGGCAGCTTTGCGCAAACCGCGCATGGCCATGTGCCGCTTGCGCATCTGCGCGCGCTCACCGACCGCCCGCTGGATCCGGTGGAGGTGGCCGAAGGCTTTGTCGGCACGCCCTATCTGTGGGGCGGCAATTCGGCGGCGGGCATCGATTGTTCCGGTCTGGTGCAGGCGGCGCTGCTGGCCTGCGGCCTGTCCTGCCCCGCCGACAGCGACCAGCAAAAAGCGCTTGGCCACCCTTTGGATGACAGCGTGCCCCTGCAACGCGGGGACCTCTTGTTCTGGCAAGGCCATGTCGCTTGGGTCAGTGACAAGCGGCGCATCCTGCATGCCAATGGCCATACCATGAGCGTCGCGTTCGAGCCGATTGCCGCCGCGATCTCCCGCATTCTGGCGCAAAATGGCGGCCCGGTGATCGCGCGACGGCGCGTCATCGTTCCGATCCGGTCGTTCCTGCGGGCGCCGCGGCCCGGCGACGACAAGGGCAAGGTCACGCCGGGTTAATCGACCGGGCGGATCAGCTTGCGTTCCAACACGCGCAACACCTGCCCCAGATCGCCGCCGCGCCGCAGGATTTGCCCATCCATGCCCACCACCGCATAGATCCCCTGCTTGCCGCGCAGCTTGGGGCGCTTTTCGATCCGGTAAAGCGGGTTTTCGGCGGTGCGCCGATAAATCTCGAACACCGCGAAATCGCGCAAGGTGGAAATGCCGTAATCGCGCCACTCACCCAAGGCGACCATGCGGCCATAAAGCGCCAGAATGGCCGACAATTCACGCCGATCAAAACAAACCTGCTCGGGCAGGGATGTGGCAAAGGGAAAGTGGCTCGGGGGTTGAACCGTCATATGCCCAGCTTATCGCCCGGCGGCGGTAAATCAAGCCCGCACAACGCCGCGCAGCCCACCCGCGGCTCCGCCGCAGTCTACCCCCCCCGGCTCCGCCGCAGTTTTACCGTGAAAACACCCCGCAAGCGCCGCAGGCCCACCCGATTGCAGCCACATCGCAAGGCGATACCAGTCCTTGCAGAGTGTCAGGTCCGGAGGTCAGGTGTTGACTGCCCCCACCCAGATATCTGGCTCCCGGACCTGCGCCTGCGGCAGAAGGCCCCCGTCAAACCGACGGGGGCTTTTTTCCTTAGGCAAAGCCCGTTGCCAGACGCAGCTCTCCGGTTTCCAGCCCACGCCAGTTGCGCTGCACGCCGGGCAGACGCTTTTGCGCCATTGGATGCCCCGCCTCCAGCACGCCCAAGCGCACCAACAGCGCCACCACTGCCGCTTCCGAAGCCCGCGTGCCGCCATCGGCGATCTTCAGCGCCAGACCAAGCCTCTGTTCGGGGATCATCGCCACAAACACCGCCTCGGCCCCGGTCTTGATGGCGACCCGCCCGCCCATGGCCCGCATCAACTCGGTGCAGGCCCGGCCTTCGCCTGCCACCATCTCGGGATGCGTGGCCATCGCATCGCGCAGCCGTGCCATGGCGCGCTGCCGCGCATCCCCGGTGTCGCGCGCCGCGGCAAAGCTTTGCATCGCCCGCGCCAGCCCCGCCAGCGAGGTGGCAAAATTCGGCGCCGAACAGCCATCGATGCCATGGCCTGCCACCGTCTCTTGGCACACCTCTTCCGTCACCTGCCGGATCGCACGTTGCAGCGGGTGATCCAATTCCACATATTCGGGGTCTGCTTTCATATGCCGCGTCATCGTCAGAAAACCGCAATGCTTGCCCGAGCAATTGTTGTGCAACTGACACGGCTTCTCTTCTGCGCGGATCAGGCGAAGGCGCTCGTCGCGGTCATAGGGTTCATGCGCGCCACAGCGCAGATCGCTCTCGCTCAGGCCCAGCCCGGCCAGCCAGCGCCCCGTCGCCTCTACATGCAGCGCCGCGCCTTCATGGCTGGCGCAAGACAGCGCGAGGTGCCGGTCGCTCAGGCCCGCTGCATCCGCGGCCCCGCTTTCCACCAAGGGCAAGGCCTGAATCATCTTGCAAGAGGAGCGCGGATAGATGATCGCGGCAGGGTTGCCCCACGCCTCCACCATGCCCCCTTCGCCCCAGATCACCGCATGCCCGGCATGCTGGCTTTCCAGTCGCCCGCCCCGCCACAGCTCTACCATCGGCTGCATGTCCATCCTCATCTTCCCCCGTCACAGATGCGCGATTTGTTGCCCATGGGGCTTTCGCGGATTGGCCTTTTTGCGTTATGGGTGGGATATCGGGTTGAACGCCCCCATGCCAGATAAAAGCCGCAGCACAAGGCCGGCAGCAGACAGGGGGGAGGCAAAGGACAGCTTGGAGGCTGTAATATTATGACATCCATCTTCGTGCGCACCGCACTCGGCGCTGCCATGGCCTTGGCCGCATCGACTGCCACTGCACAGGAATCCACCAATCGCGTCGCCACCAAGACCGACTGGAGCGTGTTTACCGAGTCGAATCCGCAAGAATGCTGGGGCGTTTCCAGCCCCAAGGAAACCGTGAACACCCGCGATGGCCAGCCGGTCTCGGTGCGGCGCGGGGACATTCTGTTGTTCGTGACCTTCCGCCCCGGCGCAGGCGCGCGCGGCGAGGTGTCGTTCACCGGCGGCTATCCCTTTGCCAATGGCTCGACCGTCAAGGTCGAGATCGACGGCCAGTCCTATGATCTTTTCGCCGATGGCGAATGGGCATGGCCTGCGAGCGCCGAAGCCGATGCCGCCTTGCTCAACGCGATGAAGCGCGGCGCCACCGCCGTCTTGACAGGCGCTTCGGGGCGCGGCACCCAGACCAAAGACACCTTCAGCCTGCGCGGCTTCACCGCCGCCATGCAAGAGGCCGAGGCCCGCTGCAGATAAGCGTGCCTTGATCCCGCTGCACACGCCCCGGAGTCTCCGGGGCGTTTTGCATTTTCCCACAGGTCTGGGCGCACACGCGATCGTTTCCGGCCTTGCGTGATGACCCGTTCCGTTTTGCCCGATAATCCCTTATATCCAAAGCCTGCCCTGTCGATGGAACCGCCGATGACCCCGACCGCCCCGATCACCCAAGATGTGCTGACCTTGCCGCGCAAGCTGCCCGAAGGCGGGCCGGTCAACATCGTCGGCCTCACGCGTGACCAGTTGCGCGATGCGCTTATTGCCGCTGGCACCCCCGAAAAGCAGGCCAAGATGCGGCTGGGGCAGGTCTGGCAATGGGTCTATCACTGGGGCGTGCGCGATTTCGCCCAGATGACCAATCTGGCCAAAGACTATCGCGCTTTGCTGGCCCAGCATTTCGTGATCGAACTGCCGCAGGTTGTCACCCGGCAGATCTCGGAAGACGGCACCCGCAAATACCTTGTCCGCATCGCGGGCGGGCATGAGGTCGAGGTGGTCTATATCCCCGAAACCGACCGCGGCACGCTCTGCATCAGCTCGCAGGTCGGCTGCACGCTCACCTGCTCCTTCTGCCACACCGGCACGCAAAAACTGGTCCGTAACCTGACCGCTGGCGAGATTGTCGGCCAAGTCATGCTCGCGCGCGACGATCTGGGCGAATGGCCAGTGCAAGGCGCGCCGAAAGAGGAAATCCGCCGCATCAGCAACATCGTCCTGATGGGCATGGGCGAGCCTTTGTATAACTTCGAAAACGTCCGTGACGCGATGAAAGTCGTGATGGACAACGAAGGCATTGCCCTTGGCCGCCGCCGCATCACCCTTTCGACCAGCGGCGTGGTGCCCGAAATCGCCCGCACCGCGACCGAAATCGGCTGCCTCTTGGCGGTGTCCTTCCACGCCACCACCGATGAGGTGCGCGATCAACTGGTGCCGATCAACAAACGCTGGAACATCGCCACCCTGCTCGAAGCGCTGAAGGCCTATCCCGGCCTGTCCAATTCCGAACGCATCACCTTTGAATATGTGATGCTCGATGGCGTCAATGACACCAAGGAAGACGCCCACCGTCTGGTCAAGCTGCTGGAAGGCATCCCCGCCAAGGTGAACCTCATTCCGTTCAACGAATGGCCCGGCGCGCCCTACAAACGCTCCAGCGGCAACCGCATTCACACCTTTGCCGACATCATCCACAACGCAGGCTATGCCAGCCCGATCCGCACCCCGCGCGGCGAAGACATCATGGCCGCCTGTGGCCAGCTGAAATCGGCCACCGAACGCGCCCGCAAATCGGCGCGTGAGATCGCCGCCGAAGCTGGCCTTGCGCGTGGATGACGCGGGCCGGGCAAATTGCCGCGCCCGGCCGGATGTTTCGATTTTTGTAGCTTGTTTGTGCAACCCGACCTATCAGTCTGGGACCGTTTTCCTGCGGTCCATCCCCGCAAGACACTTCGACCGACAGCCGCAGAAGGCCCCTGAATGACGATGATGCAGAACGATCTGGCGAAAGCCCAAGAGGCAAGCGCCAGAAAATGGGTGCCTTTGCTGGCGAAATACCGCGACCCCTCCACCAAACGCTCGCTGTTTGAACTGGCCGTCACCCTTGCAGGCTTTCTTGCCTTCTGGGGGGCCGCATGGGCCGCGCTCTCGGTCAGCCCGTGGCTGGCCTTGGCGATCTCGGTGCTGAACGGCCTGTGGCTGGTGCGCCTGTTCCTGATCCAGCATGATTGCGGGCACCAGTCCTTTTTCGCCAGCCGCGAGGTGAATGATTGGGTGGGCCGCGCCATCGGGGTGCTCACGCTCACGCCCTATACCGTGTGGAAGCGCACCCATTCCATCCATCACGCCCATGCCGGCAATCTGGACCGGCGCGGCATCGGCGATGTGATGACGCTGACGGTCGAGGAATATCACAAGCGCAGCTGGCTCGGCCGCCTGCTCTACCGCGCCTACCGCCATCCGATCGTGATGTTCGGCATCGGCCCGGCCTATCTGTTCATGCTGGAATACCGCCTGCCGCTGGGTCTGATGACCGCAGGCTGGCGCTATTGGCTGTCGGCCATGGGCACCAATCTGGTGTTGGCCGTGTTGCTGGTGGGGCTTTACCTCTTGGGTGGCTGGCAGGTGCTGGCGCTGATCTTCGCCCCCACCGTGGTGGCCGGGGCCACGATCGGCGTCTGGCTGTTCTTCGTCCAGCACCAGTTCGAAGAAACCTATTGGGATCAGGAACCCGCTTGGCAGGTGCATGACGCCGCCTTGCTGGGCAGCTCGCATTACAAACTGCCGCAGCCGCTGCGCTGGATGACCGCGAACATCGGCATCCACCATGTCCACCACCTCTACAGCCGCATCCCCTTTTACCGCCTGTCAGAAATCCTGCGCGATTACCCCTCGCTGGCCGAAGCACAGGTGCTCACCTTGCGCGAAAGCCTGTCCTGCGCGCGCCTGCACCTGTGGGACGAAGCCGGGCGGCGTCTGGTCAGCTTCCGCGAAGGCCGCAAGGTCTGGGCCGCGCAGGCGGCGTGATCCGGCAAAGGCCTTGACCTTTTCCGCATGGCGCAGTTGCAATGCGCCATGCACCTGCCAAACGCCACCGCGCGCCACCTTTTCCTGCACCACCACGCCTTGGCCGAGCCGCGCAGCGGCCCCGCCAAAGGCCCGGCGCTGGCCGCCCTGATCGACCGCATCGGCTTTGTGCAGGTCGACAGCATCGCCTCGGTCGAACGCGCGCATCACATGATCCTGTGGGCACGCCGTCACAGCTACCGCCCCCCCGCGCTCAAACCCCTGCTGGAACAGAACCGCGCCCTGTTCGAGCATTGGACGCATGATGCCTCCATCCTCCCCGTCGCCCTTTTCCCGCAGTGGAAGCACCGCTTTGCCCGCGATGCCGCGCGGCTCCACAGCAATTGGCAGCGCTGGTTCCGCGACGGCTACACCCAGCAGTTCGACACCATCCTGAACCACATCGCCCGTCATGGCCCCGTCAGCAGCAGCGATGTCGGCAAGGACGAGCCGCGCAGCAAGGGCGGCTGGTGGGATTGGCACCCGTCGAAAACCGCGCTGGAATGGCTCTGGCGCACGGGCCAGATCTCGGTCACCCGCCGCGACGCCTTTCGCAAGGTCTATGACCTGACGGAAAACGTCATTCCCCCTGCCCTGCTCGCGGCAGAAATCACGCCCGAACAGCACATCGACTGGGCCTGTTCCTCGGCCCTTGCCAACCTTGGCTTTGCCGATGACGCCGAAATCGCCCGCTACTGGCACGCCATCGACAAGCCCGCCGCCGCCGATTGGGCGCGCGCCGAGCTTGCCGCCGGACGCCTGATCCGCCTGACCGTCGAACAGGCCGACGGCAGCCCCCGCCCCGCCCTCGCCCGCCCCGATCTGGCCGCCCGCCTCGGCGCGCTGACGCCGCCGCCCTCCGGGCCGCGCATCCTGTCGCCCTTCGACCCCGCCTTGCGCGATCGCGCCCGGATCGAGCGTCTGTTCGGCTTTCACTACCGGATCGAGGTCTTCGTCCCCGAGGCCAAGCGCCAATACGGCTATTACGTCTTCCCGGTGCTGGAAGGCACGCGATTGATCGGCCGCCTTGATGCCCGCGCCGACCGTGCCAGCACCACCTTGCGCATCCGCGCCTTCTGGCCCGAACCCGGCCTTAGGCTGACCAAGGCCCGCCTGTCAGGCCTAGCGCGCGAGCTTGACCGCTTGGCCGTCTTCAGCGGCTGCACCTTTTGCGATTACGCGCCCGACTGGCAGCGCGAACCGCTCAGCCCCGCGCGTTGAACGTGTCGTAGATCACCTGCGCCATCGCCTCGGAAATCCCGTCCACCGCCATCAGATCGGAAACCCCGGCACGCGACACCGCCTTGGCGCTGCCGAAATGCGCCAGCAGCGCGCGTTTGCGGGTGGCGCCCACGCCCGGAATGTCATCCAACGGCGTCGCCCCCACCTGCTTGGCGCGCTTGGCCACATGCGCGCCATTGGCCCAGCGGTGCGCCTCATCGCGCAGACGCTGCACGAAATACAGCACCGGATCATTGCGCTGCAACGCAAAGGGCCGCATGCCGGGGCGGTGGAATTCTTCCTTTCCCGCATCCCGGTCAATGCCCTTGGCCACCCCGATGAACGGCACATCATCCACGCCCAGCTCGGCCATGATCTCGCCCACGGCCGAGACTTGCCCCGCCCCGCCATCGATCAGCAACAGATCGGGCCACATGTCAGACTTGCGGTCCGGGTCTTCTTTCAGCAGCCGTTCAAAGCGGCGGGTCAGCACCTCTTTCATCATGCCAAAGTCGTCGGAATTGGCCCCGGCGGCCGATTTGATGTTGAACTTGCGATACTGCGATTTGACAAAGCCATCCGGCCCCGCCACCACCATGCCGCCCACCGCATCCGAGCCTTGGATATGCGCGTTGTCGTAAATCTCGATCCGCTGCGGCGGCGCGTCCAGATCGAACGCTTCGGCCAAACCCGCCAACAGCTTGTTCTGCGTCGCCCCCTCGGCCATCTTGCGCGCCAGACTTTCGCGCGCGTTGCGGGTGGCATTTTCCACCAGCTCGGCCTTTTCGCCACGCAACGGCACCGCCAATTCCACCTTGCGCCCCGCCCGGTCTGATAGCGCCTGCACCACCAGATCCTCATCCTCAACGCCATGCGACAGCAGGATCAGCCGCGGCGGCTCCTTGTCATCATAGAATTGCGTCAGGAACGCCGTCAGGATCTCCGCCTCTTCCGCCCCCGCCCCGGTGCGCGGGTAAAAATCGCGGTTCCCCCAAGACTGGTTGGCGCGGATAAAGAACACCTGCACACAGGCCTGCCCGTTTTCCAGATGCAGCGCCACGATATCCGCCTCGGCCACCCCGCGCGGGTTGATGCCTTGCGCCTGCTGCACCTGCGTCAGCGCGCGAATACGGTCGCGCAGCGCCGCCGCGCGTTCAAACTCCATCTCCTCGGACGCTTTCGCCATCTCCGCCGCCAGATTGGCCTGCACCGTGGTGGTCTTGCCTTGCAGGAACCGCTCGGCATCGGCGACCAGCTGGCCATAGCCTTCGGGCGTGACCTTGCCCACACAAGGCGCGGCACAGCGCTTGATCTGATATTGCAGGCAAGGCCGCGTGCGCGAGTCAAACATCGCATCGGTGCAGTTGCGCAGCAAAAACACCTTCTGCAACTGGTTCAGCGTCCGGTTCACCGCCCCCGCCGATGCAAAAGGTCCGAAATACGCGCCCTTCTCGGATTTCTTCCCCCGGTGCTTTTTCAGCTGCGGAAAGTCATGCGTCTTCGAGATCAGGATGTTGGGAAAACTCTTGTCGTCCCGCATCAGCACATTGTAGCGCGGCTTCAGCTGCTTGATCAGGTTCTGTTCCAGCAGCAGCGCCTCCACCTCGGTCCGGGTGGTCAGGAACATCATGCTGGCGGTTTCAAAGATCATCCGCGCGATCCGCGCCGAATGGCCATGCCCGCGCGCGTAATTCGACACCCGCGCCTTCAGGTTGCGCGCCTTGCCCACATACAGAACCTCGCCCTTCTGGTTCAGCATGCGATACACGCCCGGCGAGGCGTCCAGTGTTTTCAGATAGCCCTGAATCACCGCCTGTCCGGTGGCAACCGGGGCCGTCTCCGCCTCTGGCTCTGGGGTCTGCGTGGTCACACCGGCTTCCTTCAAATCATCTCCGTCCGAGTCATCGATTCTGCCCTATCGCTGCAATGATATCGCGGCGCGGGCAAGGGGGAAGAAGTCCCCCGTTTCTGTGGATAAGCCTGAGGAAAAACTTTTGACAACGCCGGATTTCCCTTGTTTTCCACCCCTTTCGTTAACATGCCTATTTTTTAGGCGAAACGATAAGGTATTGTTTTCAATGCTAAAATTTTCTAACACAAGTTAATTTCATTGAAAATCAGGGGCTTGTGTAACGGCTGTGTGAAGATGCAGGGCAAAGTGCACAACTCCGAACCGCCCTGCGGCCCGTCTCACTCCACGCCCAGCACATCCGGCGTCTTCCATCCCAGATGCTGGCCCCCGTCCACCGCGATCATCTGGCCCGTCACAGCAGGCGAGTCGAGGAAGAATCCCAGCGCCGCCGTGATGTCAGACGGATGCGCGCCGCGCCCCAGAATGGTGGCCGCACGCTGGCGGGCGAAATGCTCGGCCGACTGCCGCCCGCCTTGCAAGGTCGGCCCCGGGCCGATGCCATTCACCCGGACATGCGGCGCCAAACCTTGCGCCGCCGTCTGCGTCAGCGCCCACAGCCCCATCTTCGCAATCGTATAGCTGGCGAATTCCGGCGTCAGCTTGTGCACCCGCTGATCAATCATATTGACGACCAACCCTTGCGCCACCGGCTCGCCGTTTTCATCTGGCACCGCCTGCGGACATTGCGCGGCAAAGCCCTGCATCAGCACGAAAGGCGCGCGCAGATTGCTTTCCAGCGCGCGGTCCCAACTGCGCCGCGTCCCGGTCTGCACCGTGTCATATTCAAAGATCGAGGCGTTGTTGATCAGCACCGTCAGCGGCCCCAATGCCGCCGCCGCCCGGGGCACCAGCGTCTCCACCTCGGCCTCGTGCAAAAGATCGGCCCGCAGCGCCACCGCGCGCCGCCCCATCGCCTCGATCTCGGCCACCACCGCCGCCGCCTCGGCTTCGGAACTGGAATAATGCACCGCCACATCCTGCCCGCGCCGCGCCAGATAAAGCGCCATCGCCCGGCCAAGCCGCTTGCCCGCCCCCGTCACCAATGCCGTCATCTCTCAGCCCTTTTTCCCGCAGTCACAGCTTTTGCCAATGACATAGCGCCCGCAGGCGCGGCACACAGGCCCCCGCCCCAGCGCCTTGCGTTTCATCCGGTCCAGGGCGGTAGGAAACACCACCTTGCCAATCATCCCCACCAGCACCATCGCCAGCAGAAAGATCAGGATGATCTTGAATAGCATCTACAGCCCATAGCGCGCCCAAAGGGCCCGCTCCTCGACACTGGCCATCAGCGCATCGGTCATCCCCATGCCAAAGCGCTGCAACAGACCGCGCCGCTGGCCATAGCCCACCAGCCGCACCTTGGGCCCGAACAGCTCTTTCATCTTGGGCACCAGATGCCCGATGCCATCGGTCAGGCCATTCTCCACACTGGCGCGGCCCACCCAGATATCGGCGTTGAACAGATCCGCCTCGGCCGCCAGCCGTGCCCCGCGCCGCGCCTTGACCTGCGCGATGAAATTCTGGTGCAGCGGCGCCAGCATCTTGTGGATGCGCTCCACATCCTCGGGGCGCTCGGGCTTGAACGGATCGGCAAAGGATTTCGACCGCCCCGCGGTATGCACCCGCCGCTCCACCCCGGCCTTCTGCATCAGCTCGGGAAAGCCGAAACTGGCGTAAATCACCCCGATCGACCCCACCAGCGACGACTCGTCCACCCAGATCTGATCCGCCGCCGTTGCCAGCCAATACCCGCCCGAGGCCGCCACATCCTCGACAAAGCCATGCACCGGCACCCGCTTTTCCTCGGCCAGCCGCCGGATGCGCGCCGCGATCAGCGACGACTGCACGGGCGACCCGCCGGGCGAATTGATGACAAGCGCCACCGCCGCCGGTTTCCCGCGCGAAAAGGCGCGCTCCAGCACCGAGGCCAAGGCCGCATCCGAAAGACTGCGCCCCCCGGTGCCAATCGCGCCTTGCAGGCGGACCACAGACACAACAGGCGGCTTGGGCATGAAGGGGATCAGGTGTTTCATGATCCAGAGGTAAGTCGGACCCCGCCCCCGAACAAGGGCAAAGCACTGTTTAGCGCGGCATCACCCGCCGGTAATTCACCGGCCTTTCGCGCGCCAGCCGGATATATGCAAAGACCCCCGTCAAAAATCCAAGCGCGGCCAACAAACTGGCCACCAGAATCTGCGCCTGATCGTGCACATCCGCCGAAAGCGCCAGATAGCCAAAGGCCCAGAACCCCGACCAGCTGATCACACAGACCACGGCAATAAGCTTGTTCATGCCATCCTCCCCACGCCCGCCTGCCCTCCTCAAGGCACACGGTTGCGACAAGAATAGCGCTTTTCCCCCGGCTGTCGCGACAATTCGTCGCTGCGGCGCGGCATCACAGCCGGGCCAGCGCCAGCAGATGCCCCGCCACCCGCACCACCTGTCCCTCAACCTGCGCGCCCGCGTCAAAAGGCGGCACCGCCTGTGTGAACACGGCGTCAAACGCGGCGCCGCGCCAGTTCACCCGCATCCCGTCAAAGCCATAAAGCGTGCGGCTGACGCTGTATTGCGCCTTATAGGCGGCCTCCTTGGCGCAGAACACCGCCTTGGCCTGCGCGCCCGTCATGCCCGCCCGCTCTTCCGGGCGCAGCACCATCTCCCACAGATCCGGGTCCAGCGGGTGGTCCTCTTCCAGATCCAGCCCGATCCCCCGGCAGCGCGCGCTTGGCAGGGCCACCGCCAGACAGGCCCCCGCCGTATGCGTGATGGACCCAACCACACCAGCAGGCCAGACCGGCGCGCGGTCGGCCCCCATCGGCAGCGCCTGCGCCGGAACGCCAAACGCCGCCAGCGCCGCGCGCGCCGCCGCGCGGCCCGCTGCAAACTCCCGCTGCCGCGACAGGATCGCCCCCGGCACCGCCTCGCCCGGCATCAGGGCATGGTCCGCGCGCGGATCAGCCCAGCCAAGGCCCGCCCCCTCGGGTGCAAGCCCCCGCAGCGCGCCAAGCAAGGCGGCCTCAGGCATCCACGCCTGCCCGCCCCGCCCGCATGGCGCGCCGTCGCGCCATGGCATCGGCCCGCGCCTCGGCCTGCGTGGCAAGCCCGGCAGACTTTGCCGCCGCGGTCGCCGCCGCCACGGGCTTTGGCCCGTCATCCAGATGCGCGGCCAAGGCCGACAGGGTGGGAAAGCGGAAAATGTCGGTGATCGACAGCTTGGCCGCGCCCAGCGCCGCCCGGATTTCGCGGTGCGCCTGCACCGCCAGCAACGAATGCCCGCCCAGCGCAAAGAAATTGTCCTTGGCGCCCACCTTGGGCACCCCCAGCACCCGCGCCCAGACCGCCGCGATCTGCGCCTCGATGTCGGAGGTCGGGGCCACGAACACCGCCTCGGTCGCCCGCGCGCCGGGCGCAGGCAGCGCCTTGCGGTCCACCTTGCGGTTGGGAGTCAGCGGAAAGGCCTCCAGCCTCACGATCTGCGCGGGCACCATATGCTCGGGCAGCCGCTCTGCCAGCGCCGCGCGCAACGCCGCCTCGGACGCAGGCCCGGTGACATAGCCCACCAGCCGCACATCGCCCGGGCTGTCCTCGCGCGCCAGAACCACCGCCTGATGCACCCCCGGCTGCGCCTCCAGCGCGGCCTCGATCTCCCCCAGCTCGATCCGATAGCCGCGCAGCTTCACCTGATGATCGGCGCGGCCCAGAAAATCGATCTTGCCATCGGCGCGCCGCCGCACCAGATCGCCGGTGCCATAGATCCGCGCGCCCCAAGGGCAGGCGCGATCCGGCGTCACGAACGGGTCGGGACGGAAGCGCTCGGCGGTTAGATCCGGTCGCTGCCAATAGCCGCGCGTCACACCGTCGCCGCCAATCCACAGCTCGCCGGGGGTGCCCACCGGCACGGGCGCGCCACGGGCGTCCAGCACATACATCTGCTGATTGGCCAGCGGCGTGCCGATGTTCGACACCGCCTCTGGCACCCCCACCTCTTCCACCGAAGACCAGATCGTGGTTTCCGTCGGCCCATACATGTTCAGGATGCGCGCCGATGTGGCCGCCCGCAGGTCTTGCACCAAGGCCCCCGGCAGCGCCTCGCCGCCCACCATCACCATGCGCACCCCCGCCAAGGCCGTGCGCGACTCTTCATTCATCGCGATCATCCGCGCCATCGACGGCGTGCATTGCAGATGCGTCACCTTGTGCCGGATCAGTTGCGCCGCGATCGAGAAATCATCCGCCTCCACCCCGCCGCCCGCATTGGCGCGCCGCACCACCTCGGCCAGCGGATAAAGCCCCTCCATCACCGTCTCGGGGGCGATGCCATAATCGATCAGACAGGCCACCTCGCCCACGCCGATGCGTTTGAGCTGCTCGACCCGCGCCAGCGCATCCTCGACCGTGCCAAACAGGCCCGAGTCCTCGAAATAGCGCTGAAACGCGAAATCCAGAATGGCGTCATTTTCTTCGGCGCTCAGACTGCGCAGGTCAATGTCCATCGGATTGGTCACGCCTTCGGGCTTCTTGAAGGCCGGAAAGGCCCAGGCGTATTGCTTGACCAAGCCCACAGCGGCGGCCAGATAGGCCTTCATCGGGCCTTCGGCCACGCGCCGCACCTGTGCCCGGTCGCGCCCCACGTAAGAGTGCAGCATCAAGGTCACCACCCCTGCCTCGGGGTCATGCCCGGCCTTGGCCCGCGCCTCGCGATACAGCTTGATCTTGCCCGCCACCTCGTCAATCGACTGGCCCAGAAGATGGGTCAGCACATTGGCCCCCAGCTCGCCGGCCTCGCGCCATGTCTCGGGGTTGCCGGCAGTCGTCACCCACAGCGGCAGCTCTGCCGACACCGGGCGCGGCTGGCTGACAACGGTGAACATCGACCCGTCCGCCTTGGGAAAATCCACCCCCTCGCCGCGCCACAGCCGCCGCACCTGATCGGCGGCGGCAAACATCGCGGCCTTGTTCTTCGGCGGCGTGTTTTCCGGGCGCAGCACGAAATCATCGGGCTGCCAACCGCTGGCAATCGCAATCCCGGCGCGCCCGCCCGTCAGATTGTCGATCACCGCCCATTCCTCGGCAATCCGCGCCGGATGGTGCAAGGGCACCACGCAAGACCCGGCCCGCACCCCGATGTTGCGCGTTACCGCCGCCACCGCCGCCCCCGTCACCGCAGGGTTCGGGTATGGCCCGCCAAAGGCATGGAAATGCCGCTCGGGCGTCCACACCGCCACAAAGCCATGGCTGTCGGCAAACTTGGCGCCCTCCAGCAGCAGCTCGTATTTCTTGGGCCCCGCGCCATCGTCATTGCCCCAGTAATACAGCGAGAAATCCATCCTCCCCGCACTCGCGATCCGCCCCGAAGACACCAGCGCCCGGTTCTCATCCGACGAGATCACCACCTTGAACCCGCGCGCCAGCGTCCAGAACAGCTCCAGCACCGAAATGTCGAAAGACAGCGAGGTGACCGCCAGCCACACCCCCGGCGCGGTGCCAAGGCGCTGATCCATCCCGGTGAAGAAATTCGCCACATTGCGGTGCTCGACCATCACCCCCTTGGGCCGCCCGGTGGACCCCGATGTATAGATCAGATAGGCCAGATCCCCCGGCCCCACGCCGCTTTCAACATTGGCCTCCGACGCCGCCGCGATCCGCCCATCGGTGTCCAGACACAAGGCCACCGCGCGCGCCGGCAAGGCCGCCGCCAGATCATGGGTCGTCACGATCACCGGACAGCCCGAATCCTCGATATAAAGCGCGGTGCGATCCGCCGGATAGGCCGGGTCCATCGGCACATAGGCCCCGCCCGCCTTTTGAATGGCCAAGGCGCCCACCAGCATGTCCAGACTGCGCCGGATGTGCAGCCCCACCAGAACCCCCGGCCCCACGCCCAAGCCGCGCAGCACCTGCGCCACCCGGTTCGCCCGCGCGTTCAGCGCGGCATAACTCAGCGTCACCGCCTCGAAACTCACCGCAGGCGCATCGGGCGTCCGCGCGACCTGCGCCTCAAAGGCCTGATGCACGCACAGCTCCGTGCGCGGGGCCAGCGTCTGGTTCGCCGCCTCCAGCACCGCCCGCCGTTCGTCCTCGGTCAGCATCGGCAGATCCGACACCGCCACCTCGTCACCCGCCGCCGCCGCCACAAAGGCCAGCCGCGCCGCAAGCGCGCGCGCCTCGGCCTCCGAGATCCGGGCGCGGTCCGCCAGCAGCGCCCCGTCACACAGCGTGACAACCGTCCCCGGCACCGGCCCGCCATGGCGCGACAGGCCCACGGGAGGCACCTGCATCCCCGCCAGCCGGGCATCGCGCGTCCGCAAATCCAGCGCAAAGCCCGGGGCCCCTTCGGCCCGGAGCGCCGCGACCGCCGCCGCCACGGTGCCACCCACCTCCACCCGCGCCGGCACCCAGCCGCTGGAATACCCCTCCAGCCCCGGCGCCACCGACAGCGCCAGATCCCCGCTGCCCTGCCCCGCGACCTGCGCCAAGGCCACCGCCAGCCGCTCGGCCCCGGCCTCGACCGGCACCCGAAGCCAGCCCGCGCCCTCACCTGTGCCCGCCACGGGCAACGGCGCCAGCGCCGCAAGCCGCTTGCGC
The DNA here is from genome assembly GCF_002794355.1 of Pseudorhodobacter sp. MZDSW-24AT. Lineage (GTDB taxonomy): Bacteria > Pseudomonadota > Alphaproteobacteria > Rhodobacterales > Rhodobacteraceae > Pseudotabrizicola. Next base: position 322,548 of record NZ_PGOI01000009.1, on the reverse strand, counting down.
ACCGCGGCCTCATGCGGGACCAGCGCCGCCAGCGCCGCCGTCAGCGCCGCGCCATCCTCCAGCAAGGCCACATCCCGCACCCGCTCGGGCGACACCGGCAGCCCCAGCGTCTGACAGGTCAGACGGTGCAACCGCACCGCCCCCGTGCCACAGCCCACCACAACCCCCTCAGGCCCCGAAGACAGCACCGCTCCCGGCAGGCCCGTGCCCTCTGCCACCTCGGCGGCCCCCACGTTCAGCACGCCAAAAGATCCGGCGATCTTGGCCGTGGTCAGCGGGTTCCAATAGCGCCCATGGTCCAGCGCGCGGACCATCCGCGCCACCGCCTCGGCCGAAGCCGTGAAATCCAGCCGTCCAAAAGCCGCGGGCCGATCTGCCCGCGCATGCACCACGCGCCCGGCAAAATCCTGCGGCACCGGGCGCAACCCGCGCTCCATCTGATCCATCAGCGCCGGAAAGCTTTCCAGCCCGGCCTCAAAGCACCGGGTGTTGAGCGAAAGCGCCGTCTCGCCCGGCGCCACGTCAAACAGCCGCTGCTCCAGAATGTCGCCCGTGTCCACACCATCCGTCATCAGATGCCATGTGATCCCGTGCTGGCGCTCTCCGGCCAAAAGCGCCCAGACCGGCGCATTCAGCCCGGCATGGCGCGGCAAGGGCCCGTCGTGAAAATTCACCGCCCCGCGCGCGGCAAAGGCCCGCACCGCCGCAGGCACCAGCGACAGATTGGCCACCGAAAGCAGCCAGTCGCAGGTCAGCCCGGCCAGTCGCTGCTCCAGCCCCGCGCCGGGCGCCTCGACCCGCAGCCCCGCGCCCAGCGCCCAATCGCGCACCGATGCCTCCCGCGTGACCACCGCCACCAGCCGATGTCCGCGCGCAAGCCAAGCCGCGCCGCAGGCCCGTGTCAGGCTTTCATTGCCGATCAGAATTGCGCTCAACGCCATCACACGCTCCTCACCGCCGCAGCGGTTTCTTTCTTTGCCACGGGTCGAAACCCGCGCAGCGCCCAAGCCGCCGCATGGGCCGACATATCGCCAAGGTAATGCGCCGGATCGATAAAGGCCTTGCGCTGGATCAACGCCCGCGCCCGCCAGATCAGCCCCCCTGCCACATGGGCCACCGTCGCCCCCAGTGCATAGGCACGGCCATGGCACTTGGCATAGTAATACAGCCGCGAATCCAGCCAGAAGCGCGGCACCCGCTGCCAGCCCTTCATCCCGGTCGAAACCGATCCGATATGCGCCACGCGGCTTTCCACCACGTAATCGGTGGGCCAGCCCGCGCGCGCCGCCCGCAGGCACAATTCGGTTTCCTCGAAATACAAAAAGAACGTCTCGTCAAACAGGCCGATCTGGTCCAGCACGCGGGCGCGCATCATCAGACTGGCCCCGGCCAGCCAATCCACCCGGCCCGTCGCCTGTGGCAAAGGCGGCGCCACAATCGCCCGCCGCAGCAAGCGCGAAATCGGGCCAAAGCGCGCGGCCTGCTCAAACTCTCCGGCAATGCTGGGAAAGCGAAAGGCGGTGTGATGCGGCGCCCCATCCTCACCGTGAATATGGCTCCCCGCAAAGCCAGTGGCGGGATGCGCCTCCAGATGCGCAAGCAGCGCCGCAATCGCATCCGGCGCGGGGAAAGCGTCTGAATTCAGCAGATAGACGTAATCGGGCGCGCTGCCATCCGGCAGCCCGGCGCGGATGCCAAAGTTGTTGCCCGCGCCAAAGCCACCATTGCGCCCCGATTGCAGCACCCGCAGCTGATGCGGCCCGCTGTCCCATCCGCGCGCGCGCGCTTGCTCCGACATCTCCTCGAAACTGCCATCGCCCGAGTCATTGTCCACGATCACCACCGCGCCCTCGATGCCGCGCATGGCCAGCAAAGCGGCTTCGGCCGCGCGCAGGGTCATCTGCGCCGTCCGCCAGTTCAGGATCACCGTCAGCACCCGCGCCATGGCTATTCCGCCGCCGCCGCAAGCCAAGACGTAGGCTCCGGGGCCTCGGCGGCGGCAATCACCGCCCGCATCCGCGCCGACAGCACCCGGACATTGGGCTCCAGCACCATGCTGTCATGGTCCCCCGGCACCTCGATCACCTCCAGCGCCGGGGCAAAGGGGCCAAGGTCATTGTCATGCAGCACGAATTCGCGCGCCGCACTGACCCAGCGCCCCCCCGTCACCTGCCAGCGCCTGTCCAGCGCCGGACGGAACAGCACCGTCGTCCCTTGGCGCGGCGTCATCTGATACAGGGGCAAGGCCGCGCGGAAGGCGGCCTCGATGGCCGCATTGTGGAACGCGCCCTCATCCGCGCCGCCATCTGCGCCGCCCGCCGCTTGCGCCTGTTTCCACGCCTGCTTTTCGCGCCACCAGCGCCGGAAGAACCCCGGCCCCTCGGCCCGCAATTCGGCCGCGCGGATCATCAGCTTGTCCAGCTTCGACAGCTGTGGCCGCATCGGCACCGGCGTGTCCAAAAGCACCACCAGCGGCACCGCCTCGCCTTCGGCCTCCAGTTGCCGCGCGATTTCCCAAGCAATCAGGCCACCCCCCGAGAACCCGCCCAAAAGATAGGGCCCCTCGGGCTGCACCTGACGCATTTCGGCGATGTAGTCGCGCGCCGCACTCACGAAATCGCCATGCGGCCGCGCGTCGCCATACAGCCCCCGCGCCTGCAACCCGTAAAACGGCCGGTCCCCGCCCAGCAGCTGCGCCAGATGCCGCAGGTTCAGCACATTGCCAAACATCCCCGCCACGAGGAAGAACGGCGCCTTGGCCCCGCCCTCGCCCTTGTGCATCGGCACCAGATGGGTGAACCGCCGCGGCGCCACCGCCGCCCCTGCACCAGAGGCCACAGCGGGTGCCTCCCCCGACGCGCGCTCTTGCGGCCCGATCTGCGCCTCGATCAACGCGGCACAGGCGGCGATCGTCGGCGCCTCGAACAGCACCGAGATCGGGAAATCCACCCGATAGGCCTTTTTCACCATCGCAAACAGCCGCACCGCAATCAGGCTGTGGCCACCCAGATCGAAGAAACTGTCCTCCACCCCCACACGGGCCACCCCGAGCAGCTCTTGCCAGAACCCCACCAGCGTGCGCTCGATATCCGTGCGCGGCGCCACATAATCGCTGTCAAGATCGGGCCGCTCAAAGCTCGGGCCGTCGCTGCGCGCCGCCTCTTCCACCGCCGTCGCCCGGATCAAGGCGGGCAGATCCAGCGACGAGACGAAGATCTGGCTGTGTCCCAAGGCCACCGCCCGGCCAAAGGCCTCGGCCCCTTCCTCGGGGCGGATGCCTTGCGAAAACGCGTGCAGCAAACGCTCCTCGGCGGGCGAGGCCGCGCGCAGCTGCACCGCATCCGCCTCGAGACTGCGCGGATCGGGCGCTTGCAAGCGCAGCCCACCCTCCAGCCGGTGAATCGTGAAGCCCTCCACCTCGACACAGACCTCGCCCTCGGGCGTGGCCAGCGTCACGTCGAAACTGGCGGTGCCGCGCGCGGCCGCATTGGCCCCGGCATTGCGCATATGGCTGACGATCCGGGCGGGCAGCGGGCGGAACACCCGCACCCGCGCATAAGACACCGGCACCCACAACGCCTCGGGCGTATAGCCGTCGATCAAGCCCATCGCCCAACCGGTGGCAAGGTCCAGAAGCGCCGGATGCAGCCGCCAGCCCTGATCAGGCTCGGCCCGGAACGCCGCAGGCAGCGCCAGATGCGCCAGCCCTTCGCCCGCCCCCAGCGCGCGGGACGTGAGCACCCGCCACCGCGGCCCAAAGGCCAGATGCGCCTCCTGCGGGCTGAAAAGCCCCTCCCCCACCTCGGGCACAGGCAGCCGCGCGGCGATGCCCGCCACATCCAGCCGCGGGCCAGCCGTCTCGAGCGGCAGCAAACGGGCCGAGGCATGAAGCAGCCAACCGCTGCGCCCCGACACCACCGCCTGCGACTGCAACTGGAACCCATAGCCTTCGTCACTGCGCGTAAGCCGCGCCCGCACCGCCCGCGGCGCCTCGATCTCCAGCGCGCGGAAAAAGGTCAGATCCCGGATTTCAAAAGCATCGCCTTCGCCCTGCGCGGCCCAAGCCTCGGCCATCACCTCAAGATAGCCCGTGCCGGGGAGCAGGGCGAGACCCGCCTTGGTGCGGTGCTGATCCACAACCCAGCGGTCCAGCCCATAGCGCGCATGGAAAACCCGGTGGCCGTCGCGGTCAAACCCGGCCTCGTCGAGCATCGGCGCCTCCAGCGGCAGACGCGGGCTTTCCACCCGCCCTGTGCGGTCGGCCAAGGCCTCGGCGGCCATGCCCACGCCTTGCCAGATCCCCCAGTTCAGCGCCACCACGCGGGTCTTTCCGCCCGAACGGTGCTTGGCATAGGCGTTCAGATATTCATTCGCCGCCACATAATCGATCTGCCCGGCAGGCCCCGTCACCGTCGAGGTTGACGCGAACAGCACCAAAAGCGCGATCGTGCCATCGGGGAACAGCCGCTCAAGCACCTGCGTGCCATGCAGCTTGGGGGCAAAAACCTCTTCGACCTCGGCCGGGGTTTTCATCAGCAAAGGCCCGTCATCCACCACGCCCGCCGCATGGATCACGGCGTGAACCGGGCCAAACTGCGCCTCGCCCGCCGCGCGCGCCGCCTGCATCTCTTCCAGATTGGCCACATCGGCGCGTGCCACATGCACCTCGCCCCCCAAGGCTTCCAGCCGCTGCAAGGCCAGAAGTCGCCGGGCCAGCGGATCGTCCGGCCCCGCCTTCGCCAAAAGCGCCGCCCAAGCCGCGCGCTCGGGCAAGGCACGCCGCGCGATCAGCGTGATCTTCACCGCAAAACGGCGGATCAGATCTTCGGCCACCGTCAGACCGATGCCGCCAAAGCCCCCGGTGATGAGCACATGCGCGCCCTGCGGCAGGTCCAGCTGGGCCGCAGGCAAGGCCACCGCCTTCACCCCGGACTCATAGCGCCGCCCCTTGCGCCAAGCCGCCAGCGACGGGGCGTCGGCCAGCACCTCTTCCAAGACCACCTCATCCGAGGCGCCGGGCCCCAGATCCAGCAGGCCCACCTCGACGCCCGGCACCTCGCGCGGGATCACCCGAGCCGGGCCCAGCACCATGGCCTTTTCCGGATAGGGCAAAGGCTCGCCCTTCACCTGCGCCGCGCCGCTGGTCAGCACCGTGATGCGGATCGGGCGCGGCAGGTTTTCTTCGGCCAAGGCCTGCCCCAGAAACAAAAGCGCATAAAAGCCCTGCTCGATGTTGCGGTGCAGAAAGCTCGACCCGGGACGGAAGGTCTCTTTGCCCGTGAGCAGCCAGCCCAGCACGATCCGGCTTGGCACCAGCCCCCGCGCCACCAGATCGCGGATCAGGGCATCATAGCCTTCGCGCCCGCGCTCGGGCGACAGCCGATACCCGCCCGAAGCCTCGCGCGCAAAGGCATCGCCCGCCCGCACCCGCACCACCCGGTGCCCGGCCCGCGACAGGCGGTCCGCCAGCGCGGCACATATCCCGGTCTCATCCAGAAAGATCAGCCATGTTTCCGTCGGGCGTTCGGCCAGATCATCAGGGTCAACACCCGCCGCCACCGGCCGCCACTGCGGGCGCCAGCCCCAATCCGCCAGATCGGCACGCCGCACAGGCAAGGCCTCGGCCTCCGGGGCCTGCGCCTCGGCGGGGGCGATGAAATAAGGCTTGCGCTGAAAGGCATAGCCCGGCAGCGGCACCCGGCAGCGCGCGGCACCGCCCCAGATCGGCTCCCAGTCGATGGCAACGCCGCAGGCCCAAAGCCGCGCCAGCGTGACCATATGCCAAGCATCATCGGCGATGCGCTGATCGGGATGGCGCAAGGCCGGGATCACCTGACCCGAGGCCACACCATTGGCCTGCGCCAGCGACGACAGCGCGCGGCCCGGCCCCATTTCCAGATAGACCTGCGCCGGCGTGGCGCTCAAGCTCTCCATGCAGGCGCGGAAATTCACCGTGCCGCGCAGATGGTGCACCCAATAATCGGGATCGGTGGCCTCGGCCGCGGTGAGTTCGGCGCCGCTGCGGTTGGAAAAGATGGGCAGGCGTGGCGGATGCAGCGCGATCGCGCGCAGGTAATCGCCAAAGCGCTGCAGGATCGGTTCCAGCATCGCGGAATGGGCGGCGATGTCGATGGCGATGCGCTGGGTGTCGATGCCTTCGGCGGCGAGCTGTTCGGCAAGGCTGGACAGGGCGGCCTCCGGGCCGGAGACGACGCAAAGCTCGGGCGCGTTCACCGAGGCAATGTCCAGCGGCTCTGTCGGACCGGGGGCCAGCCCCCGGACCCCCGGGATATTTGAGCCAAGATAAAAGCCAAGCCGCGCGAGGGTGCTGCGCAGGCGTTCTTCGGAGAGCGGCACCGAGAGCATGCCCCCCGGGGCGATGGTGTCGAACAAGGTGCCGCGCAGATGGACGAGGCCGATGCAGTCTTCGAAGCTGAGCACACCGGCAAGGGCGGCGGCGGTGTTTTCGCCCATGGAATGGCCGACGAGCGCGCTGGGGGTAACACCCCAGGATTCGAAGAGTTTGGCCAACGCGAATTCGGTGATCATGATCAGCGGCAGCTGCACCGAAGGGCGTTTCAGCGCGGCGTCGGCGGCGGCCTCTTGGCCCGGTTCGGGGAGCCAGAGGGCGCGGATGCTGTAGTCGAGCTTGGGTTCCAGCACGGCGAGGCCGCGGTCCATCCAATCGGCGAAGACCGGTTCGGTTTCATAGAGGTCGCGCGCCATGCCTGCGTATTGCGCGCCGCCGCCGGGGAACATGAAGATGACCGGGGGGCTGTCGCCCAGATGGTCATGGGTGAAGACCCGGCGGGGATCGGCGGAGTCGAGGATCTCGGCGGCCTCGGCGTGGCTTTCGGCGACCAGCACGCGGCGTTTGTCAAAGGCGCGGCGGCCCTCTTTCAAGGTGTAGGCGACATCGGCCAAGGGCTGGTCAGGCCGCGCGCGCAGGTGTTGGGCAAGGCGCGTGCTGGCGGCATCCAGCGCGGCCTTGGAGCGGGCCGAAAGCACCAGCGGCTGGAAAGGCCAGTCACTGGGCGCCGGGGCTGCGCGCGGCGGCGCCTCTTCCAGCACCGCATGCGCATTGGTGCCCCCCACGCCCAGACTGTTCACCCCGGCGCGGCGCGGCGCGGCGGTCCAGGGGGTGAGCCGGTCATTCACCCGGAAGGGCGAGGTCTCGAAGTCGATCGCCGGATTGGGCGCCTCATAGCCCAAGGACGGCGGCAATTCCCGGTGGTGCAGCGCCAGCGCCACCTTGATCAGGCTCGCCACCCCGGCGGCGGTGTCGAGATGGCCGATGTTGGTTTTCACGCTGCCGATGCGGCACGACCCCACCGCATCGGTGGTTTCCCGGAACGCCGCCGTCAGCGCCGCCACTTCGATCGGATCGCCCAGATAGGTTCCCGTGCCATGGCACTCGACATAGCTGACCGACTCCGCGCTGACCCCGGCAACCGCCTGCGCTTCGGCCACACAGCGCGCCTGACCATCGACCGATGGCGCCAGATAGCCCGCCTTGGCCGCGCCGTCATTGTTCACCGCCGAGCCCTTGAGGATGGCCCAGATATGGTCGCCGTCGCGCAGCGCATCCACCGCCCGGCGCAGCACCACACAGCCCGCGCCCGAGCCGAACACCGTGCCTTGCGCACGATGGTCAAAGGCATGGCAATGCCCGTCGGGCGACAGGATCTCGCCTTCGGTATACAGATACCCGCGCGCATGCGGCAACTCGATCGTCACCCCGCCCGCCAAGGCCATGTCACATTCGCCGTTCAACAGCGCCTGCGCCGCGTAATGCACCGCGACCAGCGATGTCGAGCACGCCGTCTGCACGTTGATGCTGGGCCCCTTCAGGTCCAGCACATGGCTGACCCGCGTGGCCAGAAAATCCTTGTCATTCCCGGTATGGCGCAGCAGGAACATCCCCGTCTGATCCACCAGATCCCGGTGCGAGCACAGGTTGAAGTAGAAATACGACCCCATCCCGCAGCCCGCCCAAACCCCGATCGGGCCGCCAAAGCGTTCGGGCGGGTGGCCTGCATTTTCCAGCGCTTCCCAAGCCACTTCCAGAAACTGCCGGTGCTGCGGGTCCAGAATGGCCGCCTCTTTCGGCGAGAACCCGAAAAACTCGGCATCGAAGTGCTCGAACCCGTCCAGCACGGCCGCCGCTGGCACATAATTCCCCCGCGCCATCCGCGCCGGAGATTCCCCTGCCGCCAGCAAGGCCTCGGCCTCCAGCACCCGGATCGATTCAATGCCACCGCGCAGATTGGCCCAATAGCTGTCAAGATCACCGGCCCCCGGCAGATGCGCCGCCATGCCAACAATCGCAATATCGGTTTCCGAAAGCTCAACGGGCGGCAGGGAATCACGCATCAGACATCCACTCGGCAGGCATAAACGCCGTTCCGGCTATATAGCAAACTTGGCCAAAATAAGGAGCCACCCTCCCTCAGCCCGGTCCGAAAGGCGCGGGCTTGGGACCGCTGCGTTGCAGGACCCAACGGTAAACCGACAGCACCTGTTCGGCCTTGCGCGCCCATGTGAACGCAGCCTCCACCCGGGCGCGCGCGGCCGCGCCCTTGGCCGCCACCGCCTCGGGATGGTCCACGCACCATGCCAGACGCGCGGCCAACCCGGCCACCACGCCCGCGCGGCCCGTGATCGGCACCTTCCATCCGGTCGCCTCGGTCACCAGCTCGGCCGGACCTGCGTAATCCACAACAATCGGCGCAAGGCCCAGCGCCATCGCCTCCAGCACCACGCCGCCGCCGAATTCGCGGATCGACGGAAAGGCCAGCACCTGGCAGCGCGCGGCAATGTCCTGCACCTCGGCATGGGCCTTCCAGCCATGGAACACGACCCCCGCGCCAAAGGCCGCCGCCTGCGCCTGCAAAGCGGCCTTCTGATCGCCGTCGCCCACGATCTCCAGCACCAGCCGCCCGTCGCGCAGCAAGGGCGCCGCCGCCTCCAGCAGCATGTCCACGCCCTTCAACGGCACCAGCCGCCCAATGAAACAGGCCCGCATCGGCCCGGGGCCGCCATGCACCGCCCGCGCGTTGAACCGCGCGGGGTCAATCGCGTTTTCGGGCAGATAGATCACCCGCTCCTGATGCCGCGCCGGAATCTCGCGCTGGGTCTGGCGCGATCCGGCCAGAATGGCATCGGCGCGCAAGGTGGACTGCCGCCCCGGCAAGGCCCGATACAAACCCCGCACCTTGGACAGCCACTCGCGCTCGCGCTTCATCTCGGCCTCAAACCCCTTGGGCCACGGCACGCCGCCGTTGATCGGCCCCAGCACGAAAGGCACCCCGGCGGCCCGGCATTTTGCGGCAATCGGGCTTTGCTGGACGGGCGAAAGCGGGGTGATCCGGTGCACCACGTCAAAACGCCCCGCGCGGATCTCGGCGCCAAAGCGCCGCCACACCAGATGCTCGAAATACGGATAGCTGATCGTCTGCGCGGCCTGCTGAATGGTCCAGCCGCCGCGCCCCCCCGCCAGAAAGCTGCCCAGCTTCCACAGAGGTCGCGCCAGCGCTTCGGAATCAATGGCGGTGAAGGCCTCGCCTTCCACCAGTCCGGCGCGCAGAAACGCATCGCGGTTGCGCACCTGTGTCACCAGATGCACATCCGCCACCTCTGCCAGCGCCCGCGCCAGCGACCAACCCACCAAGGGCACCGACACCCATTCCGGGTTCGCGGCCTCGGCCACCAGCAAAACACGCAACCGTCGGGTCACAGCACTGTCCTCCCCGGCGCCAGTTGCGCCGCCTTGCGCGGATGTGCGGCCTTCCACGTCGCGCGCAGCGCCTCGGCATGGCCCAGCACCGCCCCCGCCATCAGCCATGTGAATGGGATCAGCGTGTCATTGGGCAGCAGATCCACCAGGTTGACCGCCAGAATAAGTGTGATCGCACAGACAAACGGCGACAGCGCCGCCGAAGGCTGGCGGATCGCCTCGCGCGCCATCAGCACCACGGGCAGCGCAAGCAGGCCGAATTCCGCAATATATCCGGCCCAGCCGAAGGTGCCCAAGGTGATGATCCAGCCGCCATCGGCGATCACATTGATCTGTCCGGTCATCGGGTCATGCATCAACCCGCGCCCATACAGGCCCCAGCCAAACCATGGCCGCTCGGCGGCGCGGTCCAACAGCAATTCCTCGTTCAGGATGCGGAATTGCAGCGAGGCGCCGCGTTCGGCGTTCAGGCTCAGCGCAAGGTTCATCAGATCCTCCACCGGCACCAGATGCAGGCCGCGCAGCAGCGGATAGGTGATCACCAACATCACCATCGCCCCGGCCATCAGAACCTGCACCCGGCGCGGCAACAGCAGAATGGTCGGTGCCAAGGCCAGCGCATAAACCAAAGGCCCGGCGCTGCGGCAAAACAGCAGCACGACCATCAGATACAGCGCCACCATGAAAAAGCGCGGGCGCGCCGCCGCAGGTCCCACGCGCAGCAAGGTCACGGCGGCAAGGAAGCACATCATCCCAAAGAACGCGACCCACAGCCCATGCGGCATGAAGACAAAGGGTCTGAACCCGCCAAAGCGGATCGCCTGACTGAAATCATGCTGGAAAAAGCCATAGATCCACAGGTTCAACTGCGGCGAAATCCGCGCCTCCAGCAGCATCGGCAAGGAATAGATCAGCCCTGCCACCATCAGCGCCACGATCATCGCGCGCATCGCCTCCTCTCCGCTCAGAAAGCGGCGCGCCAGAAAGAAAGGGATCAGCGCGATGAACTGGTTTCCCACCACGGCCAGACTGTCATACAGCCGCAGCGCAGGCAGCACGCGCTGGGGAAACCAGATCGGATCGGGATTTGTCACCACGGTGGCAAAGGGGCTCGCCACATAGAGCACGATCAGGCCACGCCCCAAGAGCGACCCGGGCCACAGGCCAAAGCGCGCGCGCAACAAGAACAGCACCGCCGCCAGCGCCGCAAGATTGGCCACCGCATATTTGTCAATGTCCGGCACCAAGGGGAAGTCCAGCGCCACCACCGGAGGCAGCAGCAGATAAGCGCCCAGAATGGTCCAGATGAGCGCGCGTGCCGGGGGCAGCTTCGTGAAGAAGATCCACGAAACCACCGGCCACAAGGCCAGCATCACATAGGCAAAGGCGTTTCCGACGGGCATTTCTCTTGGGCAGTCCCCTTCCGGGCTGAAGTGCCGATACCATGGAATGAAGCCCTTGTCTTGCCGCCGCAACAGGGCAGCACCGGGCCGGGAATGCGGCAGACCCAAGGCATGGCGGGGGGCAACGCCGGCGGGCAAAGGTTAACACATGGTGAATTCGCAAGATCAAGGCCTTGAAATCATTGGTCTGGCCTTGGTGTAACACAGCGAGACATCGCCTCTCCCCAACAGCCCGCTTCCCAAAGCCCCCATTTTCCTGTATGGCCCCGCCATCTGTGACGTGAGGCCCGCCCCCGGCCGCATGCAAAGGATTGGGGGGCGGCGGCAATGGGGCCGCCATGCAAAGGGAAGCCACGGCAGGGGCCGTGCGTGCTTCCATATAGGGAACGATAGATGTTCAACGTGACTCGTAAATCCATCCAGTGGGGCAACGAAACCCTCACACTGGAATCCGGCAAGGTTGCCCGCCAGGCCGATGGCTCTGTGATCGCCACCATGGGCGACACCTCGGTGATGGCCAACGTCACCTTCGCCAAGAAGGCCAAGCCGGGCCAAGACTTCTTCCCGCTGACCGTCCACTATCAGGAACGCTATTACGCCGCCGGCAAGATCCCGGGCGGCTTTTTCAAACGCGAAGCCCGTCCTTCGGAAAAGGAAACGCTGACCTCGCGTCTGATCGACCGCCCGATCCGCCCGCTGTTCGTCGACGGCTTCAACCACGAAGTGCTCGTGATCGTGACCGTCCTCAGCCATGATCTGGTCAACGAACCCGACGTGCTCGCCATGATCGCCGCCTCCGCCGCGCTGACCGTGTCCGGCGTGCCGTTCATGGGTCCGATCGGCGCCGCGCGTGTGGGCTTCTCGAACGGGGAATACATCCTGAACCCCGATGTCGAAGACATGCAGAACCTGCGCGCCAACCCGGATCAGCGCCTCGATCTGGTCATCGCCGGCACCAAGAACGCCGTGATGATGGTGGAATCCGAAGCCTATGAGCTGACCGAAGCCGAGATGCTGGGCGCGGTCAAGTTTGGCCACGACGCGATGCAGCCGGTGATCGACCTGATCATCGACTTCGCCGAAGAAGCCGCCAAAGAACCCTTCGATTTCCAGCCGGCAGATTACTCGGCGCTCTATGCCAAGGTGAAAGCCGCAGGCGAAGCACAGATGCGCGCCGCCTTCGCGATCAAGGACAAGCAAGAGCGTAGCAACGCCATCGAAGCGGCGGTGCAGGCAATCAAGGACTCGCTGGGCGAAGAAGAACTGGCCGACGTCAACCTCGGCGCGTCGATCAAGAAGCTGGAATCCTCGATCCTGCGCGGCGACATCATCAACGGCGGCGCCCGCATCGACGGTCGCGACACCAAGACCGTGCGCCCGATCGTTTCGGAAACCGGCATCCTGCCACGCACCCACGGCTCGGCCCTGTTCACCCGTGGCGAGACGCAAGGTCTGGTCATCACCACCTTGGGCACCGGCGAAGATGAGCAGATCATCGACGCGCTGCACGGGAACAGCCGCTCGAACTTCCTGCTGCACTACAACTTCCCGCCCTACTCGGTGGGTGAAGTCGGCCGTTTCGGCCCGCCCGGACGCCGCGAGATCGGCCATGGCAAGCTGGCATGGCGCGCGCTTCAGGCCGTTCTGCCCGCACCGACCGATTTCCCCTACACCATCCGCGTGGTGTCCGAGATCACCGAGTCCAACGGCTCGTCCTCGATGGCATCGGTCTGCGGTGGTTCGCTGTCGATGATGGATGCTGGCGTGCCGCTGAAAGCCCCAGTGGCTGGCGTGGCGATGGGTCTGATCTTGGAAGACGATGGCCGCTATGCCGTGCTGACCGACATTCTGGGCGACGAAGATCACCTTGGCGACATGGACTTCAAGGTGGCTGGCACCGCGAATGGCATCACCAGCCTGCAGATGGACATCAAGATTGCCGGGATCACCCCGGAGATCATGGAGCAGGCGCTTGCGCAGGCCAAGGATGGGCGTCTGCACATTCTGGACGAGATGGCCAAGGCGCTGACCAGCGCACAGGCCTTCAGCCAGTATGCACCGAAGATCGAGACCATGCAGATCCCGACCGACAAGATCCGGGAAGTGATCGGCTCGGGCGGTAAGGTCATCCGCGAGATCGTGGAAACGAGCGGCGCCAAGGTCGACATCAACGACGACGGGATCATCAAGATCGCGTCGAGCGATGCCGCCGCCATCAAGCGCGCCTATGACATGATCTATTCGATCGTGGCAGAGCCGGAAGAAGGCCGCATCTACACCGGCAAGGTGGTGAAGCTGGTCGATTTCGGCGCCTTCGTGAACTTCTTCGGCAAGCGCGATGGTCTGGTGCACGTCAGCCAGATCGCCAACAAGCGGTTGAACCACCCGAATGAAATCCTGAAGGAAGGTCAAGAGGTCAAGGTCAAGCTCTTGGGCTTTGACGATCGCGGCAAGGTGCGCCTTGGCATGAAGATGGTTGATCAGGAAACCGGCGAAGAGATCGTCGAGAAAAAAGAAGAGTCCTCCGAGGCCTAATTCTTTCGGCACGACCCTAGGAAAGCCCCGGCATCTGCCGGGGCTTTCCTGCTTTTTGAGCAGGGGAGCCACACACATGTCTACACATGCGCGTGAGTTGGGCCGCTTTGGGTTTTCTTGAGACGTATCTGTGGCACACCTGTACAAACACTTGCGAGGGAAGAATTTTATGCCGCTTGACCTGACACGCCGCCTGTTTCTGTCTTCATCGGCCGCGCTGCTGGCCAGTCCGGCGATTGCCCAGTCCAAGCCGAATTTGCAAACCTATGTCGTTCCGCCCGAACATGAACCGGTGATCGTGCGGCTTCGCGATACATTTGAACCGGGGTCTTTGCTGGTCGATCCCAACACCTTTTCGCTGTATTGGCTGCTGGAACCCCAGCGCGCGGTGCGCTTCATCGTGGGGGTTGGCCGGGGCGATCTTTATGAAGCAGGACAATTCACCATTGGCGCCAAGAAGGAATGGCCCAGTTGGACGCCGACCAAAAGCATGATCGAGCGCAATCCGGCCGCCTATGCGAAATGGGCCGACGGCATGCCGGGCGGTCCCGGCAACCCGCTGGGCGCGCGGGCGCTTTATCTGTTTGATGAGCGCCGGGGCGATACGTTCCTGCGCATTCACGGCACGCCAGAACCTTGGACGATCGGAACGGCGGTCTCGAACGGATGTGTGCGTCTGGTCAATGACCACATCCAGCAGCTTTACGACATGGTGCCGATGGGCGCGAATGTGATCTTGTATCCCAAGGTCGCCGTTTCGTGACACAACACCGGCCCCTCACGGGGCCGGTTTGCCTTTATGCGCTGCGGGCCGCCAGCCGAAGGTTCAGTCGCCACATCCCCCAAGCCAGGGGGATGGCGGCAAACCCTCCGATCACGTAAGCCAAGGGTTCGTCGGCAAAACTTTCAAACATTTGCGTATAGGCATGGATCGCCGCAAAGGTCATACTTGCGTTGAACAGCGCGCGACGGCCTGACTGCGCGGCCCAAGCAATGATTGCGACCAATGCGATGGCCCAAAGGATCGCATAAGCATCGGCCGAGATCACCAGCGCCTTTGCCTCAAAGGCCTGACGCGCGGCCTCATAGGCCTCATAGCTTTGGTCGCTGGCCCAATCATAGCCCGGCCCCCACAGTGTTTCCCCCACCACATCCCCCCAGAGCGAGCCGACGAGCGCGCAGAGGTTGGCGACGATAAAGCCGATGGTGGCCAGAATGCGGCTGTGACGTGCCGTGCGCTCTTGAACCCGGCTGCCAAGCCAGATCATCGCGGCCACCAAAAGCCCCATTTGCAGGATGCTGAGCGTGGGTTCGGGCGACATGAAAACGTAAGAGGCGTGGAAGTAGCTGGTGCCGGTCGACAACATCTGCGCGAAAGGCACCAGAGCGAGCGCCGTCACCAGCCGGACATCGGTGGCCCAGCCTGCAACAACCAGCAGGAACGCGGTATAGGCATAGCTCAGTGCGACAAGGGGGCCCGTGACCTGCGTTTGCTCAAGCAGCAAGGTCAGCCCTGCCAGATGCAGCGCAAGGCCCATCAACAGGATCGCGCCTTGCACAAAGCGCGTCGTCAGCCCCCCGCGCAGCAAGGCGCGCCCCGCGATAAGCGCGACCAGCGCTCCACCCGGCAGCATCACTATGGGCGCGAGCGTGAAATGCTTGTCGACCAGTTCGATCCCTGCCCCGCCAATCAGCATACCCGCGCCGATCAGGGCTCCCGCGTTGCCAAACATCCGGTAAAGCGCCCCACCCCGCGCCAGAATCAGAAGGCCCGCGGCCAGCAGCACCGATCCGAACAAAGCCACGGCAGAGGCACTTGCCAGCCAAAAGATCGTCCCCAAGGTGGCAGCCAGAATGCCGGCGCCCAGCAAGGTATTGATGCCCATTGCCACCATCGCCTCGCGCGCGCGGGCGTCGATGAGGCGCGCCTGCTCTTCGGTGATGATGCCATCCAAGGCAAGCTGTCGTGTATCGGCCAAAGTATGCATGGGACTCTCCGTGAACAACGTTCAATCCTTGTATCTCTCGCGTGAACGTCGTTCAAGCATTTCGACTTGAGACGTCGCGTCAGCTCAGCTAGATATGTTATACTATTACAAGTGGAGCCATCATGTCCAACCGTCTGCCTGTCACGGTCCTTTCCGGCTTTCTCGGGGCCGGAAAGACCACCTTGCTCAATCACGTGCTGAACAACCGCGATGGCCGCCGTGTGGCGGTGATCGTGAACGACATGAGCGAGGTGAACATCGACGCCGATCTGATCCGCGATGGGGCTGGCCTGTCGCGCACCGAAGAAAAGCTGGTTGAAATGACCAATGGTTGCATCTGCTGCACCTTGCGCGATGACCTTTTGGTTGAAGTGCGCCGCTTGGCGGCAGAAGATCGGTTCGACTATCTGCTGATCGAATCCACCGGCATTGCCGAACCCCTGCCCGTTGCCGCCACCTTTGATTTCCGCGATGAGGCGGGCGAAAGCCTGTCTGATGTGGCGCGGCTGGATACGATGGTCACGGTGGTTGATGCGATCAACCTGCTGCGCGACTTCTCCAGCCATGATTTCCTGTCGGACCGGGGCGAGGTGATGGGCGACGGCGACACGCGCACGCTGGTGAACCTTCTGACCGATCAGATCGAATTCGCCAATGTTATCATCCTGAACAAATGCCGCGACGCGGGCTCTGAACGCGTCGAGGCCGCACGCAAGATCATCCGGGCGCTGAACCCCGATGCGCGGCTCATTGAGGCCGATCATTCGCGCGTCGATGCGGATGCGATTTTTGGCACCGGGCTGTTCGATTTCGACCGTGCACAGGAACATCCCCTATGGGCAAAGAAGTTGTATGGCTTTGCACATCATACGCCGGAAACCGAGGAATATGGGATTTCTTCCTTTGTCTACCGCGCCCGCCGTCCCTTTGATCCGGCGCGCATTCATGCGGTGCTGAATGGTGATCTGCCGGGGGTGATCCGGGCCAAGGGGCATTTCTGGCTGGCGTCGCGGCCCAACTGGGTGGCCGAGTTTTCGCTGGCCGGGGCGGTGTCCTCTGTCACGCCTTTGGGCGGCTGGTGGGCCTCGGTCCCGCGCGAGCGTTGGCCGACGCACCCCGACGCCTTGGCCGAGGTGGCGCGCCACTGGCAGGAGCCTTGGGGCGACCGGCGGCAAGAGATTGTCTTCATCGGTGCGGCTATGGATCAGGCCGCGCTGACAGCGGCTTTGGACGCCGCGCTGATCGACGCGGAAGGATTCACCCCCGAACGCTGGGCAGGTCTGGCAGATCCCTTCCCCACATGGCGACGGCAGCAGGCGGCGTGATGCGCAATCTGACCTCTCCCCGCGCCCGCTGGCGCCAAGGCAATGCCATGGCGGCACATGATGGCTTGCCTGCCCCGTTGCGGGCTTGGGCGGCGCAGGCCGCCCTGCCGTGGAGCGCCACGTCGCTGCGCCGTCTGTGGACGCGCGCCATGCGCGAAACCGGCTGTCCCGAAGCCGCCTTGGCCCGCCTGACAGCCGCCGAACGCGCCAGCCTGCGGCGCGAGGCGGCGCAAGTCTGGGGTGTTGAATACCCTCAGTAAGACACGGCCCCGAGGATCACCCGGGGCCGCTTCCTTTTCAGAGCGTCGAGGCCGCAGGCCTCAGACGGGCCGTTTGGCAAAGCGCAGGTACGGCAGCTTGATGTCCAGCGCGCCAAACTTTTCCTCTGCCTGTTCGTTGTTCAGCGACAGCGCCACAATCACATCCTGTCCCGGCACCCAATTGGCCGGGGTCGCAACCGGCACGCCGTCGGTCGCCTGCACTGCATCCAATGCGCGCAGGATTTCGGCAAAGTTGCGGCCCACCGACATGGGATAGGTCATCGTCAACCGCACCTTCTTGTCCGGCCCGACGATATAGACAGTGCGCACCGTGGCGGTGTTGGCCGGGGTGCGCCCTTCGGTGGGCAGGTAATATTCGGCAGGCAGCATGTCATAGGCCTTGGCCACGGTCAGGCTGGTATCGTCAATGATCGGGAAATCGGCCGGCGCGCCAGCAAAGGCCTCGATGTCGCGCTTCCATTTGCCATGATCTTCCACCGAGTCGACCGAAACGCCGATCACCTTGGTGTTGCGCTTGGCAAATTCCCCCGCCAACTGCGCGACAGCACCGAATTCCGTGGTGCAGACCGGGGTGAAATCGCGCGGGTGGCTGAAGATGATGGCATAGCTGTCGCCCAGCCAGTCGTGAAAGCGGATCTCTCCGGCGGTTGAGTCGGCGGTGAAATCGGGGGCAATGTCATTGATGCGGATCGACATGAGGCAACTCCTGTATTGGCTGACGCCAAGCTAGTCGATGTAGAACGGAATTTCACCCCCCGCCGGGATGCACCCGGCAAAAGAGAAAAACTGACTGGAATCACCTTCCAAGACAGAACAAAAGCCGCCGGGCAGGCCGAACCGGCACAGCGATGTGCCTGTCGATCTGACGGCGGAAATGAGTTGAACGCGTCAGCTTGACCGATGGGAAAGTCGCAATGCGGCTTGAACTGCGGGCGTGCAGCGTCCACCCTATGATCAAATTTCATCGGGAGAAAAGCCATGCTGACGAAGCGCGACTTCTACATCAACGGTCAATGGGTCACCCCGAAGTCCCCCCGCGACCATCAGGTCATCAATCCCTCGAACGAAGAGCCCTGCGCCGTGATCTCGTTGGGTGATCAGGCCGATACGGACGCGGCGGTTGCCGCAGCCAAGGCGGCCTTCCCCGCGTGGGCCGCCACCCCCCCCAAAGAGCGCGCCCGGCTTGTGGCAGGTATCCTTGACCAATATGCCGCCCGCCTGCAGGAATTTGCCGAAGCCATTTCGATGGAGATGGGCGCACCGATCGACTTTGCGCTTTCGGAGCAGGCCCCTTGCCTGCCTTGGCACACCAAGAACTTTCTCAAGGCTTTCGAGCACATCGAATGGGTCCGCCCGCTTGGCGCGCATGCCCCCGGCTCGGCGGTCGCGATGGAGCCGATCGGCGTGGTGGGCCTGATCACGCCTTGGAACTGGCCGGTCAACCAGATCGCGCTGAAGGCGATCCCGGCCATGCTCGCGGGCTGCACCTGTGTGCTGAAACCTTCGGAAGAAAGCCCGCTGAATGCGATGTTGTTCGCCGAATTCTGCCACGATGCCGGCATTCCGCCGGGGGTATTCAACCTTGTCAACGGGGATGGCGCCGGCGTGGGCAGCCAGCTTTCGACGCATCCCGATGTGGAAATGATCTCCTTCACGGGGTCCACCCGCGCAGGCAAGGCAATTTCCAAGGCGGCCGCCGAAACCTTGAAGCGTGTCACGCTAGAATTGGGTGGCAAGGGGGCAAACTTGCTGTTTGCCGATGCCGATGACAAGGCGGTGGAACGCTCGGTGCGGCGGATGATGGAAAACACCGGGCAGTCATGCAACGCGCCGTCGCGCCTGCTGGTGGAACGCAGTGTTTATGACCAAACCGTTGCCCGCGCGGCAGAGGTTGCCAAAAGCATCCGCGTTGGCCCGGCCCATGAACCCGGCACACATATCGGGCCGGTGGTGAACAAGCGCCAGTGGGACCAGATCCAAGGCTATATCCAAAAGGGCATTGAGGAAGGCGCGCGTCTGGTCGCGGGCGGCCCCGGCCTGCCCGAGGGCTTCAACCGGGGCTTTTATGTGAAGCCCACGGTCTTTGCCGATGTGAAACCCGGCATGACCATTGAGCGCGAAGAGATCTTCGGTCCGGTGCTGGCCATCGTCCCCTTCGAGACCGAAGAGGAAGCCATCAAGATTGCAAACGACACCCCTTACGGCTTGACCAACTATGTCCAGTCGGGCGACCCGGTCCGCGCGAACCGCTTGGGTCATGCGCTGAAATCCGGCATGGTCGAGATGAATGGCAAGTCACGCGGCGCCGGATCATTTTTTGGCGGCGTCAAGCAATCGGGCCGTGCGCGCGAAGGCGGCATCTGGGGGCTGGAAGAGTTCCTCGAAGCCAAGGCCATCTCGGGCTATGATTTCTCGATCAAGGACGCCGCAGAGTAATCTGCAACGCCACGACCAACCGTCACAGCAAGGCCCCGATTTCTTCGGGGCCTTTTCTGTCACAGCCCCTGCGGGCAAAGCCCACAATAAAGGCTTGGCGACTGGCCATGTCTGCGGCAAGAATGCGTTTGCGTGACCTGTGGGGAGTGCGATGCAAGGCCTGCGAACCCCCTACCCCGCTTTCCCGGTGGCGGCCCATGTAATTCCAGTTCACATTCCCCATATGCACAATGCGTCACAGTCCAGCGGAGGGCAAAATGGCCGATTTCCAAGCGCAAATTCTTGAGAGCCAGAAACAGGTGGCCGAAGCTCAGGCCAAGATCAGCGCCGTCACCAGCCGGATTGAAGCGGCGCGCCAGACGCTGGATCAGGGCGAAGCCGCCATCGACATCGAGAATGCCACGCTGGAGGATGTGCATAAGCACACCGATCTGATGAACGCCAATATCGCCGAGCTGATCATGGGGCTGGACGATGTAACCTCGGCCTTCTCCAAGGATTTCGACGAGATGCGGTCGAAAACCGGAATGGAAAGCTTTATCGGCATCTTCAGCGCCGCAAAGTCGGAATCCATGCGGCAAGAGCGGATGCGCACCGCCAGCATCGATGACAAGTTGCAGGACCTGATCGCGAAATCCGACGTGATCGTAAAGCTGTTGCAAGGTCAGCTGGACCTGCTGAACGGCCAGAAGGCGAGTGTAGAGACCAACCTTTCCGCCACCCTGACCGAGCGTGAGCAAACCGTGGCCGCGCTGGAAGCGGTGCGCGCCCAGATCGCCGGGATGGACCCTCAGATCATCGAGCTGGAAAACAAGATCAGCGTGGAACAAGACGCGGCCGCGCGCACAAAGCTGGAAACACAGCTTGCCGAGATCAACACCCGCTTCAATGCGCTTGTGCAGGACGAGCAGGTGCAGCTGGCGAAAAGCCAGACGCTGGAGCGCTATATCGAAAAGGGCAAAACTTGGATGGACAGCCTGCAAAATCAGGCGGCCACCCAGTTGGTGCTGATCAACAAGCTGCAAACCGACACCAAACAGCGGGTCGTGCTGTATGATGCGCTCTCGAGCAGCCTGAAAACCGCGCAGCAGCAGGATGTGGCCCACCGCATCAACGAGATCGGGGTCAAGACCGACCAAGAGGCGCAGGCCGCCATGGCCGCCATCGGCTCGGCCACCAATGATCGCATGGCCGGAATGCTGGAGGCCCACGAAGACCATATGGTCTTTGCCCGCAAGATTTTGGAACAAAAGGCCAAGGCAGACGAACGCTTCAACCGTCGCTTCGCCGCGATTGTCGAGAAACATGACAAGAATGCTTATGGGGAATAAGTGGCAAACGAGGTCAAAGCTCAGCTGACGAACGACCATACCGAGCTTTACGATACCTTGGTCGCGCGCCGCTATTTTGCCAAGTTCGAGCGGATCTCAAGCCATCTGGCCCGGGTCGCGGGTGAACTGGAAAGCGAAGGCACCCTGACCCGCACCGAGGCGCGGATTCTGGGACGCTATATCACCGCTTTGGCGACCACCTTCCGGGCGCTGTCTTACAAATACCTGATGACAGGGCGCAGCGACAGCGCGCCGCGGCTGAGTTTTGACCGCCATGAAAGCGGCTTTCCGGTTGCGCAGGAGCTGATGGGGATGGCGGTCGATGCCGCGCAGGCCGACAAGCATTTGACAGGCAGCGCTTCTGTGGAGGAGCTGAAAGACCGGATGATCCGCCGCATCGTGGGCGATCTTTCTCTGCCCACGGATTTGCAATTCGCCTTGTCACAACGCCTTTACCACGAAGCGCTTGCGCAAGGCGGGCTGTTCTTGGCCCGCAATGATCCGGATGCGCAATGGATCGAAGACCGCGCGGGGCGGCGGCGATATTTGGTGCATTGGGCCGTGTACGACACGCAGGTGAATTTGCCGGTGGTCTATTTGCTGGATGTCGAAGACAGCGGCAAGCGCCCCTTTCCCAATGATGATGCCCGCTGGCCGCAGGCACAACATCACCTGATGGCACAATCGGTGGCGGGGCTGAAGCTTCTGACAATCGCGCAGGGTTTTGACACCGATTTTCCAACGCTGCACCCCAAACGGCTGCGCCGCATCCATCTGGGGCCGATGTATTCGCACAGCTTTACCCTGCAATCGGGTCCAATTTCCGACGTGCTTTCCAGCGCCCGTGCGCCCGAAGGGCAGGATTGGGCGCTGGTCTGGACGGTGGAAGACTTGCGCGCCGACCGGGCAGAGCAGGTCAAGGATGGCTGGTTCCGCACGGTCGAGCGGCAGATCTTCGCGCTGGATCCGTTTGCCGGGAAAGGCGCCGACACCGGCACCACCCGCATGGACCGTATGGTGATCTTGCCCGAGCGTCCCTTTCAGGCCTTGGCCGAACTGAACCCGCCGGGCTTTCGTGATGTGCGCAAATTCGTGGTGGGTGCCGGCGGTCGTATCATCGCAGCACGCTAGGGGGAGTCATGTCGACACGCGACACGATGGAGCTGAAGGAGGCCGCGATCCGCGCCCAATATGATGCGGCGCTCGCCTTGCTGAACGGGTTCGATCACGCTCCCCGTCTGGGCAAGGCGATGACACCCGACAGGGTGGAAGAGCGCTCGGCAGGTCTTGGCACCCGCCCCCGCTTTCGTGCCACCACACCCGGGCTTGTCACCCGCCCGGCTGCCCGGCCCGGTGGCGTGCGGATTGTGGAGCGGATCGAGGCTGCCTCTGATGGTTTGCTCTCTCCGGCGCAAGCCTCGGTCTTGCATGCGCTGCGCCGAGCACTGGCCATCGCCTTGGCCATGGCAGACACCTTTGCCGCGCAATCACCTTTGGGGGAACTGAAGAAAGCCAATCTGGAAGGCCGCCTCCCGGACTTGCGTCGGGTAGAATTCACCGAACTGCTGAGCGCCGAGGCCTTGCTCAGCCTTTACACATTTGCCAATGCCACCGCTTTCCTGCTGGCGCCGCAGCTTGGGTCCACCACTGTCGAGATCGGCACCGTGGACGAGATCCTGACAGACAATAGCCCGCTCGCGCTGCAAGGGGTGTTGTGGGAGCTGGATCAGGACATTGCTGCCTTTGCCACCGATGAGCCCCGCCTTGCCGCCACGGTTGCGGCCTTTGCCGAAGCGCTTATGGATAAGGTCGCCTTGCGCGCCCAGACCGCACCACGGCTGGAAGGCTTCACGACGGCCGGCTGGAAGGTCGAGGCTGACGGGCTGACCATCGCGGGCTTCACCCCTGCCCGGGCAGCCAAGGGCAGCACGCTTGCCATGACGTTCAAGAAACCGCATGAGGTGGTGGGCAACCACATCGCGAAATCTCAGTCGCAGCGGCTGGCCAAGATGCTGATGGCCTATGATTTCGAGCGCAAGTTAAATCCTTTTGCCGAACTGGGCGGTTTCATCTTTACCTTCATGGGGGATGGCAAGCCGGGAACCGGTAAGACCACTCTGATTCAAATGATGGCAGGGCTGCTGAACGATTACTGTGCAGTGGCTGGCTACCCGTTCCGCTACCAGAACTTCAGCATCGACCAGATCGACAGCTATCAAGGCAAATCTGGCCAGAACGCCAAGGCCTTTGTCAACGCCGTGCTCGATCCCGGCGTCATCGGCTTTGGCACCATTGATGACATTGATCAGGTCGCAGGCAAACGCGGCGACCGCCAGTCCAGCGCGGGGCAGCAAGAGGTGACGGCCGTCTTCATGCAGGCCTTTGCCGGGTCGGGCACGGTGGTCCGTGGCAACTGCACCTTTGGCATGTTTTCCAATTACCCCGAGAATGTGGACGATGCCCTGCGCCAGCGGGCAGGCGCGCGCTTTCTTGTCGACGGGCCGCAGACACAGGAGGATTATATCGACATCCTGTCGCTGCTTCTGGGCAAGAACCACGCCATTCCTTTGGGCGCGCATGACCTTTTTGCTGCGCAAGAAATCAAGAAGGCCGTGGCTGCCAGCTTTGAAAGACATTCCCGCCCGCAAGAGGAAGGGCTGGTGCGGGTCTGGGAAAGGCTGACCGCCGAGATCGGGCCTTTGGACACGCTGGCCAAGATTGGCCGCTATCTGAAAGCCATTCAGGAAGCCGATCCCCGCTTCACCGGCCGCGCGGTGAAGAACATCACCGATGCCGTAAAGGTGCGAGCAATGGATTTCGACCTGCCCGATGCATGGATGGAGCAGCCTGACCTGTTCCTGTTCAAACCTTATGAGGACAAGCTGGCGATGATCCGGGAACTGATGAGCCCGATCACCGTCGAAATGGTGATCCAAGAAATCAACCGCTATGCAGACTCCGAATTCCGCTATGCCGACAAGTCGGATGCGGTCGCCATCGAAAGCATGGTGCGCGACCTGCACCGCACGGAAGAGGCCAGGCGGCGCTATCTGGAGGCCAAGGCATGAGGGCGCGCCTGTCACATTTCCGGCGGGCCGTGGTGGCCTCCCGACTCCAGAATAGGTGCGAACGGATGACCATAAGGGGGGCTGCATGCGCAGGCTGATCGAGAAAGGGCTGATGTTCGGCAACCTGATCGAGGTGACCTCTCCGGCACTCGTTGACCGCTACAACCGCGCGATGAAGCACCTCTGTGGCAAAGAGACCGCGTTGAGCGACTTCCACATCGACATTTCGGGCTATTCGCCAGAGATCGGGGCCGAGCTGGGGGATGACCTTTACCTCAACCCCAATGGCGCCAATCGGCAGTTCATTTTGCTGACCACCGCACAGAAGAATGCGCCTTTGCTGCACGCCAAATTCTCGACCAGCCGCGGCATCCTTCGGCAATTCATCGATGCGAATGAAGCCCAGCTTTTCGCACTGACCGCGCGGGATGCGGTGGCCGGGGCGTTGCAGAACTCGGTCTTTGAAATCTCGACGCCCGCCAAATTGCTTGAGATCCGGCGCATCACGGTGGAAGCGGACACCATCGGCGGCCATGTCGCGGATGCGGGCAAACTTGCAGCGTTGATCGAGCGGTTCCGATCCGAGCCGGATGGCTGGCGTGATGATCTTTTGATCGCCGAGATGATCAGCCTCGCAAAAAAGACGGGGGATGTGACCCGGGTGCCGATCACCCTGCCGCAGATGAGCTTTGAGCAGCCGAATTTCTGGACCAGCCATTTCGGCGGCCTTTATGTGTTCCGCGACATGGCCTTTCCGGCGGTGATCTCCTCGCTGCCCCGCGAAAGTCTGGGCATGGTGCCGATCGCCCCGGTGTTTGATCTGACCCAGCGCAACCAGATCGCCGACTGGCTGGAGCGCAACCAATTGGCCGAACCCCTCGTGCAGGCGCGGGGGATGGATGCGGCGGCGGTCATCCGGCAGAAGATGGATTTCATTCTGGTCGAGGCTGCCGATACTCTTGGCCTTGCTCTCGGCGACGCCCGCCGCACCGAATTGCGCAGCATCGCCCACCAGCTTGGCACCAGCCTGCCACTGGAGTTTCAAGGGCTGGCCGCGCTTTTGCGCTGGATCGAGGTAGGCGGCACATGGCCCCGCATCACCAGCGAACACCCGGCCTATTTCTATACCCTGCGCGCCCGCGCCCACAAAGACCGCGACCTGATCAATATGCTGCTGTCGGAATTGGCGCCGATGGATGTGCGGCAGATGTTCATCGTACACAAGGAACAGTTCTACGCCTCCTATGCCCGCTGGTCAGACCGCAAGCGCCAGTATGTCGCCGATTTTCTGGAACGAGAATATGTCGTGGACAAACAGGGCGCACGCGCCGCGCTGTTCGGACCCGAGCCGAGCATGGAGGACCGCAGCAGGCCAGAACCCAAACCCGCGCGCAACCTCGGGCCCATCACCGGCCCATGGGGCAAGGCGAGGGGACGGGCATGATCATTGGCTGGCTCCGCTTCGCCTTCATCGGCTATGTTGGCCTGACAATCGTCTATGTCATCATGCGGATCTATCTCCGCTCGGTCCGCCGCGAGACACTGGAAAAGCGTTTCGATGCGGGCGGTATCGAAGGCGACCGCGCCACCTATATCGAAAAGGGGATGGCAGCCTATGACAGGGGCTTGAAGAAGAACCTCCTCTGGCTCATCTACATCATCCCGACCGTTGCTGTTGTGGTAACGCTCTACATCCTGAACTTTCAGTGAGGCTGCAATGCGTTATGTGAAATGGGGCTTCTGGCTGATGCTGGCGACGCTGGTGTTTGGCTTCCTGCACTACACCTTGCCACAAACCGATGTGGTGCGGATCGTCGGCACCGAAAACCGTCGCGTGGACATCGGAGAAAACTCCCTGTTCTGGAGCCGGTCCGAGGTTGGCATGACCAATTCTACCTCACGCGATGTGTTTTTCATCAACGCGGTCTATCCGAATGGCCGCACGATGGAATACCGCAACGAAGACACCGGTTGGGGCTGGCCACCCTATTTCAAGATCAACAGTTTTGGCTTGCAGACACAGGCCAAGGAATTCGCCTCGACCGACGCGGCCCCCATCTGGGTGGCCCTCCGGCATTACGGATGGCGCAACCAGTTCTTCACGATCTTCCCGAATGCGGTGTCGATCAAGCGGGTGGCAGGCCCCGATGTCACGCTGATCCCTTGGGTGAACATCGTGATCCTCACCTTCCTGGCCTTTGTGCTCTTCATGATCCGCCGGGTTTGGCTGCAGTTTCGTGAACGCACCATCGACCCGGCGCTGGAAGATGCCTCACACACATGGGACGCCGTGGATGCCCGTGCAGATGCCGCGCGCGACCGGGCCAAGGGCTTTTTTGGTGGCATCAATGCATGGCTGGCGACGTGGCGCCGCAAGCCACGCAAATGACAATGCCGCGCAGCCCGGCTGCGCGGCATTCTTTTCTCTGCACGCTGTTCAGCCGCGCAGGGTGCCGCCGGTGGCCTTGGTGACCTTTTCGATCACCTTGGCGGAAACCGCCTCGATCTCTGCCTCGGTCAGCGTCTTGCCAGTGGGTTGCAAACGCACGGTCAGCGCGATCGACTTTTTGCCCGCCCCCATCTGCGCCTCAGCCTTCTCGCCGGTGAACTGATCGAAGATGCGAACCGAGTCGATCAAGGCCTTATCAGCCCCAAGCGCGGCGTTCACTGCCGTCAGCCCCTCGACCCCGGCATCGACGACAAAGGCGAAATCGCGCTCTACCGCTTGCAGATCGCTGATTGCAAGCGCCGGGCGGGTTGGGGTCTTGACCTTGGGTGACGGGATGTTGGCGACCAGCACCGTGAAGGCCACCGCCGTGCCCTTGATCCCCATTTCGGCCAGCACCTTGGGATGCACCTCTCCGAAAGTCGCCATGGTGTTGGGACCAAGCCCGATCACACCCGACCGGCCCGGATGCCACCATGCCGCCACCTTGCGGGTGATCTGCACACGGGACGGCGCGCCAAGCGCCGCCAGCACTGCCTCGGCATCGGCTTTCGCATCGAACACATCCACCGGGCGGCGGCTGCCATAGGGATCGCGCGGCGCCCCATGCCCGATCAACAGGCCTGTCGCCTGCAGGTGCTGCTCGCCGGGCTCCCCGCCCGAGAAAGCAGGCCCGATCTCGGCCAGTGCCAAATCCATGAAGCCCCTTGCCTGATTGCGCGCCGCTGCACGCAGCAGGCCGGGCAGCAGGTCGGGACGCAGATGGCTCATCTCGGAGGAGATCGGGTTCTCCACCCGCACCGCATCGCTTCCGCCGCCAAACATGCGGGCCGCGGTTTCGTCGATAAAGCTGTAGGTCACGCATTCATTGTAGCCCAAGGCCGCAATCGTGCGCCGCGCCGTGCGCTCGCGCTGTTGCAGCGGCGTCAGGATCGGACGCGGCACCCCCGCGTTGACCCGCGGCAGGGGCTTGCCCACCAGCTTGCTCAGCGAGGCGACGCGCGCCACCTCTTCCACCAGATCGGCCTCACCCAACACATCAGGGCGCCAACTGGGCGGTGTGGCCATATCGCCCACAAGAGTAAAGCCCAAAGCGTCCAGCGTGGCGCGCTGATCGGCCTCAGGAATCTCCATCCCCACAAGGCTGATCACCCGCGCCGGGTTCAGGCGATAGCTTCGCGTGGTGTCGATGGGCGCGCCATCTTGTACAAGCTGACTGGGCGTGCCGCCGCACAGATCCAGCACCATCTGCGTTGCCAGATCCAGCCCCGGCAAGGTGAAGGCAGGGTCAACCCCCCGCTCGAACCGATACCGCGCGTCAGAATTGATCCGCAGCGCACGGCCCGTGGCGGCAATGGTGATCGGGTCCCACCATGCGGACTCCAGAAACACGTCCACTGTCTCGGTCGTGCAACCCGACACTTCGCCGCCCATGATCCCGGCCAGAGATTCAGCGCCTGCGTCATCGGCAATAACCATCATGCCATCGCGCAAGGCATAGGTCTTGCCGTCCAGCGCGAGCAATTCCTCACCGCCTTTGGCGGGGCGGATGCGCAGCGGACCCGAGACCTTTGCCGCATCAAAAACGTGCAGCGGGCGGTTCAGACCGAATGTGAAGTAGTTGGTGATGTCCACCAGCGCCGAAATCGGGCGCAGGCCAATGGCCTTCAGCCGCTGTTGCAGCCAGTCGGGCGATGGCCCGTTTGTCACGCCCCGGATCAGCCGGCCGGCAAAATGCGGACAACCCTTGGCCTTCAGGTCTGGGTCAATCTCCACCCCAATCGGGCAGTCAAACTGGCCCTCGATCTGTGGAATCGACAGCGGCTTCAGGGTGCCAAGCCCCCGCGCCGCCAGATCACGCGCCACACCGCGCACCCCCAAGGCATCGGGACGGTTTGGCGTGATCTTGATGTGGATCATCGGGTCCACCGTGCCGGGACGGTTTGCCGCCAACCAGTCGATGAACGCGTCGCCCACTTCGCCCGACGGCAATTCGATGATGCCGTTGTGTTCGTCCGAAAGCTCAAGCTCACGCTCGGACGCCATCATGCCATGCGATTCAACGCCCCGGATCTTGCCGACGCCCAAGGTGGTGTCGATGCCCGGCACGTAATCGCCCGGTTTGCACAGAACGACCGTGATCCCGGCGCGCGCATTGGGCGCGCCACACACGATCTGCTTTTCGCCTTCGTCCGTCAGCACGCGGCACACCCGCAGCCGATCGGCGTCTGGATGTTGCGTGGCCTCCAACACCTTGGCGATGGTAAAGGGCGCCAGCTTGGCAGCGGGGTTCACCACCTCTTCCACTTCCAGCCCCAAATCGGTGAGGGCATACAGAATGTCATCCAGCGAAGCCTCGGTCTCGAGGTGGTCCTTAAGCCAGGAAAGGGTGAACTTCATCGCAAACGTCCCTTGGATTTCTTAGTCTTGGCCTTAGCGCAAAGCCGGGCAAAGGGAAAGCGGCGCGGCAGGGGTTTCCCGATTGGAAACGCGTTGTCGCACCAGCCAAAGGCAGTTCGCCACATTCTTGCTGAACCTGCCCGTTACACCCTGTGTCATGATGGACCCCATGCTCACCAAACCGAAAAACCACAAGGCCAGGAACCCTTGGCTTCTTATCCTGATGATCGGGATCACCCTCCTGTGCTTTGTCCTGTCGACACACGGCCTTCAGTCAGGAGAGGGCATATTGGTGGACCGCGCCGGTCCGGTCAGCGGCTGAGGCCGCCCGCCAGATCGGGCATGTCCAAGGCGGCGAACCCGTAATGCCGCAGCCAACGCAGATCGGATTCGAAAAACGCCCGCAGATCAGGGATGCCGTATTTCAGCATCGCAATGCGGTCGATGCCCATGCCAAACGCAAAGCCTTGCCAGTCATCAGGGTTCACCCCGGCGGCGGCGAGCACCTTGGGATGCACCATGCCCGAGCCTAGGATCTCCATCCACTTGTCACCTTCACCGATGCGCAGCTGGCCACCCACCACCGAGTACCGGATATCAACCTCGGCTGATGGTTCGGTAAAGGGGAAATGGCTGGCCCGGAAGCGCAGCTCGACGCGGTCCACCTCGAAGAAGGCGCGGCAGAATTCCTCCAGCGTCCACTTCAGGTTGGCCATGCTGATGTCGCGGTCGATCGCCAGACCCTCAACCTGATGGAACATCGGGGTATGGGTCTGGTCCATGTCCATCCGGTAGACGCGCCCGGGGGCGATCACCCGGATCGGGGCGCCCTGCTCGGTCATCGCGCGGATCTGGACCGGGGAGGTATGGGTGCGCAGCACGTGGGGCGGGCGGGCGTCGCCTTCGGCGCGGTGCATGAAGAAGGTGTCATGCTCCTGCCGCGCGGGATGCTCGGGGGGGATGTTCAGGGCGTCGAAATTATACCAGTCACTCTCGACCTGCGGACCCTCGGCCACCGAGAAGCCCATATCGGCGAAGATCGCGGTCAGCTCCTCCATCACCTGGCTCACGGGGTGGATGGTGCCGCGCGGGCGGGGGCGGCCGGGCAGCGTCACGTCCAGCCATTCCGACCGCAGCCGGGCATCGAGGGCGGCGTCGGCGAGGCCAGCCTTGCGGGCGCGCAGGGCCGCGTCGATCTCGTCCCGCAACAGGTTCATGGCCGCGCCGGCGGCCTTGCGCGCCTCGGGGTCCATCTTGCCAAGGGTCGCCATCAGGGCCGAGATCTCGCCCTTCTTGCCGAGGGCGGCCAGACGGACCTCCTCCAGCGCGGCCTCACTCGACGCCCCGGCCACGGCCTCGATATACTTGCCCCGGAGGTTGCTCAGGTCCATGCTTTGCCCCTTTGAAACAGACGCTTCTGGGTTAGCGGGACCAGACCAAGGATGCAAGGGGGAGGCGCGGTGCCCCCTGTGTTACAAGGGTGCGGGACAAAGGAAATCAAGGGGTTAGGGTGTTGGGATTCATGAGTTGTTCAGGGTTGGGGAGGGGTGGAGGATTGTGCTTGGGGACGTGTTCGGCCCTAAGCAGCCTGTCACTCTTCTGCTAAATGCAGCCGCACAGATTCCCTAAACCGGTCACTTGCCGAATGGGTAACATGCGGAGCTCTGTCGCGGGCGGCCTCTCTCTGTGTCTCTGACCTCAGATATGGCTTGGGCGGGACTGGTAGCCCCGCCTAACGAGAAGCACTATTGAAACCGCGAGTTCACTGCGACTACATCCTTTGGGCTGGAAACAAGGATGTTATTGGAACCATCGCGACGATAGAGCTCATCGCCAAGGTAAGTTAGCTCCTTTTGGGGAGGGATAGATATCACCAACACCCCCAAGTCAAAGTAACTGTTGAAATCAATATGAGACAGCACCGCACCCTTTGTATGTTCGGAAATTTTTGAATTCTTAATGTGGTTGACTACGATTTGAACGTAGTCTTCCATCGACTTTCCGAGTCTCTTGGCCTCTCTGCAGACTCCTATGACAGTTCTCTTTCCGATTGCCTTTCCTACAACCCCGTCTATGGCTGAGGCCCTTTTAATATCAGCGTCCTTGTCTGCCACGCCAATAAAAATCTTTCCCGCCGATTTTGGGCCATTGTTAGCGATTGCGCAGACGGTCCGCAGAATCTTATCGAGCATAGCGGCAGGGTCCTTCGCTCCTGCCTCAAGAGGAAGAAGCCCTTGTTTTAACTCGTAATTAGCAAGCTCTATTTCCGAACGCCGGATGTCTCCATCAATATCAACGATCTTGTGGTTGCTAAAAATCAACTTCGCAAGACCGGGGTCGTCAACAAAGAATTTAGAAATGATGCCCTTTACAACGTCAATATTCGTCCGGCGTTCCGCTTGGTTAGAGCCCTTTTGACCGACCGGGATTCTCTTGTTAATGCCTTTCAGGGAGTTCTTCAGTCCAGAATAGTCGGCAATCCTCTTTCCCTGGCTGACGCCGCACTCGAAGATCGCCAAGAAGACCACTGTGAAGACAGACGGGAAGGCATTAGTCGTCTTCGGCTCGAACAACAGGTCGCGCAGCTTGGTTGCGTTGCCTTCTGCGCAGATCTTCTCGACCTCCCCCAAGACGAACTTGAACTCTTCCGAAACCTTTTCTGCGTTATAAAGGTCCAGCGCGGTTTCAATTCTGGTGTATTCAGCGTTTGAAACGTCATACACGGCATCAAGTGCTGCCTTGGAGCGATCAATCAAGTCTTGCCCGATGATGCAGGCAACGGTGTCAGCGATGCACTGTTCATCCTCGCTGTCTCGAAGGTTCGTTGATCTAAGAATGCCCTGTGCAACCCAAAACACCTCGTCAGCTCTGACCTCATATCCATGCTTTGTCATTGGGAGATCGATGCTGATGGAAGGCATTTCATAAAGGAAAAGGCGGTCGGATGACACATCCCCCCTCACGCTGCAAGCTAGACTTCGAACAAGCTCGGCAAACTTGCTTTGAACTCCTGCTTGGCGACGCTCCTGATCGCTAAGACGGTGACCATAAGTATTAATTCGATCAAAGACTTCATTGACCTCTTTGTTGGAAGCCTTCCGTAGAATTGATAACGATATTTGGTAGTTTAGAATCGTTGAGCAGGCGGCACTCTCGAGAACATTCCCTCCGCTTTGATCCGAAAAAATCCCTGTTTCCGAAATCGCTTTGGCGGTCGGGAAGTAATTCAAATCAAAATACCGTCCATCTAGAATTGGATATGAAGTTTCAATGAATGACAGAATAGCGTGCATTCTTTGAAGGCCGTCGATAATCTCAAAGTTTTCTCTTGGGCCCTCGATCTCTGAGAGTAGGATAGCGGGAATCGGATATTTTGACATTATGGAGTCAAGAAGTTTTTGCTTCTCCTCAAGAGTCCACACCAGTTTTCTCTGATACCGTCGATTCACAATCAACTTATTATCGCGGAACCAAGTATAGAGCGTTTGAATAGGCACCACCTGAGAGTGGAGTTCCGCCATAAGTGTCCTCAATTGCCAGATTTCGCGTCAGCAATCTTGGAAAGATTTTCTCTAATGGCAAGCAAGAATCGGCTGACCTGCAGCAATCTCGTCCTTCAGAGCGGTTGCAATCCAGCCTTCGCCGTCCCATGCGGGAGGTTTACAGCCTGCCCCAATTTCGGCGCGTGATTAGGCAGGTCCGGGTGCTGCCTTGTCCACCCCCGGATTTCGGCGCAGGGCGCAGTAAACGGCCACTTTCCGCCCTTAACACCCCCCCAAACGCAAAACGCCCACCCCTTTCGGGGCGGGCGTTCGGGGAGCCGGGGCTCGGGATCGGTTAGCGGCGCAGGCCGAGGCGGCCGATCAGGGTGGTGTAGCGCTGCTCGTCCTTGGCCTTGAGGTAGTCCAGCAGCTTGCGGCGCTGGGCGACCATCATCAGCAGGCCACGACGCGAGTGGTTGTCTTTCTTGTGGCCCTTGAAATGCTCGGTCAAGGTCGCAATGCGCGACGACAGGATGGCCACCTGAACTTCCGGCGAGCCGGTGTCGTTCTCTTTGGTGGCGTATTCCTTGATCAGGCGGGCTTTTTCTTCGACGGTGATCGACATCGGATGTCTCCTTTTGCAGAAGGGTGAAGGTGCGAGCCGGGATGTCGTCCAGCAAGACCATTGGCCCCCGGACAAACGCCGGGGATGCGCGCGTATAGGGCAAAGCGCGGGCAAAGGGAAGCCCCGGCGTCAGGCGCGGCGGCAGGGCGGTCGGGCGGCAGGGCGACCGGGCGGTAGGGCGCAAGGCTTTGTTAAGGATGGCCACAGATTTCCCGCGCCCTTGCTGGGCGCAAGCGGCGATTCGTGCTATGCCCAAGGGGCGGGTTTTCTTTTGCAATCGCGGGGTTGCGCGAAAGCGTGGTTAACGGGCCGGGCAAGGGCCGAGGGGGTTTTGGCGCATGTTGGCGTTTCTGGCAATTCTGGGGGCTTTCGGGGTGGGCTATGTCGCCGACAGCGTGATGCGCCCCTCGGCAGAGGCGGAAGAGGCGGAGGACAGCCCCGAGTCGGAGCCGGAGGTGCCCGAAGAGGAAGCGCTGTCGCTGGACTGGATCTTTGCCGATGACGGGGCAGAGGACCCAGGCGCAGGGCGAGTCGTGGACGGGATGCCGGTGTCGGATGATCTGCCCGACCCGGTGGCAGAGCCGGTGCAGCGCGCGGGCTCGACCGCGGAAGATGTGCTGAGCGGCGGCGCAGCGGGCGACCGGCTGGCGGGCGGCGCGGGGGCGGATCAGCTGACAGGGCGCGGCGGCGATGACCGGCTGGCAGGCGGCGCGGGGCGCGACTGGCTGGAGGGCGGGGATGGCGACGACAGCCTTTCTGGGCAAGGCGGGGCCGATGAGCTGCGCGGCGGCGCGGGGGCCGATGTGCTGAGCGGCGGCAAGGGGGCGGATGCGCTTGCAGGGGGGGAAGGCGACGATACGCTGCTGGGCGGCGGCGGGGCGGATACGCTCTTGGGCGGCGAAGGGCGCGACCGGCTGGCGGGCGACGCGGGGCGCGATTGGCTGGCCGGGGGCGCGGGGGATGACCGGCTGGAAGGCGGTGGCGGGCAGGACACGCTGGACGGCGGCACCGGGGAGGACTGGCTCTGGGGAGGCGCGGAAGGGCAAAGCGACGCGGCAGCCGATGTGCTGAACGGCGGCGCAGGCGCGGATGCGCTGGTGCTGGGGCCCGGAGATGTGGCGACGGGCGGCCCGGACGACGATCTGTTCCGGCTGCAGGACTTCGGGCCGGGGCTGCCACTGGCAGAGATCACGGATTACAGCCCCGACGCGGATGAAATCGTGGTGCTTTACGATGCAGTGCTCCACCCGCTGCCAGACCTGACGGCGGAGCCGGTGGCGGGGTCGCAGGATGTGACGCTGCGGCTGGATGGCGTGGCGGTGGCGCTGATCCGGGATGCGGCGGGGCTTGATCTGTCGCTGATCCGGCTGCAGGCCGCCTGAGCTAGGCCCAAAGCTGCGGCTGCTGGGCGTAGCCGATGTAGAGCGGATGCTTGGGCTGGCCCGCCGCCGTCAGCCCCAGATGCCACAGCG
The DNA here is from genome assembly GCF_002794355.1 of Pseudorhodobacter sp. MZDSW-24AT. Classification (GTDB taxonomy): domain Bacteria; phylum Pseudomonadota; class Alphaproteobacteria; order Rhodobacterales; family Rhodobacteraceae; genus Pseudotabrizicola. Next base: position 288,020 of record NZ_PGOI01000009.1, on the reverse strand, counting down.
GCACCCCGGTGCCGCGCAGCATGCCGGCCACCGCATCGCCGCGCCCCAGATGCGCCCCATGCGTGCCCCAAGCACAGATCACCTGATCCGGCTGCCAGGCCTGCACCGAACCCAAAATCGCCGCATCATTGCCCGGCCCCACCGGGTCTGCCGCCGCCCGCATCACCCGCGGATCGGTTGCACGAAAGGCAAAGATGTTCACCACCCGAAACCCGCCAAAGCCCAAGGCCCGGGCGCGGCGCTCACAGCGCTCCACCGTCGGGTCATTCTGCGCCTCGGTCGCGGTAGAGGGGTTCAGCATCACGAACAAGGCCCGCGCCCCTGCCCCGTCCCAGATCCGCGTCAGCAGATAGCGATAGACCTCGCAGGGCGAATACACCGCTTCCGACGCCGCATCCCCCTTCTGGTGCTGGCGCACCACCTGCCCTTCAGCCGCCTGCATTTGCACCTTTCCCAAATACTCCCGCCGGAGGCTCCGACGCCACAGCCCAGACCACCGGCGCAGACCGCCGCCATGGCAATGCCGCCGGGCGGGGCTCGATGCCCCGCGCGGCGGCCCGACGTTACAGGTTGAACACCCGGCTCGGGTGCAGCTCCCCGGCCTTGTAAACCCCCACCGCCACCGCGCGGCCTTGGTGGCTGGCCCAAGCCTCGTCGCCCCAGTCCACGCTGGAGGCAAGCACCATCCCCGGATTGCCGTTGCGCAGCCGCGCGGCGCCTTCGGGGGTGGCGGGCAGTTCGGGCAGGTCGGTCAGGCCCAGTTCCAGCGGGCGCAGCAGGGCGTCGATCTCTTCGCTGCGGGCCAGACGCTCGATCTCGTCCAGCGTCGCCGCCCCTTCGGCCTCGAACGGCCCCGACCAGGTGCGGCGCAGCCAGGCGACATGGCCGAGGCAGCCCAGCGCCTGCCCCAGATCCCGCGCGACAGAGCGCACATAGCCGCCCTTGCCGCAGACCATTTCCAGATCGACATGGTCGGCATCGGGGCGGCCCAGCACCTCCAGCCGCTCCACCCACAAGGGGCGCGCGACAAGGTCCATCTCGACCCCCTCACGGGCCAGATCATAGGCGCGCTCGCCATCCACCTTGACCGCCGACACCTGCGGCGGCACTTGCAGGATCTCGCCGCGAAAGCCTGCAAGCGCCGCCTCGATCTGCGCATCCGAAGGCCGCTGATCGCGGGTTTCCAGCACAGCGCCCGAGGCGTCGTCGCTGCTGGTGGCAGCGCCGAAGGCCACGCGGAAGTGATAGCATTTCAGCCCATCGGTGACATAAGGCACCGTCTTGGTGGCCTCCCCCAGCGCAATCGCCAGAACCCCGGTGGCATCGGGGTCGAGCGTGCCGGCATGGCCTGCCTTTTGCGCCTGAAACGCCCATTTCACCTTGTTCACCACGGTGGTCGACCCCACCCCCGCCGGTTTGTCGATGATGACCCAGCCGGAGACGGCCCGGCCCTTTTTCACACGGCCCATTGGTTTAGTCCTTGTTGACGACGGTGCCGACGATCGGCCCCATGGCAAAGCCAAGATCATTGCGGCGGATCGCGGGCGCATAAAGCCGCGAGATCTTGCCATCGAAATACAGCGCATCCGGCAGGCCCAGCGCATCGCGGAAAAAGCGGGCAAAGCGGTGAAAGTTCACCCGGCCATTCGAGATGACAAAGACCGCGCGGCGGCCATCGGCACTGACCCCCACCCCGTTGCGGATATAGGTGCTGTCGCTGTCGGGGATCAGGCGCGGGTGCAACGCTCCGCCGATCACCAGCATCGGTCCCGACTGGCTGGCAAAGCGGCAGGCGGGCGGGTTTTGCGCAAAGGCGCGGCTTTCCACCACCGAAAACCGCTCCCCGATGCAGAAGACGCCATTGGGCAGCAGGCCGAAATTGCCCGGCCCTTCGGCGGTGACCAGTTCGGACTGTTCGACCCCCTGATCGATCAGCAGGCCCACCGGGGCGCGGTTGGCGTGATACATGCCAGCATTCATCGCAAAGCCCAGCGTCTTGCCTTCGGCCGCCAACTGGCTGTTCACCGCGCTGAAACTGCCCAGCACGCCCGAAGGGCCAGAGTGGAACAGGCGCAGATCCTCCTCTACGCCCACCTCGCAGGTGGTGAAGCTGATGTCTTCAAAGCTGACGGTCTGGCACGGGTTTGCCGCCGCCACCTGCGGCAACAGGAGCGCGAAAAGAGCGGCAAGGCGCAGCATCTTCAGGCGGTCCCACCGGGCGGGGTGTCGGCGTCGTCCTCCGCATCGGCATCGCCCTCGGACGCCTCCAGATCCTTGATCACGCGCGGATCGGCAAAGAGGCGGCGGGTTTCATCCAGACGATCAAAGGTTTCATCCGGGCGAAAGCGCAAGTCGGGCGCGTATTTCAGCGTCAGCTGCGAAGCGACGCGGTGGCGCAGCTCGGCCTTGTTGCGGGCCAGCGCGGCAATCGCCTCTTCCACCGGGACCGAGCCCATCAGCGGCATCACATAGACGGTGGCAACCTTGAGATCGGTGGAACACGACACCTCGCCCACAGTGATGGACATGCGGTTCAGGTCGGGATCATGGATCTCGGCGCGGTTGAGCACATCCGACAATGTGCGGCGGATGAGTTCGCCAACCCGAAGCTGGCGTTGATGGGGGCCATCGCCCGAGGAGGTGCGTTTGTTCGACATGCAGGCCATGTAAGCTGTTTTTGCCCGCCCCGCAACGGCGGGCTTTTGCGCCGCGCGGCAACGCGCTACAGGACAGCAGCTGAGCAAAGGGGAAAACGCCATGCAGAACCTGCCGGGAATTGTGGTCACCGGGGCTTCGGGCCGGATGGGGCAAATGCTGATCCGCACGATTGCGGGATCAGGCAAGGCGCGGCTGGTGGGCGCGTTGGAGCGTCCGGGGCATGGCTGGCTGGGCCGCGATGTGGGCGAATGCATGGGCGGGGCCGCCCTTGGGGTCAAGGTGACGGATGACCCGCTGGAGGTGTTTGCGCAAGCGCAAGGCGTGATCGATTTCACCGCGCCCGCCGCAACGGTGGAGTTTGCCGCGCTGGCGGCGCAGGCGCGGGCGGTGCATGTGATCGGCACCACCGGGCTGGAGCCCGCGCATATCGCGGCGATCGAGGCGGCGGCGCGTCATGCGGTGATCGTGCGGGCGGGGAACATGAGTCTGGGCGTCAACCTGCTGGTGCGGCTGACGCAAAAGGTGGCGCAGGCGCTGGACGCCGATTGGGACATCGAGGTGGTGGAGGCGCATCACCGGATGAAGGTGGATGCGCCGTCGGGCACCGCGCTGATGCTGGGGGAGGCGGCGGCGCAGGGGCGCGGCGTGGCGCTGGACGCGGCGATGGTGTCGGGTCGCGACGGCATCACCGGCGCGCGGGCGCGCGGCAGCATCGGCTTTTCCGCGATTCGCGGCGGCGATGTGGTGGGGGAGCATGATGTGATCTTTGCCGCCGATGGCGAGCGCATCGTGCTGCGCCATCTGGCGACCGACCGCGCCATCTTTGCGCGCGGGGCCTTGCGGGCAGTGCTGTGGGGGCAGGATCAGAAGCCCGGCCAGTATGACATGATGGATGTGCTGGGGCTTTAGCAAGACTTCGGCGGCGCAAGTGAACCGACGGCGCGCGGGCTGCGTATAAGGGCACATCCAGCGTGAGAGGTTCCCATGCGCCGTGTTATTCTTGCCCTGTTTCTGTCTGCGCTGCCTGTGTTTGTCTTGCCTGCCCTTGCCATGGCCAATCCGGCGGGGCCGGTGCGTGACAAGGCGGCCTTCCTGTCGCTGGTGAAAGACCGCGAATTGCGGATCGGGTTGTATAACCTGACGCTGCGGGTGACGCCGGATGGCAAGATCACCGGATCGGCGCTGGGGTGGGGGATCACCGGCAACTGGACATGGCAGGATGGCTATTTCTGCCGTGACATCGACTGGAGCGGCTATGCGGTGCCCTATAATTGCCAGCTGGTCGAGGTGGTGGATGCCAGCCGGTTGCGCTTTACCTCGGACAAGGGCGCGGGGCAAAGCGCATCGTTCCGGCTGCGCTGAAGCCTAGAAGTCGATCGCGAGGCCTTTCTTCTCCCAATCGCCATAGCGGACGGGTTCGGGGCCTTTGCGGCCGCCCAGTTCGCGCGGGAGCGTCATTTCTTCGGCCTGCCGCCGCCGCTCTGCTGCTTCGGCAAGGGCGCGTTGGGCGGCGGGAGGAAGATCGGGGGTTTCGGCGCTGTCGGTCATGGCGGCTTTCCTGTGGGTCGGGTTTGATATACGGCGTCTGGCCAGCGAGACAAGACACGAGGATGCCACAGGATGAAGGCCGGACCCGAGAGCGTGACCGCACGCAGTGCCGCCGTGGGCATTTTGAACGCCGTATTGGGCGAAGGTATGATGCTGTCGCAGGTGACGCAGCGCGGCGAGGCTTTCGGGGCGCTCGCGGGGCCGGACCGCGCGCGGGCCGAGCGGCTGGCGACGCAGGTGTTGCGCCAGCTGGAGCGGATCGACCGGGTGCTGCGGCCCTTGTTGCGCAAGGCGCCACCTTTGGCTGTGCTGAACATCCTGCGGCTGGCGGTTTACGAGCGGTCGGAAGGTGCGGCGGCGCATGGGGTGGTGAACGAGGCGGTGGGGCTTGCGCGGCGGGGCAAGCGCACCACGCATCTGTCGGGGCTGGTGAATGCGGTGCTGCGCGCGCTGCCCGATCCGGTGGATCTGGCCGCCCTGCCCGCGCCGCAGATGCCGCGTTGGATCCGGCAACCGCTGGTGCATGCCTATGGGCGCGAGGTGGTGGCGGCGATCGAGGCGGTGCAGGCCGAGGTGCCGCCCTTGGACATCACGCCCAAGGCGGGCGCTGTGGCGGTGCCCGACGGCGCGGTGTTGCCCTCGGGCAGCATCCGGCTGACGCATCCGGGCCAGATCACGCAAGCGCCGGGCTATGCCAGCGGCGACTGGTGGGTGCAGGACGCAGCAGCGGCGATGGCGGTGCGGCTGATGGCGGTGCAGCCCGGCGCGCGGGTGCTGGATGTCTGCGCAGCGCCGGGGGGCAAGACGCTGCAACTGGCGGATGCCGGGGCCGAGGTGACGGCGCTGGACATCTCGGGGCCGCGCATGGCGCGGGTGGAGGAGAATCTGGCGCGCACGGGGCTGACCGCGCAGATGGTGGTGGCGGATGCGCTGCACTGGCAACCCGAAGCGCCGTTCGACGCCATCCTGCTGGACGCGCCCTGTTCGGCCAGCGGGACGCTGCGGCGGCACCCGGATTTGCAGCATATCAAGGACGGGTCTGAGGTGGCAGGGCTGGTGGCGCTTCAGGCGCAGCTTCTGGACCGGGCGCTGGGCTGGCTGAAGCCGGGGGGGCTGCTGGCCTATTGCACCTGCTCGCTGTTGCCTGCGGAAGGCGAAGCGCAATTGACGGCGGCCTTGCAGCGGCACCCCGACCTGCGCGTGGAGCCACCCGCCGCGCCTTGGCTGCCGACCGACTGGGTGACACCGCAAGGCGGGCTGCGGTTGCGGCCCGATTACTGGGGCGGGATGGACGGGTTCTTCATCGCCTTGCTACGCGCGCCGAACTGATCAGAGGCGCGCAGATCACGCCCTTGCGGGCGCTCTGCGCGCGGCGAGGTTACTTGCGCGGTGCGAACAGTCGGTAATAGGCCCAATCCGGCAGGAATTGCGACAGACGGAACACCCAAGAAAACACCAGTGGAAAGCTTTTCTTGAACGTGTCGCTGTTCATATGCTCAAACATTTCCTGCGCCGCGCCCTGCGGTTCCATCAGGAAGGGCATCGTGAATTCGTTCTTGTCGGTCAGACGGGTGCGGATGAAGCCGGGGTTGGCCACCTGCACCTCGACCCCGGTGTCGCGCAGATCGGCATAAAGGCATTCCGCCAGCGACATCACCCCCGCCTTGGAGGCGGTATAGCCGATGGACCCGGGCAAGCCCCGGAAGCCCGACAGGGAGCCGGTGATGACCACATGCCCTGCCCCACGCGCCACCATGCCGGGCAGCACTGCACCGATCACGCGGGCGCAGCCGGTGAAGTTGACATCACACATCGCTTCGACCTGTTCGGCGTTCCATTCTTGCGCCTTGGTCGGCCAATAGACCCCGGCAAGATAGACCACCCCATCCACCGGCCCCACCTCTGCCGCCGCCGCCTCGACCGAGGCGCGGTCGGCCACATCGCAGACCACGGCGCGGCCCTTGCCGGCAAGGCTGGCGACCGCCGCATCCAGACGGTCCTGCGAGCGGGCGGACAGAATCACCTCGGCCCCCGCGCGCGAGATCATCTGGGCCAGAGCCAAGCCCAGCCCTTCTGACGCGCCCACCAGCCAATAGCGTTTTCCTGTCCACTCTCTCATCGTCTGTGTCTCCTTGATCCGGGTCAGCCCGGCACTTTGCGCATTGTGGCAACCAGCTCGGCAACGGTCACCCCGAACTTTGTAAACTGGCTGCGGTTCAGGATGGTTCCGTTTTCCATCAGATACATCCAGTCGGTCACATCAAGTTCATGTCCACCGGCATCTGCGTCAAGTTTTATGCGATAGCGCATCTGCACGGCGGGGCCTTCGGCCTGCCCATGCCCGGCGCCCACCACATCGGCGGCTTCGGCGCGGATGCTGCCGTCATTGCCAAGCCGCAAGGTCCAGCACCGGTCTTGCACCGCGCCGCTGTCATAGCGGAACCGTTCGCTGAGCGTGCCGGTGTTGCCATCCCAACTGCCGGTCATATCGGCGACAAAGCGTGAGGTGACGCGGCCTGTCGGGCCGTAAATGACCCCTTCGCAAAGAATGGGACCGTTGAGATGCTGGCGCGGATCAAAGCGCGGGCCACGACTGGCCAGATCGGCCGGGCGCTGCGCGCGAAAGCCAATGAAGCGTTTCGACAGGGCCAGCAAAGAAAGTGTCAGCAGCATGCCGATCAGCAGGAAGGCGAAAGACGTCATGTCCGGGCCTCGTCGGTTTGGGTGGTGGCCAGAAGGGCCATGGCAAGCAGTTTGAGCGCGCAAGGCAAGGCCGCGTAAAACAGCGACAAGGCCCACAGCGCCGACTCGGTGTTCTGGGGACCGGGGGTGAAGCCGGCGGCGGCAAGCGCGGGCAGCAGGGTGGCCGCCGCCAGTGCGAGCGAGAGTTTCGACATGAAGGACCACAGGCCGAAGGCCGCGCCCTCCCCCCGGCCAAGGTGAGCAAGGCGACGGGAAAAGAGGGCGGGCAGCAGCGTGAGGTCGGCCCCCAGCGCCGCGCCCGAGGCCGCGCAGATCAGCGCAAAGGCCAGCGTATCGCCGGTGCCAAGGGTGACGGCCCAGAGGAAGGCGGCGATGGCAAGCGCCATGGCGGCCAGCAGGCTGCGCTTGGCCCCGAAACGGGCGGCGGCGCGGCTCCAGACCGGGGCGGCGGCGGCGGCAGACAGGAAGAACAGCAAAAGCAGCGGGCCTTCGAAGCCCGGCGCGTTCAGGCGGCTTTCGACGAAGAACAGGAAGAGCGTGGAGGTGACGGCGACGGGGGCCGCGTTGAGCGCCGCGATCAGGAGGAGGCGGCGGGCGAGCGGGTCGGACAGGACGTGGCGGAAGAGCGCGAGGCTGGCGGTGTCTGCCTCGGACGGGGCGGCGGCGGCGGCGGGCGCGGTCCAGGCGTGGCGCATCGAGAGGGTGGCGGCCAGCGCCAGCAGCGCAAAGCCGATGGCGAAACCGGTGAAGGGCTGCGGCATCAGCGCGCCCAAGGCTACCGGGGCCACAGCGGCGAGGCAGACGCCCAAAAGCGCGCCGGTTTCACGCCAGCCCGCCAGCCGCAGGTGGCCATCGGGGCCAAGCTCGGCCGCCTTGTCCACGCCTTGGGCGTAGAAGAGGATGGTGAGGAAGGAAAAGCCGCTGAACAGCAGCGCGAGCGTGAGCGCGAACCACACAAGCGGCGCGAAAGGCGGCGCTATGGCGAAAAGCCCGATCATCGCCACCGCCATCACCGCCGCCGCCGCCCAGACCATCAGCGCACGATGGCGCCGCCCGGCCTCGGCCAGCCAGCCCAAGGCCGGGTCTTGCACCACATCCACAAGGCGCAGGGCGGCAAGCGTGAAGCCAAGCGCCGCAAGGCTGGTGCCGTAGTTGTCCACGTAGAACTTGGGCGCGTGGATGTAGATGGGCAGGCCCGCCACCGCGATCATCGCGGCAAAGAGCGACCATGGCCAAAGGGGGGCGGTGGCGCGGGTCATCGGCTGACGTCTTCCGCCGGGGGCGCGGGGCGGGTGCGGAACTTCACCCCCTTGAGCGCCAGTTTCAGCGCCTGCCAGTGGATCAGCGCCAGCACCCGGCGCGAGCCAAAGGGGCGGCGCAGGCAGGCGCGCAGGATGGCGGCATTGGTCAGCGGCACGCGCGGCCCGGTGAGGTTGGTGAACAGCCCGCCGCCTTCGGTGGTGTAGTCGATCCAGATGCCGATGCGGGCGTCGGTCACGTCAAAGCGGAAGCGGTAGCTTCCGGCGATGGGCTGAAAGGGCGAGACGTAAAAGATCTTGCGCGCGGTCAGCGTGTCTTCGCGGGTGATGGGGGCCTGATCGGAGTGGTGGATCAGATAGGCGTGGCGGTCGCCATAGGTGTTGGTCACCTCGGCAATCGCGCTGCGCAAGGCGCCGGACGCATCATAGCAGAGCCAGAAGGACACCGGGTTGAACACATGGCCCAGAATGCGCGGCTGCGCCATCAGCAGGATGCGGGCGGGCGCGGCAAGGCCGTGGCCGGCCAGCACCTCACGCACCCAAGGCGCGCCCCGGCCCTGCCCCGGCGCGCCGCCATGATCGGCGTCCCAAAGTGCCGTCAGGTTGCGGGCATTGCGCGAGAACAGGCCGGGGCCGCGCACGGGTGCCTCGGCATCCAGCGCCACATAATCCACGGTGTAGCGAAAGCTGTTGCGCACGGCGCCCTTGCGGCCGTGAAAGGTTTCGCCGTGGATCAGGTCCACCGTCATGCGGGCACGCCCATGGCTTCGCGGTGACGCAGCGCCTCGACCACATCCACCGCGCTGCCGATGCCGTCTTCGTGGAAGCCGTTCTTCATCCATGCCCCGCAGAACCATGTGGCATCGGTGCCATTTGTGCGGCGGATCGCCTCTTGCGCGGCAAGTGCCGGGGCATCGTAGACGGGGTGGCGGAAGGTCACGCTGTCATAGATGCGGTCTTCGCGGATGGCGCGGTTGCTGTTGAGGGTGACGAAATGCAGATCATCCTGCGGGATCGGTTGCAGGCTGTTCATCCAATAGGTCAGGTCGATCCGTTCGCCGGGGCCGCCCTTGGGTTCGACATAGGCCCAGCTGGACCATGTCTTGCGCAGGCGCGGCATCAGCGACTCGTCGCAATGCAGCACGGCTTCGTTCGGCTGATAGCGCACCGCGCCCAAGGTGGCCCGCTCGGCGGCGGTGGCGTCGGACAGAAGGGCCAGCGCATCGTCGGAATGGGTGGCAAAGATCACCTCGTCAAACGCCTCCCATTCGCCGCCATGGGCGCGCACCTGCGCCATGCCGCCTTCGCGGCGCACGCCCGCCACCGGGCTGCCAAGGCGCAGATCCACGCCTTGGCGCGTCAGCGCGGCCTGAAGGCGCTGCACATATTGCACCGAGCCGCCGCGCACCGTGTACCACTGGTGCTGGCCTTCGGTGTGGAGAAGCCGGTGATTGTCGAAAAAGCGGATCATCGCATCGGCAGGGAAATCCAGAATGCCCTTGGTGGGGGTGGACCAGATCGCGCCGGAAAACGGGGTGATGTAATAGTCGCGGAAGTAATCGCCGGTGCCGAGTGCCGCCAGCAGATCGCGGATGGTCATGCCCGGCTGCGCCACGCGGACCGCGTTCTTGTTGAACCGCAGGATGTCGCGGATCATGCCGATGAACTTGGGGTTCATGAGGTTCTTGCGCTGGGCAAAGAGCGTATCAAGGCTGGCCAGCGCATATTCGATGCGCCCGCCATCAAGGCTGGCGCCAAAGCTCATGGAGCTTTCGGCGGTGGGCACCTCGAGCTTTTCAAAGAGCTTTACCAGATGCGGGTAATTCACATGGTTGAAGACGATAAAGCCGGTGTCGACCGGTTGATCGCCGCGCTTGCCCGCCATCACGGTGCGCGCATGCCCCCCCAGACGCGGTTCGGATTCGTAAAGCACCACCTGATGCGTGTCGGCCAGCATATGCGCGGCGGACATGCCCGAGATGCCCCCCCCAATGACAGCGATACGGCGGGAAGCGGCGGCGGGAGTCTCAAACGGCATGGGTCGGCTTTCTTTGACGGTTTGGCAGTATACGCGCGACGGCTGGGAACTGGATCACTTGTCAGGGTTCCCTGACAGGTTTCCCACAAGGCAGCTTGGCGGCTCCTCTGCGTCATGGCAGATTTTTCACCGCAATTGTGCAAAATGTGATCCGACCGGTGTTCTGGCGCGTAGACAGGGTATGATGTTCGATGCCATGAGCCCCGAGAAACCGGATGCGCCTGTGCCGCCACAGCTTTATGCTGCGGGTCGGGCCCGTGCGGGCCGGAAGAAAGGGAACCTGCGCGTGGCAGCGGAAGCAGAGCAGATGGATTGGTCGGCCTTGGTGTTCCGGGTGCGTGACCATCAGGACAGGGCCGCTTTTGCTGCGTTGTTCCGGCATTTCGCGCCCCGCGTGAAAGCCTTCTTGATGAAATCCGGCGCCACCGAGGCGCTGGCCGAGGAATGTGCGCAAGACGTCATGGCAACGCTGTGGCAAAAGGCGCGCCTGTTTGACGCCGAACGGGCGTCGGTGGCCACTTGGGTGTTCACCATCGCCCGCAACCGACGGATCGACGCGCTGCGCAAATCGCGCCGTCCCGAGCCGGAAGATCTGCCTTGGGGGCCAGAGCCTGAACCTGATCAGGCCGAGGTGTTCGAGGCACAGCAGGAAACCCAACGGCTGGGCGAGGCTTTGTCCCAGCTGCCCTTGAAACAGCGCGCGTTGATCGAACGGGCCTATTTCGGTGACCTCTCGCACAGCGAGATTGCCGCCGAAACCGGATTGCCCCTTGGCACGATCAAATCGCGGATACGGCTGGCGCTGGACCGGTTGCGCCATCAGATGGACGTGAAGGCACCCGAAAAATGACGATCAAGCACCACCTGTCGGATGAATTGTTGATGGCCTATGCGGCAGCAGATCTGCCCGAGGCGTTCAACCTTGTGATCGCGGCACATCTGTCGCTGTGTGACGAATGCCGCGCACGGTCGATGGCCTTTGACGCGCTGGGCGGCGCGGTGATCGAAGACAGCACCTGCGAGATGGACGAGGGCAGTCTGGCGGCCTGTCTGGCGCGGATTGACGGGCTGACGCAGATGACCGCCCCGCTGCGGCCACGGACCGACCGGGTGCTTCCGGCGCCGGTGCTGGATTATGTCGGCGGCGGGCTGGAGGCGGTGAAATGGCGCGCCCTTGGCATGGGGGTGCGGCAGGCGATCTTGCCCACGGGGGACAAGGGGGCTTCGGCCCGTTTGCTGTATATCCCGGCGGGGGCGGCGATGCCTGACCATGGCCATCGCGGGGTCGAGCTGACGCTGGTGCTGCAAGGCGCTTTCCGCGATGAGGCGGACCGCTTCGGACGCGGCGACATTGAAATTGCCGATGCCTCGGTCGAGCATACGCCCGTGGCCGAAGCGGGGGCGGATTGCATCTGTCTGGCCGCCACGCAAGGGGCGCTGAAGTTCAACGCGCTGTTGCCGCGTCTGGCACAGCCCTTCTTCCGAATCTGACGCGCGGGGCTTATCGGCCGGGTCATTCTGCCGCGCGCGACGGGATGACCGGGGTGGCGATTTCCTCGAAATCGAAATTGTCAAGCCGCCGGGCGCGTTTGGTGGCCTTTTCCGAGCTGATCTTGATTTCTTCCAGATCCTTGGCCGCCTGTCCGAAATGGCGGTCAAGGTTTTCCACCCGTGTGCCCAGCCGATCGACATCGGCATAGAGGAGCGCCAGTTCCTTGCGGATCGCCCCTGCCTGTTCGCGCATCCGCGCATCTTTCAGCACGGCGCGCATGGTGTTGAGCGTGGCCATGCAGGTGGTGGGCGACACGATCCAGACCTTGGCAGCAAAGCCTTCGCGCACCACATCGGGGAAGTTGGCGTGCAATTCGGCATAGACCGCCTCGGACGGCAGGAACATCAGCGCGCCATCGGCGGTTTCGCCCTCGACGATGTATTTTTCGGAAATCGCACGGATGTGCTGGCGCACGGCGCCGCGCAGCAAGCTGGCGGCCTCTTGCGCCTGACGCGGGGTTTCGGCGCGGCGCAAGGCCTCATAGGCTTCGAGCGGAAACTTCGCGTCAATCACCAAGGGGCCGGGCGGTTGCGGCAGGTGGATCAGGCAATCGGCGCGGCGGTTGTTCGAAAGCGTGGCCTGCATCGTGTAAGAATCGCGCGGCAGGGCCTTTTGCACGATGTCATGCAACTGGATCTCGCCAAAGGCGCCACGGGTTTGCTTGTTGGACAGGATGTCCTGCAACGAGAGCACATTGCCCGAAAGCTTTTCGATATTGGCCTGCGCGCGGTCGATGGTTTGCAGCCGCTGCTGCAATTCGCCCAAAGAGCGGGCGGTGCGGGTGGAGGTGCCGTGCAGCGACTCGGTCATCTGGCGGGACACCTCTGCAAGGCGCTGTTCCATCACTTGCAGCATGGCGCTTTGACTATGGGCCTGCGCTTCGGAGACATGGTGCAGACCACCGGCAAGGCGTTCCTGCCCATCGCCCAATTGCTGCACCCGCTGGCTGAGCCAGCCCAATTCGCGCATCACCGGGGCGGCCAAGGTGGCCGAGCGCCCGGCCGCGCGCAGGATGAGGGCGAGGAAGACCAAGAGCAGCAAGAGGATGCCGCCCAAGAGCAGAACCTCGGGGTCGGTGGGGGCGAAGGTTTGGCCGAAGAGGGTGATCATCTGCGGCCGAACAGCCGTTCGATGTCGTGGAGCTTGAGTTCCACATAGGTTGGGCGGCCATGGTTGCATTGGCCAGAGTGGGGCGTTGCCTCCATCTCGCGCAGGAGCGCGTTCATTTCCTCGGCGCGCATCTGGCGGCCCGAGCGGATGGAGCCGTGGCAGGCCATGCGCGAGAGCACGGCGTCGATCCGGGCGCGGATGTTGGTGCTGTGGCCCGCTTCGGTAAGTTCGTCGAGCACGTCGCGGACAAGGGCTGCGGCGTTGACGGTGCCAAGGATGGCCGGGGTTTCGCGCACGGCAATGGCGCTGCCGCCAAAGGGTTCGACGCGCAGGCCGATTTCGGCCAGCGCGGGCGCGGCGTCGAGCAGGCGGGCGGCATCGGTGGGCGAAAGCTCGATGATTTCGGGGATCAGAAGCGCCTGTGCGGTGATCCCGGACTCGGCCATCTGGCGTTTGAGGCGTTCGTAGACAAGGCGCTCATGCGCGGCATGCTGGTCGACGATGACGATGCCGGTTTCGGTTTGGGCGATGATGTAGTTTTCATGCACCTGCGCGCGGGCGGCGCCAAGCGGATGGCTGACCGCGCTGTCATCGCTTGCCACGCTGCGCTCTTCCAGCCGGGCGGCGGGGGCTTCGGCGAAGGTCGGGGCAGCGACGGCGGGCGCCTGAAAGGCGAAGGCGCGGTGGAGGCTGGCTTGTGACGGGCGATCGGGCAGATAGGCCGGGCGTTCCGGACGAAAGGCGGCGAGGGTTTCATCGGCCACGGTCGACGAGGCGCGATGACCCGCGCCCGACAGCGCGGTGCGCAAGCCGCTGATGATGAGGCTGCGCGCGGCATCGGGTTCGCGAAAGCGCACCTCGGCCTTGGCGGGGTGGACGTTCACATCCACCCGCTGCGGATCGCAGATCAGGTTGAGCACCGCCGCCGGGTGCCGGTCGCGCGAGAGGAAATCGTAATAGGCCACCCGCAGCGCACCAAGCAGCAGCTTGTCCAGCACCGGGCGGCCATTGACGAAGACGAATTGCTGCGCGCCCGAGCCGCGCGAATAGGTGGGCAGCGCGGCATAGCCCGTGAGGTGCAGCCCGTCGCGCGGAATGTCGATGCGCAGGGCGTTCTGGGTGAAATCCGCGCCCAGAATGCGGGTCAGCCGCCCGTGCAGCGCATCGAAGAAATCGCCCGATTGCGGATCGGCGCGGAACAGGATGCGGCTGTCGCCCCCGGTGGTATCGGTCAGCGTGAAGCCCACATGCGGCTCGGCCATGGCGAGGCGGCGCAGCACCTCGGCAATCGCCTGCGCTTCGGCGCGGTCGGTGCGCAGGAACTTCAGCCGCGCGGGCGTGGCATAGAACAGATCGCGCAGTTCGACCACGGTGCCCCGCGTCAGCGCGGCGGGGCGCACCTCGGCCATGCGGCCCCCGGCCACGGTGATCTGCGCCGCGTCATGGCCTTGGGCCCGGGACGTGAGGGTCAGCCGCCCGACCGAGCCAAGCGAGGCCAGCGCCTCGCCCCGGAAGCCGAAGCTGTGGATGTTGAGCAGGTCCGACCCGTCGATCTTGGAAGTGGCATGGCGGGCGATGGCCAGCGGCAGATCGGCGGCGGTCATGCCGCAGCCATCATCGGTGACGCGGATCAGGGTCTTTCCGCCATCGGCGAAATCCACCGCGATGCGGGTGGCCCCGGCATCGAGCGCGTTTTCCACCAACTCCTTGACCGCCGAGGCCGGGCGTTCCACCACTTCACCGGCGGCGATGCGGTTGATCGCCGCCTCGTCCAGCGGGCGGATGATGGGGCGCGTGTCAGAGCCAGCCTCTGGCCGATCTGTGGATATATTGGGGGTCGGAATGTTCATACCCCCAAGTCTAGCACCCCACACGCGGGAGGGCCACAGATTCGCAGCCCCTTACGGCCCGTCGGTGGAGGTGACGCCTTCGGGTTGGCCCACCACGACAAAGCGCAGGTCGCCTTCGCGGAACAAGGTGGCGGCCACGCGTTTGACATCCTCCAGCGTCACCGCCTCGACCTTGGCATTGCGGGTTTTGGGATAATCGGGGTCAAGGCCGATCATCTGCATCCCGACCAGCATGGAGGCAATCGGCGTGTTGCCGTCAAAGCGCAGCGGATAGCTGCCGGTGAGATAGGTCTTTGTCCGCTCCAGATCTTCGGCGCTGACGCCTTCGGTGGCAATCTTGCGCCATTCGTCGCGGATCACCTCGATCGCCTGCCCCACGGTGGCATTGGCCGAAGAGAACTGACCCATCAGCAATTCGGCCTGATCATAGCCGACCAGATAGCTGCCGATGCCATAGGTCAGGCCCCGGCGGTCGCGCACCTCTGTCATCAGGCGGGCGGAAAAGCGGCCGCCGCCCAAGATTTCATTCAGGATCGAGGCCGCGAAGAAATCTGGGTCATCGCGCTTGATGCCCTGATGGCCGAACAGCACGGTGGCTTGCGGGCCGGGAAAGTCCTGCACGGTAATGCCGCCTGTCAGGTTCATCGGCGCACGGTCCACGAGGGGCGCCCCGGTTTCGGGCAAGCCGCCCAGCAGGGTATCCAGCAAGGGGCCAAGCTCTTCGGCGGTGATATCGCCTGCCGCCGCCACATACACGCGGTCGCGGGCAAGGGTGGCGCGGTGGGCGGCAAGGATATCTTCGCGCGAAAGCGCCGTGACCGACTCGAGGGTGCCATCGCCGCTGGTGGCATAGGGGTGGTCGCCAAAGGCCATGGCGCGCAGACGCTGGCTGGCCAAGGTGCCGGGGTCCTTGGCATCCTGCCGCAGGCCCGCCAGCACTTGGCCGCGCACACGGTCAATCGCGTCTTGGTCAAAGCGCGGCTCGGTCAGGGCGCGGCGCAAGAGATCGACCGCCGCATCGCGGTTTTCGGTCAGAAAGCGGGCCGAGACGCCAAGGCTGTCCTGATCCGAGGAGAAGCTGTAGGCGGCGGCCAGCGAATCGCGGGCGCGGGCAAAGCCGACGGAATCAAGATCGCCCGTCCCCTCTTCGATCAGCGCGGTCATCAGATTGACCGCGCCGCGCTTGCCTTCGGCATCGAGCGAGGTGCCGCCGCGAAAGCGGACTTCCAGCGCGGTGAAGGGAATGCCGGGTTCCGGGGCCAGCCAAGCGGTGATTCCGCCGGGCGAGGTGACGGTCTGGATCTCGATCTCAGCATGGGCGGGAAGGGCAAAGGCCAGAAGCAAGGCCGCAGTGCGCAGGATGTTCATTCGGCAGCCTCCGGCAGGGGGGAGTCGACGGGTTCGGCGGGCGCCTGTGGCGCGGGCGCGGCTTCGGCGGCAGGTTGCGCGCCAGATGCGGGGGCAGAGTCGGCGGAAGAGTCGGCCGAAGATTCGGCGGCAGGTTCGGCGGCGGGCATCAGCCAGCCGGTGACAGCGGCATTGCGGTTGAGCACGTCCCGCGCGGCCTGTTGCACCTGTTCGGCGGTGACGGCGTCCAGCACGGCAGGCCAATCCTGCACATCCTGCACGCTCAGGCCCACGGCCAGCGCCTCGCCATAGCGGCGGGCAAGGCCATCGCTGTTGTCACGCGCATAGATCTGATCGGCGCGGATCTGGGTTTTGATGCGCGCGAAATCATCCGGATCGGGGCCGGTTTCGATGAACTTGGCGATCACCGCGTCCATCGCGGCCTCGGCGGTGGCCAGATCGACACCGGGGACCGGGACCACGACAAGGCCGAAAGTGGCATGGTCCAGCGCGGTGCCGTCGTAATAGGCCGAAGAGAACACCGCCACCGGATCGGGGCCGAATTGCAGATCTTGGGCAAACAGCGAGGTTTGCCCCGACCCGCCCAGAAGCTCGGCCAGAATGGAGAGCGCGGCGGCCTGTGCCTGATCGCCGGGGTTGCGTTCGGGCGCAAGATAGGTGCGCAGGACATAGGGTTCGGACACCCGCGCATCCGACAGCGTCAGGCGGCGTTCGGCCAGTTGCGGCGGCTCGGCCGGGCGGAGGCGCGGGGTGATCGCATCCGACGGCGCCAGCGGGCCGTAATGGGTTTGCGCCATCTCGCGCACGGCCTCGGGCGTGACATCGCCGGCCACCACCAGAATGGCGTTGTTGGGCGCGTAGAAGCGGGCGTAATGGTCCAGCGCATCCTGACGGCTGAGCTGTTCCATCTCGTGCTTCCAGCCGATGATCGGGATGCCGTAGGGGTGGTTCAGGAACTGCGCGGCGCGCATCTGTTCTTGCAACAGCGCGGCGGGGCTGCTTTCGGTGCGCTGCTTGCGCTCTTCGATGATGACGGCCCGTTCGGTGGTGATGTCATCTTCCGAGATTTGCAGATTGCGCATCCGGTCGGCTTCCAGCTTCATCATCAGGTCCAGCCGGTCGGCGGCGACGCGCTGGAAATAGGCGGTGTAATCCCAGCTGGTGAAGGCGTTGTCATTGCCGCCCTGCGCCTCGACCGTGGCGGAGAATTCACCCGGCGCAAGGGTTTCGGTGCCCTTGAACATCAGGTGTTCCAGAAAATGCGCGATGCCGGAGCGGCCCGGCGCCTCATCCGCGGCGCCGGTGCGATACCAGACCATCTGGGTCACGGCGGGGGCGCGGTGATCTTCGATCACCACCACATCCAAGCCGTTCTCAAGCTGAAAGCTGGTGACATCCTGCGCCAGTGCGGGCGCAGCGGTAAGCAGGCAGAACGCAAGGGAGCGCGACAGGGTCCGGGGCAGCATTGCGGGGAAATCCTTGATCGTTGCCCGACAAAGCTACGCCCTGCGGCGCGGGGTGCAAGCCCCGCCTACGCCAATGTGACCAAAGGTTTGCCGATCACTCGGCCGGGGGGGGCGGGGCAGAAGGCGTGCGCACGCCGCGTTGCCGCCAGCGGCCCAGCTCGGCCTGCTGATCCAGCGCCTGATCTTCATAGGCGCGGTAATAGACGTTCACGTTGAACAGGCGTTCCAGCACGCGGCCGTTGTTGTCGCGCCGCCATTGCAGATCTTCGGAGGCCACGGTTTGCCGGATGCCCGGTGCCACGCCAAAGCGGGTGACATGCGCGACCAGACCCGCATCCAGCCCCGCCCCTGCCCCCGGATTTCCGCCCAGCGCAAGGATGGCATCGGCTTCAGGCGTGGGATCGGTGCGATTGGTGCCGCCCGGGGTGGGTTCGGGCAGTTGCGCCAGATCCGTGGGCATTTCCAGCGGCTTGGGCGGCAGGATGCCGAATTCGTCCGGCCCGGCGGTGGTGGAGCGGATGTTCATGAGCTGCGGCCCGTCACCGCCATTGCCGCAGCCAGCCAGAAGCGCCGCGCAGCTTACCGCGAGGATTATCCGAGCTGTCTGCATCATCGCCTCCACCAAGTCCGTTGCCCCGTCTTAACGCAATCCATGCCCCGCGTCACGGGGTCTTTCGGCGCGCGGCGCGCGAGGGCGGTTTGTCCTTGCCGCCGCCCTTGGTGCCGCCGCCCGTGAACAGCACCAGCCCCGCCGCCCCGGCAAAGATGGCGATGTCGGCCACGTTGAAGGCATAGGGGTTTTCAACGCCGCAGCAGGACATGTTCAGGAAATCGGCGACCGCGCCATAGATCACGCGGTCGATCACATTGCCCAAGGCGCCCCCGACCAGCAGGCCCGCCGAGATTTGCGCCCAGCGGCCCGGATTTTCGCGCCGGACCCAGACCCACACCCAAGCCGAGATCGCCAGCGACACCACCACAAGCCCCCAGCGCACCAGATCGGCATCATTGGCCAGAAGGCCAAAGTTGATGCCCCGGTTCCACGCCATGCGGAACACAAGAAACGGCGGCACCACCTCGATCACGCCGCGTTCGATCAGGTTCAGGCCTTGGACCACGGCCAGTTTGCTGACCTGATCCAGAACGAAGGTGACAATCGCGGTGAGGGCAGCGGTGCGCATGGGATCAGTGCCGGAAATGGCGCATGCCGGTGAAGACCATGGCAAGCCCGGCCTCATCCGCAGCCGCGATCACCGCCGCGTCATTCATGCTGCCGCCCGGCTGGATCACCGCCGTCGCCCCGGCCTCGGCCACGGTCAGGAGCCCGTCGGGAAAGGGGAAGAAGGCGTCCGAGGCCACGGCCGAGCCGATGGTGAGCGGTTGCGCAAGGCCCAGCGCCTCGGCCATGTCCTGCGCCTTGCGGGCGGCGATGCGCGTGCTGTCGACCCGGCTCATCTGTCCGGCGCCGACGCCCACGGTGGCGCCGTCCTTGACGTAGACGATGGCATTGGACTTGACGTGCTTGGCCACTTTCCAAGCGAACAGAAGATCGGCCAGTTCGGCCTCTGTCGGCGCGCGTTTGGTGATGACCTTCAGATCGGCGGGGTTCAGCCAGCCATTGTCGCGGTCTTGCACCAGCATCCCGCCCGAGACCTGCTTGAAGGCAAGGCCCGCCGCGCGCGGATCAGGCAGGCCAGCGGTGGTGAGCAGGCGCAGATTTTTCTTGGCGGCAAAGATCGCCTTTGCCTCGTCGCTCGCGCCCGGGGCGATGACGACTTCGGTGAAGATCTTGACGATCTCTTCGGCGGTTTCGGCGTCCAGCGGCTGGTTCAGCGCGACGATGCCGCCAAAGGCGCTGGTCTGGTCGCAGTGATAGGCGCGCAAATAGGCGTCTTTCAGGCTGCCCCCCTGCCCCACGCCGCAGGGGTTGGCGTGTTTGATGATGGCGCAGGCCGGGCCGGCGCCGGCAAACTCGGCCACCAGTTCAAACGCAGCATCAGTGTCATTGATGTTGTTGTAGGACAGCTCTTTGCCTTGCCACTGCCGCGCGGTGGCCACGCCTTCGCGCTTCGACCCGTCGGTGTAGAACGCGGCCTGCTGATGCGGGTTTTCGCCATAGCGCAGGGTTTGCGCCAGTTTCCCGGCGACCGATCGGTTGCGCGGGGCCTTTTCCTTGATCTCGCCCGCCATCCAGGTGCTGACGGCGGTGTCATAGGCGGCGGTCTTGGCATAGGCCGACAGCGCGAGCTTTTGCCGGAAGGCAAGGCTGGTTGCGCCATCCTGCGCCTTGAGCTGATCCAGAAGCGGCGCGTAATCGGCGGGGTCTGTCACCACCGCCACAAACTTGTGGTTCTTGGCCGCCGCGCGGATCATGGCAGGACCGCCGATGTCGATATTCTCGATGCAGGTGGCGTGGTCGGCCCCTTTGGCGACGGTTTCTTCAAAGGGGTAGAGATTCACGATCAACAGATCAATCGGCTCGATCCCATGGGCGGCCATGGCGACCAAATGTTCGTCATCATCGCGCAAGGCCAGCAACCCGCCGTGCACCAAGGGATGCAGCGTTTTGACCCGCCCATCCATCATTTCGGGAAATCCCGTCACATCCGACACATCGCGCACGGGCAAGCCCGCGGTGCGCAGCATCCCCGAGGTGCCGCCGGTGGAGATGAGTTCCACCCCCATGCCATGCAAGGCGCGGGCCAGATCAAGCAGGCCGGATTTGTCGGAAACGGAAATCAGCGCGCGGCCGATGGGGACGAGATTGGTCATGGGCAGCCCTTTGGTCAGAGGGGGACCGGGGGATCATCGCGGTCCAGATCGCGGATGGCCAGCGGAGTATCCTGTGCTTTGGCCAAGGTCCAGCCGATACGGGTTTCAATCTCGGCAGCGTGCCCAGAAAGCACGATCTGTTTGGTCGCACGCGGCTTCAGCCGCCCGCGTTCCAGATAGACCGAAGGCTCCAGCGCCAGTTTGGCGGTGCTGCTGTGGCGGAACACCCAGATTTCCCCCGACTTCAAGGCAACTGAAACAGCGTTGCCCCCCATGTCGAGTGTCGAATCGGTGTCGGGGTGCAGGTGGAAGCGGATGGAAAACGGCACCCCCTGCAAGCCGGTGGCGGCCAGCACCCGTTCAAACCGCGCCCGTCCTTGGGGGTTGAGCGAGATCAGCGTGTCGGTTCCGGCGATATGGCGACCATCGGATGACAGCGCCAGATCGCGGGCATGGGTCAGCCCATGGGTCTGCGCCCAACCGTCATGGGCGGCATGCAGGGCGGCCCCATCGGCGGTGGCCTGCTGGCGCAGGGTCAGAACGGCAGCGCGTTCCTGCAACACAACGCCCGACGCCGGGCCAAAGCGCGAGGACGAGACGCCATCGATGCAAAGCGTGGAATGCGAGGGCGTGGCCCGCCCGGCCATGCGCCATTCGGTGCCAAAAGGCCCGCCCGACCCACAGTTGACGACCAGCGGCCTGCGCCCGGAGGTGACTTCCATGGCAAGGGTCGAGGCATGGGCCGAGCCGCCCGCGCGCCCGCCCGGCGGGGCGGCAGCATCAAGCAAGATCGAGGTGCGCCCGGCGGACAGACGCACAAAGCCCATGGCCGGAGCATTGCCATGGCCCAGCGCCTTGTGCGGGCGGATGCCTGCGGTGGCCAGCGCCTGATCCAGCCGCCCTTCGGCGCCCTTGCCGCCGCCGTGAAAGCGCGCGAGCCCGCCATCGGCATGGCGCAGGGCGCGCAAGGTGGGCGCGATGCGTTCAATCGCGTCCAACTGATCGGCGGGCACAGGGTGGCCCGACTCGGACAGCGCCTGCGCGGCCCAGTTGAGCAGCGTAAAGACTTCGAGCAGTTCTTCGGGGTTGCGGGTGGCGATGCCGCCGCCTGCGTCGATTTCGGCCCGCGCTTCGGCCGACAGCGCGGCGACGGCGGGGGCAACGAGCGCGCCCATCCCGATCAGCGACAGGCCCGCATAGACCAGCCCTGTCAGCGCCTCGAAGCGCGGCAGGCCGGGGGCCGAGCGCGCCCAGTGGCGTGCAAGATACCGGGTTTGGGTGGTGAGCACCCGGTAATAGGCCTGCGTCGCCGGGCTGTCGGCGCCATTGAGCAGAAAGAGCGCGTGGTGAATCCAGCGGATCACCCGCCGCCCGGTCAGATCGGGCGTCCAGCCCGGACCCTTGCCTGCGCCATAGCGGGCGATCCAGTCTTGCGTCCAGCTTTGGGCGCGCTGGCGGGCCTGCGCATCGCCCAAGGCCGCCAGATCATCCAGCCAGCCAAAGCCCTGCATTTCGGTGGCGAAATCGGCATCGGGGGGGGCGATGTCCCACAGGCTGGTGCCGGGCGCTTCGACCAGATGGCCCGCGAACAGGAAATTTCCCGCCACCAACTGCCGCCCGCGCGCAAAAAGGCCGATGGAGCGGGGTTCGGGGGAAGAAGTGAAGCCTTCGGCCACCGGGCCGCGCGCGGCCTGCCACACGGCCAGACGCACACGCAAACCGCTGGCGCGGAAGCTGCCCTGTGTTGCGCGTTGTGTCGCCATGAGGTCTTGCCCGCCCTGCCCGCCCGGATTCCCGGTGCTTGTCAGGGCCAAGCATAGCCCAAGCGCGGGGGGCCTGTCACGCAGCTAGAACAGCGCCCCCCCCCGGCATCAGCGCGGTCAGGCCAGATGGTCGACCCGTTCGAGGTATTGCACCAGACCCTGCACCTGATCCATCCAAAGCGCGATCAGCTTGGGATCATGCGAGGCGGCCTGCACACCGGCGGGGATGTGCCGTGCGGCCACGGCCTCGACACCCAAGGACACCGGCACCGAGACAAGGCGCCCCATGGCAGTGCCGCGTGCATCGCCTGCGGCATCCATCGCCCATGTCTCGTGGAACACCGGCTGGCCATCCCGCTCGGCCTTGAGGCTGACGAACAGCACCACCCGGTCAGGCTCGTCCGGGGCGTAGGAATTGTCCTTCAGCAGCGCCGTGGCGCGGGCGGTCAGGGCGGCGTCCACCTCGGCCGGCGTGGCGCCTTCCAGACCTTCGATCTCGGCAAAGATCGGGGCCCAAGCCTCGGCCCAGCCGTTCAGGCGGATGGTGCCGCGCACGAAATCGCGCAGCTTCCATGCCGGATCAAAGCGGTAATCGGCCACAAACGGCAGGCTGTCACGGTTGGGGTAGACCTCGAAGGATTCCGGGCTGGGCAGCGGCGCGTCATAGGCGGTGATCGCATCCCAAGGGCGGCTCACGCGCAGTTCCGAGAAGTTGCGCACCGAGCGCGAGGGCGAGCGCAGGGCCTTGAGCACGCCTGCCGGGGCCCAAGAGAACTTGTAGCGGAAGGCGTTGGGTTCCTTGGGCACGCCGCCGCAATAGCTGGTGAAGCTGAGCACGTTATCGGCATGATAGGCGGGGCTGGCGCGGTAGCGGGCCACCAGATCATGCGCCATCAGGTGGTCGATGCCGGGGTCAAGGCCGATTTCGTTCAGGGAAACCAGACCCATGTCGCGGAACGCGGCATCCAGGGCGCGCATTTCCGGCGCGATGTAGCTCGAGGACACGAAGTTCGCCCCTTTGTCGAGGCAGAGTTGCGCGATCGGCACATGCTGATCGGCGGGGAGCATCGAGACGGCGATGTCACCCGGTTGCAGCGCATCGGCAAGCGCCTGCATCGAAAAGGCGCGGATATCGGTGGCGATGTCGCCCACCACTTCGCGCGCCTTGTCGACTGTGCGGTTCCACACCACCACCTTGTGGCCGCCGTCGATCAGCCGCCGCAGGCCGGGGACCGAGGACAGGCCGGTGCCGCACCAATGAATCGTCATATCCGTATTCCCTTAGACAGTTGCGATGTGGCGGTCGTATTCCGCCTTTGCCCGCCCCCAGACACCCGCATCCAGTGCGGTCAGTGTCAGCAGGCTGGGGAGAAGCTGGGCTGCGTAATCCTCGCTGCTTTCCACCGGCAGAAGCGAGGGCAGGTTGTCGATGGCGGTTACATCCAGCGGCGGATTGTCGGCCACGCGCAAGGCGGGCGCGGCCCAATCGGTGGCGCGGTCATAGACCTTGATCGGCGAGAAATCCGAGGTGGGATCACAGGCGATATCGCCGATCACCGTGAGCGCGCGCGCGTCGGTCTTGGCGCTGGCGGGCACAAAGACCGGGCAGCCGGGACGGGCGAGGATGCAGTTGAGGAAGATCTCATGCTGGAGGACTTCCGGGAACGGGCCGCCATGCGCGGTTTCCGCCATGTCCCATTTGGTGACGGTGACGCCCAAGGCTTCGCACAGGTCGCTGGCGCCGGTGCCCACACGGCCCAAGGCACCAATGACGATGGCCCGAGGACGCAGCATGGCGTGCATATCCTGCGCGAGATCCTTTAGCAGCGCCTGACGGCCCGGATATTTCGACACCGGCCCGACCAATCCGCCCCGCTGTTGCGCGGCCCATGTTTTCAGCGCCACGGCGGCCCCGGCATAGCCCGCCCAATAGCCAAAGGCGGCGACGCGGCGGCCGTCTTCATTCACCAGATATTCCAGATCATAGAGCGTGCCGCCGCCTGCCTTGAACCGCTTGAGCAGGTCACGCCCCGCAGGCTGGCCCTTATAGGCATGGCCGAACATGATGTGGCGGTGCGGCAGCGGGGTGCCGTCTTCGGGCAGTTCCTTGAGGCCAAAGATGATCGCATCGGCGGGGGCCTGTGGCCAGCTGTTTTCCTCGGCAATCTCGACCCCGGCCTGCACATAGCCCTGAATCGGAATGGCCCGGACCGAGGAGTTCTCGACCGTCACCCGCAGCCCGGCCTGCACCAATGCGGCGGCGCCTTCGGGCGTCAGGCCCACGCGTTCCTCATTCGGGCGCTGTTCGGCCCGGACCCAAAGATGTGTCATACAGTTGTTCCTTCGCTGACATAGCCGCGCTGCATCGCCCGTTTGCGCCAGCGGTCAGCGGCGGCGCAGGCATCGCGCAGGTTCGAGAACCAGACCAGAAGATGCTGCCCGGCGGCGCCCCTTGGCCCCCATTCGCGGATCACCGAATATTCCCCAAAAAGGTTATAGGCGACTTCGACCCGGTAGAAACGAGCCCGGGGCTGCGATGCGCGCGTCATGAGAAAGGTCAGCAAAAGAGGGCCTCCATCTGGTCTTTCGAGGCAAGAGTTATCAGATATGTCAGCGGGAAACAGAGGGAAAGCGATGCGCGCAGGGATCGTTGCACTGGTGGTTGTGGCCTTGGCAGCAGGGCTGTGGTGGTGGTGGCAAGGGCGGATGGCCAAGCCCCTGACACCCGAGGCGCTGACCGCGCGGCTGTCGGTGCCGCTGGCCGCGCCGGAAGGGCCGCAAGCGGTGTATCATTTGGGCCATTCGCTGGTGGGGCGCGACATGCCCGCGATGCTGGCGCAGATGGCGGGGCATGAGCATGCCAGCCAGCTGGGCTGGGGCAGCAGCCTGAAGGACCATTGGCGCGGCGAGGTGGCGGGGTTCGACACCGAGAACGCGCATGACCGCCACCGCCCGGCGGCAGAGGCGCTGGACAGTGGCGATTATCCGGTGGTGGTGCTGACCGAGATGGTCGAGATCCGCGACGCCATCCGCTATCACGACAGCGCGCGGCATCTGGCGCTGTGGGCGGCGCGGGCGCGCGCAGCACGGCCCGATGCGCGGCTCTATCTGTATGAGACATGGCACCGGACGGACGACCCGGAAGGCTGGCTCGCGCGGATCGATGCCGACAGCGCGCGGGCGTGGCAGGGCGAGGTGCTGGCGGGGGCGATGGCGCAGGCGGGGGTGGGCGACATCTACATCATCCCCGGCGGCCCGGTGATGGCGGCCACGGTGCGCGCGATCGAGGCAGGCAGCGTGCCGGGTCTGACCACGCGCGACGATCTGTTCGCGCGCGACGATGCGGGGGCGGTGGACACCATTCATTTCAACGATATCGGCGCCTATCTGATGGCGCTGACGCATTACGCGGTGATCTATCAGCGCAGTCCCGAAGGTTTGCCGCAGGATCTGACCCGCGCCGATGGCAGCCCGATGGCGCCCTTGGCCCCCGAAACCGCGCTGGCCTTGCAACGGATAGTCTGGGACACGGTTTCCCGCTATGGTCTGACCGGGCTTTCCAAGGGCTAGGGGGATCGGGTGAGCATTTTCGCGCTGCTGACGGATGTTCTGTTCGTGGGGCACAGCCTTGTCGGCCCCGATCTGCCGCCCTTGGTCGAAGGCGGGTTGCGGCTGATGGATCAGCCCGCCAGCGTTTCAGCGCAGATCATCAACGGCGCGCCGTTGCGGTTCAACCTGCAAAACTCGGCCACGGCCGAAGGTGTGGATGCCCGCGCCGAACTCGCCAAGGGTGAAACCGAGGTGCTGATCCTGACCGAGGCGATCCCGCTGGCCGAACATCTGCGCTGGAACGACACGCCCGGCGCGATTGCGGCCTTTGCCGAACTGGCCCGCGCGGGCAACCCCGATGTGCGGGTGTTTGTTTACGAGACATGGCACAGCCGCAGCGGCGCGGTGGTGGAGGGGGATGCCAATTCCGCCTTGCCGTGGCGGGAGCGGCTGGTGGCCGATCTGCCGCAGTGGGAGGGGGCCTTGCGCGCCTCGGGGGCGGAGGTGGGGCTGATCCCGGCAGGGCAGGCGATGGCGCGGCTTGCGGATGCGGTCGCGGCAGGCGCGGTGCCGGGGGTGGTCTCGATGGAGGCGTTCTTTTCCGATGACATTCATCTGTCGGACAAGGGCCGGTATTTCGTGGCGCTGGTGCATCTGGCCGCGATCACCGGGCAATCCCCCGAAGGCCTGCCCGCGCAGATGACGCGCAGCTGGAAAAGCCGCGAGGCGGTGATTGCCGATGATCTGGCGGCGGTGTTGCAGCGCATCGCCTGGGAAGCGGTGCGGGATTATGCGCCCGCCGAAGGCGCGGCGTCAGAGCGGGCCGAGGCCCCTGCCCCGGGTGTGGCCCCTGCGGTCGTCCCTGTGGTCGCCCCTGCGGTCGCTCCCGCGATGCCCCCTGCACCAGAGGCGGCGGTTGACAGGGCGGCGCTGACACCGATCAGCAACCCCAATCTGGCGCTGGGTCTGCATGGGATCACCGATTGGTCGGTCCAGCAGCCGTTTCTGGATGTGATGAAAACCGCGCGCGACTGGACAGGGCATCTGCCCGGGCAATATGGCGGCTGGGACCATGACCGGCTGGCGGCGGCGGGGGTGCTGGGCCCCAACGGCTGGCCCACTGCGATTCCGCCCGAGGTCACCGGGATTTCCACGCTGGTTCTGGTGGATCTGCCCGCCGAGGCGCAGGGCGTTTCGGGTCGCTATCTGGTGACCTATGCGGGCAAGGGCGATCTGCGGATCGAAGGACGGGCGCAGAACGTGGCCTATGCCGAGGGGGCGGCGCAGTTTGACTTCACCCCCGGCGAAGGCGGGGTCTTCCTGCATCTGGATGCAATCGATGCCCGCGATCCGATCCGCGATATCGTGATCGTGCGCGAGGATCGGGCGGCGCTGCTTGCGGGCGGCGCGCTCTTCAACCCCGATTGGCTGGACCGTCTGCGCGGGGTGAAAACCATTCGTCTGATGGATTGGATGCGCACCAATGACAGCCGCCTTGCGCGGCTTGAGGACCGGCCCAAGCCCACGGATTACACATGGACCCGGATCGGCGCGCCGGTGGAGGTGATGGTGGCCTTGGCCAATGCGCTGGACGCCAATCCGTGGTTCACGCTGCCGCATCTGGCGAGCGATGATCTGGTGCGCTTTTACGCGCAGGCCGCCCGCGACGGGTTGGAGCCGGAGCTTGTGGCGCATGTCGAGTTTTCCAACGAGGTGTGGAACTGGCAATTCGAGCAGGCGGCTTGGGCCGAGGCGCAAGGCCGCGCCCGCTGGGGTGGGGAGTCGAAATGGGTGCAGTATTATGCCCAGCGCGCCGGAGAGGTGGCGACGATCTGGGCAGAGGTGTTCGGCCCGCAGGCCGAGGCGCGGCTGGTGCGCATTCTGGCCACGCAGACCGGCTGGCTGGGGCTGGAAGATCAGATCCTGACCGCGCCCGATGTGATGGCCGAAACCGGGGTGGCCCCGGCCACGCTGTTTGATGCCTATGCCATCACCGGCTATTTCAGCGCGCTGCTGGGCAGCGATGAGAAAGCCGCCATGGTGCGCGGCTGGATTGCCGAGTCCGAAGCGGCGGCGCGCGCCCAAGCAGAGGCACAGGGGCTGCGCGGGGCCGAGGCAGAGGCGTTGTTCGCCGCCCACCGCTATGATCTGGCGGTGGCCCGCGCCTTGCCCGAGCTGCAAAGTGGCGCCGAAAGCGGCAAGCCGGAAGACAGCGTGGCGGATTTCCTGACCCGCGTTCTGCCGCATCAGGCGCAGGCGGCGGCGGCCCATGGCCTGCGGCTGATGATGTATGAAGGCGGCAGCCATGTGGTGGGCCATGGCGCGCAGGTGGAAGATGCGGCGCTGACCGCGTTCTTCGTGCATCTGAACTACACGCCCGAGATGGCGCGCCTGTACGATCAGGTTATTCAAGGCTGGGCGGCGGTGACGCCCGAGCCGTTCAACGCCTTTGTCGATCTGGCCAGCCCCGGCAAATGGGGCAGTTGGGGCGCGTTGCGGCACTTGGGCGATGACAACCCGCGCTGGCAGGTTCTGGCCAAAGGGTGCGTCGCGTGCTGAGCGTCATCATTCCGGCCTCGAATGAAGCGGGCTATATCGGCGACTGCCTGCGCCACCTCTGCGCCTCGGACGCGGCGGCGGTGCAGGTGATCGTGGTCGCCAACGGTTGCCGCGATGCCACCGCCGATGTGGCGCGCGCGGCACTGGCCGCCCATCTGCCGCAGGGCTGGAGGGCGCAGGTGCTGGAGCTTGCGCAAGGGTCAAAGCCCGGCGCGCTGAATGCGGGCGACGCTGCGGCGGTGCATCCGGCGCGGGTCTATCTTGATGCCGATGTCACCGTCTCGCCGGGGCTGCTGGCGGCGCTGGGCGCGGTGCTTGACACCGACGCCCCCCGCTATGCCAGCGGCACGCCGGTGATCCCGCCTGCGCAAAGCGCAGTGACGCGTGCCTATGCGCGGTTCTGGCAAGGCCTGCCGTTCAATCAGACGTCCGCCACCGGCTATGGTCTTTTCGCGGTCAATGCCGCCGGACGCGCCCGCTGGGGTGCCTTTCCGGCGATCATCGCGGATGACACCTTCGCGCGGTTGCAGTTCCTGCCCCCGGAACGGGTGCAGGTCGCCGATACCTATCACTGGCCGATGATCGAGGGGTTTTCGGCCCTTGTCCGGGTGCGGCGGCGGCAGGATGCGGGCGGGCGGCAGCTGAACAGCCTGTATCCAGAGCTGATGCCGCGCGAAGGCAAGCCCGCGCTGACCCTGCGCGGCCTGTTGCGTCTGGCCTGCCGCCATCCGATCGGCTTTGCCACCTATGCGGCGGTGTCGGTTGCGGTGCGGGCGCGGCGCGGGGGCAGTGAGTTCACCCGCGGGCGCTGAGCGCGGTCAAAGATCGAAGGTGGCGAAGACCGGCACATGGTCGGACGGTTGCAGCCAGCCCCGCACCGGGCGCAGGATGCGGCTGGAATGGCCTGCATTGGCGATGTCGGGCGTGGCCCAGATGTGGTCAAGCCTGCGGCCCTTGTCTGCCGCATCCCAATCGGCGGCGCGGTAGGACCACCAGCTGTAGAGCAGCCCGCTGGGAATATCCTTGCGGGTGATGTCTTGCCAGCCTCCGGCCTCCATCACCTGAGCGAGATGCTCCACCTCGATCGGGGTATGGCTGACGATCTTCAACAGGGCCTTGTGGCTCCAGACATCATCTTCGCGCGGGGCGATGTTCAGATCGCCGACAAGGATGGATTTCTGAGGCTTTTCGCCATGGAACCAGTCGCGCATATCGGTGAGGAAATCGAGCTTTTGCCCGAATTTCGCGTTCAGCGCACGGTCGGGGATATCGCCCCCGGCGGGGACATAGCAGTTGTGGATGGTGACCCCGTTTTCCAAGCGCGCCGCCACATGGCGGGCATGGCCCATCCGGGCAAAATCGCGGTCGCCCACATCCATGATCGGCAGCTTGGACAGGATGGCCACGCCGTTGTAGCCCTTTTCACCGCGCGCCACCATGTAGCGGTAGCCCAACTCTTGAAACTGCGCGACCGGGATCTTTTCCACCGGGCTTTTGCATTCTTGCAGGCACAGGATATCGGGCCGCTCTTCGGCCATCAGACGCGCAACCAGACCTTCCCGCAGGCGAACGGAATTGATGTTCCAAGTGGCGAGGGTGAAGGTCATGCAGCGCTCCTTTTGAGTTGCGCGCAAGTTACGGGCGGTGCGGGGCTATCTCAACCCTTGTTGTGTCGCCCCTCTGCTTATGCCGCCTGTCTGCGGATGCGCAGCCGCGCCCGGTGCCGAAAAAGGGGGGAGGTGGAAAAGAAAGGACCCGAACCTTTCGGTTCGGGCCAAGGTCCAACAGGGAGGTATGCCGTGAAAACGCAGCCCACCGCCGGAAAGTTCCAGCCGTGCGCAAGGATTTTTTCCGATCTGCCTTTGCGGGAATTCTGCGGGCCGACCAAGACCGGAGACTTGCACACGCGCCGCCGACCACCGGGCCTGAAGGGCAAAAAAAGGCCGGGCACAAGGCCCGGCCAGGTCCAACAGGGAGGTGCCGTGTCATAACCCCGACACGGCGAGGGGAACGCAAGTTCACTCTCAACCCTAAAGGTATATTAAGCGTAAACGTGGCGACAATAGGACGTTAGGCGACCAGACGATATCCGCCGCTTTCTGTGACCAAAATGCGCGCATTTGACGGATCTGGTTCGATTTTCTGCCGCAAACGGTAGATATGCGTTTCCAGCGTATGGGTGGTGACCCCGGCGTTATAGCCCCAGACCTCATGCAGAAGCACATCCCGCGCCACAACTCCTGATTGTGCGCGATACAGGAATTTCAAGATGTTGGTCTCTTTTTCCGTCAACCGGATCTTCTTTTCCTTGTCATCCAGCAGCATTTTTTGCGCTGGCTTGAAGGTATAGGGACCAAGCTGGAAGATCGCGTCTTCCGACTGTTCGTGCTGGCGCAATTGCGCCCGAATGCGGGCCAGCAGCACCGGAAACTTGAAGGGTTTAGTCACGTAATCATTCGCGCCCGCATCCAGACCCAGAATGGTGTCCGAATCACTGTCATGTCCGGTGAGCATCAGGATGGGGCATTTCACCCCTTGCTTGCGCATCCGGCGGCACAGTTCGCGCCCGTCGGTGTCGGGCAGGCCCACATCCAGGATCACCAGATCGTAAAGCGAGGCCTTGGCCTTTTCCATGCCCTCGGCCCCGGTGCTGGCCTCGAACACATCAAAATCTTCGGTCATGACAAGCTGTTCGCTCAGCGCTTCGCGCAGATCATCGTCGTCATCCACCAGCAGGATCTTGCGCAGTTGCGCCATCTGGGCCTCCTCTTCTTCGTCTGGGGTATCACATGAGCGTGCGTGGCCCGTGTCTCAAGGCATGTAACCAAATGCTCACGCGGACGTGTCGCCTGCGGGGGATATGTTTCAATTTCGCAATTCCCCGGCTAGAGAGAGCGTCAGGAGAGTGCCATGACCCCAGCCCCTGCCCTTGCCCCCACCATCACGGAACGGCTGACCCGCGCGCGGAGCGACCTGCGCATGGGGGTGCCGGTGGTGCTGTCGGGAGGGGGGCGTGCCGTCTTGGTGGTGGCGGTCGAGTCGCTGACGCCCGAGCGGCTGGCGGCCCTGCGGGGCCATGGCATCGCCGAACTCGCGCTGACCGCGCGGCGGGCCGAAACGCTGAAGGCGCGCGCCTATGACGGCGATCTGGCGCGGATCATGGTGCCGGACATGGCCGATGTGGCATGGCTGCGGGCGCTGGCCGACCCCGCCGATGATTTGCGGGTGCCGATGAAAGGGCCGTTGCGCTCGGCCCGCGAAGGCGGCGCCGATCTGCACCGGGCGGCGCTGGCGCTCACGAAATCGGCGCATCTGCTGCCCGCCGCCTTGCTGGTGGCGGTGCCCAATGGGCTGGCGCTTGCGGCGGAACTGGGGCTGACCTTTCTGCCGCTGGACACGGTGGCCCCTGCCCTGCTGGACCTGTCGCCCTTGCATGAGGTGACATCGGCACGGCTGCCCATGGTGGCCTCCGATGCGGGGCGGGTGCATATCTTCCGCCCCGAGGATGGCGGGGATGAGCATTATGCCATCGAGATCGGCAAGCCCGACCGCAAGGCCCCGGTGCTGGCGCGGCTGCATTCGGCCTGTTTCACCGGCGACGTGCTGGGCAGCCTGAAATGCGACTGCGGCCCGCAACTGCGCGCGGCGCTGGCGCAGATGGGGGCCGAAGGCGCGGGCGTGCTTTTGTATCTGAACCAAGAAGGGCGCGGGATCGGCCTTGCCAACAAGATGCGCGCCTATTCGCTTCAGGATCAGGGCTTTGACACGGTGGAAGCCAACCACCGGCTGGGCTTTGAAGATGATGAGCGCGATTTCCGCATCGGGGCCGAGATCCTGCGGCGGATGGGGTTTGGCTCGGTGCGGTTGCTGACCAACAACCCAAGAAAGCTCGCCATGATGGAGGCTTGTGGTCTGCAGGTGGTGGAACGCGTGCCCTTGCAAGTGGGTCAGACCGCGCAGAACGCTGGCTATCTGGCGACCAAGGCGGCAAAATCGGGGCATCTGCTGTGACACCGTTTGACATCGTGGTGACGCGCCAAGGCGCACGGTTCATGGGGCGGACGTTTCCCTGTTCCATCGGGCGCGGCGGCATCGTGCCCGCCCGCGCCAAGCGCGAAGGCGATGGGGCAACGCCGGACGGCACCCACCGGATTGTCGGGATGCTGTATCACCCGGCCCGGCTGACCCCGCCCGCCGATTGGGCGCTGCCCACCGCGCCCTCGGGCGGCTGGTCGGATGACAGCGC
This sequence comes from Pseudorhodobacter sp. MZDSW-24AT, assembly GCF_002794355.1. GTDB lineage: Bacteria > Pseudomonadota > Alphaproteobacteria > Rhodobacterales > Rhodobacteraceae > Pseudotabrizicola. Next base: position 255,579 of record NZ_PGOI01000009.1, on the reverse strand, counting down.
CGATCCCGACTATAACCTGATGGTGCGCCTGCCGCATGGCCACAGCCACGAACGGCTGCAACGGCCCGACCCGCTCTATGATCTGATCCTGATCACCGACTGGAACTGGCCGCAGGCCGAGCCGGGGCGTGGGTCTGCCATATTCCTGCACACATGGCGCCGCCCTCGCTTTCCCACCGCCGGTTGCGTGGCCTTTGCGCGCGCCGATCTGCTGTGGATCGCCCGGCGGATCAAGCACCGCACGCGGCTGATCATCCGGCGCTAAACCTCTTTCCAAACCGCTTTGGATTGCCTAATCTGCCGCCAGACTTTGGGGGAGGACGATCATGGCCAAGGCACCCGCATCGGCGGATGACGAGATTTTCGCATTGCGGCTGGACCGGTCGGCCCCCGACCTGTGGCCGATGCTGGACGCGCTTTATGGCCGCGACCCGGCCTATGATGCCTTTCGCGGCGCCCTGCTGAAGGTGCTGAAAAAGGCTTGGGCGGCGCGGCCTGCCGATCTGAAACGGCTGGATCTGAAGCGCGATCTGGAGCCGGACTGGTTCCAGCGCCCGGATATGGCGGGCTATGTCTTCTACATCGACCGCTTTGCCGGCACCCTGCGCGGTGTGCTCGACAAGCTGGATTACCTGACCGATCTGGGCATTTCTTACGTGCATTTCATGCCCTGCCTGAAGCCCCGCCCCGGCGACAGTGACGGCGGCTATTCGGTGATGGACTACCGCCAGATCAACCCCGCCTATGGCACGATGGCCGATTTTGAAGAGGTCAGCGCGGCCTTGCGCGCGCGCGGCATCTCGGTCTGCATCGATCTGGTGCTGAACCACACCGCCAAGGAACATGCTTGGGCGAAAAAGGCGGCCAAGGGCGATGCCAAGTATCAGGATTATTACCTGATGTTCGACACGCCCGAGATGCCAGAGCGCTATTCCGAAACGCTGGTCGAGGTGTTTCCCGACAATGCGCCGGGCAATTTCACCCATTACCCCGAGTTCGGCAAATGGGTCTGGACCACGTTCAACGAACATCAGTGGGATCTGAACTGGGCCAATCCGCAGGTCTTTCTGGAAATCGTCGAGATCATGCTCTTCCTCGCCAATCGCGGCGTCGATGTGCTGCGGCTGGATGCGGTGGCCTTCATGTGGAAGCGGCTGGGCACCCGCTGCCAGTCCGAGCCCGAGGTGCATATGCTGCTGCAAGCCTTGCGCGCCTGTTCGCGCATCGCGGCCCCGGCGGTGATCCATCTGGAAGAGGCGATCGTCGCCCCGTCCGAGATGCTGCCCTATCTGGGGCGCGGTCAGCATGACGGCAAAGAGGGCAATCTGGCCTATCACAACAGCCTGATGGTGCAGTTCTGGAGCGCGCTGGCCACCCGCGACACCCGCCTGATGGGCCATGTGCTGGCTACCCATTTCCCTGAAACCCTGCGCAATGCGACCTATGCCACCTATATCCGCTGCCATGACGATATCGGCTGGGCGGTGACCGATGAGGATGCGCAGGCCATGGGCATCTCGGGCCCGGCGCATCGCAGCTTTCTGTCCGATTTCTACGAAGGCAGTTTCCCCGGCTCTTTCGCGCAAGGCGCGCTGTTTCAGGTGAACGAGGCCACGGGGGACAAGCGGATTTCGGGCAGCTTCGCCTCTTTGGCGGGGGTGGAACGGGCGCAGGCCAGCGGCGATGGCGCGGGCGTCGATCTGGCGGTGCAGCGCATCCTGATGGGCCATGCGCTGATCGCAAGCTTTGGCGGCATCCCCTTGATCTATATGGGGGATGAGCTGGCCCAGCTGAACGATTACGGCTATTTGCAGGTGCCGGACCACGCGCATGACAGCCGCTGGGTTCATCGCCCTCGGATGGATTGGGAGGCGGTGGCGCAGCGCAATTCGGCGCAAAGCGTCTCGGCGCAGGTGTTCTGGGGCACCCGGCACATTCTGGCGCGGCGGCGCGCACTGGCGGCGCTGCATGCGGGCAACGGGACGCGGGTGGTGTTTCCCGATGCGCGCGGCGTGTTCGCCTTTCAGCGGCTGGCCCCCACCGGGGTGGTGCTGTGCCTGTTCAACTTTACCGAACACTGGCAGCACATCCCCGAAGACTGGCTGCGCGCCCAAGGTGTGACCCAGATGCATGACGCGCTGTCGGATCATCTGGTGGAAACGCATCATGGCACGGTGGCCCTGCCACCTTATGCGCGGGTCTGGCTGCTGTGATCCGCCGGGGCGCGCGTCCCGCCTAAAGGCTGGGCGCGCCGAAGGCGGGGCGGGTCAGGCGCGCGCGCCGAAAATCGCGCTGCCCACCCGCACATGGGTGGCGCCTGCGGCGATGGCCGCCTCGAAATCGCTGCTCATCCCCATCGACAGGCCGCCCAAGCCATTGCGCGCCGCCATCTGCGCCAGCAAGGCGAAATGCGGGGCGGCATCCTCGCCTTCGGGCGGAATGCACATCAGCCCGCGCAAGGGCAGATCCATCGCGCGGCACTGGGCCACAAAGGAATCGGTGTCCTGCGGCAAGATCCCGGCCTTCTGCGGCTCGGCCCCGGTGTTGACCTGCACGAACAGATCGGGGCTGGCCCCCCGCGCCTGCGCCAGCTTGGCCAGCTTTTCCGCCAGCGAGGCGCGGTCCAGCGTGTGGATCGCATCGAACAGCTCGACCGCCGCCTTGGCCTTGTTGGTTTGCAAGGGGCCGATCATATGCACCTGCACCGCGCCGAACCGCGCGCGCAGGTCGGGCCATTTGCCCTGTGCTTCCTGCACGTAATTCTCACCAAACAGGCGGTGGCCTTGGGTCAGCACATCCTCGACCCGCGCCAAGGGCTGCACCTTGGACACGGCGATCAGTTGCACCGCCTCGGGCGCGCGGCCTGCGGCGGCGCAAGCGGCGGTCAGGCGGGACTGAATGGCGCGGAGTGACATGGAAAGCCCTTTCGGTTGCGGTGCTTTCCCATAGCACAAAAAAAAAGAGCGGGCACAAGGCCCGCTCTTTCCGAAACGATGATCCTAAGATCAGAACGCGAAGCTCAGACCCAGGTCAGCGCGGGTCAGGTCAGCGCCGCCGCCGATGCCGCGGTTCACGTCAACCAGACCGCCGACGACCGAAGCGCCGCCGCCCAGATCGTAGGAAGCGCCGATACCGGTGAACTTGTCCTTGCGGATGCCGGTTTCAGCAACGCGGTGGTAAGCGGTCAGGCCCAGAGCGTCCATTTTGTAGGAAGCCGAGATGCCATACTGGGTGAAGTCGATGTCCGAAGCTTCGCCGTAGGTGACTTTCACGGTCACGCCCGAGAAGGTGCCTTGAGCCATACCGATGATGTGGTCGACCGAAACGCCAGCAGCGGTGTCGGTGGTTTCATAACCCAGACCGAAGGCGTAAGCGTCAACCGCATACTTCACACCGATCGAGTAGGTGTTGGAGTTCTGAACTGCCGCCGGCGAACCGACCAACTCACCGTCGAACTGCGGGTTGTTGGCCGACAGAGCGAAGGTCAGACCACCGGTGCTGTACTCGTAGCGAGCAGCCGAGCGAGCAAAGGTGTTGCCGTTCGACAGGAAGGTGTTTTCGTTGTGATCACCCAGACCGGTCAGGCCAACGCCAGCGAGGTCGCCGGTGACCAGTTCTGCAGCGCCGTCAACGTCGCCCATGGTCAGCTTGCCGAAAGCGCCCGACACGAACACGTTGCCAGCCGACATCGAGCCAGCGCCGTTCACGTCACCGCCGGTGCCGTTGTTGCCGTTGCCCGAGTTGTCAGCGCGGATCGAAGCGCCGAACGACAGACCCGAATCCGATTCGCCGGACAGAGCGAAAGCCACGCGAACGCGGCTGGTGAAGCCAAACTCATTCGGAGCTTCGGAGTTGTAAGCAACACCCATACGAGCGGAGCCCGACACGGCCACTTCGGCAGCGGCGACGGAGGCGGACATTGCCAGCACGGTCGACGCGAGAAGAACTTTTTTCATGTTTTCCCTCTTTCCTCAAGGTAAGCCCCGCCGCAGGAACGTCCGCAGTGGGAATGAGGGTGTTTTCCACCCAGACCCCCCGGAATGCAACGATGACTGCAGCCGCCACCGAAAAGCGGGAAAGCGTGGTGCAGCAATGCCACAGCTTCCCCCCTTGCCCGCTGCGCGCCCCGGCGGGCCATCCGGCCCCAAACCGGGGCAGCGGGGCGGCCGGACACGGGCTTTCGTGAAAAGCCTTGGCACGCCCCAAGGCCTAGGCTAGACAACAGCAAGGAAATTGCGGGGGTGCGGATGTTCTTTCACCGTCTGGCACGGGTTGTCATCATGACCGGACTTGTCGGTGGGCTTGCGGCCTGCGGCGGCGGATTTGCCAGTGGCGACAGTGGTCTGTTTGGCCCGCGCGCCCCGCGCGACGCCGCAACACAGGCGCAACTGCGCCAGAATGCGGATGCGGCGCAACGCGCCTCGCTGGAAGAGGCGCTGGACGAAGAACTCCCGCGCTCGACCATCTGGGATCTGTTCGGCAACAACGATGACCCGAACATCACCGTCGAGGTGAACAAGTATCTGTGGCAAGCCAGCCTTGAGATTCTGAACTTCCTGCCGATCGAGTCGGTGGACCCGTTCACCGGTGTGATCTCGACGGGTTATGGCACGCCTCCGGGCGGCGGCCGCGCCTATCGGGCCACGGTCTATGTGCAGGACCCGGCGCTGGACGCCCGGTCGCTGCGGGTGGCCTTGCAGACGCGCGGCGGCGGCGCGGTGGCTGCGGAAACCGCGCGGGCCATCGAAGACGCCATCCTGACCCGCGCCCGGCAGCTGCGCATCCGCGACAGCAACCTGTAAAAGTTTTAGTGCGATCAAAAGCTTGATGGGGCGCCTGTGGGCGCCCTTTTGCTTGTTGCGCCCGCGCGTGAAGTTTTTTCTGGCGCGGGTGAAACTTTGGCAACCGCTCTGCCCGTATCCTTGGCATCGGCGGCCAATGGTGGCCGCCCGCTTGGAGGAAGCGTGATGAGACTGACCGTTGCCGCTGTGATGTTTGCCCTTGCCACCCCCGCGCTTGCCGAAAACCCGATGGTGGGCGGTGCCCCGATGCTTGAATCGAAGAACATCGTGGAGAATGCGGTGAACTCGGCGGATCACACCACGCTGGTGGCGGCGGTGCAGGCGGCGGGTCTGGTGGATGCGCTGCAAGGCCCCGGCCCCTTCACCGTCTTTGCCCCGGTGAACGCCGCCTTTGCCGCCCTGCCCGCCGGCACGGTGGACACGCTGTTGAAGCCGGAAAACAAGGACACGCTGACCAAGGTCCTCACGGCGCATGTGGTGCCGGGCAAGCTGTCGGGGGCCGAGATCATGCGCCGCGCCAAAGCCTCGAACGACCGCTATTTCCATATGCAAACCCTGTCGGGCGATGCGCTCTCGGCCACGGTGCGCGGCAACAACCTTTATATCATCGATGAATCGGGCAAGGCGTCTTTGGTCACCATCGGGGACGTCAACCAGTCGAACGGCGTGATCCATGTGGTCAACGCGGTCCTGCTGCCCAAGTGATTGTAGCGAGTAAGCCAGTATGTGTGTGCTTGCGAGTGTGTAAGCGGTAGACATGTATGTGGCGGGCGGCAGATCCCTGCGATCTGCCGCCCGTTTTTTTTCGGGCGCCCCCCGGTGGTCCCGCCCGTGAAGGCCTGTGCTTTGCCTGCCTGACCACTGGACCTTTTGCCCCGCATCGGTGTAACTCCACCCTGCACTCCGGAGGTCCAGACCATGTCGCGCTACGAACCCGCCCAGATCGAACCGAAATGGCAAGCTGCCTGGGATCAGGCCCAGGCGTTTCTGGCCCGGCGCGATCCGGCCAAGCCCAAGTATTATGTGCTGGAGATGTTCCCCTATCCGTCGGGGCGCATCCATATGGGCCATGTGCGCAATTACACGATGGGCGATGTGGTGGCGCGGTATAAGTCGGCGCAGGGGTTTTCGGTGCTGCACCCGATGGGCTGGGATGCCTTCGGGATGCCCGCCGAAAACGCCGCGATGGAACGCGGCGGCCACCCCAAGGACTGGACCTATGGCAACATCGCCGACATGCGCGGCCAGATGAAACCGCTTGGCCTGTCGATCGACTGGAGCCGCGAATTCGCCACCTGCGACCCGGAATATTACGGCCAGCAACAGGCCATGTTCATCGACATGATGGAAGCCGGGCTGGTGTATCGCAAGAACGCGGTGGTGAACTGGGACCCGGTCGACATGACCGTTCTGGCCAATGAACAGGTGATCGACGGCAAGGGCTGGCGCTCGGGCGCGGCGGTAGAGCGGCGCGAACTGACGCAGTGGTTCTTCAAGATCTCGGACTATTCCGAAGAACTGCTCAGCGCGCTGGACGGGCTGACCAACTGGCCCGAAAAGGTGCGCCTGATGCAGGCCAACTGGATCGGCCGCTCGCGCGGGTTGCAATTCGCCTTCCAGACGGTCGGCGCCCCGGAAGGCTTTGAAACGCTGGAGGTTTATACCACCCGCCCCGATACGCTGATGGGCGCCAGCTTTGCCGCGATCTCGCCCGATCACCCGCTGGCCAAGACGCTGGAAGCCGATCCGCAGGTGGCCAGATTTCTGGCCGAAGCCCGCAAGGGCGGCACCACCGCCGAGGCTTTGGAAACCGCCGAGAAGATCGGCTACGACACCGGCATCCGCGTGAAGCACCCGCTCAACCCCGATTGGGAGCTGCCGGTCTGGATCGCCAATTTCATCCTGATGGATTACGGCACCGGCGCCATCTTCGGCTGCCCGGCGCATGACCAGCGCGATTTCGATTTCGCCAGCAAATACGGCCTGCCGATCCCGCCGGTCTTTGCCCCCGAGGCGCAGGACGCCGCCCAGGATGCGGCGCTGACCGAAGCCTATGTGCCGATGAAATCCGAGCGCGTGCGCTATCTGCGCGGCTTTGCCGGGGCCGAGGTGCAGACGGGGGATGAGGCGGTGGCGGCAGCCATCGCCCATGCCGAGAGCCATGGCTATGGCCAAGGCGTCACCAAGTTCCGCCTGCGCGACTGGGGCGTTTCGCGCCAGCGCTATTGGGGCTGCCCGATTCCGGTGGTGCATTGCCCCAGCTGCGGCGTGGTGCCCGAGGCCAAACAGAACCTGCCCGTCCGCCTGCCCGATGACGTGACCTTTGACGTGCCGGGCAACCCGCTGGACCGTCACCCCACATGGCGCGACTGCACCTGCCCCAAATGCGGCGCCGCCGCCCGGCGCGAAACCGACACGATGGACACTTTCGTCGATTCGTCGTGGTATTACGCCCGCTTCACCGCGCCGCGTGCCGCCACCCCGACAGCGGCGCCCGATGCCGAATACTGGATGAACGTCGACCAATATATCGGCGGCATCGAACATGCGATTCTGCACCTGCTCTATTCCCGCTTCTTCGCCCGTGCCATGGCGAAAACCGGCCATCTGCCCGCCTCGGCGATCGAGCCGTTCAACGCGCTTTTCACCCAAGGCATGGTGACGCACGAGATCTACAAGACCACCGACGCCAATGGCCGCCCGGTCTATCACCTGCCCGAAGACATCGTGCACTCGGATGCGGGCGCCACTTTGGCCGATGGCACCGTGGTCGAGGTGATCCCTTCGGCCAAGATGTCGAAATCCAAGAAGAACGTCGTCGATCCGATGAACATCATCGCAAGTTTCGGCGCCGATACCGCGCGCTGGTTCGTGATGTCGGACAGCCCGCCGGAACGCGATGTGGAATGGACCTCTTCGGGCGCCGAGGCCGCGTTCAAGCACCTCTCGCGTGTCTGGACGCTCTGCGCCCGCATCGGCGAGATGCCTGCCGATCACAAGGGCGAAGGCGATGACGATCTGCGCCGCGCCACCGCAAAGGCGGTGGACGAGGTGACGCGCGGCATCGAAAGCTTTGCCTTCAACAAGGCCATCGCGGTGCTTTACGGGTTCACCAACACGCTGGCCCGCGCCAATGCCAGCACGCCGGTGATGAAAGAGGCGATCCGCACGCTGGCGCAACTGATGCAGCCGATGGTGCCGCATATCGCCGAATCGATCTGGACCTATCAGGGCGGCCAAGGCCTGTGCTGTCAGGCCCCTTGGCCCAAGGCCGACCCGGCGCTGCTGGTGGATGACACCGTGGTCCTGCCCATTCAGATCAACGGCAAACGGCGGGCGGAAATCAGCGTGGCCAAGGATATGCCCGCATCCGAGGTTGAAAAGATCGCGCTGGCGAATGAGGATGTGGTCAGGTTCCTTGCCGGTCAGCCGGTGAAGAAGATCATCGTCGTGCCGGGGCGTATCATCAATGTCGTTGCCTAACCGCAGACTCGTGCTGTTCGCGCCACTGGCCCTTCTGGGCTGTGGCTTTGCCCCGGCCTATGGGCCGGGCGGGGTGGCACAGGGTCTGGAGGGCCGCATCCGGGTGGATGACCCCGTGAACAAGCTGGGCTTTGATCTGGTCGAACGGCTGGAGGAACGGCTGGGCCGCCCCGACGCCGCCGCCTTTGATCTGGCCCACAGCATCGTCACCCGCGCCGAAACGCTGGGCATCACGCCCGAGGATGCGATCACCCGCTATCACCTGACCGGCCATGTTGACTGGACGCTGACCAGCCGCGCCACCGGCCAGCGGGTGACGGGCGGGCGGGTGCAAGGCTTTACCGCCTATTCCGCCACCGGCAGCACCGTGGCCGGGCTGGCCGCCGAAGAAGATGCCGCCTTCCGCCTGATGCGGATGTTGGCCGACCAGATCGTCAGCCGCCTGATCGCCACTGCGGGCACTTGGGCATGATCCTCAAGGGGATCGAGGCCAGCCGCTATTTCACCAAGCCCGACCCGACCAAGGCCGGATTGCTGATTGCCGGGGCCGATGCCATGCGGGTGGCCTTGAAACGGCAAGAGGTGATCGCCGCGCTGATCGGCCCCGAAGGCGAAGGCGAAATGCGCCTGACCCGGATTCAGGCGGCAGAATTGCGCAAGGATGCCGCCGCCCTTCTGGATGCGATCAAGGCGGTGGGCTTTTTTCCCGGCCCGCGCGTGGCCTTTGTGGAAGACGCCACCGACACGCTGGCCCCAACCATCGGGGCCGCCTTGAAGGAGTGGAAGCCCGGCGATGCGCAGATCATCGTCACTGCCGGGAATCTGACCGCGAAATCCGCGCTGCGCATGCTGTTTGAAAAGCACACGCAGGCCTTTTGCGCCGTGCTTTATGACGATCCGCCCAGCCGCGAAGAGATTGAGGACGCCTTGAAAAAGGCAGGCCTTGCCAGCATCGACCGCGAGGCGATGGCCGATCTCAACACGCTGGCCCGCGCGCTGGACCCGGGCGATTTCCGGCAGACGCTGGAAAAGATCGCGCTCTACAAATATGGCGACTCCACACCACTGACCCCCGCCGATGTCGCCGCGATGGCCCCTGCCACGCTTGAGGCCGAGGTGGATGATCTGCTGCACGCGGTGGCCGATGGCCGCGCGTCGGCCATTGGCCTGCTCATGCGGCGGCTGGAAGGTCAGGGCGTGCTGCCCGTCACCATCTGCATTCAGGCGCTGCGCCATTTCAAGGCGTTGCAAATCGCCGCCTCCGATCCGTCGGGCGTCGCCAGTGGCTTGCAAAAGGCGCGGGTCTTTGGCCCAAGGCGCGACCTGATGCAGCGGCAGGCGCAGGCTTGGGGCGTTCGGCTTCTGGAACGCGCCGTCTCGGATCTGCTGGAAACCGACCTCACCCTGCGCTCGGCCTCGCGGGCGCCGGGGATGGCGCTGATGGAACGCGCGCTGATCCGTCTGGCAATGACCCGGCGCTAGCGCGCCCTTGGCTTTGGCCCCTGTCGGGCCGGAAAGGACATGATGTCAGAGTTTGAAACCCTGCTCGACCCGCTGACGCGGATCACCCGCAAGCACAAGACGATCGAGGCCTATGTGCTGTGGCACAAGGACGGCGGCTGGTCGGATGCGGCGGGCGAATCGCTCGATTGCGAAGAGATCGTCTTCTACGCCGAAGGTCTGTTGATGGAAGGCTTCCATCTGGCTTGGGAGCACCTGTCAGACCCCGCACTTGGCGATCACATCCGGCTGTGTTTCTGGCAAGGCGCAACGCCGCCGCTGCCCGATCTGCCACCGGGGGCCACCCGGCTTGGCTCGGGCCAGAGCGTCAACCCGGCCAAGGCCTAGCGCGCCCGCCCTGCCTTCATCACCCAATAAACCTTCCCGCCGCCGCGCGTGACCGAAATGCCGATATCGCGCAGATCGGGCATGAGGATATTGGCCCAATGCGGCGGCGAATTGCGCCACAGGCCCGCCGCCGTGCGGACCGACTCTTCCTGCGCAGAGGCCAGATTTTCCACCATCTTGCCAAAACGGTAGCCATGGGCCTTGGCGCGGTCGGCCATGCTCGGCCCTCCGGCGCGTTTGTGGCTGAAGAAATCGCGTGTGGCCATGTCGCAGGCATGCTGCTGGGCCGCCGCTGCCAGTTGCGGCGAAGGCGCCAGCCGCGCAAGCCCACGGGCCTCGCGCTCTTGGTTGACCCACGCCACCATCTCCCGCTCCAACGCCGCCGCGTCCGAAGGCTTTGAACAGGCCATCGCCATCGCCGTCGGGGTGACGGCCAGCAAGACAGCAAGCAGCAGGGTGCGCATGGGCGATGTCTCCGAAATCATGGGCCGCTGCTTCCGCCCGCCAGAGGCAGCGGGGCAGGCCAAGAAAGGGCACTGTGCAAAGGGAAGGGCATTCCCCGCCGCAGATCAAGCGCTTTGCGCCGCGTGACGCCCCGCCCAGCGCCCGCTGGCCCAGCAGCCCGTCAGCAGATAGCCGCCCGTCGGGGCCTCCCAATCCAGCATCTCGCCACAGGCATAGACCCCGGGCAAGGCGCGCAACTCCAGCCCTTCGGTCAGCGACTCGCGCCTTATGCCGCCCGCGCTGGAAATCGCCTCGTCCAGCGGGCGCGGCCCGGTGAGCGGGATCGGCAGCGCCGTCAGCGCCTGCTCCAGCGGCAGGTTGCGGCCACACTCCATCACAAGCGCCACCGCAGGCGCGCTCAGCCCCAGCTTGCGCAGCCGGTTGCCCAGACTGTCCGAGCGTTTCAGCCGCGCAATCCGCGCCGCCAAGGCCAAGGGCGCCAGATCGGGAAACAGGTTCAGCGTCAGCGCCGCCCCGCCGCGCAAGCTGCGGCTCAACGCATAGATGGCGCTGCCCTCCACCCCATGCGCCGAAATCACGAATTCGCCACGCACGCTTTGCCCCCCCGCGCGCAGCAGCGCCGTCTTGAGGGGCTGGCCGAACTGCGGCGCCATATGCTCGGACCAGCGGACGCCAAAGCCCATATTCGCGGGCTGGAACGGCGCAATCTCCACCCCTTTCGCCGCAAGCCATGGCACCCATGCCGCATCAGATCCCAGCCGCGCCCAACTGGCGCCGCCCAGCGCCAGCACCGTCACCGCCGGGCGCAAAAGCTGCACGCCTTCGGGCGTGGCAAAGCGCAAGGCCGCGCCCTCCCAGCCTTGCCACAGCCAGCGGGTGCGCAGCGCCACCCCCTGCCCTGCCAACCGCGCAAGCCAAGCGCGCAGCAAGGGTGAGGCTTTCATCGCCACCGGGAACACCCGCCCCGAGCTGCCGGTGAACACCTCTTGCCCCAGATCGCGGCACCACTGCATCACCTCGGTGGGGCCGAATTCGGCCAGCATCGGCGCCAGAAGATCGCTGTCAAAGGCCGCGCCAAAGGCGGCGGCGGGGTCATCCTTGGTGACATTCAGCCCCGATTTGCCCGCCATCAGGAACTTGCGCGCCGGGCTGGGCTTGGCCTCGGCCACCACCACCTGCCGCCCCGCGCGGGCCAGCTCTTCGGCGGCCATCAGCCCCGCCGGGCCTGCCCCGATCACCAGCGCATCCATGCTGTTCCTTTCCGCCCTCTGCCACAGGCCTCTTGTGCCTGTCCGCACCTGTGCGCGCAAGGCACCCGGCCCCACCGACCGTGCCGCCCGCAAAAAGACCCCGCCCCAAAAAAGACCCCGCCATGACAGCACGGCGGGGCAAGGGGCACCGCGGGCGGAACCACGGTGCAGGCGTCGGATTCAAACTGTGGGATCACGGCAGGGCGCGGCTTACCCCACCCTGCCGGTCAAGGCCGCGCTCAGTTCGGGCGCAGCTGATCGGCTTCCATTTCCGCGCGAATCTGCTGGCGCAGGATGTCGATGGGAATCATCTTCCCGTCGCGCTTGAAGTGCCAATAGGTCCAGCCGTTGCAGCTGGGCGCGCGCTCATAAGCCGCCCCCACCTGATGGATCGAGCCTTTCACGTCATTGCCCACCAGCGTGCCATCGGCGCGCACCTTGGCCATATAGCGGTTGCCGATGGAATAGAGCTCTTCGCCGGGGCGCAGCATCCCGCGCTCCACCACCTGCCCAAAGGGCACCCGTGGCTCGGCGCGCTTCGATCCGGTGATCTCCAGCGCGCTTGCATCGAACTTGCGCACCCGCGCGATGCGGGCTTCGGCCACCTTGCGATAGGACTCCTCGCGCTCGATCCCGATGAAATCGCGGCCCAGCATCTTGGCCACGGCCCCGGTGGTGCCGGTGCCAAAGAACGGGTCCAGCACCACATCGCCCGGATTGGTGGTGGCGATCAGCACCCGGTGCAGCAGGCTTTCCGGCTTTTGCGTCGGATGCGCCTTGTCGCCGTTTTCATCCTTCAACCGCTCATGCCCGGTGCAGATCGGCAGCACCCAGTCTGACCGCATCTGGATGCCTTCGTTCAGCGCCTTCAGCGCCTCATAGTTGAAGGTATACTTCGCCGACTCATCGCGCGACGCCCAGATCAGCGTCTCATGCGCATTGGTCAGCCGCTTGCCCTTGAAGTTCGGCATCGGGTTCGACTTGCGCCAGACCACATCATTCAGCAGCCAATAGCCCTGATTTTGCAGCTCGGCCCCCAGCCGGAACACATTGTGATAGCTGCCGATCACCCAGATCGCACCATTGGGTTTCAGCAATCGTTTGGCCGCCTTCAGCCACGCGCGGGTGAATTCGTCATAGGCGGCAAAGCTGCTGAACTGATCCCAATGGTCGTCAACCGCGTCCACCTTGGAATTGTCCGGCCGATGCAGATCGCCCTTCAACTGCAAATTATAGGGCGGGTCTGCGAAAATCAGGTCGACAGAGCCTGCGGGCAGGCTGTTCATCTGCTCTATGCAGTCGCCTGCAAGAATCTGGTTCAGGGGCAGCGCTGCCCCTGTTGCTTTGGTCTTTGACGTCATGTTCTGCCTCTGTCGGCGGCGTCATTTGGTGCGCCGCATCTGTGGATAAGAATGAGTCAGAGACGAATCGGCGTCAAATTCTTTATTGAATCAAGGGGTTATCTATTTCTCTTGATACAAGATGTTGTGGACAGGTTTGAACGAACGTCTATGCACAGGGGTCACCCCAAGATTTAGAAGCGCCGCCAGATGCGCCTTTGTGGGGTAACCGGCGTTCACGTCCCAGCCATAACCCGGATATTGTTGCGCCAAATCCACCATCAGCCGGTCGCGCGTCACTTTCGCGCAAATCGAGGCCGCCGCGATCGACAGCGATTTGGCATCGCCCTTCACGATCGCAAGCCCCGGGCAGGACAGCCCACGCGGCAGCAGATTGCCGTCGACCAGCGCGAAATCCGCCCCCAGCGCCGCCACCGCGCGCTCCATCGCCAGATGGCTGGCGCGCAGGATGTTCAGACTGTCGATCTCTTCCACGCTGGCATGGGCGACGGCGACCTGCGCCACCTCCATCAACTCGGCACATAAGGCTTCGCGCCGCGCCGGGCTCAGCGCCTTGGAATCGGCCAGCCCTGCCGGAATGCGGGCCGGGTCCAAGCGGACGGCGGCAGCGGTGACAGGGCCACACAGCGGGCCACGGCCCACCTCGTCCACGCCCACAACACAGGCCGCCCCTTGCGCAAGGGCGGCCTCTTCAAAGGTGAAATCTGCGGAAATCTTGGTCATGCCCCGGCATATCGCAGCGCCGGGGCAGACAAAAGGGCCGCGCCGTCTGGCTCAGTAGCTGTGGCGCGGACGGCCCGGCCCATGGTCCCAGCCATGCCCGCGCCCTTTGTCCCAACCATTGTTCCAGCCATTGCCCCGGCCATGGCCACGCCCGTGGTCACGAAAGCCCCGGTTGTCCACCCGGAATCCGGCATCGCGCAAGCAAGATTCGGTATAGACCCGGTCCATCCGCCCGAACACCCGCGCCTCATGGGCGCAATAGCGCGGCAGGCGGAACTCAAAGCCTTCGCGGCGCAGGCAGCGCTCTGGATAGACCGTGAGATTGCGCCGCGCGCCAGACACCTCAACCGCACAGACCGCCGGCACACGCGGGCTGCGCACCTCGACCGGTGGCGTCACAGCCACGGGAGGCCGGGGCTGCGGCTTGGGCGAATGCACCACCGCCAAAGGCGACACCGGCGCCTGAGTCAGGGGGGCCAAGGTTAGCGGGGCTTGGTTCAGCGGATGCAGGATGGCCTCCACCACCGGCGGGGTCAGCTGCGCCAAGGCGGCGTCGGTCAGACGATCGGCGCGGGCCGGCACGGCACTGGCGGCCAAAAGTGCCAGAACGGTGACGGCGGCCAGAACGCCCCCCGCCACACGGCGCAAAGGCTGCGGGGTGGCGCGGGGCAGCGACGGCGAAACGACGCGCGGACTCAGGGCGGGAAGTGCGGCAAGCATGGGGGCCTCCTGTCTTGGGTGGGGGGACGTGGCACGGTGCGCGCCTCGCACCGGACCTGATGCCCAACCGTGCCGCCCGGCCCCCGCGACAGGCAATATCGCGCCCTTGATATGCGATAACACGCGCTGAAACCCTTGGTTGATATTGAATATCGGCAGAAAGGCGCGCAACTCTGGGGCAGGAAAAAACATCCGCCCCCCGCCCCGATCAGGAGCCAGACATGAAAACATCCGCGCTGATCTTTGTCGCTGCCGCGCTTGCCATGGCCACGGCTGTGGCCACCCCGGCATCGGCGGAATGCTACGCAGATTACAAGGCCAAGCAGGATGACCCCTTGCGCCTGCACTACGGTGTCGCACAAGTCAGCGACGCCAACTGCTCGCCCGGCGCGGCGCAGGGAGAGTTGCAGCCCCGGCTTGCGCAGGCAGGCTGGACGCTGTTGAACGTGTTGGCAACATTCGGCCCCGAGGGGCTTGGCGAAAGGCAAGCGAGTGCAGGAGAATTCTTCCTCCGTTACTGAGAGTTTGAAAGCGGGCAACCGGGTTGTCAGCTTTGGCATTGCGGCCATCGTGCTGATCCTGTTCGGCGCAGCGCTGTTCTTGTTCCTGAGCCTGCCGGACGCCAATGCCTTCAACGCCCGGGTGGAGCAGTTGTTCGTGCAAAACGACAACCTGACCACCAATGCCGAAATCAAGCTGCTGGAGATTCTGGCGCAAAGCGGCACCTCGTTTTCCGAAGTGCTGCAAAGCTATCGCATGGTGATCTTCGTGCTGCTGGTGTTTTCCACCGCGCTCTTGATCGCGGCGCTGGTGTTTCTGGTCATGATCATCGCGCTGAACCGCCGGATTTCCGCCATCCAACGCTCGGGCATTCAGGTGGCCAGCCTGATGATTTCCCGCGAAGGCCGCGCCGTCTATATCAACGATATGGAATTCGCGCTGACCGAAGCCGCGCTGGAAACGCTGGCCGTGCTGGCCGAGGCGCGGATGGATGATGAAGTGCTGACGGGCGCGCAGATCGAATCGGTGATCTCGGGCCGCAACGAGGTGGATTGCGACGAAGCCGCCGGGGCCACGCGGGTGAAACGCCTGCGCGACACGCTGGGCAACCAGTTGGTGAGCGAGCTTTTGGTCAAGACCATCGCCCGGCGCGGCTATGTTCTGGCGGTGGGCAAGGATGTGATCCGCATGGTCTAAGGCCGTCGCCGCCCTGTCATTCTCGCGTCACAGGGCTTGCATAGGGGGGTGGGGGGCCATAAATAGCGCCCTTCTTCCTTCTGCTGCCCGAAAAGGGGGAATGCGATGATCCAGACGCCCTATTACCTGATCGACCGCTCCAAACTGGCGCGCAACATGGCCATCATGGATGAGCTGCGCGCAAGTTCAGGGGCCAAGACCCTGCTGGCGCTGAAATGCTTTGCCACTTGGGGCGTGTTCGACCAGATGCGAGGCCATATGGACGGCACCACCTCCTCCAGCCTCTATGAGCTGAAACTGGGGCGCGAGCGTTTCGGCAAGGAGACGCACGCCTATTCGGTGGCTTGGGCCGATCATGAGATCGCCGAGGCCGTGGGCTATGCCGACAAGATCATCTTCAACTCCATCGGTCAGCTGGAGCGGTTTGACAACCAGTCGGCCAGCATCGCCCGTGGTCTGCGCCTGAACCCGCGCTTTTCCACCAGCGGCTTCGACCTTGCCGATCCGGCGCGCCCCTTCAGCCGACTGGGCGAATGGGACGCCAGCAAGATTGAACGCGTGATGGACCGCATCAGCGGCTTCATGATCCATTACAATTGCGAAAACGATGATTTCGACCTGTTCGATCAGCAGTTGACCCGCATCGAAGACGAATTCGGCGTGCTGCTGTCGCGCCTGCGCTGGGTCAGCCTTGGCGGCGGCATCCATTTCACCGGGGAAGGCTACCCGGTGGCCAAACTGGCGGCGCGGCTCAAGGCCTTTTCCGACCGTTTCGGCGTGCAGGTCTATCTGGAACCGGGCGAAGCGGCGATCACCGGGGCGGCCAGCCTTGAGGTGACGGTGCTGGACGTGCTGAACAACGGCAAGGATCTGGCCGTCGTCGATTCCTCGGTCGAGGCGCATATGCTTGATCTTTTGATCTACCGCATTTCCGGCAAGATCGAAACGGCGGGCGATCACCCGTTCCAGATCTGCGGCAAATCCTGCCTTGCGGGCGATGTGTTCGGGGAATTCAACTTCCCTGCCCCTCTCAAGGTGGGCGACCGGCTCAGCATCGCGGATGCGGCGGGCTATACCATGGTGAAAAAGAACTGGTTCAACGGGGTGAAGATGCCGGGCATCGTCATCAAGGAGTTGGACGGTTCGATGACCGTGGCGCGTGAATTCGGCTATGCCGATTTTGAAGGCAACCTCGGCTAATCAGGTTGCCCCTTCCCTCTGTCCTTAAAGGAGACGGTTCGAAGTGAAACGGAATGTTCTGATCATCGGCGCTGGTGGCGTGGCCCAAGTGGTGGCGCACAAGGCCGCCCAGCACAATGACCGCTTGGGCGATCTGCACATCGCCAGCCGCACGGTGGCCAAGGCCGAAGCGATCATCGCCTCGGTGCAGGAGAAGTCGGCGATGAAGGTGCCGGGCGTGTTTGCCGCCCATGCGCTCGACGCCACCGATACCGCCGCCGTGGTGGCGCTGATCAAGGCCACCGGCTGCCAGATCGTGATCAACGTGGGCTCGCCTTTCGTCAACATGCCGGTTCTGGACGCCTGCATTCAGGCGGGGGTGGCCTATATGGACACCGCCATTCACGAAGACCCGGCCAAGATCTGCGAAACCCCGCCGTGGTATGGCAATTACGAATGGAAACGGCGCGAGGCGTGCAAGGCGGCGGGCGTTACCGCCATTCTGGGCGTGGGCTTTGACCCGGGCGTGGTCAACGCCTATGCCCGCGTGGCCGAAGGCCTGATGGACAGCATCGAGTCGATCGACATCGTTGACATCAACGCCGGGTCGCATGGCAAATGGTTCTCCACCAACTTCGACCCCGAGATCAACTTCCGCGAATTCACCGGCACGGTTTATTCGTGGCAGAACGGCGCTTGGCAGACCAACAGCATGTTCGAGGTTGGCAAGACATGGGACATGCCGGTGGTGGGCGAACAAAAGGCCTATCTGACCGGCCATGACGAGGTGCATTCGCTGTCTGCCCGCTATCCGCAGGCCGATGTGCGCTTCTGGATGGGCTTTGGCGACCATTACATCAACGTCTTCACCGTGCTGAAAAACCTTGGCCTGTTGTCGGAACAGCCGGTGAAAACCGCCGAAGGTTTGGAAGTGGTGCCGCTGAAGGTCGTCAAGGCCGTTTTGCCCGACCCGGCCAGCCTTGCCCCGAACTACACCGGCAAGACCTGCATCGGCGATTTCGTCAAAGGCACCAAGGACGGCCAGCCGGTCGAGGTGCTGATCTACAACGTCGCCGATCACAAGGACGCCTATAACGAGGTGGGCAGCCAAGGCATCAGCTATACCGCCGGTGTGCCGCCGGTGGCCGCCGCGCTGCTGATCGCCGATGGCGTCTGGGATGTGGGCACCATGGCCAATGTCGAAGAGCTTGACCCCGCGCCCTTCATCAATCTGCTGAACCAGATCGGCCTGCCCACCCGCATCAAGGATGCCACGGGCGACCGTCTGCTGGAGCTTTAAGACCTAGGCGCGGCAGCGGGCCTTGCCCCTTGCTGCGCCCAACGCATCCGCCTCTCAGGATGCCGCCGCCGGGGCGTCGGCCCGCCCCGCGCGAAAGCCAAGCACGACAGCCGCCAAAAGGCCGTTGCCCGACAGATAGCCCGCATCGCCCGACCCCGACACGCCACAGGCGGCACCGCCCCCGGCCCAGAGGTTGCCCAAGGGCACGCCCGCCGCTGTCAGCACCCGGCCCTGCCCGTCGGTCACCAGACCGCCCTGCGTGTGAAACAGCGCACCCGTCACCCGCACCGCGGCATAGGGGGGCGTCAAGGCAGGGACGCCGCGCAGATCCCGGCCAAACGCATCGGGCGCGCCCGCCTTTGCCGCGGCAAAGCGCGTCAGCGTCTCGGCCAGCGGCTCGGGCGGCAGACCCGTCACCTCTGCCAGCGCCGCGACCGTTGCGGCGGTCTTGACGGCCCCTTGCGCCTCGGCATCGCGGAAATCCTGAAACTGGCCCGCGATGGCGGCGATACGGGCGTCGAAGATCGCCCAAGCCTGCCCCTCGGGCTGGGCCAGCACCGCCTGCGCCGCCTCGGAATAGCCTTGCGCCTCATTCCAGAACCGTTCGCCCCGCAGGTTGACCTGACAGCCCCCCTCCATGATCGTGGCCCAGCTGATCAGGATGCCATGCGGATGCGCCACATTGCCATGGCCCTGATAGGCCCCCGGATGGCGCACCGCCGCCCCCAGCGCCGCGCCCCAGATCATCGCCTCGCCCTGATTGCCGGGATGGCCGAAATACAGCGCCTCGGCGATGGCTGGCATGTGCTGCGCCACCATCGCCTTGTTCCCGCCAAAGCCGTTGCAGGCAAGGATCAGCCGCGCGCAGCCAAGGCTGTCGGTGCTGCCATCGGGCCGGGTGATCTGCACGCCCGTCACCAGCCCGCCTTCGGCATGGAGCGCGGTGACCTGCGCCTCGGTCAGAATGTCGATGCCCTTTGCTTCGGTCGCCGCCCGCAGCGCATCGACAAGCGCGCGGCCCGAGCGGCTGGGCAAGCCGTGCATCCGGCGCGCCGAATGGCCGGGATAGGTGAAATCCGTGACAACGGACAGGTCCAACCCATGCCGATCGGCCAGCCAATGCAGCGCCTCGGCCGCGCCTTCGGTCAGGGCGCGCTCCAGCGCGGGATCATTTTCGTGATGCGCCTTGGCCGCGATGTCGGCGGCGAATTGCGCGGGGCTGTCGGCGATGCCTTCTGCCGCTTGCCAGCGCGTGCCTGCCGCCGGGATCAGCCCCGCCGACAGGGCCGTGGACCCAGAGGGCACCGCGTCCCGCTCCAGCACCAGCACCTCTTGCCCCGCCTCATGCGCCGCGAGCGCCGCGATCAGCCCACAGGCCCCGCCCCCCACGATCAGCGTTTGCACCTGCGCCTCATGCGCCACGGGCGGCAGGATCATTTCACTGTCCCGTCGAACCGTCCGCCCAAGGCCAGCATCTCGGCCGTGCCGATCCGGTCATTCAGCCCGTCGAAATCATACATCCGATTGGCAAAAGGCGTGTTCGACCCATGGGCCTTCAGGCTGGCGTAATAATCCCCCGCCGTCCGCGCCAGCGCGCGCACGATCCCGCCGGGGAAGATTACCAGACGGAAGCCCAGCGCCTGCAAATCAGCCGCCGACTGAATCGGGGTCGCGCCCCCCTCCACCATATTGGCCATCAAGGGCCCGCGGTCCCGGAAGGTGCGGGCCACCTGCGCCAGCTCGTCGCCCGTGCGCGGCGCCTCGATGAACAAGGCATCCGCGCCCGCGTCCAGATAGGCGCCCGCGCGGTCGATGGCCGCTGCGAACCCTTCCACCGCAATCGCATCGGTACGCGCGATGATCAATGTCTGCTCGCTTGCGCGCGCCTCTGCCATGGCGGCGATTTTGCCCACCATCTCGGCGGTCGAAATCAGCGACTTGTCCGCCAGATGCCCGCAGCGCTTGGGATAGGTCTGATCCTCGATCTGCAAAGCGCTGGCCCCCGCGCGCTCATAAGCGCGCATGGTGCGCTGCGCGTTCAGCGCATTGCCAAAGCCGGTGTCGGCATCGATGATGACAGGCAGCGCCACCCGGTCGCGGATCAGCGCCATGGTGTCGGCCATTTCCGACATGGTGGTCAGCCCGATGTCAGGCCGCCCCAGCCGGGTATAGGCCACGGCGGCGCCAGACAGATACAGCGCCTCGAACCCGGCATCGGCGGCAATCGCAGCGGTCAGACCATCATAAACGCCGGGCGCAATCAGGATCTGCGGCTCTGCAAGGCGGGATTTCAGCGTCATGCGGCACCTTTCAAAACAGCAACAGCCTCGGCGCAGGTCATCTGCTCGGTGACTGAAGCCAAAGACAACAAAGTGGCGTCATGCACGTCGTCCCGGAACGCGGCGCAGCCATCGGTCAGCACAATCGTGTGCAGGCCCCGCAGATGCGCATCGCGCAGCGTCGAGGCAACGCCGCCATTGGTGACAATGCCGCCCACGATCAGCGTATCGATCCCCAGATGGCGCAGAATATACTCCAGCCGGGTCTGGTATAGGGCCGAATAGGCCACCTTTTCCACCGTGAAATCTGCGGGCTTCAGACTGTCGACCAGATCATGGCCAAAGCCACCGGGGGCAAAGTCGCCCGTCGTCAGAAACGGGCGCAGCTTGGCCAGATGCGGGGCGATCAACGGCCCATCCGGCCCCGGCACCAAGGTGAACTGCGCCGAGACGAACACGCCCCCCGCCGCCCGCAGCGCATCGCGCACCGGCGCGATCCGGGCGGGCAAGGCGGTGATGGCGGGCGCCGTTTGCCCGGCACGGCCATAGGCGCCCTCGGGGTGCAGGAAGTCGTTTTGCAGATCGATGGTCAGCAATGCGGTCTTGCAAGGATCAAGTGTCATCGCCGTCCTCCCGTGTCAGGATCACATTGCCATAACTGTCTACCGTGCCGATCAGGCCCGGTTCCACAAGAATGGTCGTGTCGGGCTGCTCCAGCACCGCAGGCCCCCGGATCACCGTGCCCACCGGCAAGGCCAGACGGTCATGAATGGCGGCGTCGCACCATGCCCCGCCCAGATGGACCCGCCGCGTGGCCCGAGGCACCACCGGACCGCTGGTCGTGGGGGCCAGCGTCGCCAGATCAAACTTGGGCCGCTGCCCGATCACGGCGGTCCGCAGGTTCAGGATGCGGCTGACACCGCCGGGCAAAAGTCGGCCAAAGACCCGCTGATAGGCCGCCTCGAAAGCCGCCGTGATGGCGTCTGGCGTCGGCGGTGTCACCTTGTCCTGCGCCAGGATCGTCACCGGCAAGGGGACAGACACCGTATGGGTCTGGCCAACATAGGCCATGTCCAGTTCAACCGTGACCACCCGCGCGGCAAAGGCCCCGCCACTGGCGGCCAGCATCCCCTGCCCCTCGGCCAGATGATCTTCGATCAGCGCGGCCAGCGCCGCGCCATCGGCGGCGGCGGTCGGCTGGTTGACCGTCTGCACGAAATCGGCCCGCATGTCGGCAATCACGCAGCCCATGGCCGAGGTGACGCCGGGATAGCGCGGCACGATGGCGCGCGACAGGCCCACTTCGGCCAGCATCGCGCCTGCGTGCAAGGCGCCGCCCCCGCCAAAGGGCATGAAGGCGAAATGCTTCGGATCATGGCCGCGTTCAATGCTGACCAGCCGGATCGCCCCGGCCATGCGGGAATTGGCAACCCGGATGATCGCCTCGGCGGCCTCTTCGGTGCCAAGGCCCAGCGGCCCGCCCACATGGGCATCAATCGCCGCCCGCGCGGCGGCCACATCCAGCCGCCCACCGCCGATGGGGCGGTCGGGGTCGATCCGGCCCAGCACGATATTGGCATCCGTCACCGTCGGCCGCGTGTTGCCGCGCGCATAAGCCACCGGGCCGGGGTCAGAGCCTGCGGATTCCGGCCCGATGTTCAACAGCCCGCCCTTGTCCACCCAAGCGATAGAGCCGCCGCCCGCGCCGATCGTGGTGATCTCGATCATCGGCACCCGCACGACCATGCCAAAGTCCACCGCCGTTTGTGCGGCCAGCGCCGCCTGTCCGCCCGCGATCAGCGCAACGTCAAACGAGGTGCCCCCCATGTCGCCGGTGATGATATCGGGGAAACCGGCGGTCTGTGCGATATAGGCCGCCGCGATCACCCCCGCCGCCGGTCCCGACAGCGCGGTGCGCACGGGCAGGCGGCAGGCGGTCTCGACCGCCATCACACCGCCGTTCGACTGCACGATCAGGAACTCGCCGCCAAAGCCCTTGCTCTTCAGCGCCTGTTCCAGCCGGCTCAGGTAGCCCGCCACCTCGGGTTGCAGATAGGCGTTCAGCGCCGTGGTGGAAAAGCGTTCAAACTCGCGGATTTCGGGCAGGATCTCTGAAGACGAGGCCACATGCGGATTGGGCCAGATCTCGCGCAGCGCGGCCACCGCCGCCTGTTCATTGGCCGGGTTGGCATAGGCGTTGACGAACAGCACCGCCACCGCCAGACAGCCTTGATCCAGCAAGGCTTGCCCTGCCGCGCGCACGGCGTTCAGGTCTACCGGCGTGTGCACCGTGCCATCGGCCAAGGTGCGCTCTGCCACCTCCAGCCGCAGATCGCGCGACACCACCGGGGTGAAATCGCCGCGCAGCCCCCATGTCCGGGGCCGGTCGCGGCGGCGCATCTCCAGCACGTCGCGGAACCCCGCCGTGGTGATGATGCCGATGCGCGCGCCCTTGCGCTCCAGCAGCGCATTGGTGCCTGCCGTCGTGCCGTGAACCACGGTCGCCACCGTGCCCAGATCCGAAACCCGCTGCGCGATCCCTGCAAGGAACCCCGCCGACTGATCGGGACGCGAGGTGGGGACCTTGGCCACCTCGGCCCGGCCCGTTGCCGCATCCAGAACAAAGATGTCGGTGAAGGTGCCGCCGACATCAACGCCGATCAAAGTAGTGCCGCTCATGCCACGCTCTCCCGCCATGCTGTGCCATAGGCCGCGTCTGCCGCCTGTTCCGTCACCAAACCAAGGGCCACGTCGCGCGCCACCGCCGCCGGATCGCGCGCGCTTGCCGGGCCATAGCCGCCGCCGCCCGGTGTCTCCAGACGCACCGCATCGCCCCGCGCCAAGCGCATGCCGGTGCCCTTGGACACCATGGCAGGCGTCGCCCAGTCATCGCCTTGCGAATAGCTGAACCGGTTCAAGGCCGCGTCGCCGCCCCCCGCCGCCCCTTTGGGCGCATGGCGGCCGCGTTCGCCGAACAGAAAGACCTCGGCGCTGTCTTCCAGCAGTTCAATCTCATAGACCGCGCCGAGGCCCCCGCGCTGGGTGCCCGCGCCCCCACTGTCCGGCCGCAACGCCCATTGCCGGAACATCACCGGATAGGCGGATTCAAGAATCTCCACCGGCGGGATCGTCGCGGTCGAGATCGGCGCATTGCCATGATTCAGCCCGTCGCCCGCAAGGCTGCCGCCATGCCCGCCGCCGTAGAAGGAAAACATCACCCACCGCCGCCCGTCGCGGCGATAGCCCGCCAAGGACAGCGCGTTGATGGTGCCATAGGCATTGGCCACCACCAGATCGGGAGCCGCCTGCGCCATGGCCGCGAAGATCACATCGATCATCCGCAGGATCGTCTCGGTATAACCGCCCGTCGGCGCGGGGAATTCCGCCGCCAGCAGGCTCCGCTCGGGCACCACGATGTCAAGCGGGCGCATCACGCCGGCATTGGCGGGCAAACCCGGAAAGATATGCTTGATCGCCACATAAACAGCCGCAATCGCGGTGCCCTTCGAGATGTTCACCGGCCCCGCCGTGGCCCCCGCCGTCCCGGTGAAATCCAGCGTCAGACGGTCGCCCGCCACCGTCAGCGCCACCGTGATCGGCAAGGCGACATCGGTGATGCCGTCATTGTCCAGATAATCGGTCGCCTCCCAGCGCCCATCGGGCAGTGCCGCGACCTCGGCCCGGATCAGCGCCTCGGCGCGGTCCGACAGCGCATCCAGCGCCGCGCGCACCGTGGCGCCGCCATATTCCGCCAAAAGCCCGTCCATCCGCCGCACGCCCAGATCCAGCGCGCTCAGCTGCCCGTTCAAGTCGCCTTGCGCCGAGGCGGGCAAGCGGGTGTTGCGCAGGATGATGTCGATCACATCCTGCTGCACCACCCCCGCCCGCATCACCTTGACCGGAGGCAGCACGAACGCCTCTTGGAACACCTCGGTGGCGCGCGGATTGTAATTGCCCGGCACGGCGCCGCCCATGTCATGCCAATGGCCGACCGAGGCCAGATAACAGAACAATTGCCCTTGATGGAAATAGGGCCGCACCAGCCGCATGTCCGACAGATGGGTGCCGCCGATATGCGCATCGTTGAAGATATAGACATCGCCTTCGGCAAGGTCTCCGTCGCGCGCGGCCTTGTCGATCACCGCCTTGACGGCAAAGGCCATCACCCCCACGAAAATCGGCAGGCCGGATTTGCCCTGCACCAGTGTGTCGCCGGTCGTCGCGTGGTAAAGACCGTGGCTGGCATCATGCGCCTCGGCGATGATCGGGTTGAAGGCCGAACGAAACAGCGTCGCATCCATCTCGTCGGCAATCTGCTCCATGCGGCCAGCCAGCACGGCAAGGGTGATCGGATCAATCATTGCGCACCTCCACGGGCCTGAACCTCGGCAATATCATTCCAGACGTCCTGCCGCAGCAGACGCCCGTCTTCCAATTCGAACCGGTCGATGAAACGGATACCGGAAAAGGCCGTGCCATCGGGCCATTCCCCGTGCAGCGTGCCAAAGCAATAGACCAACGACCCCAAGGCATCGAACCTTTCATATGTCTTTTTCACAAAGCGGTAGCGCGGCCGGGCCCAGTCGATCAGCGCGTCCAGCGTGGTCATGCGGACCCCGCCCGGAAAGGTCATGGCAAAACCCGGCGCCAAGTGGTCGCGGGCCGCGGCCAGATCCCGCGCTTCCATCGCCGTCAGAAAGCTGCGCACCACCTGCGCGGCGTCGGCCACAGGCGGCGCGGGCGCCCGATGCGTGCCGCCGCGCAGATAGTTTTCGGCAGGCATTTCCGCCAGAATCACCGTCACCGCCTCTGGCGGCGCCGCCACGACCGACCGCACCGCATCGGTCACGGCACGGCCCAGACGGGTTTTGACCGCCCCTTCGTAGCCTTCAAGGATCTGCACTGTGACAATGGGCATGGCACGACTCCGGCAGTTCAACCTGTATCTTTTTTAATACTGCTTTTGCAAACCGCACAATACATTTAATTGCGCGAGAACCAGACATTTTAGTTGCTTTGTTTCAGACCGGGGATAACATCCCTGACTCGAAAGGGCAGGTCACCATGGTGCAGGCAGCGCGGATATCCACAGAAGGCAGCAAGGCGCAGCGGGTTTATCTGCTGATGCGCGACGAGATCACGCGGGGCGAATTGGCGGGCGGCACCCTGCTCCCGGGTGAGATGCGGCTGGCCGAACAGCATGGCGTCAGCCGCGTCACCATCCGCCGCGCGCTGGACGCGCTGGCACAGGAAGGCCTGATCGAGCGGCGGCCCGGATCGGGCACCCGCGTGACCGACGCCTCGTCCCAGCGCGCCGCGATTGCCGCCGATTTCGCCACGCTGATGCCGCAACTGGTGCGGATGGGCCAGCAGACGACCGCGCGGCTGCTCGCCTATGCCTATGTCCCGGCCCCCCCGCTTGTGGCCGAGGCCTTGCGTCTGCCCGAAGGCGGGCGCGTGCAGCGCGCGGTGCGGGTGCGCAAGATGGACGACGCGCCCTTCTCGCATCTCACCACCCATGTGCCCGAAGACATCGCCCAGAATTTCTCGGAAACCGATCTGGCCGCGACACCGCTGTTCCGCCTGCTGGAACGCGCGGGCATTCAGGTTGACCATGCCAGCCAGTCCATCTCGGCCAGCCTTGCCACCCCCGACGTGGCCGAAGCGCTGGATGTGTCGGTGGGCGCGGCGCTGATCTCGCTGACCCGCGTGGTCTTTGATGCCTCCGGGCGCGGCGTGGAACATCTGGCCGCGCTCTACCGCCCTGACCGGTTCCGGCTGGACATGACGCTGAACCGCGTGGGCAACGCAGGCGCCCGGCAATGGGAGCCCGTGCTGGTGCCCCTGACGGACCTGGGACCAGACCCGGCACCGGGGGCGGCGGAATGAAGGCGCTCTTCGACAAGCTTTGGGACGATCACGTCATCCTGACCCGCGAGGATGGAGCCGCCCTTCTGTGGGTGGACCGGCACTATCTGCACGAAGGCTCCCATCACGGCTTTCGCACGCTGGCGGCGCGCGGCATGGCGGTGGCAGAGCCGCGCCTGACCGTGGGCGTGGCCGATCACTATGTGCCAACGCGCGGACCGGTGGCAGACCCGGCGATCGCCCGCATGGTGCGGACCTTGGATGAAAACACCTCCGCGCATGGCATCCGCCTTTTCGGGCTGGGTCATCCGGCGCAAGGCATCGTTCATGTGATGGGGCCGGAACAAGGGCTGACCCTGCCCGGAATGCTCGTGGTCTGTGGTGACAGCCACACCGCGACCCATGGGGCGCTGGGAGCCTATGGTTTCGGCATCGGCGCCACCGAAGTGGCGCATGTGCTGGCAACCCAGACGATCTGGCAGCGCAAACCGGCGCGGATGCGCATCACCTTTACCGGTGTCGCGGGTCCGGGAATCGGGGCCAAGGACATGGCGCTTGCCTGGATCGCCCGGTTGGGGGCCGATGGCGCACGCGGCCACGCGGTGGAATATGCCGGGCCCGCCGTGCGCGCGCTGTCGGTTGCCGGGCGGCTGACGCTGTGCAACCTCTCGATCGAAGGCGGTGCCCGCACCGGGCTGGTCGCCCCCGATCAGACCACCTTCGACTGGCTGCGCGGGCGGGCCTTTGCCCCTGCCGATTTCGACGCGGCCTGTGCGGATTGGGCCAGACTGGCCTCGGACCCCGACGTCGCCTTTGACCGCGAAGTGACGCTGGACATGGCCGAGGTCGCCCCCATCGTGACATGGGGCACCAGCCCCGAAGAGGCCTTGCCGATCACCGCCACCTTGCCCGATCCCGCCCGCGAGTCCGATCCGGCGCGCGCCAGCCGCATTGCCGCCGCGCTCGACTACATGGGCCTGACAGCGGGTCGCCCGCTCGACAGCGTGGCGGTGGATCAGGTCTTCATCGGCTCCTGCACCAATGCCCGGATCGAAGATCTGCGGGCCGCCGCCGCCGTTCTGGCCGGACGGCAGGCAAAGGTGCCGGGAATGGTCTCGCCCGGTTCGGCTCTGGTCAAGGCACAGGCCGAGGCCGAGGGGCTGGACCAGATCTTCAAGGCCGCAGGGCTGGATTGGGTGGGGTCGGGCTGCTCGATGTGTGTGGGCATGAATGGCGATCTGGTCGCGCCCGGTCAGCGCTGCGCCTCTTCGACCAACCGCAATTTCCGTGGCCGCCAAGGCCCCGGCGCGCGCACACATCTGATGTCGCCCGCCATGGTGGCCGCCGCCGCTGTCACCGGCCATCTCACAGATGTGCGCCCCTTGCTGGAGGGACGCGCATGACCGGCTGGACCACCCATCACGGGCGCGCCGTCGCCTTGCCGCTGGAAAACATCGACACCGACCAGCTGATCCCGGCGCGCTTCATGTCGGCCCCGCGTGAGGAAGGCTATGGCCGCTTCCTGCTGCATGATCTGCGCCGCGACGGGGATGTGCTGCGCCCCGACTTTGCCTTGAACCAAGCCGAAGCGCAGGACGCCAGCATCCTGATCGCCCGGCGCAATTTCGGAGGCGGCTCCTCGCGGGAGGCGGCGGTCTATGCGCTGCAGGATGCCGGGTTCCGCGTGGTGATCGCCCCCAGCTTTGGCGATATCTTTGCGGCCAATGCCGTCAACAACGGCCTGCTGCCCGCCCGCGTCACCGAAGATCAGGCCGACCGCCTGCTTGCGGCCTGTCCGGCCCAGATGACCGTCGATCTGGCCACGCAGACCATCACATCTGGGCCGGACAGCATCGCCTTTGCGCTGGACCCGGTCTGGCGACAAAAGCTGATCAACGGCTGGGACGACATCGACCTGACGGCATCGCATGCCGCAGCCATCACCGCCTTTGCCAGCCGCAGACGGGCCCATGCCCCTTGGGTCTGGCCCAAAGACTGACACCGCCCCGCAGGCGGCGCAGGACAAACCGGGGATCAACCCCATATCAACAGGGAGATAACGATGAAACTGCTGAACCTGACCGGACTGAGCCTTGCAAGCCTGCTTTTGGCCACAACGGCCATGGCGCAAGACAAGCTGACGGCCGTGCATGCCTTTTCCCCCAACCTGATCTACACCCAAAGCTTTCTCGATTTTGTCGCCAAGGTGAACGAGGCCGGCAAAGGCGTGGTCGAGATCGAGGTTCGTGGCGGCCCCGAGGCGATCCCCACCCCGCAGCAACCCGATGCGGTGCGCGACGGCATCGTTGACATGGTCCACACGCCGGGCAGCTTCTACGCCGGGTCCTTGCCGGAAAAGGATGCGCTGGTCGGCTCGAACATCACCGCTGTCGAGGCACGGGCGAATGGCGGGATCGATCTGATCGATGCCATTCATCAGGAAAAGATGGGGGTGAAATACCTCGGCTGGTTCGACAGCGGCGTGTCCTACAACCTGTGGATGGCCAATGAGCCAAAGTTCAAGGACAATGGCGATCTGGACCTGTCGAGCGTCAAGCTGCGCGGCAACGCCGTCTACAACGCCTTTTTCACCAACTACCTCGGCGCACAGGTGATCGACCTGCCCACCGGTGAAGTCTATGGCGCGCTGGAAAAGGGCGTGGTGGATGCCACCGGCTGGACCCAGATCGGCCTGATCGACCTGAAGTGGAACGAATTCGTCAAATACCGCGTCGAACCTTCGTTCTTCTCCACCGACATCGGCGTGATCGTGAATCTGGAAAAGTGGAACAGCCTGTCAGAAGACTCGAAACGCATTCTGACCGAACAGGCCATCGCCCACGAAGCCGCCAGTGTCGCGGCCCAGACCGCACGGCGGGATGACGAATTCGCCCGCCTTGAAGCCGGCGGCATGACTGCCGTCACCCTTGGCGACGAAGCCGCCGCCCGCTATCTGGCCGCCGCCCGCGACGAGACCTTCAAGCGGATGCGCGAACAGATGGAACAGCACCCGGCGGGCCTCACCAATTACGACGCGCTGATCGAGAAGTTCTACGCCCAAACCGCTGCAGAGTAACGCTTTCACGGCGGCGCCCACGGGGGTGCCGCCGGTTTTCCTGCCGTGAAAGAAGGGCGACAGATGCAGGCAATCACGAAACTTTATGACCGATTGGTCGATGCCATGGCGCTGACGGCGGCGATCCTGCTGGTCTGGCTGATGGTCGCGGTGACGCTCTCCGTCGCCATGCGCAATTTCGGCGTTCAGCCCTTTGCGTGGCTGTTCACCTCGACGGAATATGCCATGCTCTACATCACCATGCTGGGCGCGCCTTGGCTGGTGCGGCAACGCGGCCATGTGCACATCGAACTGGTCACCGCCGCCCTGCCCGCCCCTGCCCGCATCCTCCTCAGCCGCGTCGTCGCGGCCGCCTGCGCGCTGATCTGTCTCTATCTGGGCTGGAAGGGCTATCAGCTTGTCCAGACCAATCTGGCGCGCGGCGATTTCGACGTGCGCTCCTACTATTTCCCCCGCTGGCTCCTGACGATCGCATTCCCTTTGAGTTTCGGCCTGATGACAGTGGAATTCGCCCGCTTTGTGTTCGGGCGTGAGGTCATGCACACGGGCGAGGCAGGTATACACGAATGATGTGGTATGAATCTCTGGCCCTTTTGCTGGGCGCCATCCTGTTTCTCATGGCGATCGGGATGCCGGTGGCGCTGGCCTTCATCGCCGCCAATATCCTTGGCGCGTGGGTGTTCATGGGGGGCGAGCGTGGCGTCACCCAGATGCTGAACAATGGCCTTGGCGCGCTGACCTCCTATGCCTTGGTGCCCATCCCGCTGTTCCTGCTCATGGGCGAAATCTTCTTTCACACCGGCCTTGGCGCGCGGATGTTCAATGCGATCGACCGTCTGCTCGGCCGCATTCCGGGGCGGCTGAGCTATGTCACCGTGCTGGGCGGCACCGGCTTTGCCACCATGTCAGGGTCTTCGATGGGCGCCACAGCGCTCCTTGGCTCGCTTCTGGTGCCCGAGATGAACAAGCGCGGCTACAAGAAACACATGTCGATCGGGCCTATCCTTGGCACCGGCGGGCTTGCGATCATCATTCCGCCTTCGGCCTTGGCGGTGCTTCTGGCCACCATGGCAAAGGTCGATATCTCCTCGCTTCTGATGGCGGGGGTGATTCCCGGTCTGCTGCTCGCCTGTTTCTACATCGCGACCATCTGGATCCAGACCCGGATCGACCCCAACGCCGCCCCCGCCTATGATGTGGAACCCACACCGCTGGGCGAAAAGCTGCGTCTGATCCTGCTGGATGTCGTGCCCTTGGTCGGCGTGATGGCCTTGATCGTGCTGATGATGCTGTTTGGCATCGCCACCCCGTCCGAGGCCGCCGCCTTCGGGGCCTTGGGCGCCATCCTTGTTGCCGCGGCCTTCCGCTGCCTGACATGGGAGGCCATCCGCAAATCCGTTGTGGGGGCGCTGAAAGTCACCCTGATGGCCTATCTGATCGTGTTCGGCTCGGCCACCTTCAGCCAGATTCTGGCATTTTCCGGGGCCTCGGGTGGCCTGATCGAATGGGCCACCAGTTTCGACCTTGCCCCCATCGTGATGCTGCTGGCCATGTTCGCGGTGCTGCTGGTCTTGGGGATGTTCATGGAGCAGATTTCCATGATGCTGCTGACCGTGCCAGTCTTCTTTCCGCTGGCGGCCTCCTTGGGCTTCGATCCGGTCTGGTTCGCGCTGATCGTGCTCTTGGGGCTAGAGATCGGCTTCACCTCGCCGCCGTTCGGGCTGCTCTTGTTCGTGATGAAAGGGGTCGCCCCGCCAGACACCACGATGCGCGACATCTACATGGCAGCCTTGCCCTATATCGGCTGCACGCTGCTGTTGGTGGCAACGCTGATCGTCTTCCCGCCGCTGGCGCTCTGGTTGCCGGGGCTCTAGCCCCGCCAGCACCGGACCGGCGCGGGGGTCCGTCTTGAAACAGGCAAAGGGCGCGGTCGCAAAGGCGGCACGCGCCCTTTGCCATTCCGCCCGTGGCGCTTGCGATGCCGCCGCCGCGACTCACCCGCCAGACCGGTGCCCTTCCCTGCGCGCCCCCTGTTGCGCAGCGGGGCAGGCGCGGCACTGCGCGGCAAAACCCGGGGGAAACGGCAAGACAGGAACACAAGGTCAACAGCGCCCCGCCGCCTGTGCGACGAAAGCCAGCGTGTCATCCAAGATCCCGCCGCGCGGTGATCTGACCTTAGGGAGTTGTGGTGAGCCGGACAGGATTCGAACCTGTGACCCGCTGATTAAAAGTCAGCTGCTCTACCAACTGAGCTACCGGCCCACAACTTGGGCGCTGATTAAGGTCAGTGGCGGGTGGGGTCAAGGGCAAAAGATGCAGGCTCTGGCAAATATCTTGGATCGGGCGTATATGGCCCCGCATGACCCAAATATTCCCGCCCCAAGGCCTGCCCTTCCTGAAAATGCATGGCGCCGGCAATGACTTCGTGGTGATCGACTCGCGCGCGCGGGCCGAAGCCGTGGTCACGCCCGCCTTGGCGCGCGCCTTGGGCGACCGCAACCGCGGCGTCGGCTTTGACCAGCTGGCCGAGATTCGCGCGGCCACGGCGGCGGACAGCGATTTCACGCTGGATTTCTGGAACAGCGATGGCAGCCGCGCCGGAGCCTGCGGCAATGCCACCCGCTGCGTCGCCGATCTGGTGATGCGCGGGCTGGGCCGCGATGCGGTGTCGCTCACCACCGCGCGCGGGGCGCTGTTCGCGCGGCGGCTGACCGATGGGCAGGTCTGGGTGAACATGGGCGCGCCGCAGCTGGACTGGGCCGCGGTGCCGCTGTCGCAGGCGGTGGACCCGCTGCATCTGCCGCTGCCCGGTGATCCGGTGGCGGTGGGCATGGGCAACCCGCATTGCGTGCTGTTTGTCGCCGATGCCGAAGCGGTCGATCTGGCCGCGCTTGGCCCGCGCTATGAGCATGACGCGCTCTATCCCCAGCGCACCAATGTAGAGTTTGCCTCGGCCCTTGCGCCCGATCATCTGCGCATGCGGGTGTGGGAACGCGGCACCGGCATCACCCTTGCCTGCGGGTCGGGCGCTTGCGCCACCGCCGTCGCCGCCCATCTGCGCGGGCTGACCGGGCGGCAGGTCACGCTGACGCTGGATGGCGGCGTGTTGCAGGTGGATTGGCGCGACGATGGCGTCTGGCTCACCGGCCCGGTCGCACATGTGTTTGACGGCTGGCTCAGCCCCGATTTTCTGGCAGCCCACCCATGAACGCCCCCGTTTTCGCCACGCTGGGCTGCCGTCTGAACGCCTATGAATCCGAAGCCATGCGCGAGCTGGCCGACTCGGCGGGCCTGAAAGGCGCGGTGATCGTGAACACCTGCGCCGTCACCGCCGAGGCGGTGCGCAAGGCCAAGCAGGAAATCCGCCGCCTTGCCCGCGAAAATCCGGGCGCGCCGGTCATTGTGACAGGCTGCGCCGCGCAGACCGAGCCGGAAACCTTCGCCGCCATGGCCGAAGTCACCCGCGTGATCGGCAACCATGAAAAGATGCAGGCCGACACCTGGGCGGGCCTTGCCGCGCCCGCAGGCCCCGATTTCGTGGGCCAGACCGAAAAGGTGCAGGTCGATGACATCATGTCGGTGCGCGAAACCGCAGGGCATCTGATCGACGGCTTTGGCCGCCACCGCGCCTATGTGCAGGTGCAAAACGGCTGTGACCACCGCTGCACCTTTTGCATCATCCCCTATGGGCGCGGCAATTCGCGCTCTGTCCCGGCCGGGGTGGTGATCGACCAGATCAAGCGGCTGGTGGACCGGGGCTTCCATGAGGTGGTGCTCACCGGGGTTGACCTCACCTCCTGGGGCGCGGATCTGCCCGCGACGCCGCGCTTGGGCGATCTGGTCATGCGCATTCTGCGGCTGGTGCCCGATCTGGCGCGGCTCAGGATTTCGTCGATCGACAGCATCGAGGCCGATGACAACCTGATGCTGGCCATCGCCAGCGAACCCCGCCTGATGCCGCATCTGCACCTGTCCTTGCAGGCGGGCGACGACATGATCCTGAAACGGATGAAGCGCCGCCACCTGCGCGACGATGCCATCGCCTTTTGCGAGGAAGCCCGCCGCCTGCGCCCGGACATCGTGTTCGGCGCCGATATCATCGCGGGCTTCCCGACCGAGACCGAAGCCATGTTCGACAACAGCCTCAAGCTGGTGGATGACTGCGGGTTGACCTTCCTGCACGTCTTCCCCTTCAGCCCGCGCAAGGGCACCCCTGCCGCGCGGATGCCGCAGCTGAAAGGCCCCGAGATCAAGGCCCGCGCCGCGCGGCTGCGCGCCAAGGGCGACGCCGCCTTGCAGGCGCATCTGGCGGCGCAGCAAGGCCAGATCCACCGCATCCTGATGGAATCCCCGCGCATGGGCCGCACCGAGCAGTTCACCGAAGTGGACCTGACCACGGATCAGCCCGAAGGCCAGATCATCACCGCGCGGGTGGAGGGCTTTGGCACGAGCCGCCTGACGGCGCGCGGGGTGCAAAGGTAGCTGCGCTCCGCGCGGGAGTATTTGGAAAAGGTGCAAGCCGAAAGGGCCGGGATGATTGCCGGGCTTTCAGGTTTTGGCGCCTTGGGTAACTTGTAAGACAAGTATTGACGACATAGCAGACATATCGCTATAGCTTTGCAAGACAGGGCCCGAATCCCATCGGATCGGCCCCGGGACGGCAAGGGGGGAGCGAATGATCATCACCGAGGTGGACGCGCGGGTGTTTCTGACCACGACGCGCCGGCATTCCGACAGCGCAGGCCATGCCCATCCGGGCCCGGCGCATCAGGTGCAGCAGGCGATGCTGACCATCCGCACCGAGGACGGGCATGAAGGCCATTCCTTTACCGTGCCAGAAATCGTGCGCCCGCATCTGTTGGACAAATTCGTGCGCAAGGTTCTGATCGGGCAGGATTATCGCGACCGCGAGCGGCTGTGGCAGGATCTGGCGCATTGGCAGCGCGGCTCTGCCGCGCAGCTGACCGACCGCACGCTGGCGGTGGTGGATTGCGCGCTGTGGGATCTGGCGGGGCGCACGCTGAACCAGCCGGTGCACAAGCTGATCGGGGCCTATCGCGACAAGGTGCTGGCCTATGGCAGCATCATGTGCGGCGACGAGATCGAAGGCGGGCTGGCCACGCCCGAGGATTATGGCCGCTTTGCCGAAACGCTGGTCAAGCGCGGCTATAAGGGGATCAAGCTGCACACCTGGATGCCACCTGTCAGCTGGGCGCCGGATGTGAAGATGGACCTCAAGGCCTGCGCCGCCGTGCGCGAGGCGGTGGGGCCAGAGATCCGCCTGATGATCGATGCCTTCCACTGGTATTCGCGCAGCGATGCGCTGGAACTGGGGCGCGGTCTGGAAAAGCTGGGCTTTGACTGGATCGAAGAGCCGATGGATGAACAATCCATGTCGTCCTACAAATGGCTGGCCGACAATCTGGACATCCCGGTGGTGGGGCCGGAAAGTGCCGCCGGAAAGCATTGGCACCGCGCAGAATGGGTGCGCC
The DNA here is from genome assembly GCF_002794355.1 of Pseudorhodobacter sp. MZDSW-24AT. Lineage (GTDB taxonomy): Bacteria > Pseudomonadota > Alphaproteobacteria > Rhodobacterales > Rhodobacteraceae > Pseudotabrizicola. Next base: position 220,536 of record NZ_PGOI01000009.1, on the reverse strand, counting down.
ATGGGGCCTGCGATATCCTGCGCACCGGGGTGAATGACGTGGGCGGCATCACCCCCGCGCTCAAGACCATGCGCATGGCCGAGGCCTTTGGCATGGACTGCGAGGTGCATGGCAATACCGCGATGAACCTGCATGTGGTGGCCGCGTCCAAGAATTGCCGCTGGTATGAACGGGGCCTCCTGCACCCGTTCCTCGAATATGACGACGGGCATGACTACCTGAAATCCCTGTCCGATCCGATGGATGCCGATGGCTTTGTCCATGTGCCCGACCGCCCCGGTCTGGGCGAGGATATCGACTTCGATTTCATCGAAAACAACCGCGTCGCGTAACGGCAAAGGTCTGAAGATGCGCAGCATTCTGGCCTTTGGCGACTCGCTGACCTGGGGGGCCGACCCGGCCACCGGGCTGCGCCATCCGGCAAGCGCGCAATGGCCGCGGGTGCTGGAAGCCGGGCTGGTGGGCGTGCGGGTGCAGGCCGATGGTGTGGGTGGGCGCACCACCTGTCGCGATGATGATGCGGGCGCCGCCCCACGCAACGGGGCCAAGGCGCTGCCTGTGGCGCTGTCGGCGCAGATGCCGCTGGATCTGGTGATCCTGATGCTGGGCACCAATGACCTGAAACCCGTGCATGGCGGAATGGCGCTTTCGGCGCAGGCCGGGATGCGGCGGCTGGCCGAGATCGTGGCAACCTTTCCCTACAAGCCGCGCAGCGCTGTGCCCAAGCTCTTGATCGTGGCGCCACCGCCCTGTGGCCCCAATGCTGCCGGGGCGCGCCTGCCCGAGGAATCGCGCAAGCTCGCGCCGCTCTATCACCAGCTTGCCACCGAACTGGGGGCCGGGTTTTTCGATGCCGGAACCGTGGCGCAGGCCAGCGCCGTGGATGGCGTGCATCTGGATGCCGCCAACACGGCCGCGCTTGGCCGCGCCCTGATCGGGCCGGTGACCGCACTGCTTGCCTGACAGGCAAGAGGAACAGGCCCGCATGTCCGACATGCAGGCCCAACAAGGCGAGCCGCGCGCCCCTGACGCGGCGGGGAATGGGAGGAACAATGAAACATTTTCTGGCATCCGTGGCGCTTGGCGCGCTGCTGATCGGCGCGGCCCCGGCATCTTGGGCCGAAACGCCCGCCGATCAGCTGATCGTCGCCACCACGATGAACAACATCCTGACGCTGGACCCGGCCACCATCACCGGACGCGAGACGGTGCAGGTTCTGAACAACATCTATGACACGCTGGTGATCCTGTCGCCCGACGACCGGTCGATCCAGCCACGTCTGGCCGAAAGCTTTGAGGTCGCCGAAGACCGCATGTCGGTGCGCTTTACCCTGCGCAAGGATGTGACCTTTGCCTCGGGCAACCCGCTGACGGCGCAGGATGTGGTCTGGAGCCTCAAGCGGTTGATGAGCCTGAACCTTGCGCAGTCGTCCTTCCTGAAATCGCGCGGTTTCAGTGCCGAAACGGCAGATGCGCATTTCGTGGCCGAGGATGACCACACCTTTGTGCTGAACCTGCCAAAGCCTGATGATCCGAACATGATTCTGATGGTGCTGGCGCAGAACGGGCCGGGGTCGATCATCGACAGCCAGACCGCCATGGCCAATGAGGTGAACGGCGATTTGGGCGCGGGCTGGCTCACGCTCAATTCCGCAGGCTCGGGGCCGTTCACGCTCACGCAATGGGCGTCGAACGAATACATCATCCTGACCCGCAATGATGCCTATTGGGGCGCGGCCCCGGCGATGGCCCGCGTGCTGATCCGCCACCTGCCGGAATCGCAATCGCAGCGGTTGATGCTGGAACAGGGCGATATTGATGTGGCCTATTCCTTGCAGGCGCCTGACCTTGCGGCGCTGGATGCGAATGACGCGATCACCGTCGCCTCCACCCCCGGTTCGGGCTTTTACTACCTTGGCGTCTCGATGAAGGACGAACGCTTTGCCAACCCCAAGGTGCGCGCGGCGCTGCGCTTGCTGATTGATTACGATGGGTTGGATCAGGCCGTGATGCCCTATTACGGCAAGAAACATCAGCGCCCGCTGTCGACCGGCGTGCTGGGCCAACTGCCCGATCCGGGCTATACGCTGGATGTCGAAGCCGCCAAGGCGCTTCTGGCCGAGGCAGGCTATCCGAACGGCTTTTCCACCACCTTGCGCGTGCTGTCGGAAGATCCCTTCCTGAAGGCCGCCACCGCGATTCAGAACACGCTGGCGCAGGCGGGCATTCAGGCGGAACTGATCACCGGGTCGGGCGATCAGATCTATGGCGCGATGCGCGAGCGGAACTTTGAACTTCTGGTCGGTCGCGGCGGCGGCGGGCAGCAACCGCACCCCGACAGCAACCTGCGCGCGCTGGCCTATAACCCCGACAACAGCGACGAGGCGAAGCTCACCAATTACCAAGGCTGGCGCACCAGCTATTTCGATGCGGCGCTGAACGAAAAGATCGAAGCCGCCTTGCTGGAGCGTGATCCGACCCAGCAAGAGGCGATGTATCAGGAGATCCAGGTTTATATCGATGAAACCGTGCCCTCGCTGATCCCGTTTTCCGAAGTGGTCGACACCGCCGCCTTCCAGTCGGATATCGAAGGCATGATCGTCAGCCCATGGCTGTCGCGGTTCGAAGGGGTGACCAAGTCGCGCTGATCCTCCCTCAGCCGACTCACGGGCAGCGGGCGCATCGCAAGATGCGCCCGTTTTGCCATGCGCCCTGCCCATTGCCGGACAGAAAAACGCCGCGCCCCCGGTCAAGGGGCGCGGCGTTTGCGCGAGGGCCGCGTCTTAGCGCTGACCTTCGTATTCCAGCGAGGCCCCGATCAGCTCGCGCGCATAAGGATGCGTGGCACCGTTCCCGGCAATCGCCGACCGGGGCAGGATCTCGGTCACCTCGCCGCTTTGCATCACGGCAAAGCGGTCACACATATGATCCACCACCGCCAGATCATGCGTCACCATGATATAGGTGAACCCCCGCATCTCGCGCAGCCGCGCCAGCAGGTTCAAAATCTCCGCCTGCACCGACACGTCCAAGGCCGAGGTCGGCTCGTCCAGCAACAGCACCGCAGGCTCCAAGATCAGCGCCCGCGCAATCGCCACCCGCTGCCGCTGGCCCCCCGAAAGCTGATGCGGAAAGCGGTCAAGGAAATCGACGGGAAGCCCCACATCCACAAGGGCCTGCCGCATCCGCGCCTCACGGTCGCCCAGCCCATGAATCCGCAAGGGTTCGGCCAGAACCGTGCGCACCGATTGGCGCGGGTGCAGGCTGCCATAGGGGTCTTGAAACACCATTTGCAGCAACCGGCACCGCTCGGCCAGCGGCAGGCTGCGCACATCCTTGCCGCCAATCCGCACCGTGCCAGACCAGAAATCGGTCAGCATCGACACACAGCGCAGCACCGTCGACTTGCCCGACCCGCTTTCCCCCACAAGCCCGAAGCATTCGCCCGGGGCCACCGAAAAGCTGACCGAAGGCAGCACCTTGACGGTGCCAAAGCTGATCGACAAGTTCTCAATCTCGACCGATGCCGTCATGGCGTGCTCCCCTCTTTCCATTCCGGCCGACGGTCCAGCACCGCCAGTGGCCCGCGCGTGCCGCCAATGCGCGGCTGCGCCGCCAGCAACCCGCGCGTATAGGGGTGCTCTGCCGCATCCATGTCGCGCGCGTCCAGCGTTTCCACCACACGCCCCGCATACATGATCAGCACCCGGTCACAGAAATTGCGCACCAGATTCAGGTCATGCGAAATCATGATCAACCCGATCCCCCGGTCGCGCACCAGCCCGTCAAGGATGTTCAACACCTGCAACCGCACCGTCACATCCAAGGCCGAGGTCGGCTCATCCGCGATCACCAAATCGGGGTCCGCCAGCAACATCATCGCAATCATCACCCGCTGCCCCATGCCGCCCGAAATCTCGTGCGGATACAGGTCATGCACCCGCTCCGGGTCGCGGATGCGCACCGCCGCCAGCATCTCAAGCGTTTTCGCCCGCGCCTCCGCCTTATTGGCCGGGAAATGCCGCAGATAGGTTTCCGCCACCTGCGCCCCCACCCGCTGAATCGGGTTCAGCGAGAATTTCGGGTCTTGCAGGATCATCGACATCCGCCGCCCCCGCACCTTCAGCATCTCGCGTTCCGACAGGTCCAGCAGATCCACATCCTCGAACCGCAGCCGGTCCGCCGTCACCCGCGCGCCCGGCAGCAGCCGCAACAACGCGCGGCCCACGGTGGATTTGCCCGATCCGCTTTCGCCCACAATCCCCAGCCGTTCGCGCCCGAGCGTAAAGCTCACCCCGCGCACCGCATCTTCGGACGCGCCGTTATAGCGGATCGACAGGTTCTTCACGTCCAGAATGGCATCCTGCATCGCCTATCTCCGGTTCATCTGCTTGGGGTCCAGCGCGTCGCGCAAACCATCGCCCAAAAGGTTGAAGGCCAGACTCACGCACAGGATCGAAAGGCCGGGAAAGGTGACAAGCCACCAGCTGTCAATCATGTAGCGTCGCCCCGTGGCGATCATCGCGCCCCATTCCGGAAGCGGCGGCTGCGCGCCAAGCCCCAGAAAGCCCAAGCCCGCCGCCGTCAGAATCACGGTGGCCATGTTCAGCGTCAGCCGGATCACCACCGAAGGCAGGCACATCGGCATGATCGACTTCACGATGATCCGAAGCGAAGACGCCCCCTGCAACCGCGCCGCCGCGATGTAATCGGCATTGCGAAAGGTCATCGTCTCGGCCCGCGCCAGCCGCGCAATCGGCGGCCACGCGGTCAGCCCGATGGCGATGATCGCATTGTTCAGGCTGGGCCCCAGCGCCGCGACAAAGGCCAAGGACAGGATCAGCGACGGGAAGGACAGGAAGATATCGGTGATCCGCATCATCACCAGATCCACCTTGCCGCCGAAATACCCGGCCACCGTGCCCACGATCATCCCCAAAGGCCCGACCACGATTGTGACCAGAAAGATGATCGTCAGCGTGATCCGCGCGCCCCAGATCAGCCGCGAAAAGATATCCCGCCCCAGCTCGTCGGTGCCAAACAGATGCCCGTTGCCGGGCGGCTGCAACACATTGCCAAGGTTCTGCACATAAGGGTCATGCGTGGCGATCCACGGCGCCAGCGCCGCCGCGCCGATCAGGATGGCCAGCACAATCAGCCCAAAGGCCGACGTCGGCTGCCGCAGCAGAAAGGTCACGATATTGCGCGCCGCATACAGGGGCGCAGGCAAGGAACGGGTCTGCACGGTCATTTCGTCCTCGGGTCAAACAGACGATACAGGATATCGGACAGCAGGTTCAGCCCGATGAAGATCACGCCTACGATCAGCACACAGGTCATCACCGCATTCATGTCGCCGATGATCAGGTTGTTGGTCAGATATTGCCCGAACCCGGGCCAGGCAAAGACGGTTTCAATCAGCACCGCGCCTTCCAGCAGGCTGCCATAGGCCAGCGCCACGATTGTCACCAGCTGCACACGGATGTTGCCAAAGGCGTGGCGCCAGATGGTCTGCCCCTTGGACAACCCCTTGACCCGCGCCGTGGTCATGTATTCCTGCCCCAGCTGGTCCAGCATGAAACTGCGCGTCATCCGGGTGATATAGGCCGAAGACGAATAGCCCAGCAGGCTCGCAGGCAGGATCAGGTGGTTCACCGCAGATCGGAACACATCCCACTGCCCAGCCAGCGCGCTGTCGATCAGCAAAAACCCGCTGCGCGTGGGCACCATGCCAATATAGAACTGGCTCATCCGCCCCGATCCGCCCACCCAGCCCAGCGCGGCATAAAACACGATCAGCGCAATCATCCCGGTCCAGAAAATCGGCATCGAATGGCCAAACAGGCTGAACACCCGCACCACATGGTCGGGCCAGCGGTCCTTGTTTACCGCCGCGATCACGCCCAAGGGAATGCCAAGCCCCGCACCGATCAGAATGGCAAAGGTTGCAAGCTCCACCGTCGCGGGCATCACATGCAGGATGTCTTCAATCACCGGCTTGCCGGTGCGGATGGAATTGCCGAAATCGCCGGTCAGCACATCGCCCAAGTAACGCAGGAACTGCTCCCACAGGGGGCGGTCCAGCCCCAGTTGCAGATAGACCTGCTCATAGGTTTCCCGCGTGGCATCCTCGCCCACGATGGCGCGCACCGGATCGGCGGGCATCATCCGCCCGATCACAAAGGTGAGCATGAGCAGCCCCAGCAGCGTGACCGCGATCGTGGTGATCTGGCCCAGAATGCCGCGCAGGCGCGTTCGGCGAACAGACATGGTTTCCTCCCTCAGACAGGGCGCCCCGCCGCGAATCCGACAATGCGTCCGACATCTTTGCAAACCTGTCTGACAAGTCTGCCGCCGCCTGTCAAGCCTTCCGCGCGGTGCGCGCCTAGCCCAGTGGCCGCCCCGCGCGCAACAGCGCCTTATAGCGCTCCAGACTGCCGCGCAAATGCGCCCGCATCCGTTCGCGCGCGGCGGCGCCATCGCCTTCGATGATGGCATCCAGAATCTGGCTGTGCTCTTCTTGCAAATGCTGGTTGTAATCCTTGGGCCGCGCCCCCGGCGCACTGCCCTGCAACTCGCCGCGCGGGATGATCCCCTGCCGGATCAGCGTCAGAAACTCGGGAAAGCGGCGATTCTGCGTCGCCTCGGCAATCGCCATGTGGAAGTCGAAATCCACATCCCGCGTCGGTGCGCCCGCCTGCAACTGCGTGATCACCCGGTCATGCGCATCCATGATCGCCTCCAGCTGCGCGGGAGACCGTCGGGTTGCCGCCAGCGCCGCCGCCTCGATCTCACAGGCGGTGCGCAGCTCCAAAAGCTCGATCACCTGCGAAATCCGCGCGGTGGCAAGATCGTCAAAGGGGCGCGCGGGCTTGGCCTTGGCGCTGATGTCCAGCGCGAAGACCCCGGCGCCCTTGCGCGCCTCGACCAACCCATCCGAGCGCAGCGCCGCAATCGCCTCACGCACCACGGCGCGGCTGACGGAATGGCGGCGGGTCAGCTCGCTTTCGCTGGGCAGGCGGTCGCCGGGCAGAAAGGTGCCCGCCTCCAGATCCCGGCGCAGGGCGCCGCTGATCTGGTCCACCAAAGACCCCACGCCATCGCGCTTTTCACCCTCGCCCATCGCAGCCCTCCGCCCGGCCTGTCAGACATCTTGCCTTGCCAAGTGCTAGCCGCAACGCCCCTGCCCCGCAAGCGCTTATGCCAGCCGCGCCGCCAGCCAGTCAAAGGCCGCCGCCTGCCGCGCCGGGCCAAAGCTGTGCCCGCCTTCGGGCCGCGAGAGCATCAGCCGCTCTGCCGCCCCCGCCGCCGCCCAGATCGCCGCCAGCCGGACAAAAGCCGGGTCCACCGCCGCCGCCGGAAACAGCGGGTCACCTTGCGCCACCTCGGCCCAGAACGGGCGCGGAGCCGCCAATGCGGCCATGTCGGGCAGGTCCATCTGCCGATACAGCCCCGGATGCGCCATCCAGAACGCCGACTGCCCCCGCACCTGATTGTTGCCGGGCACCAGCAGCTCCGGCAGGCTCGCCATCCAGCCGATGCTGACCGTGGCCGCCACCCGCCCCGTCAGCGCCGCCACCTGCCACGCCCGGAACCCGCCCAGCGAAAACCCCACCGCCGCAACCCGCCCCGCATCCACACGCGGATGCGCGCAGAGCCAATCCAGCGCGCGGGCATCCTCCCAGGCCATCACCCCCGCCGCCGATTGCCCGATCTGCAACAGGTTCGCCGCCAGCGCCTGCTGCGCCTCATAGCCGCCGCCCGCGCGCGCGCCCCAGCCCAAGGCGTCCACGCACAGAACCGCAAACCCCCGCGCCACCAGCGCCGGACCGATCGGCTGCCCGCCAAAGAACCGCGCGGCCCAAGCCTCGGCCCCCGCATCCGCGCCACCCAAGGGCGGGATGCACTTTTCCTTGCCGATGCGAAACTCGGACCCATGGTCATGCAAGGCCAGCACCGCCGGGAATGGCCCCGGCCCTTCGGGCCACAGCATCAGCGCCGGCGCCTCCAGCCCATGCCCAAGATCCAGCACCCAGCTTTCCGCCCGGTGCCCGTCCCGGCCTTCCACCGCCAGCCGCCGCGCGCCCACCGCCACCTCCGGCAGATCGGCCAGCGCCAGCGCGCGCGCCACGGGCCGCGCCCGCGCCTGCCACGCCGCCACATCGCCGCCTGTCCAAGCCAGCGCGAAGCCGCGCGCCCGCCACTGCGTCAGCAGGGCGGGCACCAGATTGCCGTCCGAAATCATGCCTTACCGCCGATAGGGCGCGATCAGCGCCGCCATCATCTCTTCCTCTTCCCCGGTCAGATCCGCCAGCGGCGCCCGCACCCGGCCCGCGGCAAAGCCCTGCTGACGCACCCCCGCCTTGATCGCCGCCACCGCATAGCCCTTGGCCCGGTTGCGGATCGCCATGAAGGGATAGAAGAAATCATTCAGGATCCGCTCACAGGTGGCGCGGTCCCCGGCCCGCAGTGCCGCGTAAAATTCATTCGCCAACCCCGGCACAAAGTTGAACACAGCGCTGGAATAGGTGGTGAACCCCGCCCCCAGATAGGCCTCGGCATAAAGCTCTGCCGTCGGCATCCCGCCCAGATACATCAGCCGGTCGCCCATCTTGGCCGTGATCTGCCGCACCAGCGCCAGATCCCCGGTGCCATCCTTGAACCCGATCAGATTGGGGCAGGCATCGCACAGCCGCGCCAGCGTATCGGCCTGCAACACCGCATTGTCGCGGTTATAGACCATCACCCCCAGATCGACCGATTGGCAAACCGCCTTCACATGCGCGAACAGCCCCTCTTGCGGCGCGTCGATCAGGTAATGCGGCAACAGCAAAATGCCATCCGCCCCCACCTTCTGCACCGATTGCGCAATCTCCACCGCCATCCGGGTGCCATAGCCACAGCCCGAGACAATCGCCGTGTCCCCCGCCACCTCCTTGGCCGCCGCCACGATCCCCGGAATCTCGCCCGGGGTCAGCGAAAAGAACTCGCCCGTGCCGCCCGCCGCAAACAGCACCGGGGCCTTGTAGCCCGCCAGCCATTCCACATGCGCGCGGTAACTTTCGGGCGCAAAGGCACCGCTCTCGTCGAAATGGGTCACGGGAAAGGACAAGAGGCCGGAACCAAGGGCGGCCTTCAGCTCTGCGGGGGTCATGGAATCGTCCTCGTTCTGGAATGCTGACTGTGGGTGTAATGGCCACCTGCCTGTCAGGTCAATACTTATCATACAAGTTTGGCACATATTCTGCCACAGCGCCGCCCCGCACTGGACGCCCCGCCTTATCCCCCTGAATTTGCAACAGAACAACGGCGCTTGATATAAGATGTCTGCCCCAGTATCCTCTGACAACAGCATCCCAACCGCAAAAGGATACCGTGCCGATGGCGGCCACAGCCCTCAAATCCCCGCCTGCGCAAACGCTTGTCGTGCAGGTCCGCGATGCCTTGCGCGCCCGGATCACGGAAGGGGAGTTCAAACCGGGCGACCGCCTGCCGTCCGAAGCGCGCCTGACCGAAGGCTTTGGCGTCAGCCGCACCGTGGTGCGCGAGGCGATTGCCGCCCTGCGGTCAGATGGTCTGGTCGAGCCGCGCCAAGGCGCTGGCGTCTTCGTGCTGCCACCGCCGCCGCCCGATGATCTGGCCTTTCAGAATGTCGATCCGGCCCGCGTCTCCTCGCTGATCGAGATGCTGGAACTGCGCACCGCCGTCGAAGGCGATGCGGCGGGCTTTGCCGCCCTGCGCCACTCCCCCGCGCAGGAAGAGGCGATGATCGACGCCTTTCAGCGCTTTCGCCAGCTCGCGCTGGCGGGCCAGCCCACATCCGACGCCGATTTCGCCTTTCACATGGCGGTGGCCGAGGCCGCGAACAACCCGCGCTTTGCCGAATTCCTGCGCCTGACCGGAACCGCGCTGATCCCGCGCAGCGCGGTGGGGGGCAGCGATCCCGCCACCCCGCCCGATTACGCCCGCCGCCTGATCGAAGAGCATGAGGCCATCCTGACCGAGATCCAGAATGGCCACGAAGACGCCGCCCGCGCCGCGATGCGCGCGCACCTGCGCAATTCGCAGGCGCGCTATCGGCTCTATCTGCGCGGCACGCGGGTCTAGGCTGCCCTTCGGCGGCCAAGGGGGCCGAAAGCCGCGCCCCTTAAGCCACCGCCCGCGCGTCGTGCCGCAGGGCAACCGCCTGCGCCATCATCAAAGGCCCGGTGCCCTTGGCATCATCGGCGACGATACGCTCGGTCAGGTAATAGCCGGGGCTGCCGTCGCGGTAGCGCCCGGAAAAGCCGCCCAAGCCCGCCACATGGCAAATCCCGGTAAACTGCACCGCCTCGCCCTGCAAACGCCCTTCGGCAAACCGCAGCGCCCGCGCCTGCGCGCCCGCAAGCCCCGGCACCGCCAGCCCCAGTCCTTCGGCCACACCAAAGGCATAGGCAAACATCGCCGTAGCCGAGCTTTCGGCGTAATTCCCCGGCAAATCCGGCATGTTGATCACCTGCAACCAGCCGCCTTCGGCGCCTTGCACCGCGATCAACCGCGCAAGCAGCGCCTGTGTGGGCGCCAAAAGACCGGCGGCTTCAAAGGCGGGCGCCCCCACCAAGGCCGCCGCATCCACCAAGGCCATCGCCTGCCAGCCCAGCGCCCGCGCCCAGACGCTCGCCGATTGGCCGCTGCCTGCATCGGCCCAGTCCTGCACCCGCGCGGCATCATAGCCATGCGCATACCAGCCATCTTCCCGCCGCGTCAGATCCAGCGCCCGGCCCATCTGCGCCAGCGCATCCGACACCCGCGCCGCATCGCCCACCGCCTGCCCGTATTCAATCTGGAACGGCAGGCCCATATACAGCCCGTCCAGCCAGACCTGATGCGGATAGCGCAGCTTGTGCCAGTAGTTGCCGCTCTCGGTGCGCGGATGCGTTGCCAATTGCCGCGCCAGCCGCGCCGCGCCCTTCATCCAGCGCGGATCGCCCGTCCAGCGGTCCAGCGCAAACAGCACCCGCCCGCTCAGGATATTGTCGATGTTATAGTCGTCGATGCGATAGCCCCGCAGCGTGCCATCCTCGGCCACCTGCGGCGTGGCAAGGCGCAGCAGATGGTCGCGCCAGCGCGGCTCACCGGTCGCCTCGTGCAGCAAAAGCAAGCCGCGATAGATGCAGCCATCCTCATAGCACCAATCGCCGCCCTTATAGGGCTGATAGCGCGCCGCAAAGGCGTCGAAATACTCTAGCATGGCATGAACTCCTTCACGGTCAGCCCCCCGCGCGCCAGATCGCCCGGCGCTTCCATCTCGCAATGCTCGGCCAGCACCCCGGCCCCGGCCACCGCCGCCACACCATCCGCCATCAGAGGCGGCGCGGCAGAGGCGGCCTGTGCAAATTCCACCTCGGCCTGCGTGATCCGCACCCCGCGCACCGGCTGCTCGGGCAGGCCCAGACAGGCGGCAAAGGCCAGCCGCACGCCCCGCGCTTCGATCCGCTCCAGCGTGATCGCCTCAATCCGGGGCGTCAGCTCCGTCACAGGCTGCGGCGCGCGCGACTGCACCGCCTCGGAATGGCCGTCATGGTCGCAAAAGTAATGCATGTTGATCGCCAGCACGGTGTCCACCCCGTCAAAGCTCACATCCGACAGATGGATGCCCGACACCACGCCGCCGCGCCCGCGCCGTGTCTTGATGCGCAGGCCCCGGTCGGTGCCGCGCATCTCGCACTGCGACACCCGCACATCCGACACGCCGCCCGACATTTCCGACCCGATCACCACGCCGCCATGGCCATCCTGCATCAGGCAATGCCGGATGCGCACCCCGCGCGTTGGCGCCAGATGCGCAGCCCCGCCCGCATCGGTCCGCTTGCCCGCCTTGATCGCGATGCAATCATCCCCGGTGGAAAAGCGCACGCCTTCGATCACCACGCGCTCACAGCTTTCGGGGTTCAGCCCATCGGTGTTCGGGCTGTCGGGCGGGTTCTGCACCGTCACCCCGGCAAAGGTGATGTCTTGGCAGCCATAGGGATGCAGCGTCCAGCTGGGGGAATTGGCAAAGGTCGGGCCCAGCACGGTGACATCGCGGCAGCGGATCAGGTGCAAAAGCCGCGCCCGCCGCGCGCCGTCGCGCGTCTCCTTGGGCCAAAGCCACCAATCCCCGCGCGCCCCGCCGCCATCCACCAGACCGGGGCCGGAAATCGTGATGCCGCGCGCATCCATCGCCGTCAGAATGCCGCGATAGCAGGCCTCGGGCAGGCCTTCCCAACTGCCCCCCTCCGCCACGCCCAACTGTGGGAACCGCGCCCGCTCGGCCGGGGCGATCAGCGCCGCCCCTTCGGCCAGCCAGATATGCCGCCCCGACGGGATCAGCAGCGGCTCCACCTCCCAGCGCCCCGCCGGCACGATCAGCGTGCCGCCTTCGGGCACCGCGTCCAGCTGCGCCTGCGCGCGCGGCCCCTCACGCAGCACCTCCGCCCCCGCACAGGGCGGCGTCACAAACTCCAGCGGCGCAAAGCCCGCCGCCTCTACCCGCAGCGGCGTGCCCGGCGGCAGATCATACAACAGCGTCACCGCGCGGTCCGTGCGCCCCTCGCGCCGCAGGGCCGCCCCGGTCAGACGCCACGTCACCGCCTGCGGCAAAAAATACCGCGCGCCGGGCATGTCAAAGCGCAAGGCCACCGCGCGCGGCGTGACGGCCACCAACTCTATGGGTCGCATGTCAGGAGTCCTTCTGATCTGCGGGGCGCAGGCCTTTGCCGCGCGCCCCGCCAAGGGTCAGCGCCTATTGAAACTGGCGCAAAGCACGGTTGATGTCGTCGATGATCCCTTCCGCCGCGTCTTCCGCGCTGATCTGGCCATATGCGATGTTTTCCAGATAATCGGCAAAGGCCTCGCGCACGCGCGGGTGCTCGTTGAAGGACGACACCACCGGCCCCGTCCCCGCCAGCACGATGCCATTGGCCGCCGCGACATTCGGGTTGATCAGGTCTTTCTCGCTCAGCCGGTCAAAGGCCACCTTGCTGGCCGGCACCCCACGCGAATCCGACAGGATTTCAATGGCCTCGGGGTCGTTCAGCAGGCAGTTGATCACCTCGGCCGCCGCTTTGGGCGCCTTGGAATTGCGCGAGATCGAAAACAGCATCGACGGCTTGGCATAGGTCGCCTCGGTCACCGCGCCATCGATCTGCAACATCTTGACCGGCACCAGCTCTTGGCTTGCGCCCAGCGGATCGGCGTATTTGGCGTAGGCCGAATCCCATTCATAGGTGCCCGCGATCTTGCCTTCGGCCCAAGCCCGCATCTCGAACAGCTCGATATTGCCCTCGCCCGCCACCTGCCGCCAGTCGCGGATGGCCCCGGCCTCCACCAGCGACTGATAGAAGCGGATGCCCTCCAGCAACTCCTCCGGGGTCCAGGCCACGGTGTTGGTGGCGGGGTCGATCAGGTCCTTGCCGGTTGCCTGCGTCACCGCCATCGACACCAGAAAAATCGCGTTCAGCCCTGCCGCTTCAAACGGGTAGACATCCGCCCCCAGCTTTTCGCGCAGCACCGGGGCGGCGGCGATCACCTCGTCCCATGTCGTCGGCACCGCCAGCCCGGCCTTGTCAAAGGTGGTCTTGTTGAACATGTAGACCCGCCCGGTGGTCGACACCGGGATGCCGTTCAGCACGCCGTTCATCTCGCCCCCGGCCAGCTGCGCGTCGGAAAACTGCGACAGGTCCAGCACATCGGCATGGGCGCGCAAGTCCACAAAGCCGCTGCCATCGGCCGAAAACAACGGCAACCACGGCCAGTTGATCTGCATGATATCGGCCTCGGTCCGCCCGGCGATCTGGGTGGTGATCCGCTCCTGATGCCCCGACCAGCCGGTGAATTCCGCCGCCACCGTATGGCCCAGCTTTGGCCCGCAATAGTCCAGCGCCGCCTGCGTCTGCGCATGGCGGGCATCTCCCCCCCACCACGACATCCGCAGATTTTCCGCCTGCGCCGTGGTGGCCAAAAGCGCCCCCAGCAGACCCGTCACAATCGGTGTTGCCATCCGTCTCATTGAATTCCTCCCTCAGTGAGATTGCGCCAGCGAGATATTCGCGCCGGTTTCGTCGAAAACATGCGTCATGCCGGGGTCCAGCGTCAGGTTGACCATCGCGCCATGATCCAGCCCCGCGTAATCGGCGGCGGGCAACACGGCCACCAGCCGCACCCCATCCACCGCCAGATGCAGCACCACCTCGTGCCCCATGAACTCGGCCCCCACCACCTGCGCCTGCAAGCCGGGGCCTTCGTTCACGCCCAGATGCTGCGGGCGAATGCCCAGAGTCACCCGGCCCGAATGGGGCTTCAGCCGCGCCATCAGCTCGGCGGGCAAGGTCACCGCCTGCGCGCCCAGATGAAAGCGCGCGCCCTCCAGCCGCCCTTCCACCAGATTCATCTCGGGGCTGCCGATGAACCCCGCCACAAAGGCATTGGCGGGCTTGTCATACAGCGTCTTGGGGTCGGCCACCTGCATGATATGGCCATCCTTCATCACGCAGATGCGGTCGCCCATCGTCATCGCCTCGGTCTGGTCATGCGTCACATAGACAACCGTCGACGACAGGCCCTCGGCCTTCAGCCGCTTGTGCAGATCGGTGATCCGCACCCGCATCGAGGCGCGGAGTTTCGCATCCAGATTCGACAAAGGCTCGTCGAACAGAAACACCTCTGGCTGCTTGATCAGCGCACGGCCCAGCGCCACCCGCTGCGCCTGCCCGCCCGAAAGCTCTTTCGGCAGGCGGTCCAGCAGCGGCTCGATTTCCAGAATCCGCGCCACTTCCGCCGTCTTGCGCTCGATCTCGGCCTTGGGGGTGCGCATCAGGCGCAGCCCGAACGACAGGTTCTTGCGCACCTTCATATGCGGATACAGCGCGTAATTCTGGAACACCATCGCAATGCCCCGCGCGCCGGGCTGCAAACGGTTCACCACCCGGTCGCCAATCACGATCTCGCCGCCTGAAATGCTCTCCAGCCCGGCAATCATGCGCAGCGTGGTGGATTTGGCGCAGCCCGACGGCCCCACCAGCACCATGAACTCGCCGTCCTTCACATCCAGATTGATGCCATGCACCGCCTTGAACGTATTGGCATAAGTCTTCTCAAGGTTGCGGATTTGCAGTCTTGCCATGGGATTATCCTTTCACTCCACCGGCCGAGATGCCTTCGATGAAGTAGCGTTGGGCAATGAAGAACACGATCAGCGCAGGCAGCAGCGCCAGCACCGACATCGCCAGAATGCGGTTCCAGTCAAAGGCTTCGGTCGTGTCGATCGACAGCTTCAGCGCCAGACTCACGGGGAAGCTTTCCACCGAAGACAGATAGATCAGCGGCCCCAGAAAATCGTTCATCGTCCACATGAACTGAAACAAGGCGACCGAGATCAGCGCCGGCAGCAGCATCGGCACCACGATATAGATCAGCGTCTGAAAGCTGTTGGCCCCGTCCACCCGCGCGGCCTCTTCCATGTCGCGCGGAATGGCGCGCAGGAACTGCACCAGCATGAAGACAAAGAACGCATCCCCCGCAAAGGCCGACGGCACCCACAGCGGCAGATAGCTGTCCAGCCAGCCCATTTCGCGGAACAGGATGTATTGCGGAATCCGCGTCACCACATTGGGCAACAAGAGCGTGGCGATCAGGCTGGCAAACAGCACCTTCTTGCCCGGAAACTCGAACCGGGCAAACCCATAGGCCACCACCGCACAGGAAATCGCGGTGAAAATGGTCTTGGGCAGGATGATCAGGAACGTGTTCCAGAAGAACCGCCCAAAGGTGTAAGGGGTCGAAGTTTCCCACCCCTTGCGATAGCCGTCCAGCGTCGGCGCCTCGGGGATGAACCCGATCGAGCCAAAGATCTCGGAATTGGTCTTGAACGACGCCCCCACCAGCCACAGCAGCGGATACAGCATCACAAATCCCACCGCGATCAGCAGGGCATAGCGCACGAAGGTCTGCACCTGCTCGGCCCGGCGGTCGGCGCGGCTATGCGCCATCGGTTTGGCCGGGGCCACAGCGCTCAGCGGCATCCGGGTTTCGACATTGCTCATCCCTCAGCTCCTCTTGTCGCCGGCGTAATAGACCCATTTCTTCGAGGACCAGAACGCCACCACCGTCAGAACCATGATGATGATGAACAGCACCCAAGCGATGGCGGACGCATAGCCCATGTTGAAGTTCTTGAAGGCCTCGTCATAAATATACAGTGGCAGCAGATAGGTAGACTTCAGCGGCCCGCCCCCGGTGATGACATAGGGGCCGTTAAACTCTTGAAACGCCTGCACCATCTGCATGATTAGATTGAAAAAGATCACCGGCGTGATCAGCGGCAGGGTGATGTGCCAGAAACTCGCCCACTTGCCCGCGCCTTCAATCGCCGCCGCCTCATAGAGCGATTTGTCCACCGCTTGCAGCGCCGCCAGAAAGATCACCATGGCCGAGCCAAACTGCCATGTGCGCAGCAGCGTGATGGTGAACAACGCATTCACCGGATCGCCAAACCAGTTCACCGGCTCCAGCCCGATGGAGGTCAGCACCAGATTCACCAGCCCGGCATCGGCAAAGATATAGCGCCACAGCACCGCCACCGCGATCGACCCGCCCAGAATCGAGGGCACATAATAGGCCGTGCGGAAAAACCCGATGGCGCGCAGCCGGTAATTCAGGATCACCGCGATCAACAGCGCAAAGGCCAGCTTGATCGGCACCGTCAGGAACACATACAAAAGCGTCACGTTCAGCGAGCGCTTGAAGGTGCGGTCCGTCGTCAGATCGGTGAAATTCGCAAGGCCAGACCACACCGGCGCGTTGATCAGGTTGTAATCGGTAAAGCTCAGATACAACGACCCCAGAAACGGGATCATCGTGAACACCAACAGCCCGATGATATAGGGCGCCAGATAGGCCAGCCCCAGATAGCGGCTTTCCATCGCTCACCCCTCTCCTGACAAGATCCGAAGCGGGCCATGCGTGAAAACACGGTCCAGCGCAGCCAACTGCGCAGGCAAAACTGCCGTCATCAAATCGCTCCTCCCCCGATCCGATTGACTGTGCGGGATAGGCTCCACACTATGTGGTCAACTGATATGCCAGTTCCGGGGGTGTGGAAATTGACAAATCCACAGAAAAAGATGGACGAAACTGAACATGATGATTTGGCCCCGAACACAGCCAGCGGCGTGCTGGCCGGCCTTCCCGTGCGCGCGCTGGACCTGACGCTCACCCGTTCGGCCATCCGCATGCGCCATTCGCACAGCTGGATGATCGACAAATCCAACAGCGTGCATGATCTGGTGATCTGCCTCTCGGGCACCGGGAAATACCGTCTGGGCGAGGTGCCCGTGACGCTCACCCCCGGCATGGCCATGCTGATCCCGGCAGGCACCCGCTTTGTCGGCCACAACCCCGACCCGGATCAGATCTACACCGGCCTTGCCCAGCACTTCCGGCTCGACCTTTTCGGCCAGCACGATCTTTTCGCCCGCATGTCCTATCGGCCCGTCGTCACCCTGTCGCGCTGGCCGATGCTGGCCCCCCTTGTCCGCCACTACCGCGCCACCGCGCCGTCAAGCTCGACGACGCTGGTGATGCACCATGCCTTCATGGTCATCCTGAACGCTTTCATCGAAGATGCCTTCCTGTCGTGGAACACTGCGCAGGCCGAAGCGCTCGACAATTCCGAAGGCCTGTCCATGGCCATCACCATGGCCGCCACCCAGATCGCCTCAAACCCGCTGGAACCGGGGCTGGCTGATCGTGTGGTGGCCGATGCCCCCTACAGTGATGTGTATTTCCGCCGCGAGTTCCGCCGCCGCCTGGGCGCCACCCCCGCCAAATATCAGGAATTCCGCCGGATGGAGATTGCCATGCAACTGCTCGAGGCAGGTTACGGCATCACCGAAACCGCCCGCCGCGTCGGCTTTGCCGACAGCTATTACTTCTCACGCCTGTTCAAACGCCACATCGGGATCAGCCCGCGCGGCTGGCAAGATCAGGTCCGCCTGCGCCGCGATGGCCGCTGGCCGCGCGGTCAGGAAGATGGCGAGGTGATCTACCCCCGGCGCCCTCAGCCCTGATCCAGCAGCCCCCGGCAGGCCGCCACCGCCCCCGGCTTGCCCAGCACATAGCGCAGCGTGGCGTCCAGCGGCGTGGCCGCCCAGTCCAGCGTTGCCTCTGCCCCCAGCGCCTGCAACACCGGCCAAGCCGCCATCACATCCCACGCACGCTCGCCATAGCCCAAATGCGCGTCCACCTCGCCCGTCGCCACTTCCAGCAGCGAAATCGTGGTGGCATTGCACACCCGGAACTTGATCTGCGCCGCCATCAGCGCCGTCAAAATCCCCTGCCGCACCTCGATCGGCACCGCCGGGCTCAGGGCGACCCCCACCGCCGCGCGGTCGGCGCGATAGGCGGTCAGCCCCGGCAAGGCCCGCCCGTTCAGCAAGGGCGCATGGCCCACCCCGCCCGTCAGCGTTAGCCCCAGCACCGGCGCATACACCACGCCCAGCACCGGCTGCCCGTCCTGCCACAGCCCGATCGACACCGCCCATTGCGCGCCGCCACGCACAAAGTTGAAGGTGCCGTCAATCGGATCAATCACCCAGACCCGGCCCGAGGCCGCCGCGACCTTGCCGCCTTCTTCTCCCAGCACGCCATCTTGCGGAAACGCCGCCTGCAACCGCGCAAGGATCAGCGCCTCCACCGCGCGGTCTGCTTCTGTCACCAGATCCAGCGGGGCCTTCTGCGCCACATCGCCTTCGGCCAGACGGCCGAAATGCTGCAGGGCCAGATCGCCCGCTGCCTGCGCAAGGGGGGTCAGCACGTCAAACATCACGCAAAGCCCCCCCTGCCCTTACAGCCGCTTGCCGGTGTCGGGCGCAAACAGATGCACCCGGCCCGCCATCGGCGCCACCCGCAGCCGCTGGCCGCGTGCCGCCGCCGTTGCCCCCGGCAAGCGCAGGGTCACCTGCACATCCGACCCTTCGATGGTGCCATAGCCAAAGGCATCCGCCCCCAGCCATTCCACCGACCGCAGCACCACCGGAATCCCCGGCACCTCGTCCGCCACCGGCTCCAGATCCTCGGGCCGCACGCCAAGGCGCACCGACCCGCCCGCGGGCAACCCGGCCAGCGGCACCCGGTGCCCGCCCGGCAACAGCGCTGCACCGCCTTCGACCGTCACGGTAAAGATGTTCATCGCGGGCGATCCGATGAAGCCTGCCACGAATTCGCTGGCGGGCGTCATATACACCTCATGCGGGGTGGCAATCTGCTCGGCCACGCCTTTGTTCATCACGATCAACCGATCGGCCAGCGTCATCGCCTCCACCTGATCATGCGTCACATACAGCATGGTTTGCCCGGTGGTCTGGTGCAGATCCTTGATCTGCAACCGCATCTGCACCCGCAGCTTGGCATCAAGGTTCGACAGCGGCTCGTCGAGCAGAAAAGCCGCAGGCTCGCGCACCAGCGCCCGGCCCATCGCCACCCGCTGCCGCTGCCCGCCCGAAAGCGCGCGCGGCTTGCGGTCCAGATAGGGCTCAAGCTCCAGCATGGCGGCGGCCTTGGCCACCCGCGCGTCAATCTCGGCCACGGGCATCTTGGCGATCTTCAGGCCATAGGCCATGTTTTCGCGCACGCTCATATGCGGATAAAGCGCATAGTTCTGGAACACCATGGCGATGTCACGCTGGCGCGGCTCCAGATCGTTCACCACCCGGTCACCGATGGAAATGGTGCCGCCGGTGATGCCTTCCAGCCCTGCCACCATCCGCAACAGGGTGGATTTGCCACAGCCCGAAGGCCCGACGATCACGACGAATTCGCCATTGGCGATGTTCATGGTGATCCCGTGAATCACCTCTTGCCCGGCATAGCTCTTGCGCAGGTCGTTCAGTTGAATATGTGCCACGTCTTATTTCTCCGTCTCGACAAGGCCCTTCACAAACCAGCGCTGCATCAGCACGACCACAAGGATCGGCGGCAGAATGGCCAGCACGGAAGTCACCATGACAAGGTTCCAAGGGGTATCGGCATCCGCGAAAGAGATCATCTTGCGCAAGGCGATGACGATGGTGTTCATCTCGTTTGAATTGGTCACCAACAGCGGCCACAGATATTGCGTCCAGCCATAGATGAACTGGATCACGAAAATCGCCGCCACATTGGTCAGCGACAGCGGCCACAGGATGTCTTTGAAGAACCGCCACGGCCCCGCACCATCCACCCGCGCCGCTTCCAAAAGCTCGTCGGGAATGGTCATGAAGAACTGCCGGAACAGCAGCGTTGCGGTGGCCGATGCGATCAGCGGCAAGATCAACCCGGCATAGGTGTCGATCAGCCCCAGATCCACCATCACCTTATAGGTGGGCTGGATGCGCACCTCCACCGGCAGCATCAGGGTGATGAAGATCAGCCAGAAGCAGGCCATGCGGAAGGGGAACTTGAAGAACACGATGGCATAGGCCGAGGCCATCGAGATCACGATCTTGCCCACCGCGATCCCCACCGCGATCAGCGTGGTATTGCCCAAAAGGCGCCACAGGCTCACCCCGCCGATGCGGTTGATCTCGCCCGAGAAGGCACCGCTGTAATTGTCCCACATCTCTGATCCGGGCAGCAAGGGCAGCGGCGGCCGCAGGATGGTCTGCACCGAATGGGTCGAGGCGATAAAGACGTAATAGACCGGAAAGGCCACGATGATGACCCCAAGGATCATCCAGAAATGCGCCATGGTGCGGGCAGCGCCCTTTGCCACCAGCGGGCTTTGCGTTCCATCAACCATAATGCACCCGCTTTTCAATGAACCGGAACTGGAAGGCGGTCAGGGCAATCACGATGACCATCAAAATCACCGATTGCGCGGCACTGTCGCCCATGATCAGGTTCACGAACCCGTCGTTGTAAACCTTGTAAACCAGCGTCTCCGTCGCCTTGCCCGGCCCACCGCCGGTGACGGCATGGATGATGCCAAAGGTGTCGAACAGCGCATAAACCGTGTTCACCACCAGCAAGAAGAACGTGGTCGGCGTCAGGAGCGGGAAAACAATGGTCCAGAACGCGCGCCGCTTGGTCGCGCCATCAATCGCCGCCGCTTCCAGCAAGGATTTCGGAATCGCCTGCAAACCGGCCACAAAGAACAGGAAGTTATAGCTGATCTGCTTCCACGTCGCCGCAGCCACCACCAGCATCATCGCCTGATCGCCGTCCAGCAGCGGGTTCCAGTTGATCCCCAACTGCCGCAGCGGCCAGGCCAGCGTGCCAAAGGACGGGTTGAACATGAACAGCCACAACATCCCCGCAATCGCCGGCGCCACCGCATAGGGCCAGATCATCAGCGTGCGGTAAAACCCCTTGCCCCGGATGATCTTCTCCACCTGCACCGCAAGGAACAGCGCAATCGCCATCGCGAAAAACGCCACCAGCACCGAGAAGATCACCGTCACCTGCAAGGCATTCAGATAGGACGGATCATTCAGCACCTTGCGGAAATTGGCCAAGCCCACAAAGGTGCTCGACAATCCGAACGGGTCTTCCCGCAGAACCGATTGGCGAAAGGCCTGCGCGGCAGGCCAATAGAAAAAGATCAACGTGATCGCCAGTTGCGGGGCCAATAACAGCCAAGGCAACAGCTTGTGCGGAAAAACGGTGCGACGCATCCACAATCCTTGCATTGCATCAAAAACAAAAAGGCGCGCACCGGCCCTGTGCCGATGCGCGCCAAAGCTTCAGCGGGGTCAGCCGCCGGTGGCTTCCTTGATCGCCGCATTGCCACGGGTGGTGGCGGCGGTCAGGGCCTCTTGCGCGGTCTGCTGACCGGCCAGCATCTTCTCGAACTCCTCGTTCAGGATGTCGCGGATCTGCGGCAGGTTCGGCGCACGCACGCCTTTCGAGTTCTCGGTCGGCTCCTTGCCCATCATCTGGGTGATCGGAACTTCGCGCGCCGGGTTGGTTTCATAAAAGCCCGAAGCCTTGGTCGCCTCATAGGCCGCCATCGTCACCGGCAGATAGCCCGACTCCTGATGCAGGAATTCCTGCACATCGGTCTGCGACAGGTAGTTGAAGAAGGTGCCAACGCCCTTGTAAACCTCATCCGACTTGCCGCCCATCACCCACAGCGAAGCCCCGCCCGGCGTGGTGTTCTGCGGCGCGCCTTCGGCGGTTTCGTCATAGGGAAGCTGGCCGATGCCATAGTTGATCCCGGCCTTGACGATATCGCCCAACCCGCCCGAGCTTTCGGTCAGGATGCCGCACTCACCCGAGGTGAAGTTCTGCTTGGCTTCCGAGGTGCGGCCGCCATAGACGAACACGCCTTCTTTCGCCAGATCGGCGATTTCCTGGAAATGCTTGACGAACAGCGGGCCATCCACGGCCAGCTCCGGCGTGCCGGCCAGACCGTTTTCATTGCTCGCCCAAGACACGTTGTTCCATGCCGCAAAGTTTTCCGTGTGGATCCAGGTCAGCCAGGTCGAGGTATAGCCGCAGGTGGCAGCGCCGCTCGATTTGATCTGGCGGGCAGCCGCCCAGACTTCGGCCCAGGTCTTCGGCGGATTGTCGACGTCCAGCCCGGCCTTCTCGAAGATGTCCTTGTTGTAATACAGGATCGGCGAGGACGAGTTGTAGGGGAACGAAAGCATCTCGCCTTCGGGGCTCGAATAATAGCCTACGATGCCCGGCAGATACTGGCTCTTGTCAAAGGCAAAGCCAGCTTCGGTCAGCACTTCGGCCACGGGCTTGATGGCGCCTTGCGCGCCCATCATCACGCCGGTGCCAACGTCAAAAACCTGAATGATGTCCGGGGCTTGGCCGGCGCGAAACGCGGCGATGCCCGCATTGAGCGTTTCCGGATAGGTGCCCTTGAACACGGGCTTCACCACATAGTCGGATTGGCTTGCGTTGAAATCGGCAGCGATCTTTTCCACCACTTCCGAGTTGGCGCCTGTCATCGCGTGCCACCAAGAAATCTCGGTTTGCGCCTGTGCAGCCATCGGCATGGCCACAAGGCCTGCAACCATAAGGTTCACGGTTTTCATTTTTGTCATCCTCCTAAGATGTAGCGACTGGGCACCTATTTCCGAAAACTACGACAGTTTCGTAACATTCGGCCTCCCCGGGGCCCATTCTGCGCAAACATAACGATGTTTTTGATCACAAAGTCAATTTCTTTACACGCGCGAATTGCCGCGCGGCCGCTGCGTCAACCACGCTGCGAGCCCACGCTCTTGCCCCTTGATCTGCACCGCCAACCGCGCGATGTATCGTTTATCGACGATACACGAAGAAAGCACCATGTCCGCCTCTGATGACAACCTCGCCACCGTGGCCCGCGCCCTCGCCCATCCTGCACGGCTTAAGATTTTGCGGCTTTTGCTGGCCACGCCCGGCTGCATCGGCGGCGATATCGTCGGGGCCGTCGGCTTGGCGCAATCCACCGTTTCCGAACATCTGCGCATCCTCAAGGCCGCCGGGGTGATCCGGGGGGAAATCTCGGGTCCGCGCATCTGCTATGCGCTCAACCCCGCCGCCTTCGCCCCGCTTGGGGCTTTCCTTGCCGCGCTCAAAGCCCCCGAGGGTGCGTGCTGCCATCCCGAGTCACCGCTCGAATCGCCCGCTGATTCGCACCCTGAATCGCCTTGCAAGGAACCGGCCTCCGCATGACCCTGTTTGAACGCTACCTCTCCCTTTGGGTGGCCCTGTGCATCCTTGCCGGGCTGTCCTTGGGCACTCTTTTTCCCGCTGTCTTCGCGGGCATGGCCGCGCTGGAATATGCCTCGGTCAATCTGATTGTGGCGGTGCTGATCTGGGCCATGGTCTACCCGATGATGGTGGCGGTCGATCTGGCCTCTCTGAAATCCGTCGGCCAGCGGCCCAAGGGGCTGATCATCACGGTGGTCATCAACTGGCTCATCAAACCCTTCACCATGGCCGCCTTGGGGGTGCTGTTCTTTCAGCATGTCTTCGCGGGGCTGATCGACAGCACCAAGGCCCCGGAATACATCGCCGGGCTTATCCTGCTGGGGGCCGCCCCCTGCACCGCCATGGTCTTTGTCTGGTCCCAACTCACCAAGGGCGATCCGAATTACACCTTGGTGCAGGTCAGCGTGAATGACCTGATCATGGTGGTCGCCTTCGCCCCCATCGTGGCCTTCCTGCTCGGCGTCACCGATATTGCGGTGCCGTGGGACACCCTGATCCTGTCCACCCTGCTGTATGTCGTCTTGCCGCTGGTGGCGGGTGCGCTCACCCGCAGCGCCTTGTTGCGCCGGGGGGGCGACGCCGCCATCGCAGCCTTCACCGCCCGCATCAAACCTGCCTCGATGCTCGGCCTGCTCCTGACCGTGGCGCTGCTCTTTGGCTTTCAAGGCCCCGCCATTCTGGCGCAGCCCGGCCTCATCGCCCTGCTGGCGGTGCCGATCCTCATTCAATCCTATGGCATCTTCGCCTTGGGCTATGGCGCGGCCTATCTGTGGAACCTGCCGCACCGCATCGCGGCCCCTTGCGCGCTGATCGGCACGTCCAACTTTTTTGAACTCGCCGTGGCCGTTGCCATCGGACTGTTCGGCCTCAACTCCGGCGCGGCGCTGGTCACCGTGGTGGGGGTGCTGGTCGAGGTGCCGGTCATGCTCTCGCTCGTGGCCTTCGCCAACAAGACACGCGGGCGTTTCGCCCCCTGACAGGCTCTCTCTCTCTTCCAAGGACTCCGCCGTGACCGACACGCCCCATATCCCCGAAGCGCTCTTGCCGCCTCTTGACGCGGCGGCCTTGCTGGCGCCCGCACGCGCCACTCATGCGCCGCGCATCCTGATCCTGTATGGCTCCTTGCGCCCCCGCAGCTTTTCCCGCCTCTCCGCCGAGGAAGGCGCGCGCATCCTCACCCGGCTGGGGGCCGAGGTGCGGTTTTTCCACCCCTCCGGCCTGCCGCTGGTGGATGACGGGGTGGATGCCAGCCATCCCAAGGTGCGCGAATTGCGCGATCTCGTGGCATGGTCCGAAGGCATGGTCTGGTCCTCGCCCGAACGCCATGGCGCGATGACGGGCCTGATGAAAACGCAGATCGACTGGATTCCGCTTTCCGATGGCGCCGTGCGCCCGACCCAAGGCAAGACGCTGGCGGTGATGCAGGTCTCGGGCGGCTCGCAAAGCTTCAACGCGGTGAACCAGATGCGGGTTCTGGGGCGCTGGATGCGGATGTTCACCATCCCCAACCAATCCTCCATCCCCAAGGCCTTTCAGGAGTTTGACGAGTCGGGCCGCATGCGCCCTTCGGCGCTCTATGACCGGGTGGTGGATGTGATGGAAGAGCTGGTCAAGTTCACGCTCCTGTTGCGCGACAGCGCCCCCGTTCTGGTCGACCGCTATTCCGAGCGCAAGGAAAGCGCGGCCGAGCTGGCCGCGCGGGTAAACCTCTCCTCCGCCCTTTAACAAGCGGCCAGTGACACGCGGCGGATGGCCCTGCGGGAAAGGATGAAGAAATCCTTAACGTCGCAGGGTCAAGCCATTGATAACACGGGAAACCCTGTGATGTAACACAGGGGGCTCTCACACCCCCCGCCGTGTCTCCAGCACCGTTTTCACCACCAGCACCACCAAGGCCAGCAAGGTCAGCACCGAAGCCGCCGCAAAGGCCCCGGTCGCGTTCAGATCGTTGAACAGCAGCTCCACATGCAAGGGCAAGGTGTTGGTCTGGCCCCGGATGTTCCCCGAAACCACCGAGACCCCGCCAAACTCCCCCACCGCCCGCGCCGTGCACAGGACAGCCCCATACAGCAAAGCCCAGCGGATGTTGGGCAGGGTCACGCGGGTAAAGATCTGCCACCCGCTCGCCCCCAGCGTCACCGCCGCCTCCTCCTGCTCCGACCCCTGCGCCTGCATGAGCGGCAGCACCTCGCGCGCCACGAAAGGCGCGGTCACAAACATCGTGACCAGCACGATCCCCGGCAGCGCGAACATCACCTGCAGGTCATTCGCCTGCAACCACGGCCCCAGAATGCCCTGCCGCCCATAGAGCAGCAGATAGCAGATCCCGGCGATGATGGGAGAGATCGAGAAAGGGATCTCGATCGCCGTCACCAAAAGCCCCCGCCCCCAAAAGCGGAACCGCGCCACCGCCCAAGCCGCCGCAATCCCGAAGGCAATGTTCAGCGGCACCACGATCAGCGCGACCACGCTGGTCAGCCAGATCGCATGCACCGTCGCCGGGTGCATCAAGTTCGCCGCATAGACCTGCCAGCCTTCCGCAAAGGCCCGGCTGAAGATATAGACCAGCGGCGCCACCACGATCAGCAGCGTCAGCGCGACCGCCACCCCGATCAGCACGCGCGGGATCATGGTCGACTGCCCCGGAGCCATCACACCAACCGCCTGCATCACGCCCCCCGGTGCCGCGCCGCCCAAGCCTGCAACCGGTTCGACACCAGCAGCAGGACAAGCGCAAAGAACAGCAAGACAAGCGCAATCGCCGCCGCACCGTTATAATCAAACTCCTCCAGCCGGATGAAGGCCAGCAGAGCCGCGATCTCGGTTTGAAAGGGCAGGTTTCCCGCAATGAACACGATTGCCCCGAACTCTCCCAACGACCGCGCAAAGGCGATCGTGCAGCCTGCAAGCCAGGCGGGCAGGATCTGCGGAAACACCACGCGGGTGAAAATGGTCGCCTCTGATGCCCCCAGCGTCCGCGCCGCCTGCTCATAGCCGGGGTCCAGATCCTCCAGCACCGGCTGCACCGTGCGCACCACGAAAGGCACCGAGGTAAAGGCCATCGCCAAGGCGATCCCCCAGATGGTGTAGACCACCGAAATCCCCTGCGGCTCCAGCCAAGCCCCGATCCAGCCATTGGACGAAAACAGTGCCGTCAGCGACAGGCCCGCCACCGCCGTGGGCAGCGCAAAGGGCACATCCATCAGCGCATCCAGAATGCGCTTGCCCGGGAACTCATACCGCACCAGCACCCAAGCCATCAGCAAACCATAAAGGGCGTTGAACACTGTAGCGATGGCGGCCGCGATCAGAGTCACCTGAAACGCCGCCACCGCGCGAGGCGAACTGACGATCGCCCAGAACCGCGCCGGGCCGATCTCAGCCCCTTTCAGGATCAACGCCAGAACCGGGATCAGGATGATCACGGTGATATAAAGCAGCGTCGTGCCAAGGCTCAGCGTGAACCCGGGCAAGACGCGCTTGGCGCGGATGGGCGCGGCGGCAGAGGTCATTGGTTTACAAACACCTGATCCAGAATGGCGCCATCGGCCAGATGATCCGCGCGCACGGCATCCCAGCCGCCGAACACCTCATCCACCGTCACCAGCCGCACCTCGGGGAAGTCGGCCGCATATTTGGCGGCCATATCGGCATCATTCACGCGGTAGAAGTTCTGCGCCAGAATGTCCTGTGCTTCGGGGGAGTAGAGCCACTCCAGATAGGCGGTCGCCACCTCGGTCGAGCCCTTCTTCTCGGCATTTGCAGTCACCACCGCCGCCGGGAAGGCCGCAAACAGCGACAGGGAGGGCGTCACCCGCTCAAACCCCTTGTCAGCATATTCCTTGGCAATGCCGCCGGTCTCGGCTTCAAAGGTCACCAGAACATCGCCCAGCTCACGCTCGGCAAAGGTTTGCGTCGCGGCACGGCCGCCGGTGTCAAACACCGGAACCGAAGACAGGATCGCCTTGACGAATTCTTGCGCCTTGGCATGGTCGCCGCCGTTCTGCTCCAGCCCATAAGCATAGGCCGCCAGATAGGTGTAGCGCGCATTGCCGCTGGTCTTGGGGTTCGGGAAAATCGGGGCCACGTCTTCACGCGCCAGATCCGACCAATCCTGAATGTTCTTCGGATTGCCCGCACGCACCAAGAACGCGGGCAGCGAGTAATAGGGCGACGCGCCATTGGGCAGAGCCTCACGCCAGTTTTCTGGCAGCAGACCGCCTTCGGCCAGCACGTCCACATCGGTTTCCTGATTGAAGGTCACCACATCGGCGGCCAGACCTTCCAGAATGGCGCGCGCCTGCCGCGACGATCCGCCATGGCTTTGGTCAATGGTCAGATCGCGCCCCGTGTCGGCCTTCCACTTGGCCACGAAGGCCGGGTTCAAGGCCTCGAACAACTCGCGCGAGATGTCATAGCTGACGTTCAAAAGGCTGTCCTGCGCGGCGACGGGCGTCGCCACGCCCAAGGTGGCAGCCAGCAAAGCCGCCTTGATCAATCCGGGTTTCATAGGCGTTTCTCCTTGAGGATGGGAAGCGGACGGGCGGCATCAGCTTGCGGCGCCGCGTCGAAGGAAAAGACAGCCCCCGTCAGGGGGCGCAGGCGGTAAGCGGAGCCGAGGCTCAGATCCGGTGCCGAGTGGCGCGGCAGATCGACCGGGATTTCCAGACCCCCGTCCTGCTGCAGCGTGGCGCGGATCATAGCGCCATTGCTGGCTTTGTGGGTGAGACGCCACGGGCTTGCGGGATCGGCCTCGAGCGCGATGGCATCGGGGCGCAAAAACAGCCGGGCCGGACCATCGGCCATGGCACGGCGCTCAACTGCGCGGGCATCCAGCCCCGCAGCCTCAGCCCGACCCGCGCGCAAGGTGACAGGCAGTTCAACGACGGCCCCCATGAAGCGCGCGACAAAAGGCGATGCCGGACGGTCATGAATCTGATCCGCGCTGCCGATCTGCTCGATCCGGCCCTCGCCCATCACCACCACACGATCAGCCAGTTCGAATGCCTCTTCCTGATCATGCGTCACGAAAAGCGTGGTCGATCCGGTTTTCTGGTGCACCTCGCGCAGCCAGCGGCGCAGGTCACGGCGGATGGCGGCATCCAGAGCGCCGAACGGTTCATCCAGCAGCAGCACCGCGGGTTCAATGGCCAAGGCGCGCCCCAAGGCAACGCGCTGACGCTGACCGCCCGACAACTGGCCCGGGAAGCGGTCTGCCAGATGCGCGATTTGCAGCAGGCCCAGCAAATCATCGACCTTGGCCGCGATGACCGATTTTCCCGGGCGCTCGGCCCGCGGTCGCACGCTCAGCCCGAAGGCAATGTTGTCACGCACGGTCATATGCGGAAACAGCGCATAATGCTGGAACACAAAGCCAATGCGGCGCTGTTGCGCCGAGAGGGCAAGCCAGTTCTTGCCATCCACCACAAGCCCCCCGGCATCGGGCCATTCCAGTCCTGCGATGATCTTCAGAAGGGTCGTCTTGCCAGAGCCAGAGGGTCCAAGCAGAGCCACAAGCTCTCCGGCCTCAATGTTCAGGTCGATTCCGCGCAGAACAGCGGTCGGCCCGAAGCTTTTGGTCATGGAAGAAATCGAAATCATGGCGCGCGTGTTCCTTGTCTGCGGTGGACCTAGGCCCAAACAAGGGCGCTTTCAACTCAACCAAGTCCTTGATTTGGTGAAGAGGTCACGGGCTCATCAGAACAGCGTTCCGTGCTGGACGCGCTTCGTTTCCACACTGTCCGCGCGCAAGGCTGCGGCGTGGAAAACTGTGCCGCGCAGCCCATGGGCCATGCGACGCAATTCTTTTCTGCGGACCAAGAGCGGGACCAACGGCCCTAAGCACCGCACGCTACTGGGCAGGGGGGGCGTGAGTCAGAGTTCAGCTGTTCCCCCTGTGGCGGCCGCGCGCATCCCGGGCCGCCCGCCGCTGAAGGCGATCAAAACCGCGACCGCGGAGTTGGCATCTTATCCCACCTTGGGGTCGTCTTCAGAGATGATGGAAATCCCGATCCCCCTTGGGACCGGCGCCAAGTCAATGAGGACGTTGAAACAGCATCGCCGCGCGGGCTCACCCATCACCCCTACCGTTTGCTTGAGAGGACACCTTTGGGATGGGTGCGGACCGATCTGACACGCCTTGCGCCCCATATGAGCACGCAATCTGGACGCAAGGACAGGTTGCCCGGCGGTGTCGCGCGGTTGCGCGCGCGACGGGCTCAGCCTTCCATGCACACCGGCACCTCATGCCCATGGGCTTTGAGCAGCGCGTGACGTTGCGCCGAGCGCAGGTCCGCAGCCACCATTTCTGCACACATTTCCTGCGCGGTGATTTCAGGCTCCCATCCCAGTTGACGCCGTGCCTTGGTCGGATCGCCCAGCAAGGTTTCAACCTCAGCCGGGCGGAAATAAGAGGGATCTATTCTCAGGATCACATCGCCGATCTTCACACCGGGTGCCTTGTCCCCCGCGATGGCGACGACGGTCCCCACTTCTGCAAGACCACTGCCACTGAACTCCAGCGTCATGCCCAATTCCGCCGCCGACCATCGAATGAAGTCGCGGACAGAATATTGTCGGCCGGTGGCGATAACAAAATCCTCGGCGCGGTCTTGCTGAAGCATCATCCACTGCATGCGGACATAATCCTTGGCATGGCCCCAATCACGCAAGGCATCAATGTTGCCCATATAAAGGCAGGTTTCCAATCCTTGCGCGATATTGGCAAGGCCCCGCGTGATCTTACGGGTCACAAAGGTTTCGCCACGACGGGGGCTTTCGTGATTGAAGAGAATGCCATTGCAGGCGTACATGCCATAGGCCTCTCGATAATTGACGGTGATCCAATAGGCATACATCTTTGCGACGGCATAGGGTGAGCGCGGATGAAACGGCGTCGTTTCACGTTGGGGCACTTCCTTTACAAGTCCGTAAAGCTCGGAGGTGGAGGCCTGATAAAAGCGCGTGCGCTTTTCCAGCCCCAGGAACCGGATCGCTTCGAGCAGGCGCAGGGTGCCCATACCATCGACATCGGCGGTGTATTCGGGCGCTTCAAAACTGACAGCGACATGGCTTTGGGCGCCCAGATTGTAAACTTCATCCGGCTTCACTTCCTGCAAAATACGCGTCAGATTCGAACTGTCTGTCAGATCGCCATGATGCAAATGGAATCTGACGTTGTGAAAATGCGGGTCCTGATAGAGATGATCGACACGCTGCGTATTAAACATCGAGGCCCGACGTTTTATACCATGGACCTGATACCCTTTTTCCAGAAGAAACTCTGCCAGATAAGATCCATCTTGGCCGGTTATACCTGTAATCAAGGCGGTTTTTGTCATGCTCATCCCAGATCTTTAAAAGCGCCCCAAAACAGGCCGACAGACTTTCCTGCTAGCGATCCAATCCCGTAAGCACTGAATTGCACCAAGCCAAACTTGGCAGCCGGGCGTTTGTATAGCCTGCGGTTCCATTCCCACCGCTACCGCTGTTCAAACAAAAATGCGTTAAAGATAAATTAACAAAATCCTTTCAAGCTTTGCGGGGGCGGCGGTTGTTCTGGCAAATGCTGCTCTGCACCGGGATGCCACGAAGATTCGCGAGTGCGAGCCGCCGCACGGAAGGTCAGGAATGAAGATGTGCCTTCTGTCACGCCGTAAATGAACTGAGTTTCTTCATGAAAGATCATGTGCTTCCCGTCCTTGCCCCCCCTTCCACCCTGATCATGATGGCCCCTCCGGCTTCTGACCATGCGCTTGCGGACGTTATGGGCAGGCCTTGGGACTCGGTGATTATGGTCGAGCCCGAAGCGGACCGGGCCCGGAGGTTGCAGAAACGGACGGGCGTGCAAATCATCCCCGCGGCGATTGGACCGGAGCGCGGACAAAAGCCGTTGATCCGGTTCAACTTTCCCGGTCTGCGCAGCTTGTTTGAGCCGACGGCCGCGCTGTCGGATCTGTTGCCGGGCCTGCGGGAGATCGGCCGCATCCCGGTTGATGTGATCACCCCGGATGATCTGGCACGGCAATTGCAGGATCTGCCGCGCGCCGCCGAACTGCATATCGAGGCCCCGGGCGCGGAGTGGATGATCCTGCAAGCCCTTCACGGGCAAAAGCTGCTACAGCGCATCGCGCGCCTTCAACTGCGGTGCGGCACGCATCCGATGGCAGAGGGCGCCCTGCCCCGGAACGTGTTGGAGACTTGGATCAAGGCTCAGGGCTTTGCCTTCATGGCCAACAGGTCGACCGATCCGGATTGGTGCGTGCTGGAATTTGAGTCTGATCTTGTCCATCCCGGATGGGCCGCGGCGCAAGAGGAAGCCGCAAGGCAAGAAAGCCGCATTGCAGAGCTTGAGGGCGCGGCCGCCGCCGCCATGGAAGACTGCGCGCGTCTTGTCTCAGAGCGTGACAGTGCCCGCAGACTTTCTGCGCAGCAGATTGGCGATCTGGAAAACGCGCGGCAGGCGGCGTTGCATTCGGCGGCGCAGGCCCAGCAAGGGGTGGCTGCGAAAGAGGCAGAGCGCGCCCACCTGCAAATGGCGCTGGAATCCTGCCAGCATGAGCTGCACCGCATGCGCGAAGAACGCGATCTTGCGCTGGAACGATACGCGCAGCAGTCCGTGCAGGTCGCAGACCTTGAACAGAAGATGGTGCAATCCCAAAAGGCCGCAGAGCAACTCAAGGTGGATCTGGGCTTTGCACTGCGCATGCAAATGCTGGCTCAGTCAGACCTGCGCGACTTGCAAATCCGCTACGCCGGCGCTGAACAAACCAGATCGGCACAGCAGGCCTTGCTGGAAAGGCTCGTGCCCCGTTTGCAACGCGCGGCCCGGCACATGCAGCAGTGCGCCGCGGCCTCAGGGGATCTGCCGCTTCCGAAAAGCAAGGTGACGAAAAAGGCCAAGGCCAAAGACAGGCCGAGCAAGAAGGCTGTCCCGGAGTGAACGCTTTGGCCATCCGTGATGAGCTTTGTGCAAACCTGCAAGAGATGCTGGAGTGGGTGCAGGATTACGCTCCCGATCCGGCTGTTGCTGCGGCGGATGCCTTGCCACTCGCCACGCTGATCGCGCAATGCGAGGCGCTGTGCACCCCTGCCCCGCCCGCGCCCAAGATACGTTCGATCCACCACTTTGCTTGCTCGGGGGGAACATTGATCAGCCGCTGCATCGCGGCGATGCCCAATGTCACCTTGCTAAGCGAGGTTGATCCTCTGAGCCAGATGCAGATTCATCAACCCGGCAAAAGACTGTTCCTACCGACCGATCTGATCTATGGCGCGAGTGTTTCGCTGCGACCAGTGGGCCGCGAAACCGTGGCGGCGATGTTCACCGCAGCCTTGGCGGAATTGCACAAGGCCTTGGCATTGCAAGGGCGTTATCTTGTCTTGCGCGACCATGCCCATTCCCAGTTCTGCTCTGACACAGCGCCGCCGGACCGCGCCACGCTCCACGAGCTTCTGACACGCACGGGCCCTGTCTTGTCGGTGGTGACGGTCCGTCATCCGCTGGATTGCTTTTTATCGCTGCTTGCAAACGGTTGGGTCACCTTCACCCCCGGCACACTTGATGATTACGCCCGCCGTCACTTGAACTTCTTGGATCGGCACCGCGGCCTGCCCTTGTTTCGCTATGAGGATTTCGTGGCAGACACCGAAGGGGAATTGCAACGCATCTGCTCCGTGTTGGAACTGCCTTACCTCCCTGACGCCTCTTCCTTACTGTCAGTGGTGTCCCTCTCGGGTGACAGTGGTCGGTCCACCGCACAGGTCACGGCGCGGCCGAGACGTGAGGTGCCTTTGGAGCTTGATGCGGTCTTGGAAAAGAGCCCGTGCTATATCGCGCTGTGCGCGCGTCTGGGATACGCCCTGCGCGCAGAGCCGATCACCTCTGAAACACCCGCTTGACCGAGCGCATGGGTCCGGTGAAGCGCCAAGAGGTAGAGGTGTAGACCGCGTGAAGCTCGCTCTGGAGCCGTGCGATGTCCGAGCGCAGACCGCGGCTGCGTCTTTCCACCATCCCCAAGGCTGTTTCGGTCTGGCGCACAAAATCCTGAACCGCTTCGGACGCGGTGTCGTTGCAAGCCCATTCTTTGTGCAAGCGTTGGAGCGCCTGCTGTGCCTCTTGCACAAGCTGGACCATGATCGCATCTTCCACACCTTCGCCGCGCTTGAGAAGCTGATTTTCCGCCTCGGCAGCACGGCTTCGGGCATCCATGTCGAGCAAGGCCTGTTTCAGATCGGCCAGTTGCTGGCACAGGATCGTTTCAATCTGCGCGGCATCCTGAATCCGCGCCCGCAACGCTTCAACCTCGGCCGTGAGGGTGGCGCGCATATCCCCCTCCTCGGCCCCAGAGCCTTCGGTGGCGGGCGCTTCCGTCGCTTGGAAGTCGGGCGCGCGGGGGGCAGGAGCGGAGGAAGGCGCCTCTGCGGCGCGCTCAGCCGCTGGCCGCATGCCTGCCTGCGCGCCGCCCCGCGCCGGCCACCCCCGCAACAGAAGACCAAGGCTTTCATCGAACGCAAGTGTATCCGGAACGGGGTTCAGACTGCGCGCCTGCAATTCCGCATACAGATCGCGGAACAGCGCATCGCGCGCGGTGACAAGACGCACCACAGGGACAAAACCCTCTGGTCCCCCCCCTTCATGCTCGACCAGATCTGGCAGCATCACATCCGGAAACCGCTTGGCAAGGCGTTGCGCCACCTCGGCCGCCCCGCCCGTGTCTGACACCCGCTGAACAAGCGCAATCCTGCGTGGTGCGGTGCGGCAATGGCACAGACAAACCTGCGCCAAGTCGCACCAAAGATCTATCGCCGCGTCAAGGGCCTGCCCCGCATCGCAGTGACGCGCGATGGCGGCATAGGGATCGTCCATCAGGATCAAAGCGCGGCCATCTTCATCCCGGATGTGCGCGGCAAACTCCTCCCATGTCAGCGCGACGCTTGGATCGCCTGTCAAACGAACGGGCACAAAGCCGAAAGCTTCTGCCTCAACCGGCGTGTCACGGGCGACATCCATTGGATTCCTCCAGCCTGCTCCAGTCGTAACAGGGCCCGTTCGTTTTTCAAGTGTGGCTATGTGGAAGGATCGCCGTCGGACTGCCAATGACAGCTTGCAGGCCACAACCGCTTTGCCGCGCTTCCGTTGAAACGGAGGAAAGGGGGCAGGCGGAGGATAAGGATCGTTCAGGACCGGCGGTGTCAGCCGATCGGCTTTCAGCAAAAACCGTTACGCCGCGCGGGATGTGCCGCGCGGCGCTGCTGCATTCTTTCAGAAATCCCAGTCTTCGTCTTCGGTCGCAACCGCTTTACCGATCACATAGGAAGAGCCAGAGCCGGAAAAGAAGTCGTGATTTTCGCTGTCCGGCGAAAGCGCCGCAAGGATGGCGGGGTTCACATCGCAGGCAGCCGGAGGGAACAGCGCCTCATAGCCAAGGTTCTGCAAAGCTTTGTTGGCGTTGTAGTGCAGGAAAGCCTTAACATCCTCGGTGAGACCAAGACCGTCATAAAGCTCGGCAGAGTATTTTGCCTCGATGTCATAAAGCTCGAACATCAGGGAAAAGGCATAATCCTTCAACTCGGCGCGGCGTGCTTCGGTTTCGCGCTCCAGCGCGCGCTGGAACTTGTAGCCCACATAATAACCATGCACCGCCTCGTCGCGGATGATCAGGCGGATCAGATCGGCGGTATTCGTCAGGCGGCCCCGGCTGGACCAATACATCGGCAGGTAAAAGCCCGAATAGAACAGGAAGCTTTCCAAAAACACCGACGCAATCTTGCGCTTCAACGGGTCGGCCCCGACGGCATAATCGTTCAGGATCGCGCGTGCCTTGGCTTGCAGATGCGGGTTGTCCTCGGACCAGCGGAAGGCCTCGTCCACCTCTTTGGTCGAACACAGGGTCGAAAAGATCGACGAATAGCTGCGCGCGTGCACCGCTTCCATGAAGGCGATGTTCGTCAGCACCGCCTCTTCATGCGGGGTCTGCGCATCGGGCATGAGCGCAGGCGCGCCCACCGTGTTCTGGATGGTGTCGAGCAGGGTCAGCCCGGTGAACACCCGGATCGTCAGCTCACGCTCTTGCGGGCGCAGCATGGCCCAGCTTTGCACGTCATTCGACAGCGGCACCTTCTCGGGCAGCCAGAAGTTCACCGTCAGACGGTTCCAGACTTCCAGATCCTTGTCATCCTGCAAACGGTTCCAGTTGATGGCACGCGGCACGGCAACCGGGGTGATCATGTCTTTCATTTTCTGTCCTCAAATATCCCACTGAGGTCCGGGGGGCGCCCCCCCGGCGGTTGCCGACCTTACAGCGTGCAGGACACGCAGCCCTGCACTTCGGTCCCTTCCAGCGCGGTCTGACGCAGGCGGATGTAGTAGATAGTCTTGATGCCCTTCTTCCACGCATAGATCTGCGCGCGGTTGATGTCGCGGGTGGTGGCCTCGGCCGGGAAGAACAGCGTCAGGCTCAGCCCCTGATCCACATGCTCGGTCGCGGCCGCATAGGTATCGATGATCGCTTCTGGCCCTATCTCATAGGCATCGCGGTAGTATTCCAGATTGTCATTCGTCATGAAGGCTGCCGGGTAATACACACGGCCGATCTTGCCTTCCTTGCGGATCTCGATCTTGGACACGATCGGATGGATCGAGCTTGTGGAGTTGTTGATATAGCTGATCGACCCGGTCGGCGGCACCGCCTGCAAGTTGCGGTTATACAACCCGTGCGCCATCACATCGGCGCGCAGCTGCGCCCAATCCGTGCGGCTGGGCAAAGTGATGCCGTCAAACACCCGCACCACATCAGGCAGCGTCGGCAGCCAGTCGCGGTTGGTGTATTTGTCGAAAAAGCTGCCATCCGCATAGCGCGAGGTGGCGAAATCCTTGAAGGTCTCGCCCTTTTCCTGCGCCAAAAGGCACGAGGCCCGCAGCGCGTGATAGGCCACGGCGGCGAAATAGACGGACGTGAACTCCACCCCTTCGGCGCTGCCGTAATGGATGCGCTCACGCGCCAGAAACCCGTGCAGGTTCATCTGGCCAAGCCCCACGGCATGCGCCTCGTCATTACCGCGCCGGATCGAGGGAACGGAGTCGATCGCCGACATTTCCGACACTGCCGTCAGCGCCCGGATCGCGTTTTCCACCGTCGCCCCGAAATCCGGGCCATCCATCGTGGCCGCAATGTTCAGCGACCCAAGATTGCACGAAATATCGGTCCCCATCTGCGCATAGCTCAGATCGTCGTTGAACGCGCTTGGCGCATTCACCTGCAGGATCTCGGAACACAGGTTCGACATGCTGATCCGCCCCGCAATCGGGTTGGCACGGTTCACCGTGTCTTCGAACATGATATAGGGATAGCCGGATTCGAACTGGATCTCGGCGATGGTCTGGAAGAATTCCCGCGCGTTGATCTTGCGCTTCTTGATGCGCTTGTCATCCACCATCTCGGCATATTTCTCGCTGACCGAGATTTCCGAGAAGGGCACGCCGTAAACCCGCTCCACGTCATGCGGCGAGAACAGATACATGTCCTGATTTTTCTTCGCCAACTCAAAGGTGATATCCGGAATCACCACGCCAAGCGACAGCGTCTTGATGCGGATCTTTTCATCCGCATTCTCGCGCTTTGTATCAAGGAAACGCAGGATATCGGGGTGATGCGCGTTCAGATACACCGCCCCCGCCCCTTGGCGCGCGCCCAGTTGGTTGGCATAGGAAAAGCTGTCTTCCAACAGCTTCATCACCGGGATCACCCCCGAAGACTGGTTCTCGATCCCTTTGATCGGGGCGCCAGCCTCGCGGATATTGGTCAGCATCAAGGCCACGCCGCCGCCCCGCTTGGACAGTTGCAGCGACGAATTGATCGCCCGGCCAATGGACTCCATGTTGTCTTCGATGCGCAGCAAGAAGCACGAAATCAGCTCGCCCCGCTGCGCCTTGCCCGCGTTTAAGAAGGTGGGGGTGGCCGGCTGGAACCGGCCCGACAACATCTCCTGCATGAAGCGAAGCGCCAGCGCCTCGTCTCCACGCGCAAGCGTCAGCGCCACCATCACCACGCGGTCCTCATAGCGCTCCAGATAACGCTGCCCGTCGCGGGTCTTCAGGGTGTAGCTGGTGTAATACTTGAACGCGCCCAGAAAAGTGGGGAAACGGAACTTGGCCGCATAGGCCGCATCCCAGATCTGGCGGTGGAAGTTGCGCGAATACTGGTCAAGCACGGCGGCTTCATAATAGCCCTCGGCCACCAGATAGCCCAGTTTTTCATCCAGCGAATGAAAGAACACCGTGTTCTGGTTGACGTGCTGGAGGAAATACTGCCGCGCGGCCATGCGGTCGGCCTCAAACCGGATGCGCCCCTGATCATCATACAGGTTCAGCATGGCATTCAACGCATGGTAATCCAGCGCAGGTTTCACGGCGTCAAGCATTCAGTCCCCCAGAAGCGGTCTAGCCCCGCGCGCACGCGGAAAATATCGGTTTCGGTCCCCGCCAGTTCAAAACTGTACAGCACGGGCACGTTGCATTTGGCGGCGATCACCCGCCCGGCAAGGGCAAAAGTTTCGCCAAAGTTACGATTTCCCGCCGCGATGACACCCCGGATCAGGGCGCGTCGGGCGGGATCATTCAGAAAGGCGATCACCTGTTTGGGCACCGCGCCCTTGCCGGTTCCATCCGCATAGGTCGGGCAGATCAACACAAACGGCTGGCAGGGCTGGGGCATCGGGTCGGCGGGCCGGATCGGGATGCGCGCGGCGGGCAATCCCAGCGCCGCCACAAAGCGAGCCGTATTGCCCGAACCGGACGAAAAATAGACCAGCCCGGCCATGGTGTCAGGCCAGTTGGCCGATCATGTCAGGGCGAAAACCAGCCCAGTGAGCGTTTCCGGCCACCACGACAGGCGCTTGGCGATAGCCCATCGACATCACTTTCTCCATCGCCTCGGCATCTTCGGTCAGGTCGACGACGCTGTAGGCAATCCCCTTGGCATCCAGAGCACGGGTGGTGGCCGTGCACTGCACGCAGGCGGGTTTGGAGTAAACTGTGATGGTCATGCCCTATTTCCTTTGGCGAAGTGTCTTGCGGAAACAGGCACGCGCTTGGACAAGGAAAACCCGGCCCGAACACGTCCCCATGCCCGCCGCATGGTTTCGGTCGTCTCGTGCCATGGCAGGTTTCCTGGCTCGCGCATCAGGGCTTGGCTGGCCTTCCCAAGGGTTACCCCAAAGTGGCATGTCAGCCTTGCTCATCGCTTACAGTTGCGGGGGCAGCACCGGATTTGGAGCAGCTTCCGCACCGGTTTCCCTTTTCATCCCGAGTCGCCCCGGATCACCATGACGCTACCAATTGACCGATTTGCCCGATCACTGTCAATATGTGGTATGCGCTTGACATTCATTCTGCGGCAAGCGCAGCCGCAGCAGAGGGGACATAGTTCAGGATGGGGGCCAGCCAGCGTTCTGCCTCGGCTAGATCCATGCCCTTGCGGCGGGCATAATCGGCCACCTGATCGCGTTCAACCTTGGCCACCCCAAAGTAATACGCGTCCGGGTGACCAATATAAAGCCCCGAAACGGACGAACCGGGCCACATCGCCATGCTTTCTGTCAAGCTTACGCCAGTGGCGGCCTCGGCCCCCAAAAGATCAAAAAGCGTGCGCTTCTCTGTGTGATCCGGCTGGGCCGGATAGCCCGGCGCAGGCCGGATGCCCCGGTAAGGTTCGCCCACCAGCTCATCGGGGGCAAAGTTCTCATCCGGCGCATAGCCCCACAATCTGCGCCGCACACGTTGATGCAGCATCTCGGCCATGGCTTCGGCAAAGCGGTCGGCAAGCGCCTTGACCAGAATGGCCGCGTAATTGTCATTGGCGCGGTCGAAGCGGGCAG
The DNA here is from genome assembly GCF_002794355.1 of Pseudorhodobacter sp. MZDSW-24AT. Taxonomy (GTDB): domain Bacteria; phylum Pseudomonadota; class Alphaproteobacteria; order Rhodobacterales; family Rhodobacteraceae; genus Pseudotabrizicola. The sequence continues at coordinate 180,954 of NZ_PGOI01000009.1, read as the reverse complement.
CGATCTCCGCCTCTTCGGGACCTGCCGTCACCACAAAGCCCCCCACATAATCGGGCACGGTGCCTTTGGGGGCCACGAAGTCAGCCAAGGCCACATTCGGGCGACCTTCGCGCTTGGCATGCTGCTGACGCAAGGTGTGTAGCGTGGCCAGCGGCACCTGCCGCGTTTCATCGGTGAACAGGTGAATATCCTCGCCTTCCGCATGCGCGGGCCAGAAGCCCACCACCGCGCGCGGCCCGAACCAGCGCTCCTCGATGATGCGCGCCAGCATCGCCTGTGCGTCGGCAAACAGGGTGCGCGCGGCCTCGCCTTGCTTGGGGTCGTCCAGAATCTTCGGGTAGCTGCCCTTCAATTCCCATGTCTGGAAAAAGGGGGTCCAGTCGATGAAGCGCGCGATTTCCGCCAGATCCCAATCGTCGATCACCTGCACACCCAGCCGCTCGGGCGCGGGCACGGCGTAACTTTTCCAGTCCAGTTGCAGCGCATTCGCCCGCGCCTGTGCAAGCGGCAGCCGCTCCTTGGCGCGCTCGTTGCGCGCGTGCCGCTCGGCCACGTCGCGATACTCCGCCTCCAAGGCTTGAACAAAGGGCGCCTTCTGCGTGGGGTTCAAAAGCTGGCTGACCACCCCCACCGCGCGGCTGGCGTCCAGCACATGCACCGCAGGTCCGGCGTAGCGCGGCGCGATCTTCACCGCCGTATGCACCTTTGACGTGGTGGCGCCCCCGATCAGCAAGGGCAGGGTGAACCCCTCACGCTGCATTTCAGACGCCAGATGCACCATCTCGTCCAAGCTTGGTGTGATCAGACCCGACAGGCCGATCACATCCACCTGTTCCTCGCGCGCGACCTGCAAGATTTTCTGCGGCGGCACCATCACGCCCAGATCAATGATCTCGTAATTGTTGCAGGCCAGCACGACGCCCACGATGTTCTTGCCAATGTCATGCACATCGCCCTTGACCGTGGCCATCAGCACCTTGCCCGCCGTCTGACGGCCCGCGCCGCCACTCGCCTGCTTTTCCGCATCCATATAGGGCAGCAACACCGCCACCGCTTGCTTCATCACGCGGGCCGATTTCACCACCTGCGGCAGGAACATCTTGCCCGCGCCAAACAGATCACCCACCACATTCATCCCCGCCATCAGCGGGCCTTCGATCACATGCAGCGGGCGCTCCACCATCTGGCGGGCGGCTTCGGTGTCTTCCTCGATGAACTCGGTGATCCCATTCACCAAGGCATGTTCCAGCCGCTTTTCCACCGGCCAGTCGCGCCAAGCCAGATCGCGCAGCTTTTCTTCGCGGGCGCCGCCCTTGAACCGGTCTGCCATCTCCAGCAACCGATCGGTGGCATCCGCGCGGCGATTGAGCACCACATCTTCGCAGGCGTCGCGCAGCGCGGGATCGATCTGATCATAGACTGCCAGTTGGCCAGCATTGACGATTCCCATGTCCATGCCTGCCTGAATGGCATGGTAGAGAAAGACCGCATGCATCGCCTCACGCACCGGCTCATTGCCGCGAAAGCTGAAAGACAGATTGGAAACACCGCCTGACACATGGGCATGCGGCAGGTTTGCCCTGATCCAGCGCGTCGCCTCAAGAAAATCGACGCCATAGTTGTTATGCTCTTCAATGCCAGTGGCCACGGCAAAGATATTGGGATCAAAGATGATGTCTTCCGGGGGGAAGCCCACCTCCTCCACCAGAATGCGATAGGCACGGGCGCAGATCTCGGTCTTGCGGGCAAAGGTATCGGCTTGCCCGGCCTCGTCAAAGGCCATCACAACCACCGCCGCGCCATAGGCCAAGCACAGACCCGCATGGTGCCGGAACGCCGCCTCGCCTTCCTTCAGGCTGATCGAGTTCACCACCGGCTTGCCCTGCACGCATTTCAAGCCAGCCTCGATCACCTCCCATTTGGAACTGTCAATCATCACCGGCACGCGGGCAATATCGGGCTCGGCCGCCAGCAGGTTCAGGAACTCCACCATCGCGGATCTGGAGTCGATCAGCCCTTCATCCATGTTGATATCGATGATCTGGGCGCCATTCTCGACCTGATCACGGGCCACCTCTAGGGCCGCCGCGTAATCACGGTTCACGATCAATTTGCGAAACCGGGCCGAGCCAGTCACGTTCGTGCGCTCACCGATGTTCACGAACGGAATATCCGGGGTGAGGGTGAAGGGCTCCAGTCCGGAAAGGCGGAGATAACGTGTCATGTCAGGCTCCTTGGCGTGTGGCCCGCCACAGCCTCGGCAATGGCGCGGATATGGTCGGGGGTGGTGCCGCAACAGCCGCCCACCACATTCACCAGTCCCTCGCGCGCGAACTCCGCGATCTGGGCAGCGGTGGCATCCGGGCCTTCGTCATACCGCCCAAAGGCATTCGGCAAGCCGGCGTTCGGATAGGCGCAGATGAAGGTGTTGGCGACACCGGCAAGCTCTGCCAAGTGCGGTCGCATCGCCGAGGCCCCGAGTGCGCAGTTCAGCCCGACGGTAAAAGGCCGCGCATGGGCGACCGAATGCCAAAACGCCGTGGGCGTCTGCCCGGAAAGGGTGCGGCCCGACGCATCGGTGATGGTGCCCGAAATCATCAAGGGCAACCGCTGTCCCGTTTCGGCAAACACCTCGAAACACGCAAAAATCGCGGCCTTGGCGTTCAACGTGTCAAAGACTGTCTCGATCAGGATCAGATCGGCCCCTCCTGCGATCAACCCGCGCGCCTGTTGGCCGTAGGCGATCCGCAGATCATCAAAGGTCACCGCCCGATAGCCCGGATCATTCACATCTGGGCTGAGGCTGGCGGTGCGGTTGGTGGGGCCGATGGCCCCCGCCACAAAGCGCGGGCGGCCATCAATTGCTGTCGCCCGGTCCAAGGCGCGGCGCACGATCCGTGCGCCTTCCGCGTTCAGGTCATGAACCGCAGCCTCCATGCCATAATCGGCCTGCGCGACGGTGGTTGCCGAAAAAGTGTTCGTCTCGACAATATCGGCGCCAGCCATCGCATAGGTGAAGTGAATGTCTTCGATGGCCTTGGGCTGCGTCAGGATCAGCAGATCGTTGTTGCCCTTCTGCGGATGCTCGGAATGGTGACGGCAGGTGTGACCCGAACCCTGACCGACGTAATCTTCTTCTGACAGACCAAGGTCTTGAATCTGCGTCCCCATGGCACCGTCGAGGATCAGGATACGTTCCCGGGCAAGGGCTGTCAGAGTGTCGAGATGGCGGCAGGTGTCGGGCATGAGCATTGTGCTTCCGTTAAGGGAACGGAGGCACTACACCACATCTGATCATGATAGAAATTCATAATTCTAAAGAAGATTATGAATGCTTCGCAATTGGCGCGCACTTTGCTCGCCCAAAGCACGCAGTCCGCACTGCGTCAGCGCAATTCCAGCAGCCCGCCATCGACCGGAATGATCTGCCCTGTCATCCAGGACGAGCGTTCCGTTGCAAGGAACAGGACTACTTCGGCAATTTCTTCAGGAGTTCCCCACCGGGAAATCGGGTAGCGCCCGATGACCTGTGCCAGCAAGGTCTGGAACGCGTCTTCGTCAACCGCGCGCGCTCGGAACTGCGACTCTGACAAGGGTGTGCGCACCGCGCCGGGCGCCACCGCGTTCACCCGCACCCCGCGGGCCGCGAAATCTGCGGCCAGTTGGCGCGTCAGTGCCACGACTGCCCCCTTGGCCGCCGAATAGGCCGCCACGCCCTTCATGCCCGACAAGCCCACGGTGGACGCCGTGAACACCAATGTGCCTCCCTGCACCAGCAGATGCGGCAGCACCGCCCGCGCCGTGAGAAAGGCGCCGGTCGCATTGATGTGCAGCGCGCGGTTCCAATCATCAAGCGAAAGGGAAAGGATGTCCCCTTCGATCATGGCGCCTGCATTCGCAACACAGGTATCGATGCGCCCCGTCCAGTCCAACGCCTGCGCCACCATGGCACTCACAGCCGCCTCATCGGTAATGTCAGCGCCAACCGCGCGGGTAGGATATCCGGCCTTTGCCAGCTGCGCGGCGGTTTCTTCGGCCGCGGGCTGGTTCAGATCGGCACACAAGACCGCCAGACCATCAAAAGCAAGCCGTGCCGCGACGGCGCGCCCGATACCGGACCCCGCACCGGTGACAATCGCCGTGCGCATCATGCCGGGTCCGGCGCGAAAATCTGAGGATACATCGAACGCAAAGCGTCCTCATCCATGTCCATTTTGAACGCATGCCTGTCTTTCAACGTCAGGGCGCGCTGCGCCGCAGGTCGCGCGTCCAGTTCGGCCATCAAACGCGAAAGGTGCGGAAACTCATCCATCGCCTGATCGCCCAGCATGGCGGGAATACGCGGCGCCCAGCCCCAGATCGCCATATCGAGGATCGTATACCGCTCCCCCATCATATAGCGCCCCTTGGCCAAACGCTCATCGATGATGCGCCAGTGACGGCGCGCCTCGAACGTATAGCGCTTGCGCGCATAAGGGTGGTCGCCGGGGGCGAAATTGCGGAAGTGAACGGCTTGCCCCGAAAACGGCCCCACCCCCGACGCAATGAACATGAGCCACGACAGCAGCGCACCACGGGCCGCAGGAGTGTTGTCGGGCAGAAACTCCCCGGTCTTTTCTGCAAGGTACAAGAGGATGGCGTTGCTGTCGAACACGACCACGTCGCCATCCTCAAGCGCCGGGACCTTGGCGTTGGGATTGATGGCAAGATAGGCTGGCTCATGCTGCTGACCGCGCTTGGTGTCCACGGCGATACCTTCGTAGGGCAAGCCAGACTCCTCAAGGAACAGGGCAACTTTCAAAGGGTTCGGCGCGGCGTTGTAGTAGAACTTGAGCATGCGGATGTCCTTCTGCGCGGGCAGGCGCCCGTTGGCCTCACAGTGTTTCGGTGCGGTTTTGCCAGACCCAATCGGCAACTTCCGCATGGGTCGCAAACCAGATCGGACCGCGGCTGCGTGCATGCGCGATCAGCTGATCCAAGATCCAGATGCGCGAGCGATAGCCGATGACGAAAGGATGCATCACCAGCTGGAAGAGCCCGCCTTCATCGAAAGACGCGTCGAACTCGCGACGGAAGATATCGAAAACGGCTTCCGGTGGCGTCCAAGGGCGGGTGGCGGGGTCGCGGTTGAACAGCAGGTAAACCGCATCATCGCGCACCCATTCCACCGGAACCTCGACCACGCCCGTCGGCCTGCCATTGGCGACCAGTTCATAGCACTCGTCATCGGCCATCATGCTGCTGTCATAGGCAAAGCCCAATTCTGCCACCAACTCGATGGTATGCGGGCTCAGATCCCATTGCGCGGCGCGATGCCCCACCGGGCGCTGGCCTGTCAGTTGCTCCAGCGTGTCGCGCGCCCGCAACATCAGCTCGCGCTCGGTGGCGCGGTCAAGGCGCGACGTGTTTTCATGCAACCAGCCATGCACCCCAATCTCATGCCCGGCATCTGTGATCGGGCGCATGGCAGCAGGCTCGATCAAGGCGGCAACCGCAGGGGTGAAGAAGGTTGCGCGCACATCGTGCCGATGCAGCACGTCCAGAACCCGCGGCACGCCCGTGCGCCGTCCGAATTCGCCCCACGCCAGCCGCCCGATCGCAGAACGCCCCTGCCCCAGTTCAAACGTCTCGTGATCGGCGTCGAAGGACAGGGCAACGGCACTGCGCGCGCCATTGGGCCAGACCTTGGGTTTCAGCGGTCGCCCGGCACGCACACGATCAACCAAAGCCCGCCAGTCAGACTCGGGTGTTTCCCAGACACGATCCGGGTTCATCTGGCGGGCGCCGAACCAAAGGTGCAACTTGGATCAATCGAGGGCATGTTCACCTACAGGTTCGGGGCGTTCGCGTGAAGAACATAAGTTTTCTTGGCGCACAGGAATGCTACAAAGTCACGCCACCCCGTGTCTAGCATTTTCGCACTAAAGTTCGCACAACGCCCAAAATCACCTCACGCGCTTAACTCTGCCACCAGCGCATCCGTGGTGACTTGGCGGCAATACCCCCGGATCGCCGACAGCGAAGCCGCCTGTCGCGCCTCACCAAAGGTGGCACAGGCATCGGTGACTTGGGTCACTAGATAGCCAAGATCGCACGCATCCCGAATCGCGCTTTCCACACATTGATCCGTCAGCACCCCCGAGATGATCAGTTGCTGAACACCGAGATTGCGAAGGATGTAATCAATGTGGGTCGAGACAAAGACGCTGGACGATGATTTCGGCAGGACAATCTCATCCCCTTGCGGCGCGATGGCGTCCAGCACCTTTCCATCCCAAGATCCTTTTGGCACGTTGAAGCCACTGATCTTGTAGTCCAAGCTGCGGTCGCGCCCGTCCAGCGTCAGGCTTTCGATGGTCGTATACAAAACCTCGAGTCCGGCCTCACGCGCGGCCTTTTGCAGGCGCTGCATGCGCGGAATCACCTCTGATTGCAGATGAGCGAGAAACGAGTCGCGTTTGGCGGCCCGTTCAGCGGGCGGCATCATTGCCCACTCGCCACCATCAGGGTGACACGAAAAGTTCTGCACATCGATGAAAAGAAGCGCTGCGCGGGCCGGGACGATGGGAATATCCCGCGATGTGGTGGACAGAAACAATGATGACATGATGATCCTCGGAAGCCAGAGAGGACGCCAATGGCGCCACCTATCCGCACATCTGTTCACGATGCGAAGACGCTGAGCAAGTGAGATAAATAGGGGTAACGCCCTCCCAGCCCTGTCGCCCTACGTCTCGGAACCGTGACACCCTCAAAAATATGGCCAAATCCGCACTCCAAAGCATGGCGGCGAAAAATGACCACGGGCGGTCGAAAAATTTCGTTGAAAAATTGCAGGGGGGCGATGATAGTTCAATGAATCAATAACGCACGGCAGTGCGCAATGCGAACAAGGAGGCTTCCATGACCAGCGACCTTATTCTGCGCCAGATGGCATCCCGCAACCCGCTGCGCACGCCGATGCAGCATTCCGTCACCCGCCGCAAATTCATGCAAGGGCTGGGTGCTGGCGTCGCGGCCGCTGGCCTGCCGCGCATGGCAGCGGCCCAATCGCGGCCGCTCTCTCTGCTGACATGGGACGCCTATGCCGATCCGCGCCTGCTGGCGCTGTGGAAAGAGCAGACAGGCGGCGACATTCGCTATGAGATCCATATTTCCGACCCGAGTTCGGTAAACCGCCTGCGCGCCGGCGAAACCTCGGTCTGGGATTTCATCAACGTCAACAACCCTTGGGCGCGCGGTGAAATGTGGCCTGCCGGACTGATCCGCGAGCTGCCCCGTGACCGCTTTGAACCGCTTTATGCGCAGATGAAGCCAAAGTTTGCAGCGCCCTACCCATGGGCCATGAGCGAGGATGGCAACCATCTTCTGGGCGTGGTGCAACGCTATGAAACCTTTGATTTCGTTGTCAATTCCGATGTGATCTCGCCGGAGCTGGCCAAGGATGAAGGCTGGGATCTGTTCAACAACCCGGATTTCGCAGGCCGCTACGGGATTTTGGCCTATGAAGACTGGAACGTGATGGACATCTGCATGGGCGCAGGGGTTCACCCGTTCAAGGTCAAGACCGACGAAGAAGTGGCGCGGTTCGAGGAGACCGCCAAGCGCTGGATTCAGAACGCAAAGCTGATCACAACCGATTTCGTTCAGTTGAATCTGGCCATCCTGAATGGTGAGATAGACCTGTATTTCACGGGCGGCACCTATACCACCGCCGCCGCGCGCCTAGAGGGGGTGAGCAATCTCTATGCCATCACGCCGAATTCGGGCCCGGCGGATGGAAAAGGCGGGATCAACTGGATCGAGATCAACTCGGCCGTCAACAATCCCGATCCCTTGGATGCGGCGTTCGATTTCCTTGAGTTCATCACCACCCCGGACGCCGCAGAGATTGTGGCGCGCGGCAATGGCAACTTCCAGCCGGTGGCCCAGATGGCAAACCCCGATCTGATGGCGCGCTTCTCGACAGAGGAACTGGCCGCCATCCAATGGGACGAGTTTGACGAGCGTATCGCGAATGCTGTCGAATTCGACATCGTTCCGGACTACGACCGCCTGTATGACATCTATTCCGCAGCAATGCGCGCACGGGGCTAAGGTATGGCGCATTCCCCGGCGGCCCTCTCGCTGACGGGTCTGACCAAACGTTTCGGCAAGACGACCGCAGTCAACGATATCTCGATCGACATTCGGGAAGGTGAGTTCTTCACGATTGTCGGGCCATCTGGCAGCGGGAAGTCGTCTTTGGTGCGATTGCTGGCGGGGCTGGATGCCCCGTCGGCAGGCCGCCTGACCCTGCGCGGGCAGGACATCACCGAGACACCGGCCAATCGGCGCCCAACCGCTATGGTCTTTCAATCCTTGGCGCTGTTCGACCACCGCACGGTTGGACAGAACATTGAATTTGCTATGAAGATGAAAGGCGTGGCCCCGGAAGCGCGCCGCGCACGGGCGCTTGAACTGCTGCGGCTTGTGCGCCTGCCCGAGGATTATTACCCCCGACCGGTGACCCAATGCTCTGGCGGTGAGCGTCAGCGTGTGGCCCTCGCCCGCGCCTTGGGCTCTGACCCCGAGATTTTGTTCTTCGACGAACCGCTTTCGGCGATTGATTACCGTCTGCGCAAGACGCTGGAGGTGGAGCTGAAGGAATTGCATCAGCGCACCGGCAAAACCTTTATCTACATCACCCACAGCCTTGAAGAGGCCATGGTGATGTCTGACCGGATCGCCATCATGCGCGCAGGACAGTTCGAGCAGATCGGAACACCGGAAGAGATTTATCGCCGTCCGATGAACCGCTTTGTGGCCAGCTTCATGGGGGAGGTGAACATCCTGACCGTGCAGCAACAGGGCGGTGCTACGGTCTTTGCCGATCTGGAGCTGCCCGCACCCGATGCAAAAGGCACCTTTGCCGTGCTGCGGCCCGAGGCCCTGTCTTGCGACGCGGAGGGGACATTCTGCTTTGACGCGCACATCGTCCAGAAACTGATGCTGGGCTCCCGCACTCAATTCCACCTGCGCGCCGGGACAGCCACCCTGATCGCCGAAGTTGCGGCAGGTCACGGCACCACGCTTCGGATCGGGGACACTGCCCGCTTCAGCTTTGACCCAACCGATATTGTCTGGGTCAATTCCTGATGCGTCGCAATCCCGGCCTTTGGTATGCGATGCCCTTGATCTTGATGATGCTGCTGTTCTTTGCGGCACCTTTGGTCATCGTGGGATGGTATAGCCTGATGCCGCCCCGCAGCTTTGCGCTGACCGCCGATCTTGGGCTGCAGAATTACCGCAGCGCCTTTACCGAAGGGTATGGGCGCCCCCTGATGTGGTCGATCATCGGCGCCGCCTTGACAACGCTTGTCACAGCCTTGCTGGCGTGGCCGACGGCGAAGATCTTGCATCATCATGCAGGTCGATGGGCAAGCCTTGTGACCGCCTTGATCGCTTTGCCGATCTTCATTTCCGAAAGCGTGCGCCTGTTCGGTCTTTCCGTGTTCCTGATGCCGGGAGGCGGAATCCTTGCGGGCACTTTGAACGCTGTGTTCGACGTGCAGATCGGGACCATCTTGAACACACGCTTGGCCGCTTTGGTCGGGATGATCTACATTCACTTTCCCTTCATGCTGTTTCCCATGCTGCTCGGAGTTGCCATGATTCCCGCCGACCGCATCGAGGCAGCCCGAGATTTGGGCGCAAACCGCTGGGCTGTGTTGCGTGAGGTGGAATTGCCGCTGGCGGCGCCGGGCCTTTTGGTTGGCGGCTTACTGACCTTCGTGCTGTGCCTTGGCGCCAATGCCGAAGCCGCTATTCTGGGCGGGCGGGCCGTAACGGTTATCACAGCCGCCATCGAGCAACGCTTCAACTATGCGCAAGACTGGCCGATGGGCGCCGCCTTGACGGTTCTTGTGATCCTTGTGACGGCCGCGCTGGTGTTTCCCGCGCTGCGCCGGATCGACCTTGGCAGGATCATCCGGCGATGAAGGCGCAAGGCAACACGGTTTGGCTGAAGGCGGTGTGGATCGGCACCATCCTGACAGCGCTTTATCTGCCGATCGTCTCTGTCGTGCTCGCGTCTTTGGCCAACACGCGGTACATGCGTTTTCCCCATAAAACCTGGACATTGGATGCCTACCGCGCCGCGGCAGCGGATTACACGACGGTCACCTTGCATGTGATTTCGTTGCAGATTGCCGTCTCGGTGGTTGTCTTGTCGGTGCTTCTGGGGACCATCGGGGCAATGGCCTATGCGCGTTATGATTGGCGTGGCCGAAGTCTGTTCCAGAAGATCCTGATCCTGCCGATCTTTTTCCCGCAACCGGTGCTGGGCTTGGCGCTGCTGCTTTCGATGTCTGCGCTGGGGATCGCGCCAAGCTGGAAAACGGCGGTGGTGGCACATGCCGTCTGGATTGTGCCAATCGTCACGCTGGTGATCTCGATCCGGATGTTCGGCTATGATGTGGCGCAGGAAGAGGCCGCATTCGATTTGGGCGCATCACGCTGGCAGGTGGCGCGCGAGGTCACGTTGCCCGCTTTGTGGCCAGGACTCTTTTCCGGCGCGCTGTTTGCGTTCCTGCTGTCTTGGTCCAACCTTCCCTTGTCGGTCTACACCAGCGGTGCCGATACGCCGCTCCCGCTCTGGCTGTTTTCGCGCACCGCCACGAACTATTCGCCCCTTGTGCCCGCCATCGCCGTGATCGGCACATTCGTCTCCGGCCTGATTGTCTTGGCTCTGCTGGGCATTCGACGCGCCCTGTTTTGGCCATCCGCTAAATAAACAACTGTGCGTAAATCGCACAAATGAAACTCGACAAATCAAGGAGGAAGCCCCGATGGACGCGGATCTTGCGCTCAGACATCTGGTAGACCGAGAGGCCATCGCAGCCGTGATCCGCGCCTATTGCTATCACTTCGACCGCAATGAACCAGATGCGCTTGTCGCTCTTTTCGCCCCAGAGGCCGTGGTGGATTACGGGCCTGAAGCCGCCCTGCTCACTGGAACAGAGGCGATCCGAGCCGCGGTGGCGACGGGCCTCGAACGCACTTTCGCCGCCACAAGCCACCATGTGTCAAACATCGAAATCCGCTTTAATTCAGCCGATACCGCCAGCAGCATCAGCTATCTCTATGCGTGGCACCGTTATCACTCCGGCGCGCCGGATGGCGAACTCTGGGCGCAATATCATCATGAATTTGCACGCGTGCCGGAAGGATGGAAGATCACGCGGCTGACCTTGAAAGCTGCGGGGATGAAGGATTTTCACCGGAGCAGGATGCATCCCATCGGCCGTCGCTGACGCGTGCGATCCGCGCACCCGAGCATATGGGGCGACCACGTGCAAATTGTTCTATATGCGAACAAAAGAAACTATTGCGCACAAATGAATTCTGGTGAACAAATCTAGAGACAGGTTTTGAGGCGCGGCGATGCGTCGCAAATCCGACCAGATCCCCGGCCCTAGCGGCCACGGAACAAGGAGCGCGCCCTTGCGAAGCATCGTCTCGGCCATCGACACAGTTAACGCTGTCGTGACAGTCGTGGTCGGCCTTCTGCTGATGGTGGTCACCGTCGCGGTGTTCGGTCAGGTCACGGTCCGTTTCCTGCTGACCGCTCTCGGCCTTAACATCAGCGCCCCGTGGACAGAGGAACTGGCCCGCTATGCGTTGATCTGGATGGTGTTCTTGGGCGCCGGAGTGGGTGTGCGACACGCCCAGATGATTGCCTTGGAATTCGGCGTGCGCAAGCTGCCGCCCCGCTTGGGCATCCCTCTGCGCTATCTTTCGATCCTGCTTTGCATGGGCTTTTTCGCCTTGATGGTCTGGGTTGGACTCTCCTTTGTCGACCTCGGCCGCACAGAAACCAGCCCGGTTCTGGGACTCACCAAGAATTACGTCTATTGGGCCATGCCGTTTGGGGCGGCCCTCATGATCCTCAACTCGGTGGCGCTGATAATCGACACCCACCTGAACGGCCGCGACATCCGTTACGCCGCCGATGACGCCCCGGAGATTTGACCGATGGTTTCCTTGATCCTGATCCTGCTGGGTCTTTTTGCCATCAGCGTGCCGATTGCCTTGGCACTGGGGATGGCATCGCTGCCCTATCTGATCGAACGTGGGATTCCCCTGATCGCCGTGCCGCAGGTGGTCTTTGAATCGCTGGACAGTTTCACGCTGATGGCGCTGCCGCTTTACGTGCTGGCAGGGCGTCTGATGCAATTCGGGGGCATCGCAGAGCGCTTGGTCGATCTGGCCAAGGCGCTGCTCAGCTGGGTGCGGGGCGGGCTTGCGGCGGCCGTCGTGCTGACGTCGATGCTCTTTGCGACGATCTCCGGGTCATCTGCCGCTACGGCGGCGGCCGTGGGCTCGATGCTGATCCCCGAGATGGAAAAACAAAAGTATCCGCGCCCCTTCAGCGCAGCCACCACAGCGGCTTCGGGCGAGTTGGGCGTCATCATCCCGCCCTCTGTGGCGATGATCATCTACGGCGTCACCACAGGGGTCTCGATCACCGAAATGTTCATCGCGGGCTTCTTGCCCGGCCTGATGATCGGCTTGTCGCTGATCGCCACCGTGATCGTGATCTCGACGATCAAAGGCTATGGCGAGCGCGAAGCCTTTGTTCTTGGTCCCTACGCCCGCCGGGTGTGGGCGGCAACGGTGCGGGCCTCTTTGTCGCTGTTCCTGCCGGTGATCATTCTGGGCGGCATTTTCGGCGGGATCTTCACCGCGACCGAGGCTGCTGTGGTTGCCGTGGTTTACGCGATGTTCCTGAGTGTGGTGGTCTATCGTGAGATCAAGCTCAGCGACATGCCGCGCATTTTCGCCGGGGCCGCCGTCACCTCGGCAGTCGTGATGATCATCGTGGCCTTCGCCGCCATGTTCGGATTTGCCCTGCACCTGATGCGCGCGCCGCAACTGATCGGCGGCTTGCTGAGCACCCTGACCGACAACCCCCTGATCTTTCTGTTGCTGGTCAACGTGTTTTTGATCGGTGTGGGGATGTTCATGGAAACCTTCGCCGCCATCATCATTCTTGGCCCGATCTTGGCACCCATTGCCGCCAGCTACGGCATCCATCCTGTGCACTTTGGCATGATCATGATCGTCAATCTCGCGGTGGGCATGGTGACACCGCCGGTGGGCGTCAATCTCTTCATCGCCTGCGGCATTGCCAAAATCTCGATGGAACAACTGATGCGACCGCTGGCGATCTTTCTGGCGGTGCTGTTCGGCAACCTGATGGTGATCACCTACGTCCCCAGCATTTCGCTGGCCCTGCTTCGATAATGCCCAAGAAAACCAGTCCACAGGAGGAACTTTAGATGAATGCTTTCAAGACACTGATTGCCACAGCCGCCAGCACCGTAATGCTGGCGGGCACGGCAGCGGCCCAGACCTACAACATGACACTCGCCCATGTGCTGAGCGACCAGAGCCCCTATCAGGTGATCCTGAACCATTTTTCCGAGTTGATGGAAGAACGTTCGGGCGGGCGCATCACAGTGGAAATCCAGTGCTGCGCGCAAGCTGGCAACGAAACACGCGCCATTCAGTCGATCCGCACCGGCATCCTGACCGGCGGTTTCATCGGCGGCTCGACGCTTGAAACAGTGGTGCCCGCCTACCGCGTCCTGTCTTTGCCTTACCTGTTCGACAACAAGGCACAGGCCTATGAAGTGCTGCAAAGCGACATGGGCCGCGAGATGATGGATCTGCTGGGTGAGTATGACATGTATGGCTTGGGCTTCGGCTCCAGCTATGAACGCAGCGTTGCATCGCGCAATCCGGTTCGGATCGAAACCGTCGACGATCTGGCGGGCGTGAAGATCCGCGTGCTGCCGACCCCGGGTTTTGTCGAGGCCTATAATGCCTTCGGCACGCAACCCACCCCGATGGCCTATGGCGAGCTGTTCATGGCCCTTCAGAACAATGTGGTCGACGCCATCGAAATCTCGCCCGATGCGCTGGTGGCCGATAAGTTCCACGAAACGGTCAACAGCTACACGATGCTGACCGTGCACCAGTCGACCACCGTTTTCCTGTTGTCCAAATCCTTCTGGGAGTCGCTGCCCGATGATCTGAAGGAAATCGTGCAAACCGCCGCCACCGAGTCGATCGCCGTTGGGATTGCGGCGCATGATAAACTGGCAGCCGACGGAATTGAAACCGCGCGTGCCGCCGGGGTGGAGATCATCGAGCCTGATCTGGCGCCCTTTATGGAAAAGGCCAAGGCTTCTTGGGACGTGATCCTGAAAGACCAGCCAGAGGCGCAGGCCTATCTGGAGCGTATTCAGGCCGCGCTGGGTCGCTGATCCAAGGAAGAAGGCCCGGCGCGTCCGGGCCTTTGCCACGGGCAGGGTGAAGGCCCTGCCCGACACAAAGGAGAGGCCGTTGATGACACAGCGCGGACACTTTCTGTTTCTGGGACATCAGGATCTGAGCGGCATCCTGCGTGGCAGGTCGGTTCCCGCTGCCCGCATCGACGAGGCCATGGCCAACGGGCTGCCGTGGGTGCCCGCAAACATCACGATCGGCGCATTAAACGGGTTGCCACCTGACAATGGCTTTGGCCCCATGGGCGAGATCCGCTTTATCCCCGACGCCACCGCCCGCCTGACACTGGGCGGCCACGCCGACGGACCTGCATTTGATCTGGTCCTGTGTGATGCCCGGCAAATGGACGGCCGCGATTGGTCTTGCTGTCCACGCACCGCATTGAAGTCGGCCGTCCGCGATTTGCACGCGGCAACTGGCCTTACAATGAAGGTCGCTTTTGAGCACGAGTTCACCGTGCACGGACTGAACCAACCCAATCACATCGCCTTTTCGCTGTCCGCAGGCCGCGTGGTCGCGCCCTTGGGCCAGCGTGTGCTAGACGTGGTGGAACGCGCAGGCTTCACGCTGGAACAGTTTCAGGCAGAATATGGCCAGTCGCAGTTCGAGATCAGCTCTGTTCCGGCAGATCCGCTGACCGCCGCCGACCGCACTGTTCTGACGCTGGAAACCATCCGTGACACAGCGCGCAGCTTGGGGCTGCGGGCCAGTTTCCTGCCCAAGCCAGCTTTGGATGATGTGGGCAATGGTGTTCACATTCACTTCTCGCTTTGGGAGAAGGACAAGAATGTAACCGCACAGATGGATTGGCTGACGGAACGGTCTGCACCCTTTGTCGCCGGGCTTGTCGCCCATGCAGAGAGCCTTCTTCCGCTGACGATTGCATCTGCCAATTCTTATGCACGCATCAAACCCCATGCCTGGGTGGGCGCTTATACCTGCGTCGGGACTCGCAACCGTGAGGCGATGATTCGGTTGGTGCCCCGCGCAGCGGCTGCCGATGGTGCCAATCCGAACGCATCCTTGGAATATCGTGTGACGGACGCCACCGCGAATGTGTATCTTGCCCTTACCGCGATCATCCGCGCCGGGCTTGCTGGCATTGCTGGAAAGCACCCGGCACCACCGAATGTTCAGCAGGACCCGGACAGCTTCTCTCCGGACGAGCGGCGCGCGCTGGGCATCCGCGCTTTGCCCGCCACGCTGGAGTCAGCCCTCACACCGCAAGCACAGGCCGATGCGTCGCGATGGCTCGGCCCCGACTTGGCGGCGGCTTATTTCAGCTGCCGCCGAAATGACGTCGTAGAGGCCGCCCCCCACACGTTTGACGCGCTCGCAAGCAAACTGTCACTGGTCTACTGACCCCACGATCTGCCGGGCCACAAGGCTCACCGTTATTCGCGAACTTATGTTCAAATATTTGTTTACAGGCGCCCCAAGCTGGCCTAGCCTGTAAAGAACTTTTGTGCGCAATGCGAACTTTTGCCAGGAAAAGAGCAAGAGACCGTGGCGCGGAATGCGACCCCAACACATCATCAACACGGAGGATCTGAAGTGAAACGACTTGGCTTTGCCATCGCGGCAACCCTTGCGTTCAGCAGCGCACATGCGGCGCTGGCGCAAGAGGTGCTGACCATCGGCGTCCGCTCGGAGGCAGCCACGCTGGACCCGCACTGGACCCAGCTTTCTGCCGACCTGCAACTGCAGGAGCACATCTTCGAACATCTGGTCGATCTTGACAGCGCGTCACAGCCTTCGCCGGGACTGGCCGTCTCTTGGGCACCGATCAATGACACCACATGGGAATTCAAGCTGCGTCAGGGGGTCACGTGGCATGACGGCGAGGCTTTCACCGCCGACGATGTCATCTACTCTTTCGATCGCCTGAAAGCAGGGATTGAAGGCGCGACCGCGAGCCCGGCCTTCCAGTTGGCGAAAGGCGGCAAATCCTGGACCAAGGTGGACGATCACACCATCCAGATCACCACGGAAGGCCCCTATCCCACCATGGCGGAAGATCTGGCCATGATCCCAATCGTGGCCGAGCATGTGGTGCCGGGGAAGACTCCTTCGGTCGATTTCAACTCGGGCGCAGCAGCCATTGGTACGGGCCCCTTCGTCTACAAGGAATTCAGCCCGGGCAACCGCATCGTTGTGGCCAAGAACCCCAACTGGTGGGGCGGCGATCCGGGCTGGGATGAAGTGGTGTTCCGCCCGGTTGGCGAAGACAGCGCACGTCTGGCCGCTTTGCTGAACGGCGATGTCGATGTGATCGATTACCCTCCGACCGTCGATCTGCCACAGCTCGAAGCGGATGACCGTTTCCGCGTTTCATCCATCGCGTCAGACCGGCTCATCTATATGATGCCGTCTTACCGCCACACCGAGCCTTACATCACCGCGAATGACGGCAGCGCGATGCCAAACCCGTTGCGTGACTGGCGGGTGCGCAAGGCCCTGTCGCTGGCCATCAACCGTGAGGCCATCCGCGACCGGATCATGGGCGGCGCCAGCCAGCCAACGCGCAACATCGTTCCGCCGGGCTTCTTCGGCTATGTCGAGGATCTGCAACCGGATGCCTATGATCCCGAGGCTGCCAAGGCGCTCCTGACCGAAGCTGGCTATGGAGACGGCTTCCGGATGACGATCCACGGGCCGAACGACCGCTATATCAACGATGCGCGCATCGTCGAGGCGGTGGCGCAATTCTGGACCCAAATCGGCATCACCACCGAAGTGGACACCATGCCGCGGGCTGTCTTCTTTTCGGATCTGATCCGCGGTGGCGCCGACAGCTTCCCCGGCTTTGACAGCCCGAAGTTTTCGATGTCCCTGACCGGCTGGGGCACGGTTGCTGGCGAGGCCACTTACAGTGTCTCTGGCATTCTTGAAACCTACAATGCCGCCACGGGTGGTGGAAACGGCAACTTTGGCCGCTATTCCAACCCTTCTGTCGACGCGAAATCGGTGCTGGCCAAGCAGACCATCGACCGCACGGCCCGCCTTGCCCTGCTGCAGGATGCGACCCGCTGGGCGATGGACGACTATGCGCTGATCCCGCTGCACTTCCAAGTCAACAAATGGGCGATGAAATCCAATCTGGAACATTCCCCGCGCACCAACGAGCGCACTTTGGCGACTGAAATCAAGCGCGTTGACTGACGCCTGAACAAGACGAGGCAGAGAGTTTAAATCATGGCGGAATTCATCCTCCGGCGCATCCTGCAGGCCATGCTGGTCTTGTTTGTGATGACCGTTCTGGTGTTCTTTGGCATCCATGTGATCGGGAATCCCGTCGATCTCTTTGCCTCGTCGGAATGCACGAAAGCCTGTCTGGACGAGATCATGGTCAACCTTGGCCTTGATCGGCCAGTCTGGCAGCAATACCTGATTTTCCTCGGCAACCTTGCCGAGGGGGATCTGGGCCGTTCCTTCACCCATGGCGTGCCCGCGATGAGCCTGATCTGGGAACGCTTCCCGGCCACGCTGGAACTGGCCGTGGCTGCCTTGGTGCTGGCGCTGGTCATCGGTCTGCCGCTGGGTTTCTACGCGGGGTTGCGGCCCGACAGCTGGATTTCAAAAGCCATCATGGGCCTGTCGATGATCGGCTTTTCGGTGCCGATCTTCTGGATCGGCCTGATCATGATCCTGACCTTCTCGGTCAAACTCGGCTGGCTTCCCGCCATTGGCCGCGGCGATCTGGTCACCGTCTTTGGGGTGCGGGTCAGCTTCCTGACGCTGGACGGCCTGCGCCATCTGGCGATGCCTGCCTTCACGCTTTCGCTGCTGATGATGTCGATGGTCATCCGCCTGACCCGCGCAGGCCTGCGCGAGGTAATGACGTCGGATTACATCCGCTTCGCCCGCGCGAATGGTGTGCCGGAATATCGCGTTCTGGGCTGGCATGCGATGAAGAACCTGCTGATCCCGATCGTCACCGTGCTCGGGATGGAATTCGGCGGTGTCATTGCCTTTGCCGTGGTGACGGAATCCATCTTTTCTTGGCCCGGCGTCGGCAAGATGCTGATCGACGCGATCAGCGTGCTCGACCGCCCGCTCATCGTCGCTTACCTGATCTTCGTGGTCACGATGTTCGTGCTGCTCAATCTGGTGATCGACATCCTGTATTCGCTGCTTGACCCGCGCGTGCGCCTTGGCGCCGGAGCGGCCTGAGGGTGCCCATGATCATCGCTGAACGCCCGTCGCGCCTGCGCGCCTTCACAAGGGCATTTTTCAATTCTCCCACGGCGGCCATCGCGCTTTGCGTCTTTGTCGCCATGTCGCTTGCCGCCATTTTCGCGCATCTCATCGCGCCGCAAGACCCCTATGATCTGCGCTCTGTCTCGATCCTAGACAACCTGCTGCCTCCCGGAGAGGTCAGCTTTGGCGGTATGACCTATTGGATGGGAACCGACGGGCAAGGCCGCGACATGCTTTCGGCCATGTTGTTCGGTCTTCGGATCTCCTTGATCGTCGGCTTGGCCTCTGGGGTCATTGCCTTGGCCTTTGGCACGTTGATCGGTCTGATCGCGGCCTTTCGCGGCGGCTGGGTCGATGCCTTGCTGATGCGGATCGTCGATCTGCAGCTCAGCCTGCCCACCATTCTGGTGGCGCTCATCCTGCTGGTGATCTTGGGCCGCGGCATCGACAAGATCATCATCGCGCTTGTCGTGGTGCAATGGGCCTATTTCGCCCGCACCGTGCGCGGCGTGGCGCTTGTGGAAAATGCGCGCGACTATGTCGACGCGGCGCGCGGCTTGCGCCTGCCGCCTCTGCGCATCCTCTTTTTCCACATCTTGCCCAACTGCCTGCCAACCCTGCTGGTCGTGGCAACCATCCAGATGGCACAGGCCATCTCTCTTGAAGCGACGCTGAGCTTCCTGGGATTGGGCCTGCCACCGACACGCCCTTCTCTTGGACTGCTGATCGCCAATGGCTTCGACTATTTGCAATCGGGCCGCTGGTGGATTTCGGTGCTGCCCGGCGTGGTGCTGTTGGTGTTGGTCGTGTCGATCAACGTCGTGGGCGATCGCTTGCGGGAAGTCCTCAACCCCCATCTGAGAGGCTGATCCATGGCCCCCGTTCTCTCTGTGCGTGGCCTAACCACGGTCTTTGGAAGTGGCACACAGGAATTGCGCGCCTTGGATGGCGTGGATCTGACCGTTCACGCGGGTGAAATCGTGGCACTTGTCGGCGAGAGTGGCTCTGGGAAATCCTTAACCGGTTTTTCCATCAATGGCCTTTTGCCCGGTGTGGCCCGCGTGACAGGTGGCAGCATTCGCCTTGGTGAGGTTGATCTGCGCACGCTGTCTGCGCGTGAGATGCGTCAGGTGCGCGGCAGTCGCGTCGGGATGATCTTTCAGGACCCGATGATGACGCTGAACCCCGTGCTTCGGGTCGAAACGCAGATGCGCGATGCCTTACGGGCGCACAGCACCCTGTCCCGCCAAGAGGTGCGCACCCGGCTGATCGCCGCGCTTGCCGAAGTCGGGATCGCTGCGCCTGAACAGCGGCTGCGGGCGTGGCCCCATGAGCTTTCAGGGGGCATGCGACAGCGGGTGGCGATTGCAACCGCCTTGCTGCACAGCCCTGAACTTATCATTGCGGATGAGCCCACAACCGCGCTGGACGTGACGATTCAGGGGCAGATCCTTGCCTTGGCGCAGCGGCTGTGCCGCGAGCGGGGGACGGCGCTGGTCTGGATCACCCATGATCTTGCCGTGGTGGCGGGCATCGCAGACCGCGTGTCGGTGATGTATGCCGGGCGGGTGGTTGAAGAAGGCCCCGTCGATGCGGTGCTGGACACGCCCGCCCATCCGTATACGCGCGGTCTGATCGACAGTGTGGCAGCCAGCCAGCCCAAGGGCGCGCGCCTGCCGATGATTCCCGGACGTATGCCCTTGCTGTCTGATCTGCCGCAAGGCTGTGCCTTCGCCGCCCGCTGCCCACGCCGCAGCCCGCTTTGCGAAACGACGCGCCCCGAACCGCACCCGACAGGCGCAGGCCAGACCGTGCGCTGCCACCATCCCTTGACCGAACCAGCCGGAGCTGTGGCATGACGGCCGAACTTCCCATTCTTGAAGCGCGCGGGCTGACTAAGACCTTCCGCCAGAACGACAGCCTTCTGTCCCGCGCCATCGGTCGGTTGGGCCTTGGCCCCGGCCCTCAGGTGGTGCGCGCGGTCGATGGCGTCGACTTCACCTTGCATCGGGGGGATGTGTTGGGCGTGGTTGGCGAGTCCGGATGTGGCAAGTCCACGCTTGGCCGCATGGCCGCAGGCCTGACCCGGCCTTCGTCGGGTCAAGTCTTGCAGGAAGGCAAGACGCGCGATGTGACCGAAGGTCTGGATCGCCAGATGATCTTTCAGGACCCGTTCTCCTCGCTGAACCCCCGCAAACGGGTGACAGAACTGATCGGCGAAGCACCGCGCGTGCACCGCATCGTCGGCCCCGCCGAACTGGAAAGCTACGTCCGCGTCTTGATGGAACGCTGCGGCATCGACCCCGCCTTTCACGACCGCTTTGCGCATCAGTTTTCGGGCGGACAGCGGCAGCGCATCGGCATTGCACGGGCGCTGGCTGTCAAACCAGAGGTGCTGATCTGTGACGAGGCGGTGTCGGCACTCGATGTTTCGGTGCAGGCGCAGATCGTCAACCTGTTCATGGATCTGCGGGAAGAGTTGGGTCTGACCTACATTTTCATCAGTCATGACTTGGGCATCGTTCGCCACTTGGCCGACAAGGTGCTGGTGATGTATTTGGGCCGCGTGGTCGAGGAAGGCGGAGCCGAAGATGTGTTTGACGCGCCTCAGCACCCCTACACGCGCGCCTTGGTCGAAGCCGTGCCGCGACTGGATCGCCGCCGCACGACCTTTCACCCGGTTGCAGGGGAAATCCCGTCGCCGCTGAATCCACCCTCGGGCTGCCACTTTCACCCGCGCTGCCCCATGGCGACCGATCGCTGCCGGGTTGAAAGCCCGATCCTGCGCGAGATTGCGCCGGGGCGGCGCGCCGCCTGCCACCTCATCTGAATCCGAACCACCAAAGGGAGAGACCTGATGGCTACCTACCAAGACCGCATGACCCGTTTCCGGGGCCTTTTGCCCGGCAAGGCGGACCTTGTGTTCATCCCCCTCGGCACCGATCTGGACTATCTGACCGGCATTCACCGCGATATCCCAAACTATGGCCGCAACCTGCACCCCGGCATGTGGCTGGAAGGTGCATGGATCGCCCCCGACCGTGACCCGATCCTGACCATCCCCCGCATGACCGCCGAATTCGGCGCGAAAGACGGATTCGACGGCTTGGATGTGCGTGTTCTGGGCGATTGGGACGATCCGGTGCAGATGGTGCAGGGCATCCTGAAGGAATTGGGCATCCGTGAGGGGGCAACGATTGCAACCTCGGACGATGCCGAAGCCGAAAGCCTGATGGAATTGCAAAAGCTGGTGCCGGGGGCGCGCTTTGCCTCGGCCACCCACATTCTGCGTGCCCTGCGCGTGATCAAGGACGCGGACGAGATCGCCACGATGCGCGAGGCCGGGCGTATCACCGAGGCCGCCTTTGCCGATGTCGTCAGCAAGCTGAAGATCGGGATGACAGAACTGGATATCGTCGCCGAGGTTGATTTTCAGATGAAGCGTCACGGCTCGCTGGGGCCGTCGTTCACGACATCGCTTTACAACACCGGCCCCAACCATCCGATGCGCTTTGGCCGCAGGCTGGAGACATGGCCGCGTGTCCTGACGGCGCCAGTCTCGGTGCTGTTCGACTTTGGCGCGGTGCTGGACGGCATGTGCTATGACTTTGGCCGCACGGTGAGCTTTGGCGCGCCCAATGACGAACAGGTCAAGGTGCATCGGCTGATCATGGACAGCCAGCGGGCGGGGATCGCCGCCCTGAAGGCTGGGGCGATCACCTGTCAGGAAGTCGACAAGATTGCCCGGGATGTGATTGCAGATGCCGGCTATGGCGACAAGTTCCGGCACCGTCTGGGTCATGGCATCGGCTGGGATGTGCATGAACCTCCGTTCCTGACCAATGGCGACGAAACCCCGGTCGAGGAGGGCATGATCTTCACCATCGAACCGTCGATCTTTCAGGACGGCAACTTTTCGGCCCGGGTCGAGGATTGCGTTGTGGCCCGCCCCGGCGGCGGCGAGGCACTCACGACCGGATGGCAGGATCTGGTGGTTGTCGAGTAAGAAAAAGGGGGGCCAACCGGCCCCCCTTTTTTTGGTCTGCGCCCCGAGGGTGACTAGGGCATGTAACCCGCCAACCGAGGCAAGATCAGGGTGAAGAACGGCACGAACGAGATCACAAGCAAGACCGCCGTCATCACCAGCCATGGCTGCCAGACATGCTTGACCACCGCGAGAAAGGGCCGCCGCGCGATCGTGGCGGCCACGAAAACCGCGCCCCCCAATGGCGGCGTGATCATCCCCACAGCGCAGTTGAAGACCATCACCACGCTGAAATGCACCGGATCAATTCCGTAAGACACGGCGATGGGCAACAGGATCGGACTCAGCAGCAGAATGATGGCAAGGCTCTCCATCACCATGCCCAAGATCATGAGCAACAGGTTCACGATCAGCAGGAACATCCAGAAATTGGTGATGTTGTCGGCAAACCAGATTTTGACCATCTCTGGAAAACCCGCGACGGCGATCAGCCAGTTGAAGGTGGTGGCCGCCGCAACCAGAATGAGGATGCCTGAAGTGAAGGCGCTGGCCTGCACCATGGCGTTTAGGAAACGTGACCACGTCAACTCGCGGTAGACGACCGCCCCCACAATCAGCGCATAAACGACGGCCGCCCCCGCCGCCTCGGTCGGGGTGAAGATCCCGCCTATGATACCGCCCATGATGACCACTGCCATGCCAAAGGCAGGGACCGCCGCCACAAAGGTGGTCCACAGACGCTTGGCGTCAAAAGGCTCGGCAGCCCGATATTGCGGCCCGCCCCGTACGGCATGGCGGTGTGCGATGTAGAAAAAGCCGGGCAGGATCAGAAGGCCCGGCAAGATCCCGGCAAGGAACAGCGCACCGATCGACAGATTGTTCACCACGCCGATCAGCACCAGCATGAGACTGGGCGGAATGATTTGCGCCAGGGTGCCCGAAGCGGCAATCAGCGCAGCAGCGAAGTCTACATTATAGCGCCGCCGCCGCAGCTCTGGTTGCAGAACCGCCGAAACCGCCGCCGTGTCGGCACTGCCCGACCCGGACATCGCCGCCAAGGCCGTCGCCGCCACGATTGCCACCATGAGCAAGCTGCCTGTCACCCAGCCAATCAGGGCCATGGCAAAATCAACGATCCGCCGCGACAGCCCGCCAGCGTCCATCAGCATCCCGGCGAGAATGAAGAAGGGAATGGCCATCAGGGTAAAATTGTTCAGGCCCGCGTAAAAGCGATGCGCCAACAGCACCAGCGGCAGGTCTGCGTAGATGACCGACACCAGCGCTGTCAGACCCAGCACGAAGAAAATCGGCACCCCGCCTGCCAGCAGCAAAAGCGCCATCCCACCCAGCGGCATCATTGCGATGTCTCCGTCTCAAACACAGGCGCGAAGGGATCTGACCACCGCTCGAAGACCCGCAAAACCACTTCCAGCGCCATGAAACCCATACCAACAGGAACGGCCAAGAAAACGGTCCACATGGGAAGCAGCAACGTGGGCGAGGTCTGTGAGGCGCCTTGCCGCGTCAAGAGGAGGCCGCCATAGATCAGCACCGCAAGAAACACCAAGGAGCCGGCGGCGATCAAGACAGAGGCCACCCGCGCCGCCCACAGCGGCAAAGCCGCAGGCAGCGCATCAACCGCAAACACCGCGCCGTGGCGGAGCGCCAGCCCGGCGCCAAGACAGGCCAGCCAAACCTGCGCAAAGGCCGCGCTTTCAACGGCATTGCCAAGCTTTATCGGCAAAACATAGCGCCCGATCACCTGAACGCTCACGGCCAGCACCATGAAACAAAAGCAGAGGACGGCGCATCCGGTGGTCAGGGCCCGCACAAAGGCGATCAGGCGCTTGACAGGCATCTCCCCTACTCGGTGATCAGCGCCATGAGACGCTTCTGCTCATCGGTCGTCAGGAATTCGGCATAAATCGCTTCTGCGGCGGCACGGAAAGGTGCCGGATCAGGTGTCGTGACCGTGACACCATTTGCGGTCAGGTCCGCCAGCAACTTGTCGTCGCTCGTCCGCCAATCGGCCTGTTGGGTCTGCCCGACCTTGCGCCCGGCCTCCAGCAATGCCTGCTGCGTTTCGGCATCAAAAGATTGAAACTTCGCCTCGGAAATCACAATCGGGTTGGTGTAGAACAGCCAGCTGACTTGCGCCCAGAACGGCGCGACTTCGTAGAATTTCGCCGTAAAGTAATTGGTGTTGGCCGCATCGGCTCCGTCCACGACACCGCTTTGCAAGGCGCTGTACACCTCCGGATAGGCGATGGCGGTGGCATTGGCGCCAAAGGCGTTGAAGGTGGCCACATGCACCGGGTTCTGAACGGTTCGGATCTTGCGCCCCGCCAGATCCTCCATGCTGTTCACCGCGGAAGAGGTCATGATGTGGCGCGGGCCTGAGGTCATGAAGCCCAGCAAGCGCAGTCCCTTGGGCGCGGCGGCAGCGCTCAGCTCGTCATAGATCTGGCCATTCAGCACCGTTTGGTAATGGTCCCAGTCGCGGAACACGAACGGCATGTTCAGCACGTTCATTTCGGGCACCCAATTCGCCAGAACGGCGGCAGAGGGCGGGGCCATGTCGATCGTGCCCAGAAGGATACCCTCGACCACATCCACCTCGCCACCAAGTTGCGAGTTGGGCGAGATGGCAATCTTGACCTCTCCATCCGTCGCCGCCGCCACCATTTCAGCCAGTTCCGAGGCCGCGCGGTGGTTCGGATCATCCTCGACCGAAAAATGCGCAAAGCGCAGCGTGGTTTCGGCTTGGGCGGGCGCACCGCACAACAGGGCCACGCCAAATGAGGCGACAACGCCCCGCACGAAACCGGATCTGGAAATGGTGAACATATCGGTGACTCCCTGTGATGATGGCCGTGTCTTCATGCCGCGCAAAAGCCTGCGGCATGTGCGCAAATCAGATCGTCGCAGTCGTGTCGGCCGCCCCTTGGGCAGGGCGGCCGAGGGGCGATCAGAGCCCGCCGATGCAGGTGTATTTCAGGTCGAGGAAGTCCTCGATGCCCTGATGCCCACCTTCACGGCCCATGCCAGACTCCTTGATGCCGCCAAAGGGTGCTTCGGGCGTAACGATCAGCACCTCGTTGATCCCCAAAAGGCCATAGCCCAGTTGATCCTGCAGCCGGAACACGCGCCGCATGTCTTGGGTATAGGCATAGGCCGCCAGCCCGTATTCTGTGTCATTGGCCAAGGCGATGGCCTCGTCCTCGGTCTCGAACTTGTAGACCGCCGCCACAGGGCCGAAGATCTCTTCCGAACTGACACGCATCGCGGGCGTCGCGTCCTTGATCACCGTTGGCTGGAAGAACAAGCCGCCGCGCGGGTGGCGCCCGCCCCCGGTGACAAGCTGCCCGCCCTTTTCCAACGCATCGGCGAGCATGCCTTCCATCTTATCGACAGCGGCTTCATCGATCATGGGGCCTTGCTCGGCACCGTCTTCATCTCCAGCGGCCACTTTCAGCGCGGCCACACGTTCGGCAAAGGCGGCCACAAAGCGATCATAGATGCCCGACTGCACATAAAGCCGGTTGGTGCAGATGCAGGTTTGGCCTGCATTGCGGAACTTGGCGATGATCGCGCCTTTGACGGCACTTTCCAGATCGGCATCATCAAACACCATGAAGGGCGCGTTGCCGCCCAACTCCATCGACACCCGTTTGACCGTGCCAGCGGCGGCGCGGATCAGGTCCTTGCCGATGTCGGTCGACCCGGTAAAGGTAATCTTGCGCACCTTGGGATTGGCCATGATCTCGCCGCCGATGGCGCGGGCGCTGCCGGTCAGCACGTTGACCACCCCGGCGGGAAAGCCCGCCTGCTCGGCCAGTTGGCCCCAGACCAGCCCCGACAGCGGGGTGGCACTGGCAGGTTTCACCACCACCGTGCAGCCTGCCGCCAGAGCCGGACCAATCTTGCGCGCCAGCATCGACGACGGGAAGTTCCAAGGCGTGATGGCCGCCACCACGCCAACCGGGTGCTTGGTCGTCATCAGCCGCCGCCCCAACACGGGCGAGGGAATGATCTCGCCATAGATGCGGCGCGCCTCTTCAGCGAACCACAGCACATAAGCGGCACTCGAGGCGACTTCGGCACGCGCCTCGGTCAAAGGCTTGCCTTGTTCGGCGGTCATCATGCGGGCGAGCGGTTCATGATGATCCATGATCGCCTGATGCAGGCGGCGCAGCATCCCCACGCGGTCATTCAGCGAAAGCGCGGCATAGGCGGGAAAGGCCGCCTGTGCCGCATCAATCGCGCGACGGGTTTCTGCGGCCCCGGCGTTTGGCACGCGCGCAATCACAGCCCCCGTGGCCGGGTTGGTGACATCAATCATGGCGCCAGAGTCGGCCCCGACCCAAGCGCCGCCGATCAGGTTCTGCTCGCGCACCAAAGACGAAAAATCAGTCATGTCATGTCCTTTTGTTGCGTCGCGGCGTCAGCCCAGAACCTCGGTCACCGCATCCTTGAGCGTCGAGACCATGCGATCGGCCTCGGCTTCCGTCAGGCACAGCGGCGGCGCGAAGCCCAGAATATTGCCTTCAGGCAAGGGCCGCGCGATCACGCCGCGCGTCAGCATGGCGGCAGTGATCTTGGGCACCACCGTCATCGGAGCGAACCACTCCCGCTTGCCCGGATCGGCCATGAATTCCAGCGCCAGCATCAAGCCCTCGCCCCGGATTTCCGCCACATTCGGATGCGCGCCCAAGGCATCGGTCAAGGCGCCCTTGAAATAGGCCCCCACCTTGCCCGCATTGGCGACCAGACCCATGCTGTCGACCAAATCCAAGGTGGCAACACCGGCCGCCGCGCACACGGGGTGCGCGGAATAGGTGAAGCCATGCGCCAGCATCCCATGCTCTTCGGAACCGGTCAGCAGCACATCCATCACCCGTTTCGAGATGATCGACCCCGACAGCGGCGCATAGGCCGATGTCAGCCCTTTGGCGACCGTGATGAAATCCGGGCGCAGGCCAAAGTGATCCGACCCGAACATCGACCCGGTGCGGCCAAAGCCCGTCACCACCTCATCCGCGATCAGCAGAATGCCGTGGCGGTCCAGCACCTCTTGCACCCGCGCCCAATAGCCGGGCGGCGGCGGGATGATGCCGCCGGTGCCCATCGCAGGCTCGCCCGCAAAAGCGGCGATGGTGTCGGGACCCTCGGCCTCGATCATCTGCTCCAGCTCGGCGATCAGCCAGTCCAGATGCGTGGCCTCGTCCATGTCATCCTGCGGGCGCCGCAGGAAATGCGGCGTGTGGGTGTGCAAGAAGCCGGGCAAGGGCAGGCCCATGCGGGTGTGATAGCCGGGCAAGCCCGTCATCGAGCCCGAGACGATCCCCGATCCATGATAGGCCCGCCAGCGCGAGATGATCTTGCGCCGCTGCGGCTGCCCCCTGAGGATGTGGTAATGCCAGGCCAGCTTGACGTTGGTCTCATTGGCGTCCGACCCGGACAGACCGAAGAACACCCGGCTCATATGGGCGGGGGCGCGGTCCATCACCATCTTGGCCAGCCGGATGGCAGGTTCGTTGCCATGCCCGCCAAAGCTGTGGAAAAACGCCAGCTCATGCGCCTGTTTGGCCATGGCATCGGCAATCTCCGGACGACCATAGCCTGCGTTCACGCAGTAAAGCGCCGCGAAACCATCCAGAAAACGATTGCCGTCCCGGTCCACGATGGTGCAGCCATCGCCTCCGGTCACGATGCGCCCGGCCACCACGCCTTTGGCATGATTGGCGATATGGGTGGTGGGGTGCAGGAAATGCGCCGCATCCCATGCGGCAAGATCATCATTCAGGCGCGGATCAAGGGTCATATCAAACTCTCCTGCCGGGTGTTGGCGATCAGTTCCGGAACGCTCGCCTGATTGGGCAGCGACAACAGGAAAGACACCATGCCGGCCACGGTTTCGGGCGTCAGGCGGTCAGGTTTCGGGGTGGCTCCGGTCACATTGGCCAAGAGATCGGTATCAATGGCGCCGGGGCACAGCGCGGTGGCGCGCACGCCATCGTCCCACGCAGCGGCACGCACCGCCTGCGTCATCGACAGCAGGGCGTGTTTGGTCATGGAATAGCCAACACTGGTGCCGTTGCGATACCGCTTGGCGTCGGTCGAGGCGACATTGACCACCCGGCCTTGCCCCGTCTGGCGCAAATGCGGCAACGCGGCCCGGATCAGGCGGAACGGCGCCTTGACGTTCACGCCCCACATGGCGTCAAGCTCGTCTTCCGAGCCCTTTTCAAAATCCACCATATGCATGATGCCGGCATTGTTCACCAAAGCATCAATGCGGCCAAAGCGTTCGACCGCCGCCGCCACCCAAGCCGGGGCGGCAGCCGGGTCGGTCGCATCAAAGGCCACCGCCTGAACGCGGTCTGGCAGGCCAAAACGCGTCGCCCGCGCCACATCACGCAGACCCAGCGACACGGACCAGCCATCCGCCAGCAGGCGGTCGGTGATGGCGGCCCCAAGTCCGCGGCCACCGCCCGAGATCAGAACCACCCGCGCCATCAGAACAATCCCTGATAGACGCCGCCGTCATTGACGATGTTCTGCCCCGAGATGAACCCAGCCTGCGCCGAGCACAAGAAGGCAATCAGATCGCCGCATTCCGACGGGTCGCCCAAGCGTCCGGCGGGGCAGGTTTCCAGCCGGTTCTTCAGGATCGCCTCATAGGTGGTGTTGCCGCGCTTGGCATGGCCATGCAGGTTCGTGTGCAACGCATCCGTGTCGAACAAACCGGGGCAGACGGTGTTTACGGTCACGTTATGGGGGAGCAATTCGCGCGACATCGCCGCCACCGCCCCCGACAGCGCCAGACGCGCCGCGTGCGAATGCGCAAAGCCCACCTGCGGGAACTTGATGAAGCTGACGCTCATGTTGACGATGCGACCAAAGCGACGCTCGATCATCCCGGGCGTCACCGCCTGAATCATCTCGACCGATGACAGGAAATGCACCTCAAGCCAATGCCGCCAGTCTTCCGATGTGATCTGGGCCGAAGGGGTGGGCACTTGGCGAACGCCCGGGTTGTTGACCAGAATATCAACCTGCCCCGCCGCCGAAAGAATCTCGGCCCGGCCTTCGGCGGTGTTGAAATCCACCGCGACCGGGATCGCCTCGACACCAAACTCCGCGCGGATCGCCGAAGCCGCCTCTTCCAGCGGCCCCGCCGAGCGGGCGTTCATCACCACCGAAACGCCTTCCCGCGCCAAAGACCGCGCCGTTGCCAGCCCCAGCCCTCGCGATGCTGCGGTGACGATCGCCCGCCGCCCCTTCAGTCCCAGTTCCATCATGCCACCTTTGCTTCCGGCGCCAAAAGCGCCTCCATTCCGGCCTTCAAGCCCTGAAGCGGCGCGCCCGAAAGCGCCCGCAGCGGCGGACGCAGTTCACCCCCGCCGGGAAGGCCAAGGAAGTTCATAGCAGCCTTTGTGGCCGGATAAAGCGAGCGGCCTTCCGAGGTGAACAGATGGGTCATCTCGATCCCGATGCGCTGCAACGCCCAAGCCTCGTCAAGGCGCCCTGCCTTGGTGGCGTGCCACAGATCCTGACAGCCCTTGTCCCAGACGTTGGGGAAACAGTCGATCAGCCCATCGGCCCCGGCAAGCGTCGCCGCCACGCCGTACACCGAGGACGGCCCGCAATAGACCCGGATCCGGTCGCGCACTTGCAGCAAGGTCGCATGGAAGTTGCGCCAGTCGCCCGAGGATTCCTTGATCGCCACCACCTTGTCCAGATCGGCCAAACGGCTGGCAATGGCGGGCGTGATCGCATTCCCGGCATTGCCCGGAATGTTATACAGCACGATGGGCAAAACGCTGGCGGCATTGACGGCTTCGAAATGCGCGATGATTTCGGACTCTGTCAGGTGTGCAAAGAAGGGTGGCAGCACCAGCACGCCATCACCGCCCGCTTCCTTGACAGCGTGGATTTGCTCGATGACCTCTTCTTGGCGGATTGCGCCGGTTCCGATGATCGCGGGCCCTTTGCCTTTGCAGGCTTCCGCGGTCACCTTGGCAAGGCGGGCCCGCTCTTTCAAGCTCAACGCCCAGAACTCGCCGGTGCAACCTGCCGCGACCATGCCCGTTGATCCGGCTGCAAACAGCCGGTCGATGTTGGCCACGAAAGACTCTTCGTCAATCGTCAGATCCTTGCGGAAGGGCGTGGTGATCGCGGGCATGGGACCCGCCCAGTCGACAGAATGACGATTCAAGACACAACTCCTTTGGAAGCCACGCGCAGCGGCGCGGCGATATTATCGGTTTCATCTGCACCTGCGGCGCCCGATGGATGGTTCAGCCGCACCC
Source organism: Pseudorhodobacter sp. MZDSW-24AT (assembly GCF_002794355.1). Taxonomy (GTDB): domain Bacteria; phylum Pseudomonadota; class Alphaproteobacteria; order Rhodobacterales; family Rhodobacteraceae; genus Pseudotabrizicola. Next base: position 150,120 of record NZ_PGOI01000009.1, on the reverse strand, counting down.
CATGTGGACCTGCGGCAAAAATATGGGCGCATGCGGCATCAAGCCCGACAGGCACGCGCTCGCCGATGCGCAGGCTTGGGGTGCCCGGCACGCGGGCCACCACGCGCACGGCCGCAGAAAGCGCGACGGTAACGATGGTTTCGTGGCCCGTGGCTTCCGTCAGCACGATTTCTCCCTGCAGATCCCCGCGGCCGATGTGCACATCTTCGGGACGGATGCCAAAGGCTGCGGGTCCGGCAGAGGCACCCGCCACCAGTGCTGGCACATCCAGCCGCAAGCCATCACCTTCGAACAGCCAGCGCCCTTGGTCCTGCACCAGCGCGCCGTCGATCAGCGTCATGCCCGGTGTCCCGATGAACCCCGCCACAAAGCGGTTCGCGGGTCGGGCATAAACCTCGGCCGGAGGCGCGAATTGCTGAAGATTGCCGCCTTCCATGATGGCGATGCGGTCGGCCATCGTCATGGCTTCCAGCTGGTCATGCGTCACATACACCATCGTCCGCCCCAGTCGGCGGTGCAGCTCGATCAGTTCCGCCCGCAACTGGCTGCGCAGCTTGGCATCCAGATTCGACAGCGGTTCGTCGAGCAAAAAGACCTTTGGATCACGGATCAGCGCCCGCCCAAGGGCGACACGCTGCTGTTGGCCACCGCTCAACTGCTTGGGCTTGCGATCCAGAAGCGCGGTCAGATGCAGCATCTCGGCGGTTTTCGCCACCATCGGCCCGCGATCTGCCTTGGGCACGCCGCGCTTTTTCAGCGGATAGGCCATGTTTTCGGCAACCGTCATATGCGGGTAAAGCGCATATGACTGGAACACCATGGCGATATCACGCTCCCCCGGCGCCAGGTCATTCACCCGCCGGTCGCCGATGATGATGTCGCCGGTGGTGGGAAATTCCAGTCCGGCCAGCATGCGCAAGGTGGTTGTCTTGCCGCAGCCCGAAGGCCCCAGCAATGCGACGAATTCACCGGACTTGATAGAAAGATCCAGCCCATGCAGGGCCGTAAAAGCGCCGAAAGATTTGGTGACGGCGCGGAAATCGACATTGGCCATGGATCAGCCTTTCACGGCTCCCGCGCCGAAGCCGCGGGTCAGATAGCTTTGAAGGAAGGCGAAAACGATGATCAGAGGCACACTCATCATCACCGATGCCGCCATCAGAAGCGACCATTCGATGTTGAAGGACGAGATCAGCATGTTCATCACGCCGGTGGTCAGCGGGCGCGCTTCGTCCGAATTCACAAGGACAAGCGCATAAAGGTATTCGTTCCAGCTCAAGATGAAGGTGAACAAGGCGGTCGAAATGATGCCGGGCAAAAGCTGCGGCAGGATCACATCGACAAAGGCCCCCATCCGGCTGGCCCCATCAACCATGGCGGCATATTCCAGATCATCCGGAACGCCCGCCATGAAAGACCGCATCAGCCACAGCGCGTAAGGAAGCGCAAAAGTGGTGTAAGCGATCACCAGCGAAAACAGGGTGTTCGACAGGCCCATGCTGACCAGCATCAGATAAAGCGGGATGATCAACACGACCGAAGGCAGAAGATAGGTAAACAGCACCATGAAGGCGAGGCTTTCGCGCCCACGATAGCGGAACCGCACCAGACTATAGGCGCCCAAGGTTGCCACCGTCACAACCAGCAGTGTGGTCACCGTCGATAGCATCACCGAGTTGCGGAAATAGACCAGAAAATTGGTCTGGCTCAGCAGGTGCCAGTAATGTTCAAAGGTCCAGCTTTCGGGCAGCATGGTCGGCGGGCGGCGGAACAGCTCCGACTGCGGTTTGACCGAGGTCACCAGCATCCAGAACAGCGGAAAGGCGACCGCAAGAATGGTTGTCCAGGCAAAGACGTTCAGCACAACCGGGCCAAGGAATTTGCGCATCATGCCGTCTCCTTCTCGCGGGTGCGGCGGATGTAGACGATCATGAACACCAGCAGGATGGCCATCATCGACACCGCCCAAGCCGCCGCCATGCCCATCTGGTTGAGCGCAAAGGCCTGACGATAGACCACGATCGGAAGCGTCTCGGTCGACGAGGACGGGCCGCCCCCGGTCAGCAACCAGATCAGGTCGAATTCTTTGAAATCCCAGATCGCCCGCAACATGATGATGACCACCAGCACATCGCGCAGTTGCGGCAACGTCACGTCGAAGAAGCGGGCGATCGGCCCTGCCCCATCAATCCGCGCCGCTTCATAAAGGGGTTCGGGAATGGTCTGCAGCCGTGCCAGCACAGCGATCACGACGAAAGGAAAATACTTCCACGCGCCCACCAGAATGACCGAGATCATCGCATTGGGCATGCTGCCCAGATAATCAATCGGCATGTCGATGATGCCGCCGCGCATCAGCAGATGGTTCAGAATACCGTAAAGATCATTGAACACCCATTTCCACACCAGCACCGCCACAACGGTCGAAATGAAATAGGGGAACAGGATCAGCGACCGCGCCAAGGACCGGAACCAGATGTTCTGGTGCAGCACCAAGGCCATGCCGATGCCAAGCACGATTTGCAGGGTCAGAGTGCCCGCCGTCCAGATCAACGTGTTCCAGAGCGCTTTCCAGAACACACCGCTGGCCAGAAGCTCGCGGTAATTCGAAAGCCCGACCCAACTGCTTTCCAGCGTCGGCGTAAACACCCGGAACAGGGACAGATAGATTGCGGACACCAGCGGATAGATGATGACAGCGCAAAAGATCAGAACCGTCGGCGCAATCAGCAGCAGGCCAAGACGCGCGTATCGGCGCTCCAGCGGAGATTGGATGGGGGCAGGCATCGGGAAATTCCTTCAAGACGCAGGCTGCCTGACCAGATCAGGCAGCCTGCAGGTGCCTCAGGCCTTCATGATTGCGTCGATGGCCTTGGCACAATCGCCAAGGGCTGCATTCACATCATCGCCGTTCAGAACCACGCGCTGGACCAGATCGGCAATCGCATTGGAGGCAATCACCTCGCCTGCCCGGTCATTCGACGCATGCGCACTGGATTCATAGCCCAGATTGAATCCACCCGCTGCGGCACCCGACATCAGATCCACCTCCGCAGGGTATTTCTTGATGATGTCATTGTCCTGATAGGCGGGGTTTTCGTTGATCGACTTCAACACCGGCAGAACGTGACCCGGTGCCGCGTGCAGTTGCTTGATGTAACCTTCCGGATCGAACAGGAAGGCGGCAAAGGCCTTGGCCGCGTCCTTGTTCTTGGACTGCGCCGGGATGAAGACGCTGGGGAAGTCGTTGAAGGTCCACGGCGCGACATCGGCCGAAATGGTCGGATAAGTCGTGCAGGTGACATGGTCGGCAATGCCGGGATTCTGCGCCACAACATTCGCCAGCACGCGGCCCGCATAGATGCCGGTGGCCGTGGCACCCGACACAAACGCCGTCAGACTTTCCCCCCAGCTGTAATTGGTGGCACCGGGCGGGCAAAGCTCGCGCATGGACTTGTAGAACTCCAAGGCCGCGCGGGTTTGCTCGCTGTCGATGGCAACCTGAAGATCAGGCGTGAACACCTGCCCACCCGCGCCATGAATAAAGCCGATGAAGATCAGCGATGTCATGGAATTCTGGCCATAGGGCAGCGGCGCGCCGAAAATCCCGTCCTTCTGCATGGCCTGACAGGCCGCGCGCAGCTCATCCCACGTCTTTGGTGCCGCAGCAACGCCCGCAGCCTCCATCAGGTCGCGGCGCAGCCACAGCATGTTGGCGGCCGTGTTGCCGATGCCCGTGCCGCAGTATTTGCCATCCGCCGTTTTAAAGACGTCATTCGCACCGGGATAATAGTCATCGGCACCAATGGCGTTGATCACATCGTCAAACGGCTCGATCAGGCCGTTGGAATAATAGGTCTGCACCGAGAAGGACGGCAGGTGCGTCACCAGATCGGGCACCTCCCCACTCGCGAAAGCGGCGGCGAGCTGCGGCGCATAGCCTTCGTCCGAAGTGGTTTCGAACACCACCTTGATCCCGGGGTTCAAGGCTTCGAAGGCGGCAATCTGGAACTTGTAGGCTTCGGCTTGGGCGGGAGCGCCCTGAGGGGACCACCAGCGCAGCGTGACATCTTGCGCATGGGCGCGGCGCGGCAGCGCCGACAGGGCGGTGCCCGCGGCAAGCCCGGCCAGCATGGATCTTCTCGTCAGTCCGTTCGGAAAAGTGAGGCTATTCTTCATTTTTTCGATCTCCCTGCGGTGCTATTGTTCACATAACGCACTCTTGTGCGATATAACAATGAAACCAGATCAAAAAGCAAGTCCTAAACACGCGTATTTCTGGGTATAGGATGCGATTTGGCTGTGCTACGAAGAGCGCCAAAATGCAGTGACCCGAATGGATAACGGAGGCGGCCCATGGCCAAGGAAGTGGTGGAAAAAGACGAGGCCTCGGTAGACGTTCTGCCCCCGCGCAATCCGGCGCGGACAGGATTGATGACCGCATCGCCGGACTGGAGCGATGACGAAAACGGAGGTCTCAATCCCCGCGATTACGTCTCCAGTCTCGCACGCGGTCTCGAGGTTCTGCGCGCCTTCAACCGCACACGTCGGAAGATGACCCTGTCAGAAGTCGCCGCCGAAACCGGCAACACCCGGGCGGGCGCGCGGCGCATTCTGCTCACGCTGGTGCACGAAGGCTATGCGGTGGCCGATGGCAAACTCTTTGATCTGACACCGCAAGTTCTCGAACTGGGCTATTCTGTGCTGTCGTCCAAGGGCGCATGGGACATCGCCCGCCCGTTCATCGACCACCTGTCGAGCGAATTGCGCGAATCAGTCTCCGCCGCTGTGCTGGACCGCTTTGATGTGGTCTATGTCTCGGGTGCGCAATATCACCGGGTGATCAGCGTCGGCATCACGGTGGGGGCACGCTTTCCCGCGCATTGCACCGCGACCGGCCGGGTTCTTTTGGCGGCTCAGGCGCCCGAGATGTGGCCCGGGATGCTTCAGCACATCCCGCTGACCCGCATGACCGAGCACACCGTCACCGACCCGACAGAGTTTCGCCGCGTGCTGGAACAGGTCCGGGATCAAGGGTGGTCATTGGTGGATCAAGAGCTGGAAACCGGCCTCATGTCGATCGCGGTGCCGCTGCACAACCCTTCGGGCGGCTTGGTGGGCGCGATCAACGTCGGCATTCCGACCGTCCGCATGAGCGCCGCGACCGCCATCGAATATGTGCTGCCCAAACTGCAGGAAACCGTGCTGAACATCCGCGAATCGCTCAAGCGCTGATCACGCGGCAAAACGGGCGGGGGTATAGCGAACCATGTCGGCTTCCGGCATGGCTCCCAGCGTGACGGCCGCCGCCATCTTGGCCACAAGCGGCCCAAGCGTGTAGCCCGCGTCCCCCGGCAAGGCCATGACCACCCGCGAGGCTTGCGGCAACCGTCCGATCGTGCTTGCCCCATCGGCAGTGGTGTTCATCCCGGCCCATGTGCGGATCACGCGCAGGCCGCCGATCTGTGGCACAAGCCGGGCTGCCAAGGCCACATTGCCAAGGAAGGAGCCCGCCAGCACGGCGGGGGGCGTCTCGCGCCCCCTGTCCTGTGCGGGCCAGCCTCCCCCAATCACAATCTGCCCTTGGCCCAGTTGCTTGAGCGTGATGGACCGCTCGGCATGCTGGATCAGATGCCCGATGCTGACAGCCGCCGCTTCGGTGATGTTCATGTGCAGGGGCTCGGCCTTGGTCGGGATATCCACGCCCAAGCCACGCACAATATCGCCCGCGCCCCAAGCAGAGGCGATGATGATCTGGTCTGCCCGATACACAGCGGCACGCCCCACCGCCACCAGACCATTCGTCTGTTGTTCCAGCCCGATGATCCGATCCTGAACACGCGCGACGCCCCGCCGGTCCAGCTCTGCCAGCAAGCGCGCATTGGCCATCAGCGGGTTCAGCTTGCCCTCATCCCGGCACAGCTCGGCCCCAAGGATCTGGGGGCCTAGCCAAGGCGCGATCCCGTCAAGCGCTGCCCGATCCAGCATCTCTACGCTCAAGCCGCGCGCTTCCTCTCGGCGGGCCTTTCCTTCCAGAAAGCGCAGTTGCTCCGCGCCTTCCGCCAGCATCAGGCCGCCTTTGCGCACCAATTCGAACGGACCATAAAGCGCGTCGAGACGTACCCATTCCTCCGCCGCCGCCTTGTAAAGCGGCAAAGATGCCTCGACAGCGGGCACCTGATCTGGGTAGAGCCGCATGAAACGGCTTTGCATCTGCACATGCAGACTGCCCGCATTGGCCCAAGTCCCGGCATTCTCCCCAGCATCGACAATGCGCACCCGCGCCCCCGCCTCGGCAAGGTGAAGCGCGGCCATCATCCCGGTGATGCCACCCCCGATGACAAGAAGATCAGAGTCCATCCTTCAACGCCTCTTCTGCCGCCAGAATGGAGGAAATCGCCACGGGTTTGATCGGCACACGCGGCGCAAAGTAACTGCGCTCATCCACCGGCATTCCCGTTGCAGCGGCCACAAGTCGTGCGGCGACGAGTCCGCAATACCGCCCCTGACACCGCCCCATGCCCACGCGGGTTGCCCGTTTCAACGTGCCGGCATGGCCCGGCCGCTCACCCAGCCCTTGCCGGATCTGGCCTGCGTCAATCTCTTCGCAGCGGCAGATCAGCGTATCATCCGGAACCTCGGGCAAGCGGGGGGCCACGTCGTGCAAGGCCCAAAGCTGGCGCTGAAAGCGCCGATGGCGGCGCAGTTGGCGCTGATCGGCAAAGACATCATACCCATCGCCAAACCCAAGCTCGGCTGCCGCAGCGCGCCCTGCAATCCGCCCCTCAGCCATTGCCGCAGGCGCGCCCCCCAACCCGGCACAATCGCCAACGGCATAAAGGCCCGGCACGCTTGTGGCGCAACGCTCATCCCGCACCACACGAAGGTGGCCGAAGGCGGGGTCATAGTTGGCGCGCGCGCCCAGCAACCGCAAGATCTCGTTTTGCGGATCAAAGCCGGCATTCATCAGCACAGCATCGGCCGTCACCGCCGTCGTCTTGGCGCCATCTGTCACCGTGACCCGCAGCGCCGAACCTTCAGCGTCGATCCGGTCCAGCCGCGTGCCGTGGCGGACGGGAGCACCACGCTTGCGCAGGTCAGACAGCATGCGCAGCCCCGACAGCACCAAACCGGGATCGGCAAAGGCCAAGACCGCCGAGGCCAAGGGCCGCAGCCAAGGCGCTGGCCCACGCTCGGCGATCATCACCACCTCGGCGCCGCCCAAGGCCAGCTCACGCCCGACCTGCAAGTTCAACGGACCAGAGCCGACAATCGCCACACGCTTGCCCGGCAAGGTGCGATAGCTGCGCCAAAGCGTTTGCGCCGCACCAGTGGTCATAACGCCCGGCAAGGTCCAGCCCGGCCGGATCTCGGGCCGCTCATAAGCCCCTGTGGCGATGATCGCCGCGCGCGGGCGGGCCACCAAGGCCGCGCCCTTGTGCTCGGCCAGAAACAGCAACCCGTCAAAGGCGCCCCAGATTTCCACTTCGCCGATCAGTTTTGCGCCGGCGGCCAAGGCCTGAGCAAGCAACTCCGCCCCGGCGGCCTGCTGCGCATCAAGCGGCGCACTGACGGCAGATTGCTTGAAATACTGGCCGCCGCCCACCTTGCGCTCGTCCAGAATCACCACACTCGCACCCGCGGCGCGCGCCGCAATGGCTGCCGAAAGCCCGCCCGCGCCGCCCCCGACGACAAGAAGATCAGGCGCAATGACCCGCGCCGGATGGGCCGCTAAAGGCACTTTGGCGGTCGCCAGATCGGGAAAGGGATTTTGGGTCAGAACCTGCTGGCCCGGCGCCGCCGCAGTCATGCAAGCCCGGCGGTTCGGAACGCCATCAACGGTCACAAGGCAATCCTGACAGACCCCCATCCCGCAAAAGACTCCGCGCGCCGCGCCTTTCGCGGTCTGCCGAAAGCGGCGCAAACCGGCGTCGGTCAAGGCAGCGGCCAGCGATTGACCGGCGCGCAACGGCACGCTGTGACCATCAAACGTAAAGTGCTCTGCCGCCTGCGTCATTTCGATGCCTCTGCCATCAAGGCGTCCCGTGACGCCACCAGTCGTGCCACCGCCCGCGCCCGCCATGCTGCACGGGCGGGCAAAAGATCGGCGGCAAGCGCGGCACGCCGCTGTGCCTCGACCGTCTCGATCAACCCTGCGTGCCAGTCCACCGTCTCACCCCGTCCGCGCCCCATCCGGGCATAGGCAGGGCCCATGCGTGCCGCATGGGCGCGGATGCCGCCGGGCGTGTTCAACTCGGCGGTTTCAAACGGCCCGGACAGCGCCCAGCGAGGACCAAGACCCAAGCGCATCACCGCCTCGATCCCGGCAACATCCGTCACGCCCTCATCCACCAGCCGATAGGCCTCGCGCAGCACCGCTCCTTGCAGACGATTCAGGACAAAACCTTCGATCTCATGCCCCAGCCGAACCGCTTCAAATCCTGCCGCGGCGAAAAGCACAGCGGCTTGGTCCATCACCTGCGCGTCAGTGCCGGGCGCCGGGCAAAGCTCGATCATCCGCAACACGGCGGGCGGGTTGACAGGATGCGCCACAAGGCAGCGGCGCTGATCTTTTGCCACCGGAAGAATGGAAGACATCGGAATCGCGGAAGAGGCCGTCACCAACACGGCGGTCTCAGGGCACCGCGTCAAGAGATCGGCAAAGATCGCCTGTTTGATCTCCAGATTTTCAGGGCCACATTCAATCACCAGATCCGTGCTGGCCAGAACTGCATCGCTTGCCTCGGCAATGCTGATTTCCCCTGCTTTGCCTTGCTGCAGGCCTGCCAAGGCGATCGCATCGCGCTGCACCGCCAAACCTGCCTCCGCCTGCGCCCGGCGTTCGGCTTGCGGATCACAAATCGTGACACGAAAGCCCGCATCAGCAAACACCGCAGCAAAAGACAGCCCGATGGAGCCTGCCCCCAGAATTGTCACATCGTTATGCTCTGTCACGCCCTGCCTCGCCCCCGAATTGCCTTGAACCCTGCCGATTGCACTTGCATTCGTTCACATGACGAACAAAAGTGCGAACAATACCTCACTCTACTCACATCGAAAGCGGCGTGCAATATGAGCGTTCTGCAGGATTTGGCCGGTCGCACGGCTGTTGTCACTGGCGCGGCGGGCGGTTTGGGCCGCGCCATCGCCGACCGTCTGGCCGCGTCAGGCGCGCGCATCGTGGCTTTTGATCTGCCCGACGCGCTGGACGCCCTCCCCGCGGGATGGGAGGGCATCGCACTGGATCTGACAGACCCCACCGCGGCAGAGCAGATGCAGCGCGTGGCCACCCGATTGGGCTCGGTGTCGGTGGTTGTCGCGAACGCAGGGCTGGTGCCACGCTGGCGCGGCATCACAGAACTGGACGCGGTCGAATGGCAGCGCGTGATGGCGGTCAATGTCTGGGGAGTCGCCATCACGCTGGGCAGTTTTGCCGAGGCGCTCGCCACGTCGGGGCACGGGTCCGGCATCGTGATGGCCTCGATCAACGGTTACCGCGCCCACCCCAAGCAAGTGCTTTATACCGCGTCAAAACATGCTGTGATTGGCGTGATGCGCGCCGCCGCCATGGATCTTGGTCAAAAGGGCGTCCGGGTCAACGCCTTGGCCCCCGGACCCATTGCGACAGAGGCGCTGCTCTCCCGGATCACGGCACGCCACGCGGCAGGCGGGCCTGCACCCGAGGTGGCACTTGGCGCCTTGGCGGCAGAGACGATGCTGGGCCGCATGGCAACCCAGCAAGACGTGGCCAACCTCGCCCATTTTCTGGCCAGCGATGCCGCCGCGGGCCTTACCGGCCATGTCTACCCGGTCGAGGCCGGATTGGCCTGACCCCGTATTGACGGGGTCAGGCGAAATCTTGGGTCAGGACAAGGGTTTCCAGCCGTGCTGCACCAGAATGTCCTTGCTGGCCAGAATGTCGCCATCGGGGTCGGCATCGGGCAGCAGAGCGTCGGTGATGATTTCCAGAACCGTCGCCCCGGTATAGCCGATCTCTTTCAAGGCCGCGGCGACCGGCGCGGGATCGACAATGCCGGTTCCCAAACGCTCATGCTTGAAATCGCCATAGCCAGAGTCCGAGATATGAACGTTCTTCACCAGATCCCCCAGCATCCGGATCGCCGCTGCAGGGTCTTCCTTGATATAGGCCGAATTGCAGATGTCGAAGTTGATGCCAACCTCCGGCCCGATCAGGCGCGCGGTCTCTGCCATGTCTTGCGCCGTCGGCAAAAAGGTGAAGGGCACGTTCTCCAACAGGATCTCCACACCCGTGCCCTTGGCATAGCGCACCAGATCCTGCACACCTTCCACGAACCAGTTCAGCATCCACTCCCGCGGCGGATTGATCAGCGAACTGACCGGACCGGGGATCGCCACCACATAGGGGCAGCTCCATTCCGCCGCGAGGTCGATCGCCTCACGATAGCGGTCCAGCGTGTAGCCGCGCATCAGCCGATCCACACCATTGGGGTTGTTGTCCAAGAGCGGATAGCAGAAAGAGGTCAGGCGTGCGCCCTCACCATCCAGCCACGTCTTCGTCTCCCGACGCTGCGCGACCGTCATCTCGCGCGGCCAGCAATGCGGTGGAAAGATCATCATCTCAAAGGCATCAAAGCCCAGACCGCGCAAATGCTTCAGCGCATCCAGACCATCGCGCGAGTACAGAAAGGGAAATGTGCTGGCGGCGACAGGTAGTGCAGTCATGTTCCAGGTCCTTTTTGTTTGTAAGGGCTTCACAGGCAGAGCATAATGGCGCACATAAGTTCATATATCGCACGAACCACAGGTTCAATCACAATCTTGAAGGAACGAGCATGGCAAGCAGGCTGTTTACCCCCATCGACATTCGCGGCCTGACGGTCCCCAATCGCATCGTGGTCGCGCCGATGTGCCAATATCAGGCCCATGATGGCGTGCCGTCCGATTGGCACATGGTGCATCTGGGCCAGTTTGCCTTGGGCGGCGTCGGCCTCATCATTGCCGAGGCCACCGGCGTAGTGCCCGAAGGCCGCATCACACCCGGTTGCCCCGGTCTGTGGAGTGATGCGCAGGAAGAGGCTTTCGCCAAGGTGGTGGATTTCGTCCACCGCCAGAGCCCCGCGAAGATCGGCATTCAACTGGCCCACGCCGGGCGCAAGGCCAGCACCCTGCCGCCATGGCAAGGCAGCGGCCCGGCGCAAGGCGATGAGGCATGGGAAACCGTAGGCCCCAGCGCCTTGCCCTATCTGGACACATGGCCCACCCCGCGCGAAATGGATGCGCAGGCCATTGCCGATCTGATCGCCGCTTTTGCCGACAGTGCGCGCCGCGCCGTGCGGGCAGGGTTTGACCTGATCCAGATTCACGCCGCCCATGGCTATCTGCTGCATCAATTCATGTCGCCGCTGTCAAACCAGCGGACCGACGCCTACGGCGGCAGTCTGGAAAACCGGCTGCGCCTGACGCTGGAGGTGTTCCGCGCGGTGCGCGCCGCCGTGCCAGAGGATTACCCGGTCATCTTGCGGCTGTCGGCAACCGACTGGGTCGAAGGCGGCTGGGACGTGGGCGAAGCGGTCGCACTGTCAACCGCGCTGCGCGAAGCAGGCTGCGACATGATCGATGTCTCCTCGGGCGGTTTGGACCATCGGCAAAAGATCGTGACAGGACCGGGCTATCAGGTGGGCTTCTCGGGCAGGATCCGGGCCGAAAGCGCCATCCCGACCATGGCCGTGGGCCAGATCACCGAAGCCGTGCAGGCCGAAACCATTCTGGCCGCCGATCAGGCCGACATGATTTCGATCGCGCGGGGCATGCTGTGGGACCCGCACTGGGCGTGGCGGGCGGCTCTGGCGCTTGGTGAGCAGATCGTCCTGCCCGCCCCCTATGCCCGGTCCAACCCCGCCCTGCGCAACACCCCCTTCATCACAAGGAAGTAAGCCATGACCACTCTGTCTGGCCGCACCGTTCTGGTCACCGGCGCCTCCAAGGGGATCGGCGCCGCCATCGCATCGGCCATGCTGGGCGCCGGCGCGCAGGTGATCGCCCATTATGGCCGGGATCGTGCCGGAGCCGAGGCGGCGGTCGCCGCCGCCCCGGACCGCGCGCGACTCGTCTCTGCCGACTTCGGCGATCCGGCCAGCATTCCCGCCTTCTGGACCGAGGTGCGGGCCCATGGCCTCCCCGATGTCATCGTGAACAATGCCGCAATCATGCGACAGGCCGGCGGCATCGCAGATGACGCCGCGCTCTGGGATGACACTTGGGATGAGGCATGGCGCGTCAACGTGCTTGCCCCTGCACAGCTGATGCGGCTGGCGGTGCGCGACTGGCTGGAGGCCGCGCGTCCCGGCGCTGTCATCGGAATCGGATCTTGGGTCACCACGCGCGGCACCACCAACCCCGGCGCCATTGCCTATGCGGCAACCAAGGCGGCCATCGCGGCCGCCACGAAAACTGTCGCCCGCAACCACGCCAAGGATGGCATTCTGGCCTATGTCATTGCCCCCGGCGTTGTCGCCACGCAGATGAGCGTGGAAAGCGCCGAGCGGACCGGCGGCGTTGCCGCCGTCACCGCACAATTGCCGATGGGAGAATGGGTCCCCCCGCAAGAAATCGCGGAGCTCGCGGTGTTTCTGGCCTCGGGCCGCGCGCGGCATCTCACCGGCGCGACCCTTGATATCAACGGTGCGGCTTACATCAGATGAGCCTATGCAGCGGCTTGTGCGCGCGCCTCGATCTGGTCCACCACCCGGTCGAGTTCCGCCATCAGCGGCACCATCGCCGCCACCCGGGCGCGGCCTTCGTCGCCAAGGCTGGCAAAGGTGGTGATCGGCGCGCGCACATCGCCCACCGGATAGCCTGCCGCCGCAGCCAAAGCCTTGGAATAGCACTGATGCCCATACAGCGGGTGGCCCTTGGTGATGATCGCATCAAACTTCTGGATCAGCGACTGGATGGCCCAGACATCATCCCAGCGGCCCTGCTCGGCATATTCCACGAACTTCACACTCGCCCGCGGGATGTAGTTGCCATAGGGGTTCACATAGCCCTTGGCGCCCATCTTGTAGCTCTCCAGCACCTGCTGGCCCGCCCAGACGTTCATCAAACCATCCGATTCCACGATGATCGCATGGATGCGCTCGATCCGCTGGCTGGCTTCCTTGATATAGCGGATCTGCTCGAAAGATTTGGTCAGTCGCCCCACCAGCTTGGCCGACATGTCGACATTGGACGTGAACGGGTTGTTGTAAAGCATGATCGGCAAGGAGCAGCCTTCGCAGATCGCCTTGTAATAGTTGAAGATCTCGTCTTCGGTGGGCGTGTAGTAATAGGGCGGGATGATCATCAACCCGTCTGCGCCCAGATCTTCGGCCTGTTTCGAATAGCGCACCGCATTCGGCGTATAGGCGTTCATCGACCCGACCATCACCGGAATGCGCCCTGCGATGTGCTTGACCGTGGCTTCGATGAAAGCGCCGCGTTCGTCATCGGTCAGGGTCAGGAATTCGCCGGTGGTGCCCAGAATGATGATGCCCGGCACGCCGCTGGCCAACTGCCAATCCAGAAACCGGCGCCATGCCGCATAGTCAATCTCGGCCCCGCCTTCGGTAAAGGGCGTGACGGTGACAGTGTAACTGCCGGAGAAGGTTTTCATTTTTTTGTCCTTTCTGACGACCGGCACGAACCGGCACGGGGGTTGTGATGCAACAAAACGCGGATGTTGTGGTGATTGGCGGCGGGATCGCCGGCCTGATGACGGCCATGTATATGGCCGAAGACGGGGCCGAGGTGCGGCTGCTGGAAGCGGGCGAGCTGGGCGCGCAGGCCTCGGGCGCCAATGCAGGCTCGATCCATCTGCAAATCCAGTATCCGGAATTCGTGGCCTATGGCGAAAGCTGGGGCCGCGCCTATGCGCCTTGCCTGCGGCTGCTGACGGAGTCGCTGACCCTGTGGCAGGGCCTGTCCGCGCGGGTGGGCGAGGATTTGCAGGTCAAGCTCGCCGGTGGGTTGGTGGTGGCGCGCACCGATGCGCAGATGCAGGCCATCGCCGCCAAGGCGCGGATCGAGGCGGAAGCCGGAGTGGAAACCGTTCTGCTGTCTCAGGCAGACCTGCGGGCTGTCGCGCCTTACTTGGCCGAAGATGCCATCGGGGCCGGGTTCTGCGCGCGGGAGGGCAAAGCCAATCCGCTGCGCGCCACCCCCGCCATCGCGGCCGCAGCGGAGCGTGCCGGGGCGGTGATCCAAAAGCACACCCGCGTGACGGCAATCGAAACCGGGCGCGACGGATATACGGTGACCACGGACAAGGGTCAGATTCGCGCCCGCCGCATCGTCAACGCCGCCGGTGCTGCCGCAGGGCAGATTGCCGAAATGCTGGGCCTGCACCTGAACATCGAAGGCTTCCCGCTGCAGGTGACGGTGACCGAGCCGATGGCCGCGACCATTCCGCATCTGGTGTATTCGGCGGCAGGAAAGCTGTCGCTGAAGCAGGTCGCCAATGGCGGGCTGGTGATCGGCGGCGGCTGGCCCGCAGCCCTGCGTCAGGATGGCGGGCTGGTCACTGACCCGCGCAGCCTGACCGGGAACATGGGCATGGCGGCGGGGGTGGTGCCGTCGGTGGGCGGTGTGCGTGCCCTGCGCTCGTGGACCGCTTGGGTCAACGGCACCCCGGACTGGCGGCCCATCTTGGGCGAAGCGCCGGGCCTGCCGGGGTTCTTCCTCGCGCTGTTCCCTTGGGTGGGCTTCAGCGCCGGGCCCATGACCGCGCGCATCACGGCCGACCTTGTGCTCGGTCGGCCGCCTGCCTTGCCTCTGAAAGGCATCTCGGTCCTGGCGGACTAAAGGCCGCATGGGGTCAGGCCGCGCCCTGTGCAGCGGCCTGATCGCGTTTGCGCAGATAGGCGCGCCATGTCATCGCCCATTTTGACGGATCTTCGAACGCGTCGCCTTTGACCTGCGCAATCGGCTGATTATGCGGAGCCGTCCGCACCAGTTCGGGGTTTTCCCGCGCCTCTTGCATGATCTGTGCCAGCACGTCGATCCACAGGTCGATGTCCTCTTTCGACCAAAGCTCCCCGGCCTCGGGCGTAAAGGGCTGCGGCACGATCCAAGGCTCGTGGCTCATCCACCATGGATCAATCCCGTAATCAGCCATCCGGTTGGCGATCTCGACCGTGCCGATCCCGGTTTCTTCATGCAAGGGCGCCAGCGACCAGCGCGTCATCTCCATCCGCCTCTTGGTCACGTCAGGGTTAGACCGCGCAATGCCGGGCAGCTGCGACAAGCGGTGATCCATATAGTTGTTGGCCACCACCGAAATGTCGCTGGCCAGCTGAATGCCCTCGGCCCCCATGGCGCGCGCCCAAGCATAGGCCTTCACCACTTGCGGCACGTTGCCCCAGAATTCCCGGATCTTGCCGCAGGATTTCGGGCGGTCTTCGTCCAGAACATAACGCTCCCCCTGCTTCACCACCACGGGTGCAGGCATATAGGGCGCCAGCTCGGCCGTGCAGCCAAAGGCGCCCACGGCGGGGCCGCCCCCGGCCTTGGGCGCCCCAAAAGTTTTGTGCAGCATGAACATGCAGGCATCAAAGCCCAGCTCGCGGGCCGAAAGCTTGCCCATCACCCCGTTGAAATTGGCATGGTCATAGAAACACAGCGCGCCCACATCCTTGGCGGCCTGCACCCATTCGCGGATCTCGGGGTTATAAATCCCCATGTCATCGGGGTTGTTCAGCATGATCAGCGCGGTGCGCTCGCTCAGCGCGGCCTTCAGCGCCTCGAGTGACGGATAGCCGTTTTCTTCCAGCGGCAGGTTGATGACCGTAAACCCTGCCGCCGCCGCCGTTGCGGGGTTGCAAGGATGCGCCTGAATGCTGGTCACCATTTCCGTGCGCTGGCCCAACTGGCCGCGATCCGCCCAATAGGCGCGGGCGACTGCCGTCATCGTATACGCGGCATCCGCGCCGCCCCCCGGCTGGAACACGAACTGATCCATCCCCGACAGCGACTGCAGGATGCCGTCAAAATCATGCATGATTTCCAGCACGCCCTGCAGTGTATCGGGGTGCTGATAGGGATGCACCTCGGCGATCTGGGGCCGCCATGTCGCGAATTCCGAGGTTTTGGAGTTATACTTCATCGTGCAGGTGCCAAAGAGGCTGACCCCCATCATCCCCAAGGTCATCTGGCTCAGATGCAGATAATGCCGCTGCGCTTCGAATTCGGTGATCTCGGGCAGCACCGGGCGATCCTTGCGCTGCATCGCGGCGGGCACCGGGTTTTGTCCCACCGCCTCTGCCACCTCTGGCTCGGGCGCTGGGAACAACTGGCCACGTCCGCCGGGGCGGCCCATGTCCATGACAAGGGGTTCATCCCATTTCGCGGCGTGAAAAGTGGGAAGACGGGTCATTTCAGCACCTCCGAAAGGGTCGTTGCGGCATGGCGAAGGTCGGCGGCGCTGTGCACTTCGGTCACGCACCACAAGGCAGACTGGCCAAGGCCAAGACCTTCGCCGGAAAGATCCTTGCCTCCGAAAATCCCGCGCGCGCGCAGGCGGTCGTTGATCTCGGCCACGCTCAGGCCGGTGTCGTCAAAGTTGACCACGAATTCCTTGAAGGTGCTGTCCGGCCACTGGATGCGCACCCCCGGCACCTCGGCCAACAGCTTGGCCGCATAGCGCGCACGCGAGATGATCAGATGGCCCAGCTCACGGAAGCCCTCGGGCCCCAGAAGGCTCATGTAAACCGCGCCCGCAATCGCCCACAGATAGGTGGAATTGCCGGTCCAGTCATTGCCATGCTCGCGCTGACCGTAAGAGTTCTGGTGGGGGCAGGCCAGCCCAAAGCCAAGTTGTCCGGGCTGCACGGTTTCCGCGATCGACACCAGAAAGCCGTTGTATTGATGGACATAGTCCGGCTCATCGCGCGAGGCGATGAACCCGCCCACACCACCGCCGCAGTTCATATGCACGCCCAAGGGCTGCACTGGCCCGGTGACGATATCGGCACCGTAATCGCCCGGCGCGGTCATCACCCCAAGGCTGATCGGGTCAACACCCACAATCGTTTCGGCCCCGGCCGCACGCGCCATCCGCGCAATCTCTGCCGCTTCGGTCTCGATGGTGCCCAGATAGGCCGGGTTCTCGAAATAAACCGCCGCCACATCCGCGCCCAGCTTGGCCTTCAGGTCGGCCAGATCCAGCCGCCCGCTCTCGGCATCGGCTTCGATCAGGACAATCTCGATGGCGCTGTCCATCTCTTGTGGCTGACAATAGGTGCGGATCACCGACAGGCGCTCGGGGTCGGACAGGCGCGGCAGCAGCACCTTGGTGCGCCCGGTCTTGCGCGCCGCCATGCGGATCGCGTGACCAATCGCACAGCCCCACGAGTAAACCGGCAGTTGCACCACATCCAGGTTCAGCAAGGCCCCAAGCTGCGACGAGAATTCAAACCACGCCTGATTGCGCCCATGATCCGATTGCAGGCTGCCCCAGACGTTGGTGGCAAACTCTGTCCGCCCGATGATCTCGTCCACAATCGCTGGCACATGATGCTGCCAGACCCCTGCGCCCAGAAAGCTCAGGTTTTCCTCGCAGGTGGCGTTCTTGCGCAACTTGGCCAGCAGATCGCGCTTCAACTCCATCTCGGACGAAAGCTGCGGCGGCAGGCGCAGCGGAGCCGTGCGGAAATGCTCCGGTGGGATCTGCTCGAACACTTCCGCAACATTCGCAGCACCGATCTCTGCCAGCATTGCCTCCAGCATCCCCGGTGCGGAATTCGCCATCCATGGATGGGCTCGGGTGGGTCCCGTCATCACGCGCTCCTTCATCTCGAATTTCATTAAGGCGATTATTGCACAAAAGTTCGTTGTGCGCACAAGCCCCTTTTATGCGGCCGCGCCAATTCGTATCAGTCGCCGCTGCCGTGGGCCGGTGTGGACGTGCACAAACCCCGACAGGGCCGCATCCAGCTGTGGATCTCCGGTATCGACCCACAGCATGGGCTGCGCCAAAGCATCAAGCTTTTCCGCCGTGGCCAGCACGATCAAGCCCGCGCGTCCGGCTTGGGCAATCAAGGCTTCGGAAATCGTCTGATTGCCCCGCCCCAGCAGAAACCCCTGCCGTCCCGTCACGCCCAGAACGATGCGCAGCTTGCGCCCCTGCGCCAATCGCTCAAGATCGGCAGACCGGGCATCCCGCGCAATAATCTTGTGGTCCAGCAAGGCATCTGTCCCAAGCAAGGTGGCCCGATGCCCAATCGCCTGCGCCACGGCGCCCGCGCTGGTGCCGGGTCCGATCAGATACAGGGTGCCAGCCTCCATCCCTTTGGCGATCTCGGCAGCAGCACCCGCCAAGGCCTGCCCCGCATCTTGGCGCGGCCCCCCCTTGGCCGCCTGAATCCGGGCGCGCAACTGCGGCACCCGTGCATATCCATACAAACGCGGCGCAAGCCGCCCGGCGCGCAGGATATCTTCATCAATATCCATGATCTCGGCGGCGTCATCCCATCTGATCGCCGCAGGGTTTAACATCATCTCGCCCAAGGCCGTTCCGGCAGCCTCAGGCGAGATGGCAAAAACGCCAGAATGCATCTTCACCCCACAGGGGATTCCCAAAAGACCGGTGGTGCCTTCAAGGCTGGAAGCCACATCCCGCGCCGTGCCATCCCCCCCGGCGAAAACCAGCACATCACAGTCCCCCAGCGCCCGCACCGCCCTCCGCGTATCCTCGGCCGAGCCTGTGGGTGCCGGCAGCGGCGCGGTCTGCACCGCCAGATCAAGACCTGCCACCCAATCCGCTCCCAGCGCGCCGGGGGCCACACACAGCGGTGCGCCCGGCACACGCTGCGCCAAGAGCGCCATCGCCCGTCTGGCGCGGGCACCGGCCTGCGCCACCGCACCCCGACGCAGCGCCTCGGCCACCGTGTCCGCGCCGTCGGTGCCCTTAAGTCCCACCGCCCCGCCCAAGCCAGCGACCGGATTGACCACCAAACCAATCTTCATGCGCCCCCCTTGTCTTGCGGTTCAATATGCGCACAGTTGTGCGAAAATCACAGGGGGCAATTTCATGCAAACACCGCCATCAACACCGCTTGGCCAAAGCGTGAAGATCCGCCGGATGATCACCGGCTTGTGGCAGATGGCAGATCAGGAACGCGATGGCCGCGCCCTTGATCTCGACGCAGCCGCGGAGTCGCTTGCACGATATGCGCGCGCCGGGTTCGACACCTTCGACATGGCCGACCATTACGGCAGCGCAGAATGTGTCGCGGGCATGGTTCACAAGGCGATGCGCGACGCGGGCGAGACACCGCCCACCATCCTGACGAAATGGTGCCCTCCGCCCGGCCCGATGGATGCCGGAACCGTCCGCGCCGGGGTGGAACGTGCGCTCGACCGGCTGGGCCTCGACTGTATCGACGTGATGCAGTTTCACTGGTGGCGCTACGAAGACCAAAGCTACATCGACGCACTGACGCATCTTGCCGACCTGCGTGCCGAAGGTCTGATCCGCGAAATCGGTCTCACCAACTTTGATGCGGCTCATCTGCGGATGTTGGTGACACACGGCGTGCCGATTGCCTCGAATCAGGTCTGCTTCTCCATGCTGGACCGCCGCGCCCGGCAGGAGATGGCCGAGGTGGCCCAAGCCCATGGCGTCGCCATTCTGGCCTTTGGCAGCATGGCGGGCGGTTTTCTTTCCGCCCGCAACCTTGGTGCGCCGGAACCGACCGAGATCAGCGACTGGAGCCGTATGAAATACAAACGCTTCATCGACACCGCCGGTGGCTGGGAGCGGCTGCAATCGCTTCTGACCGTGCTGGACGGTGTGGCGCGGCGGCATGACGTGTCGCTGTCCAACATCGTCACCGCTTGGACTCTGGCGCAGCCCGGGGTCTCCGCTTGCATCATCGGCACAAGGCTGACAGAACGCGACCACAGTGCCGACAACCTTCGCGCCTTGTCTGTAACGCTCACCACGGATGATCTTGCGGAAATCGAACAGGTGCTCTCGACCCTGACGCCCATTCCCGGCGACTGCGGCGACGAATACCGCAAACCACCTTTCCTGACAGCCTCGGGCGATCTGAGCCATCACCTCGATGCCTTGCCGCCGCCCTTTCCCGTGGTCACCCGAAACGGCCGCGCCCATGCCGACTCAGGCAGTATCTGGGAGGAAAAGGCAGGTTTCTCCCGCGCTGTGCGCAGCGGGTCCCGCATTTTGGTCAGCGGCACCACGGCCACCGCGCCAGACGGTTCGGCGATCTGTCCCGGGGATGCGGGGGGGCAAGCAACCTTTGCCTTCGACAAGGTCAAGGCGGCCATCCTGTCTTTAGGGGGGCGTGAAGAAGATGTGGTGCGCACCCGCATTTATCTGCGCCATGCCCAAGATTGGGAGGCCGTCTCTGCCGCCCATGCACGCGCCTTTGGCACGGCGCGCCCCGCCAACACCCTGATTGGCGGCGTTGATCTGATCGGAGAGTATCTGCTGGAAGTGGAAGCCGAGGCCGAGATCGCCCCCTCCTGAAGGAGGGGGCACCCTGCCTTTAGGCCGCAGATGCCGGCACAATATCCTCTGCCCGGTGGCACGCCACCCGTACGCCGTCCACGTCGCGCAACTCGGGCCGCTCTTTGCGGCACAGGTCAATGGCGAACGGACACCGCGGATGGAAGGCACAGCCCGGCGGCGGCGAAATCGGATCGGGCACTTCGCCCTTGGGCAAGTCGATTTCGCGCGTGCGCCCTTCCATCAACGGGGCGGCCGCCAGCAGCATCTGGGTATAGGGATGGCGCGGACGGGCGAAAAGCTGCTCGGGCATCGCCTCTTCCATCAGCCGACCCAGATAAAGCACCCCGATCCGGTCCGCCATATGACGCACCACGGTCAGGTCATGGCTGATGAACATATAGGTCAGGCCAAGCTCATCCCGCAAATCGCTCATCAGGTTCAGAACCTGCGCCTGAACGGAAACGTCCAGCGCCGATGTCGGCTCGTCGCAGATGATGAATCGCGGATTGGCCGCCAAGGCACGCGCAATACAGATCCGCTGCCGTTGCCCGCCCGAAAACTCATGCGGGAACTTGTCGGCATCCTCGGCAGCCAACCCAACCTGCTCCAGCAGGCGCTCGGCCAAACCAGCGGTGGCCCCACCCGCCACCACAACCGGCTCGCAGATGATGCGGCGCACTTTCCAGCGCGGATTGAGGCTGGCGTAGGGGTCCTGAAAGATCATCTGAATGCCCGCCGCCTTGCGCGCCGCGGGATCGGCATGCAGATCGGCACCGGCCACCTTGACCGTTCCGGCGCTCGGCGTCATCAGCCCGGCCAGCATCCGCCCGATGGTGGATTTGCCCGAACCACTTTCGCCCACCAGCGCATAGACCGCGCCTTCCTCGATCTGAAAAGACACGTCGGACACCGCCACCAGATTGCGGCGCGGCAAACGTTCGATCACCCGGTTCAGCCAAGGCTTTGACACATCAAAGCTGCGGCCAAGGTGCGACACTTCGACAAAGGCAGTCATGCAGAATGCTCCAGCGGGAACCAGCAGGCCGCGCGGCCTTGCGGATCATCAAGGATCGTCGGCGGCGGATCGACCCGGCACGGATCGGCCGCGCGGGGACACCGCGGATGAAAGGCACACCCCGGCGGGATTTTCGACGGCCGCGGCATGGCGCCCGGAATCTGTCGCAAGCGCCGCTGCCCGATCGACAGCGACGGCATCGCCCCCATCAGCCCGTCGGCATAAGGGTGTCGCGGCGCATTGATCACCGAACGCACCGGCCCCAGTTCGGCCAGACGCCCCGCATACATCACCGCCACCCGATCCGCCGCTTCAGCGATCACCCCCATGTCATGCGTGACCAACATCACCGCGGTGCCACGGTCGCGGCACAGGCGCCGCAGCAAGGCAATGATCTGCGCCTGCACCGACACATCCAAAGCCGTCGTCGGCTCATCCGCGATCACAAAGCTGGGCTCTGCGCACAGCGCCAGCGCAATCACAACGCGCTGCCGCATGCCGCCGGAAAACTCGTGCGGATAGCTGTCAAGCCGCTCGGCCGCCGCCGGGATGCCCACCTCCTCCAATGCGGCCACGGCACGCTCACGCGCCTGCGCGGCGGTCACGGGCAGGTGCTCACGGATCGTTTCCGTCAGCTGGTCCCCGATACGCAGCAAAGGGTTAAGCGAGGTCAGCGGGTCCTGAAACACCATCCCGATCTGACGCCCCCGGATGCGGCGCAGGTCTTCCAAAGGCAGATTGTCGATGCGGCTGCCGTTCAACCAGACCTCACCCGAAGCAATATGCGCCGGTCGGTCCAGCAAGCCGATGATGGCATTGCCCGCCATGGACTTGCCGGCACCACTCTCGCCGACCACGCCCAGAATTTCGCCCGGCGCGATGTCATAGCTGATGTTGTTGACCGGGCGGCTGATCCCGGCGCGGGACGGGATCTCAACCACAAGGTTGCGGACGGACAAGACAGGAGGAGGTGTCATTTCAGCCTCGGATTCAGGGCGTCGCGCAGCCAGTCACCCAAAGAGTTGACGGCCAGCGCCAGTGCCAGAAGCGTGGCGGCGGGGAACAACAGGATCCACCACTCGCCAGAGAACAGGAAGGTTTGACCGATGCGGATCAGCGTGCCCAGCGAGGGCTGCGTCGGCGGAGCCCCGACGCCAAGAAAGCTCAGCGTCGCCTCGGCGATGATGGCCAAAGCCAGCGAAATCGTGGCAATCACCAGAATGGGGTTCAGCACGTTGGGCAGAATGTGCAGCACCATGATGGCCACTGGCTTGCGCCCGATCAGTCGCGCCGCCTGCACATAATCGCGGTTCTTCTCCACCATGGTGGCCCCGCGCACAACGCGCGCAAAGGGCACCCAGTCCGACAACCCGATCGCAATGATCAGCACCCAGATCGCCATCTGGTCGCGGTATTGCGGCGCGATGATCCCCTTGGCGATGCCAAAGATCAACATGGCCACCAGAATGGCCGGAAAGGTCAGCTGGATATCGGCGACGCGCATGATGAACCCATCCACGCGCCCGCCCGCATACCCGGCGATCAGTCCCAGCGTCACCCCAAGCACCAGCCCGAACAGCACCGCCAGCACCCCCACGAACAGCGACACCCGCATGCCATAAAGGATGGTCGAGAACACGTCGCGCCCTTGGTCATCGGTGCCCAGCAGGAACACCTCGCCGGTAAAGGCATTAGGGGCCATCGGAGCCGAGAACCCGTTCATCAGGTTCAGGCTCGAGGAGTCAAACGGGTTGTAGGGGGCAATCAGGGGCGCGAAAATCGCCGCCCCGACAAGGATAAGGGTAACCAAGGCCGACAGGATCGCCGTCGGCGAATGGCGGAACTTCCAGCCGAAATCCGACTGCCAAAAAGCCGAGAACTGCCGGATCATGCTTTTGCCCTTTCGATGCGCAGCCGGGGATCAATGGCGAAATACAACAGATCCACCACAAGGTTGATGCTGACGAACAGCACGGAAATCAGCATCAGATAAGCGGCCATCACCGGAATATCGACGAACTGCACCGCATTGATGAACAGCAGCCCCATGCCCGGCCATTGGAACACCGTTTCGGTGATGATCGAAAAGGCGATGATGCTGCCCATCTGCAAGCCGGTCACGGTGATCACCGGCACCAATGTGTTTTTCAGCGCATGGCGGAAATTGATCGAGCGTTCCCGCAAGCCGCGCGCCCGCGCGAAACGAATGTAATCCTGCCGCAGCACTTCCAACATCTCGGACCGCACGATCCGCATGATCAGGGTCATCTGATAGAGGCCCAACGTGATGGCGGGCAAGATCAGCGCCACAAGGCCCGATTGCGTCAAGAACCCGGTGGACCATCCGCCCACCAGCACGGTCTCCCCGCGGCCAAAACTGGGCAGCCATTCCAGCTGCACCGAAAAGACATAGATCAGCAAGATACCGATCAGGAACGTCGGCAAGGACACCCCCACCAGCGAGATCGTCATGATCGCGCTGGACGCCCAGCTGTTGCGCTTGATGGCCGTGATCACGCCAAGCCCGATCCCGAACACCAGCGCCATCACGCCCGACACTGCCGCAAGCTCCAGCGTGGCAGGCGCGCGCTCGGCGATAATGTCAGCCACAGGCCGCCCTTGACGATAGCTCACGCCAAAATCGCCCTGCGCCGCGTTGCGCAGGAAAACCGCATATTGCACCAAAACCGACCGGTCCAAGCCAAGGCGGTCCCGCAACTCGGCAATGTCGGCTTGCGTGCGCTCCTGACCCAGCATGTTGTTCACCGGATCCCCGATGAAGCGGAACATGCCAAAGGACACGGCGCCCACCACCAGCAGGACAACGACCGACTGGATCAGACGGCGAATGAGGAAAGCGAGCATGAAGGTGTTCTCGGCACAAAGGGACAAAAAACCCGGCGGCCCGAAAGCCGCCGGAGTCTTTTCGATCACATCAGGTTCAGTTCAGCGCGAAGTATTTCACGCGCGCCTGATTGTCCGGGTCCACCGTCACCGTCAAGCCGTCTTTCATCGCCCAATTCAACATCTGGTGATGCACGGGGATGTAGGCCAGATCATTTTTCGCGGTCGCCCACATTTCGGCGATCATCGCGTCGCGCTTGGCCAGATCGACTTCAGCCGCGATAGCCTTGATCTGGGCATCCAGTTCCGGGTTGGAATAGCGGGTGCTGTTCCAGCTGCCAAAGGACTCGTCACGGGTGTGATACAGGAAGTTGAAGATGTATTCCGAGTCATAGCTCGGCACACCCCAACCCAGCATATAGAAGTCGGTCTCCATCGCGTTGACCTGCGGGAAGAACAGCGCCTTGGACGTGGCGTTCAGACGGGCCTGAATGCCGATCTGGCCCAGCATCCCCACGGCCGCCTGACAGATCGCCTCATCGTTGATGTAGCGGTCATTCGGGCAATCCACTGTGATCGGGAAGCCGTTCGGATAGCCCGCTTCGGCCAGCAACGCTTTTGCGGCGTCATTGTCCGGTGCCGGGTAAGCGTTCAGCTCTTCCGTCCAGCCGTTCACAAAGGGCGGCATGATGATGCCTGCCGGAACCGACTGCCCCCGCATCACGACATCGCGGATCGCATCGCGGTTGATCGTCATGTTGATCGCCTGACGCACCTTCAGATCGGCCAGCGGGTTCTTGCCATCGATGTTGCCTGCCACCAGCGTATCGCTGACGTTCAGGCCAAAGAAGACCGAGCGGTTCTCGGACGAGCTTTCCACTTTCAGCCCGGCCGTGCCCTTCACGCGGTCGATGTCTTGCACCGGAACGTCCTGAATGAAATCAAGCTCGCCCGACAGCAGCGCGGCCACACGGGTGGATGCGTTCTGAATCGGGGTGAAGATGATCTCGCTATAGGCCAGCGGGAAGGTGTCCTTGCCCCAATAGTTGTCAAACGCACGCATCACCGTGCGGGAGTCTGCTTCACGCGACACCAGCGTGTAAGGTCCGGTCCCGTTCACATTGGTCGACGAAAAGGTCACCTCGCCCGCCGCCACGTTTTGCACGGTCACGGCGTTGTTGGCTTCAGTCCAGCCTTTGTCCAGCATCATGATGCTGGTCAGTGCGGCGGGCAGGATCGGGTTCGGACCGTTGGTCACGATCTCAACCTCATAAGGCCCGGTGGCGCGCACTTCAGCGATCGACGTGATGATGCCCTTCATCTGGCTCGCTTCCGAGCGCGCGCGGTCCATCGAGAACACGACGTCTTCGCTGTCGAAGGTCGCGCCATCGTGGAAGGTCACACCTTCGCGCAGCTTGAAGACCCAAACGGTCGGATCGTCGGCCTTGACGGCCCATTCCGTCGCCAGCGTCGGCTCAAGCTCGCCCGTCGGCGCGCGCGAAACCAGAGGTTCCATCATCTGCGATTGCAGCATGATCGTCACGCCTTCGTTCTGGGCGTGCGGATCAAGGGTCAGAGCATCGCCGGCCAAAGCCCAACGAAGCGTTTCAGCATGCGCAGCCGCCCCCATAGACAAAACCGCAAGCGCGGTTGACAGAAACAGGTTTCTTTTCATTGCATTTCCTCTCCAGTTGGGTCGACAACGCCCGCACAGAGCGTGCGATTAGCGAACTTATGTGCGGATTAAGTCTTGGTTTTTTGGCGCAAAGCAAGCACTATTTTTTAGGCATTTGTGACGGCCCGCAACCCTTCCGTCACGTCGAAACAAAGGCCGCCCGAGGCAGCGAAGAAAAGATCTCTGGTCCATCGGCGCGCAGTATGACGATCTCTTCCAGCCTGATGCCAAAGCGCCCCGGAATATAGATCCCCGGCTCGATCGAAAACACCATCCCTTCTTCAAGGATCGCCTCCGACGTCGCGGTCAGATAGGGCGGCTCATGAACTTCCAGCCCCAGCCCATGCCCGGTCCGGTGCACGAAATATTCTCCATAGCCTGCGTCGGCAATCACGTCGCGCGCGGCCTTGTCCACCGCCTTTGCCACCACACCGGGCCGCGCCGCCGCCATCGCGGCCTGCACCGCGCGCTCGACGACGGCATGCACCTCGGCATAGCCCTCCGGCGCATGTCCCACGATGGCCATGCGCGTCATGTCGCTCGGAAATCCGCCGGTGGTGCCGCCAATGTCGATGACCACGGCATCACCTGCCTGAAGGACGCGGTCGCCGGTGGAATGGTGCGGAAAGGCACCATTCGGGCCACTGGCAACAAGGCAAAAGGCCGAAGGCGTGTTTTGCGCAGCAAACCCGCCCCGGATGGCTTCCGCCACCTGACGCTCGGTCAGCCCCGGACGCAAGGCGACGAAACCGGCTTTCATCGCCTCATCGGCCGCCAAAGCCGCCGCCTTCAGGGCCTTGAACTCCGTCGCGTCCTTGCGCATCCGCAAGGCGCCCACCGTCTCGGTGGCGTAGCTGCGGCCCACATTGCCCAGATGGTCCAGAAGCAGCAACGCCGCATCCGCCCGCATCGTCTCGTCCAGCGACACCTTGATCGCCCCGCCGGGCAGCACCGCCGCCACACCGCTGGCCAGCGCCGCTGCCGGTCCGTCTTCATCCGTCCAGACATGCAAGGGCAGACCAACACGCGCCCCGATGTCTTGCGCATTGACCGAAGGCACGACCATCACAGCCGCTTCGGGGCCCACCAGCAAATACGTCGCCCTTTCGTCAGGATGCGGGTGATAGCCCAGCACCCAATGCATATGCGCACCGGGCGCAAGCGCGGTCAGCGTGGTGCCGGTCTGCTGCATGATGTCACGCAGCGCGGCAAGCCTGTTGGAAGAGAGGGTCACATCCGTATTCCTTCTGTCACGGCACATGCGGTTTGGCATCTGCCGCCAGCGGCGGCACATAGGGATTTGCCGCCAGTCGCCTTGCATGATCGGCCTTTGCGGCGGCAAGATGCTTGGGATCTTTCAGAAGATCAATGACCGTCGATGCCAAGGCCTTGGCAACGTTGATCATTGCCTTATGCGCGGCCGGAGACTTGCCTTGCGCCGTAATCTGCCACGTGTGGCCCGGCGTGCCCAAGGCATGTGTGGCCTGCCCGGCTTGCGCAAATGGCACCACCCAGCTCACATCCCCCAGATCGGTGGACCCCAACATCGGCACGCCCTTGGCATCCAAGGGCACCAGCCCTTCATGCAGCACAGCGCTGCCTGGCTCCACCCCTGCTCCGGCAAAGGCGGCGGCAATCGCCTCGGGCGTAAGCGTCGCCTGCATGCGCGCGGCATAGGCACGGTCGGCGTCATCGAAATCCGGCGGACCCAGCCGCGCCATCGTATCGTGCAGCAACTGATACAGCGGTGGATTGTCCAGCATCTCCGACATGGCAGTCACGACATTGGACCGCACCTCTGTCCCGGTCATCAATGCGGCGCCCTCGGCAACCTTGCGCACCCGCTCTACCAGATCCCGCATGTCCGCCGCCCGCAGCGCCCGCACCGAATAGCGCACAGTGGCCTGCGCCTGCACCACATTGGGCGCGCGTCCGCCAGCATCCAGATAGGCATAGTGGATCCGCGCATCCTGCGGCACATGCTCGCGCAGGTAATTGACGCCGACACTCATCAGCTCCACCGCATCAAGCGCAGACCGCCCCAGATGAGGCGCGACAGCAGCATGCGCGGCACGCCCCGTGAAATGAAAATCCACCATGCTGACCGCAAGCGTCAGCGGTGGGATAATCCCGTTGAACGACATCGGGTGCCACGACAGCGCGGCATCCACGTCATCAAAATATCCATCCCGCACCAGAAACGTTTTTGCCGCGCCGCCCTCTTCCGCCGGGCAACCGTAATAGCGCACCCGACCGGGCAGCCCATGACGCGCAAGGTAATCCTTGACCGCCGTGGCCGCCGCAAGCGCCCCGGCCCCCAGCAGGTTGTGCCCGCAGCCATGGCCATTCCCATCCTTGACCAAAGGCTCTGGCCGATCCGTCCCGGCCCGCTGGCTCAGGCCGGGCAAGGCATCATATTCCCCCAGAATGGCGATCACCGGTCCACCTTCGCCGGCCTCACCCATCATCGCGGTGGCGATTCCACCCAGCGACCGCTGCACACGAAAGCCCTCGGCCTCCAGCGCGTCGGCGTGCAATTTCGCACTTTCATGCTCTTCGTAAAGCAGTTCGGGCACATCCCAAACCCGATCCGACAGCGCAATAAAGCGCTCTTTCTTGGCTTCGACATCGGCCCAGATTTCGTCAGAGTTTTGCAAGCCGTGATCCTTTTCCGAGCATTTGCGTCTTACACCATGCAAATTGTCGCACAGTTGTTCATCCTGCGAACATTGGGGCAATATTTTACCCGCATGTCAACCGCAAGGGCGCGTGTCTCAAGGACGCACGCCCCCCAGCCTCTGCCCGCCGACAGCCGGAGGAGCGGGTTTCTTAAGGCGCAGACCAGAATTTCATTTACGCAGCCTTTGTCCACCCCTAATGTCGACAATATACAATCGACATGAACCGAGAGGACCGCGCGCGTGCATTCCGTTCCCCCCCCTCCTGCGCGTCTCTTGCTCATCGGCGCAGGCACGCGCGGGCGCATGTGGGCGCAAGTCGTCGCCGAAAGCCCGGGCGCCCAGATCGCTGCGGTGGTCGATCCAAGCCCTGCCGCGCGACAGATGTTCGAAGCCGAGCATCCCGGCCTCCCATGGTTCCCCGACCTCGCCGCCGCCTTGGCAGCTGGCCCCTTTACAGCAGCCCTTCTGGTCACCCCACCGGACGGGCATCTGCTGCAATGCCGCCAGTTATTTGATGCGGGCCTGCCTGTCCTTGCCGAAAAGCCCTTGGCGACCAGCCTTGCCGACACCACCGCCATCATCGACGCCGCCGATGCCTCCGGCATGCTGCTAAGCGTTGGGCTCAACTTCCGTTACCTTCCCGTCAGCATCGCCTTGCGGGACTGGCTGACCACCGAGCGTTTAGGGAAGGTCGGGTTTGGCCAGTTTCGCTATCTGCGCAACCGCGATGGCCGCCGCCCCGGCATCAACCGCTATCCGCTGACGATGCGGCATCCGATGATGCTGGAACAAACGATCCACCATCTGGATCTGATCCGCTTCTGCCACGGGCAAGAGGTTGCGGCGATGGCCTGCCACAGCTGGAACCCGCCATGGAGCATGTATGCCCATGATGCCAATGTGCATTGCTTGCTGACGCTCGCGGATGGGGCCGAGGTGAATTACTTCGGCACATGGTCGGGCGGCTGGAACACGCCCGGCTTCGAATGGCGCACCGATTGCACCGATGGCGTGGTGATCCAGCGCGAGCTGCATTCCGATCTGGCCTATGCCAGGCGCACAGACCCCGACCTCACCGCCATCCCCCTCCCCGAGGCCCGCCCCTATTACGATGACAGCATCGCGCTTTTGGCCGCGTTTCTGGCGGCCTTGCGCGGAGAGGCCCCTGTGCCCTGCGATGGGCGCGACCATCTGCGCTCACTGGCGCTGTGCTTCGCCGGAATCGAAAGCGGCGAAACCGGGCGCATCATCCGCATGTCCGACTTTTACACCCGACACGGCCTTGACCGGCTGCTCTGAGCCAACAGGAGAGACAATGCCAAAGGTTCACATTCCTTTCGACACCTACCACGACTACGACGCCCTGACCGATCATCTGCACGCGCTGGCCAAGGCCTACCCCGACCTGTGCACCCTGACCTCGATTGCCAAAACCTTCCGCGGGCGCGAGGTCTGGATGATGGAGCTGACCAACCCCGCGACCGGCCCCGGCCATGAAAAGCCGGGGTTTTACATCGATGCGCAGATCCACGCCGAAGAGCATGCCACCAGCGCCACCGCGCTTTACGCCATCTGGTATCTGCTGACCAACTATGGCACCGATGCCGAAGCCACGCGGCTGCTGGATGGTCAGGTGTTCTACGTCATCCCGCGCATCAACCCGGATGGGGCCGAATTCGCGCTCAAGGCCCCATACCACCCTTGGTGCGGCAATGGGCGCTTCCTGCCGGGCGAAGACCGCATCGACGGGCTGATCCCGCAAGACATCAACGGCGACGGCTATATCGTCAACATGCGGGTGCCCGACCCCAAAGGCGAATGGAAGAAAAGCCCGACAGAACCGCGCCTAATGGTGCAGCGCGAACCCGGTGAAGAGGGCGGCGAGTATTACCGCGTCTACCCCGAAGGCCTGATCCGCGATTATGATGGCGTGCACGTCAAGATTGATCCCGGCTTTGACGGCAACATGAACCGGAACTTCCCGATCAACTGGTCGCCGCAGGAATATGGCGCGGGCCAATATCCCTTTTCCGAACCCGAGGCGATGGGAATGGGCAAGCTGATCTTGGATCATCCCAACATCTGCGGCATGTGCGCCTATCACACCCATGGCGGCATCATCCTGCGCCCATCGATGATGAAGATGGACGCTGACATGAGCCCGCGCGATCTGGCCTTGTATAAGGACCTTGGCGCTGTCGGCACCCGGCTGACAGGCTATCCCACCATTTCCACCTATGAAGATTTCACCCCCGACAAATCCAAGGCGCGCCATGGCTCGCTCAAGGATTGGGTCTATGAGGAAATGGGGATCATCTGCTTTTCCACCGAGCTGTGGGATCTGGAACGCACCGCCGGTGTCGACAAGAAAGGCTATTACAACCTTGGCCCGCGCGACGCCGCCACGCAGGAAAAGATCTTCAACTGGGTGCTGGAAAACGTGGGCGATCACGGCTTCCGCGATTGGGAAGCCTTTGACCACCCTCAACTCGGCCCGGTCGAGATCGGCGGGATGGTCTATATCTGGAGCTACCGCAACCCGCCCGGCAAGCTGTTGGAAGAGATCTGCCACAACAACACGATCTTCAACCTGCGCCATGCCGCAGCAGCGCCGCGCATTGCGGTGGATGAACTGAAGGTCGAAGCCTTGGGCGCGGGTCTGCACAAGGTGACGGCCGTGGTGTCGAACCATGGTTATCTGCCATCGAACCTGTCGGATGTGGCGATCCAGAACAAGGTCGCCAAGCCGGTGACCCTTCAGATCGACATGCAAGGCGCCTCTTTGGTGATGAACCCGGGCCGCGCCGATCTGGGCCATCTCGCGGGGCGCAACGAACGCCGCTACAACTGGTCCCCTTGGGGGCAGCAGTGGTCGGCAGTGACGAAAAAGGTGGAATGGCTGGTCAAGGCCGAAGAGGCGGGGGCTTCGGTCACCGTGACCGCCGTGTCCGAAAAGGGCGGCACACACCGGCAAAGCGCCGCGCTGGTCTAAAGCAAAACCCCGTGGCGGGCCTTGGGCCAGCCACGGGGCATCCTCCAAAGGGCGCGGCGGGTCAGACCCGCCGCGCCGCGTTCATTTCAGCGTCGCCGTCCAAGCCTCGATCGCCTCGTCCCGGCGCGGCTGCCAGTTGATCCGGCTCGAGACGCCATAGAAGTCTGGCTGGAAATACAAGAAGATCCACGGCGCATCTTCGTGAAAGATCTCCAGCATCTCATTCACCACCCGCTTTTCCTCGGCGGGATCGCGGATGGTTTTCAAACTGTCCCACCGGCTTTGCCAGCCTTCGTTGAACCACATCCCGTTGTTGACCGGCGCTTCCCGGGTGGGGAACAACGACATGTCATAGACCGAACTCCACGTCGCCCCGCCCTGCCCGATAAAGAACACCGGCCCGGCGGTGTGTTCGCGCGCCATGGGGGAAAACAAAGCCATCGTCATCAGATCATTGGTGGTGGCAACCCCGATGTCCGACAGGTATTGCGCCACCGCCTGCTGCACCTGCCCATCGTTCAGATAGCGCCCGTTCGGGCCTTGCATCACCAGCGAGAACCGCGTGCCATCGGCACCGCGTGGCCAACCTGCCTCATCCAGGATCTTCTCCGCAGCATCCGGATCATAGGGATAGGCCTCAATATCCGGGTTGCCCACATTCGCCGGGCCATTGGCCCGCGTGCATTCCGTGCCCAGAAGCTGCACACAGATCGTCGGCACGTCGACCGCCATGTTCAGTGCCTGCCGCACCTTCACATCCTTGATCGCATCGCCCCCCGGTGTGCCATCGAATGCGCCCGAGAAGTTGAAGCCCACGAACATCCGCCGGGTGCCCGCCACACTCACCACCTGCGCCGTATCATAAGCATTGATCGCGGCGGACTGGTCTGGCGGGATGTTCACCGCGATGTCCACATTGCCTGCGACCAATTCCACGCCCCGCGTGCTGGCCTCGGGGATCACGCGCCAGATCACAGTGTCAAAGGCAGGCTCGCTCAGCGTGTAATTCGGGTTGCGGGTCAGCACCACCCGATCATCCTTGACCCATTCCACAAGCTTGTAAGGCCCCGAAGCAACGGTCTTCAGCACGGCCTCTTCATTCGAAAGCGCCTCATAGCTGTCCTTGCAGTGAATGAAGATCTTCGCAGCCATCCCCGGCACGGTGGAGGAATAGCCCTTGAGCGTCATCACCGCCGTGCGCGGCCCTTCGGCGCGGGCGCTGACAAAGCCGATGGAGTTGAACACAAAGCCCGGCGTGTGGCCGATGAACTTGTTGTCGGGATCGGCGGCACGGTTCAGCGTATAGGCCACATCCTCGGCATCCAGCACTTCGCCATCTTCGCAGGTCAGCCCTTCGCGGATGGTAAAGCTGATCTCGGTGCCCGCGTCATTCCACGCATAACTTTCGGCGAAATGCGGCACCACCTCACCTTCAGGGGTGACAGACAGCAAGGTGCCGAACATGTGGCTGTGCACATTGATCGACACCGCCTGATTCAGCATGTTCGGCTCCATCGACTCGATGTCGACGGATTGGGCAATCACCAGCGTGTCGGGCGAAGGCTGCGCCAGCACCCCGGCAGGCAAAGCCAAGGCCATCACGGCCCCGGCGTGCAGCATATGTTTCATGGAGCGTCTTTTCATCGGATTTCCTGCGGGTCAGAGAACAGACAAGACCACAGCCCCCGCACAGCGCGGGCACAGGTCAGCGGGATCAGCCAGTTGTGGAGGGCAAAGAGGGAATCAGCTCTCTTGCCGATTAATTGTCGACAATAGACTGTCTACCGTCAAATGATTTTATGACGGACTTTTGATTTCTTGAACAAATGCAGATACTTAGCCAAAATGCCGCCAAAGGCGCGACCGCGCCTCGCGTTGAAACGGCCTCATCCAATGGCAAATGCCTGTTTACTGTGCGTCAGGCCCCAGCCAGGCAATCACCTCAACCTCCATCATCACCTCGGGCGAGCCAAGGCCGGTGACGATAAATCCGGTATGGGGCGGGCGGTGGTCGCCCAGAAAATTGCGCCGGGCGGTGGACACCGCCTCACGATGCGCGCGGTCTGTCATGATCGTGGTGACCTTGACGATGTTTTCCGGTCCCGCCCCGGCCTCGGCCAGCAACAGGCCGATGTTGTGCCAGATCTGCGCCGATTGCGCGGCGGCATCCCCCAGACCCACCCAGTTGCCATCGGCGTCCTTGGCGATCTGCCCCGCAATGAACAGAAAGCCCCCCGCCTTTGCACCGTGATGATAGCCTGCCACCGGGGCGATGCCCGGCGGACTGAAAAGCGTGATTCCGGGGGCTGCCATGAGATGTCCTTTCTGGCTGTCACAGATCGTCGAATGACATGCGGTTCGCAGTGTAAAGCCGCGCATAAAGACCACCGCTCTGCATCAACTCATCATGCGACCCCGACTCGGCGATCCGCCCTTCGGTCAGCACGATGATGCGGTCGGCGTTGCGGATGGTCGCAAGCCTGTGCGCGATCACAAGGCCGGTGCGCCCTTCCAGCACCTTGGCCAAGGCGCGCTGGATCTGCCGCTCGGTTTCGCTGTCAATGCTCGACGTGGCCTCATCCAGCACCAGAATGGGCGCATCGGCCACCAAGGCCCGCGCAAAGCTGATCAACTGCCGCTGCCCCATCGACAGGTTCGCGCCCCGTTCGGTCAGCAGGGTCTGATAGCCCTGCGGCAGCCGCTCGATCAGATCATGCGCGCCCACCGCCCGTGCGGCCTCTACCACCACCGACTCGGGCGCATCGGTCCGGTTGTAGCGGATGTTTTCCAGCACGGTTCCGGTAAACAGGAACGGCTCTTGTAACACCATGGCCACATGCCGCCCCAGTGACGCCTGCGTCACATCGCGCACGTCACGCCCCGCCACACGCACCACGCCCGACTGCACATCGTAAAAGCGGTGCACCAAGGACATGACGCTGGATTTACCCGATCCGGTTGGCCCCACAAGCGCCACCGTCTCACCCGGAGCAACCGAGAAGCTCAGGTCATGCAGCACCGGGCGGGCGGGATCATAGCCAAAGGTCACATTCTCGAACACCACCGAACCCGGAGCATCGGCCGGCAGGTCGGGCGCGCCCGGCGCGTCCGCCACCGTCACCGGCACATCCAGCACCTCGGTCAGCCGCTGCCCCGAAGCCATGGCGCGCTGCATTACGGAATACTGCATCGTCAGCGACCGGATCGGGTCGAAAAAGCGCTGAATGAAGAACAGGAAGGCCACGATCACCCCCACATCCAAGGTGCCGTTGATGACCCGCGCGCCGCCGACCACCACAACCACCGCCATGGCAAGCCCTGTCAGCGAGTCGACCACCGGCACCAGCACCTGCGCCAGACGCGCCGCACGCAGATGCGCGAACAGGTTCGTGCGGGCGCGGTCGTTGAACAGATCAAAGTTCACCGTCTGCCGGGTCATGCCCTGCACAGTCTTCACGCCGTGAATGCCTTCGGCCAAGGCCCCGTTGGTCACCGAGTTCGCCTCATGCGCCGCGATGAACGCCGCCCGCGCGCGCGGCAACCACACCACCCGCGCAATCGCCAGCACCGGCAGGATCGACAGCGTCAGCAGCCCAAGCCAAGGGTCCAACCACAACATGCAGACCACGATGCCAACCAGCAACACAAGATCGCCAATGGAAATCACGGAAGTTTCCAGAAACTCCTGCATCGAGTTCACATCGCCTTGCAGCCGCGACATCAGCCGCCCCACCTCGGTCTTGTCCATGAAAGACATGGAAACCCGCTGCAAATGCTGAAACATCGCCTCGCGGATGTCGAACAGCACATTTTCCGCCACGCGGCCCACCGTGCGTTCCTGCGTGTGGCTGGCGATGGCGTTGATGAGGATGGTCGCCACAAACAGCCCCACCGCCCAATACAGCGCCGAAAGTCCGGCGGCGCCCTCGGTCAGCCCGTCATCAATCGCGCTGCGGATGATCAGCGGAATGGCCAGCTGCGTCGCGGTAAAGATCAGCACCGCCCCGACCGAGATCCAGACCTCGCGGCGATAGGGTCGCACGAAGGTCCAGATGCGGCCAAGGATGTTCGGATCGAACAAGCGCCCGAACATCTCTTCCTGCACGCGATGCGATCCGACAACGGCGCGCGGCGGGCGGCGCCCGTCTTCGCGCACCTCATTGCGTTCGACTTCGATCTCGCCACTCATGCGGTGCCCTCATGCGACAAGGTTTGCATATCGTGCAGCGCCGCATACCGGCCCCCCAGCGCCATCAACTCGGCATGGCTGCCCTGCTCCGCGATCCGTCCGTGCTCCAGCACAAGAATGCGGTCGGCATGGCGCAGCGTGTTCAGACGGTGCGCGATCAGAA
This sequence comes from Pseudorhodobacter sp. MZDSW-24AT, assembly GCF_002794355.1. Lineage (GTDB taxonomy): Bacteria > Pseudomonadota > Alphaproteobacteria > Rhodobacterales > Rhodobacteraceae > Pseudotabrizicola. Next base: position 114,073 of record NZ_PGOI01000009.1, on the reverse strand, counting down.
TGGTGATCCGCTCTTCCGCCTCATCCTTCAGCGCGGTCAGAATGCTTTCCTCGGTGCGGGCATCAATGGCGGCCGTCGAGTCGTCAAACACCAGCACATCGGGCTTGAGCATCAGGCTGCGTGCGATCGACAGGCGCTGCCGCTGCCCGCCAGACAACGACGCCGCGCGCTCCCCCACCACGGTGCGATAGCGTTCCGGCAGGGTGTCGATATAGCTGCTGATCTGCGCCGACTCGCTCGCCTTCTCGATCCGGCGCGGCGACGCCCATGGGTCGCCATAGGCGATGTTGTTTTCCAGCGATGTGGTAAACATGAACACATCCTGCTGCACCACCGCCACCGACCGCCGCAAAGACCGCAGGCTCACCGCGCGCAGATCCTGCCCATCGAGCGTGATGCGCCCGGCGCTCACGTCATAAAAACGGGGGATCAACTGCGCGATCGTGGTCTTGCCACTCCCTTGCGGTCCGACGATGCCGATGATCTCCCCGCGCCGCGCCTCGAAACTCAGATCATCCAGCACCATTTGCGACGGCGCCGACGGATAGGCGAAACTCACCCCCTCGAACCGCAAAACACCGTCTGCGATCTCCAGCTCCGGCGCGCCCTTCACGTCACTCACAACGGGCTTCAGATCCAGCAGCGCAAAGATGCGCGCGCCACAGGTCGAGGTGCGCGCGAAAGAGTTCACCAGCATCCCCAATTGCCGCACGGGCATCTGCAAAATGGTCATGAAGGTCAGGAATGCCGCCAGCGTGCCCAGCGTGATGTCCCCGGCCTGCACCTTCAGTCCACCCACCAGCAGCACCAGCGCCATGGCGATCAGGTAGGACAACGTCATCGCCGTGGTGCTGCCCACGCGCAGGTCCACCCGCTCATGCGCCAGATCCAGCGCCTTGACCGAGGCCTCGCGGAACTTGTCCATCTCATGCGGCCCGGCCGAAAAGGCGCGCACCACCTTGATGCCACCAAGGTTCTCTTCCATCACCCGGCTCAGAACCGACATGCGGTCTTGCAGGTCCAGCCATGTCTTGCGCAGCCGCAGTTGAGACACCGAGGATTTCCACCCGACAAACGGCACAAAGGACAGCGCCAGAACCGCAAGAACAGGATCGGTCTGCACCAGCATCGCGCCGCCAAAGCCGATCAGGATCACCAAAAGCACAAGCCGCACCAGCCCGGTGGCAAAGAACATCCGCACGCCTTCCAGATCCAGCATGCCCAGCGTGATCAGATCACCCGAATGCACCCGGTCATGAAAGCCGAAACTCAGATGCTGGATCTTGTCGTAATAGGCGCGGCGCAGCGCATAGCCGGTGTGATGGCCGACCGCTTCCGAAAAATAGTTCTGCAACGTGGTAAAGATCCCCCGCAGCACCGACACCCCCAGCACCAGCGCCGCCGTCTGGAACAGCACAGATTGCGCCGCTGCTGCGTCGGAAACGGCCATCATCGACTGCATCTGGTCAATCGCCTGCCCCAAGAGCACCGGAATCCACAGTTGCAAGGCCGAGGCCACGATGGTGGCAAGGATCGCAATCAACACCTTCCAAGGCGTGTCCAATGCCATGCGGGTGATCCGCAGAATGGTTTTGAACCCCGCCGACCAGCTCACGGTATCGGTCTGGGCCATGATTTCGACCCGTGGCGTGCCGGGGGCTGTCAGGGCAGGCATTGCAGTCTCCTTCCCGGCGAAATGCGCCGGGGTCGTCTGGGGGCACGGCTGTGCTAGGGATGGATCAGGCAGGCATCACGATTTGCCGAAATGCTCCATGATCGCCGCCGCATATTTGATCCCGCTGATGTATTTGTCGATGTGAATGTTCTCATCCGGCGCATGCAGGTTTGCGCCCGGGTTGGCAAAGCCGGTCAGAACGCAGGGAATCCACACATGTTTCAGGATGGCACCTTCGGCAGAAACGCCGTTCACGACAGGAAGTTCCCCATAAACCTCGGTCGCGGCAGCAATAATCGCTTGGCTGATGTCTTCCTTCACGCTGATCTTGTAAGGCGGTTCGGTGCCGTCACGGTATTTCACCTCGATATGGCCAAAGCCATGCTTCACCAGATGCGCCTTCAGCTTGGCAATCGCGGCATCGGGTTGAATGTTGGGGATCAGCCGGAAATCCAGCTTGGCCCGCGCCTCATTCGGCACGATGGTTTTGGTGCCGGGGCCGGTATAGCCTGCGATGATGCCTTGGATATTGGCGGTCGGCTCATAGGTGCGGGCACGGATCGCATCGATGCCATCGCGGCCGAGCGCAAACTGATCAATCCCCCATTCCTCTTTCATCGCGGCGGTGTCCACCCGCGCGGCCTTGTCCTTCAGTTGCGCCTCATCATCCGGCCCCAGCTGCCAGATGCCTTCGTTCCAGCCTTCGATCAGGATCTTGCGATCCTTGTCGAGGATGGTGTTCAAGGCCCAGATCAGATCCCACACCGGCGCAGGCACCAGCGGGAAGTTCAGCGAGTGGATGTCCGATTTCGCCCCACGCGCAATCAACTCGACATAGAGCACCGATTTCAGACCCAGCGACACATCAGGCACATCCGTGCCCGTCTCGATAGACCCGTCCAGACAGTGCATCCCGTCCGCTTCCAGCAAGGCCTTGTTGCGCGCGGCCCATTCGCCAAGGTTGGGAGACCCGATTTCCTCTTCGCCTTCGATCAGGAATTTCAGGTTGCAGGGCACCTCGCCCCGCACGGCCAGAAAGGCCTTGGCGGCCTTGTTGAAGGCAAGCACCCCCGATTTGTTGTCGGTGGCGCCGCGCCCATACAACACGCCGTCCACAATCGCGCCCGACCACGGGCCACCATGGCTCCACGCCTCCAAGGGTTCGGGGGGCTGCACATCGTAATGCGAATAGCACAAGATGGTTTTCGCGGGCTTCTTCGCCTCCAGATGCCCGAACACCACCGGCGGACCTTCTGCCAGTTCGTGAAAGTCGGCGGGCAAGCCGTCGCGGTGCATCATGTCACGGATCAGCGCGGCGCAGTCCCGCAGCCCCACATTCTGCGCCGAGATCGACGGTTGCTGCACAAAGCTTTGCAGATCGCGGATGCATTCCTCGGCATTGGCGTCGATCCAGTCGTAAATCTCTTGCATGCTCATGGCGTGACCTCCGGTTGGGAAAGCTCCCAGGCGTTAAGCCGCTGGCCCGACAGATGCGCCGGGCGGTGGGCAGACAGATGGGCAAAGGCAGGGGCCAGCCGGATCGGGTCCACCCATTTCGCGCGCGCCTCCGCGCCATAGGTGGTTTCCGACATCGGCGTGTGCATGAACATCCCCGGCGTGATGGTGACAGAGACGATGCCATGCGCCTCCCCCTCCATCGCCAGACATTTGGAAAACCCCTCAAGCGCGTGTTTGGCGGCGCAATAGGCGGTTTCATCGACAAAGCCTTCGATACCAGAACGCGATGAGACAAAGATCAGCATCCCGCCCCGGGCCTTCATCCCGGGCCACACGGCCTGCGTCAGCTGAAACCCGGCCTGAATGCCCACGTTCATTGTCGCCTGAAAGGTGCCAAGGCTCACCTGTTCCACAGGCTCCACCCGCAGGATCGCCGCGTTGTGGATCAGCGTGTCCACCGGGCTGGTCACCGTTTCGGCAATGGCGCGGGCGGTGTCTGCGGCATCGGACAGGTCCACCACCGTGCCAGTTGCGCCCGGACAGTCCGTCAGCACCTCGGCCAGACGTGCTTCGTTCACATCCATCAGGATGAGCCGATCTCCCAAGCCATGCAGGTGCCGGGCGATGGCCGCGCCCAGCCCTTGCCCTGCCCCGGTGATCAGAACGGTTTGACCCTCAGGCATCGCCTTGCCCCGGCTGCACCCAGCGCCGTTCCGTGCCCGAGGCGCGCACCGCATCCAGCACCTGCTGATTGGCCAGACCATCGGCAAAGGTCGCCCCGCGCTGCAATGCGCGCCCGGCGGCAATGGCGGCCGCCATCTCGCGCAAGGCCCCCAGCACCGACACGTTCCAGATCCCCTTGTTCAGGCCCGGCAGGCCCGCATTCGGGTCTTCGACGGTGATCTCGGCAAAGCTCTGACCCGCCGGCGCGAACCACAGCTTTTCATCATCGTTCGACAGGGTGATCGTGCCTTTCGATCCAAACACCTGCGTCTGATTGCCCATGTTATGCGCGGCCACCCCGCTCATGAACACCTGCGCAATCGCGCCCTTGGCCATTTCCAGCGTGAACCAGGCCACATCATCCGCCGTCGCGGTCCAAGCCTCGCCCGTCACCTTGTCCTTCCGGTCGGGAATCACCACCGGGGCCGCCCCGGTGACCCAAGCCACCTCGCCCAGCCACCAGCGCAGCATGTCGACCTGATGGCTGCCATTTGCCCCCAGCCGCCCGCCGCCCTGATCGGCAAGGCTCCACCAGTCGCCCTTGGGTCGGCTGGCCGGGTTGGCCCAGCTGCTGCCGATGTTCGAGATGTTCACATGCCGCACCTCGCCCAGATCGCCTTGGGCAATCATCTCGGCAATGCGGGCGCGGTTCGGGTTGAACCGCATCTCATGGTCAATCATGTGCAACCGCCCCGCCGCCTCGGCGGCGTCCAGCATCGCCTTGGCCTCGCCCGCGTTCATCGCCGTGGGCTTTTCGCACAGCACATGCGCCCCCCGCGCCAGCGCCGCCAGCGTTTGCGGCGCGTGCAGCACGGTGGGGGTCGCGATGCACACCAGATCAAGCGGGTGCGCGGCCAGCATTGCCTGCCAATCGTCATAGGCATGCGGCACGCCATAGGCCTCGGCCGCCGCCTTGGCACTCGACAAGCGGCCCGAAGCAATGGCCACCACTTCGGCCCCCGGCACATGGGCCAGCGCAGGCAGATAGGCGTCACGGGCAAAGCTCGCCCCGATGATTCCGACTTTCATGGTCACTCCCTCAGCGTCTTTCTTTCAGGCGGGGGTCCAGAAAGTCCCGCAGCCAATCCCCGATGATGTTGAAGCTGAGCACCGTCAGCACGATGGCAAGGCCGGGGAAAATGGCCAGCCACCACTTGTTGGCAATCAGTTGCTCGCGGCTTTCGGCCAACATGCTGCCCCATGTCGGCACCGAAGGCGGCACGCCCAGCCCAAGGAAAGACAGCGCCGCCTCGGCCAGAATGACCGAAGCCACGTTGAACGAGGCGATCACGGTCAGCGGAGCCACGATGTTCGGCAGGATGGTGCGGAAGATGATCGAAGTGGTGCTGTCGCCCAGCGCCCGCGCCGCCTCGACGAACTCTTTCTCGCGCAAGGAAAGCGTCTGCCCGCGCACGATACGGGCATAGGTCACCCATTGCCCGATCCCCAGCACAAGGATCAGGTTCATCACCCCCGGCCCCAGCACCACCAGAAACATGATCGCCAGCAGGATGAAGGGAAATGCCAGCTGAATATCGCCCAGCCGCATGATCACATCATCGACCCAGCCGCCGAAATAGCCCGACACCAGCCCGGCCACCACGCCAATGGTGCCCCCGACGGCAATCGCGCAGATCCCCACCAAAAGCGAGATGCGCGCGCCATAGAGCAGCCGTGACAGCACGTCCCGGCCCAGCGCATCCGACCCCAGCCAGAAGGTCGCGCCGCGCGGCCCTTCGCCCAACGGCTCGGCCAGCCGCAGCATGATGTTTTGCCGGTTCGGGTCCAGCGGCGCAAGCATCGGGCCAAAGATGGCCACAATCGCCACCACCAGCAAGATCAACAGCGCCAGCACCGGCCACTTCGCCGCCACCATGCTGCGCCCGGCCCGCCGCAACTCGCGCCCGAAATTGGAACCGCGTTCGGGCGCCAGAGTCGTCAGGCCATCTGTCGTGACATCACTCATGTCCGCCTCCTTACAGTTTCACGCGGGGGTCAATCTTGGCGTAAACCAGATCGACCAGCAGATTGAGGGCAATGAAGATCAGCGACAGCACGATCACCGCCGCCTGCACCACCGGGATGTCGCGCTGGTTGATCGAGTTGAACACCAGCCGCCCGATGCCCGGATAGCTGAACACCGTCTCGATCACGACGACGCCGCCCAGCAGAAAACCGAACTCCAGCCCCACCATGGTGACCACCGGCAGCCACGCATTGCGCAAGGCGTGATGCACCACCACGCTGCGCTCGGTCAGGCCCTTGGACCGTGCGGTGCGCACGTAATCTTGCCCCAGCACTTCCAGCATCGAAGACCGCACCAGACGCGCGTTGCGCGACAGCGAATAAAAGCCAACCGCGATGCCCGGCATGATCAGGTAATACAGCGTCTGCGGCAGGTTGCTGAAGGCCTGCGCCACCTCTCCTTGCAACAGCGGCATCAGGAACGGCACATGGCCGGAAATCGGGAACCAGCGCAGATACAGGCCAAAGAACAGGATCATCATGATCCCCAGCCAGAAATTCGGCACCGACTGCCCGAACATCGCCATGGTCATGATCCCGCCATCCACCGGCGTGCCGCGATACAGCGCCGCAAAGACGCCAAAGGGAATCGCCATGCCGATCGCAAAGGTCAGCGCAAAGATCGTGAGCTCAATCGTCGCGGGCAACGCGCCCAGCACAATTTCCATTGCGGGCTGGCGATAGCTCAGCGAATTGCCGAATTCGCCCTGCGCCACATTGGCGACATAGGTCAGGTATTGGATATGCAGCGGTTTGTCGAAGCCAAGCGCTTCCCGCACCATCGCAATTTCTTCTTCTGTCGCGCGTTCCGAGACGAACAGATAGGTTGGATCGCCCCCGATCTGCAGGGCGACGAAACTGATCAGGGTCACGCCAAAGATCACAATCACGCTTTGCAGCAGGCGACGGGCGATGAACGTCCACATCGGGGCAGTCCTTTGGATGTTGAGGAGGAGGAAGATACCGCGCGGGCACACACGTCCCGCGCGGCAGGGGTCAGGTCACTTCAGGCCTGTCTCGAACAGATAGACTTTCTCATCCGGGCGGGCGACGAAATCCACCCGCTCGCTGACGCCGTAAAAGTCAGGCTGGAAGTACATGTGCAGCCACGGGCCATCGTCGTAAAACACCTGCAGCATCTCATCCACGATCACGCGGGTTTCTTCCGGTGTGGTCGCGGCAGCGATATCAGCCCAGCGGCTGAACCAACGCTCGTCATCCCAATGGGTGTAGTTGGTGCCCGACTCGACCCGTGCAAGGTCGGTCATGTCATAGAGCGGGCTCCACAACGCGCCCCCCGAGCCAAGGAAGAACAGCGGGCCCACATTGCGCTCGCGGATCAGTGGCACATAAACCGAGGCCCATTCCATCAGGTCGACTTCAACCTTCAGACCGACATCTTCCAGATACTGGGCAATCGCCAGCACCACGTTCTGGTCGTTCAGGTAACGGCCACGGCCCGCCTGAAAGCGGATGGTAAAGCGGGTGCCATCCGCCGCGCGCGGCCAGCCTGCTTCGTCCAGCATCTTTTCCGCCATATCCGGGTCATAGGGATAGGGGGTCAGCGACTGGTTTGCGTTCTGCGGGTTCACAAGGCCCGTGGCCCGCACGCATTCAAAGTTCAGCAACTGCTTGCAGATGGTCGGCACGTCCACCGCATATTGCAGCGCGCGGCGCACATCCGGGTTCTGGATCGCATCGCCGCCCGGCATGGCCGCGAATTCTTCCGACAGGTTGAAGCCCACATACATCCGCCGGGTGCCTTGCACCGCCTGCACCTTGGCATTGCCCGAGGCGTTCACCGCATCGATCTGATCCGGCGCCACGTTGGTGATGATGTCCACGTTGCCTGCGATCAGTTCTGCCGAACGGGTCGAAGCCTCGGGGATGATCCGCCAGATGATCTTTTCCATCTTGGCAGGCTCGCCCACCTTTTCCAGCACAACCTCAGACCCTTTGGCCCAGCTTGCCAGCTTGTAGGGGCCAGAGCCAATCGGGGTCGCCGCCGCCTGATCCAGCGACATCGCCTCATAGCTGTCCTTGCAGTGGATATACACTTCCGTCAGCAGGCCAAAGGCGATCGGGTTCTTCGCGCCCAGCGTGATCTGCACACGGCGGTCATCCAGCGCCTCGGCAGACTGGAAGCCGATGGACGAGAACACGAAACCCGGCGTGTTGCCGGTAAAGGCATTGGCCGGGTCCTTGGCCCGGTTGAAGCTGAAGGCCGCGTCTTCGGCGGTCAGCGCCTCACCGTCATGGCAGGTCAGACCTTCGCGCAAGGTATAGACGTAATTCAGACCATCCTCGGAAATCTCAAGGTTCTCGGCCAGATCCGGCGAAACCTCGCCATCGCCGCTGATGGTATACAGCGTGCCAAAGATGTGCCGCGCGATGTTCGCATTGTCGCGCGACGAGATATTCGCCGGTTCAAAGGTGGTGATATCGGCGCTCAGGCCCACCACGATGGTGTTCTCGGCAGGCTGGGCAAAGGCGGCCGTCGTGGCCAAAAGCAGGCCGGACGCGCTTGTGACAGCCAGATGTCGTAGCCGTGTCATTGTGTCATCCTCTCTGTTGGGAGTTGTTGCGGTGTGAGGGGGCGGCCCCGACCGGCTCCGCAGCCACGATCGGGACATTCAATTTTATTGTCTGGTGGGTGGCGGCCGCTTGGATGCAGGCCTCCACCATGCGGAGCGAATTCAGGTGATCCTCTGCCGGGCAGGGCAAGGCCCCCGCACCGCGCAGATGTGCTGCAAACTCGGCCCAAAGGGCCGCAGCATCGTCGATCCATGTTTCAAACGGGGGCAGCGCCACGGGGGTCAGCGCCTTGTCATCGCGGCGGGCAAAGGCCAGATCGCCGAACATGTCGCGCTGCACGGCGATCCCGCCCGGGCAATCGCTGCGCCAGTCAAAGCCAAGATGATCCCAATTGGCGGCCCAAGTGCCCTGATAGGTCACCTCCAGCCCGCCCTCAAAGGTGATCAGCGCCGAGACATTGGCATCGCCGGCATACATCGACCACGACGGGTTCCATGTGCGCGCTGCAATCGCCACCGGCTCGCGGCCATAGACAAAGCGCATCAGATCGAAGTGGTGGATCGACTGTTCCCACAGCATCGGCTGATCCATGGTCAGCGGATACTTGTTCAACCGGGCCTGCCGCCCGTCGCGCCAGCGCTCATAAAGGAAACGCCCGATCTCGGGCGCGCCAAGCTGATCTTCGGCAAGAAGGGCCTTCAGCGCGCGGGTGACCGGCATGTAGCGGAAGTTCAACCCAACGCACAGCGGCACCCCGGCCGCCGCCGCCATGGCCGTATGCGCCTTGGCCGCCGCCACCGTATCCGCCAGCGGCTTTTCCGCAAGGATGGCCAGACCGGCCGCACAGGCCGCCGCGATCTGCGCCTCGCGCCCGCCCGGCGGCGTGATCAGGATCACCGCATCGGCCGCCACCTGCGCGGCCACCGTCTCCAGACTGGGCCCCCCCACGGCGCCCGGCATGTCTGCCATCGCAGCGCCAAGGTTGGCGGCATTGCTGTCGACCAGCCCGACGATCCGGCACCCTGCATCGTCTTGCAACACCCGCCGCCACACGCGCGACCGAGCCCCAAGTCCGACCAGTATCACGCGCAGCACAGTCATGCGGCCACCTGCTGTCGACACAGCGCGGCGATACCCTCATCCGGCGCCGTCCAGCGAAACCCGGCAAGCGCGGGCAAACGGCTTGCCACCATCGGCGGTTTCGCCCCAACGCTCGCAACACGGCTCAGCCGCAATGTGCCGAAGTGGCGCGCGATCAGCGCAGCCAGCGCACTGTCGTGCAAAATATGGCCGCTGCCGAAATGCACAGGGCGGCCCGCCGGGGCCTGCGCCACCAAAGCAGCCATCGCGGGCGCAAGATCCGGCGCAAAGGTCCAGTCCCTGCGCGGGTCATCGCTGCGCAACGGCAGCGCCTGCCCGGCGCGGGCCGCAGCGATCATCGCGGCAACCACCGAAACCCGCATCCGGCTGGTCCGCGCCATCTCATCGGGCCCATAGATATATCCCAACCGCAGCACATGCACCGGGCAGCACCCCGCCAAGGCCGAGGCCGCCAACAGCTCCCCCGCGCGCTTGGCCGCAGAATAGGGCGCAAGACCGGTGGGCACACAGTCATCGGTCAGATCCGGGCCGCCTTCGGTGCCCGCAAAGATGCCGCTCGAGGACAGAAACACAAAAGCCTGCGGCGGCTGTGCCGCAGCGTGGCGCAGAATGCCCAGCAAGGGTGCGGTGTTGCGCGCCACATGCTCTGCTGCGGAAATGCCCAGCGCCTCCGCCTCTGTCGTGAGCGCCGCCGCATGCAAGATCACATCGGCCCGTGGCAGGTCCGGCACCACCAGGCCTCCCAGATCGGCCGTGATCAGGTCACAGCCTTGCAGGCGCGCCGCCGCGCCTGCATCAAACTCAAGATCCACACCCGTGACCTGCCACCCCAAGGCCGCAAAACCTGCCGAAAGCGCCCCTCCGACAAAGCCCCCCGCGCCGGTGATCAGGACACGGTTTGCCATCACGCCGGGTCCTGCACGATCCGGGCGGGGTCAAAGTCATTCAGCGCCCGCGTGTGCTCCGACATCAAGGCCACGGCCTTTTCAAGATCGCGCTTCTCCAAGGCGTGAATGATCGGCAGGTGGTTGGTGGCAATATCCACCAGCGGCACCTTGCGGTCATTGCGCAGCGCCATGATCTGGTGAACACGCATGTAAATGCTGTTCCACGTCTGCAGCAGCAGATCGTGATCGGCCAGCCGGATCAGCGTGCGGTGAAACCGCTCGTCCCCCGCGACAAGGCTTTCCCGGTCGCCAGCCTCGGCAGCTTCCACCATATCGGCATAGGGCCGGTGCAGCGCCTGCACATCCACCCCGCCCGCGATGATGCGGCGCACCGCAAGCACCTCGTAAAGCTGCCGCATCTCAAAGGTTTCCGTCACCTCGCGCACGGTCAGCGGCTTCACCCGCTTGCCCTTGTAGGCCACGGTTTCCACCAACCCGTCCGACTCCAGAATCTGGATCGCCTCCCGGATCGGCGCGCGGCTGACATTCATCTGCTCGGCCAAGGCTGTTTCCACCAGCACCGCGCCCGGGCGCATCTTTCCGGTGATGATCGCGCGCCGCAACCGGTCTGCGATCTGAACCTTCAGCGGCGTCTGCTCGATAGGGGACAGGTCGGGCGTTGAGGCATCCAACGCTTGGGCCATCTGGCCAGAAACCGGATCAGACACTTGCACTCTCTCCATAACTCAGGGTGGCGACCTTTTTCACCGCGTCGGAATGATCCTGCCCCACCGCCACCAGCGGCGGGCGCACTCTGGCATAGCCCGCATCCTGCATGCGGCGGGCCACGATCGCCTTTACCCCGGGGATCAAGGGCAGCTTTTCACACAGGCTGCGGATGGCCGCCGCATCGGCCTGCAACTTGCCTTCCTCCGCCGTGCCAAGGCCCCGGATCAGCGCGGCAATGCCATGGGCGTTTACATTGGCGCTTGCGCTGATACAGCCCGCGCCACCGGCGGCCACATTCTTGGACAGCAGCGCCTCTGAGGCCGAATACGTCTCGATCTGCGGAAAGGCCGCGATGATGGCGGCGGTGTTCTCCCAGTTGCCGGAACTGTCCTTCAACCCTGCCACCACCCCCGGAAAAGCCTCCATCAGCCGCCCGATCAGCGTCACGGTGATCGCCACGCCCGACATCTGCGGAATGTGATACAGGAACAGGCGCAAGCCCGGCCCCACGGCCTCGATCACCCGCGCATAGGAGTCAAAGACGCCCTCTTCGGACACAGGTTTGTAAAAGAAGGGCGGCAGCGTCAGCGTGCCCCGCACGCCCAGCGCCACCGCGTGTTTGGTCAGGCGGATGGTATCCGGCAAGGCCGCGCAGCCGGTGCCGGGGATCAGGCAAGACGGCGCAATGCCCGCCGCCACCAGCGCCTCCAGAGCCGCCATGCGCTCTTCCACGCTCATCGAAGTGGCCTCTGATGTGGTCCCGAACGGGGCAAGCCCATCGGCGCCATCATCCAGCATGCGCTGCGCGACAGCCGTCAGCCGGGGCAGATCGACCGAAAGATCCGCCGCAAAAGGCGTGATCAGCGGCACGAACAGGCGGGGGGTATGTGTCATGCGGTGTGTCCGTTTCTTGTGATCCGCAGGTCATGGCCCGACCGTGCGGAAAGCGTAAGGGGGGGAATGGGCAGAAACACATCATCATCCTGCGCGCCGCGCGACATCAGCACGGCAAAGCTTCCCGGACGGTCCAGCACCATCATTCCCGCATGCCAGACATCGCGCCGATAGATCACGCCCACACTGCCCGGCACCTCAAAGCAGACCGCGTGCAACAGATCGGGCGCGCCATCCGCCATCCGTGGCATCACCACCACCAGATAGCGCGACACATCCACCGGAAGGAAAACCTGCGCCGAATGAGGGTGCCGCTCCACCTGCGAAAGCGGGCTTGGCAGCCGCGTCGGCGCAACATGGTTCAGATGAAACTGAAGCGCCAATCCATCCTGCGCGGGCAGCCACTCACTGAACATGCGCCGCTCTCCGGCAACCTCGGGCTTTTCAACCAAGGTGCCAAAGCGCGCAAAGGCAGCCGCATCAGCGGGGATGGGGGTCAGGATCATGCCGCAACCTCGGGCGCAGGCGGCGGCACGTGCAGACGCCAATGCTGCGCAAGATCGCTGCGGCGGCAGATCCAAGCTTCCTTATGGCCCTTGATATGGTCGATGAACATGCGCAGCCCGGCAAGCCGCCCCGGATGGCCCAGAATCCGCGTGTGCATCCCCACCGACATCATGCGCGGATGCAGATGCGCCTCGGCGACAAAGCCTTCAAAGCTGTCGATCAGAAACTCGCCGAACGCCCGCCCCGTCACCAGCGGCCCGCCCACCAGCTTGGCGTCATTCGTCACCTGAGAATAGGGCACCACCAGATGCGAACGCCCGCCAACGGTGCACCAATAAGGCAGGTCATCGTTGTAGGCGTCGCTGTCATAGCTGTAGCCGCCATGCTCCACCACCAACCGCCGCGTGGCCGTCGACGGCCCATAGCGGCAGTAAAACCCTTCGGGCGGGCGACCGATCAGGCGCGAGATCACCTCATGCCCCCGCGCGATGTGGTCGCGCTCGGTCGCCTCATCCAGCAGGTAATGCTCCACCCAGCGCCACCCGTGGCACACCATATCCCAGTCGGTGTCCCGCAGCGCCTGCGCAACTTCCGGGTGCCGCTCCAGCGCCAAGGCCGACGCGAAAACCGTCATCGGCAGCCCGGTCTCCTGAAACAGCCGGTAAATGCGCCAAAAGCCAACGCGACTGCCATATTCAAACATGCTCTCGGCGGCCAGATCACGCTGCCCCACCGGCACGCGGGGGGACGAAACCTCGGTCAGCACGGTGTCGGATTTCCCGTCACCGTCCCCGATCGAATACTCCGAGCCTTCCTCGTAATTCATCACGAAATTGACCGCGACCCGCCCGCCATTTGGCCAGGAGATGTCGGGCGATGCAGAGCCGCTGTAGCCCACAAGGTCGCGCACATGATCCATCCGGGTCAGTCCCTCGTTCCTTCGACCTTGCAGAAGAAGCAGCACCAGTCACCGGTGGTGACATTGGGCAAGGCGCGCAGACCAAAGAACATGCCATCGGCCGGGGCCACGATCTCGCCCAGCACATCGCCGAAAATGCTCTTGATCCGCGCGATCCGGTCGCCCTTCTTCATCATGGTCAGGAAGGCCACGCCCGGCTCGGGCACAAAGATCCCCGAGGCCGGAGCCAACAACGCCTCTTGCTGTCCCTTGTAGCGGGGCGACGGGTATTCGGCCTGCCCCGGATACATCTTGTAATGGCGCAGGATGTTCAGGATGGAATTGGCCAGCTCGCGCCCGATGCGCGCAAAGGCCTCGGGAGAGGTGGCCGAACGCCCGCCAAGCTCCACCGTGATGCCCACCTTGCCCAGCTTTTTCAGATAGGCCATCGGGCTGCCTGTCGGGTTGAAGTTCGACATGATGCACCCCCAGCCCGGCCCCATCGCGGTGCCAAGCTCCACGCTTTCCGGCGACTCGTCGATGAACATCGACTTGTCGAGAAAGGAATGCGCGCCCCCGGAATGGATCGAGATCTCGAAATCCGCCAGCGGCCCCATCGCGGCGGCATGGGCGGCGGCCACGCGTTCGGACAGATAGCCGTTCTCGCGCCCCGGATAGATGCGGTTCATGTCATAGCTGAAGGTATCCGCCGGATTGCCGCGCTGCGCCGCCTCGAACGCAGGCACGTTCACCACCGGGCACATCACCAGCGTGCCCGACAGGTGCGCCGGGTCCACCTCGGCCAACGCGATCTGACAGGCCAGCGGGCCTTCGGGTTCGTCGCCGTGGATGGCCCCGTTCACCCAGAACACCGGGCCTGCGTTCACGCCGTTCACGATCACCACCGGAATGTCCAGCGCGGTGCCCCCGGCCAAAGTCGTCACCGGGATCACGCCCCGCGCGATGCTGCCGGGCTCGGCCGAAGCGGTGCCAACGGTTATGGTCTTTCCGCTCATCTCAGATCCCCTTGAACGCTTCGTATTCTTTCAGCTGCTCAGGCGTGTAGACCTGCATGAACTCGATCTCGATGCCGCCCGCATCATTGTCGAGGAAGGCCACCCACCCTTCGGGATGCGGATGCGAGCCATATTTCTGGCACGCCTGACAGATGCGCAGACTGGCCCCTTTGGCCTGCGCATGGGCCAAGGCGTCATCGATGTTGCTCACCTCATAGCAGATGTGGTGCAGCCCTTCGTGGCCGCGCTCATCGATCCACTTGGCAAAACGCCCCTCGGGGTCCAGCGATTCACACAGCTGGTATTCGATCCCGCCCAGGTTAAAGAGCGCGACCTTGTTCTTGGATTTCGGAAAGACGGTGATTTCCGTATCCGCAGGCACGTCCAGAAACCGCGCATAGGTCTCCAGCGCCTTTTCCGCATCGCGCACGCCAAAGGCCATGTGCTTGATGCCGATCACATTCGGGTTGTCGGTTTTCATCCTGTCCTCCTTCAGGCAGCGCGGGTTTCGGCGCGGATGGTCTCGACCACCGCTTTCATACGGGTCATCGCCTCGCGGATGCGGGCAACGGGTTGGGTCAGCGACATGCGCACGAAATCATCGGTGTAATCGCCGTAAATCCCGCCCGGATACATCAGCACTTGGCCTTCGCGCAGCAGACGCTCGCAAAACAGCGTGGCTCCGATCCCGGTTTTCGACACATCGGCGTAAACGTAAAACGCCCCCTGCGGCTCGGCATAGGGAATGCCCAGTTCGGTCAGCCCGGCGCACAGCACCCGGCGCCGCTCGTCATAGATGGCGCGCATGTCTTCCACACAATCCTGCGGCCCCGTCAGCGCGGCAAGCGCCGCATGCTGGCTGACGGAGGTGGTGGAAATGGCGAAGGCATGGTTGATCTCGGCCAGCGCCGGGATCAGATCAGGCGGCCCCGCGAAATAGCCGATCCGCCACCCCGTCATCGCATAGGCCTTGGACATGCCCGACAGCGTGATCGTGCGCTCAAACATCCCCGGCAGCGCGGCCACCGGCTGCACGGTGTGGTTGCCATAGGTCAGCCGCGCATAGATCTCATCGGAAATCACGATCAGGTCGTGTTCCTTGGCCACCTCGGCAATCCGCGCCACCTCGGCGGGCGGGGTCACGGTGCCGGTGGGGTTGTTCGGATTGATCAGCACAAGGATCTTTGACCGCGGCGTGATATGCGCCCGCACCATTTCGGCGGTGACGCAGAAATTCGTCTCCATCGAGGTGCGGATGTGCACCGTCTCGGCCCCGGCCATCTCGGCAGCCTGATGATAGGGGTTATAGCCCGGGCAAGGCACCAGAATCTCGTCGCCGGGGTTCAAAAGCGCCAAGGCGATCACGAACATCGCGTGCTGCCCACCGGGCGTCACCACGATATTCTCCGGCTCATAGCGCGCACCGCCATAGGCCGCGATGTTGTCGGCGATCGCCCGGCGCAACGCGGGCATCCCCAAGGGGTGCATGTAATGCGTGGCCCCATTGGCCAGCGCCTCCTGCCCCGCCTTGATGATATGCGCGGGCGTGTCCAGATCGGGGTCGCCCCGGCCCAGCTTGATCACATCAGGCAGGCCCTCGGCGATATCGGTCATCCGGGTCACAAGATGCGCGTCTTTAAGCTTGACGCGGGAGGCAAGGCGGCTGCTGGCTTCGGTCATCGGATCAGATCCCGTAGATTTCAGAATATTTGGCGGTCAGGTGCGCGATATAGGGGGCCGGGTCCAAGGCACGCCCGGTTGCCTTTTCCAGCAACTGGTTGCGGCTGTAGCGGCGCCCGTGGCGATGCACATGCTCGGTCATCCACTTGCGCAGCGGCACATAATCGGCCGAGGCCATGCCCGCGGCCACGGTGGCATCCTGCGTTGCCACCTCGAACAGCTGGCCTGCCATCACATTGCCAATGGTATAGTTGCAGAAGGTCCCGATCTGGCCCGAAGACCAGTGCACATCCTGAAGCACACCCAAGCGATTGTTCGGCACATCAAGACCCAGATATTCCTTGATCTTGGCATTCCATGCCTCGGGCAGATCCGCCACCTTCAGGCTGCCGTCGATCAGCGCGGCCTCCAGATCCACCCGCAGCATGATGTGGAAGTCATAGGTCAGCTCATCGGCTTCCACCCGGATGAACCCCGGCGCCACGCGGTTGACCGCGCGCCAGAAGGTTTCGGCATCAATGTCCGACAACTGGTCGGGGAACGCGGCCTGCGCCTCGGCAAAGTTCAGCTCCCAGAACTCCCGGCTGCGGCCCACATGGTTTTCAAACAGGCGCGACTGGCTTTCATGCGCGCCAAAACTGACACCCCCCACCGCGTAAAGCCCGACCAGATCGGTCGCCAGCGGCGTGCGGGTAAAGGCCGGGTCGCAATACTGCTCATACAGGGCATGGCCTGCTTCGTGCAGCGACCCGAACAGACAGGCGGGCATCCATTCCTCCACCACACGGGTGGTGATGCGCACATCATTGCGGGTGAAAGACACCTCGAACGGGTGAACCGTGGTGTCCAGCCGTCCCCGGTTCAGGTCATAGCCCACGCGCTCGGCCATCTTCAGACCAAAGGCAAGTTGCTGCTCCTTGGGGAACGGGCGCTGAAGGAAATCAAAGCGCGGCCCTTCCTTTTGCGCAATCGCGCGCAGCAGCGGCAGCATCCCGTCGCGCAATTGCGCAAACAGCGTGTTCAACGAGGCCACCGTCTCGCCCGGTTCAAACCGATGCATCAGCGCGTCATAGGGATGGGCGGAATAGCCGATGTGCTCGGCCATCTCCCGGTTCAGGGCAACGGTTTCCTCCAGCACCGGGGCAAAGGTCGCGTAATCATCGGCGGCGCGCGCCCGCGCCCAGATGTCTTGCCCGATCGACCCGGTTTCCGCCCGGCGGCGCACCAGATCGGCCGGAATCCGCAGGTGATAGTCAATCGCTTCCCGCGTCTGCGCACAAATTGTGCGCTCGACACTGTCTTCAGGCAGGCTGGAAACTTCGGCCTCTGCCTTGTCCAGCAGGCTGCGGGTTTCATCCGCCACCAGATGATCGCGCGCCAGCACCGAAAGCGTCGCCAATTGCTTGGCCCGCGTCTCTGCGCCGCCCGCTGGCATCATCGTGCGCGCATCCCAAGCCAGAATAGACTTGGCATTCAAGAGATCATTGACCTGACCCATACGTTCAGCAAACGCGGCGTAACCCATTCAACCTGCTTTCGTTCTTGCTCGGGAACCGATTCTGGAAGTTCCTTCGCCCTCCGGTAAATTGTATGTTGTCGACAATCGACAAAGCAACTATCGTTTGAGTCGTCCGAGGTTGTCAAGAAAACATTCCTGACCCCGGACCAGAGAAAATTCCGGGGAGCCGCATGACCGAGAGCCTGGTTTGGAACGTTGATGATCTTGTCGAAATGGCCGTGACCGGGCAGGTCAGTCAGCCAACGATGCGGCAAGGCGCTTATCTGCACTGGCCCGATGGCCGCGCCGCCATTCTGCCCGGCATGTCGGGCATCGCTTACAACGCACGGGTGGGTGACCGGGCCTTTGGCTGGGCGGGCGATCATGTAGAGCCGGGCGTGTCCATCGCCAACGGCGACGAAAAGGCCGATTTCGCACTGCATTACCTGACCTGCATCGGCAATGAAGCCGAGGTGATGACAGGCCTCGCCCGTGGTGCCAAAGGCATCGTCACCGGCGAACATGCCCGCATCCTCGTCGATTTCGCGCCCGAGGTGCTGGAAGACCTGATGATCGGCGACACCATCCAGATCCGCGCCAAGGGCCGTGGCATCCGGTTGGCCAACCACCCCGCGATTGAATTCAAGAAAACCAGCCCCGCATTGGCCCGCGCCTATGGCCTGCGCGAAGAAAACGGTCAGATCATCTGCCCCGTCGCCATGGAACTGCCCGCGCGCATCATGGGCTCGGGGGCAGAGCTGAACGCGGAATATGTCGATCAGGACCTGATGTCGGGCGATCGCGCCCTGATGGCCGATCTTGGCATCGATCAGATGAAACTGGGCGACCTTATTGCCATCCGCGATGTCGACCACCGCTTTGGCCGCTCGTTCCGGCCCGGCTGGGTGGCGATCTGCCTCTGCATCCACGGCGATTCGGTGATGACAGGCCATGGCCCCGGCATCCTGACCCTGATCACCGGCCCGGCGGAGAGCCTTGGCTTTACCGTCGACCCTGCCGCCAACATCGCCCAATCCCTGAACATCCGGAGCCTGACATGACCGCGCCCCTTGCCACAAATGCCGCCGATCTGGTTGCCGTGTCGGTCGCCGGGTCCATCGCGCACCCGGGCTTTCCGGGCCTGCCTGCCGAGCCCTACCGCCTTGCCGCCGATGGCACCGCCTTCTTGCTGCCCACCTATGGCGGCATCGTCTATAATGTCAGCGTGGGCGACCGGGCCTTCGGCTGGGCCGCCGATTGCATCCATCCCGGCGTCTCGATCCGTCAGGCCGAAGACACCCGCAACCGGGGCCTCAATGTCTATGCCTGCATCGGCAATCGCGCCAAGGTGATGACCGGGCAGGCCGCGGGCAGCGTCGGCGTGGTGACGGGAAAATCCGGCCGCTTTTCGGAACAGGTCATCCTGCATTTCCCGAAAGAGGCCCGCACGAAAATGGCGGTGGGCGATCAGATCCTGATCCGATCCGAAGGGATGGGCCTCGCGCTGACCGACCACCCTGAGGTGATGCTCAAAGGCATCGCACCCAATCTCTTGTCCTTGCTGCCCTGCCGCCACGAAGGCGCGCGCATCGAATTTGGCGTGGCGGCCCGCATCCCCGCCCATCTGGTGGGCGCCGGACTGGGCCTGACTTCCGAAGGCGGCAGCATTCACATGCAATCCACCGACCGCGCCCAACTGGCCGAACGCGGGCTCGACAAGCTGCGGCTGGGCGACCTTGTGGCGCTGGAAGACACCGACAGCCGCTACAACCACGGCTATCTGCGCGGCGCCCATGCCATCGGCGTGGTCTGCGCCACCGATGGCCCGCGCGCGGGCTATGGCCCCGGCATCTGCCTGCTGATGACCGCCCCCTCCGGGCAGTTGGGCAGTTTCCTCACCGACACGGCAAACATCGCCGACCTCATGGGCGTGGAGGCCTGACATGATCAAGATGACATCCGTCACCCGCGACAGCCTGCAAACCTTCATGGTGCAGGGCTTCCGCGCCCTCGGTCTGACCGAGGAAGACGCGACCATCTTCGCCGATGCGCTGATCTTCTCCGAACTGCGCTTTCACCCCGGGCACGGCCAAGGCGTCCGCCGCCTGCGCCGCTATCAGGAACGGATCGCCGCCGGACTCGTCAATGTTTCCGCCCCTTGGGAAGTGGTGAAGGAAAGCCCCGCGCTGGCGCTGGTCGATGCGCATAACGGCATCGGCACCGTGGCCGCCGCCCGCGCCATGCGGCTGGCGATTCAAAAGGCCAAGGTCTGCGGCATCGGTCAGGTGATCGTGCGCAACTCCACCCATTACGGCAGCAGCGCCGTCCACGCCGTTCAGGCGGCCGAGGCTGGCTGCATCGGCACCTCCTTCACCAATGCGGGGCCGGAAATGGCGCCTTGGGGCGGGCGCGAAGGCGCGGTGGGCACCAACCCATGGGGCATCGCCGCCCCCACCGGCCTTGGCTTTCCGGTCGTCATGGACATCGCGCTCACCACGGCAGGCAAAGGCATGATGCAATGGCACGCCCGCGAAGGCAAACCCATGCCACTCGACTGGGCGCTGACCCCCGAAGGCGCCGAAACCGATGATCCCAATGCCGCCATGGCCGGGGCCTTGCTCGGGATCGGCACCTACAAAGGCTATGGCCTTGCCTTCATGACCGATGTGCTGACCGGGGTGATCGGCGGCGGCGGTTATGGCCTCACGCCCTATTCCGATCAGGCAAAGCTGGATGTCAGCCACACCCTGACCGCAATCGACATTGAATGGTTCATGCCGCTCGAGGAGTTCCGCGCCCGCATGGACGACTTTGCCCGCATGGTCAAATCCCGCGCCCTGCGCCCCGGCTTCAGCGAAATCCTGCTGCCGGGCGAGCAAGAGGCGCGCCGCGTTGCCCGCAAATCCGCCGCAGGCGTGCCTCTGGATGATGAAGTGCTGGCCGATCTGCGCAATCTGGGCCGCGAACTGGGGATCGCCGCCGAGATCGAGACCGTCGGGCCCTATCAGGACACTGTCCTATGAAACCGCTGCCTCCCGACTTTCGCGACAGAGTCAGGGACCGGCTGCGCGCAAGGGCAGCGGCCTCGGGGCTCGACGGTCTCTTGATCCTTGCTCCCGGCAATCTGGCCTATGCCACCGGCTGGATGTTTTCGGTGAACGAACGGCCCATGGGCCTTTGGCTGCCCGTGTCGGGCGATCCGGTACTGATGGTGCCACATCTGGAACTGGAAAACGCGCTTTCGGTGCCCGGCGTCTCGGTCGCCACCTACCCCGAATTTCCGGGCGAGGTGCCGCCTGTGCTCTGGATGCTAGGGCAAACACAGGCACGCCGCGTCGGCATTGACGCGCTCGACGCGCGGTTGCTCTCGACGGCGAAAGAAATCGCCGAGATTTCGCTCTCCGACCACATCCTGCCCGAACGCGCCATCAAACACCCCGACGAGCTTGCCCTGATCCGGGAAGCCGCGCGCTTTGCCGACATGGTTCTGACCCGTCTGCTGTCAGCCGGGGCCGACATCATCAGCGGCGGCGGCACCGAGCTGGACCTGATGGCCGATGCCACCGGCCATGCCCGCGCGGCGCTTGGCGCCACCCATGGCGCGGCGTTTCAGGGCACCAAGCTGGGCATCACCGCCTCCGTGCATTCCGGCCCGCGCGCGGCCCTGCCCCATGGCACCGTGCTGGCCCGTCGCCCACAAAAGGGCGAGCCGATCATCGCAGGCATCGGCTGTTCGCTGGGCGGCTATCACGCCGAAAGCGGGGTCACGCTGGTCTATGGGGACATCACCCAAGATCAGGCGCGCGTCATGGCCGCGATGGACGCCGCCAATGCCGCCACGGTCGACGCGCTGTCGCGCCGTCTGCCCTGTGCAGCGGTGAACGACGCAGCCTTGGACCCGATCCGCACCGCCGGGTTTGCAGATGCCATCCGCCACCGCATCGGCCATGGCATGGGGGTCGAAGGGCATGAAGCCCCGTGGCTCTCTCCCGGCGATGCCACACCTGCCGCCCCCGGCATGGTGTTTTCCTGTGAACCCGGCATCTACCGCCCCGATCTCGACGGTTGGCGCTGTATCGAGACGCTCATCGTCACCGAAACCGGCTGCGAAACCGCAAGCCGCTTCCAATCCGACCATCCCGCACACACCCGCATCATCCCCGCCTGAGGAGCCTTTGACATGCCCGAACCCGCAGCCTGGCGCTATCAGAAGATCACCAAACCGATGTTCGACATCCCCACCGAAGACTGCATCTTGGCCGGGCGCGTCCTGACCATGGCGGGCGATGTGATCGAGGATGGCTTTGTCCAGATCGGCGGCGGCAAGATCCTTGCCGTCGGCCCCCGCGCCGACATGCCCAAAGGCCATGTCACCGAAACCGGCGGCACCATCATGCCCGGCATGATCAACAGCCATGCCCATCTGAACTGGGACGGCATCCACGATCTGGCCCGCCAGTCGATGGACGACCCCAAACCGATGAGCGCCTTCAAGGCGGCGGGCAACATGCTCAAATCCCTGCGCGCGGGCATCACCATGGTGCGCGATCTGGGTTTCCACGAGATGAACCTCTATTCCAAACAGGCGGTCGAGCAGGGCATTTTCCCCGGCCCCCGGCTGAAAGTCTGCGGCGCCGCCATCATCCAGACCGGCGGCCACACCTATTGGGTCTGCCGCGAAGCCTCGGGCCCCGATGAAATGCGCCGCGCCGTGCGCGAACAGGTCAAGGGCGGGGCGGATCTCATCAAGATCATGGCCTGCCATGACACGCTGGAATTCACCGATGCCGAGCTGGAAGCGGTGATCGACGAAGCCCACCGCAACCGCCTGCCGGTGACAGCCCACGCAACCTATGATGCCTGCATCAACCGCGTGGCAAAGTTCGGGGTGGATTGCATCGAACACGGCGGCAGCATGTCGGATGAAACCATCGCCCTGCTGCTGGAAAAGAAACTGCCGATCGTCACCACCTTCGCGCCCTTGGTGCAGCAAAGCCAGCCCGAGATTGCCCGCAAGTTTGGCATTCCCGACTGGAAGATCGAAGAGCGGATCAAGGCCGTCGCCGACCCGTCGCGCTATGCGGGGCTGAAAAAAGCCGCCGAGGCTGGTGTCCCCATCGTCTTTGGCACCGATGCCGGCAGCCCGGCGGTGGAGCATGACGTGATCGCCCCGGAACTGGCCCATATGGTCAAGGTCGGCGTCTGCACCGACAATATGGATGCGCTGCACTCCATCACCATCCGCGCCGCTCGCCTGTCGAAAATGGATCATCTGATCGGCACGCTCGAGGTGGGCAAGGCCGCCGATGTGATCGTGGTGGATGGCAACCCCGATCAAGACCTGTTCGCGCTGGAACGCGTGCGCACCACCTTTGTCGCCGGAAAGAGGATGCACGGATGAGCCTGCTTGTAGACCGACTCGCCCCACGGATCACCGAAGAAGACGGCTCGTTCCGCACCCGGATGCTGGGCATCGCCTCGGGCCTGACCAATGTCATCGCCATGGGGCGCGGCGACCCCGATTTCCACACGCCGGCCCATATCGTCGACGCCGCCAAGGCCGCGCTCGATGCCAACCAGCACCATTACACCGGCCCCACCGGCCTGCCCGCGCTGCGTCAGGCCATCGTGGCGGATCTGAACGGCACCTATGGGCTGGACTATGACCCCGATGAAATCGTGGTCACCGCGGGCGTGCAGGAATCCATCATGCTCACAATGCTGGGGCTTGTGGCGCCGGGGGATGAGGTGCTGATAACCTCGCCGCGCTTTACCACCTATGACACGGCGGTGCACCTGTGCGGCGGCGTCCCGGTGCCGGTGCCCACTTATGAAAAAGACGACTTCGCGCTCGACGTGGCCGAGATTGAAGCGCGCATCACGCCGCGCACCCGGATGTTCGTGCTGGTCACGCCCAACAATCCCACCGGCGCCGTCACCCCGCCCGACATGATCCGCAAGATCGCCGATCTCGCCATCAAGCATGATCTCATCATCGTGTCGGATGAAATCTATGCCCGCATGATCTATGCCCCGAACGAGCATCTTTCCATCGCCACCCTGCCCGGCATGAAGGACCGCACCATCACGCTGAACGGCTTTTCCAAGACCTATGCGATGACCGGCTGGCGGGTGGGTTACCTCGCCGCGCCCAAGGATTTCGTGGTCAAGATGACCGAAACCCGCCATTCACTGTCGATCAACACCTGCACCGTCAGCCAGTTTGCCGCGCTGGCGGCCCTGACCGGCCCGCAAGAGCCGATCAACGAGATGCTGGCCGAATATCAGGAGCGCCGGGATTGGCTGATGCCCGCGCTGACCGAAGCAGGCTTCACCTACGGCCACCCGGGCGGGGCCTTCTACATCTATGTCAACATCTCCTCCACCGGCATGAACGCGCCCGAGTTTTGCGAGCAATTGCTGCGGGAAACCGGTGTGATGGTGTTCCCCGGCGCGCTGTTTGGCGATGAAAACCCCTATTTCATCCGCATCGGCTATCTCCAGCCGCTTCCGGTCATCAAAGAGGCAATGGCCCGCATCAGCGCCTTTGTGCAAAAGCGGAAGGATGCGGCATGACCCCGAACCCTTCGGAAAAATTCGTCGGCATCCAGATCAGCCCGATCTCTTTCGTCGATGAAGGCGTCGATACGGTGCTTGAAACGCTCCAGAACCGCGTGGGCGTCAATGTGCTGATGCTGGGCACCGTGTCGTGGCTGGGCCTGAAATCGGGCCGCTCCATCAGCCATGCGCTGGATGGCTGGCCCGATCATGGCGTGCCAGAGCCCTATCAGATGCGGGGCGGCGCCTATTTCGACCCTGACCCGCGCTATTACCGCAATACCTTCATGGCTGATTACCGCAGCCGCGATCCAGAGTTTGCGGGCAAGGACATCCTGAAAATGGTCGTCCCCGATGCCCATGAGCGCGGCATGAAGGTCTATGTCGAACTGATGGAGCCGTTCTTCAAATACGCGGGCCACGGCTCGGCGGCGGCGGTCGAGATCCCCACCCTGCCGCAAGCGATGGACATTGATATCTTCGGACGGCTGGGGGGCGAGCCTTCGACCTCGCATCCCGGCTATCGCTCGTGGATCCACTCGATGATCGAAGATCAGGTCCGCAACCACGATCTTGACGGCTTCATGTGGTGCAACGAACGCAACTCCCCGCTGGACACGCTGATCCAAGGGGGCGCGCCCGGTGATTTCTCGGCCGCCTCCCGCGCCGAGGCCGAAGCGCGCGGCGTGAATGTCGAGGCCTGCCGTCAGGCCCTGCTGCGCCTTTACGACTTCATGCAAGAGGCGGCGGCAGGCAAGGCCTTTGCCGATGGCAGCCTGATCACCTTCCTGCGCGTGCTGTTGGAAAACCCCGAAGCCCTGATCTGGGAAAAGTTCTGGCTGGAGCGCAACAAGGATCTGGACCGCGAGCTTTATGGTCTGGTCAAATGGTGCAAGCCCAACCTGCCCTTCGGCCTGAACATCTGGAACCGCAACCACTTCAACCTGATCCGCCGCGCGCAATGGCCTTGGGCCGAACAGACGCGCTATGCCGATTTCGTCAAGCCCATCACCTATCAGCATCAGGCGGGCGAAGTCTGGGCCAAGGAACTGTCGTTCTTCCGCAAGACCGTGCTGCGCGATTTCGCCCCCGCCGAGGCGACGACTGCCCTGTTCCGCATCCTTGGGCTGAAAGAGGCGCCGTTTGATCAGATCGTCGGCGCCGGGATGGACCCCGATACCTATGTCTTCGGCCAATGCGAAGACGCGCTGCGCGGGGTAGAGGGCAAGGCCAAGGTTTATATGGGCATCGGTGTCGATGCCCCGCGTTCGCGCCCCG
Organism: Pseudorhodobacter sp. MZDSW-24AT; assembly: GCF_002794355.1. GTDB lineage: Bacteria > Pseudomonadota > Alphaproteobacteria > Rhodobacterales > Rhodobacteraceae > Pseudotabrizicola. The sequence goes on along the minus strand of NZ_PGOI01000009.1, from coordinate 88,611 downwards.
ATACCGCCAAGATGACCGCCGACATCGCCTATCGGTCCGTCCATGCCACCTATCGGGCGGGCGGGCATGGCATCGTGCTGTCGCCCAATTATGCCTCCATGCACCTCACCCATCTGGACGGCGTGGCCCAAGCCCTGACCGAGTTGGGTCTGAAATGACGGCGGATCTGATCATCTCGGGCGGCACGATCCTGTCGCCCGAAGGGCCGCGCCCCGGCAGCGTTCTGGTGCGTCAGGGCCAGATTGCCGCCCTCCTCCCGCCCGGCGAAACACCGCAAGCCGCCCAGCGCATCGACGCCACCGGCCTGATGGTGCTGCCCGGCGCGATCGACATTCACTGCCACATCCGCGCCCCGGCCTATCCGCAACGCGGCACCGTGGCGTCGGAAACCGCCGCCTGCGCCAAGGGCGGCATCACCACCGTTTTCGAAATGCCGATCACCGATCCCTGCTGCAACACGCCCGACCGCGTGGCCCTGCGGCGCGACCATTTCGCGCAAACCGCCCATATCGACTTCGGCCTTTACGCCGCGCCCGTGGACCTGACCGAAGCCGCGTTCGAGGCTTTGGCCGCCTCGGGCATCGTCGCCTTCAAGATCTTCACCACACCGGCCCCTCCCGGGCGCGAACATGAATTCGCGGGCCTCGCTTGGCCGCAGGTGGAAGATCAGCTCCGCGTCCTGCAACTGGCCGCCCGTGTCGGACTCCCGGTCGTCGTTCATGCCGAACATGCGGGCCTCTTGGCGCGTGCGGCAGACCATGCATCCCGCCTTGATGCGGCCGATGCCGCCACCCACAATGCCGCCCGCCCGCCCTTGGCCGAAGCGGTCGCCGTGGCGCAACTGCTTGCCATGAACATCAGTGCCGGCGCAAAGCTGCACATCGCCCACGTCACCAGCGCCGCCACCGTCGACGTGCTGCGCCGCTTTGCCGGAAGCTCGGATTTCAGCGCCGAAACCTGCCCGCATTACCTCAGCTACACCGCCGAGGATGTGGCCCGCGCCGGGGTCTGCGCCAAGATCAACCCGCCCATTCGCCACGCCTCCGACCGCGCGGCGTTGTGGGACGCGCTGGCCGATGGCACCATCGGCCATGTCACCACCGACCACGCCGCCTTTTCTGCCTCAGAGAAAGCGGCGCATGACGGAAACTTCCTCACCGCCCCGCCCGGCCATCCCGGCACCGAGGTCTTGCTGCCCACCTTGCTGAATGCCGTTTCGATGGGCAAGCTGACGCTTGCGCAGGCGATGCAGCTTGTCTCGGGGGCCGCCGCCCAGCGCTTTGGCCTGCCCGGCAAGGGCCGCCTTGCGCCCGGCGCGGCCGCCGATATCGTGCTGGCAGACTTGGCGGGCGAAACCCACATCAGCGAGGCAAGCCTGCTGACCGCCGCCCGCTCCATCGCCCGCCTCAGCCATGGCGCCCGCTTCCAAGGCGCGGTGGTGCAAACCCTTGTTGCCGGTCAAACCGTCTGGAAGGGCGGCCTCACCGGACGCCCCGGCCTTGGCCGTTTCATCACCCCTCACCCTCAGGAGACCGCAGGATGACAGACCGGCCCGCCCCGCTTCTGGAAGTAACCGACCTGCAAACCACCTTTTCGCTGGGCCGCAAGCTCGAGGTCATTGCCGTCGATGGTGTCAGCTTTTCGGTCAACGCGGGCGAAACGCTTGCCATCGTCGGCGAAAGCGGCTCGGGCAAGTCGGTCACCAGCCTGTCGATCATGCGGCTTTTGCCCGCGGGCGTGGGCCGCATCTCGCGCGGGTCGATCAAGCTGCGCGGCCGCGAGTTGACCACGCTCTCCGAAGCCGAAATGCGCGGCGTGCGCGGCAAGGACATCGGGATGATCTTTCAGGAACCGATGACCAGCCTGAACCCCGTGCACACCATCGGCCACCAGATCGCCGAGGTGCCGATCCGCCACGAAGGCCTGACGCCCAAACAGGCCCATGAACGCGCGATTGATCTGCTGGCGCTGGTCGGCATTCCGGAACCGCGCCGCCGGGCCGACAACTACCCGCATGAAATGTCGGGCGGCATGCGCCAGCGCGCGATGATCGCCATGGCCTTGGCCTGCCAGCCCAGCCTCCTGATCGCGGACGAACCCACCACCGCGCTCGACGTGACCATTCAGGCGCAGATCCTTGAACTGATGCAGGAGTTGCAGCAGAAGCTTGGCATGGCGATGGTCTTCATCACGCATGACCTTGGCGTGGTGGCCGAACTCGCCAACCGGGTGGTGGTCATGTATGCCAGTCAGGTGGTGGAAACCGGCCCGGTCGAAGACATCTTCGAACGCCCGCGCATGCCCTATACCGCCGGGCTCATGAGCTCGATCCCCAAACTGGGCAGCTCCAAATCCAAATCGCGCTTGCTGACCATCCCCGGTCAGGTGCCCGCCCTGTCGCGCCTGCCCAAGGGCTGTCGCTTTTCCACCCGTTGCACTTATGCCGAACCGCGCTGCACCACCACCCAACCCCTGCTCGAGCCCGCGCTTCCCGGGCGCGAGGTGCGGTGCCTGCGCTGGAAGGAACTGGATTTCTCTGAAAGGATGCCTGCATGAGCACCGAGCTTCTCCGCGTCGAGGGTCTGGTCAAGCACTTCCCCATCCGGGGCGGCGTGCTGAACCGCGTCGTGAACCACGTCAAGGCGGTCAGCGGCATCAGCTTTGGCATCCGCAAAGGCGAGGTGGTGGGTCTGGTCGGCGAAAGCGGATCGGGCAAAACCACCGTCGGCCGTCTGCTCCTGCGTCTGGAAGAGGCCACCTCGGGTGCGGTCAACTTTGACGGGACCGATATCATGGGCCTGTCGAAAGCCGAGATGCGGCGCTACCGCAAGCGGATGCAGATCATCTTTCAAGACCCCTATGCCAGCCTGAACCCGCGCGAAAAGATCCGCTCCACCATCGGTCACGCCCTGCGCCTGCACAAGATCGGCGCGCCCGACACCCACGAAGACCGCAGCGTGGCCTTGCTGGAACAGGTTGGCCTGTCGTCGGATTATCTGGACCGTTTCCCACATGAATTCTCGGGCGGGCAGCGCCAGCGCATCGGCATCGCCCGCGCCTTGGCGGTGAACCCCGATTTTCTGGTGGCCGATGAACCCGTCTCGGCGCTGGATGTGTCGATCCAGGCGCAGGTCATCAACCTCTTGGACGATCTGAAGGACAGCCTCGATCTGACCATGCTCTTCATCGCGCATGATCTCGCGGTGGTCGAACATATCTGTGACCGGGTGATCGTGATGTATCTGGGCCGCGTGATGGAAATTGCGCCCTCGGCCACGCTGTATTCCAACCCCAACCACCCTTATACCGAGGCGCTGCTGTCGGCGGTCCCCATCCCGAAACCGGGGCATCGGCGCAAGCGCGTGATCCTGACGGGGGACATTCCCAGCCCGATCAACCCGCCTTCGGGCTGTGTCTTCCGCACCCGCTGCCCGCGCGCGGTGGCCGAATGCGCGGCCTCGGTGCCCGAGTTGAAACAGATCGGCCCCGACCATTTCAGCGCCTGCCATCTCACAACCTGACGCCTGCCCAAAGCGGGCGGCGCGGGCCGCCGCCCCTTTGTCCGCAACCCCATGCTTCGCCGAAAAAAAGCGCAGCTTCCGCTTGCAACGCCCGGTTCTTCTGTTAACCTGTCGGCATCAACAGGGGCGCTCCGTCATGCCGGGGCTGAGATGTCGGGTGCAATCCCGCGAACCCTTTAGCTGATCTGGGTAATGCCAGCGGAGCGAGGTAGAATGTTTTCCGGCGCACAAATATCCCTGTATCCCATGTCCGATGATTTCATCGGCATCATCCTTGGCGCGATCAAGGCGCTTGACCCGTGGCGCGATCGCCTGCGGATCGAAACGGATGACCTCTCCACCCTGATGGTGGGCCCACCCGAAATCTTGTTCCCGGCCATGCGCGCGCTTTTCGTCGCCGCGGCCAGCACCGGTGTGCACTGCACCCTGCACGCGACCGTCTCTCGCGGTTGCCCCGGCGAACCCGATGATCCGATCTGCACGCCCTCGGGCGGCCTGCCGCCCGGCGCGCCCATGGCCGACCGGATCGCCGCCGCCCGCGCCGGCGTGGCCGCCGCCCCTCTCACCGGCCAATCCGTGGCCGCGCAATTCTCGCTCTATCCCCTCGGCCTCGGCCACCATATGGACGAGATCTACGGCTGCATCGATTTCCTGAAAACCTCGGGCACCTTCGAGCGGTCCAAGAACTTCTGCACCAAACTGCGCGGCGATGCCGGACCGGTGTTTGAAACCCTGTCGCATGCCTTTACCGGTTTTGGCGCGCAGGCGGGCCATGTGGCCCTTGATGTGACCTTGTCGGCCAACAGCCCCAGCAAGATCTGACCCGCGGTCCCACCGCATTCCCCCCTTCAAATGAATGGAGCTTTCCATGCCGCATACGGCTGTCTGGACCATGCGTGAAACTCTGATCGTCGCCGTGCTTGGCGCGGTCTTCGGCGTGCTTTATCTCGGATGGGTGCAGGTCTGGCTGATCCTGCAAGCCGTCTTTGGCGCGGTGACGATGGATGTGGTGATGGGCTTCTGGTTCATCGTCTCGATCATCGCCGCCGCCATCATCCGCAAGCCCGGCGTGGCGCTGGTGTCCGAGGTGATGGCCGCCGCCGTGCAAATCCTTCTGGGCAGCCCGGCGGGCCTGCTCTTGCTGCTGACGGGCTTCGTGCAAGGTGCGGGGGCCGAGGCGGTGTTCGCCGCCACCCGCTACCGCCGTTGGTCGCTTCCGGTTCTGATGGCCGCCGGGGTGGGCGCGGCGCTTGCCTCCTTCGCCTACACTTGGGTCCGCTTCGACTACGGCAGCCTTGCCCCCGGCCTGCTTCTGCTGATGTTCGTGCTGCGCTGCACCTCGGGGGCCTTGCTGGGCGGACTGCTGGGCCATGTCATCGTCAAGGCGCTCTACCGCACGGGCGTGCTCTCTGGTCTGGCCATCGAACGCGATGCCCGCACCGCCCATGCCTGATCCGCTTCACGGCGAAGGGGTGGCGATCCGCTATCCTTTCGCCGCCACGGATGCGGTCGGTCCGCTGTCGCTCCATATCGCCAGAGGCGAACGTGTGCTCCTTTTGGGGCCATCCGGCTGCGGCAAATCCACCCTGCTGCACAGCCTGACCGGCCTTATCCCGCAGGCGATCCCGGCCGAGCGGCGCGGCACCCTGCGCCTTTTCGGGCAAGAGGTGCAGACCCGCTCTCCGGCCGATTGGGCCGACCGCGTGGCGATCCTGTTTCAGGATGCCGACCAAACCCTTGCGGGTTTCACCGTGGCCGATGAACTCGCCTTTGCCTTGGAAAACCGCAGCCTGCCGCCCGATCTCATCGCGGCCCGCGTCACCCAAGCCATTGGCCGCGCGGGGCTCGCGCCCGACTGGGCCACGCGCCGCATCGCCACGCTCTCGGGCGGGCAGAAACAGCGTGTCGCACTGGCGGCGGTGCTGGCCCAAGACGCCGATCTCGTGATCGCGGACGAGCCCACTGCCAGCCTCGCCCCCGCCGCCGCGCAGATGATGGCCGATCTTCTGCTCGCCCCGGGCCAGACCATCCTGATCGTCGATCACAGGCTCGGCCCCATCCTGCACCACATCGACCGTGTGATCGTGCTGGGCGCCAACGGCCAGGTGCTGGTCTCCGGCCCCCCGGCCGAGGTTTTTGCCCAACAGGGCGACAGGCTGACACAGATGGGCATCTGGACACCCCTCGCCACGCGCCTGCGTCTGGCGCTCGCGCGGCAAGGCATCCCCGTGCCGCCAGTGACAGCTGTCTCCGACATCCTGCCCCACCTGCCGCCCTCTGCCGATCTCGCGCCCCTCCTGCTGCCGCGCCCCGTCCCGCCCGGCCCCGAGGTCGTCCGCCTGCAAGATGCGGCCTGCGCCCCGCCCTTCGGGCCAACGGTGCTGCGCGGCATCTCCATCGCCCTGCGCGGCGGCGAGGTGCTGGGCCTTCTCGGGCCGAACGGGGCCGGAAAATCCACGCTGGCCACCTGCCTTTCGGGATTGCTTCCCCCGCGGGAAGGCGTGCGCACAGGCCCGGCGGGGGCCATCGCCTTCCAGAACCCCGAGTCCCATTTCCGCGCCGACACCGCCTTGGCAGAACTCACCGCCGCCGGTGTGGCCCCTGACAAGGCCGCAGGCGTGCTTGCCGAATGGGGCCTGTCGCAGGTCGCACAGCAGCATCCTTTCACCTTGTCGATCGGGCAAAAGCGCCGTCTCGCCCTTGCGCTGCTCACCGCAACCGACCGCTGGCCGCTCCTGATCCTTGACGAACCGACCTCGGGCCTCGACCACGCCGGGGCCGAAACCATCGCCCGGCACATCCGGCGCCTTGCGGCCAAGGGCACCGCCCTTGTCGTCATCACCCATGACGCCGATTTCGCCCTGTCCGTCTGCGACCGGGTCGCTCTGCTTGCCGAGGGCGCGATTCAGGCCGATGGCCCGGCCCCCGGCATCCTGCGCGGCTCGGCCCTTCTGCACCGCTTTGGCCTCGCCCCGGCCGAAGCCGCGCCTCTTCTGGACTGGATGGATCGGCCCTGATGCGCCCCACGCTGCACCCTCTGCCCAAGCTTGCCCTCTGCCTGATCTGGATCGGCGCCTCGGTGCTGGTCTTCGATCTGCGCTTTCAGCTGCTGACATGGGCGCTCGCAGCCCTGCTTCTCTGGCGCGGCGCGCGCGTCCCGCTGTGGAAGCTCTTGGCCCTGTCGGTGCCCTTTGCCCTCTTCGGCTTCGGCTTTCTCATCACCTCGCTGCTCTTCAATGCCGAATCCGGCTTTGCGGTGCAGATGGCGCGCGAACAAGGCGCGGTGCAGCCCGATGTCTCGCCCGGTCTGGTGCTGTTCTTCCGCACGCTCGCTTGCGGCATGGTCTCGGCACTCTTTGCCCTCACCACCGATCCCGGCCAACTGGTGCGCGCGCTGATGACGCACCTGCGCCTCCCCGCTCCCTTTGGCTTCGCGCTGATGCAGGCGATGCACCTTGTGCCGGATCTGGGCCGCGAGCTGCAAACGCTGCGCATGGCGCGCGCCATTCAGCAAGGCCGCCCGCTGCGCCGTCTCCCCCGCCCGACCGAGCTGATGGCGCTGACCATTCCGCTCCTTGCCTTTGCCATCCGCCGCGCCGGGCGCGCTGCGATCGCGATGGAGGCCAAGGGCCTGCGCCCCGGCCATCCGCGCAGTCAGATGCACAGTCTGCCCCTGCGCACGACCGACCTCATCCTCTTTGGCCTCGGCCTCGCGGTCCTCGCCGCCGTCCTTCTCCTCTTGCGCCAAGGCTGACGGGAAATCCCCGCGCAGAAAGCCGCGGCATTTACAAAACTTTCGCGCAAGCGAGCAGGTTTTGTCACAACCACCCCCTAAACCCCCGCTCAGCCGAAGACGGGGAACGCCAACATGCTGCAAGTCAAATCCGTAACACGGATGTTCGGGCAAAAGGCCGCGGTCGACCGCGCCAGCTTTGCCGTCGAAGGTCCGCAGTTTCTGGGCATCATCGGCCGCTCCGGCGCCGGGAAATCCACCTTCCTGCGCATGATGAACCGCCTGACAGACGCAACCTCGGGCGAGATTCTGGTCGAGGGCCGCAATGTTCTGGCGCTCAAAGGCGCTGACGCGCGCGCTTGGCAAAGCCAATGCGCGATGATCTTCCAGCAGTTCAATCTGGTGCCGCGCATGGATGTGGCCTCGAACGTGCTGCACGGAATCCTGAACCGCCGCAGCACCGTGCAAACCCTGTTCAACCTGTGGCCGCGCGCCGACATCCTCAAGGCGCTCGACATCCTTGACCGTCTCGGCATCGCCGAACAGGCCCCCAAACGCGCCGAGGCCCTGTCCGGCGGTCAGCAACAACGCGTGGCCATCGCCCGCGCCCTGATGCAGGACCCCAAGATCATTCTGGCCGATGAACCCATCGCCAGCCTCGACCCGATGAACGCGCAGATCGTCATGGACACGCTCAAGCGCATCAATGTCGAAGACAAGCGCATGGTGATCGCCAATCTGCACACGCTCGATACCGCGCGCCGCTACTGCGACCGCGTGATCGGCATGCGCGATGGCCGCATCGTGTTCGACGGCACGCCCGACCAGCTGTCCACCGGGGTCGCCCGCGACATCTACGGCGCCGACGCAACCTTCAACGAGGCTGCCACGTCCACCGCAATTCCTGCCGACACCACCGCAGACCGGACCTATGCCGATCTGATGATGTCGTGACTGCCCCCTACCAACCCACGGAGAAATCATGCAAAAGCTGCTGACTGCGACTGCACTTGTCTCGCTGATGGCCACCTCGGTCTCGGCACAGGAAATCACCGAATTCCGCCTTGGGATCTTGGGCGGCGAAAACGCGCAGGACCGCCTGACCAATCAGGAATGCTTCCGCGCCAAGATCGAAGAGACGCTGGGCGTCCCGGTCAAGATCTTCGCACCGGCCGATTATGACGGCGTGATCCAAGGCCTGCTGGGCGGCTCGCTCGACTATGCATGGCTGGGCGCTTCGGCCTATGCCAAAATCTATATGACCAACCCCGATGCCGTCGAACTGAAGCTCACCAAGCAGAACGTCGACGGCTCGACCGGCTATTACGCCATCGGTTTCGCCCGCGCCGACAGCGGCATCACCTCGATGGACGAAGCCAAGGGCAAGGTTTTCGCCTTCGCCGACCCCAACTCCACCTCGGGCTACCTCGTCCCCGGCGCCGAACTGCAAGCGACCTATGGCAAGCTGGAAGACTACTTCGGCGAAGTGCGCATGTCGGGCGGCCATGAGCAGTCGATCGTCGGCGTGCACAACGGCGACTTCGACGCGGGCGTGTCTTGGGCTGACGGCCTTGGAAACTGGGAAGACGGCTACAACTCGGGTGCCTTCCGCCGCGCGGCTGACGCCGGTCTGGTCGACATGTCGAACCTCGTGGAAATCTGGAAATCCAAGCTGATCCCCGAAGGCCCGATGGTCATTCGCACCGCCCTGCCGCAAGACGTGAAAGACAAGGTCACCCAACTGACCGCCGATCTGTGGGAAACCGACCCGGAATGCGCCTACAACGTCGCCGCCGGGGATGCGAAGGACTTCGTTCCGGTGACCCATGATGCTTACGAAGGCGTCGTCGCCGCCCGCAAGCTTCAGGAAGGCATGTAAGTCTTTCCATTCCAGCCGGGCCCCGCGATTGGCGGGGCCCGGCCTTTTTTATCCGGATGATGCCATGGTTGATGTCGCCTTCGGACCGGAACAGGGCAAACGCCCCGACCTGTCCAACACCCGCGAAGCCTATCTTGATATGGTCCGCCGCAAGCGGATGTATGGCGGTATTCTGCTCGTCCTTTTCATCGCCCTCATGTCCTCGGGCTGGATGCTGGCCGATGATCGCAACGCGGGCGGCTTCTGGGGCGGTTTGCATCAGGTCTTTGACTTCCCCTCCGAAGTGCTCAGCGAGGCATGGGAAAAACGCGCCAACCTTCCGGGCATTTTCATCGACCATATCCCGGCGCTGATCGAAACCATCAACATCGCCGCCGTGGCCACCCTGATCGGTGGCGTTGCGGCCATGGCCCTGTCGCTTCTGGCAACGCGCGGTCTTGCGCGCTGGCCCCGGCTGGTGCCGGTGTTCCGCCGCACGCTGGATGCGCTGCGCGCCATCCCGGAAATCGTGATCGCGCTGGTGCTCATCTACATTCTGGGCGGCGGTCCGGTGCCCGCGGTCATCGCCATCGCCCTGCACACCGGCGGCGCGCTTGGCAAGCTGTTCTCCGAGGTGGCGGAAAACGCCGACCCGAAACCCGTCGAGGGCCTTGCCTCGGTCGGCGCGACATGGTCGCAGCGGATGTGGCTGGGCGTGATCCCGCAGGTCGCGCCCAACTGGCTGAGCTACGCGCTCTTGCGCTTTGAAATCAACGTCCGCGCCAGTGCCATCCTCGGCTTTGTCGGCGAAGGCGGCATCGGCCATGACCTCAAGCTTGCCATGCAATGGGGCCAAGGCCGCTATGACCAAGTCGTTGCGATCTTCCTTCTGCTTTTCCTGACCATCGTTCTGATCGACCAGATGTCTGACCGCTACCGTCACCGCCTGACCAAGGGAAAACCGGCATGATGACCACCGCCACACCCTCTCTGGCCCAAACGGTCACCGCCCGTTTTGCCGCGCGCCAGCGCATGGCCTTTGCCATTCCCGCCGCCATCATCGCCTATCTTCTGTATGCGGCGATCAGCTTTGACGTGGCCGGGCTGGCGCAGCGCGCGCGCTTTGACAACGCGGCCATCCTGCTCTCCGACTTCTGGCAGCACAAAACCCATGTCAGCCGCGACAACCGCAGCGGCACCGTCACCATCGCCATCGAAGGCGAAGGCAAGGGCACCTATCCCCCCGGCATGATGCCCGACTGGGTCACCATGGCCGATGGCGTCACCACCATCGATCTGGGCACAGGGCATATCGTCACCTATGATGACGCAGGCGCCCGTATGGTGGTGCCGGGCTATGGCACCATCGACATTCGCCCCGAAAATGGCAGGCCCGTCGTCACCGCGCCCGAACCTATCCCTGACTGGATTTCCGTGTCGGAAAACCGTGTCGGCGTCACCACAGACGCAGGCCGCTTCACCTATACCCGGTCAAAGGTCGAAACCTTCAAATACCAACCCGGGTGGGAACTGTGGTTCTTCACGCTCGACAGCCCCTTCTACGGCAAATCCGTCTTTGAACTGGCGGCTTTGGCCACGGTGGGCGAACGGGTTGATCCGGCGCGCAGCAATATCGGCTACATGGCCAGCGAATTCTGGACCAACAAGATGTGGCGTCATGGCGATGTGGCTTGGGCGATCTTTGAAACCATCCTGATGGCCTTCCTTGGCACCATGGCCGCCGCCATTGTCGCCCTGCCCTTGTCCTTTCTGGCCGCGCGCAACTTCATGCCGCTGGGCATGTTTCGCGGCGCGGTCCGGCGGGTGTTCGACTTCATCCGTGGGGTGGATGGCCTGATCTGGACCATCATCCTATCCCGCGCCTTTGGCCCCGGCCCGATGACCGGCGCCATCGCCATCGCGCTGACCGATACCGGAAGTTTCGGCAAAACCTTTTCCGAAGCGCTGGAAAACATCGACGAAAAGCAGGTCGAAGGCATCCGCTCCACCGGTGCCAATGCCGTGCTGCGCGCCCGCTTTGGCGTGATCCCGCAGGTGATGCCGATCCTGCTCGCGCAAGTGCTCTATTACCTCGAATCCAACACCCGCAGCGCCACAGTCATTGGGGCCATCGTCGGGGGCGGCATCGGCCTGTTGTTGACCCAAGCGATCCAGACGCAAAAAGACTGGGAAGAAGTCGCCTATTACATCACCCTCATCGTGCTGATGGTGATGGCGATGGACAGCCTGTCGGGCTGGCTGCGCCGCAAGCTGATCAAGGGCGAATAACGTGCCAAAACTCTCTCCCGACGCGCCCTTCCTTCACGACGGCGCCGAGATCGTGAATTCTACCTTTGGCGCCTACACCGAGGTGGGCGCAGGCGCGCGCATCGTGAATTCCACCTTTGAAGACTATGCCTATTGCGACCGGCTGGCAGATATCGCCAACACCACCGTCGGCCGGTTCTCCAACATCGCGGCCCTCACGCGGATCGGCCCGACCGATCATCCCTATACCCACGCGGCACAGCATCATTTTCTCTATCGCTCCAGCTATTACTGGGACGATGCGGCGGATGATCCTGCCTTCTTCGCCGCCCGCGCAGCACGACGCACCACGCTGGGCGCCGATTGCTGGATCGGCCACGGGGCCATCATCAAACCCGAACTCACCATCGGCATCGGTGCCATCGTCGCCTCGGGCGCGGTCGTCACCAAAGACGTGGGCCCGTTCATGATGGTGGCGGGCTGCCCCGCCACCCCCTTGCGCGCACGCTTTGCGCCGCCCATCATCGACCGCCTTTTGGCGCTTGCCTGGTGGGACTGGGATCATGGCCGCCTGCGCGCCGCCTTAAGCGATTTTCGCGCGCTCCCGGCCGAGGCTTTCTTGGAAAAATACAACGCCTGAAACGGCTCTGCCCGGTTAGAATACCGGGCAGAGCCCGTCACACAAACAAGGCGGCCTTACGCCACCTTGCCCCACGCCCGCGCGGCCAGCCCGCCCGACAGATGGGCCAACCGCCCGCCGGAAATGGTCATCTCCACCTTGCGCGTCTCGGCATTCACCGCGATCACATCGGCGCGCGCCCCCGGCTCCAGATGGCCGCGATCCGTCAGCCCCATGATCCGCGCAGGCCCGGCAGAGATCATCGCCCATGCCGCAGGCAGATCCATCACCCCGGCATCCACCAAGTGCCACGCCGCCTGTGCCAAGGCCGGATAATAGTAATCCGACACCAACCCGTCACAAAGCCCCGCCTCGATCAGCGATTGCGCGGCAATATTGCCCGACTGGCTGCCCAGCCGCACCACATTGGGCGCCCCCATCAGAACAGGCTCACCCGCCGCCCGCGCCGCCTCGGCGGCGGCAAAGGTGGTGGGAAATTCGCAGACATCCGCACCAAGCCCACGGTAAAAGCCCCGCGTCTCGGCGGTCCCGTCATCATGCGACCCCATCCGCACGCCCAGCCCCTGAAAGGCCGCTGCGATACGGTCCAACGCGGCGGGAACCTCGGGGCCTTGCGCCTGTGCCGCGCGCACGATGGCCAGCATCTCCTCGGCGCTGCGCTTGGTCTGCGCCGCCCATTGCGCAAAGCGCGCAGGTTGGTGATCGGCCAGCTCTACCGCTTCGGGCAGATGGTCGTTGAACACCACATAATCCACACCATGTTGCGCCACCGCCCGCTCCACCTCGGCAAAGGCTCCGGTGATATGGGTTTCCAGCCGGATCTGCACCCGCACATCCGCCAAAAGGGCCGCCTTCTCGGCGCTCAACGCCTCCAGCAAGGCGCAGGTCGCCTCGCCCGATCGGAACCCGCCCTCCCAACTCCAGCTTTGCGCCAACCAAGCCGTCGTGACGCCATTCACCGCCAGTTCCGCCGTGGCCGAATGCAGCGCGCGCCGCTTGTCAAAGGGCGCGCTGGGGCGCGGCGTCAGATGCCGCTCGAACCCATCGCCATGCAGATCAAGAATCCCCGGCAGCACAAGGTATCCGCTCACATCAAGCGCGGGGGCGGCGCCCTCCTGAACGGCCCCCTCCGCCACGGTGATCGGCACGTCACGCATGGCCCCGTCCATCAAAGCAAGGCCACCTGTCAGGCGCAAAGGGGGAAGCAAAGGCATCGTCTCATCCTGTTTTTTCAAACCCGCTTGCTAGCCGTTCTTCATGACGGTCCGGTGACGCCGCTTCACCCTCATTCACCGTCAGCGCCACCCGGTCCCCGGCAAACCACGTCGTTCCAAACTCGATCCGCACACCGCCCCGGTCCACGTTCACCGCCTCGGTCCGCAGCAGCGCCGCCCCCTCGGGCAAGCGCAGCGCAAGCGCCGTCAAGGCATCCGCCAGCTTTGCCGTGATCCGCGTTTCGGCCCGGGTGAAATCCACCACCCCACAGGCCGCCAGCGCCGCGCTCACCGAATCCTGCCCGTCCATCGCGGCCAGAAACCCCGGCAGACGCGCCGCCGGAAACACAGACCGGAACACCGCCAGCGGCTGCGCATCGGCCAAGGACACCCCCTCCACCACATGCACAGGCGCCCCCGCCCCAAGGCCCAGCGCCTCGGCCTCGTCCGCCGTGGCAGGCCGCGTTTCCAGCCGGGTGATCCGCCGCGAAGGCGTGCGCCCGGAAGACCGGATGTTCTGCGCAAACCGCACGCGGCGCCCCAGCGGATAGTCCTCGGGCCGCGCCGCGACGAACACCCCCGCGCCACGCCGCGCCAACACCAGCCCCGCCTCGGCCAAAGCGGCCAAGGCATGGCGCACCGTGTGGCGGTTCACCCCAAAGCGAGAGGCCAGCTCTGCCTCGGTCGGCAGCTTGGCCCCGGGCGGATACAGGCCTTGGGCCATCTCGTGCCGCAGGCTGTCGGCAATCGACTGCCAGATCGGTGTTTTCGGCGCTGTCATGGAAAATTCACGTGCAAGACCCAAACTCCGCCCTTATCACTTGTCTAGTTGTATAGAATCTACACTGTCCCTGCAAGAGGTCGAACCCGATGACCCTCCCTCCCCGCGCAGATTGGATGGGCCTGCTCGCCCGCGCCAAGCCTGATCGCCTTGCCCAGCTTTTCCCCGATCTCCCCCCGCATGATCTTTTGCGCCCCGCTGAAATCGGTGCCGTGATGGTGCAGGGCCGCACCGGCGCGGTGGGCCAGCCCTTCAACTTGGGCGAAATGACCGTCACCCGCTGCGTGCTGCGCCTTGCCTGCGGCACGGTCGGCCACGCCCATGTGCAGGGCCGCGACAAGGCCCATGCCACCCGCGCCGCCGTGCTCGACGCTTTGCTGCAAACCGACAAGGCCCTTGCCGTCGCCGCCAGCATCCTTGCGCCCTTGCAAAGCGAAGAGGCCGCGCGCCGCGCCGCCCGTGCCGCCAAAGCCGCCGCCACCCGCGTGGAATTCTTCACGCTCGTCCGAGGAGAAGACCAATGACACCCGATGCCCTGACAGGCGGGTTCTCCGATGCCCCGGTGCAATCGGCCCACGCCTTTCGCGCCAGTCTAGAGGCGATGGCCCGCCCCGGCAGCCTGCACACGTTGACCGGCGCAATCCCGCCCGCGCCGCTCTCGGTGGCGGCGGGCGTGCTGGTGCTCACGCTCTGCGATGGCACCACGCCCGTGCATCTGGCCGGCGCGCATGATTGCGCCCCTTTGCGCGACTGGATCACCTTTCACACCGGCGCGCCTTTGGTGGGTGCCGCGCAGGCGGCCTTTGCCATCGGCACTTGGGACGCGCTGCAGCCTGTGAGCCGCTTTGCCATCGGCCAGCCAGATTACCCTGACCGCAGCGCCACCTTGCTCGTGGAATGCGCCACCCTGTCTGCCACCGGCCCCCGCCTCCACGGTCCCGGCATCAACGGCACGGCCCAGCTTTCCCTGCCGGAAACCGCCGCCTTCATCGCCAACCGCGCGCAATTCCCCTTGGGCTTCGATTGCTTTTTCACCGCAGGCGCGCACGTCGCGGGCCTGCCCCGGTCCACCATCGTGGAGGCCCTCTGATGTATGTTGCAGTCAAGGGCGGCGAACAGGCGATTGATGCCGCACATGCCTGGCTTGCCGAAGAACGGCGCGGCGATCCCTCCATTGCCGAACTCACGGTGCCGCAGATCCGCGCGCAACTGGCGCTTGCCGTCAACCGGGTCATGGCCGAAGGCTCGCTTTATGACCCCGATCTGGCCGCGCTTGCCATCAAACAGGCGCGCGGCGATCTGATCGAGGCGGTGTTCCTGATCCGCGCCTATCGCACCACCTTGCCCCGGCTCGGGTCATCGCGCCCCATCGACACCGGGCGGATGGCGGTGATCCGGCGCGTCTCGGCCACTTTCAAGGATTTGCCCGGCGGGCAGGTGCTGGGGCCCACCTTCGATTACACGCACCGCCTGCTGGATTTCACCCTGATGGCCGAGGGCGAAACACCCCCCGCCCAAACCCGGCCTGCCGTGCAGCCCGCAGGGCAAGGCCCCGTCGATGTGCCGCATGTCACCGCGTTTCTGAACCGCGACGGGCTGATCCAGACCGAAGCGGCCAGCGACACGCCGCCCCCCGATCTGACGCGCGAACCGATGGAACTGCCCGCCGCGCGCCCCCTGCGGCTCCAAGCCCTGACGCGCGGCGACGAAGGCTTTGTCCTCTCGCTCGCCTATTCCACGCAACGCGGCTACGGGCGCACCCATGCCTTTATCGGCGAATTGCGCATCGGCAGCGTCGCAGTGGAACTCGAGATCCCGGAACTGGGCTTCGCGGTTGAAATCGGGGACATCGAGTTGACCGAATGTGAAACCGTCAACCAATTCACCGGATCAAAAACCGAACCGCCGCAATTCACCCGTGGCTATGGGCTGGTCTTCGGCCAATCCGAACGCAAGGCCATTTCCATGAGTCTGGTAGACCGCGCCTTGCGCTGGAAGGAACTGGGCGAAGATTTCGTCGGCGCCCCCGCGCAGGATGAGGAATTCGTGCTGATGCACGCCGATAACGTGCAGGCCACGGGTTTTCTCGAACACATCAAACTGCCGCATTACGTGGATTTCCAATCCGAACTCGAACTGATCCGCCGCCTGAGGGCCGAAGCCACTGCCGCACAGGAGGCCGCAGAATGACCGCGCAGGACTATAACTTCGCCTATCTCGACGAACAGACCAAGCGGATGATCCGCCGCGCGATCCTCAAAGGCATCGCCGTGCCGGGCTATCAGGTGCCCTTTGCCAGCCGCGAAATGCCCATGCCCTATGGCTGGGGCACAGGCGGCGTGCAGGTCACCGCCGCCTGCCTCACCCCGGATGATACGCTCAAAGTGATCGACCAAGGCGCGGATGACACCACCAACGCCGTCTCGATCCGCAAATTCTTTCAGCGCACCGCAGGCGTGGCCGTGACCGAGGCAACCGATCAGGCCAGCATCATCCAGACCCGCCACCGCATCCCCGAAGCCCCGCTGACCGAAGGCCAGATCCTTGTCTATCAGGTGCCGATCCCGGAACCTTTGCGCTTTCTGGAACCGCGCGAGACCGAAACCCGCAAGATGCATGAGCTGGAGGAATACGGCCTGATGCATGTCAAACTGTACGAAGACATCGCGCGGCACGGCACGATTGCGACCTCCTACGCCTATCCGGTCAAGGTCGAAGGGCGCTATGTGATGGACCCGTCGCCCATCCCGAAATTCGACAACCCCAAACTGTCAGACAGCCCCGCGATTCAGCTGTTTGGCGCAGGCCGTGAACAGCGCATCTATGCCCTGCCCCCTTATACGCAGGTCGTCAGCCTCGATTTCGACGACCACCCCTTTGTGGCGTCCAAGGCCGATCATGACTGCGATCTGTGCGGCGCGGGCACCAGCTATCTGGACGAGGTCATCACCGATGACCAAGGCGGGCGCATGTTCGTCTGCTCCGACACCGATTTCTGCCGCGCCCGGCGCGAAGCGGGCCATGTCGGGCGTCTTGGCACCCCCGCCCCATCGCTGGAGGCCGCACAATGACCGCGCCCCTTCGCACCCTCACCGCCGAAACCGACCGCCCGCTTCTGCAAGTGCAGGGCCTGACGAAATCCTACGGCGCGCGCATCGGCTGCGCCCATATCTCCTTTGACCTTTTCCCCGGCGAAGTCATGGGGATCGTGGGCGAAAGCGGCTCGGGCAAGTCCACCCTCCTGTCCTGCCTTGCGGGCCACATGGCCCCCGATACGGGCCGCGTGATCTTTGACACAGGCACCGGCCCGGTAGACACGGTGACCATGGCCGAGGCAGAACGCCGCCGCATGGCCCGCACCGATTGGGCCTTTGTCCACCAGAACCCGCGCGACGGCTTGCGCATGGGGGTCAGCGCGGGCGGCAATGTGGGCGAGCGTCTGATGGCCATCGGCGCACGCCATTACGGCGAGATCCGCGCCACCGCCACAGATTGGCTGGCCCGCGTGGAAATCGCCGCCGACCGTATCGACGACCGTCCGCGCGCCTTTTCGGGCGGCATGCAGCAGCGCCTGCAAATCGCCCGCAATCTGGTCACCGGCCCGCGTCTGGTGTTCATGGATGAACCCACCGGCGGCTTGGACGTGTCGGTGCAGGCCCGCCTGCTCGATCTGTTGCGCGGCTTGGTGCGTGAAATGGGGCTGTCGGTCATCATCGTGACGCATGATCTGGCCGTGGTGCGCCTGCTTGCCGACCGCCTGATGGTGATGAAAGGCGGCCATGTCGTCGAACAAGGCCTGACCGATCAGGTCTTGGACGACCCGCAGCATGCCTATACCCAACTTCTTGTCAGCTCTGTCCTGCAGGTGTGAAATGATCGCGATTGAAAATCTGTCCAAAAGCTTCACCCTGCACAACCAAGGCGCGGCGGTGATCCCCGTCATGTCGGGGGCGGCGCTGACCGTGGCCCCCGGCGAATGTGTCGGGCTGATCGGTGCCTCGGGGGCGGGCAAATCCACCCTGATGCGCATGGTCTGGGGCAATTACCTTGCCGCCTCCGGCTCCATCCGCGTCGGCACTCTGGATGTTGCAACCGCCGCCCCGCGCCAGATCATCCGGCTTCGCCGCGAAACCCTTGGCTATGTCAGCCAATTCTTGCGCGTCGTGCCGCGTGTGCCGACGCTGGATGTGGTGGCCGAACCCCTGCTGACCCTCGGGGTGACAAAGGACGCGGCGCGGGCGCGCGCCGCCAGCCTTCTGACCCGGCTGAACATCCCCGAACGGCTTTGGCCGCTGTCGCCCACCACCTTTTCGGGCGGCGAACAACAGCGCGTCAACATCGCGCGCGGCTTTGCGCACAGCTACCCCGCGCTGCTCTTGGATGAACCCACCGCCAGCCTCGATGCCACCAACCGCGAGGTGGTGCTGACCCTGATCGAAGAGGCCAAGGCCAAGGGCGCCGCCATCCTCGGCATCTTCCATGACGAGGCCGCGCGCGACCGGGTCTGCGACCGCGTGGTCGATGTGCGCGCCTTCACCCCAAAGGCCGCGTGATGCGGCTGTTTCTCGTCGTCGGCCCTTCAGGCGCGGGCAAGGATACGCTTTTGGCGGGTGCCATGGCGGCCGATCCGCGCCTGCATTGGGCGCGCCGCGTGATCACCCGCCCCGAATCCGCCGGGGGTGAACCCTTCGAAGGCGCGACCGAGGCAGAGTTTGCCGAGCGTCTGGCCCGGGGTGAGTTTGCCCTGCACTGGGACGCGCACGGCCTGCGCTACGGCGTGCCCTTCGCCGAACTGCCCCAAGGCCGTGATGTGATCGTGAACGGATCACGCGCCGCCATCCCGCAGGCGCTGGCCGCCTTTCCCACGCTCAAGGTCATCCACATCACCGCACCCGTGGCCATCCTCGCCGACCGGCTGGCCGCGCGCGGGCGCGAAAGCCGCGACGACATCGCGGCCCGCCTGTCGCGCGCCGATCTGTCCTTGCCCGCAAACCTGCCCGTCATCGAAATCGTCAATGACTCCAGCCCCGAAACCGGCGCCGCGCGCCTGCTTCAGGCGCTTAGGGCATAGCGGTCAAGCAGATGAAACCGCCCCTCCGCATCCTCGCCACACAGGCACAGATCCTCCAGCACGAAAGGCTGCGGGATCAGCCCGGCAAATTGCGCCTCCGCAGCGGCGCGGAGCAAGCTCGCCTCATCCGGATCAAGACGCCCGGAAAGCGTCAGATGGAACTGAAACTCCTCCATCACGTAAGGATAGCCATAGGCGGCCAAAAGCGCCCGCTGCCGCTCGGTCAGCCGATCCGGCCTGCGCCGGGCAATCTCGGCCTCGGTCAGCGGCGCACGAAACCGCTCCAACCCATCCACCACGCGGGCGGCGAGATGACTCAGGCCCTCGTCCGGCCCGGGCACCAGCGCCAGAAAGCCCCCCAGCAGCACCAGATCCAGCCCCGGCAACGTCACCGGGCGCAGGCTTTGTGCCAGATCCGCAACGCCCTGCGCCAGATCCCCGGGCACCACCCCGGGCGCAAGACGGAACGGCGGCTTGATCGTGCCGTGAAAGCCGTATTTGCGCGGCTCAGCCGTCAATGCGGCGATCCCCGGCACAGCGGGCTGCGCCACCGCGCAGCCGCGCGCCAGATCCCAGCCCAGCCAGCAAGCCGCCGCCTCGGCAAAAGCGCCCTCCCGGGGCGCATAGTAAATCGCAAAGCGTTTCATCCGGTCCATGCCTGTCCCTACCCCGCCAGTGTCACACCCCGGTGACACTTCCCTGCCATCTCCGCCCCCGACAAGAAGAAAGCGCATCCATGTCCGAAACCATCCTCGCCAATGCCACGCTGGTTCTGCCGTCCGAGGTGATCCACGGCGCCATCCGGCTGGAGAACGGCCAGATCACCGCGATTGATCCCGGCACATCCGTTCCCGCCGGGGCTATCGACTGTGCGGGCGATCTGGTGATGCCCGGGCTGATCGAATTGCACACCGACAATCTGGAACGCCACATCCAGCCCCGCCCCCGCGTGTCTTGGCCCCATGCCAGCGCCATCATCGCCCATGATGCCGAATTGGCCAGTGTGGGAATCACCACTGTCTTCGATGCGCTGCGGGTTGGCTCGGTCGTCTCGAACGAAAAGGCCAATTACGGCGAATATGCCCGGCAATTGGCCGATGAAATCCTTGCCCTGCGCCGCCAAGGCGCGCTGCGGATCAGCCATTTCCTGCATCTGCGGGCCGAGGTCTGTTCCGAAACCCTGATCGCGGAACTGGCGAAATTCGGCCCGGATGACCGCATCGGCATCGTCAGCCTGATGGACCACACCCCCGGCCAGCGCCAATTCCGCGACATGACGCAACTGCGCGCCTATGTCTGCGGCAAGCATGGCCTGTCGGATGATGAATTCGAAAGCCATGTCGCCGCGCAAAAGGCGCTGTCACAGCGGCTGGGCGCCGCGCATGAGGCCGCCGCCGTGGCCGAGGCCCGCCGCTTTGGCGCGGTGCTGGCCAGCCATGACGACACCACCGCCGCACAAGTTGCCATCTCGGCCCGTCACGGGGCGGAATTCGCCGAATTCCCCACCACGGTCGAGGCAGCACAGGCCTGCCGCGACCATGATATCCTTGTGATGATGGGCGCGCCAAACCTGATCCGGGGCGGCTCTCATTCCGGCAATGTCGCCGCCAAAACGCTGGCCGAAGCCGATCTGCTCGACATCGTCTCCTCCGATTATGTGCCATCGGCCCTGCTTTCGGCGGCCCTGATGCTGGGCGATCTCTGGGGCGATGTCGCGCGCGGCGTGCGCACCGTCACCAGCGCGCCGGGCCGCGCCGCCGGGCTGACAGACCGCGGCCAGCTCGCCCTTGGCGCCCGCGCCGATGTGATCCGCGTGGCACGCATCGCAGGCGCAACCACGCTGCGTGGCGTCTGGGTGCAAGGCCAACGGGTGGGCTAAGGCCCCCCAAAGGGGGCAACTGCTCTCAAACAAGGCGATAGGGGCCGATTTGCAACCTGAAAGGGTTAATCAAACAGGACCCAGCTTATCTTGGTTGCATCACGCGGGCCGAAGGCTCTATGCATGGGAATGGGTCTGCTTCACCGCACACCGCCAACCCTTCAACGAATGGGGACGCTCGTGAAAGGCATCGTATTCGTCGAATTGATCCGGATGGCCGAAACCGCGATCGGCGAAGACGCGGTTGACCAGATTCTCGACCAGTGCAACCTGTCCACCGATGGGGCCTACAGCACGGTCGGCAATTACCCGTGTTCCGAACTGATGCAACTGGTCGAAGCCCTCTCCAACCACACGGGCACCCCCCAGCAGGAACTTCAGCGCCTGTTCGGCAAATGGATGCACGAACATTTCGTGCACAGTTACCCGGCCTTTTTCGTGGACAAGCCCGATGCCCTCGCAATGCTCGCCGCGATCGAGGATGAGGTGCATGTCGAAGTCCGCAAGCTTTATCCCGATGCCGAATTGCCCCGCTTCGAGACCGAGCGGATGGGCAGCGATGCGCTGCGCCTGACCTACCGCTCCCCGCGCCCCCTGACCGATTTCTGTCAGGGTCTGGTCGAAGGGTGCGTAGATCATTTCGGCCAGCCTGCGGAAATCCGGCGGGAGTCCCTGCCCAACAGTGAAGAGCACGCCTGCGCCTTCACGGTCAATCTGCGCGGCTAAAGGCATCACATGACCGAGCGTCCCGCTACGCCGCCCCCCGCGAACACCGCTCCGGTCTCACGAAGCCGCTACGAGCGGGAAAAACGCGCCCGCTACGAAGCCGAACAGTTTCTCGAAGCCAAGAGCCGCGAGCTTTATCAGGCCAACAGCGCCCTGCGCAAACAGGCGGAATCGCTTGAAGATGCCATCCGGCAGCGCACCTCCGATCTTGAAGCCGCCCGGATCGAGGCCGAAGCGGCCAGTGCCGCCAAGTCCATCTTCCTCGCCACCATGAGCCACGAAATCCGCACCCCCCTCAACGGGGTGCTGGGCATGGCAGAGGCGCTCAATGACACGCCCCTCACGCCCGCGCAGCGCGACATGCTCGCCGTGGTGCTGCAATCCGGGCGCCTGCTGCAATCCGTCCTCAACGATATTCTCGACCTGTCCAAGATCGAGGCCGGAAAATACGACATCGAGGAAATCGCCTTCGACCTCAAAGAGGTCGTCCAGTCGGTCGAGGCGATGTTCAGCCTCAAGGCACAGGAAAAGGGCCTCGAATTCAAGATCTCCTTCGGCCCCGAAGCCGTCGGCTGGATTCGCGGAGACCCGAACCGACTGCGCCAGATTCTGGGCAACCTGATTTCCAATGCGATCAAGTTCACCAGCAAGGGCTCCATCCACGTTCTGGTCTCGGTGAATGTCGAAGGCGACGGCCACGAACTCGTGCTTGTGGTCAAGGACACCGGCAAAGGGATCTCCGAGGAAGAAAAGATCCGCCTGTTCAAACCCTATGTGCAAAGCAACCCGGCGATCTCGCGCGAATTCGGTGGCACCGGGCTTGGCCTCTCCATCTCGCGGCGCCTGTGTCAACTCATGCAAGGTGAACTCACCGTCACCAGCCGCGAAGGCCATGGCGCCACGTTCACCGCGCGCTTTCGCGTGACCCCCATCAACGCCCCGCAGGTGCTGCGGGCCGAAGACCCCGAGGAAGAGCTCAAACGCCTCTTGCGGGCCTGTCCGCGCCGCATTCTGGCCGCTGAAGACAACAAGACCAATCAACTCGTTCTGAAAAGCCTCCTCAACGGGCTCGATCTCACGCTCGACATCGTGTCAGACGGCAGTGCCGTGCTTTCGGCTTGGAACCAAGCCCCGCCAGACCTCATCCTGATGGACATTCAGATGCCGGTGATGAACGGGCTGGAGGCAACCGCCGCCATCCGCAGCGCCGAAACTCTGCGCAACCTCCGGCGCACGCCGATCATCGCCCTTTCGGCAAACATCATGCGCCAGCATGAGCTGGAATATCACGCGATCGGCATGGATGGCAGCGTGCCCAAGCCCTTCCGCAAGGAACAGCTCCTCTCCGCCATCGTCCATGCCTTCAAGCACGCTCCCACCGCTCCATCCTCACAAGGCGACTGAACCGCATCAGGCAGCCGCCTCTGTGGCGCGCCGTCTACGGTAAGGGCGCTGTCGCAAAGGCCTCGCGCAACAGGTTTTTCTGCACCTTGCCCATGGTGTTGCGCGGCAAGGCCGTCACGAAATGCACCTGCTTGGGGCGCTTGAACCGTGCAAGCCTGCCATCCAGCGCCGCAAGGATCTGCGCTTCGGTCAAGGCGGTCTCTCCCGTCGGCACCACGATGGCGGTGACCGCTTCGCCGAAATCCGCATCCGGCACGCCGATCACAGCCGCTTCCAGCACGCCGGGAATTGCGTCAATCTCGGCCTCAACCTCTTTGGGATACACGTTATATCCCCCCGTGATGATCAGATCCTTGCCGCGCCCCACGATGTGCAGATAGCCCTGCGCATCCATCCGCCCCAGATCCCCGGTGATGAAAAAGCCGTTCGTCCGCACCTCGGCCGCCGTCTTTTCCGGCATCCGCCAATAGCCCTTGAACACATTGGGGCCGCGCACTTCGATCATGCCGATCTCCCCTTGCGGCAAGGCCACGCCGGTGTCTGGGTCGGCAATCAGAACCTCCGTGCCCGGCAAAGGCAGACCGACCGTCCCGGCCACCCGCGCCCCGTCATAGGGGTTTGACGTGTTCATATTGGTTTCCGTCATGCCATAGCGTTCCAGAATGGCGTGGCCGGTGCGCATCTGCCACGCGCGATGGGTGTCGGCCAGCAAGGGCGCCGAGCCTGACACGAACAGCCGCATCCCCGCGCTGCGCGCCGCATCCAAAGCGGGCTTCTCAAGCAGGCGCACGTAAAAGGTGGGCACCCCCATCAGAACAGTGGCGCGCGGCATCAGATCAAGAATCTGATCCGCATCGAACTTGGGCAAAAAGATCATCGACGCCCCGGCGAACAGGGTGACGTTGATCGCAACAAACAGCCCATGCGTGTGAAAGATCGGCAAGGCATGGATCAACACATCGGCACGGCTGAACCGCCACGCGTCACACAAGACACGCGCGTTCGACACCAGATTGCCATGCGTCAGCATCGCCCCCTTGGACCGCCCGGTGGTGCCCGAAGTGTAAAGCAACGCCACCAGATCCTCTGGCCCTCTGTCCACCGTGACAAACTCTGTCGGCGCGGTGTCTGCGGCCATGGTCAGGCTGCCTTGCCCTTGCGCATCCAGCGTTTCGATCCGCGCCCCAACGCGCGTCGCAGCCGCGCCAAGCTCTTGCACCCGGGCCGGGTCGCAGATGAAAAGCCTGGGCTCGGCATCTTTCAGGAAATAGGCAACCTCCTGCTCTGTATAGGCGGTGTTCAAAGGCAGGAACACCGCACCCGCGCGGGCCGTGGCCAGATAAAGAATGACGGCCTCCACCGATTTTTCCACCTGCACCGCAACACGATCATCGGGCTTGACCCCGAATGACACCAGCGCATGCGCCACTTGCGCCGTGCGTTCCATCAACTGGCCGTAACTCAGCGCACCCCCCTCTGGCGTTTCGATCACGGGGGCAGCCGCGTCCGTCACCGACGCGGCAAGAAGGGCAAAGATGTTTGCGGTCATATCCAACTCTTGCAGACAGGGAAATCAGGGCGTGCCGGTCGCCAAAAGACTGCGGACACCCTCCGAGGCGGCCACATCGCTTCGCTCGGCAAAGCCCTCGTGATTGGCTTCGATCTGGTCCGGATCATACAGATAATTGACCATCAGCCCATAAGATTGCTTCACCCCCTTGGCAGAGATGTCGCCAAGGTGATTCAAACGCTCCAGCCGTGCGCCATTGCCCAAATGAAAGCGGGCCACCGGGTCCAGCACCTGCCGCGCCGCCCCTTGGGCCCGCAGGAAATAGCGGGCGGCACAGGCCAGAAGCGGCCCGCGCAAGGCTTCGGCCGTTGCGGGCCTTTCGTGCCAGCCGGGCTCGTCAAGCGCGGCAAAGATCTGGCGATGCTCGGGCCGGATATGGGCCGATGTCGCGGCCTTGCGCTCGGCATCCAGCCAAGCCGCGAAACCGGGCGCCGGGGAAAGCGTGACAAAGGTCTTGATGCCCGGCACATCCGCTTTCAACTCTTCCACCACCTGCTTGATCAGGAAGTTTCCAAAAGACACTCCGGCAAGGCCGCGCTGCGTGTTCGAGATCGAATAGAAAACCGCCGTATCGGCCTCTTCCGCGCGGATCGGCTGACGCGACAGATCAAGCACCCCACCGATGGAGGCAGGCACGTCTTTGGTCAGCGCGACCTCGACAAAGATCAGCGGCTCATCCACCAGTTGCGGGTGAAAAAACCCATAGCAGCGCCGGTCCACCGGATGCAGCCGATTGCGCAGATCGTCCCAGTTCTGGATCGCATGCACCGCCTCATAGCGGATGATCTTTTCAAGAATGCTGGCAGGCGTGTTCCAATCGATGTGGCGCAGGGTCAGAAAACCCCGGTTGAACCAAGAGGCGAACAGATGCGCGAAATCATGGTCGACCGACCGCAGATCGGGATGGCCGCGCATGTGCTGCAAAACATCTTCACGCATGCGCACCAAGGCGGCAGTGCCACCGGGGGCCAGGTTCAGACGGCGAAACAACTCCTGCCGGCGGGGTTCGGCGGCAGCATGCAAAGCCGCCAGCGCCTCGCGTGACTCCGGGTCTTGCGCGATGCGGGCCAGCGCCACCGCCACCGCCTGTGGATCGGGGCCAAAGGTGCGGGCCAGCGCCCTGAGAAAGGCAAGCCGCGCCTCCGGGTCGGCGTCCGCATAGGCCGCCAAAAGCGCACGGGCAAGGACCACACCCGATGCCTCGCCCCGGCGGGACAGCAGCTGTTGCCCCAGATCCGACAGGTCGGGCGTCTCCAACCCTTCGCGGTCGGCCCCTTCAGGCCAGCCCAGCAAGCGCCGACCACGTGTTGTCAGGGTTTCAAACAGATCCCCCAGAAATCCCGCGCCCGCGCCGCGTGCCCCCTGCAACCGCGCTGTGTCAGACAGCCGGACCATCACAGCCCCACCGCTGCGGCCAGATCGGGATCGCCGAACAACCGGTGCAAAGCGCCACCCGGATCGGATGCCAAGGCGACACGATGGCCGATCAAGGCCGTCAGCCGCCCTGTTGGGGTATAGGCGGGCCAGTCGACCTGCCCGCTTTGCACGAATGCGCTCACCAGCCGATGCATCCCATCTGCCGGTCGCCCGGGCAGGCTGTCATAGCGGCTGCGCTGCGCCCAAGTCGGGGAAAGATCGGCGGTGTGCAGCACCCGCCCGGCCAAAGGCCCCTGCGGCAACGGCAGATCAAAGCGATACACCCATGTTGCCGCGCCTTTGGCCGCATGCGCCTCCGCCAGTCGGGCCGAAGGAACATGATAACCTTCCGCCGCAAGAAGACGCGCGCGCAGCGCAGCCCGTGGCAGCTCGGGCCACAGTTGCGCCGCCTTTTCCGCGATGGCGGCCAGTCTCGCAGGGGTGAAATGCGCCAAGGTTTCGGCAGGCCAACCTGCGGCTTCGGCGGCGATGGCCAGATGCGGCGCATATTCGTCGCGCGTGGTGCCGATCAAAAGCGCGTGCCGCCCCCCCAAGTCCTGCCGGATGCCCGCCACGGGGTGCAGCGGCAGCACCGGCGTGCCGATGACCGGGCGAAAGGGAAAGCGCCGCCCTCCCTCCGCCAACAGCCGCGCCTGCACGGCCAGCAGCGCCGCCACAGGCAGGTGCAGCAACTCGCGCGCGGCAGACACACCGGCCAGCGCAAGAAAGCGGTGGGCCACCCGCTCTGCCTCCTCTGGGGTGTGAACACTGTCCCCCCCGCCGGATTGCAGGATCGCGGCCCGGAACAATCCTTTGGCCGTGGGCGCGGCCATAAGGGCCGCAATATTCTTGGCCCCGGCGGATTCGCCGCCCAGCGTCACCCGGGCGGGATCGCCCCCAAAGGCCGCCACATTGCGCTGCACCCAGCGCAGCGCCATCATCTGGTCCAGAAGGGCTGAATGCCCGCTCTGAGCATAGTCAGACCCAAGCTGGTCGCCCAAGGCCAGATAGCCCAGCGCGCCCAGCCGAAAGCCAA
This sequence comes from Pseudorhodobacter sp. MZDSW-24AT, assembly GCF_002794355.1. GTDB lineage: Bacteria > Pseudomonadota > Alphaproteobacteria > Rhodobacterales > Rhodobacteraceae > Pseudotabrizicola. The sequence continues at coordinate 61,494 of NZ_PGOI01000009.1, read as the reverse complement.
CCGTCACACAAACGATGCCCGCTTTCGCAAAAGCCGCGCCATCATAGACTGGCCGCGCAGTGCCGCCGATGATCTGAGACCCGCCATGGAACCACACAAGCACCGGATGCGGGCCTTCGGCCTCGGGCGCCCAGACATTCAGATAAAGACAATCCTCGCTCTGTGGGCACACGGGCATGGCATCGGGATCGCCGGGAAAGAAGCCAGCGTCCGCCGGTTGCGGTGCCGCCGCCGCAAAACCCGTCGCGCGCCGCAGGCCCGACCATGCGGCAGGTGGCTCGGGCGGGCGAAACCGCAGCAAACCGACAGGCGGCGCCGCATAGGGAATCCCCAGAAATGACCGGACACCCCCCCTCAGCCGCCCGGCAAGCGTGCCCTCTTCGGTTTGGACAAAGGCAAGCGGATCGGCCTCAGGCTGCATCGCGGACCTGCGTGCCGTCAGGTGAAATGTCGAAATGGCAAGCAACCTTGTGCCCCTCGGCCACAGGCCGCAGTGCAGGGGTCACGGCGCGGCACGTCTCCGTGGCAAAAGGGCAGCGCGTGTGAAAGCGGCAGCCCGAAGGCGGCCGCAGCGGGCTTGGCACATCGCCCTTGAGCATCGTGCGGGTCTTGCGGACCTTCGGGTCCGGCACAGGCACCGCCGAAATCAGCGCGCGCGTATAGGGGTGGCGCGCGTCCCCAAACAACGCACGACGCTCCGCCAGCTCCACCACGCGGCCCAGATACATCACCGCAACCCGATGGGTCAGATGTTCGACAATCGCAAGATCATGGCTGATGAACACAAGGCTCAGCCCCGTGGCCTTCTGAATATCGCCCAAAAGGTTCACGACCTGCGCCTTGACAGACACGTCCAGCGCCGAAACCGCTTCGTCGCAGACAATCAGATCAGGCCTTGGCGCCAAGGCCCGCGCGATGGCGATGCGCTGACGCTGGCCGCCCGAAAACTCATGCGGATAGCGGTGCGCCGCATCGCGCGGCAAGCCCACCTGCTGCAACAGATCCCCGATCTGACGCTCCAACTCTGCCCGCGCATGGGCGATGCCAAAATTGCGCAAGGGCTCGGCCAGACTGTCGAACACGGTCAGACGCGGGTTCAGGCTGGAATAGGGGTCCTGAAACACCATCTGCACCCGCTTGCGAAACGCTTTCAGCGCCGCGCCGCGTTGCCCGTTCACCCGCGCACCCTCCAGCAGAATATCCCCGGCGGTCGGCACCTGAAGCTGCACGATGGCCTTGCCAAGCGTGGATTTCCCGCAGCCGCTTTCGCCCACGATCGACAAGGTTTCCCCGCGCGCAAGGCTCAGGCTCACATCATCCAGCGCATGCACCGTTGCCTTCGGACGGCCGAACAGATCCGGGCTCAGCGGGAAATGCTTGGTCAGCCCCCGCAAGTCCAAAAGCGCGCTCATGGGTGATCTCCGTCAGGAACAAGATGGCAAGAAACCGCGTGCCCCTGCGTGATCGGGCGCAACTGCGGGCGCTCTGATCGGCACCGCTCTTGCACCAGCGGGCAGCGGCCCGCAAAGGCGCAGCCCATGATGGCGCTGCGCAGGCTTGGCACCTGACCGGCGATTTCCACCAGCCGCTCCGGCGCCGCAGGGTCCAGCGAAGACCCAAGACGCGGCACCGTGGCCAGCAGGCCCCGTGTGTAAGGATGCAAGGGCCGGGCAAACAGCGCCTCGGTGGTGGCCTCTTCCACGGTGCGGCCCGCATACATCACGATCACGCGGTCCGCGACCTCGGCCACCACGCCCAGATCATGCGTGATCAGGATGATCGCGGTCCCCGTGCGCTTTTGCAGATCGGCCATCAGATCAAGCACCTGCGCCTGAATCGTCACATCCAGCGCCGTGGTCGGCTCATCCGCGATCAAAAGACGGGGCGAGCAGGCAAGCGCCATCGCGATCATCACCCGTTGCCGCATACCCCCTGAAAGCTGGTGGGGGTATTCATCCACCCGCCGCTCCGGCGCCGGAATGTCCACAAAGCGCAACATCTCTATGGCCTTGGCCCGTGCCTCCTGACGGCTCAGCCGCTGGTGCAGCGTCAGCGTCTCGGCAATCTGGCGACCGACCGTCAGCACCGGATTCAACGAGGTCATCGGTTCCTGAAAGATCATCCCGATCTCATTGCCCCGGATCGCGCGCATCGCCTGTTCGGGAAGCCCCAACAGATCGGTGCCCCGAAACCGGATCGCGCCGGCGTTCCGCGCCACCTCTGCAGGCAGCAACCGCATGATCGAAAGCGAAGTCACGGATTTCCCCGATCCGCTTTCACCGACAATCGCCAAGGTCTCGCCTTCCTCCACGGAAAAGCTCACATCCTCCACCGCGCGGATCGCGGTGCCGTCCGGCGCGCGAAAATGCGTCCGCAGGTTTTCAACGTCCAGCAAGGCCATGATTTACCCCCTCTTGCCCGCGCGCGGGTCAAAGGCGTCACGCAGCCCGTCCCCCAGAATGTTCACCGCCAGCACCGTCAGCGACAGAAAGACCGCCGGAAAGAAAATCATATGCGGCTTGATCTGCCACAGGGCGCGCCCTTCCGACATCACGGTGCCCCAGCTTGGCACCGATGGCGGCGTCCCCGCACCGATAAAGGACAGCGCCGCCTCGGTGATCATCGCGGCCGAGCAGATATAGGTGGATTGCACGATCACCGGGCCCAGCGTGTTGGGCAGGATATGACGCCAGATCACCATGGGCAGGGCCGTGCCCGCCACGATGGCCCCATCGACATAAGGCTGTTCGCGGATCGACAGCACAAGCCCGCGCACCAGCCTGCTCATCCGGGGAAACTCGGCGATGGAAATGGCCAAGATCACATTCAAAACCGATCCCCGCATCAGCGCCATCAGCGCCACAGCCAAAAGGATCGGCGGAATCGACATCAGCCCATCCATGATCCGCATGATCGGGGCGTCCAGCGCGCGCACCGCTCCGGCCACCAAACCCGTGGCCAGCCCCAAGATCGTGGCGCAAACCGCCACGGCAACGCCCACCATCAACGAAACCTGCGCCCCATAAAGCACGCGCGAATAAAGATCACGCCCCAGCGCATCGGTGCCAAACCAGAACTCGGCCGAAGGCGCACGGTTGCGCTTGGCCGGGGCGATGGCATTGGGGTCAACGGTGCCAAGCCATTGCGCCGCCACGGCCATCACCACGATGACCAAAAGCAGACCGCCTCCAATCACGATCGACGGATGGCGCCGCGCAAGGGCAACCCAAGGATGGCGGCGTTTGACAGGGGGAAAAAGATCTGGCGCGGCAGAAACCTGCGGCGGAAGCGATGAAGCGGCCATCAGTAGCGCACCCTCGGATCAAGAATGGTGTAGCTGAGATCGATCAGCAGGTTGATCAGCACATAGGTCAGGCTGAACATCAAAATGACGCCCTGAATCACCGGATAATCGCGCCGCAAGATGGCATCGACCACCAGTCGCCCGATGCCCGGGATGGCAAAGACCGTCTCTGTCACCACCGCGCCGCCGATCAGCAACGCGATGCCAACACCAATCACGGTGACGATCGGCACCGCCGCATTCTTCAACGCATGCAGAAACAGCACCTGCATCGTCCCCAGCCCCTTGGCACGGGCGGTGCGGATGTAATCCTGCGACAGCACGTCGATCATCGCGGTGCGGGTGATCCGCGCGATCAAGGCAATGTAAACGCCCGACAGCGCCACCGCCGGCAAGATCAGATTGGCCAGAAACGGGCGGAAGCCTTCGGCCAAGGGGGTGTATCCTTGCACGGGCAGCAGGTTGAGCCGCACCGAAAACACATAGGCCAGCAGGTAGCCGATCACGAACACCGGGACCGAAAACCCCATCACCGCCATCGCCATCACCGCCCGGTCGATCCAGCCGCCTTGCCGCGCCCCGGCCAGAACCCCCATCGGCACCGCGATCAGCACCGACAGCGCCACCGTCAGCAGCATCAGCGACAGGGTCGGCTCCAGCCGCTGTGCGATCAAGGTGGTCACAGGCAGGTTCGAAAAGATGGACGTGCCCAGATCGCCCTGCACCACCTGCCAGCTCCAGTTCCAGAAACGCACCAGAAACGGCTGATCCAGCCCAAGCGATCTGCGCATCGCCTCAATCTGCTCGGGCGTGGCCTGATCCCCCGCGATCAGCGCCGCCGGATCTCCGGGCGCAAGATACAGCAGGCTGAAAACAAAGAGCGCGACAAAGATCATGACCGGAATCGTGGTCAAGAGCCGCCGCAAGACAAACGTCAGCATCGGTCGGATTTCCTTTTGGGCGATGGTCGCAAGGAAGGGGCCACAGGCGGCAAACGGCCTGCGGCCCTGTCCAGATCACTCTCGGCCGATGTTCCAGTAAACCGGAGCCGGGGTGGCAAGGATGCCTTGCAGGTCCGAGCGGGCCGCCCGGATCTGATATTGCACGATCAACGGCACATAGGGGACGGTCTCCAAGGCCTTGGCCTGAACCTCCTCGGCGATCTGCTGGCGCGCCGTCAGATCCGGGGCCTCGCCATAGGCTTCGCGCAGCGTCTCGATCGTGGCATCGCAGGGCCAACCGAACCACGCGCCCTCGCAATTTGACCGCAAGCCAAGGTGGCTGTTGGGCACCATGAAGTCGAGCCCGCCGGGACCCGAGATAAAGATCGACCAGCCGCCGTTGCTGACAGGCTCCTTGCTGGTGCGGCGGGTCACCACGGTCGCCCAGTCCATCGCCTGCACATCCACGGTAAACCCTACCGCTTCCAGCTGCTGTTCCGCCACAAGACTGGCCGGGTTGATCTGCGCATTCTCGGCCGCATTCAGAATGACAACCGGAGTGCCATCATAGCCTGCCTCTTGCAGCAGGGCCTTGGCCTGCTCCAGATCGGGCGCCGGGAAGCCAGCTTCGGTGTAAACCGGCGACGAGCACACATAGAAAGACCGGCAGATCTTGGCCAAACTGTCGTCACCGCTGGCCATCGCATCCAGATAATCCTGCGGATTGGTCGCAAGCAAAGCCGCCTGCCGCACCTTGGGATTGTCAAACGGCGGAACCAAAGAGTTCAGACGCATCTGCTGCGCCACGCCGATCTCGTCTTGGTTCGAAATGACCACATCGGGCGACATCTGGGCCAAGGGGATCAGATCTGTCGGAATGTCTTCGGCAATGTCCAACTCGCCTTGCTTAAGCGCATCCAGCGCCGTTTGCTGGTCGGGCAGGATCAGCCATTCCACACGGTCAACCTTTGCGACCTTGCCACCGGCAAGGCCAGAGGCAGGCTCAGCCCGCGGCACGTAATTCGGGTTCTTGGTAAAAACCAGCTTCGACCCCGGAATCCACGCCTCCTTGACAAAGACGAAAGGCCCCGACCCGGTCTGATCGGTGACCGGCTGATCCGCGGCAGCCGCCGCAATCACCCGCGCGGGCAGGATAAACGGCACCGGCGCGCCGGGCTTGCCCAAGGCTTCAAGCACCAGCCCCCATGGCCGATCCAACCCCAGCGTGAAGGTCCGGTCATCGACCTGCGTCCAGACGGCCCCGCGCGCGCTCAGCGCCTGCCCCATCGCATCCGCCTTGGCCCAGCGTTCCAGCGAGGCGATCACATCGGCCGAGGTCACAGGCGCCCCATCGCTGAACGCCAAACCTTCGCGCAGCGTAAAGGTCCAAAGCTTGCCATCCTCCGATGTGCTCCAGCTCTCCACCATCTGGGGCTGCACCGTCAAAGACTCATCCACCGCAAACAAGGTGTCATAGATCATGTAGCCGAAATTGCGGGCGATCGAATCCGCCGCAATCGTCGGGTCCAGAACCTTCACATCCCCCGAAGGCTTGACCCGCAAAACCGTTTCGGCCAGCGCCGGGCTCAGGCTGAACACCAGCCCAGCCGCAAGGACGGGTCCAAAGACCCGGGATTTCCATTTCATGCTTTCCTCCCTTTTGCCGCCCCGCGTGGCGGCCTCTACTCTCGCGCGTCCTCAGTGGTCAGAACTTCGTCAGGTGCTGTTGCGCGCGCTCCTCCCCGCCGGACGAAACTGTGTGAAGCCAAGGCCAGGCCGGTCGCCGGTTCGCGCCCAAAGTTGGCCGGTGCCAAGGTCAGCTCGATATGCGCCGCGCCTCCCAAAAGCGCTTGGCCGATGGCATCCAGCAAAAGCGCGCGGTCTTCCTCGGGCAAGGCACCCGTCCAGCCGGTCACCACGACCCGATTGCTGCGGCTCACATTCAGCGCGTTGCCGATGGCCAACCCCAGACGGAACAGCCGCTCCCCGATGTCGCGCTTGGCCTTTGCACTGATGCGGAACTCATGGATCCACTGATCGCCCCGCGCGATCAGATCCGCCTCCGCCACGCCCAGCACGTCGGCCAAGGCCGCACTGGACAACAGCGTTTCAAGGCATCCCCGATGGCCACAGCGGCACAGGTTGCCTTTCGGCTCCACAACCATATGGCCCAGCTCACAGGCCTCGACCGAACCGCCGTCGGCGAAATCCTCCACAAAGGCCGCGCCGACCCCGTGGCCGGTATAGACAAACAGATAAGGATCGGTGCGGATCTTGTTCGCTTCATGCAAGCGATACGCCACCGCCCGCGTCACCATCGAATTGGCAACCGTCACAGGCACGCCGGGCAAGGCCTGTGTCAGCCGCTGCAACAGGCGCGCGGCATCAAGCGCGATGATCGGGTTCACCGTCTGGCCGCTGTGAAACCCCGGGATGGACACCGCCGCCTGATCAATCACCACGTCGCGGCGCTGCACCCAGCGCGCCAGATCCGTGATGGCAACCCCGATCGTGGCCTCCACCGCCCCCGCATCGGCACCATCGGGCAGGCTGTGATGTTCCGAAAACACGATGTCGCCGCCCAGCGACCCCACCGCCACATGAATCCGGCTGTTCGACACCTCAAGCGCCGCGACATAGATAGACTTACTCAATGTAAGAAAAGCGCTTGGGCCACCTTGATACGGCGCGATGCGGCGCGATTCCTCGATCACGCCCTCCGCCTTCAACTCGGCAATGATCCGCGAGACGCTGGCCTCGGTCAGGCCGACATTTCTTGAGATATGCGTGCGAAACGACCCGCTTTGGCACCAGATGTGCCCCAGAACGGCGGTTCGCGTATCGCTACGGCTTCGTGGCTTGCGCATGTCGTCTCTCCCTGATTCTTACTATATGTAATTATGACTCCAAGTCAACGCCCCCGCCCGGCCCGACACATCTCACGCCCCCCCAAAGAAGCGCCGATCTGACATCGGGAAACCAAAACCTGTTCCGGCAGACGCGGCCCATGGCACGCACCAGCCCGCCCGCGCCCTCGCAAAACGCCCCCTTGCGCCTGCACAAACACCCCACCACCGCCCGGCATCGGATCGCATCTCCCCCCAGCGCAGCCCCCCACAGATCGCCAACCCACCTGCAACCAACAGCGCGCCAAAGGCTCTGGCCCCCACTGAGCCGCGCCACAACCGCGCTCACCATCACGCCAAGCCTCAGGCGCCCTGCACCGCCCTGCGCCTTGCCCCCGCCCCCCCCATTGCTTCCGTCCATCGCCCCGTATCTCCCCCCCGGAGCCTCTGACAAACTCTCCCGCAGTCGCCATCGCGAGCCCCGCCCTGCGCCGGCCCCCGCGCTGTCGGACCTTTACCGGGGGAAGACCTCAACCTTGTCCGAGTCTTAGAACCAGCCCGCCCTGCAGCCGTAGGCGACGGAGTTGCTGCGGGACTTGATCCCCAAGGTTCGGATGGCGCCGGACTGGGCGGCATCCGGTTTTCATCACATTGAACTTGTTGGGGGTCTTACCGAGACCCTGTCGCCCCGTGCTCCGGACATGACAAAGCCCCGACGGTTGGTCGGGGCTGGTGTCAGAGTTAGGCTGGTATTTTTGGTTGCGGGGGCGCGATCTGCGAACTGTTTCGCAGTATCAGAAGCAATCATCACGCCTAGAGACTCGTTCGCAAGCTAGGGAGCTTGAGATACTGCAATGCAGCGAGATGTTCAGTCCCAGCATCTGGTGGATCGGGTAGAGGATCAATCGATCCGGCCCTGATGTCCAGATTTTGCAGATGTATTCGCTGAGGGAACGAGGGCTGCAGGGCATAAAGGCAATCATCCAGCGGCAGCAGCGTGTGCCTTCGGAGGGCGACGACTGCCGCCTCTTCTGGCTCGGTGAGAACCGTCGATCGCGGTTCCGTCGGCCCGGTCTTGAGGTCCTCGACCGTCGCCCGCTTGCGTCACTAAGCTACCGTCTTGGGGTTGATGCCTAGCGCCCGGCTCAGCTGCGCGAGCGAAGCTTGCGATCGCTGTGTTGCTGCTCTGACGGCATGAGTGGTCGTAGCGCTCCCGTGACGAACTTGTCCCATACTGCTTCCTTCCATTGCTGAGAAAAGATCGCACCATCAAACCGTGGGATCAAATACCTAAGCATGCAGAACGGTAAATCGGATGCAGCGCGCACTATGGTGCCAATCATCCTCTCTGATCCAAGAGGTCGTAATTGCGCCATCGGCCCGCCTGTAGGCCTAGTATCGGGCGCTCTTTACGGACGCTGGCGGTTGTCCAAGTGAAGCGAGGCCCTGATCGCGCTGTGCACCAGCGACGGTGATACACTGATCGAGAAAGATCCAACTTAGCGCAAGAAATGCCAGCCAACGCGCGATTCCATAGATCAAGGGCCGCATGAAGGCCGATTTCTGTCCCAGGAAATTGCAAAGCAAACACTGCGATAGCAATGGTGTCGGCCATAAGGGCGGAATTTCAGCCTTCGCTCCAATGCTCACCCGCAAGCGAGCGGTTGAGATCCAACATGGCCGACATGGCTTTATGTGCGGCGTCAGGATCGCGGGCGCAGATTGCCTCGGCAACGGCAAGATGGCCATCCCGGCTGACCTGATCATTCTCTGGATTGGCAACCCCGAACTCATAAGACACGCGCAGCATCGTCAAAATGATCTGCCGCATTTGCCTCATGACGCTGTTGTGCGTCATGTCCAGTAAGGTGACGTGAAATTGGCAGTCCGCAATGAAAAGACGCTCCAGATCGACTTGACCGGGATGTATGGCGTTTGCCGCCGCCAAAAGCTTCTGCGCTTGCGCGGCCGTGCCACGCCGGGCAGCAAGAGCGGCCGCCGCGGGCTCTAGAATAGCGCGTAACTCAGTGGTCTCCGCAAAGATCCGTTTGATCCGCGGATGTGTCGATTCGTGCCAAGAAACCACATCGCCATCGAGCAGGTTCCATTCCTCGATAGGACGCACGCGTGTTCCATAGCGCCGAGCGGTCCGAACCAGCCCCTTGCCTGACAGCACTTTAACGGCATCGCGGACAGTCGCACGGCTGACACCCAAGGATTGCGCCAGCTCTTCCTCGGTCGGCATCACCATTTCCTGAGCATAGATATCATTCGCAATCCTCCGGCCCAACACCTCAACGGCCTGCTTGGCTGCGCCAGTGGGAAGCGCTGTTCCGAATTCTGTCGGGATACGGAACTCCAGGTTGGGTTTCTGCGGCAGGTCTTGCGTCGAAGTATCGATGTTCACGCGCGCGCCCCTCTTTACATGTGATCTAGAAATGTGCAGTCTAGATTATATGTAGAGCCATTTGGCCTACTCTGGCAACGCCTGGCGGCATGCCCCAAGACTTTGCGCCTGCGGACCCAGATCAACGGAGGAGGAGGATCTGATGATAACGAAACGCACAGTTTGTGCGGCCATGATGCTGGCCGCGACTTTTGCCTTTGGGGCAGCCCATGCGCAAAGCACAGAAATCAAGTTCGGGATTGGCATGCCCGAAGGCGACAGCCCGGAATATCAGGCGCTTTCCCGGTTCAAGGAATATGTCGAGTTCAAGAGCAACGGCGAAATGACCGTGCGCTTGTTCCCGGGCAACCAACTGGGCAGCGAGCGCGAGATGATCGAAATGGTCCAGCAAGGCAGCTTGGAAATGACCTTTCCCGCCGACGGGGCCATGGCCGGATTTTACGCACCGATGCAGGTGTGGTCGATACCTTACATCTTTGAATCGGCTCCCATCGCCTGGAACGTCATGCAGAGCGATTTTGCCAAGCGGATGAAGGACGACATTCTGGCTACCACCGGCATTCGCGCGCTGGCGTTTTCGCAGAATGGCTTTCGGTCTTTCACAAACAATGTGCGCCCACTCGTAACCCCGCAAGACATGGCCGGGTTGAAGATCCGCACGATGGAAAGCCCTGTCTACATGACAATGGTGAACGCGCTCGGGGCGACGGCGGTGCCGATTGCCGGGTCAGAGGTGGTGATGGCGCTGCGGCAAGGTGTGGTGGATGGCCAAGAGAACCCGCCGGCAGTTGTCTTCAATGGCGGACATGGTGAGGTGCAAGAGTACTTCACACTCAACGAACACACCTTTGGCCTGCATGTGATCATCGCCAACAACGATTGGTTCACCTCGCTGTCCCCAAGTCAGCAGCAGATCATCAAGGACGGCGCCGAGATGATGGCAAGCACCGAAAACCTGCTCAAGACGGAAGGCGACTGGAAATACAGCCGTCGGCTTGTCGAAGAGATGGGCATGACCATTCATGTCTCGACTCCCGAGGAAAAGGCAGCCTTCAAGGAAATCGCGCAGCCGCCGGTGATGGCCTTCATCCGTGAAAGCGTGGGCGATCAAGTTGTTGATGATCTGATCGCTGCGGTCGATGCGGCAAAGGCCGACCTTTACGGGAACTGACCTTTCAGAACGACGGTCCGGGCAAAAGACGTGCGCCGGGCCGTCGGTGGCTTTTGCCGATCTTGATCAAGACGGCAGCTTAGGGAGCAAGCAGAAGTGTTTACCGCCACACGAGCCGCGCGAGGCATCGCGCGAACCACCGAGATTGCCGCGTGTCTTCTGATGATCGTGGTCACCCTTCTGAATCTGACACAGGTCGGCGGGAGATACATGTTCAACATCGGTTTCAATTGGACCGAGGAAGTGATGCGTTTCTCCATGATCTGGCTGATGATGCTGGGGAGTGTGGCCTGCATCTTCCGCGCCGAGCATATGGGCATTGAAGCGTTGGAAGCCATGGTCGCGCCGCACCTGTCGCGATACGTCAAATCAGCCCTGTATTCAGTGGCTGGAATCTTCTGTGTGGTCATTCTCGTCTACAGTTACCCACTGGCCTTGCGCAATGCAGCACAGACCGCGCCCGCATCGGGCATATCGATGATCTGGCCCTATGCCGCTCTTCCAGTCGGATCTGCCCTGATGTTGGTGCAGATCGCCCTTAGCTGGTTTTCAGGCTTTGAACAAAATGACGGCCGGACTGTCCCTGCCGTGACAGAACCATCAGACGGAGGGCGCATCTGATGTTTGCGGTCGCAATCCTTGGAATTGGCCTTTTGCTGGTTGGCGTGCCCGTCGCCTTTGCGCTTGGTCTCGCTGGAATGCTTGGCGTCTGGATGTCGGGTCTGCCACTGAGCGTCACCGCCACACGGTTGTTCACAGGCGTCGACAGTTTTGTCTTTCTGGCAGTGCCATTTTATATCCTTGCCGCCGAGATCATGAGTGCTGGCGGAATAACGACGCGGCTCATCACCATCGGCTCAACCTTGACCAGCTGGCTGCGGGGCGGCACCGCCTTTGCCAATATCGGGACATCCGTGATGTTCGCGGGCATCTCGGGCTCTGCGGTCGCCGATGCCGCCGCACTGGGGCGCGTATTTATCGATGAAATGCCCAAAGAAGGCTACACGCGTGAATATTCTGCGGCTGTGACCGCCGCCTCGTCGATCATCGGTCCGATCATCCCCCCCTCGGGCCTTGCAATCCTCATGGCAGCCGTCACGGGGCTCTCGGTCATCGATCTATTCCTTGCGGGCATCCTGCCGGGCCTATTGGTGGCGGGGGCCTGCGCAGCGGTTGTCGCTATCGATGCGCTGCGGGGCCGCTTGCCAAAGCCGCGCCGGGCTTCGTTCAAAAAGGATGGCGTATGGCGGATGATCTTTGAAACGGTGGCGGTTCTGACGCTTCCGGCCATCATCATCGGCGGTATGCTGGCCGGGATCTACACGGCAACCGAAGGCGGCGGCATTGCCGTGGCCTATGCGATCTTTTTGTCGATGATCGTCTTTCGTGTGATGACCTTGCGTGGATTGTGGATTGCATTTTTGCGCGCCGCGCGCACGTCCGCCAGCATCTACCTGCTGGTGGCTGCGGCTACAATTCTGTCCTACGCGCTGAACATCTTGGGCATTTCGTCATTGGTCTCCACGATGACGAGCGTTTTCGCCGATAGCCCGGTGCTGTTTCTGTTTGCTGTGGCGGCCTTGATGCTGGTTCTGGGCACCTTTCTTGATATCGGCGCCGCCATTCTGATCTTCGCGCCGCTAATCATGCCTGTCGTCAACGGGCTGGGCATCGACCCGCTGCAAGCCTGCATGGTCATCATGCTGACGCTGGCGATGGGGCTGCTGACTCCTCCAGTGGGGGTGGTTCTCTTCGTCGTGATGCGCGTTGGCGGAATCGGCATGCTGCCCCTGATCCAAGCTCTCGCCCCTTTCCTTTTGGCACAACTCGCCGCGATTGCGCTGCTGTGCCTTGTTCCTGAAATCTCAAGCTTTCTTCCAAAGCTGTTGAACTGAGTGAAACGAGAAGACCAGATGAAGATTACCGGCATCCGCACCATTGTCGTGAACGCGATCCACAGAAACTGGATCTTTGTGAAGGTTGAAACTGACCAGCCCGGCCTTTACGGTTGGGGGGAGGCGACACTGGAATGGAAGACCCGCGCCGTTCTGGGCGCAATCGAAGATCTGGAACAGTTTGTCATCGGACAAGATCCGCGTCGGATTGAGCATATCTTTGCAAGAATGACCAAATTCAGCTTCTGGCCGCTCGGCTCGATTGGCCTGACAGCTGTCTCGGCGATCGATCAGGCATTGTGGGACATCAAGGCCAAGGATTTGGGCGTGCCCGTCTGGCAATTGCTGGGGGGGCAAGTGCGCGACAAGGTGCGCGTTTACACACATTTGCGCCGCGCCAAGATCGGGGCGCAGATCGGCACCGAAGACATCGGTGCTTTTTGTGCTGCTGTCGAAGAGACGCTCGCCATGGGCTACAATGCGATCAAGCTGGGGTTCGTGCCCTACTGCGCCTATGAGGCGACTGTGCCCGAGCTTTTGCATGTGGAAAAGGTTGCCAGTGCCGTGAGAGATCGGGTTGGGGCAGAGGTGGCCATCATGACCGATTTTCACGGCCGCCCCGCATCGCCTGAGGTGGCAAAGGCCTATATCGATGTCATCGCGCCAATCCGCCCACTCTTTATAGAAGAACCGATCCAACCGGGTAACGCGGCCTCTATGGCAGGCTTGGCACGCCGCGTTGCCTGTCCGCTGGCGACAGGGGAAAGGCTCTTCACCCCGCGCGAGTTTGCCGAATTGGCCGAGTTGCAAGCGGTCGCACATATTCAGCCAGATCTAAGCCATTGTGGCGGGCTGACCGGAGGCCGGAAAATCGCTGCCATTGCCGAAGCGGGTCAAATGGGCATCGCTCCCCACAATCCGATGGGCCCTGTGGCGGGTGCCGTCGCACTGCATTTCGATGTCGCCACCCCTAACTTTCTGATTCAGGAAGAAGCGGTTGGCCTGGTGCCGTGGTTCGACGAGATTTTTGACCACCCGATGCGTCTGGTCGATGGCTGTTGGGAGGTTCCACAGGCAGTCGGTTTTGGCATCGAGATCAACGAAGACGCCGCCGCGCGACATCCTTTCGCGCCGGAAATTGTGCCTGCACTGGATGCCATCCTACCTGACGGCACCATCGCGCATTGGTAAGCTCGAAAGCGACACGTCTCACCAAGGGGAAAGAGGACATGGACGGAACATTGCTCGGGCGGGTCTGGAGTCCAGATGCCGCCGGCCCTTCGGTTGTCACCGTGAGGGAGGGGCGCGTAATAGACATCACCACGCGCGCGGCACCCTTGGTGCGCGACATCTGCGAAATGGACGATCCGTCGGGCTATGTAAGAACGGCCGAAGGTCGCGATCTTGGCACGCTGGAGGACCTTCTGGCTGCACCTGTGGGGGATGCATCGCGCCTCCATTTGCTTGCGCCTTGTGACCTGCAAGCGGTCAAGGCCTGCGGTGTCACCTTTGCTGGCTCGATGGTCGAGCGGGTGATCGAAGAGCGCGCCAGCGGCGATCCGGCCCGCGCCGAGACGATCCGCGCCCGCGTGGGCGCGGCCATCGGCGACAGCCTGCGCAACATCGTGCCCGGATCACCCGAAGCAATGGCCGTGAAAACCGCGCTGATCGCGGAAGGGCTGTGGAGCCAGTATCTTGAAGTCGGCATCGGCCCCGATGCCGAGGTGTTTTCCAAGGCGCAGGTGTTGTCTTCCGTGGGCCACGGCGCCGAAATCGGGCTGCACCCGATCTCCAAATGGAACAATCCGGAACCCGAAATCGTGCTGGCCGTGTCCTCTCGCGGGCAGATCGTCGGCGCGACGCTTGGCAACGATGTGAATCTGCGCGATGTCGAGGGCCGTTCGGCCTTGTTGCTGTCAAAGGCCAAGGACAACAACGGGTCTTGCGCGATCGGGCCATTCATCCGTCTGTTCGACACGGACTTTTCGCTTGATGACGTGCGCAAGGCTGAGTTGTCCTTGCGCGTGGAAGGCACGGATGGTTTCGTTCTGGAAGGCCATTCCTCGATGTCGCAGATCAGCCGCGACCCCGAGGATCTGGTGGCGCAGACGATCGGGCGGCACCATCAATATCCGGATGGGCTGATGTTGTTCTTGGGCACACTGTTCGCCCCCACCAAGGACCGGGGCGAAGCCGGGGCAGGGTTCACCCATCATCTGGGGGATGTGGTGACCATCTCTGCGCCAAGCCTTGGGGTGCTGCGCAACACCGTCACGCTGTCCACCCTCTGTGCAGAGTGGACCTTTGGCACTCGCGCCTTGATGACCAACTTGGCGAAACGCGGTTTGTTGTGAAATCAACATCGTTGCATTGTCAAATCGTGTCTGAGCTTCAATAGCCCGGAAGACGAACAATCATAAGCAAACGCACCTGCTTCTCTGCCGCGAATGATCGGCAGGGCCTAGGGAAAGCGACCATCCAGCCAAAGGATAGTGCTTATGCAAGTTTGGCAGTCAGGACACAGTTTTGACCACCCGCTAGGTTTGGAGCGCCCCAACGTCGCAGTCGCCCTTGTCTAACATCACCCTTGGCGCATGGATCAGTCCATGGTCGGTCATCACGGGCCAGAACCCACAGGTAACCATTCTTCGTTTTACGTGCCCCCAGTTCGAAGACCCGGAATTAGGTATTGGTGATGAAGAGCTTGATCGATCGCTTTAGAACCGCCATCAACGCGTCGTAAGTGCACTCATTTGTGAGCATAAACTGGCTCTCAACATTAGAGTAATGTTGCAGCCGAACAAACCCATCTCGGCGGTATGTGACTGGCTCAAGATCAGCTTTAGATCGTATGACAAGCTCCGTGACATTGGTCGCTGGCTATTCGGTCACGGCCCCCAACCGCGAAACCTGCCAAGCGCTGGGATGCCCCTTCCGCAAATGCACTGCCGCCAACTGGAACCCGCTTTGCGGCCATGACTTCGGTGTGTCGATCAGCAGCAGTTCGGCAATCCCGAAGCCAAACTGGTCAAGATCACGAAGCCTTGCCTTCGTTGTCATGTTCACAATCGGCGCAAGCCAAACAATGTTATCGGCGACGGTCATCGCGTGACGGGTGAACTCTCTCAGGCGCGACCAAGGCGGATTGGTGATAATCCAGTCAACCGGCCGCTTCCACTCAAGAAAATCAAGCCCCTCCGCCAGCTCGCACCAGTGATGGCTCAGGTTTGCTGGGAACTGATCAAAGAACGCTCCTTGGCCACGCGCGGGATCCAAGATGCTGCCATAAAGCTGTTCCGAAAAGTGCGTAATGATGGCGCCGGCCTGCGGCGCTGGTGTCATGACCAAATCCCGCGCCGGCGCATTTTTTGCCGGCACAAGACCTCTCACCCGCACATCAACTTGTTTGCGAAGCAATTCACGAACACCAAGAACTGTCAAAACCGCCGACAGAATGGAGACGCTGCCCGAGAGGTCCTTTTCAAGGGCAATGATGCTCGGGCGTGAGCACCCTGCCCTCTCGGCCAAGAATGCCTGACTAAGTCCTCTCGTCCGACGTATTGCCGCAAGCAGTGCAGCCGGATCCTGATCCTGCTGCGCCCACCCCCAATCCAAGCCCAGCACGCGCATGCAGCGGCGCATTGTCTGAAGATTGCCTTGACCCCGCTCCAAGGCCCTTACGGTAGGAATGCTGATACCGATTTCTTCGGCAAGATCACCCTGCGTCATTCCTCGGGAACGCCGAATTTGTGCAATCAGGGGGATTGAAGGCATGTAAGAATTGCTTGCTATTGCAGGGTCAACTTTACAAAGGAATATTGACATTTAGACGCGAATGAAAGGCTGCTTGCGGCCGAGGCTGTGTGAAAACTCGCTCGAGCATTGTCGGCTGCAGAACGATGTTCTTCCACACACACTGCTATGAGATTCTGTTCTGCCGCGATGCGCCACCTGGCGCATGCAGAGGAAAATAGTCTTGTCAGATTCCTAAGATCTGAGTTTTCACACAGCCTCGGCCCATACCGGTCATTCGTGGAAGTCGCAGCAAATGACTGGTCTTGAGCCCGGGGCGCATGCAATAGAAAAGTCTATCGTCTTGGAATGCGGGTGATATCTATACAATTAGTCGAGCATACTGGGCGTTGAAACAAGACCCAGTTCAGAGAGCATGAAGCATGGGTCACAACTACAAACCAACCGCAATCACAAGAGTTGGCTTCGCATACCAAGACTTGGTTGCCGCAGAGACACTGCTTGACTTCTATCGTAACCCCAAAAAATATTCATGGGTGCAGGTAGAAGCATCCGACCAGTCATTCCGGGCCGTGGATGACGTGGTTGCGTGCTTGGCTGATGGGCGCTTCGAAGTTACACAAGTCAAATTCGCTGTTGACCCGAACAACCCAAAGACAGCCCTCGATTGGGAATGGCTGCTAGTGGCGAAGCCCACAGGAAGATCTCTACTTCAGCACTGGGCCGCACCAGTATTGAAGATTTTGGATGATGGCTTGCTGGCAAATGCCCGTCTGAAGACGGATCGAAAACCGGATGCGGAGTTCTATAAATCTTTGAAGGGCAACCGTGTCGTTTATTCGAAAATTCCTTTAACAATTCGCAAGCGAATTATCGCACAGCTTGGATCGAATGCAGACGCTCAAAAGTTCTTTAAAAACTTTGATTTCATTCACTCGCAGCCCATACCTGAGGATCTTGAAGCTACTCTCTGGGCGCGTATAGCATCTGACACGGACAGTGCTGGCTGGGCATTGTTCCAGAAACAGCTCCAACTTTGGGCGACACAAAAAAATTGGCCGGGCCCTGACGGGCGCATCCGTTATATCCATCTCCAGCAAGCTTTTTCCCCCGAAAGAGCCAGGCCCCTTCCCCAAGATTTCACCGTGCCAGAAGACTACTGCGTGCCGGACGAGAGCTTTTCTGACGATTTCTTTTTGCGGGTACTCAATGACGATGGCGTCACGGTTCTTTGGGCCCCTCCGGGGCGTGGTAAAAGTACTTTTCTCAGCCACTTTAAGTCGAAACTCGATGCTAAAAAGGTTGTGTGTATACGGCACCACTACTTCCTTAGCCTCGATGACCGATCTGAGGGAAGGTTCCACTTCCAAGCCATTGCACGGTCGCTAGAAGCCCAACTTCAAGAGGCGATGCCTGACTTGAGAGTGCGGCAGCATAGTACTTTGGGCGAAACGATTGAACAAGCGGCCCGGAAAGTCGTCGCGGAAGGAAGGCGCCTTATCGTGATCATCGACGGACTCGATCACGTCTGGCGAGAAGGCCGTGATCGTGAGCACGCCGCAGAACTCTTTAACGCGCTTATCCCCGTCGTACCGGGCACCCATCTGGTAGTTGGGACCCAGAAGATTGCGGAAAAGGACCTTCCAACAAGGATGCTGGAAAAAGCGCCTATGGAAGGATGGGTCGAGCTTCCTCTCATGAACCGCGCTGCTGTTGACGGCTGGATTGCAACACAACACCGCGCAGGAAGGCTGAATCTCTTCCGATGGCCTCACCAATCGAACGCGAAGGCGCTTGCAGCGGTTTCTGATGCTTTCTTCTGCATATCCAATGGCCTGCCTCTGCATCTGATTTACTCATTCGAGGCCGTTGCCCGTGTTGGCAATGAAGTGACGCCAGACCTGGTTCGCGCGCAGCCGGCCTGCCCCAGTGGAGACATCCGGGATTATTACGCAGGGTTTATGTTGCAGCTTTCTCCACGCGGGAAGGCAATTTTGCACGTCCTAGCTGGTCTCGACTTCAGTCCGCCGCCGTTTGCTCTCAACAACTGCTTCGGCGTGGACGATCAGAGCATCTTGGGACTGGCGGAGATCTGTCATCTCCTCGACTTTCGAGAGATGGAAGTGCGCCCATTTCACGGTAGCTTGTTCGCCTTTCTTCGAGATGATCCCAGTCACCATTCAACTTTCATGGCCAACAGCGCACCGACTTTGTCATGGCTAGAAACAGAAGCGCCTCCCTACTGGCGAGAGGCGTGGCTATGGATCACTCAGGCAACACGCGGAAACGCACAGAACCTAATCGAGGGACCTTCCCGTGACTGGGCGTTGTCCTTCGTCACTGCGGGATATCCAATCAACCGCTTGATCAATGTATTGAATCATGCCGAACAGGCCGCTTTCGAAGTATTCGATTTGGCAAGCGCCGCGCGTCACCGACTTTTGAAGATTCGTGCGATAAATGCTGATGAACTGCAGCACGATGAACTGGCCCGGGTTTGGTATGTTGCGGCCGCTTTAAGTGGCGACATTTTTGTCCCGGCCGTCCTTCGTGCTGACCTAAGTAACTTGCCTCCTTCGCTGATCCCGGCGCTCGTGCAGATGACCAACAAAAGTCAGCGAGATGCGCTTGTCGGCCTAGCTGTTGAGGAACTTAACGGACGCATCACCCAGAACCGTCAGCACGAGTATATCAGCAATGACCAGCAAGGCGAACTTGCTCGGGCTGTAGTCTCAGTCGTTGCTGCAAGCAAAACGAGCGCGGTCGCCCACGTGCTTCGCTTCGCACGGCGGTCTGCCCAGCCGGATCCAATCGCTGCCGCTTTTGCTCAAAGTGCGCGCCTTATGGGGAAGGTGGCTTCCGTCTTCCAAGCGGGCAAGAGCTTCACGGGTGTCGAGTTCGACCGCGAACTATTTGCCTGCCTGTGTCTCGAAGGCCTGTCGCCCGCCAGTCAAACTCCATTGAAAGCTGAAAAGCATCCAGCCATTCGCTGTTTGGGCGTCGCCAAGGGTGACACAGTCAAAGGCAGTAACTCAGGCAAAAATCTGTCCACGCTTTTCGCAGGCGCTGACGGCCCGGCAGATCGCCACCAGACGGATATTCGAGGGATCGTCTACAATAATTTCATGTCTGCACTTGCGGCTGCTCTTGCGGGAAAGCCAACAAAAAGCTGGGTAAATATCCCGGATCATGCATCGGAGAGCTGGCTCGCGGGTGCAGTACGTGCGTTTGAAAAACTCGCGCAACGCATTGCTGCACACTGGGCCAACACGAAGCGTTGGCCATCTCTCGGTGACGTATTAAGTTGGTACGATGGGCAACCTTGCTACGAGCGTGGGTATGACGCTCAAAGCCGTTTCATTGCCGTGCGCCTTGCGCTTATCGACGCTGCCTTTGATCTTTGCCTCATAGGTCGAGGGCTTGATGCGGCGTATCAAATCGACAATGCAGCTTTTTCTGAGGCGCGTACATCAGCCTTCTGGCTCAATGAACTTTGGCTGGAAAAGCTTACAACACGCCGGATATCATTGCATGATCCGGCTAGCGCAGAGACGTTCATTGCGACTTACATGGACGAACTTGCTCGAACCGTGACCGAGTTCAACGAGCGAGCTTCCTTGTTCGGCAAGCTGGCTCTTACCGCGTACGACCACAACAAACCTCAGCTCGCAGCTCAGGCTCTGAGACAAGCTGTCGATTGTTTGTTTGGGTATGGCTGGCGGAAGGATGCCTTCGCCGACGATGTTCTTACAGCGTTGGAAATGATGATCGAAGCAGGGGATCAGGAAGCCAAGCAAACCCTCTTGGCTCTAGCTGGCGCGTTTCACCGCATCACCGACTACACCGACGGCGACGGAACAAACCACATCCGCAGCGAATATTACACTGCTGTAGCAAGGCATTTTCCTGAACGTATCGCGCCCATGCTGAACGATCTAATCAGGGCTGAGGACTGGCGTTATGCCGAAGATTTGTACAAGGAGCTTCCCTCTCTCCCTTTGGCCCAGAGCGTAGAAGGCGCTGCACTTTTTTCCACCTTCATCATGCCTAACGAACGGATCGCCGTAGAGAAATCTAACCTAGCGTTGGACATAGCGACGACTCTCCGCCGTAAAATAGGGCCAAACGTCAAACACGCTCGCAAGGCAGATCGATACGCCACCGAGAGCCATCAGAATTCGGAAAAGGAAAGTGCGGAAGCTCCTAAACCCGGCGATTTTCCTCCGGGAAAGCTTTCGGAGCTGATTTCTCAGCGTAGACGTCTAAGTCTTTTCGATATTTCTAGATCGACCGTCACTGAATGGCTTAATTATTGGGATGCTAAGGGACGGGGTGTGGCGGCGCTGACCGATTTGGAGTCTGGGCTGTCCGAACCACTACTTCATTTAGAGGTCGAAAGCGGCCTTGATACCGCGGCTGAAATTGCGGCGAAGCTTCACGGTCGCAGCGAAGCATTCAAGTGGTTGGTGCGGGCCCACATCGCACGCTATGGCTGGCAAAGGTATCTCACAAGCAAGGACGAGGCGGAAGCTCGGCTCGAGCTTGTCGCTCGCGACCACAGGGCGCGTTGGAAAGACTTCGTCCGCGAGACCAGCAAACCCGCGCTCAACCTTCGAGAAAGTAGAAACGGATTGGTAATCGGCTTCACGCGGCTTATCTATTTCCTCATCCAGGTTGGCGAACTTGAACTCGCCAAAGCCCATACCAAAGCGCTGGTCGACACTTTCATGGCGGAGATTGCGCAGCAGCCACTGGACAAACCTTCATGGGCTTAGCGGTGCATACAATTGATATCTTGCTCACTCGGCTTCTATGGCCTGTGCCGCGCGTTAGGCTGGAAGCTGCCAGAGCTCTAGCAGAGCTTATCAAGGGTGGTGATCGCAATGCCGCCGAGCGCTTGCTGGTGTGGATCAGCCAGAAGAAGCTTGAAAGCGAAGTGACCCTTGGCCTCAATATCATCGAGGCTTTCAACTTGGGTGCCTATTTTGCGTTTAATGAGGTGCGGAATTCTGTGAATGCCGCGTCACACCTATCTGACTGGCTCATGAAGGCAAACTTTGCCCAAGCCAATAGGCTTTCTCGATACAGATACGCTTACGCTCCCCCAAAGAGAGCGGAGTTGCCGGAGGCGGTGCGCCGTTCGTTTTCGGCCTTCAATGGCGTGCCGCAGATGTTTCATTCCCACTTTTCCCATCTGGAGGAACAATCGGGACTGCCCTTCTGTAAACGATGGCAACATGAGTGGGAGTGGTTACAAGCAGGGGAATTTCGGAGCCAGGGCAACCCTTCCTACTTCTTCCAGGGCAACCGTGAGATAACCGGGCAGTTCGACTTCGCTGATCGTGAGAGCTACGTTTCGGCATATCTGCGGACGCTCTCCTTTGCCGCTTCCGAATGGGGGCTGCCTCACTCGATAGCGGAGCAACATTCGCGTGCGGCCCTAACCTTGAATCGCGGCCTCGCCGGGGTTGCGCCAGTAGACCGGCCCGGATGGTCCGATGGTATTCTGCTCGGCGAGCGTGACCCCAAGTCGGTTGCATCAGCCATTTGGGCCACGGCTTCTTCAAGCGCCGCTCCGGGTCAAATGCTCGCGGCTCTACGCGCCGTCGAGGTGGGCGAAACCGGCTATGCGGTGTTCGAATTTGACGTTGTAACGGGCAGCACCGCTGCCTTAGCAAGTCCAGACAAGCCTGATGATTGTCGATGGTCTTATCTGGCTAATCCAGCTCGCTACGAAGGCGGCTTCTATTCCAGTCCAGATATCGGTTTTAAGCTGAAGCCAAGAAGGCTTTGCGGCAATGCTATAACGCTTGATGTTGGGCGCGCCTTAGTGGACCTCGTTCCGCATGTACACCTACCTTCGCCTCACGCCAATCAGCCACGATCGGAGATTGCCTGCCTTGAAAGCGGAATCGAAATGCAGGCTGGTGGATCGCCTATCGCCTTCTGGGAGCACTGGTATAGTGATTGGGAACCCGCGTGCCCTCGTGGAGCCCATAGTCTAGTTGGCTACAAGACCACTGTGAAGCGCGATTGCGTGGAGGCGTTTTGCGAACGTAACTCTCTTAAAACCGCTGTATGGTGCAGCGTGAAATCAGGCACACGGCAATACCGCTACACAGAATTTCAAGATCGGGAAGAAGGATTCTGGATCGAGGTTTAATCCATATAGAAATTTGCCCTTAACCGGTCATTTGCACGTACTTCAGTGAACTTCCGCTTTCCGCCCTTTGGGGAGGTGCCGACGTGTTCGGCCCATATCAACCGCTCAAACACAAGAATTAGCGGAAACTTCACTCCTCCGAAGCAGACGCTCAAGTTAGTCGCAAAGGGGGTAATTGCCCATCTGTTATGTTGGAGTGTGGACAACAACAGAGTGTTGAATTCCTGTTGAGGCCCGCTTAAATATAGGGTAGGACCCTATGCTATGAGCCACACATCACATCACAAATCGACCCTGATCGCCCGCGTCCGACGCCTGAGGGGACAAATGGAGGCGATTGAGCGCGCCCTTGAGGCCGAAGCGCCCTGCGCTGAAGTCCTGAACCTCGCGGCGTCGGTCCGCGGGGCGGCGAATGGTCTCATGCTTGAATTGCTGGAAGATCACCTGCTCAGCCATGTGGTCGAGGCTGAAACCGATAAGGAACGTGCGGCAGGCGCTACGGAGTTGATGGAAGTGATGCGGAGACACATGAAATGACCCTCGTTTCGAACGCGGGCGCACCGCATGATCACAACTTTCTTGGGAAGAATCACGAGCGCAACGAGCGTCGCACATGGGTGGTCATTGCCCTGACAGCCTCAATGATGGTGGCCGAGATTGCCGCAGGGACGATTTACGGTTCAATGGCCCTACTGGCCGATGGGTGGCACATGTCCACCCACGCGTCGGCCCTTGTGATCACGGCCCTTGCCTATCGCTATGCCCGCAAACACGCGCGCAACCCGCGTTTTACCTTCGGAACGGGTAAATTGGGCGATCTGGCCGCCTTTGGCAGTGCGACCGTTCTAGCCATTGTCGCGCTTCTCATCGGTTGGGAGAGCCTGATGCGACTCTACAGTCCGGTTGCAATCCGCTTTGACGAGGCGATGCTTGTCGCGGCGATCGGGTTGCTCGTGAACCTTCTAAGCGCATGGTTGCTCAAGGACGATCACCACCATCATCACGGCCATGCGCATGATCATGGCCACGACGAGCACGATGACCATGAGAATGATCATCACCGCCACAGTCCGTCCTATGGTCGGGACAACAACCTGCAAGCGGCCTATCTGCACGTCCTTGCGGATGCGCTGACCTCTGTCATGGCTATCGCAGCGCTTTTGGTAGGGCGCAGCTATGGTTTGACTTGGCTGGACCCGGTCATCGGTATCGTCGGCGCGCTTGTAATTCTGCGCTGGTCTTGGGGCTTGCTGCGTGACAGTGGGGCAGTGCTGGTAGATTACCTGTCCAAGGACGAAGACCTTCCAGATGAGATTCGTTCAGCCATCGAGACTGAAGCTGACGAGATCACCGATCTGCATGTTTGGAAACTTGGCCCCGGCCATCACGGTGCCATCGTTTCGATCATCAGCACACAGCCGCAGGCCGTCGGGGAATATCGCCGCCGCCTGGCAGGCTTGTCAGAGCTGTCCCATGTCACGATTGAAGTGCAGATGCGCGCGGCATGACCTGCGCGTCGGCACTCGACGCGATAGTCACAATTCATGTCGAGCCACAGCGTAAGGCAAACACACCGGTGTCAACGTGCTGTTGTCCCCGATTGGTCGACCTGCTGGGAAACAACCTGAAACACCTTCCTATGGTGGCATCTGGTGCAGCTACCCATCGGGCAAGGCGTTGAAATCTGGTTTTCAAACCGAATGACCGCTCTCGCACAGAGAGTAATCTCATTCCCGGATTTGTTTAGGGCCGCTCTCCGCCCCTTCCGTCGATCTCCTGGACGTCGACGTGCTCGGCCCCGAGCCGCCGGTCGAGCCTCGTCGGTGCTGCGCGGCCGCATCCCCGAAAGCCGACACTCGGCCGACGCCCCAGCAATGTCCAGACAACGATGGCCGCGAAGCAGACTGAACCAAGCGCTTGGTGCTTTCCCAAGGTATGATGCCACCCATCGATCGAAGTCATCACTCGACACTCCCCATCGCCTACCACTTCGTCAATTTCTCCCCAAAGTACAGCACTTTAATGTAGCTCTGCCCCGCGGGAACCGGCCATTGAAAGTGTAGGCGAAATTGGGGAGTTCTGACTTTTCCGTGCCAAGAGCAATAGACATCGCCCCCGTTGCTGTTGTCGCGGAAATTGAACACATGCTTGTCCTGCGGCTCTTCGTCGGAAAACAACGCCTTGCCACCCTGGAAATAGTCCTCGAGCAATCTCAGGGCAGGTTCGGACAGGGCGCCATCGCTGCCGATACCTCCTGCGAGATCGTCGAGCACCTTGAGCAGCACGAACCCGCGACGAACGACATTTCTATGGAAGGGGTGTTTCTTGAGCCCTGCGGTGAAATTCTGCTCATCGATCATCAGGTTGGGATAGCGGCTGATGCAGGCGGAAATGAAGTTGTCCCAGTTCTCAGGTTCCACTTCGATCGAGCTGTCCAAAGCTTCCAGCCCAGCCAAATCCCAATGATTGACCACCGAGGCGATCCAAAGCGGCTCACCAGGCAGGCCCTGCAGCACCTCCAAAGGCGATCTCTCGAACCGGGGAGACGATCCGTGGGTCAGGCTGAAGGAAGACGCGGCCTCGCCGACGAGAAGCTTCCGCCCGGCAGCGCCCAAACCCTGATCGGTGACATCATCCTCATCCAACCACCAAACGTCATCCACCGTTTCCATCGGTTCATCATCGGAGAACGGCCCGCTCTTTCCAAGCCAGTTGAGGAGAAGCGCCCGTTCCGTCTGGCGCGCGGCTGCGACTATTTTGTTCAGCGACATAGTCCCGACAGCAGGTCTGGAAAGCAGTCCCCGCGAGATCACTAATCTGAACCTTCGCTTCTGAGCCTTTGCGAAGATACCAAGAAGCGCGTCAACTGCCTGTTCGCGCGTGTCGAATTGGCCGCCAAGCGACAGATCGTTCAGGTGGATATCCATCTAGTCCAACAGCCCGAGAAGTTGGCCAAGGTCGCTTTCTGCCTGATCGAAAAAGCCCGGCGGCCAGCGATCAATCTCGCCGCTATCATCAATATTCAGCTTCTGAACACCATGGTTCTGTTGGGAAGCGCCGCGGAAGAAATATACTGCTGCCTGGCTTGGAGCCAATGACCTCTGCTGGATGGCAAGGCGGACGCCATTAAGAAAATGATCGCTATGGGTTTCGACCAGCATGCGTACACCCGCTGCCGCGAACCGTGCGACGATCTTTCCCAATTCCGATTGGGCGCGTGGGTGAAGATGCGCTTCCGGACTGTCCACGATCACCAGTTGTCCAGGCCGGGCGGCCAGCATCGCGACGATCAAGGGAAAGGCGTAAGTCAATCCGAAGCCGATGTTTCCCGGCCTCACCCATCCCGAGGATCTAAGTGCGAGATCGAGCCTAATCAGATCTGACCCGATTAATTGGTCGGTATTGGCCATCGCACCGGGGAAAAGCTGCGACAGATAGGCATCGACCTGGCCACGCACGGTTGTGCGTTCCTCGCCCGGATGCCGACGCTCCTCGGGGACTTCCTCATCCGCGATCTGAAAGTGCCAATAAGGCGCGAACTCCCCCGATTTCCCGACATCGCCAAAAGGTGTCGTGATCGGCGGGGACGGCCAGGCCGTGTTGGAGAACAGCCGCGAAGCACCGAGGAACGTCAATCCACTGACCTTCTCGCACAAGGCCGATGCGGCATGGCCGATGGGCGCTGCGACACGTATCGTCTCGAGGGCTTCGCCATCGGCAAAGAACCGTGCCTTCTCGACCTTGAGGTAGCGGACCCTGCGCTCTGCCGTCAGGCTCCACATCGCTTGGACGCCATCCTCTTCGAAAGCGATCGCGATGCGTCCTTGGCTCGCTGATCTCGCAACGTCATGTGCGGTCCCGAGATGCAGCAAAGGTCCGTCCAGATCGATCCTGTCGCCATTGGGCGCGATGCGAAGCGACTGGCTCACCAGAAGCAGGGTCTGAATCGCGGTGGACTTTCCCGCGCCGTTGAACCCAGTAAAAAGTGTCAGACCCGAAAGGTCGAGTTCAAGGTGATCAAAGCACTTGAAACCCTCGACAGATATACGAAAGCTCATACCAAATATCCCGCGAATTTCTCGAATGCCTTTTCGAACCGGCCCGTCACCTGACTCCCACTGTTGGTCGAGTAGCTGACCTGGAAGACGAATGCATCGTCCTGCATCAGGGAGATCACCTTGTTTTTGAAGCCCGCTTCATCCGCCAACAGATGGTTCTCGCTTATCTTGGCGAAACAAAGTGAGAAGACATCGAACATGGAGATATTCAGCGGGGTGCGCGGTGCATTGGGATTATTATCCCGCAGCGATTTCCGGAAAGCCTGCAGGCCGAAAAGACGATAGTTCCACTTCATGGAATGGCGGAAACGGTCCTGCATTTCACCAAGTTCCGAGGGGGAGGCTGAATTCATATGCGCAAGCGCCCGCGCCAGGAACTCGTCCATCTCACCGCTCACATAGGACTTGTGGCCCAAAGAATAGAACGCGGCGAAACGGTTTATGGCTTCTCGATCCCGCATGGTCTTTGACTTTAAGGACCCTGCGTTGACCTTCTGAAACTCCACAGAGGCAGCCTGTTCCCGCAGCCATTGCGTCGCATTTCCCGAATAAAGCGCGTTGCGCATCTGCTGACGGGTGAGCGGCGACCCGCTGTTCACACGGTCGAATATATCGAGGCGAGCAGCCTCGGGTGCCTTCCTGTCGAGAATGTACAGTACCAGCTGAGTGTCTTCGATCCGCTCTTGTAGCCTCGGCTCAAGATCTTTGAAGAACTTTCCCTCCAAATAGTGCGGAGTACCTTGCTTGGGACTCAGGCCACTAAGCTTGAACTCGTTATTTAGGAACCGTGAGAAGGTCGTTAGGCGCTGCAGTCCGTCGACAACGATAATGCGGCCATCCGTCGCCTCTGCCACATAAAATACAGGAAGTGGAATGCGCATGACGCAGCTCTCAATGAGCTTTGACTGCTTCTCGACGTCCCACACGAATGCCCTTTGGAATTCGGGATCCATGATATAGCGGCCTTTGCCGATGCGTTCCACAACCTCGCGAGCGGAGCGCGTCTCGGTTCTGACCATTACGTCTTCCAGAGGATAATCCTTACGAGATGCCTCTGGTTCCAAGTCGAGCCCCTCGACATCGTCATTGTCCGAATCGGCATTCGACAAATTTACCATCGTGAACTCCCTTCAGTCTGCTCCAGACGTATCATACTTCGTCGGTAGAGGAAGCCCGACGCGCCGCAGCGGGCGGTCAACACGCGCGGTCGTCCGCGCTTCAGAACCAGCACAAGTTCACCTCGCCGAGCGTTACATGACCGACCGCTTTCACGACTTTGTTGCGCCTACCACGCTGCACAGCCATCAGTCTGCTTTCCGCCCGATGCGAAGATGGTGACAGGATCGACATGCCCGGCCCTTTTCAGCTGTTCGCAACTTCTGCTCTGCCTCTTTGAAGCGGCCGTTCGCGGAGGTTGGGTCGCGCACCAAGAGGGCTGATCGTTCGGGCTATACATGCGCAATGAGCTTATGTGAGAGGCCAGTTGGCGCGCCGCATCTCGGCTCGACACCAATCGGCGAAGAGAGCATCTATCTGGCCGGCGAAGGCAATTAAGCCGAGCAAGTGCTGCCTGAGACCCTCCACCGACGCGAACCCCCGCATCTTCGCATGCTGCGCCGGCCCGTGATCGGGATGCGCCACGAAGTACAAATGCATCCGCAGCCTGGAACGAAACTCGCGAGAGAGACGAGGCCGCGTCCCATCCACGAGCAGACCCAGAACGATTTTTCGCGCCCCTGGCGATACGATCGCGGTCTTCGCACGGTTCGGCGACAGCCCACGATTGATGAGGGCCTGGTAGATCTGACCGATCGCATCCTTCGCCCTGGCGCGGCCGAAGGACTTCCTTCGGGTGGAGAACGTAAGGTCGTCAGCGTAGCGCGAATAGCGAAGCCCAAACTGGGATGCGAGCGAGGTTAAGACTTCGTCCAAATCTCGCACGGCAAGGTTGGCCAGCATCGGGCTTGTCGGTGCGCCCTGTGGAAGCACGCCAATGAGAGTGCGTGGATAGACGGAGTATCCACTTCCACCATAGTATTTTGGCTTTCGGCGCTGAGGTAGGAAGCTGGTCGGATGCCTGTGATCGTCCCGAAGACGCGTACAGATCCGAGCGAGCTCGAACGCGACAAGCGGCTGATACCCTCGCTCGCGAAAGACTCGGTGAACGTCGATTTCGGTGATCGACTCGAAAAAGTCACGCACATCGATCTTGATCATCCACTGCGCACGGCAGTGAACTCCCGCTGCGGTGATCAGGCGGTTTCCAGGAGCAAATGCCTTGCTAGCCCCGTGACAGGGGGCCTGTCGCAAGATCTCAGTAGCGATCCACGTCTGGACCTGTAGCAGTCTCGGCTCCGGTACAGCGATAAAACGGTAGCGAGGCGCTTCTCCAGGGATAGGGCGCTTCCGGATCGTGAATTCTCGATACGGGTCGTCCCCTTCCCTCGCGACGTAAGCATGGAGTAGGCCGGTCTCTACGCCGCAGAGTTGCGCCAAATGCCCGATCGTAAGAACTGGTGGTCCATGGTTCGGACGGGTGAGCGTGTATTCCGCCGCCGCGACCGCACGTTGCAGAAGCTCCTCGTCAATGCCTGCTTGGCGCCCTGCATCGAGATAGTGCTGAGAATGCCAATCGTTCATCTACTATTCACCCGACAGGGTGACCTCGATCGGAGCACAAGCGAGGCACGCGCAGCGCCGACCGCAGGTCGTGTGCTTCGATCGAGGTTAGCATCAAGCACCAGCTTGACCGTGAGCACGTCGCAATCGACGGCCCAGAGACCTCGTCCATCGCTGAACGATGGCCCCAACGGTGCCGCAACCGGCAACCACTAGACATCGCGCGGCATTCTCAGCGATTCTGGAAAGTAAGGCTTTTCGTTCAGTTTGGGAAGGACCACCTGTGCCTCCGAGTTCGCCAAACGCCTCACCACCACCCGCCCCCGTTCCGTGAGCTGCTGGTACTGGTCAATCCAACCGCGCTGGCGGAGCTCGACAAAAGCCGCGCGCACCCTAAAGAGTTCGAGCCCCAATCGTCCCGATACCGCTTCGGCATGTCGCGGTGACCTTCGGAGCGCGGACAATACGATCGTCTCGATATCCAGCGGAACGATAGGACGAGCGGGCACGCTAGTTTGCGCCGCTAGTTTCAAGCGCTCTTCTTCATGCGCCTGCACCGAAACGGATTGAAAGGGAGAGCCGGCCGAGATTGTCGTGCGCTCAGGGAAGAGTGCTCGCCTCAAGCGGGTTGATTTCCAGAACATCGCTGGAGCGTTGTTAGGCATACCATGACCAAACGCGATGAGCGCGCCGATCTCATCGAAGCCAAGAGGCTTCGAATCCGGGGGCGCGTGGCGGATGCAGAGATCTTCCATGCGCGCTGCTTCTCCGGGTGGAAAGGAGGTCCGGATCGTCGGACAGCGCATCTCGACGAAGACCTGTGGCTGGCTAGGATGCCTCTTCACACGCTCGATGCCCGCCTCTGTTCCGGCGTAGGCGACGACCTCGAAGTGCAGTCCAGCAGCGCCACGTCGCGACCACCAGCTGCGGACTGAAGTGCTTCTCCATGCCGCGTCGAGATAGGTTTCGATGCGCGAGCCCGAACCGATGAAATCGGTAACCAAAATAAACCGGCGGATGCACTTGCTTCGAAACGTGTCCGGGCCTGGGCTGAGGAAGACATTCTGTTGGTGGGTCTTGCGGAACTGCGTGAGGATGTTCCCCACCACACCTTCGCTGCCGATCAACTCGTCGATGTAGCGCTGCTGCGGAACGAGGGCCGGCCCTCTACTTCCGACCGTTCTGACAATCCTCTTGCCCTTCCGTGCGGAGTTGGCGCGCTTCTCTTCATTTTTGAAGAGCCGATTTGGCTCACCTTTCCACTTTCGACGCTCGGACTCATTGAACAAAGCGACCGGACCTGGTTCGCTCTTCAGTCGTTCTTCAAGCAGTCCAATTATCTTCTCGCGCAGGAGGTCACTCGGAACGAGCGTTACGAGGGCGAGCAACTTTGCTGCATTGGCGCGATCTGAAATCCCGAAATGATCCAGCCACTGAGTCGCATCGCTCTGAATCAGGACGGCCTTACTCATTGACTATCAACCATCCTTTGGAAAAGTGTCCCACTTAGCCCAGTGCGGAAGGCAAGCGCCACCTAAGACTATTGCATTATACGTCAATTCCAATAGCCGCATTGCCGTAGAACTCACGAGACTCGTTGTCTACTGCTGCCGGAAGCGCTTGGTCGGGTGTCCCATGTTGAAGACGGCTTCAGGTCGGTGAGGTCGGACAGCTGCCAATCAGCAGGCAGGCCAAAGCTACCTTTGGATGGCGGTGGGCGAACGGCAGTTTTGTCGGCCTTCCTCTCGGCCAGGGCGGCGCGCCGACCGGCAGCTAAAATGTGCATTCCCGCCGTTTGTCTAGAGTGAGACGAATGGCAGCTTTCCGCCCTTTACGTCTCCCTTGCGGCATTGGCCTCGATCGTGTCGCAATTTTCGGCCGCCCATTCGCATAGGGCAAACAGCGGCTTCACCAGCGTCTGGCCCAGATCGGTCAGCCGGTATTCCACCCAAGGCGGGTTCTTGTCGGCATAGACCTTGCGCGCGACCAAGCCATCCCGCTCCAGCCCGCGCAGCGTCATGGTCAGCATCCGCTGCGAGATGTCTTCGACCTCGCGGCGGATCTGGTTAAAGCGTTTTGGCCGTTCGGACAGGATCAGGATGATCAGCACGGTCCATTTGTCGCCAACGCGTGACAGGATCGGCGTGATGCGCGCGCACTCCCCGGGCACAGACATGTTCCCTAGTTTCATTTCTGTGTCTCCTTGTGCGATCTGACGCTTACTCTAAGTGTCCTGGTTCCAAATAGTAACCACACTGGATCATCACAATGTGCAATCTTTGCAAGGCCGGATTCCCGCAGCCCCATCGCAATCCGACGCGCCGGGCGTTCTTGCGCGGTGCGCTCGCCTCTGCGGCGGCGGCGGCGTTTTTGCCCGCCTTCCTGACGCGCCCGGCAGCGGCGCAAGAAATGCCAAGCGGAGTTGGCGACGCCGGACGGCGCACGCTGATCCGGGGCGGACATATCCTGAGCCAAGACAGCGCCATCGGTGATTTTACCGGCGATATGCTGATCGAGGGCAGCCGCATCCTGCAACTGGCCCCACAGATCGACGCCCCTGATGCAGCAGTGATCGACGCCACGGGCCGGATCGTCATGCCCGGCTTTGTCGATACCCACCATCACCAGTTCGAGACATCGCTGCGGTCATATCTGCCCAATGGGATTATGTTCGCCGATCCGACCCGCCCCGGCGAGCCGACCTATCTGGACGACATTCTGGGGATATTCTCAAAACTCTACCGTCCTGAAGACGTCTATATCGCGCAGCTTTTCGGCGGGCTCAGTCAGCTTGATGCCGGTGTGACCACGGTGCATGACGTGTCGCAGATCCACCATTCCCCGGCCCATTCCGATGCGGTGATCGCCGGGATGCAGGCTGTGGGCCGCCGTGGCGTCTTTGGCTATTTCGAAGGCTATGGCCCCGACCTCGCCTATCCCGGCGACGCGCGCCGCCTGCGCGATACGTATTTCGCCTCAGACGATCAGTTGCTGACCATGCTGATGGGCGGCGAAGTTTACCTGCCCGGCGTCGATCCGCTTGAATTATGGCGGCTGGCACAGGATCTGGACCTGATGATCGGCCTGCATGTGGTGGGGTCTCTGGGCATGCGCGAGACGATGGACGCGCTGATCCCGCATTACACCGACAAGCACCTGTTCATCCACATGACCGGCATGTCCGATGCGGCCTGGGCCCGCGCGCAAGAGGTGGGCGCGCATGTCTCGCTCGCGGTGCCGATCGAGATGCAGATGCGCCATGGCATGCCCCCGATCCAGAAGGCGATTGACATGGGCATGGCCCCATCGCTTTCAGTCGATGTGGAATGCACCATGACGGCGGATTTCTTCACCCAGATGCGCGGCCTGATGACCGTGCAGCGGATGATGGCCAACCAGACCGCGCTGGAACAGGGTCCGGAGGCAGCTCCCGCCTTGATGAGCGTGCGCGACGCGATCACTTTCGCCACGATCAACGGCGCTGCAGGCCTCAAGCTCGACCACAAGACCGGATCGCTGACCCCCGGCAAGGAGGCTGACATCATTCTGCTGGACGCCGACGCGCTGAACGTAGCACCCCTGAACAACGCCGCCGGTGCGGTGGTGACACTGATGGAACGCTCCAACGTGGAAAGCGTGCTGGTGGCAGGCCAGATCAAGAAATGGAAGGGCGCCATCGTCGGGCATGACATTGCCGCCCTGCGCAACCAGATCGTCGCCTCGCGCGACTATCTTTTCGAGACGGCGGACGTCGCGGTGCCGCTGTTCGACTGATCGCGCTGCATCACAACCCCACGCCAAGCAGCCCATGTGCGGCGTGGGGTCCCCATCGCCTACCGCTGTGAAGATCTCAACGGCCCACAAAGCCACCGCTTATTGTGTGTTGGGGCTTGTTTTCCCATGTAGCTTGGTCGCGCACCGGCAGGGATGTGGGTGCAGAAATGGGCAAAGTTGTAGGACCTGATTCAGCTGGATGAGTTTGAAGGATTGGACAAGACACTTCTGAAAATCCACTTGCCAGTGCTCTAGTGACCTATCGCTGAACTTTCCTCCAGCGTGGACCTGAGTGGGTTGCTGATTTGGTCTGCCTACGTTTTCTGCACCGCCAAGACACCAAGGTTTCCGCTTTTGGTCACGACAGTGGGCAGACTGCGCAAGCGGCTGAAGTCCCTTTGGTAATCAGTCTTACCATCTGCTAATTATGACTAAGCATCACTTTCGGAGTCGATCGGTCGAGTGTGCACGCGCGCATGAGATCTGACGCATCTTCCATATCTGGTAATTTCATAACAACTGCCAACAGTCGATCCGTTGAAATGTCCAGATTGGCATCGCACGTTAGACGTTCGAGCTTTGCAACGATGTCTTCGGTTGTGAGCGCCCTAGCGCTGTCGCCCTTCGCATTCATCACGAGGCGACCGATCCGAACGCCTTGCGCATATTCAAATACCAGTTCGGCCGCCCCGACTGGCATCGCGGCATCCTGAAGCACGATGACCTTGTCTCGCAGTGTAGTGATCGCAGGGTCGGCAACAGCCGCGTCGGAGAAATCCGCCAGTCCCGCCGAGTTGCGCGACAGCACGGCCGCCACAGCATGCTGAGCGCTTACCTGAGCCTCGCGGCCGGACCGGATCGTCGGGCGATCGGCGCGCTCGGCAAGCAGGGGATGTCCCTTGACAGTCGCGCGAACCAGACCTTCGGGTCCGGCACCTTCTGCCACCAGTTCAAGCGTGGCCTCGATGACTGGGTTGAGAACCACGCCGCATGGATAGGGTTTGTAAGTGTTGCGCAATAACTCCCATGTCTGGCCCAGCCCCTCAGTCAACCTGTCGAGAAGCGGATTGTCGGCGGTGACATGGATGAACCCGCGCGGGCCTTCGAGCGGCAAGTCAGGGCCCTTGAGGCCGTCCTGAGCCAGAAGGGCGGCGCGCAAACCATTCTGCGCCGCATTGCCGACACCTATGCTTTTTGCCATTGTGCCAAGGGTTTCGACCAACCCCGAGGATTGCGCCGAAGCAATACCGAATGCATGACGCATTTGCTCAGCGTTAAGCCGCAGCACTCGTGCCGCCGCTGCGGCTGCGCCGAAAACACCGCAGGTGGCTGTGATGTGCCATCCGCGCCGGTAATGGCCAGGTGAGACGGCATTGGCGATCCGGCATTCCACTTCGACGCCAACAGCAAAAGCCTCTATTAAGATGCGACCGCTCACTGGCATGATCTCGGACAGGGCCATCAGGACTGGCAAGACTGGAGCGGTAGGGTGCAGAATGGTGCCTGGATGGGTATCGTCAAAGTCGTGAACGTTTATGCTAAGCGCGTTGATATATGCGGCTGCGAGTGGGTCCAGCCGATCTGTCCGCCCGATCAATCCGCAGGACCTTGGACCAGAGAAGCGCGATGCAAGGCGGAGGGCGGGCAGTGTCTCAGGGTCGGCGCTGCCGGCAAGGCCAGTGGCGATGCCGTTTAAGATGGAACGCTGCGCTTCGTTAATCACCGCATCGGGCAGGATGATATCGCCGGCTGCAAAGCCAGCCAATGCATCGGATACAGAAGGGATCATCCGATGGTGCCGCCCCTGACCTGAACCCCGGCCCAAGTCTCGATAGTGCGGACCATTTCGGTCAAATCGCCATCTTCGCCGAACTGGCCCTTGGTCGCCAGAAGCAGCTGGCGGGCGGCACTGCCGACCATCATCGGGACACCCAGAGCGTCAGCTTCGTCCAAGCACAGACGGGCATCCTTGGCAGAAAGGGCCAGTGCGAAGCCGAAGTCAAAATTGCGGGTCAGGACATATTTCGGGATCTTATCTTCCGAGGCGTTGGATCGTCCGCTGCCCGAATTCACCACCTCCATCAGTTTTGCAGGGTCGACGCCAGCTTTCTGAGCCAAGACGCAGCCTTCTGAGGCGACGGCCAGAGCGGTGACGGACATAAGATTGTTAATGACCTTGATCAGCTGCGCCTGCCCTGGCCGATCGCCGACATGGTTCACGCGGCCGAAGCATTCCAAGATCGGGCGGATCTCGTCAAAGACTTCTGGAGCGCAAGCAGTCATTAGCGAAAGCTTACCTGACTCTGCCCCTGCGACCCCACCGCTGACCGGACTGTCAGCGGTCGCGACCCCGTAGGCCGCCAGCCCCTCAGCCAGCGCCTGCGCGCCGCGCGGTCCCGAGGTGGAGAGATCGATGACGATCCGCAGGCCTTTACCTTCGGACAAGCCTCCATCACCCAAGGCAACCTTCTTCACGATATCAGGTGTCGGGAGCGAGAGCAGCACGATCTGAGCATTGGATGCAACTTCGGCCGGAGAAGCGGCCGGATGCGCACCGGCCTCGGCTAGGGCATCCATGGCTGCGGAGCTCGGGTCATAGATGTAGACCGAGTGGCCGGCCGCTAGCAGGCGGCGTGTCATAGGGTTGCCCATCCGGCCGATGCCGACGAATCCAAGGGTAAGACTCATGTCTATATTCCATTCTACGAGTGGGAAAGAGGAGCTTCCGGACAGCGAGCTGCGCGCCCGGGAAGGAGGGGCGGCCTCAGCCGCCCATCTGCTGCGGCAGCCAGAGCACGATCTGCGGGAAGATATACAGCAGTGCGATGAAGCCCAGCATCAGAACGATGAAGGGCACGGTGCCCATCATGATATCGCGCAATGGCGCGTCGCTCATCCCACGCAGAATGAACAGGACGATACCGACCGGCGGTGTGATCAGCCCGATTTCAACCAGAATGACCAAGACAATTCCGAACCAGATCGGATCTACACCGATGGCCATCATGATCGGATAGGTTACCGAAAGTGTCATCAACATCATCGAGATCGATTCGACGAACATGCCAAGCACAATGTAAAAGACGCAGATAACTACCAGCACCATCCAAGGTGCGAGCTGCGCCTCTGTTACGGCGGTTACCATGGCACGGGGCAGCCTGAGGAAGTCAAAGACCCAGCCGAAGATCGAGGCACCAATAACAATTAGCATGATGAAGGATGTAACTTTCACCGTGTCATAAAGAACGAGGTATAGATCCTGAAAGTTCATCCGTCCTTGCTGGATGCAAAGCAGGAATGCGGCACCGGCGCCAACAGCACCAGCTTCGGTGGGTGTTGCGATGCCGAAGTAGAGGGAGCCAAGGACTGCAAAGATGAGCGTAAGGAAGGGCAAGACTGCGATCAGTGATTTGATCTTGGCCGACATCGGAAATGCCTCACCCTTGGGCACGGCCTGTGGTGAGACATAGGACCAAATCAGCACTGTAACCGAGAAAAGCGCGCCAAGGAGCAGTCCAGGAATGATACCGGCTACGAAGAGCACGGTAATCGGAGCACCAACGCTGTTGCCATAGATGATCATGGCGATCGAGGGTGGGATCAGGATGCCCAGCGTCGCTCCAGCAGCGACGAGCCCGTAAGTTAGGCGGTTGGAATAACCGCGGCCGACCATTTCGGGTGCAGCGACACGGCCCAGCGTTGCGGCGGTGGCAAGGCTGGAACCGGAGACTGCAGCAAAGATGGCAGATGCGCCGACTGTGGCATGACCTAGGCCGCCACGGGTGCGACCCAGCCATGTGACCAGCATGTCAAACAGTCGGACAGTCACTCCGGAATGCACCAAGAAAGCCCCCATCAGCACGAATGTCGGCACGGCTGTTAGAGTGAAAGAGTTGATCGAAGACCAACTCCGGTCTGCCAAAATCGGCAACTGCGGTGATTTGATCATGAACATCAGGCCCAGAAGCCCGATCAGACCCATGGTCGCCCCAACCGGCACGCCTATCAGCAAAAGGCCAAGCAGCGCGATAACTAGAACTAGCCCCGTCCCGAGCGCGCCCATCGAAAGCGTCAGATAGAATGCGCCTCCAATCAACACCAAAATGCCCAGAGTAACCAGACCGACGCGTGTCCCGCTCCAGGCGAAAGCGGCGAGAACGTTACCGCCGACTAGAATCAGGGTTGCCCAATCCATCCTGGTTCCAAAGAACCGCTGATCACGCAGGCCAACGATAGCGAGACCAACCACGATTGCCACGATAAGGGCGGGCAACGCATATTGACGCCATACCTCCGTGGGTGCCGTTTTGCGCAGAATACCACCAAGCAGGGCCGCGACGAACATCAGGTAACCCACCACGACCGGCGTTTGAGGAATCCATTGCGGTGTTGCCAGTAGACCCCAATCACGTGACCCGTTTTGATATTCCGATACTGTGAAGCAAAACATCTCCCAGCCGGTCACGGCCACGAAAATCAGACTCAGCCACAGCCCAACCAACTCAAGGGTGCGGCGGGTGTCCTTTGTGACATTGTCGATGACGACCTCGACCTGAATATGAGCATTCTCGCGCTGGCTCACGGCCAGACCGATGAAGACCATAGCAACGAAGGCATAAATGCTAATCTCCGCCACCCAATGCGTCGGGCGGTTGAAAGCCGATCGCATGACAACTTCGTAGATCACAATGAGCGTCATGAAAGCGAGCGTTGCTGCCCCCAAAAGCCCAGCGGCGCGCGCCATGCCCTCCGTCAACCGCAAAAACAAGCCACCGGTCAGGCCGATGTCCTCGGGCCGATTTGTCGCGATGTCGGTTGAGGGTTCAAACCCCTGCGCCACGGCGGGCGCCGCGTTTTGGCCTGTCATGTCCGTCTCCTCCGCATGGGGTGCCCCCTTCATTTGACGAAGTTGATAACACGCACTCGGCTTGACAGACAATAGATTGTGTTATCGTATGTTAGTAGAACGAGGATACAGGAATACGTTTTGGCTTTCAGCCAGCGCGATACCATTGAGATGAAACTTCCTGAGGAGGAGAAGATAATGAATACAAAATCCAGCCTTGGCCGCCTGCTTGGCGCTGCCGCGATCAGCATTTTCACTGTGGCCCCGGCTATGGCCGAAGTCGAATTCGAACTTACCATGGGCGTTATCACATCGCCCGGCGATGTTTACACCGCTATGACGCAGGGTTTGCCGGAGCGCATCCTTAGCGCCACGGATGGCCGGGTGGAGGTAACCGTCAGCGATTCGCTCGTCGCGCCAAACCAAGTCGCCGGTGCGGTCCGTGATGGCCGCTTGCCGATGTCGGCTGCACTGCACACCTACATCTCAGCCGAAGAACCGCGCATGGGCATCTTCAATTTGCCGGGTCTGATCAACAATATCGACGAATACGTAAAGGTTCGTGAAGCCTTCTGGCGCGAAGACGTGAAACAGATCTGGGGCGAGCGCTGGAACGCCGAGATGCTAGCCGATGGCGCCTGGTGCCCAACCGCTTTGTTTTCCACCACCCCGATCCACTCAGTTGAGGATTTTAAAGGCAAACGGATCCGTATCCACAACCCACAGACAGCTGAACTCCTGAATGCGCTCGGCGCATTGCCGGTGCCGATGCCGACGTCGGAAATGGTCCCCGCGCTTGAGCGTGGCGTTATTGACGGCGGCTTGACCTCAATCTGCGTCGGCGCTGCGATGGAACTGCCACGCGTGGCACCGAATGTTCAGGACTGGGCCATGTCGCCAGTTACTGGGTGGGTGATTTTGGTGAACAAGGATACTTGGGCTGAACTGCCGGATGACATCAAGGCGCAGATGACCGAAGCCATGGCCGAATTGCAGGAGGAGGCATTCTCGACCTACCAGACCTATGTCGATACCGCCGTTGCCAAAGTGCAAAGCTTGGGCTCAGATCTCTGGGTCGCGCCAGATGATCTAAAGGCCGCCGCTGCCGCAGAACAATACGCAGGGCCGGCCTATGCTGGCTGGTATGAAACTGCCGCCGGCCTTGGCGTAGATGGCGAAGCGTATGTTGCAAGGGTGCGTGAAGCCCTAGGGAAGTGACCG
This sequence comes from Pseudorhodobacter sp. MZDSW-24AT, assembly GCF_002794355.1. Classification (GTDB taxonomy): domain Bacteria; phylum Pseudomonadota; class Alphaproteobacteria; order Rhodobacterales; family Rhodobacteraceae; genus Pseudotabrizicola. Next base: position 22,496 of record NZ_PGOI01000009.1, on the reverse strand, counting down.
ACGAAAGCTGAACTCTCCCTGAAGAATGTAAAAGCTGGCCTTGCAACTGCATGGCCAGCTTTGACATTTTGTAGGCTCGTAAGATAATGTCGAAAAGTCACGCAAATAAAAGGTTTACGAATGTCGCAGCCCCTGCCGAGCAACCTTCCCGATATGCGTGTTGAACGTGTCGCTGCCCCTCTTCGGCATAGTGTGACTGAAAACATCCGTCATGCCATCGCCCTTGGCCATTTCCAGCCTGGAGCCCGCCTGCCTGAGCGCCTCTTGTGCGAGATCACTGGCGTGAGCCGCACCCTTGTGCGCGAGGCGTTGCGGCAGCTGGAATCTGAAGGATTGATCGAGGTAGTGCCGCATCGCGGTCCGGTGGTAGTCAAGCTAACACGCAAAGAGGCTTCCGATCTCTACCGCGTGCGCACAGAGCTAGAGGGGCTGGCTGCGGAGTTGTTTGCCGAGAACGCCACCGACCTCGACCTCACGCGCTTGCAAACGGCGCTAGATGCGCTCCGCGCGCAAGCCCACAGCAATGACCCGCTCGAGCGGCTGAAGACGAAAAATGCCTTCTACGAGATCCTGATTTCTGGGGCGGGAAACACTACGCTAGGCGACAGCCTGCGCATGCTGAATTCCCGCGTTACTGTGCTGCGCGCCACTTCGCTTGGCGCAGAAGGACGGACCGAGCAAAGCGCGCGTGAGTTGCAGGAACTGGTCGATGCGCTGCACCGCCGCGACGCCAAGGACGCAAGACGGCTCGCGGTAGAGCATGTGCGGAAGGCAGCGTCGATCGCCCTCAGAACGCTCGAGTGACCGCAATCAGAGAAATGGTTCAAGCTTGGGAGCTGTCCCGCCCGTGTTCCCCGACCCTGCTCGCCACATATTTTATCTCGAGATACTCCTCGATGCCGTGACGCGAACCTTCACGGCCGAGCCCTGATTGCTTGATGCCACCAAAGGGGGCTACTTCGTTTGAGATCAAGCCAGTATTGTGGCCGATCATGCCGTATTCCAGCGCTTCGGCCACCCGGATCGCGCGCGAGTGTCCTTCCGTGAAATAGTAAGCGGCGAGGCCAAAGATGGTGTCATTCGCCATTTGAATCGCCTCGACCTCGGTGTCGAAGGGAAAAATCGGTGCGAGCGGACCGAAGGTCTCTTCTTGCGCCACGGCCATCGCAGGGGTCACCCCAGTGATAACGGCAGGGCGCAGATAAAGCCCGCCCATGCGGTCGCCGCCGTGCACTAACTTCGCACCCTTCCCCACCGCATCGGCGATATGAGCCTCCAGCTTTTTGATAGCCTTTTCCTCGATCATCGGGCCGATATCTGTGCCGGGTGCTGTCCCGTCGCCTACCTTTAGCGCCGCCACACGCGCTACAAATCTCTCAGTGAACGCGTCAAGAACGCCACGCTGCACAAGAATCCGGTTGGCACAGACGCAAGTCTGCCCGGCGTTGCGAAACTTTGACAGCATTGCGCCATCGACTGCTAAATCAATGTCGGCATCGTCAAAGACGATGAAGGGTGCGTTGCCGCCCAACTCGAGGCTCAGCCGTTTGATGGTGGGCGCACATTGCGCCATCAGCACCCGACCAACCTCGGTAGAGCCGGTAAAAGACAGCTTCCGGATCACTGGGCTAGAGGTCAACACTGCCCCGATAACACGAGAATTGCCGGTAACAATCTGCAGCACGCCCGGTGGCACACCTGCCTGCAGTGACAACTCGCCAAGCGCCAGCGCGGTCAACGGTGTCAGATCGGCGGGCCGCAGCACCATAGCGCAGCCTGCAGCCAACGCAGGGGCAGCCTTACGAGTAATCATCGCAGCCGGGAAGTTCCAAGGTGTGATCGCCGCTGTTACGCCAACCGGCTGGCGTGTGACACTCAGGCGGTTTGCGGCCACAGGGCTGGGAATGATCTCCCCATAGATCCGCTTAGCCTCTTCGGCAAACCATTCGATGAAGCTGGCGGCATATAGGATTTCACCCTTAGCCTCTGCCAGCGGCTTGCCTTGTTCTGTTGTCATAATCAGCGCCAGATCGTCAGCATTCGCGACCATCAGGTCGAACCACCGCCGCAGGACTGTTGCACGTTCCTTCGCTGTCTTTGATGCCCAGAGCCTTTGCGCCATTTCTGCACCGGCGATAGCCGCTTCCACTTCGGATGCGGAAAGCGAGGCAACTTCGGCTACGACTTCGCCATTTGCCGGATTAATCACGGGGAAGCGCGCACTGTTTATGGCAGCACTCCATTTGCCATCAACCAGCGCATCTCGGCGCAGAAGGGATTCGTTAGTGACTGCGATTTTCATGTAAGGTCGCCTGCGGTTGGATTATGAAAATCCGTGGGCCGACGCAAACGTCGGCCTACGGAGAGTCTTGCTGGTCAGAAAGTGTTTCAGGCGAAGGGGTTGTATTCCTGATCCTGCGAGGAGTCGTAGGGGATAGCTTCCGGCAAATCGGCCAGCCCGCGAAGCACGGAATAAACTGCAGTATAATCCTGCCGCCCGCGGCCATCGGCGCGCGTGACTGAGTAGGATTGCAGCGCAGCCGCACCCATGAAGACGGGAGCGTTAACCCGTGCGGCGAGGTTCAAAGCGAGAACGAGATCTTTGTGCGCCAGATCGACCGGGAAGCCAGCTTCCAGATCCCCCTTCAGCACTTTGTTTGGATAGGTCACCTTCATATGTCCCAATCCCGCGATTGTGCCGCGCATGACGTCCAGCGCCAGACGGATGTCCAGCCCCGAAGCCTCAGCCAGTGTCAACACCTCAGCCGTCAGCGCGTTCAGCGAGATACCCATGAAATTGTTGATCACCTTCACGCGCGAACCATTACCGACGATTCCGCAGTTGATGGTTTGGTTTCCCATCGCCCCAAACAGCGGTTGCGCCGCCTCAAGGTCTGCAGGCGCACCAGAGGCCAAAATTAGCAGGGCGCCTCGCGCCGCCTCTATAGCGGACCGACCCACTGGCGCGTCAATGAGGCGGTATTGTTGCAGGGCCAGTTTTGATGCCAGTGCCTCGGTTTCTTCCGGCAGGATCGTGGACATGTTGATCACCAGGGCATCCGGTGGCGCCCCAGAGATCGCCCCGCTTTCGCCTAGCAAGGCCGCGTCTACATGCGCCGCCGTTGGCAGCATTGTCACGAGAAACTGTGCGCCTTCCGCAGCCTTGGCGGCTGATTCTGCAGACGCACCTCCAGCAGCAACAAGCTTGGACATGGCATCGGCCGAGAGGTCGAAACCTGTAACCTCCAACCCCGATTTGGCTAGGTTGATCGCCATGGGCAGCCCCATGGTCCCCAATCCGATGAAACCAACTTTCATTACATTTCTCCCTAGCAGCTGTCGCTCAAGCAGCGCCTGCTTTGCTGTCCAAATCCTTGAAAGTTTCGACGACCACCCGCATCGCATCCAGAGATGCAGGAACTCCGCAATAGATCGCGCTTTGCAAAACGACTTCGATGATCTCTTCGCGCGTCACACCGTTCTGGATCGCTCCCGCTAGATGGATTTTCAATTCATGCGGTCGGTCAAGCGCGATCAGCATACCCAAATTCAAGAGGCTGCGGTCGCGGTGCGCTAGACCTGGGCGGCCCCAGACCTCACCCCAGCAATATTCTGTCACCAACTTCTGGAGTGGAGCCGTCACATCCGTCGCCGCATCTACCGAGCGATTGACATACGCTTCGCCCAACACGTCGCGTCGGATTTCAAGACCCTTTTCGAACCGTTCGCCGGTCAGCTGTGGGTGACGTGCCATGATGTTTCCTGTCATTCTGTGGGGATATTGCAAAAATCTCCCCTCAATATCGCCCAGCCACTTGCATTGGTCAAGATTGTAGTATGATCCTATTGTATGTCGCATTGACAAGACTGCGCGGAGGGACTTTCTTGCGCCGTACGCGACCGAGGAGACCCAAATGCCTGCCCTTGAGCCATTCGAGCTTTTCGCAATCCGCTATGCCCACCATTCAGGCAGGCGGGGCGCTGACAATTTCATCGGTGGGACCGACCTGCACGACGCATCCTCGGACCTCTTCTACTATGTTTGGGTCGCCCGCCGATCTGACCGCTGTTTCGTGATCGACACGGGGTTCGGCGAGGAAGCTGCCGCCCGTCGCGGCCGCAACCTCGAATTGCGCCCTTCGCTTGCGCTTAAAAAACTGAGCATTGAGGCACAGCGGGTGGATGAGGTCATTCTCACCCATCTGCATTTTGACCACGCTGGCACGCTGGGCGACTTCAGAAACGCTCGATTCCACCTGCAGGCTGATGAAGCCAGATTTGCTACCGGCCCTTGCATGTGCCATGCGAGCCTACGGCACCCGTTCGACGTCGAGGATGTGGTGGACTTCGTCCGCCTGAACTTCGCCGGGCGGATCTGTTTCCACGACCATGTCAGCCAGCTAGCCGACGGGCTGTCTCTGCACCGCACTGGCGGGCATTCCGACGGATTGCAGGTGGTGCGGGTCTGGACGAAGCGCGGCTGGGTCGTTATCGCTTCAGACGCCTCACATCTTTACGCGAATTATCGGGGCAACAGGCCTTTCCCCGCAGTCTACCACGTGGGTGATTTACTGAACGGCTATGGCAAACTGCGCCAGCTGGCCGACAGCGATGATCACATCATCCCTGGCCATGATCCACTAGTAATGTTTCTCTACCCGCCGCCCTCTGAAGACCTTGCGGGCCGAGTGGTGCGCCTAGACGTGCCGCCGAAGGAGGCCTGAGCCATGCGTGAACTTCAAGGTAAAACCGCCCTAGTTTCGGGCTCAACCACCGTTCTAGGCCACGGCATTCTGACCGAGTTGGCCAAGTGCGGAGCCAACGTAGTTCTGCACGGGCTGACTTCAAAAGAAGACGGTCAAGCGATGGCAAGGGCCGTTGAGCAGGAGCATGGCGTGAGCTGTTGGTTTTCCGACGCCGACCTATCGGACGAGGCAGCGGTTTTGGACCTGTGTGACAACCTGATAAACCGCTTCGACACATGCGACATCGTAGTGAATAATGCCGTGATAAGGCATTTTAAACCGGTTGAGGACTTTACTACTTCCGAGTGGAACCGGGCTCTTAACGTCAACCTAACATCTGCCTTCCATTTCGCCCGAGCTTTCGTCCCCGGAATGAAGGCGCGCGGCTGGGGACGGATCATTAACATGTCCTCGATTTATGGCGCACGAGGTGCCGAGAACCGGATCGACTATGTGACGACCAAAACGGCACTTTTGGGCATGACCCGCGCGCTAGCAATCGAACTCGCGCGCACCGGCGTTACTTGTAATGCTGTTTCGCCTGGGACGGTCCCGACCGAAAATATCATGACGCGTATTGCGGGCATTGCTGCCAAAATGGGCCAAAGCGAGGAAGAGGCAGAGGCCGACTATCTTGCGGGCCGCAACCCCACTAGGCGCTTTGTCGGGATCGGAAATGTTGCAGCCCTGATCGGCTTCCTGTGCTCGGACGCAGGGCAGGACATCACTGGGGCTACGCTGCCCATCGACGGCGGCTGGTCAGCGCTTTGAATTAGCTAAGGAGAGCCGCATGAGAATGAAAGACAAAACCTGCCTCATCACTGGGGCAGCTGGCGGCATAGGAATGGCGATGGTCACGGCTTTCCTTGCCGAAGGAGCGCGCGTTATCGCCACAGACCTAAGCCAGGCCACTCTATCTTCTGCTGCGGAGAACGTGGCGTCAGAATATCGCGAGCGCCTGTTCCTGCGTGCTCTCGACGTCACGGACACCAACATGATTTCAGCGTTGAATGCCTCGTTAGAGTCCGAGGGGCTCGCGCCAGACGTGCTGGTGAACAACGCTGCCGCCATCCGCATTGGCAAGCTACTGGACACGGCACCAGAAGATCTGGACCTCGTCTATTCGGTCAACATGCGCGGCCTTCTGCAGGTCACGCGCGGCTTCCTGCCAGGCATGATCGCACGTGGTGGTGGCAATGTGCTCAACATGGCATCGCTCGCCGGAGTGCATGCAATGCACGAACGCTTTGCCTACAGCGCGTCCAAGGCCGCCATTGTCATGATGACTCGTGCAATTGCGATCGACTATGTAGACGAAGGCATCAGGTCGAACTGCATCTGTCCCGCTCGTGTCGAGACACCCTTTGTCACCGGCTATCTGCATCGCTACTATCCTGATGAAGTGGCAGAGCGCTTCGCTGCACTGTCACGGTATCAGCCGGTGGGCCGCATGATCCGTCCGGATGAAGTCTCTGCGATGGCGGTATTCCTAGCATCCGACGAATCCGTCATGATTACCGGCCAGTCGTTCGTCATCGACGGTGGCGTCACGGCGGGCGATCAGCCACCGTCACGCATCGCCTCAAAGGGATAATTGTCGAACGAGAAAAGCAACAAAGAAGATTGGGTTCGCCCAAAATGGGAAAATAGGCGGAAACTGTAAATTTTCAATCAGAACTGACCCGGGTCATGTATGGATCCCCCCCTTCGTGCAAGTCAGATTTTGAACAGCGTTGATGTGTGATCGGGTGCGGTCATGTATCAGGCCTGTCGTGCGGCAATCGCATGGCCGCTGGCCGGTATGGAGCTGCGCGGTTCTGATGCGAGATCAGTTCTATGGGCTCGAAGTCCATTGACCCGGATGTGTTTCCAGAACCGTTGTCACCGATCTTTGTCCATACTGTCCTGCGACCTTCTCACACACCGACGCCCCGTCCTTGGCTGTCCGACCGTCGTCAGACGGTAGCCAGTTGCGGATCTCTGTAGACTTCTTTCCTGGTCTCCATGGCACAAAGGATGCGGGCCATCTTGTTGGCGAGCGCAATGGCGACAACCATGCGGGGTTTGCGCAGCAGCATAGCATGAAGCCAGGAGCCCGGGGCAGCGCCCTTTCGGCTGGCCCAGCGATTGACCGACATTGCACCCGTGATCAAAAGGCGCCGGATATCACGCTGACCCATTTTGGAGGTGCGCCCCAAAGCCTGCTTCCTTCCGCTGGAATATTGGCGCGGCACAAGCCCCAGCCAGGCGGCAAAATCCCGGCTTTTCTGGAACACCGTCAACGCGGGTGCAAAGGCTTCGATGGCCATGGCAGTGATTGGCCCAAGGCAGGGCATCGTCATCATCTGCGATGAAGCATCAGACTGTGCGGCTTCTTTCTTCAAGACCGCCTCCAGTGAGCTGACCCGGGCCGAAAGGGCCTCAATCTGTGCAAGGTAGAGCCGCGACATCTCGATCACCAATGGCTCGATGTCACTATCGGCCTCATTGATCCGCCGTTGGATGCCTCGCAGGTTCCACACCCCTTGTGGGGCGACAATCCCATGCTCCGCCCTCCAGTCCCGCGCCGCCGGGCCCTGACATTTTGGGGCAATGCCGGTTCTTGCAGGAATTATAGGCGATGTGATGATGGCCGCAGCTGGCGCACCCGGCCACATGCCCGCCGAGAGCCTCGGTCCGGCAGGCTTCGATGGCCGACATCACCTTGAGCTGGGTCAGGCTGACATGCCCCGCATTGGCCTGCCGCCACGCAGGGCCATGGGTGCGGAAGATGTCAGCCAGTTCCAGCGATGGCCGGGGCATAGGGCCCCGGCGTCAATCCGGCCCGTCGGATCGGAGCACCCTGTCCTGGACAAGCTTCATCTGTTCGAAGGGGCTGACAGTGCTCTGGATCGTCTTGGTGGCGACATGGGCATACCGCGCCGTGGTGCTGAGCTTGGCATGACCCAGCAGCACCTGGACCACCCTCACGTTGGTGTTGGCCTCCAACAGGTGCGTGGCGAAGCTGTGGCGCAGTGTATGCAGGGTCGCCGGCTTCGTGATCCCAGCCATATCCTTGGTCGCCATGAAGGCTCGCTTCAGTTGTCGGGGTGACAGAGGCGATATCTTTGGCTTGCCCGGAAACAGCCAGCCTTCGGGACGGGACTCAAGCCAATATTGCCGCAGCACCTCCAGCAGGCTGGGTGACAGCATGGCCTGTCGGTCCTTGCTGCCCTTGCCCTGATCGACATGGATTAGCATGCGCTGGCTCTCGATGTCGCGGACCCTGAGGTTGCAGACCTCCGAGGCCCGCAGCCCCGCCCCGTAGCTGATGCCAAGGGCTGCCCGATAATTCAATCCGGGCCCCGGCACCGAGGCCAGAAGCTTTGCAACCTCTTCCACGCTCAACACCACCGGCAACTTCCGCGGCTGGCGATGGAACTGCATGTATCGCTTCATCTCCTCGCGGCCGCAGGTGACGCTGAAAAAGAACCGCAGCGAAATGATCCGGACGTTGAACGTGATGGCCGACACCAGGTCCTTCGTCATCTGCAACTGATAGGCCCGCAGATCCTCCGGTGTGGCTGTATCTGGCGATCGCCCAAGGAAAGACGCGAAATGCTTGACGCATCGGATGTGCCCCTGCTGGGTCTTCGCGCACAAGCCACGGATATGCATGTCTTCAATCATCCGCTGGCGCAGCGGGGTGGTCTTCTCCTCCTTCATCGAAACCTCCTGTCTGACGGGTGGGAAGACCCACATCGTCAGCCCGGAAAGGCTTCACACAAATAGTAACGCTGAATTGGATGCCAAACGCCTGCCAAAAGCGCCAATGCCGCGGAGCGGCTTAGTCCCTCCGCCCGTTGCGAGGGTGGAGACGAAATCGGCTCTTGGCGGACGGTCGGCTTTGGCACACCGCTTCGATGTGAATAGCGAAAGCGGTCGTTCATATCTGGTGTGGATCGGCACGCGGTTGGGTCCCATCTTCAGCGTTCAACGATGACCCCACCGTTCGGAAAACAAAGTCTCGAAAATAAGAGAGATAATAAAACTTGGTGGGGTCAAACTTCAAAGCTTTTTCACACCGTCAGCAGAACGATGCAAACACACATTCTATCGGTGTCCGCGTGGTTGGTGGAGGACTTGCTTTGTACGTTACCAATGTTTTCCTGACTGCGTAGTTCGAAAGCGGAAGACTTGAAACACGGGTAGAAATGATCCAGACACTGGAGATGTAGCGCGCTCCACCGCCGACCAGCGGCCCAGGGCTCTTCGTGCCAATGCTCCTGAGCCGACCTTGGGGGCAGCTAGGCGGACAAAAGCGGAGGGTCATGCGCGGCCTTAGGGACCGGGTGGTAGAGATCCGCCCAGCTCTATATTGGGGCCCTCAGGTGCAACGCCGCATTCGGAAAGGCGTTGCACAGGGGACTCACATGGGCGCGATCACTCAATCAATTTTCGGCGCATAGACTCTTTCACTGGAATTTCATTCCCATCTAAGGAGAATGAACCGCAATAGAAGGCATCAGCCGCCAAGGCACGCACATGAGCGTTGAGGAAGCTATCAATCCTGCGGTCCTAGTTTGGGCACGCGAGACGGCGGGGCTCTCCATAGAGGAGGCTGCGCACAAGATTGGCTTGACCTCTGGCACGCGCGCCACGGCGGCCGAAAAACTGGAAGCGATGGAGGCCGGCGAGCGCGCGCCGTCCGAGGCGCAGCTAGCCAAGATGGCAGCCGCATACCACCGCCCTCTTCTTTCCTTCTACATGGCGGAACCGCCGCGCCCGGCAGACCGGGGCGAGGATTTTCGCACGATGCGCACGCCGGTCGCGCGGCAGGAAGCGGCATGGCTGGATGCCCTTGTCCGGGACGTGCGGACACGGCAGAGCATTTTGCGCGACATGATGGAGGACGAGGAGGACGCTGAGCTGGTCGGCTTCGTGGGCACGCTCACCATCAGCACGCCAGTCATGCAGGCCGCCAATCGGATTAAAGCGGCACTCAGAATTGAAGATGATCGCAGCTTCCGGCGAGGGATGCGCCAACCTGAAGACCTCTTCACGGAACTGCGGCGCAGAACCGAAGCCCTCCGTGTCTTTGTCATCCTCTTGGGCGATCTCGGAAGCCATCACACCGCGATCTCTCCGAAGGTCTTCAGAGGCTTTGCGGTTGCCGACAAGCTCGCGCCTATGATCGTGATCAATGACCAGGACGCCAAAGCGGCGTGGTCGTTCACCCTGATTCATGAATTGGTGCATATTTTCGTCGGCAATACCGGCGTTAGCGGCCTTCCCGCGAAAGAGGAACCGCATACAACTAATGCTCGAATTGAACGCTTCTGCAATGACGTGGCGGGCGAACTGCTACTGCCGGATCAGGCATTGGCACGACTGCCCCGACTGGTGACGGCCGACGCTGTCATTCAGGAGGCCGAGATTTTGTGTCGGGAATGGCACGTCAGCAAAGCGATGGCCGCCTATCGACTTTGGCGCGAGCGGAAAACGGATGCGGAGACCTATGGCGAGGTTGTCCGCATTCTTGCCGAGCAATGGCAGCGCCAACGTGCCCGTGAACGAGACCAGAATCGCAACACCGAAGGCGGGCCGAATTACTACGTCGTCCGTCGCCATCGCTTGGGGGAAGCCCTTTTACGCTTTGTGGGGCATGGACTTCGCGCCGATACCGTCACCCATACCACGGCCGCGAAGGTTTTGGGTGTGCGCCCCGGTGCAGTTGAACCCCTGCTATCCAGCGTGATGGGCCTCGGTAACGGCGCTCCGAGGAGGAAGGCAACATAGTGCTCTACCTCCTTGACGCCAATACATTAATCCGGGCGAATGGCGATTATTATCCGATTGAGCGCATCCCACAGTTCTGGGACTGGCTTATCGAGTGCGGCCGAGCTGGCCGTGTAAAAATTCCCCGCGAAATTGCCGACGAGGTGACAGCCGGAAACGATGACGTTGCGGACTGGTTGAAAGAAGCCGATGCCAAGACCGCCCTCCGTCTAGATGAGCGGGCTGACGTGACGGCTCTCCGGCATGTGGTCTCCAAGGGATACGCTCCCGATCTGGATGCGACGGAATTGCAAAAAATCGGGAAGGACCCTTTTCTCGTCGCCTATGCCCTCGGCAAGATGGACCGAACGATTGTAACGAAGGAGCTTTCCAAGCCATCGAAACAGCGCGCGAACCGGAAGGTGCCAGACGTGTGCAACGTCTGCGGCGTCATATGGCTAAATGACTTCGGGTTCTATCGAGAGGCGGACTTCAGGATAGGTTGAGCACCCGCCTCAGTGCTTTTGGGTTGCGCGCACCGAGGTCCAGTCGGTGCGAATGCCTGCGAAGAATACCAAGGGCTGGTCCGGACCAAAGGCGAACCACACCGGTTTGCCCTCTCAAGGGCCGGGGCGAGAACCTGATGTCGCAGGATGCTGTTCATCAGCCGCCCCGGTCCGGCATTGGACCAGCCGCGCTGCGACCCGACAAGGCCGAAGGACGCATTCTCGTTTGTGGCCTCATAGACCACGGTCGGCATCTTGATGAGATCGCCAAGTGCGCGGGCCCAGGCGCTTTTGCCGATCCCCGGCGGGCCATCGAGGAGGATGGATGGGATGCGCAGGCCCGGATCGCCCACCCGAACGGACTGCCGCATCGCATGCCAGACGGCTTCGGTCGCTTGCCCCATCCATGGGAATTCTGCGTGCAGGGGTGCGGCGCGTTCATCAGCCTGATGCTCGGTGTCAATTCTTGCCATGCGAACACCGTGCTTGAGGGCCTCGAGTTTCTTCAGGTCATCCGACTTTAGGTGCCATATACCGCTGGCGGCCGTCCGACGCTTGATGAGCTGTTCTGCGCGCTGCCTGATCTTGGTCTGCTCTTTCGATGGGAGCGTGATCTCGCCCAGCGTTTCTGCCCAAGGGCGGTCGTCATCCTTTGCTGGGTCACTCAGCGGGCATTCGGCATCCAGCCTGACGGCAATCAGCTTGCGCTTGTGTTTGACCAGATGGGCAACGAGCTCATCCTTTGCGACTACAGAGTCCAGATAGTCTGCCTTCATGATGCGAAAATTTGACATGGCTGTTCCTTCGATGGCCAGGCGCGGCAGGGCCGCATGGAGCGCGCCTAGACGGGTGCGCTGACAAGGAACGACCGGGCCTGCAGGGCCCCTTGCTCAGTGTGAGCAAGGCCGGGTCGATGGCTGGCAACATTGAGCAAGGGAGGTTTGGCGTCAATCCGGGTGGGGCGTGGGGACGGCAAATGCCACGTTGAAAAGTCCTGAAAATCAGAGCTTAGGTCAACCTATTGAAATAACTTACATAAACTACAAAGGCCATCATTGGTGGACAATGTCTATGTGCCGCAATGAACAAAAACCCACCAGAATGGACATTATTTGGTGGGTCCTATACCAAACGGGCTCTTCTGCCCGCGCTCGCATTTTGCCTTCGTCTTCCGCAAAGCATCATGACCCCACAAGTCGGACGGTATGACCGTCGCCATACCCTGCGAAAAACATGAAAGGTTTACTGCCTGAGGAGGGCTGATGGTCGGCGGGAAATCGATCTTTGGCAGAAGGGTAAGCCATTGGGGAGAGCAGGCGGCCCCTGTCAGGCAACGCCTCGAGAGATGACGCAGTGCCGCTTGCGACGAGCGAAGCATACCTGTGGATAACCGAAAAGGCATGCGTAGTTTTTTCTGAAGTGGATCCTATTCCAAAGGGACGACATGAAAAAATGGAGAAGCTCATGTTCCCTACAAAAGCCTCAGCCGCGAAGACCTCGATTACCTTGCAAATGTCCCAGGCATTCACACCGAAGTTTGATGCGCTCGCACCAAAGCCCAAAACCTCTTTGACTGCGCGCGATGTTGTCGACATGAACCGCGCAGCAATTCTGCGCGCGGTGCAGAAGGGCTACAATTTCAGCGACATCGCTGGGATGATGGTCGATGCGGGCGTGAAAATCAGCGCCAGCACTTTGGCACATTATCTGCGTGACAAAGAACCAAAGGATCAAACGGCGGTTGGTGCAGCAAGAGACAAGCGAAAGACTACGACTTCTGGCCAAAAGGCCAAAGCCCCTGCGCCCGAAGCCAAACGCGATGAAATGAGCCCGTCGCCCCGCGCTCACGACGCTTCGGGAGTGCCGGCATTGAAGCAACACGACGGTCCTGCACCCTCCGCCGCACAACCAACGCCAAGCTTCCAAAGGTAACGGGGGCAACATGGCCAAGGCAGGCGACGGCGCACCGCGATCAAACAAAAGACGTCGTCAAGCGCTCATACAGATCCGGGTCTCGACCGCAGAGCATCTGATGTTCCTTCGCGCCGCGCAGAAGTGCGGCGCACATGGGCTCGCCGGATGGGCTCGCGATCAACTGCGCAACAGTTGCGGCAACCCCAGTGCGTCGGACCGTATGTTAAGCGGCGCACTGGGCCAGCTGGCCAGCCAAATGCAGGACATCGCGCGCCTCACCTTGAAGGTGCCGTCCGAAAAGATCGCTCAAGAGATCCTGCGAGTGTCGCAGGATCTCCGTGACCTGCAGAGAAAGGTGATCGACAATGATCGCGAAGGTGTGCCCTAACCTTAGGCGAACCGAAACGCTCGGTTGTCCGTTTGGCGGAAGGATCGCCTATATCAGTCGGAAGGCTGTTCTCGTGCGCTGCATCAACCTTTGTGGAGTTTGGCAAGACGCTCGGGAACAAATGCAAATTACGCATGGGCTAAACGATGGCGTAAGGCATCCGGCAACACATATTGTCGTGTCCTGGCCTGAGACAGAACGTCCGAGCAATGAGGCGATGATCAACGCTGCTCGGCTTGTGATGATCGACATCGGCGCCGCCTCACATCAAATGGTTATCGCGGTTCATCGGGACCGACCCAACCCACATGTGCATGTCGTGCTGAACCGTGTGCACCCTATTACAGGGAAAGCCCTCTCCCTCTGGCAGGACTATGCTCGCCTGGAACTGGTTTGCCGGAGGGTGGAAGCACGCATGGGGTGGAATGCCGACCGCGGGAGATTTGATATAGAGTCCGGCGATGAGGGCATCACACTTGTGCCCAAGCCGAAGGCACATTGGCGCGCCAAGGTGCGCGACCGTGCTCTGGGCCTGCGACCGACGCCAGACGCGGCCCGAGCTCTTGAACGGCGCAGCGGTTTGCCTATCCTCTACGACATTCTCGCGCCGAGAGTTCAGATCTGGCTGCGCCATAGATTGGAAACTGCGAAGAGCTGGCAAGAAGTGCATAGTGCACTGCGCACCTATGATCTGCGGTATATCTTATATCGAAGTGGCGCCAGGATTTCGCACCGTGTCCGCTCATGGCAGGTGGCAGCAAGTCAGCTTGGGACGGCCTGTGGGTTGCGCAAGCTGCAGCAGAGGATCGGGACCTTTGTCCCTGACCTTAACGCAGGCAATACAACAACGGCTTTGCCGGATCCAACAGCACCTGCTCACGGACATGCGGAAGCGGCGTTGGTGACCCTTACAAGCAAGTTTTTGCAACCCATTCTGGGTAAACAGCGTCAGCAACAGAAAACACGCCTTGAGGCGAGGGAGGCTCAGCGGCGACTATCTCAGGCACAGGCCGCAGAGAAAGCGGCGGTGCGCCAGATCCTACGGGGCAGCAAAAGCCCGATGGCACAAGCTCTGCGCCAAGTCATGCACGAGCAGCATAAGATGGCACGCCACCAGTTGCGATCCGCGACACAAGGGATCCATAGGCGCGCCGCCCTTCCCTTGGACGCAATCGCGCAAGCCCACCCGCAAGAGGCGGCACGCAGGCGCTATCGTGATATCCTGAGGCGTTCCGGAAACCGTGGCATTAACGATGGAATAGGTTCAACGCCAGGCGACCTAACATCGGCGCGTCAGGCGTGGTTCACCGCACCGCTGCGCACGCAGAATTCTGGACTGCCATCCACTCTGCGCGACGCGATTGCAGGCTATGCCGATGACATCCGGGGCGATGGTGAGGGAGACATCCTGCTACCGCGCCGACGTAAAGATGAGAGTATTGTTGGTTTCACACGAATTGACCTTACCCAATCAGCAGGGCGGAGCAGTTTAGCTCATTATGGCGCGCCGGGCGGCTTGATTGTAATCGGTCCTCGGGATGCAATCACTTGCCTGATTGTCCGGGATGGCATGGCGGCGCTTGCTACGGCTGTTCGCCTGCAAGGCCAGCCAGTGCTGATAATTGGGGTCAGTGATCAATTTGGTCCTGCCGAGGCAGCACATCTACAAAGACTGACCAAAGGCCGTGACATCACGATTGGCAGCGCATCTGATATTGAAAAGGATGCCTTGATTACACGTCTGAAAGACCTGATACCCTCCGCCAAGCTTGTTCGCTGGCAAGTCGAGGATGGTTCGGCAACTATTCCGAGGGGTCAGGCGGGTGAAAGCCGGCCAGCGGAGCGATCAAACAGTTTGACGAAGCGGCCAGAGCCAAAACCCCAGAATAGCGAGTAGGCCCATACCGCCCTTAACGCTGGTGACCCACGGGATGTCGCAAATCCTTCGATAGCGCACCACCGTTACCGCAAAGGCCTAGATTGCCGTTGAGCGCCAGAAGTCTGCCTTTACTTTGGAAGATGCCCGTTTTCGCGGAGCCAATCAGAAATGATTTTGTCGATCAGTGACGACACCGAGCGAGAGTCAGCTTCCGCGGCCACCTCGAGCGCCTCCTTTTTCTCAGGACTTAGGCGAAAAGATATGGGCAAACTTTTCTGAGTCATTTGTATCCATTTGTAGTTATTTGAAGTTGACAGGTGAAGGCAATGACCCTACATTTAACTACACTGTAGCAAAGAACAAGCGGACTGGAAGGAAATCTCACCTTCCCTCCAGTCCTCACCACCATTGACCTGTCTGGAGATCAAAAATGGCTAAGTCCACCGTTACCACGCCGCTTGCGGCGACTGAAGACCTGCGCAAAGGCACCTATGCGCCAACGCTCATCGCCTCGCTGTTCTCACGCTTCCTCGGCGCCCTCGCCCAACACATTGAAGCAGAGCGCGACATTCAAGATGTAGATATCTGGGACGCCGCTTTCACGGGCTGGCTGCGCGAGGCTGAGGAAAGCCTGACAGTTGTCACAACATTTCTGCGTCAGATCCGCGATGCCAAGGTCACGCGCGCATCCGATGTGCCGCTCCTACGCTTATCAGTTTTGGCTGACGCACTGCTTGGATCGGAGGACCCGAACGACTTCATGCGCGCCCGGTCTCTGCTCGCGCATCCCACCCTGTTTCGCTGTATTGAACCGGGTCCTGTTGGCCGCCGCGTTTGCGCGTTGATTGACACGGCGCTCCTGCGCCTTGATGAGCTTGCCGATCTCGATGCCTACGCGCCAGATCTGCCCATGCTGACGGCTGAACGTGAGCTCGTTCTAAACGCCGCATAATCCCGATGCTCTGAAAGTGAATGGGCGGCCTGTTTGAGACTACAGGTCCTCAGGCGCTCTGTCCGCGCATACCCTCTGACATTCCACCCATAGAGCCCGCGCAATCCGCCGGAGGCTGCCCTGCCCTTATGGCCCGGCATCCCCTGCGGCTGCGCGCCCCCGATGATTTCCCCATCACCCAGACCCGGGAGACTGCCTAATGCCCATGCCACCCCGCTACACGCCCAAGACACACCTCCCCCAATTCAAGGCACCCATCCTGTCCTGTAAGGTGTCCGATAGCGAAGAGATCCCCCTGCCCTATCCCGGTCCCATCGCGCCGCAATGGCAGGCGGCAGCTGCGGCCAAAGGCTTCGCGATCATTGGGCGCATCCGCGACCGCTATCATCTTGCACTGTCTTGCGATGCGTGCGGCCATGTCCACGCGTCCCGCATTTACACGCTGATGTCGGCGCAACCGCACTGCCCGGCTTGCATGATCGCACGCCTTAACCAAGATGCGGCGGCAGCTGGTCTCGCGCATCTGCGGCTTGATGCCAACAGCAGGCATTACAGCCACTACCGCGCGCCCTGCGGCCATAGTTTGCGCCGACAGCACGAGATCGTCCGCCGCATGGCGGCAGGCAACACCGGCTTGCGCTGCGAGACATGTCATGCCGCAACCGAGGCCTCAGAAGCGGACGCAAAAGGCTGGAAGCTCCTTGGTCCCGATCTGCAAGGCAACCCCAATTACAGGCTCTATGCGCATGCGGATGGCTGCGGCGCCACTCAGCGCATCGCGCGTGCCAATATGCAGACGGGTCGCTTTGAATGCTCGAGCTGTGGGGAAGGCTGGGCGGCGGCGCTAAGCTTCCTCTATGCGATGCGCTTCACGCTGCCCAGCGGTCAGGAACTGGTCAAACTGGGCTACTCGCGTGACCCAGACTCGCGCCTCGCGCATCAACTGCGGATCGGCCGCGACATGCCCTGCGAGATCCTGCGGCGGGTGCCGATGCGAACTGGCCACGATGCCATCTGCGCTGAGAAGCCACTGCACGCCAAACTGCGCGACCGCCATCCGCAAGCCGTTGTTGATCCACGGGTATATCGCGGCAAGATTCGCGTGTGCTCGGAGATCTATGACACAAGCCTGACGCAAGACGTCTTGGCCTTGCTCGACGGCATCGCGCGCCGCGCACTCGATAGCTGAGCAACCTCTGCAAGGCAGAGAACACCCAACCTCTTACCGAAGAGAACCCAATCGCAAAACCAGGTGGCGCACTTCCCGCGCGCCATCACTGGAGCATGTTTTCCCGATAGATCGAAGGATGGCGCGATGCATAAACCAGATACCCTTTTCACTCCCTCTTGGCTTCCTTTTGCTGAGCAAGTCATCCAGCGCCTGATCGCATCAGATCGCGATCAAAGCGGCGAACACTGGCTCGACCACTTCAACCCGATCGCCGCAGACGGCACGCGCAAGCGCCCAACCTTCGACGACTGGATGCGCGCCAAAGATTTCCCACATCTGCCGCATGATGTTGCGGACGAATTGCGGAACGCTGGAGCCGATGCAGAGGCCACGCTGATCACCGGCGAGAGCAAACCCGCGGACCCTCTGCCCCCAACAGAGCTTTCGTTGTCGATCCGGCTTTCGATGCTCTTCGGCACCGCACAGGCCCTGCACCCTTTGCTGCAAAACGGTGCGGTAACCTTTGTCACTGGATTTGCAGCAACCGAGATCAAGGTCGCCGAACAAGTGCTGCGATATGGGCTGCTACCTGACCGCCTCAAGATTTCTGACACTCCGGAGGGGCTCAGCGAGACCACCGAGCTTTTCCTGCTTTATCCGGACATCAAAGAGAAGGAGGTCAGCAAATTCAAACTTGGGCGCTTTCTCGACGACATCGATACTGCCATCGACACTGTCGTGCCGATTCTTGCGCTTATGCCAGACGCAAACGATCTGCCTGATGCGCTCCGCAACCAAGCAACTGTCACTATTTTGGCGCTGCCACCGCTCAGCGCGGAGGTCATGATCGCGCATCTGCGCCACAGCCACAGCGCGACGGGCCGGATCGACGAAGCCGCGGTGCGTGCAGTGCTACCGGGCGATGATCAGCTCACGGATCTCCCCACTTCCGCGCTGAGGCTTGCCCTGCGCGCGCCGACAGCGCTTGGCGTGGCGACACGCATCGCCGCCGCCAACGAGCCGCGTAAACCCCAAGAGTCACTGCCGCATCTCGACGAGATGGCTGGCGATTCCCCGGCGCTCATCGCCGCGCGGCAGCTGGTGGCAGACCTGCGGTTGTGGCAGGAGGGCAGTGTCGCATGGTCCGACTTGTCACGCTCCATGCTGCTCTATGGCCCGCCCGGCACCGGCAAGACATGGTTGGCACGTGCAATGGGCAACACGGCGGGCATCAAAATGCAGGAAGCAAGCTTTGCCGAATGGCAAGCCGCAGGGCACCTCGGCGACATGCTGCGCGAGATGCGCCGCAGCTTCGCTGCCGCACGCACAAAGGCCCCCTGCCTCCTCTTCATCGACGAGATCGACGCCGTCGGATCGCGCAGCGGATCAGACACTCACGGCCGCACCTATCACCGACAAGTGGTGAACGCCTTCCTGCATGAGATGGACGCCATCGCGCGCGAGGCAGGCGTCATCGTTCTCGGGGCGTGTAACGATCCGACCTCAATGGATCCGGCGGTGCTGCGTGCGGGAAGGTTCGACATCAAAGTGCAAATGGGGCTGCCAGATGCTGCGATGATCCGAGACATCCTGCAGCGCCACCTCAAGTCAGATATCGAGGCCGACGACCTGCACAGCCTCGCCACCTCCGCCATCGGTCGCAGCGCCGCGGAGGTAGACGCAGGCTTGCGGGCCGCCCGCGCCGAGGCGCGGCAACGCGGCACTAGCCTCACTCTGCAGATAATCCGACACCACTTGGGCATCCTGACGAATCCGCGCCAGACCGCGTGGGATTGGCGCGTGGCGGTGCATGAATGCGGCCATGCGATCACCGCCGCCGCCCTCGACTGTGGCATTGTCCAGCGCGTGCTGCTCACCAGCACGGGCGGCGAGACGCATCGTCGTCTTGCGACGCATGAAGGCACGCTTTCCGATCTGCAGGCCGAGCTCAGCTATCTGCTTGCCGGTCGTGTGGCCGAGAGCCTGCTGTTTACGGAGATCTCCGCTGGCAGCGGTGGCGATACCACCTCGGACTTGTCGCTTGCCACCACCCTCGCCGTGTCGATCGAGACAAGGCTGGGCCTTGGTGCAAATGGCCTCTTGTGGGATGAAGCCTCCAACGCCGTCGCATTACGCAACCCCACCATTCGCACCCGTGTGCGCCAACACCTCACCGAAGCGGAAGCCAAGGCGCTTGCCGTCCTGACCTCACAGGAAGACCTGCTGCGCGAGATGTCCCGCGCGCTGTTGCACGGCCGTGAGCTTAGCGGCGCGAAGTTGAAGGGATGGCTTAGGCAGGTGACATCGCCGCTGGATATGCTTGGCGATGCGGATGCGGATGCGCCGGAAGATGTGGCCTTTACAGATGTTTGCAATGCCGCGGACGATCCTCACTCTTCGGAAGATCACATGGCATCACCTTGTGATGCACCATCGCAGCCGCGTGTGGTGACCTAATCAACGCACGACCAAGATTCCAACGCACCGACATATCCTGATGAGAGCAGAACCCGATGATGGGCTGGCTCACTGGATACGGTGCCATAGACGTCAAGGCGACACATCTTCTCGAAAGAGGCAATCGTTTCATTTTTGGGAAGTCGTGTCGCCGAGGGAAGTTTTGGCTTTTCGGCTGCTCATCAGGTCAGCCTTGTTTGAAGCTGACCTGCCCGCACAGGCGCGCTTTTTGCGGTTTTTGTGTTTTCAAAAAGGGCTGTGGAGGAGTTTTCGCATTTTCAAAAAGAAGGATGCGGTCTTTGGTCTTTGTATTTTTCCAGAACAGATTGCGTTTTTGATTTTTGTGTTTTCAGCAGATCAATTTGCACTTTGTCTTCGTGTTTTCCGTCTTCTGCAAAAATCCGGATTTTTCTGCCTTCGGCTTTTTCATTTCTGCAGCGGGGCGGCGATCAGCCCGACAATCCTGTAAGATCGGCCATTTTCACCGATATGTTTTTCGTTTTCATGAGGTTATCCACATGTTCCAGCCGCTTCACCCTGCTTTTCGTCGGCTCATCCGCAGAACCGCCCGCGCATTTCCTTATACTGAGTTCATGAGCGTCGGGACCGACCCGGCAGACCATCAGATCAGTTGGACCCACGGGCGCGGCACCGCACTCGGAGGGCGGGAGCACTCGGCCTATGGCACGGGACCGGAGAAGACATGCATGCGAGAAGGAGGGGCTGGCTACAGCCTCCTCCACCGCAGTGATGTCTGCGCCCACACCCGCGTGTCCGTCTCCGGACAAGGACAGATCAAAGGCCAATCGCGCTTCCTCTCATCCGATGCCCCAGGACCGGGCGCTCTTCCTGCACATGATCCGCGCACTTGCGCGAGCGGCGGCTCGGGCCGACGATGCTGGTGATTCCGCGAGTGCCGAGACCCACGATTGACCCTTCCCCTATCCGGGAGACCCACTATGACCAAGCCCTCATTGCGCGTTGCAATCTACGCGCGCTTTTCGACGGACAAACAGCGCGACGCCTCGATCGAGGATCAGATTGACTCGTGTCGGGAGTTGGCGGCACGCGAAGGCTGGCAAATCGTCGGCACCTATCACGACCGCGCCACCTCTGGTGCGAGCATGTTTCGCCCCGGAATCGAGGCGCTGCAGCGCGACGCGAAGCTTGGCAAGTTCGACCTCGTGCTGGCCGAGGCGATGGACCGGCTGTCGCGCAAACTTGCCGATATCGCGAAGTTCCATGAACGCATGGAACATGCCGGGATCGAGATCCAGACCCTGACGGAAGGCAAGGTTGACGCCATGCTGATCGGCATGAAGGGGACGATGAACCAGATCTTGCTGCGCGACATCGGCATCAAGACCCATCGAGGACAGAAGGGCCGCGTCAAACAGGGTAAACTGGCCGGGGGCAACGCCTACGGTTATGATGTGCTTCCTGGCACTGAGGTGAACGGCAAGGCCGAACACGGGGAGCGAGCGATCAATCGAGCCGAGGCGAAGGTGGTGCGCCGGATCTTCACAGATTACGCGCAAGGCATTTCAGCGGGGAAGATTGCGGAAGCTCTTAACGCGGAGAACATTCCGGGGCCGCGTGGCGGCTGGTGGGGCACTTCGACCATTCTCGGCAACCGCGATCGCGGAACCGGCATCCTAAACAACGAACTTTATGCAGGTCGCCTAGTGTGGAACCGACTGCATTTCAGCAAGGATCCGGATACGGGTAAGCGGATGTCGCGACTTAATCCGGAAGATCGGGTCACCTCGGTGCCTGTGCCTCACCTGCGGATCATCGACGACACCCTCTGGGACCAAGTGAAGGCGCGTCAGGGCGCGATGAAGACCAAGAACACCGAAGTGCCGATCTGGGATCGGCGCCGACCAAAGTTCCTTTTCTCTGGCCTGATGGCCTGCGGTTGCTGCGGCGGCGGGTTTTCGAAGGTGTCCAAGGACGGCTTCGGCTGCTCCACCGCCCGCAAGAAGGGCACGGCGGTCTGCACCAACATGGCGGTGATCAAGCAGGTCGACCTGGAAGCTCGGGTGCTGCATGCGCTGGAAAATCATCTGATGGACGAAGAGGCGGTGCAGATCTTTTGTGAGGAATATGCCGCCGAACGGAACCGGCTGCAGGCGAACCGAGAAGCGGGACGTGCCGACCTTGAGAGAGAGCTCAAGCAGGTCAGCACCGATCACAAGAAGCTGGTTGATGCGATCTTGGCCGGAGTGCCCGCCGATCAGGTGAAGGACCGGATGATCGATCTGGACGCACGCAGAAAGGATCTGGAACGCCAGCTCTCGGCCTCCCCTGCCCCGGACCCGATCCGCATTCATCCCGGCATGGCGAAGACGTATCGCGACCGGATCGGCCAGCTGATCGCGGGCCTGTCGGAGGCCGAGCAGATGGATAAGGCAAAGGAGGCGCTGCGGGCGCTGATCGAGAAGCTGGATCTCGTGCCGGTCACGGCCGAGGAGAGCGAGACCGGCAAACCCGACCTTGCCATTTACCTTCACGGGGCCTTGGCAAGCCTTCTCCGCCTGGCCTGCGGTCTGCCGGTGCATGAGGTCATCGACGCATCGACCCAAACACAAAAAGCCCCGCGGGTTACGGGGCGCTTGGGATCAAACAGTTCGCATTCAGCGGAGGCCGACTTTGAAGCCTTTGATATTTTTGAAGAATTAGATTTGGTTGCGGGGGCAGGATTTGAACCTGCGGCCTTCAGGTTAT
>NZ_PGOI01000008.1 GCF_002794355.1 Pseudorhodobacter sp. MZDSW-24AT | reverse complement strand
TTGATCTTGAGGATCAAGGCGGCATCGGACTTGGCCCGGGCTGAAGCCCGGTCAGGATCATATGCGATGGCCCGCGGGTCAGAATAGGTCCCCTCTCGGCAAAATTGCCTTGCAATTCGCCTGCCGGGCTAGGAACGGGGCGATTTGTAGAATTTTTCACATCGGCTCGACCCCGTATGTTCCGCGGTGTTCTTCAATGAAAGCAGTCATTTGCGAAACGGGCGGTCGAGCCGCTACAGGCAGTGCTGAAGCAATGCCGCACTGCCTTCCGCACCATCGCAAAATACGCTGACGCCTTCTTCAGGATCTCGTTGGCTTGACGGAGTTCGCGCATCTCACGCTCCAACTCCTTGATCCGGGCTTTCTCAGCCGTCGTCTGACCCGGCCGCTCGCCACCCTCGCGCTGAGCTTGACGCAGCCAAACCCGAAAGCTGTCCGGCGAAAAACCCAATTTACCTGCAATCGCCGTCAGTGCGGCAGCTTCGCTTTGATACTCATCGCGGTGTTCCACCACCAGCCGCACCGCGCGTTCGCGAAACTCGGGTGAATACGGCTTCGCGGTCTTGTTCTTTGATGTCTGTTCCATAACAGGCAATTCTCCGAAAGTTTTGCCCTCCGGCAAACCCGGGGCGGTTCGGATCAGCGCCTGAGCCACCTCCGCCCTCTGATCCGTGCTGTCGGCTCAGGCCCTCATCTCCCCGCCGCATAGGGGGGAATTGGGCGCCGATAAGGGGCAGTTTTGAACGCCGATTGACAGGCAAGACCTTCCGCGCCGCCGCGCGGGCAAGGTGCGGGTTCGGCGGGAGGCCTGAGGGGGCAAGCCGTCAGCGATGCGTGAGACCCGACAGAACGAAGACGAGAAGGTGCGGATCTGTGGCGCTGTGGTCATGGTTTCTGTGGCGAAAAGACCGCAGTTCGGACGCAAGCCTTTCACCGTGCCCCTGGCGCGGTTGAATTTGAATGGCCGATCTCGCGCAGCTTAAAAAAACAGCAGTTTACAGGGTCTCTGACAGGGCATATCGAACCTGCGGCGCAGAACGGCGCGCTGAGCCTTCATGACGTGTTGCGCAACCGTCGCCACAGAGTCGTGTCTTTCCTGAACAAAATCCTGTTCGGTTTGGTTGTGGTGTTCGCCCTTGTTGCCACGATGGGGCAGGCCCGGGCGCAAAGCGTGGACTGGGTTTTGAACCTTTCCGACACGGGCTCTGATCCGACAGCGGCGGGTGGCACGATCGCGTATCAGATCACCGTTACGAATGATGGATTTGACACCGCGCCGCCCACCACGATCGAGCTGAACATCCCGGCGAACACGACTTTCACTGGCGCGTCCGGAACCATTACAGGGTGTAGCCCGACGCCCTCGCTCGGCCCGTCCACCGTTCTGTGTGAAGTGCCCGCGCTTGTGTCTGATGCGCAGGCCAGCCTGACGGCAGAAGTTCTGACGCGCACGGCTGGCACCGTGGAATTCGGTGCCTCTCTTCCAACGGAGGGCGATACCAACGGCGCCAACAACAGCCAGACGGAAACCACCACTGTCACCGCAGGTGCTGACATCAGTCTGACGCTGAGTGCCCCGCCCAGCGGATCGGCGGGCTCTGTCATTGATTATAGCTTTTCTATCACCAACAACGGGCCGGATGCGGCGAGCAATGTTGCTTTGCAGTTTCCCATTCCCGCGGGCATCGTCGGAGTCTTGCCACCGCCCGGGTGCGTGCTTTCTGGGTCAAGCTACGCCTGCACAATCGCAGGGCCGATTCCTGTTGGCGGGTCGGTGGACAGGGTTTTCCAAGGGCAGATTTCCGCGGCTTCCGGCTCGACCATCACGGCGGTCGGGACTGTTTCCGGCGGGACTCCGCCAGATCCGGTGTCGACGAATAACGAGGCGTTGCAGAACACGGTTGTGACCGAAGGAAGCGATCTTTCGATCACCAAATCCCGCAGCCCTTCTGGCGTCATCCTGCTGGGCAGCTCTGTGACCTTTACCTTGACGCCGCAATACACCGGCGACTCGCCCACCGACATCGAGGTCTTGGACACGATACCGGCGAGTTACACGATTGACAGCGTCTCCGCGCCGGGTTGGACCGTGGAGCAGTCAGGCCAGCTTCTGACCTTCCGTCGCGCGGCCGGGAGTGGACCGGGGGCGAATGTCGCGCTTGGCCCCATCACGATCACCACGACAGCCGTTGCGGCAGGACAGGCGACCAACACGGCGAGCATCGCTTCCGGCGGGCCCGTCGACCCGAACCCAGCGAACAACAGCGCGAACGATGGCGGGGTGACGATCGCGGCGCCGACCGTTGATCTTGAGGCGCGGAAAACCGGCCCGGTGCCAGCGCTTGTCGTTGTGGGCAATACCTATGATTTCCAGATCAGCGCTGCAAATCTGGGGAATGCCGGATTTTTCGGAACCTTGGTGATGACGGACACGATTCCGGCTGGATTGAGTGTGACGGCTGTCGCCTCCAACGGCTGGAGCTGCACACCTGCCGCATCCTTGGCAGAGCCTTTGGTGGGGCCGGTGGATCTGGTCTGCACGCGCGACTATACCTCGCTTGCACCGTTGGCGCCCGGTGCGGCGGCCCCTCCGGTGACCATCGAGACGCTTGTCACCGAGACAGGGGCCTTGTTGAACACCATGACGGTGAGCACCCTGAACGCCAATATCGAAGAGACCAACCTGTCGAACAACACGGTGGGTTATGGTGTGAGCGGCAGCGTGACAGCGGATGCCGCGGATATCGGCGTTATCAAGACTGCGGCCTTGGCGTCCCTTCCTGCGGGTGAGGTTCAAACCTTCCGTCTGGAGATCACCAATGCCGGGCCGCAGACAGCCACATCGGTTACGGTCAGTGACGCGCTGAGCGGGCATATCAACAACCTGAGCGGACCAACCGGCGCAGGCTTTGTGTCGTCCAGCGTCGTTGCCAATTCGGCTTCGGGCCTGTCTTGCAGCAGCAGCCCAGCGGGTGGGACCGGGCGCAGCCTGACGTGTGAGATCGAAGAACTGCCGGTGTGCACCACGGGTGTTAGCTGCCCGGTGATCACCGTGGAGGTTCGGCCCGGCGGCAATGCGGGATCACGCACCAACACGGCGACGGCTGTTTCCGACACGATTGCGGACCCGAATTTTGACGATAACACCGGCTCTGACGTTTTTTCCGTCGAAGCGCGTGCGGATGTGACCGTCACAAAAGCGGCAAGTGCTGATCCGGTGGCCGCAGGGCAGAATTTGACCTACGTGGTGTCGGCACGCAATTTGGCAAATGGACTGTCCTCGGCAGCCAATGTCACTGTCACTGATACCCTGCCGGCCGATCTGACCTTCGTATCCGCGGTGCCGTCTTCTGGCACCTGTAGCGCGGCGCCTGCGTCAGGCTCTGTCACGGGGCCGGGCAACGATTTGGTCGTGTGCAACCTTGGCAGCATCAACAATGGCGCGCAGCAGACGGTGACCATCACGGCGCGTCCAAACTTGGTGACCCGTGGGACGAGTCTGACCAACAGCGCAGATGTCACGACCACGACGATTGAAACCGACACCACCAACAACAGCACCTCGGTCACGACGGCGGTGGCAGAACCGACGATTGACCTTTTGGTCAACAAGGTGGATTCGATTGATCCCCTGCCAGCGGGGGACGCGACCACCTACACGATTACGGTGACAAATCTGGGGCCATCGGCAGCAGAAAATGTGGTTGTCACCGACCGCATGCCTGCCACCACTCTGACCTATCAATCCCACAGCATCGCGGCAGATGGGGTCTGTAGCGCGGTTCCGGCGGTCGGCTCGTTTGGTGAGACGCTGACGTGCAGCTTCCCCTACATGGCTCCGGGCGCGACCCGCACGATCACGGTGAGCGCATTGGGTGTTGTAAAGGGGACAGGGATCAACAGCGTTAGCGTTGAATCGGATGAGACGGCGCTTGGGTTCGAGAGCATCACCTCGAACAACGAGGCAGAAGAGCGCACCACTGTGCGGACGCGCGCCGATGTTGAGGTCTACAGCAAGACCTCTGATCCCGGGACAGTCGGCCTGCGAGAGCCTTTCACCTATGTGATCGGCGTGCGCAACAATACCGGCCCCGGACGCGCGGAGGCAGACAATGTGGTTGTCTCGGACACGCTTCCGAGCGGGATGGTGCTGACCGGTCCTCCGACGGTGGCCGTCATCGCAGGCACGGCCAGCTTGACCACCTGCACCGGCGCGGCGGGCGGCACGTCTTTCAGTTGTTCTCTGGGCAGTCTGAGCGGTGGTGTCAGTGGAAGCGGCGGCACGGTCGAAATCACGGTGCCCGTGGTTGTGAATGCCATTTCCGGGACCCCCCAGACATTCACCAACACCGCCAGCGTTGAAACGAGCTCGTTCGATGAGGTCCCGTCGAACAATTCGAACGCTGGACCTGTTGTCGTCACCGGCTCTTCGATCGCGGGCACCGTGTTTCGGGATTTCGCGGATGATGGGGCGTTGAATGACAGCGATACGGGTATCGGTGGCGTCACGTTGACGCTGACCAGCACAGATGTGAACGGCGCTCCCATCACCTTGACGACCACTTCCGCGTCCGATGGAACCTATCGTTTCGCCTTCCTTCCAGAAGGCACCTATGTGATCACACAAGGTGCGATCTCAGAGGCGCATTTGACGGACGGTCAGACCGCGGCGGGCGATGCGGGCGGGACCGTTGCCACGCCGGTCCAGATCACGGGGATCACCCTTGGTGCGGACGAGCAAGCGACGGGGTATCTTTTCCCGAAGATTCCGCAAGCGCGTGTGGCGATTGCTAAAGCTGTCGAGTCGGGACCTGCGCTGAACCCTGACGGCAGCTTCACCGTATCGTTCCGGCTGCGCGTGGCCAACCTCGGGCTGGAAGCGCTTGAAAACATCGACGTCACGGATACCCTGCAAGGTGCCGCGCCGTCCTTTGGAAGCTACGTGGTGCTGTCGGCGCCGCTGACCGACCCCATGGCGTCGGGGAGCTATACCGTGCTTGCGGGCCCGACCGGCAGCTGTGGCGGGCTGGTGTCGGGATACACCGGCGCCGGGTCTGACACGCTGGCCTCTGGTTTCGGCCTGGCCGCGGGGGCCAGCTGTGCGATCGATCTGCAACTGCGTGTTCAGTCGCCCAATCCGCTGCCGCCTGCCTTGACGAACGGTGGGACCTATCTCAATCAGGCAGTGGTGACAGCCGAAGGGGTGTTGTCTGGCCAGACGTCGCAAACCAATCCGCAACTGACCGACCTTTCTGACAATGGCACTTTGGCCGATCGCAATGGCAATGGCATTGGCAACGAAGCGGGTGAGAATGATCCCACCCCTGTGGCGCCATTCGCGGCGACCGCAGAGATCAGCCTGATCAAGTCGCTTGCAGGAATAACTGACGCGGATGACGATGGCTTGATCGAGGTCGGTGATCTTGTTTCCTACACCTTTGCCGTGCGCAATACGGGCAATGTGCCGCTTGTCGATGTCACGGTGACCGACCCTCTTCTCGAGGTTGTTGGAGGCCCGATCTCCCTTGCGGTGGGCGCGAGCGATACATCCACCTTCACGGGCACCTATGTGTTGACGCAAGACGATATCGACCTTGGCTATGTCGAGAATACCGCGTTCGTCACGGCCAATGGCGTGACCTCTGCGGGTGATCCGGTGCTGGATGACTCGGGCAATCCTGTGGTTGCCGAAGATGTGTCGGACAGTGGCACAAACCCGGACCCAGCCGGCACCCCAGTGGCAGACCCAGAAGCGACCGAAACCCCCGATGGCACGGGGGCGACGGATGGAGACCCCACCAATGACCCGACAGTGGCCATTCTGGCTCCGAGCGCGCGTATCCAGCTGATCAAGTCGGTGGCGTCGGTCACTGACACCAGCGGAGATGGTCTGATCGGGGCAGGGGACACGGTGGCCTATGTGTTCTCGGTGACCAACACCGGCAACCTGCGTTTGAATGACGTAACGATTGACGACCCCTTGGTCTCTGTTGCGGGCGGGCCGATTGAGCTTGCGATCGGTGAGACCAATGCGACAGCTTTCACGGCGGCCTATGTCTTGACGCAGGCCGATGTTGACCGAGGCTATGTGCAGAACTCGGCCATCGTTTCCGGGGTTGCGGTTACCACTGCTGGCACACCGGTCACGGATGGATCGGGGGAACCCATCACCGCGACGGCGGTTTCTGACGCCGGCACCAACCCGGATGCGGAGAGCACGCCAGTCGCCGATCCTTTGGCGACGGAAACACCTGATGGCACCGGCGCCACGGATGGAGATCCGACGAATGACCCGACGGTTGCTCTGCTGCGCCAAGAGCCGGGTATCCGGTTGATCAAACGTCTGGCAGGCACCGTCGATGTGAATGAGAACGGCTTTGTGGATGTCGGCGATATCGCCAATTACAGCTTCGATGTGACCAACATCGGGAATGTGGGGCTTGAGGTTACCATCGCCGACTCCATCGCGGCGGTGATCGGGGGGGCGGTGACGCTTGCGGCAGGTGAGACGGACACGGACAGTTTCACCGCAAGCTATACGATAACCGAAGCGGATCTGACGCGGGGCTATGTTGAGAATACGGCCCTCGCGAGAGGTGCCGCCGTTGCCGAAGATGGCACGCCTCTTGTCGATGGCGACGGCGAACCGATTGTCGTCACAGATGTATCTGACACTGGAACCAATCCTGATGGATCGGCGATCCCCGATCCGGAAGCGGTCGAGACGCCCAACGGCGACGGCACAACCGATGGGGACCCGACAAATGACCCGACAGTTTTGCCGGTCGGCAATCCGGAAATCTCGCTTAGCATCGAGATCGCGGACATTGAGGATACAAATGGCAACGGGATCATCGATGCCGGAGACATCATCGCCTATACCTTTACCGTGACCAACACCGGCGGCGTGCCTTTGGCCGATGTCGATATGGTCCGGTCCTCGCTCAGCTTGCCGCTGGATCTTGTCTGCACACCCATCAGTCTGGCGGTGGGCGAGACCCAGACCCTGACCTGCACCGGAAACACCTACAGCATCACCGCTGCCGATGTGACCAATGGCACCGTGAGTCTTTCGGGGACTGTGAACGGCACCGCGATTTCGGGCGTCGTTGTCTCTGATGATGATGCTGTGGTGTCGCCGACCCTGCTTGTCGGTGGCCTGAGTATCACCAAGACAGCCGATCGCAGTTTGGTGAACCTGGGCGATGTTGTCCGCTACACCGTTACGGTCACCAATGACTCGACGACTTTGACCACCGTGACAAACATCGTGGATGTGCTGCCGCGCGGTTTTGTTTACCAACTTGGGACGGCAACGCTGGATGGTCTGGCGGTAGAGCCCACCCGTTCGGGGCGCAGTCTGACATGGGAAGCTGTCAGCCTTCCGCCGGGCGGCAGTGTGGCTGCGGTGTTTGATGTTCTGGTTGGCGCGAGTGTCCGTCCGGGCACACATGACAACGTCGCGCGTGCTGTCAGCCCGTTGACCGGGCTTGCGGTCAGCCGCGATGCCATTGCGACGGTGCGGGTTGCGGCGGAGCCTGTTTTCGCCTGCGCAACCGTTATTGGCCGGGTTTTCGATGACCCGAACCAAGATGGCTATTTCAACGACGAGCCGCCGGAAGATCGGTCTGTCATCACGGATCAGACCTACTACGCCGACAAGCTTGGCGTGGACCCACAGGCGAGCGGCGAAAAGGGCTTGCCCGGCGTTCGGCTGATCAGTCCGAATGGTTTGGCGATCACCACCGACCAGTATGGCCGCTTCAGCGTGCCTTGCGCAGCGCTTCCGGCGGATATCGGCTCGAACTTCATGCTGAAACTCGATACGCGCACATTGCCGTCGGGGTATCGTCTGACAACGGAAAACCCACGTGTTGTGCGCGTGACGCCCGGGATGATCACGAAGCTGAACTTTGGCGCCACGGCGGCACGGATTGTGCGGATTGATCTTTCCCGCACGGCCTTTGCTGAAAATGGGGCGCCGCGCGCCGAGCTTGTCACAGCTCTTGACCGGCTTGTGAATGACATTGCAAGCACGCCGGTCATGGTGCGGATCAGTTATGTTTTGGGACCCGACGAGACGGCCGGACAGGGCCGGGAGCGGACCCGTGCTGTAGAGAAACTGTTGCGCAGGATGTGGCCTTCCCAAGGCAGATACCAGTTGAACCTGGAAAGCGTGCTTCAGCGCCAGCCTGTGGGCGAGGGGAAAAAGTGATGTGGTTTTCGACGATTAAGGTCTCTATGGCGTCGCGCGCAGCGAGAGCCCGGCTTGCAAGCGGCACGGCAGTTGCGCTGTTGGCTGCATTCCCTTCCCATGCGCAGGTCCAAGGCTGCGCCTTGGAGAACGGTGCGCTCAAGCAGACTTGTTCACATGCCAATCAAGGGCAGGTCGTGAAGCGTGAGGTCGGTGCAAATACGGCTCAGGCCCCGGTGTCGGATCTGGGCGATCTGGGGTTTTCGATCTCGATCGACCCGGTTGATCCTCGGGCCGCGCGGCAGGCAGGCGGGAGCCCCCCGGCGGTGCGGGGCGATATGCAGGAGACAGACCGCCTTTTCGCAGATCTGGGCATTCAGCTCAGCTATGATGGCCTTGGCGCAAAGCAAAGGCTGAACATTGGCACAGCTGATCTGAGGCGGAGCTATGTGGCGGGCGACACAATTGTCTTTCGAGCGAGCACGAATTACCCGGCTTGGATCGAGCGCGCCGAGGTGCGCATCAAGGATCGTGACGGCAAGCTGACGATATTGGACATCGGCCCGAATGGACAGTCCAGCTGGATCATGCCCTCGGCTGGCGCCACGGAAATGCAATACACTTTGCGGGTTTATGACACGCAGGGGCGCTATGACGAAACCGTGCCACTTCCGTTGACACGCACCTCCACCCGATTGGAAGAGGCGGCTCTGAATGGTCCGGTCATTGCTGTTGGCGAAGGCGAGGACAGAACCGCCCGTCGCACCATTCCGGTGCGGGGGGGAGCCGTCACTGTGACAGGCCGCGACGTGCCCTTCGGAACTGCGATTTCGGTGATGGGGGAGACGGTCCCCTTGGACGTCCGGCGTGGTTTCTTTGTGCAGCGCATATTGCCGACCGGAGATCACGGTGTGCAGATCGGTGTGGGAAGCCTGTCGCAGACCCGAGATGTCAGCATTCCTGAGCGCGATGTCTTTGCGACAGGTATCATCGACCTGACGCTGGGACGTGACTTTGCGACAGAGGAAGAATGGAGCCGAGGCCGACTGGCGGGGTTTGCCCAAGGTGTTCTGGCCAATGGCACCAGATTCACCGTCTCTGCGGATACGACCGAAGACGATCTTCGGGACCTGTTCCGCAATTTCGGGCGCAAGGATCCCAATAACGTGCTGCGCGGCATCAAGGCAGAAGATGTCTGGGTAACGACTGGCGATGATTCCACCACAGAAGACCTTGCCCCTACGTCGGGAAAACTGTTCTTCAAGCTAGAGCGCAATGGCAGCCATCTGATGTGGGGGGATTTCAAGGCGACGGAAGATCTGAGCAGGATCGTCCGGTCGGACCGAACCCTTTATGGTTTGAATGGCACGCTTCGGGCGACCGAGGTGATGTCCAATGGGGATTCGCGATACCGCATCAGCGGCTATGCTTCGCAGCCCGACAGTCTGATGCAGCGGGATGTGTTCCGGGGAACCGGAGGCAGCAGCTATTTCCTTTCTCGGCGTGACATCGAAAGCGGCACAGAGACGCTTGTAATTGAATTGCGTGATCCGGTGTCCGGTCGTGTGATCAGTGCGCGACGTCTTGTCGAAGGGCAGGACTACCGCATCAATCCGGTCCAAGGCGTTGTCATCCTGAGCAAGCCTCTGGCGCCGTCGGCAGCCGCCGGGGGGGTGCTGTCTGATCGCCCGTTGGGTGATTATGATGTGAACCTCGTCGCCCAGTATGAGTATGTGCCGACCACCGGCGATGTGGACGGGATCACAGCCGGTGCGCGCGCGGAAACATGGGTGACCGATCAGATACGTCTGGGTGTGTCCATGGCGCAAGAGGCCAGTGGTCTTGCTGATAATGAGCTGGTGGGCGGTGATCTGCTCTGGCAGCGGAGCGATGAGACATGGCTTAACCTTGAGGTGGCGCAAAGCGAAGGTCCGGGCTTTGGCTCTTCGCTGTCCTTGAATGGCGGGCTGGACATCGACCCCGCGTCCCCGAGCGCAGGGGTGGTCGGCAAGGCGGCGCTTGGGTATCGGATCGACGGGCGCGTGGATCTGGCGGAACTGGGTGCTGAAGGCTTTGTCTCTGGCTATTTCGATGATCGTGAAGCCGGGTTCACCTCGCCCGATCTGGACATCGAGCACGCGCAGCAAGCCTATGGTGTGACCGGCGAAGTTGCGGTCAGCGCGCGTGCGCGTTTGACCTTTGGGGCTGATCGGTTCAGCGATGCCCTTGGCAAGGCACGCAATGACGCGCGCGTCGGGGCATCGGTGGACCTGAGCGAGACACGCGTGCTTGACGTCGAAATCGCCCAGACGGACCGGGAAAATCCGGGCAGCCCGATTTCAGCAGACAATGGTCGGCGCACCGACTTCGGAGCCCGTTTGACGTGGCAACGCAGCCTTGATCAGTCGATCTGGGTCTTTGGTCAGAGCACGCTGGAGCGGAGCGGGGGCTTGGGCAACAATGATCGCCTTGGTTTTGGCGCCGAGGCGCGCCTGAGCGACGCGTTCCGGCTGCTCGGCGAAGTGTCACATGGCACCACCGGGGCGGCGGGGCGCGCAGAGTTGGCTTGGGCCCCGAATGCCAGCACGACATACACCTTGGGGTATCGGCTCGACCCCACGCGGCTGCTCGAGAGTGAGACCGTCACGGGGTCTGATCGGGGCACAGTTGTTTTGGGGGCGCAATCGCAGGTGAACGACCGTTTGCGCTACACCACAGAACACAGCTACAGCGCGCTGGGCAGCGAGCCGGCGCTTCAGACCACCTATGGCATCAGCTATACGCCGTCGGACGTCTGGCGGTATGACATGGGCCTTCTGGCCGCAGACAATCGGGAAAGCGACGGCACGAACATCAAGCGGCGCGGTGTTTCGCTTGGGTTCGCCTATTCTGGCGGCGAAGGACACAGTGCCGGGTTGCGCGCTGAGTTCCGGACTGAAGACAGCGACACTCCGGACCGTGCGCGCGATCGTGATACGCTGCTTGTGTCGGGCAATTTCGAACGCATGACCAATCCGAACTGGAGGCTGATCGGGGCGCTGGACGCCATTTTGTCGGATGCCGATGGCGACAATCTGCGCGATGGCCGATTTGTCGAAGGCAAGCTTGGCTATGCCTACCGCCCGATCGACAATGACAGGCTGAACGCCCTGTTCAGCTACACGTTCCTTTACGACATGCCCGGGGCGGATCAGGTCAACGTCGATGGCAATCTGAATGGGCCGAAACAACGCAGCCATATCGTGAATCTGGCGCTGAATTATGATCTGAACCAGCAGTTCACCTTGGGTGGCAAGTATGGCTTTCGTTTGCGGGAAGAGGCGGCACGCGGGTCTGACAGCTTTTCTGCGTCCAAGGCGCACCTTGGCGTCATCCGGCTGGACTATCACGTGGTCCACAACTGGGACATCATGAGCGAGCTTCGGGCCATGTCTTTCCCGGATGTCAACACCACCGATCTTGGTGCGCTGCTGGCGGTTTACCGCGATCTGGGAGACAAGGCGAGGATTGGCGTCGGATACTCTTGGGGCGGTGTGAAGGACGACTTGCGGAGTTTCGAGACCAATCGGGAAGGTGTGTTTCTGAACGTGATCGGCAAGTTCTGACCTGCACCGCGCGGAGCGGGCCGAGCCGGAAAGGCTTGGCTCGGCTCCGTTCTGGGGCGGCGGTGTGCGGTCAGGGGCCTTGGTGTCAGGGCGTTCCTTCGCTGCGGGCCAGCAGTTCGCGGCCATAGTCGCTTGCCAATGCGCGGTCTCGCAAGGTGGCCACAGGGGCGGTTTCGACCACACGCCCGGCGCGCAACACCGCCAGCCGGTCGCACAGGAAGGACACCACCGGCAGGTCATGTGTCACCAGCAGGAAGGTCAGGCCCTGCTCTGCCCGCAACCGTTTGAGCAGGTTGAGGATCTCGGCTTGCACCGAGACATCGAGCGCACTGGTGGGTTCGTCCAGCAGCAAGACCTTGGGGGACAGCATCAGCGCGCGGGCGATGGCGACCCGCTGGCGCTGGCCTCCCGAAAGCTGATGCGGCAGCCGGAAGCGGAAGCGCCGCGCCAGTCCGACGGCATCGAGCATGGAGAGCACGCGGGCATCGCGGTCGGGCAGGCCGTGAATGGCCAGCGGTTCGGACAGCGTGTCATCCACCGTGCGGCGCGGATGCAGGCTGCCATAGGGGTCCTGAAACACCATCTGGACCTGCGCGGCCTGCGCACGACTGCGCGCGCGGGTGATGGGCGCGCCGCCCACTGACATCTGGCCCGACCAGTCATCCACTTGGCCTGCCAGCGCCTTCAGGATGGTCGATTTGCCCGACCCGCTTTCGCCCACCAAGGCAAAGCTTTCGCCTTGCGCCACGGCAAAGCTGACCCCGTGCAAGACGGTCGACGGGCCGTAGCGCACGGTCAGATCTTCCACCCGGATCATGGGCGCACCTCCGCGTTTACCCGCGCCAAGGCGGCGCGGTCCAGCACCGGCAGTTCGGTGCGGGTGTCATCCAGCTTGGGCAGGCTTGCGATCAGTCCGCGCGTGTAAGGGTGGCTTGCGGCTTGGAGGCCACCGGGACCGATCTCTTCGACCACTTCGCCGTTGAACATCACCAGAATGCGGTCGCACCAGCGCGCCACCATGTTGAGATCATGGGAAATCAGCATCAGACCCATGCCGCGCCGACGCACCAGATCATCCATGATCGCCAGCACTTGTTCTCGCACCGAGACATCAAGGGCGCTGGTGGGTTCATCGGCGATCATCAGATCGGGTTCCAGCACCACCATCATTGCGATCATCACCCGCTGGCCCATCCCACCCGACACTTCATGCGGGAAAAGCCGTGCGACACGGTCAGGATCGTCGATCCGCACGGCCTCCAGCGCGTCGCGCACCTTGGCACGGCGGGCGGCGGCGGAGAGGGTGGTGTGAAACTCCAGTGCCTCGGCAATCTGATCGCCGATGCGGATCACCGGGTTCAGGCTGAACTTCGGGTCTTGCAGGACCATCGACATCCGCGCCCCGCGCAGCGCGCGATAGCCTTTTTCCGACAGCTTGGTGAGATCCGTGCCGTCAAACTGCATCCGCTGTGCGGTCACACGCCCCGGCGGCGCGATCAGCCCCATCAGGGCCCGTCCTGTCATCGACTTGCCCGAGCCGGATTCGCCCACAATGCCCAGACGCTCGCGCCCCAGATCGAAGGACAGGCCGCGCACGACCTCGACCCGCCCGCCGGAGGGGCGTGGAAAGCTGACCCGGAGGTCTTGAACGGAAAGCAGGGTCATCCCTTACTCCTTTGACGGGGGTCAAGCACATCGCGCAACCCGTCGCCGAAGAGGCAGAACCCCAGCGAGACGACGACGATGGCAAAGCCGGGCATGGTGGCGACCCACCATTGGTCGAGGATGAAGGACCGGCCTTTCGAGATCATCGCGCCCCATTCCGGCAAGGGCGGCTGCGCGCCAAGGCCGAGGAAGCCGAGGCCTGCGGCGGTGAGGATGATGCCCGCCATATCGAGTGTGACCCGCACGATGGTGGAGGACATGCACAGCGGCAGCACATGCAGGCCGATCACCCGCGCGTGGCTGGCCCCTTGCATCTGCACCGCGACGATGAAATCAGACCGCCGGAAGGTCAATGTTTCGGCCCGTGCGATCCGGGCATAGACGGGCCAAGCGGTGATGGCGATGGCGATGACGGCATTCTCGATGCCGGGTCCGAGGGCGGCCACGAAGGCCAGCGCAAGGATCAGCCGGGGCATCGACAGGAAAATGTCGGTCAGCCCCATCATCACCCGGTCCACCCAGCCGCCGAAATAGCCCGACACCGCCCCGATGATGAGCCCAAGCGGCGCCGAGATCACAGCGACCAGCAGGACGATATAAAGCGTGATGCGCGCGCCGTGGATCACGCGTGACAGGATATCCCGGCCCAGCTCATCCGTGCCCATCCAATGAACGGCAGACGGCGGCTGGAGCCGGTTGGTCAGCATGCCTTCGGTCGGGGAATAGGGGGCGAGCCACGGCGCGAAGGCCGCCACCACCAGAAGCAGCACGATGATCGCCAGCCCAACCATGGCCAGCGGATTGCGCGACAGATCGCGCGCCAGCCGCCAAGCCTGCCCCGCCCGTGCCTGCGCGCGGGTTGCCGGGTCTTCGTCCATCAGCCATGCGCGCGAGATCATGTGCGAGCCCTCGGGTCCAAGAGGCGGTAGAGCAGATCCGAGCCTTTGTTGATGGCGATGAAGACGGCACCGATCACCAGCGTGGCGCCGAGCACGGCATTCATGTCGGCATTCAGCAGGGCTGTGGTCAGGTAATTGCCGATCCCCGGCCAAGAAAACACGGTTTCAATCATCACTGATCCTTCCAGCAGGCCCGCATAGGACAGGCCGATCACGGTCACCAGCTGCACCCGGATCGGGCGGAACGCATGGCGCCAGATCACCACCCGCTCGGGCACGCCCTTGACGCGCGCGGTGGTGATGAACTCTTGCCCCAGCTGTTCCAGCATGAAGCTGCGGGTCATGCGGGCGATATAGGCCAGCGAGAAGAACCCAAGGATGGTTGCGGGCAGCACGATATGCGATGCCGCGCTGCGCAGCGCGGCCCAATTGCCAGCGATTACGGAGTCGATCAGCAACAAGCCCGTGCGGGCAGGGACCATCCCATCCAGAAACAGGTCGATCCGCCCCGGACCGCCGACCCAGCGCAGCTTGGCGTAAAACAAGACCAAACCGACGAGACCCAGCCAGAAGGCCGGAATGGCGTAGCCTGCCAGTCCGACCACACGGATGACCTGATCCACCCAGCTTCCTTGCCGTGCTGCCGCCAGAACCCCCATCGGGACCCCAACCGCCACGCCGATCAGAATGCCGATGGTGGCCATTTCCAGCGTGGCCGGAAACACCCGCGCAAGATCGCTTGCCACAGCCCGACCCGTCGCCACGGATTGCCCCAGATCGCCTTGCAAAACCGCGCCGACATAGCGGCCGAACTGGATCAACAGCGGATCATCCAGCCCCATCGACAGGCGCACCGCATCATAGGTTTCCTTGCTGGCCCGGTCGCCCACCACTGCCAGCACCGGATCGATCGGCACCACGCGGCCGATCACAAAGGTGATGGCCAGCAGGCCCAGAAAGGTGAGCGCCACCGTCAGCAGCACGCCCCCCGCGGCCAGCAAGCCCCGCGCCACACGCGGGCCTGCGTCCTGTCCTCCGGCCTTTTCGCCGGGGGGTGTCAAAGTCTGGGTCATGGCAGACGGCTCCCCGTAAAGATTTTTTGCACGTTATCAAAAATTTTTGACTTGGCAAAATTTTTTTACTAGCGTGAGTCGGGAAGGAGAACGCCATGTCTCATCCGATGCCCGTCCCTGATCAGGCGCAGCCGCTTGCCTTTGGTGGCCGCATTCGTGATTTGCGGCGCAAGGCGGGCCTGACC
This sequence comes from Pseudorhodobacter sp. MZDSW-24AT, assembly GCF_002794355.1. Taxonomy (GTDB): domain Bacteria; phylum Pseudomonadota; class Alphaproteobacteria; order Rhodobacterales; family Rhodobacteraceae; genus Pseudotabrizicola. Next base: position 758,777 of record NZ_PGOI01000008.1, on the reverse strand, counting down.
TTGCAGGTTCTGGCGGATCAGGCGGGCATTTCGGTCGGCTTTCTGTCACAGGTCGAGCGCGACAAGGCGACACCCTCGCTTGCCACGCTGGCGGGTCTGGCGGCGGCGCTTGGGGTTGAGATCGACTGGTTCATCGCCACGCCGCGCCCATCGGACAGCATCAGCCGTCAAGGAGAGCGCCCCAGCTTTGCGATCGCCGACAGTTCGTTGCGGTATCAGCGCGTCAACAGCACCTTGCCCGGCGGGGTTCTGTCATCGCTGATCATCGAAATCCCGGTCGGCTATGCCTCTGAAATCGCAGCCCATACCGGCGAAGAGCTGATCTATTTGCTGGATGGCACGCTGCGCCAGACGCTGGGCGATGCGGTCTTTGTGCTGCATCCGGGCGACAGCTTGCACTTCATGGGGGACACCCCGCATTCCTTTGCCAATATCGGGGAAACGCCGGCCCGCTTGTTGTGGACCGGCACGTCGCCCCGCCTGATCGGACGATCCCCCGAAAGCCCGTAGCGGGGACAACCTGCGGCACCCAACAGGAGAGACAGATGTCCTTTCTTCGAACCACGCTGGCGGTCAGCCTGATCGCGCTGGCCACTGCGCCCGCCCTTGCGGCCACACCCGACACCGCGCTGGTGATCGCACAGAACATCGACGATATCGTGACCATCGACCCGGCCACCGCCTATGAGTTCAGCTCGGGCGAGTATGTGACCAACACCTATGACCAACTGGTGCGTTATGATGCGACCGACACCACGACGCTGGCGGCTGGACTTGCCGAAAGCTGGGAAGTCGACACGGCAGCAAAGACGGTGGTGTTCAAGCTGCGCGAAGGGGTGACGTTCCATTCGGGCAATCCGCTGCGCGGTGCTGATGTGGTGGGCAGCTGGAAGCGGGTTCTGGTGCTGAACAAGGCGCCGGCTTTCATTCTGGGCACGCTGGGTTGGACGGCGGAAAACATCGAAGAGATGGTCACCGCCGATGGCAACACCGTGACCGCACGCTGGGAAGGCGATTTCGCGCCGTCCTTTGTGCTCAACGTGCTGGCCTCGCGCCCGGCGTCGATCGTCGATATGGAAACGGCGATGGCGAATGCGCAAGGCGACGACATGGGCCACGCGTGGCTGAACGCCAACAGCGCGGGCACCGGCCCCTTTACGCTTGCGCGCTTTGCGCCCGGTGAAGTGATGATGCTGGCCGCGAACCCGAATTACTTCGGCGGCGCGCCCAAGGTGGAACAAGTGCTGATCCGCCATGTGGCCGAGGCCGCGACCCAGCGCTTGCTGCTGGAATCCGGCGATGTGGACATGGCGAAGAACCTGTCACCCGATCAGGTTGCCGGGCTTGCGGGCAATGCGGCCGTCAAGATCGAAACCTATCCGCAAACCGCCGTGCACTGGATCTCGTTGAACCAGAAGACCGAGGCTTTGCAGAACCCCGCCTTGTGGGAAGCCGCCCGCTATCTGGTGGATTACCAAGGCATGGCCGACAGCTTCCTGAAGGGCCAGATGGACGTGCATCAGGCCTTCTGGCCTGAAGGTTTCCCCGGCGCGCTGACCGAGACGCCCTTCAGCTATGATCTGGAAAAGGCCAAGCAGATCTTGGCCGAAGGCGGGGTGACCACGCCGTTGAAGATCGAGCTTGATGTGATCAACTCGGCGCCGTTCACCGATATCGCGGCTTCGCTGCAACAGACCTTTGCGCCTGCGGGGATCAACTTTGAAATCCTGCCGGGCACCGGGGCGCAGGTGATCACCAAGTATCGCGCGCGGACCCATCAGGGGATGCTGCTGTATTGGGGCCCAGACTTCATGGACCCGCATTCCAACGCCAAGGCCTTCGCCTATAACGCCGACAACGCGGATGACAAATACGTCTCCACCACCACATGGCGCAACGCGTGGATGCCACCCGAAGAGATGAACGCCAAGACCTTGGCGGCCTTGTCCGAACAAGACGAGAACGCCCGCAACCAGATGTATCTGGACCTGCAAAAATCGGTTCAGGACGAGTCGCCCTTTGTCATCATGTTCCAAGCCATCAAGCAGGTGGCGATGGCCGAAAACGTGCAAGGCTACGTCAACGGGGCCAGCGCCGACTTCGTGTTCTACCGTCTGGTGGAAAAGAACTGATCCCACAGCTCTGATGGGGCGGCCTCGGGCCGCCCTGTTACTTCAAATGACCCAAGGTAACGCCATGACTGATCCGACCGCCGTTTTCGCGGCATTGCACCGTGCCGCGCAAGACGCCGCCGGGGCCCGCCTGTTCACCGTCACCGTGCTTGATCGCAAGGCAGATCTGGTGCGGCGCGCCTACACATCCCACCCCGAGGATTACCCGGCGACCGGGACCAAACCCATGCGCTCGGACGCTTGGTCGGCTCAGGTGATTGACGGCAAGCGCAGCTTTGTGGCCAACACCACGCCGGAATTTGCGATCTATTTCAACGACCACGCGCTGATCAACGCGCTGGGCTGCCATTCGGCCCTGAACATGCCGGTGTCAGACGGTGACAAGGTTGTGGGCACTGTCAACGTGCTCGACGTTGAAGGACATTTCACACCAGAACGGGTGGCCGTGCTGGAGGCCTTGGTGGCCGATCACAAGGCCGAGTTGCTGGCCGCCATCGCCAAGGTGCCGATGGAGAACCCGGCATGACACGGATGGAGCGCCTGCGCGCGCGGATGGAGGCGACCGGGACAGGGCTTGTGGCGCTTGCCCCGGGCGCGCATATGCGTTGGCTGCTGGGATTTGCGCCCCATCCCGATGAGCGCGCCTGCCTGCTTCTGATCGGGCCGGAACAGGCGGGCTTTGTGATGCCTGCGCTCAATGCCGCGGATGCGCGGCAGCACACGGATCTGCCGTTCTGGGAATGGGCCGATGCGACAGGGCCGGCAGAGGCCTTGGCGGCGGCGTTCCAGGCCGTTGCTCCCAGCCCTCGGCGGGTGTCTCTGGATGAGCAGATGCGGACCGATCATGGCTTGCTTGTGCTTGACAGCCTGCCCAATGTGGCGCGCGGTTTTGCCAGCGAGACGATCGGCGCTTTGCGCATGGTCAAGGATGCGGCAGAATTGGCGGCTTTGGAAGAAAATGCCCGCATCGCCGATCTGGCGCAGACGGCAGTGCGGGCGGCCATTCGGCCGGGCGTGACGGAGGCCGAGTTGGCCGATGTGGCCATCGCCACCTTTGCCGCGCATGGCGCGCGCTGCGAGTTTGCGATCGTGGGCACCGGGGCCAATTCGGCCTTCCCGCATCATCACACCGGCAGCACGGTGCTGCGCAGCGGCGATGCCATCGTGGTGGACATCGGCGCGCGCAAGGATGGCTACTATTCCGACATCACGCGGATGGCCGCCGTTGGGCAAACACCAGAAGGCTATGCCGAGGTGCATGCGGTGGTCGATGCCGCCGTGCAGGCGGCTCTTGCGGTCATTCGCCCCGGCGTGTCTGCAAAGGCAGTGGATGATGCGGCGCGTGGGGTTATCACAGCGGCAGGCTATGGTGCGTATTTCACCCATCGCACCGGGCATGGCCTTGGCTCGGAAGTGCATGAGCCGCCGTATATGACCGCGACCAATCCACTGGTGCTGGAAGAAGGCATGGTGTTCACCGTAGAGCCGGGCATCTATCTGCCGGGGCGCTTTGGTATCCGGCTGGAAGAAGTGGCCGTCGTCACGGCCAGCGGCGCGCGCATCTTGTCAGGCCTTTCGCGCGATGTGCATGTCGCGGGCTGACCTATCCTGACAGGGTCGCTCTGGGTGTCTGCCTTGGAGTGGCCCTTTGCGCCGGATGGTGCCGGCGTCGGTTCTGTGGTGACGGTGCGGCCACGGGCGAGGAACACCTGATGGAAGGCGGGGTCAAAGCGTCCGTCGAGCATGTGCTGTCTCCTGTCAGTCTGAGGCGAGGGTGCTGCTGTGCGGGGCTGGTTGCGCGATGAAGGTTTCGGGCGCCACGACGAAGGTGAGGGCGGCGAGGTAGACGGCGGCGAAGAGGGCGAGGCCTGCGTAGTCGGAGGCGGTGGGGTTTGTGCTGCGAAACAGGCGGTTCATGGCGCGATCCTTGTGCTCAAGCGATGGCTCTGGGCGGTGCGTGTTATGCGGGAGGCTAAATGGGTGGCTGGGGCGGCGCGCTGCGCAAGTTCGTCGCGCAGGTCCTTGCCGTAGGCCCAAGGGCCAAAGCCCGAGGCGACGTTGATATGGCCAGCAAAGCCCATGTCGATGATCTCGCTGCCCCAGGCGCGGGCCAGATGGCGGGCGCGGCCAAAGCTCATCCACGGGTCGTTGCGGCTGGCAACAACGGTCGTTGGCACCTCCAGTCGTATCTGCGGGATGGCGCCGAACTGGCCGATCCGCTCTGCGCCCTCGGTCTCGGCGGGCGCGACCAGAAGGGCCGCGCGCACCCGCAGATGCGGCCAGGTCGTCAGGATGCGGGCGATCAACACCGCGCCCAGCGAATGACCGACCAGAATGCTGTCCGGGTGGCGCAGGATCATGCCTGCGAGTTCGGTTTCCCACAGGGCGGGCGAGGGCCGGTCGGGCTGCGACAGCTCGACGGTGATCGCGTCATGTTCGGTTGCCGCCCACCAGTGCTGCCAATGCGGCGCGGGGGAGGCATCAAGGCCGGGAACGATCAAGGTCTTGGTCATCTCGGTCTCCTGTTCGCGACTCTTCTGTGGGTTAAATCTATCAAATCAGTCGTGATTAGTGTTTCCAAAGACCGGCCCGGAAAGAGAAGATTATTCTCTTGGCGGGTCAGCGGCGCAGGGTGTCGACCGGGTAGGCGGTGGTGAACTTCATCCGTTCCATCGCGAAATGGCTGGTGACGTTCTTGATCGGCACCGCATCGGTCAGGCGTTTGTAAAGGGTGTCGAATTCGGCCATATCCGGCACGGCGATGCGCAGCAGGTAGTCCATCTCTCCGGCCATGCGGTAGACCTCCATGATCTGCGGCATGGATTGGGTGGCTTTGGCAAAGGCATCGCGCCAGTCGGCCGTGTGGTCCGGGGCTTCGATGCCGACAAAGACGGTGAGGCCGAAGCCCAGCTTTCCGGGATCGGCCAGCGCCACGCGGGCGGTCAGCACACCTTGATCTTGCAGCCTCTGGATGCGCTTCCAGCACGGGGTTTGCGACAGGCCAACCTTGTCGGCGATCTGCGACACCGGCAGCGTCGCATCGCGCATCAGCTCTGCCACGATCTTGCGGTCGATCAGGTCGAGGGCGTCCATGCGGGGTCTCCATGTCGTCGGGCGGGCCTTCACGGGGCCTTTCCAATAGCATGACACCGAAAATCAATTTGTCTACCATCTTTATCGTGTATAAATGCCGTCGCTGTATGCAATTGTTTTAAAACGCTTTGTTGACCGCCAAAGCCTTGTGGCGCGGCGATGGCCAAAAATCCCGACCTTGATTCTGAGATTTGGCCAGGCTAGCGTCAGCCATGATCACGCAGAAAATGAAATATGCGCTCAAGGCGCTTCTGGTGCTGGCGGATGAGGCGGGGCAGGCCGCGCCAAAATCGCTGACCATTGAAGAAATCGCCAAACGCTCGGGCGCGCCCAAACGGTTTTTGGAGCATATCCTGCTGGAGGTGCGCAACGCCGGGGTGATCGCGTCGATCCGGGGGCGCTCGGGGGGCTATGTGCTGATCAAGAAGCCGACCGATATCTCGATCTCGGAACTTCTGCGCACGATTGATGGGCCGATTGCGCCGCTGCCCTGCCTGTCGCGCCGCGCCTATCAGCGCTGCGAGGATTGCGTGGATGAGGCGAGCTGCCGGATCCGCAAGATCTTTGCCGAGGTGTTCTGGTCGTATCTGTTGATCATCGACTCGCTGACCCTGGAAGACATGCTGCGGTCTTCTGCGGTGGCCGATCAGGTCATCGGCGCCTGATCGGGCGCGCTAAAATTTTGATATTCTTAAAGTAATCCTCTGCATGCGCGGCGCCATGCGGGCGGCCCCGGAGAATATTCTTCTATATACACGACCAACTTTGGCGTGAATATTCTGTTGCAATACTCGACCAGTCCTGTCGTTATTAAGGCATCGGGAGCCACAGTCGCGCCCGCCGGACCGAAAGGAGATTGCAGATGACCGCCGCCTATCCCGCATTCCACCCTGCTGCCAGCTGGGCCGGGTCCATGCCGATGATGCAGGGCACGGCGCGGGCCTGCATGGTGCGTCTGATCGACCGACGCACGGGGGCTGCGCACCGGATCAACGGCACGCCGCTCACGCTTTACACCCGCCGCCCGACCGAGGCTGCCGCCGATCTGATGCAGGGTCGCGACGCCCGCATCTGGGAGGTTCGGATCGAGCCCATTGAGGCAGAGGTGCCGCGATGAACGCTTATGGCCACCCCTCCAGCACTCTGGGCCTTGTCCCGGTTTTGCCCCGCTTTTTGTCCCGCCCAAAGGCTTTGGACGCTCAAACCCCACAGACATCATCGGAGACTTCCATGCTGACCACCATCAAGATCGCCCACCATGCGACGGCGCAGGGCCTTAAGGTCGCTGAACTGAGCGACGGCCGGGTGACGGTTGAAACCGGGCGTGAACGGGTGACGGGCTGGCCGGTGCCGCGCCTTGTCAAGGCGGGGGTCTCGGCCCTTGCGCTGGCGCTGGTGTCGCTTGGCGCGGCCCCTGCGCCGGTGCAGGCGGAAACCCTGCTGAACGTGAGCTACGACCCGACGCGCGAATTGTATCGTGAGTTCAACGAAGCCTTCACCGCGTGGTGGGTGGGGCAGGGCAACGCAGCGCCGACCATCGAGGTGAGCCATGGTGGTTCGGGCTCTCAGGCCCGCGCGGTGATTGACGGGCTGGAGGCGCAGGTTCTGACGCTGGCGCTGGCGGGCGATATCGACCGCGTGGCGGGGGCGGGCAAACTGCCTGCCGACTGGCAATCGAAACTGCCCAACAACTCTTCGCCTTACACCAGCACGATCGTGTTCTTGGTGCGCGAAGGGAACCCCGAAGGCATCGCCGATTGGGATGATCTGGTGAAAGAGGATGTGGAGGTGATCACCCCCAACCCGAAAACCTCGGGCGGGGCGCGCTGGAATTACCTTGCGGCCTGGGCCTGGGCGGAAAAGAACGGGCAGGACCCGAAGGCCTTTGTCGGCCAGCTTTACAAGAATGTGCCGGTGCTTGACAGCGGCGCGCGCGGATCGACCACCACCTTCGCACAGCGCGGCATCGGCGATGTGCTGCTGGCTTGGGAGAATGAGGCTTATCTCGCGCTGAAGGAACTGGGCGAAGATCAGTTCGACATCGTGGTGCCGTCGATCAGCGTTCTGGCCGAACCGCCGGTTGCGCTGGTGGAAGGCAACATCAAGTCGGACGAGCAGCGCAAGCTGGCCGAGGCTTACCTGAACTTCCTTTACACGCCCGAAGGTCAGGCGCTGGCGTTCAAGCACTTCTACCGAGCCTGGGATGCCTCTGCCGCCAATCCCGAAGATGTGGCCCGCTTCCCGGAGCTGAAGCTTGTGGACATCGCCAGCTTTGGCGGCTGGGCAAAGGTGCAGGCCGACCACTTCGCCGATGGCGGCATCTTCGACCAGATTTACGTGCCGAAATAAGGAAAGATGATGGGCAGACCTCTGATCCACCGATCCCCGATGCCCGGCCTTGGCCTCAGCATGGGGATCACCCTGACGATGCTTTCCCTTGTCGTCCTTCTGCCCATCGGCGCCCTTCTTTTGAAGGGCGCCAATTACGGCTTGGCGGGGATCTGGGAAACGGTGAACCGTGAACGCGTCTGGGCGGCGCTGTTCTTGTCGTTCCGGCTGTCGCTGTTTGCGGCGCTGTTCAATCTGGTCTTCGGTGTGCTGCTGGCTTGGGTGCTGGTGCGCTATCGCTTTCCGGGGCGCCGTATTCTGGATGCTGCTGTGGATCTGCCCTTTGCGCTGCCAACGGCGGTGGCGGGCATCTCATTGACCGCGCTTTATGCGCCCAACGGCTTCTTCGGGCAACTCGCCGGGGAGATCGGCTGGAAAATCGCCTATACCCAATGGGGCATCTTCATCGCCCTGGTGTTTGTGGGCCTGCCCTTTGTCACCCGCACCGTGCAGCCGGTGGTCGAAGAAATCGAGCGCGAGGTGGAAGAGGCCTCTGCCACCCTTGGCGCAAGCCGCTTCCACACGATCCGCCATGTCATCCTGCCGATGCTGACGCCCGCCGCGCTGACGGGCTTTGCCCTGGCGTTGGCCCGGGCGGTGGGGGAGTACGGGTCGGTCATCTTTATCGCGGGGAATATTCCGCTGGTCACGGAAATCGCGCCGCTGCTGATCATCATCCAGCTGGAAGAGTTCAACTATGACGCAGCCGCCGCCATCGGCATCGCCATGCTGCTGATCAGCTTTGCGATGCTGCTGGTCATCAACCTGATCCAGGTCTGGAGCCGCCGGAGGATTGGCTATGTCTGATATCACCGTGACCAAGGGCGCGCCGCCCCGCTTCCGCTCGGCCACCGAAGAGTCCCCGCTCGCCCGCTGGGCGATGATCGCGGCGGCGGTGCTGGGGCTTGGTATTCTGGTCTTTGCGCCGCTGATCGCCGTCTTTGTCGAAGCCTTGGCGCAGGGCGTGGCGGCCTCGCTGGCCAGCCTTGCGACGCGGGACGCGCAAGAGGCGATCAAGCTGACGCTGACCATCGCCGCGATCTCGGTGCCCTTGAACGCCATCTTCGGCGTGGCGGCGGCGTGGTTCATCACCAAGTTCGACTTCCGTGGCAAGGCCTTCCTGATCACGCTGATCGATCTGCCGTTCTCGGTCTCTCCAGTCGTGGCGGGACTCTGCATCGTGTTGATGTTCGGCACCAATTCTTTGGTGGGCGGCTGGCTGGTGGCCAATGGCTATCCGATCGTCTTTGCGATGCCGGGGATCATTCTGGCCACCATGTTCGTGACCTTCCCCTTTGTTGCGCGCGAGTTGATCCCGGTGATGATCGAACAGGGCCGGGCCGAGGAAGAGGCCGCGCTGACCCTTGGCGCGAGCGGCTGGCGGGTGTTCTGGACGGTGACGCTGCCCAATATCCGCTGGGCGCTCCTCTATGGCGTGCTTTTGTGCAACGCCCGCGCGATGGGCGAGTTTGGGGCGGTCGCCGTGGTCTCGGGCAAGATCCGTGGCCAGACCGCCACCATGCCGACCACGATCGAGATGCTCTATCAGGAATACCTCTCGGTCGCGGCCTTCAGCCTTGCCGCTGTGTTGGCGCTGCTGGCGCTTGTCACGCTTCTGCTCAAGACCGCTCTGGAAATCCGCCATGCCGATCAACTCGCCGCCGCGCACCGCCACTAGGAGACATCCCATGCATATCGAAATCGACGAAATCTCCAAAAGCTTTGGCACCACGGCGGCGCTGCACCCGGTCTCGCTGTCGTTGCCGTCGGGCGCGCTGGTGGCGCTGCTGGGCCCTTCGGGGTCGGGCAAGACCACGCTTTTGCGCATCCTTGGCGGCCTTGAGTTCCCCAGTTCGGGGCGCGTGATGTTCGACGGGCAGGATGCCACGGGCCTGTCGGTGCAGGATCGCCGCGCGGGATTTGTGTTCCAAAGCTATGCGCTGTTCCGCCATATGACCGTGTTCGACAACATCGCCTACGGCCTGAACGCCCGCCCGCGCGCCAGCCGCCCGACCAAGGCCGAGATCGCCCGGCGTGTGACCAAACTGCTGGAGCTGATCCAGCTCCCTGACATCGGCGCGCGCTATCCCAGCCAGCTCTCGGGCGGTCAGCGGCAGCGTGTGGCGCTTGCCCGCGCGCTGGCCATCGAGCCGCGGATGCTCCTCCTCGACGAACCCTTCGGCGCGCTGGATGCCAAGGTCCGCAAGGAACTGCGCCAAGGCCTGCGCGATATCCACGACACCACGGGGCTGACCACGGTTTTTGTGACCCATGATCAGGAAGAGGCGATGGAACTCGCGGATCTGGTGGTGGTCATGTCGATGGGGCGGATCGAACAAATCGGCAAACCCCAAGACATCCGCGCAAGGCCCGCTACACCCTTCGTGCGCGCGTTCGTCAGCGCATGAAGGGCGAGGCGATGTGGAAAGGCCCTCCGCGATGACGGGCGCCGCAATCGGATCGAGATCAGCTTGGCTCGGCTGAAAGAGTGGCGCAGGGTCGCAACCCTTTACCACAGATGCGCCAAAACCCTTTTGTGCGCCGGTGCCCAAGCCGCAGCCTTCATGTTCTGACGTTTGGCATCATTGTGACTGGAGCCTCAGCGCCGGGGAGCGACGTCACGGATCAACGCCGTCTGGCAGCTGGAGCCGACAGATGGGCGACAAACCCGACACTTCTCCCATGCAGATCATGGGGGGCCAATGGGGGTGTCGAGATGCTGAGACCCTGAGCCAGAACGGCGCTTCGGCGGGATGCATGACCCGTGGCGGACACAAACCCGGTTCCGCAGAGGCCGGGAGGGCGGAAGGGAGGGCTGGCGGTCAGGCGAAACTTGCCACTCTGATGTTGTTGGTGCTGCCGATCTGTCCGAAGGGGATGCCGGCCAAGACCACCAAAAGCTCGCCTGCGGTCGGGGCAAGGAGTTGCGCGGATTTGACCCGCGCGCTTTCTATCATGCTGTCGTAATCCGACACCGTATCTTCCAAAACCGAGCGGAGACCCCAGACCAAGGCCATGCGTCTGGACACCTGCACATCTCGGGTCAGGACCAGCAAAGGCAACATCGGCCGTCGCGCGGCAATGCGGGTGCCGGTCGTCCCGGTTACGGAATGGGCGACAATGCAGCGTGCGCCCAGTGCCACAGCCATTTGCGCGCTGGTATCGGCAATGCAATCTGCCGGGGTGGCCGCCGCCTCGCGCGAGCTGCGGATGGCGTTGGCATACCAAGAATGTGCTTCGGTGGACCGGATGATGCGGTCCATGACCTCAACCGCCTCTGACGGATAGGCTCCGCTGGCGCTTTCGGCCGAAAGCATGACGGCATCAGCCCCGTCATAGATCGCAGTCGCGACATCGGAGGCTTCGGCGCGGGTGGGGGCAGGGGCGCCTGTCATCGATTCCAGCATCTGGGTGGCGACGATCACCGGGCGGCTTTCGCGCCGACACAGGGCGATGATTTCCTTCTGGCGTGCCGGGACGTCTTCGGGTGGGATTTCCACGCCCAAATCGCCGCGCGCGACCATGATGGCATCGGATTTTCGGACGATCTCTTCGATCTCGTCAAGCGCGGTGGGCTTTTCTATCTTGGCGATCAGCCCCGCACGCCCTGCGATGATCGTGGAAATCTCGTCCAGATCGCTGGCGCGCTGGACGAAGGACAGCGCGACCCAATCGACGCCTTCGGCCAGACCGAAGTCCAGATCGTGCCGGTCTTTCTGGGTCAGGACCGGCAGATCAAGGATGGTATCGGGCAGGTTCACCCCCTTGCGGTCACTGATCTTGCCGCCTTCAAGCACCACCGCTTCTATCCGCTCGGCTGTGGTTTCAAGCACCCTCAGGCGCAAGCGGCCGTCATCGATGAACAGGCGGTGCCCGGGCCGGATGGCGGCAAAAATCTCGGGATGCGGGAGGGGCAGGGTTGTTGACTCGCCGGTTTCGCTGGTTGACACCAGCGTGACGCGTTCGTCCCGGTCGAGTGTGCGCGGGCCATTTGTCAGGCGGCCGATGCGGATTTTCGGGCCTTGCAGGTCCTGCACGATCCCGATGGGGGTGCCGACCTCCTCTTCCAAGGCGCGGATGGCGCGGATCACGGCCTGATGGGTGGCATGGTCGCCATGACTGAAGTTCAGCCGAAAGGTGTCGACCCCTTGGGTGAACAACCGACGCAACATGAACGGCGCTGCGCTGGCCGGGCCGACGGTGGCCACGATCTTGGCGCGTCTGTCACGAATCATGGGAGGTATCCTTGTAGGAACGGGATTTCAAAGCACGAGGACGGCCCGAAAATCATTGACGTTGGTCAGGGTGGGGCCGGTTCGGATCAGTTCACCGATGGCATCGAAATAGCTGTAGCTGTCGTGTGCCATGAGTTTGGCACCAGCATCGAGCCCGCGGGCCGATCCGCGCGAGAGTGTGTCTGGCCTGATCAGGGCTCCGGCAGCGTCCTCTGTTCCGTCGATGCCGTCAGTGTCGGCGGCAAGAGCGAAAATGTCTGGGTGGCCTTGGAGCGCGGTGGCGAGCGATAGGAGGAACTCGGTGTTGCGCCCGCCTCTTCCGGGTGTGCGGGCGCCGATGGAGACGGTCGTTTCACCTCCGGACAGCAGGACCAAAGGGGGCTGGGCGGGGGTGCCGTGGCGGGCCGCGGCCTTGCTGATGCCAGCCATCACGATCCCCAAGTCGCGGGCCTCGCCTTCCAGCGCATCGCCGAGAAGCACCGGGGCAATCCCGTGGTCGCGGGCGACCCGAGCTGCCGCCTGCAACTACAGTTGCGGCGTGGCGATCAATCGATAGTCTGGCACAAAGCTTGGGGCAGGGGCGGGGGTGGCAAGCAACAGCGCCCGCGCAGCCCTTGGCAAGGCATCCCCGAGACGGTCCACCAAAGGGGACAGATCGACCGATGCGGTCGGATCGGGAACGGTCGGACCCGAGGCGATGGCGGCGGGATCATCGCCCGGCACATCGGAAATGGCGAGCGTGACGAGGCGGGCCGCGCCGACGGCCCGGGCCAGACCGCCGCCTTTGATCTGCGACAGGCGCCGCCGGACCCGGTTCATCTCGTCGATGGTCAGGCCCGAATGCAAGAGAAGGCGATTGACCTCTTTCTTCTCGGCCAAGGTGAGCGGTGGCTTTGGCTGTGGCATCAGCGCTGAGCCGCCGCCCGAGATCAGGGCCAGCACCAGATCATCAGGCCCTGCGGTTTGCACGATGCGCAAGATCTCTTGTGCCGCCGCTTCTCCGGCGGCGTCGGGGACGGGATGGGCTGCTTCGCGCACAAGGATGCGTTGGGTCGGCACGGCATGACCGTAGCGGGTGACAACCACACCTGTGAGATCAACGTCCGGCCATGCCTGCTCGACCGCCTGCGCCATGGCGGCGGCGGATTTTCCCGCCCCCACCACGATGCAACGTCCGCGCGGTTTTTCGGGCAGATGCGGCGCCACGACTGTGGCAGGGTCTGCAGCCGAGATGGCCGCATCCAGCATCTGTCGCAAGAGGGCACAGGCGCGTGCGTCTTTCATCGTCAGATGTTCTCTGCGCGGATGGCTTCGCACACGGCCTCGGTCACCTCCCGGGTGTTGGCCGAGCCGCCCACGTCGGGTGTCATCACCCCATCGGCACAGACCTTTTCCACGGCACGCATCAGGCGTTTGGCGGCCGCGGGCTCTCCGAGATGCTCCAGCATCTGCGCTGCCGTCCAGAAGGTTGCCACCGGGTTTGCAATCCCTTTGCCGGTGATGTCAAAGGCGGAGCCGTGGATCGGTTCGAACATTGACGGATAGCGGCGCTCGGGGTCGATGTTGGCGGTTGGCGCGACGCCAAGACTTCCTGCAAGGGCGCCGGCGAGATCGGACAGGATATCGGCGTGAAGGTTCGTGGCCACGATGGTATCAAGGCTGCGCGGGTTCTTGACCATGCGCACAGTCATTGCGTCCACCAGCATCTTGTCCCAAGTCACATCCGGGAATTCCTTTGACACTTCCGCCGCGATCTCATCCCACATCACCATGCCAAAGCGTTGCGCGTTGGATTTGGTCACGACGGTGAGAAACTTGCGGGGGCGCGATTGTGCGAGGCGGAACGCGTAGCGCATGATCCGGGTGACACCGACACGCGTGAAAATGGAAACTTCTGTCCCCACTTCCTCGGGCAGACCCTTGTGCGCCCGGCCCCCATGCCCCGAATATTCGCCTTCAGAGTTTTCGCGCACGATAACCCAATCCAGATCGCCCAGGCCCACATCCGCCAAAGGCGAGACGATCCCCGGCAAGATGCGCGTTGGGCGCACATTGGCGTATTGGTCAAAGCCTTGGCAGATCGGCAGTCGCAAACCCCAGAGCGTGATGTGATCGGGCACGTCTGGCGCGCCGACCGCGCCGAAAAAGATTGCGTCAAAGGCCTTGAGTTGCGCCGTCCCATCTTCGGGCATCATGGCACCGGTTTTGCGATAGCGCTCTGACCCCCAGTCAAATGTTGTCACATCCAGCATAAAGCCGCCGTCGCGCCGTTGCAGCGCTTCCAGCGCCTGAAGCCCGGCGGCGATCACCTCGGGGCCGATACCATCGGCGGGTATGGCGGCAATCTTGTAGGTCTTCATGGTGATCCGTTCCTCTCGCGATCAAATTCTGCCCGGATGCACCGCAGAACGCGGACAGCCGCAAACAGGCTGCCCAGTTCATTCTGCGGCGCGACATCGCCCGGCCATCACATCGCCACCCTAGAGCCAAGAGACTGGACGTCTCAATTTGCAGGCGATTATATACAAAACTGAAATAACTAGACGGAAGGACCGGGTGGATGGATACGACCCAGCTTCGCTGTTTTCTGGCCGTGGCGGATCAGCTGCATTTCGGCCGTGCGGCCCAGTCTTTGGATATGCTGCCAGCTTCGTTGGGGCGACAGATCCGAATTCTGGAGGAGCGGCTGGAAACCCGGCTGTTCTTGCGGACCACGCGCACCGTCTCGCTGACCGAGGCAGGCGCCGCGATCGTCGAGGATGCCCGTGCCCTTGTGATGCAGGCGCAGCGACTGGAGGAACGTCTGCGGGGCCTGCGCAAACTTGATAAATCCGTTCTGAAGGTGGGGGCCATCGACAGTGCCGCAGCGGGCCTGATGCCGCAGCTTTTGAAACACCTGCGCGACGAATATCCGGACATTGATGTTCAGTTGATCGAGCAAAAAACGATTCACCTTTTGCCCAAGCTGCTGAGTGGCGCGCTTGACATCGTGTTTTGCCGTCCGCCGGATATCCGTGACCCGCGCATCAACTTTCGGACGCTGTTCTTCGAAACGGCTGTGGTGGCCCTGCCCACAGACCATCCCTTGGCGCAGCAAAGCGAAATCTCGATCACGGATCTGGCAGAGGCGCCGCTGATCGTGCCAGATCGCCGTTCGCGCCCGCATTCGCATGATCTTACGATCAAACTTTTTCTGGATGCGGGGCTCACGGCACGGATTACTCAGGTTGCCGAGGAAAAGCACACCATCGTCAATCTGGTGGCGACGGGGACGGGACTGGCCATCGTGCCGCGCTGGACGGCCCGGATCTCGGTTCCCGGAGTCCGGTTTGTGCCGCTTGCCGTTGCGCCGGGACGCCCTTTGTCAAAGCTTATATTGGCCGCCGCATGGACGCGCGGCACCCGCGATGCGCAGCGCGATGCCCTGCTGAGCACGTTGGACCAGCACCTGTCTGAAATCGAGGAAACGGCCTGATCATATCAGTTTTGAATATATTCTTCTGCACGTTGAGCGGCTGGGCAGCGGCTTGCATGGTCGAAACATAGGCATCGCCGCTGAGGAGCGCGGTGCCAGTGTGACCACGGGAGGAGAAAAACAATGAAATTGACCACAGCTGCGACGCTTGTCGCCGGTGCGATGCTGGCCCTACCTGCCTCTGCCCAAGACCGTGAGGGCTGGCCGTCCAGTCTGAGCATTTCGACCGGATCGCAAGGGGGCGCTTACTTTGTGTGGGGGTCGGGCTTCGCATCGTTGATTGGCGAACGTCTGGGGATTTCCACCAGCGTTGAGGTTACCGGAGGTCCCGGTCAGAACGTTGCGCTTGTCGAGACGGCCGAGACCTTGCTGGGCTTTGTAACCACCGGTCCTGCGCAAGAGGCGATGCAGGGAGAAAGCGAATTGATGCCGGGGATGGAGGCCAGCAACCTGCGCGCCCTTTTCCCGATGTATCAGACCCCGTTGCAGGCCGCCGTCTTGAGCGCGTCCGGGATTTCGAGCTTTGAGGATCTTGAAGGCAAGCGGGTGAATATGGGCCCGGCCTCGGGGACGTCTGCGACCTATTGGCAGCGTTACTTCGAGACGACGGGCATGACCATCAATGCCAGTTTCGCCGGGGCGTCCGATGCGGCAGGCCAGATGGCCGATGGGCTTATCGATGCCTTCGTCTTTGCGGCGGGTTTGCCGACCGGTGCCTTCAGCCAACTGGCTGTGGAGCAGCAGGTTACCTTCCTGTCGATGAGCGATGCCAATGTGTCGACCTTCTTGGAAGCGGTGCCGTCGATGCAGCCTTTCACCATTCCTGCCGGCACTTACAACAACCAGGACTACGAGGTGAACACCGTTTCGATGTGGAACTTCGCGATTGCGCATGCGTCTGTTCCCGACAGTCTGGCGTATGAAATCACGAAGCTTGCGTTGGAAGACAATGCCCGCATTGTGCAGATCCATGCCTCGGCTGTGGAGGCGCTGGCGGAAAACTGGGACAAGAACAACTTCATGCCGTTCCATCCCGGTGCCGTGCGCTATTACGAGGAAATCGGCATCAGCATTCCGGAAGAACTGCGCTGAGCCGCGCTGGCTTTGCCGACACAGCGGGCGGCGAAGGGCCGCCCGCTCTTTTGTGACCTTCATCTTCCGGAGCCCCCATGACACACCCTGCCCGCGGTGAGACTCCCCCCTCTGACACCCTTGCGGAGTCCGACATCAGGATATCAGCCACGGCCGCCGTCGACGAAGAACCGCTGGCAAGCAATCAGCGGGCTTTCATCGGCAGCCGGCATTACGCATTTGCAGCCGCCTGTGCGGCATACACGCTTTTCCATCTGATCGTGATGAACCTTTACCCGCTGGAAAGCTGGACCTATCGGCTGATCCACCTTGCGGGGGGACTGGCGCTTGGCTTTCTTCTGTTCGGCGCGCATGCGGTGGAGCCCGGAACGAAAGTAACCCCGCGTTCGGGTGCCAATTTTGCTCTGTTGGGCCTTGCCGCAGCGGGGGTCCTGTTTGGTCTGGTCGGGGTTGGCGTGCTGTGGGGCAATTGGTGGGTCTTCGGCTCTGCCCGGCCGCCGGCTTGGGCTCTTGCCAGTTTCGGGCTTCCGCTGACACTCGGGACGGTTCTCGCCGTCGTGCACGGGTGGCTGTTTCCGGCGCAGAGAACAGACCGGTTCGCGCCGTCCGATGTCCTGCTTGCGCTGGCCACGGTTGCCGCGGTGGGGTATCTCATTTTCTTCGTTCGGGCGTTGCAGATGCGGGCTGGAATGCCCATGGCCTTGCCATCGGACATGTGGGCAGCGATCACGGGTGTGATCTTGATCTTTGAAGCCGTGCGGCGCATGGCGGGCCTTGCACTGGTGATCATCGCGGGCGTCTTTGTCGCCTATGCCTTTGCCGGCCCTTGGCTGCCGGGCATCCTGTCTCACAGCGGCTACACGCCCAAGCGGTTCTTTACCTATATCTTCACGGACAATGGCGTGCTGAGTGCGCCGATCGCGATTTCCTCGACCTACATCATTCTGTTCGTGGTCTTTGCCGCCTTTCTGCAAACCACCCGTGTGGGCGCGTATTTCGTGAATGTTGCCTTTGCGATGGCAGGCAGCAAGCGGGGGGGGCCTGCGAAGGTGGCGATTTTCGCCTCGGGTCTGATGGGGATGATCAACGGCACATCGGCAGGGAATGTGGTGGCCACGGGGAGTCTGACCATTCCCTTGATGAAGAAAGTTGGCTACCGCGGACAGACGGCTGCGGCGGTCGAAGCGGCCGCGTCCTCCGGAGGGCAGATCATGCCGCCGATCATGGGGGCCGGGGCCTTTATCATGGCAGAGATCACGGGCATCCCCTATACCGAGATCGTCTGGGCTGCATTGATCCCGGCCATTCTTTACTTCGCGTCGATCTATTTCATGGTTGATCTGACAGCGCAGAAGTTCCGGATGGTGGGGCTGCCGAAATCTGCATTGCCCAAGCTTGGCGCGTTGATGGCGCAAGCCTATCTGTTTTCGCCGATTGTCGTGCTGATCGTGGCCTTGTTCATGGGCTATTCGGTCATCCGCTGCGGCACTCTGGCGATGATGACCGCCGCGGTGGTGTCGTGGCTGACACCGCACAAAATGGGGCCGCGTCAATTGCTCAATGCCCTCGACTTTGGCGCAAGGATGACCTTTCAACTGGTTGCGGTTTGTGCTGCAGCGGGCATCATTGTGGGTGTGATCGCGCTGACCGGGATCGGCACGCGCTTTTCAGCGCTGCTTTTGGGGATTGCCGATCAATCGCAGTTGCTGGCGCTGATCTTTTCTATGCTCGTGGCCGTTGTGCTGGGCATGGGCATGCCGACCACGGCCGCCTATGCGGTGGCGGCCAGCGTGATTGCGCCCGGGCTGATCAACCTTGGCATCGCGCCGCTGACGGCCCATTTCTTCATCTTCTACTTTGCTGTCATGTCCGCCATCACGCCGCCAGTGGCTTTGGCGGCCTATGCCGGAGCGGCTTTGGCACAGTCTGATCCGATGAAAACCAGTGTCGAGGCGTTTCGCATCGGGCTTGCCGCGTTTGTTGTGCCTTACATGTTCTATTTCTCGGACGCCCTTTTGCTGCAAGGCGACCTTCTGGAAACCGCGCATGTCGTGGGATCGGCGCTGCTGGGCATCTATCTGCTGTCTTGCGGGGTGATTGGCTGGTTCTTCGGCACGGTTGGCTGGCCCGCGCGCATCCTGCTGATTGCAGGCGCGCTCGGGATGCTGAAGGCCGGGCTGGTGACGGATGCGATCGGGCTCGGCATTGCTGCTTTGCTCTTCCTTTGGCAGCGCCGCAGCGCGGGCAGTCAAGCCGTGGCGGAAAGCAAAGGCTGAAGGCTTACAAGCGGAACGATAGGGGGTGGCCGATGGTTTTCGGCCACCCTTTTTGGTGCGCGGAGGGGGCGGAACGCCATCGCTGCTTTGCGCGATCGGCGCACCGTTGCTGTTTTCGGCCGCTGTGGCGGCAGTGCGCTTGGAGGCGCCTGACCCGTGAAAAGGGCGTGCTTCCCCAAGGGGCAGGCAGAGCCTGATCGCATGAAAAGACGCACCGCCGCGCAAGGCGGCGGTGCGATGTGGCACGGAAAAAGCTGTTGCTTTGGGTCAGTCGGAAAGTGAGACAAGCACAGGATCGGAAGATCCCGTCGGAGCACAGAAGCTGTTCAGCATCTCCTGCTTTTCGGGCGCAGACCAGTTGGGGTTGTTCACATCATAGACGATGGGCTTCAGGTAATCGACCGGGTCAATCAGCCAATGCAGGCGCGGGCGGTCTTCCATCGGCACATTCATGAGATCCATCTGGTTCACATAGCCCGCATAGACCGAGAGCGACGACCCCTCTTTGGCGCTGGTGCCGGTGGTGATGTGATTGGGAATGTAGATCTTTGGCTTCAGCGCCGCCTGATATTCAATCAGATCGCGCAGGCCGTTGTTGGCGAAATTGCCGGTGGCTGCGGTGCCCAGCTGCACATCGGTTGGGCCAAGCGCTTCGAGCACCGCAATGATGCGTTGCCCGTCCTCTGGCGTGCCATCCCAGTCGCGGCCCTTGCCTTCTTTCAATGCGCCGGCGGTGTTCTGATACACAAACGAGAAATTGCTCCCTCCGCGCAGGATCACGCTGAAAAACAGGGACTCGGCCCCACCCGGCGCCCCGGCGGTGGTCCGGCTGTCGAACTGGCGATCATCCACGGGTTCATAATCAGGTGGCGCCTGACGCGGCCAGAGCGGGGTTCCTTCGGGAAAGAACTGTGCATCGCGCGGGTCGACAATGATTTCGACGGGGGTCGGCGGGAACTCCGGGTCCGGTGGCACAGCCACCGAATGCAGGTGGCGGAAACCGATCACGCAGGCATCAGGCTCCAGAAGCGGGATGTTGAGGATCTCGGTGCCGGGGGTCGATCCGGTGCTGGTGACCGGAACGCATGAGATCGCCGCTTCCGCAGGAAAGGCATAGGTCGGGTTGTTCTGAATGCGCGGGTCATTGCGCATGCGTTCCCAATCAAGGTTGACCAAAGAGCCACAGAGTTCTTCGGTCGCGTAAATCGGTGCACCACTGTGGGCGGCGATGAAAACGGCGTTGTCGGCATGGTCGCCATGCCCATGGCTCACCGTGATCGCGTCCGGCTTGATGTTGGTGATATCCATGATGGTCAAGGGCGTGCGGCCGCGCTCGACCTCGAGCCGAGAGACAAAGGTATCAAACATCACGACCCGACCTTGCACCGAAGCCGCAAAGGAGGCGGCGGACAGCCAAGAAAAAATGACCTTGTCATTTGGCAGCGCCCCTGTCTGGGGGTTCACATGCTCGGCCCCAAACACATGTTGGCGCGCGGCAATCATATCCTCCAGTTCAATCGCCGCAGCGGGGCCAGCCATCAGGCCAGCGAGTGCCACAGTTCCCAGTAAGGTGTTTCGCATATAGGGTTCTCCTCCAATTCCGCGAGGGTATCGACGCGGATGTGCATAGGCGCACGCCTCCCCCGCAGAGGAAGGCTAACAGGGTGGTAAAGCTCCCCTAACACCGTGCAGATTATATAGAGATCTGACATGATCCTGATGGCGTTTGCTCTCGGCGCGGCAGCGGGCGTAACGCCATGGCTTTGCCAAGGAACGCGTGCGGCTGCGGGCCGTCTTTGGGGACAGCGGCACTGGGCTGTGTCTGCGCGTCATCCGGCGTGCCCTTTGGGGGCGGGGCAGGAGGGGCACGTCGTGAGGTTTCGTGGGTGGCGCGGCCTTATCTGACGAAGGGTTCGATCTGCACCGCGTCGAGTTCATAGCCCGTCTGCGCGATCTGGGTGGTGTGAAGATTGGCGCGAAGCCGCCCCGTGACCAAGAGCGCTTCCCACAGGTTGCTGCGCGGCCAAGGCCGCTGTGCGGTGACAAAGATCAGCTGATTAGGCGGCGGCGGCGGAACATGGATGCAGGCCCCCACGAAGGGCACCAGCACGAAATCTGTCACACCGCCTGCGAGCAGATCCAACGGGATCATAAAGCCTGCAATTGTGACGTCTGTCCCATCCAAAGCCATGTTGAGCGCAAGGCCGTTCTCGTCGAACTCCGGGAGCCAGACATCCCGTTCGAAATCCTGTGAGCCAAGCCCGATGATTTCCCCATAGGCCACCCCCGGGGGGATCAGATCGTCCCAGCGGATCCGCGTGGCCGCCAGAGCCGGAGCGCCGAGCGCCAAGGTCGCGGCGGCCAAGCCCAATTGCAACACGCGCCGGCGGGGATGTTTCTGGATCATTCTCAACTCCTGTGTTCGAAGGTTGACGGACGTGGCGGCACACGCTGTTGGCCTCAGGTCCGGACCATCATCCCATCGGCAAGGGACATGCGATACGCGCGCCACCCCGGCAGCAAGCTGGCCAGCGCCCCTGTTCCGATCACCACTGCGACGATCATGAGTTCCTGTGCGCCCGGCCAACCGATCGGCAACCAAAGGCCGAAGGTTGAATCGATGAGGGGGCGTATTGCGAACAGCACGGCGTGGACCAGTGCAATGCCGATGAGGCTGGCGATGACCCCCATCAGCACCGCCTCCAAGACCAGAAGGCCCAGTATTGTGCCCGGCGATCCGCCATTGGCGCGCCAGATGGCCATTTCCCTGCGTCTTTCGTTTAGGCTGGCGAAAGTGCTAGCCGTCATTCCGAACAAGGCCGTGATCACAACCATGGCCGAAACGGCGCGCAGGGCGATTTCGGCCAGGCCTACGATCTGCCAAAGCTCTGACAGGGCGACCCCGGGAAGGATCGCCATCAGGGGTTCCTGACGGTAGCCGTTGATCCAGCGCTGCAGTTGAAAGATGTGCAGGCGCGATTCCACACCCACCAAGGCCGCCGTAACCGATTGCGGCGTGAGATCCATCGCACGTAGCGCGGCTTTGGGCGTGGGAGAGCCGGGACGCCGCCCCCCGCCTTGCCAGTCCACGTGGATCGCCTCAAGGCCTTCAAGGCTGACGATGACCGTGCGGTCCAAAGGGGTTCCGGTGCGAGCAAGGATGCCCGAGATCCGGAAAGGCCAGTCTTCATGCGCGACAAAGGATGCAATGCCGTGGGAGAGGACGATGGGTTGCCCTTCCTGATAACCAAGTTCGGCTGCGACGTCGGCGCCGATCACAGCGTCGAAGAGATCATCGAAGGCTTGGCCCGACGCAAACCTCAGCGTCTGCGTGCCGCGATAGCGGAAGCGATCAAAAAACGCGGCGGTGGTGCCCATCACACGAAACTGAAAATGGCTGTCGCCCAAGGAGATCGGGACGACCCACGCGACCTCTGGCCGCGCCGCCACATCTTGTACGCTTTCCCAAGTGACATTGTTGGTTGGTGTGCCGATGCGGAACACCGTATGCAGCAGCAATTGCACCGAGCCTGCCCGGGCTCCGAAGATCAGATCGGTTCCGGAAATCGTCCCCTCAAAGCTTTGCTGCGCGCCGATGCGGATTTTCTCGACCCCGAGAAACAGGGTGACAGACAGCGCGATCGACAAGATCGTGAGCCCCACCGTCAGCGCGCGGGCACGCAGCGAGGCAATCGCCAAGCGCAAGATCATGATGTCGGCCTCGAAAGCGGACGAACGATGGTGCTGATCTGAAGGACACGATCAAAACGCGCGCCCAGCCGGGGATCATGGCTGACCATCAGCAAGCTTGCGCCCACCGCGCGCACCTGAGCGAAGAGGAGGTCCAGAAATGCGGTCTGTGTTTCGGCATCCAAGGCCGAGGTCGGTTCGTCGGCCACGATCAGCGGCGGTGCCCCGATGAGCGCGCGCGCCACGGCAACCCGTTGTTGTTGTCCGACGCTGAGTCGCCCGGCGGACTGGCCAAGCGCAGCCTCGGGCAGATCCAAGGCCCTGCACAGGCGGGCTGCCTCGCGCAGAGGATCGTCCACGCGCGCGCGCCGCGCGGGGGCAAAGCGCAAGGGCAGCAGGATATTGTCGGCGACGCTTGCATAGGGCAGCAGGTTGAACTGCTGGAAAACAAGGCCAATCGTCTCGGCACGGAAGCGGTCGCGCGCGGAAGGTCGCAGCGCGGAAATCTTTTGCCCGATGACGGCCACATCGCCGGAGTCTGGCAGCACGATGCCACAGATGAGCGAGAGCAGGGTGGATTTTCCAGAACCGCTTTGGCCAAGGAGCATCGCTGATTCTCCGCTGGCCAGATCAAGCTGTGGCACCTCGATCCCGAAGGCCCCTGTTCCGGGCCAAGAAAACCTGACGTCGCGCAAGGACAGGGTGTGGCTTGGCTGAGCGCCCATGGTCAGAAGCGGCGGGGCAGATCGAGCACGGGTGCCGCTCTGGTCACCACGTGGCCAAAGCTTGCTCCATCGGCGACGAGTTGCACCGTCAGCTCTTGCGCGTTTGTGAACGCTTCAAAATAGGACAGCGCGATGCGGTCCAACGCGGCGGGATTGTCGCAGATGAACAGGTAGCGGGAGTGAAATTCTGCATGGCCACCGTCAACCTTGTCTTCCGCGTGGGCATGGCTGTGGCTGTGGCCGTGGGGCTCGTCTTCAGCGGGATCGGAAAGAACCACCAGACTGGCTTCGGCGCTTTCTTGTCGGCAGGCCGCAGCGGCTGGAAAGGTGAACAGGCTGGAGGAGTCTGATAATGTCGCAAGCGCAGCTTCGATGGCAGCCTGCTCGGCAGCGCTCGCCGGTAAGTGTTCAAAGCCGACAATGTCTGCACCGGCCACGCGAAGCTCCATCGACAGGGCATCATTCTCTGCTGCGACATCCAGATGACCATGCCCGTGAAGGTGCGTTCCGAGTTGGCGCGTCTCGGCCTGCGCGGCGGCGGGCAGGCTGGCAGCAATCAAGCCAAGGCCCATCAAGACCATCTTCATTGTTTTCCCCTCCCTCATTGCAGGCGCCCTGCGCAACGGTGCGCTTCAACCTTGGCGCGCAGGCGGTTTGCATCTGATCATGCTAGGCGGGGGGGGAGGGTTTTCCGAACGCCGCTGGGATTATATAAACTTTCGCTATTGTCAGGGCGTGGTCAGTCATCACTGGCGACGTGTCGGGACCATAGGCGCCGATGGCTCTTCCTTGCGGAAGGCGTAGGCGAAGAGGCCACGCTTGCCGCCAAAGCGGCGAAAGCCTTTGGAGGGGTTTTGGAGGCGTCGCGCGCAAGGCCCGGCCCCGGGTCGGCCCGGCGCACCAGACCGAAGCTCGGGGGGCCGCAGCGCGGTCAAGATTGGTGCCCGACAAGGTCAAGCGGGGCCACGTCCGCCGCTTGGGAAGGCCGTTGGCGTTGCGGACGGCAAGGTCAGCCGATGACGCCCGAGACCTGCCTTATCGCGATGAAGCGGGGCCGCGCAATCTGCACTTCCGGCATCCAGACCGCGCCCATTCTGGCGGCCGCTTCGGCGGGCAGGGGGGGCTGCGCTTCCATCAGGTCGGGTCCGGCAAGGGCAATCCGGGCTGCGCAGAGGTGCCAGCCACGGTTGACGGGCGCGGGCAGGGTGAAGCCGTGGCCATCTTGTGCGCCGTTCCTGCCATGGGCCACGGGCCCCGATCTTTTGTGACCAAAGGTGTGTCCGGATCAGGGTCGGCGATCGTTGAGGCAGGAGCAAAGCCTCAATTGCTGGGCCGTTGATGATCTTTGTCTTGACCGGCAGTATCATGCGCGGATTTGAAAGGTTGACGCCTTTGCTTTCACTTTGACACCCTTTCGCTGCGGCCAAGCGACCTGAGTTATCCGGAGAACATCATGGACAGCCTTCTCAGCCTTCGGGTGTTTGCCGCTGTGGCCGAGGCGAAAAGCTTTGCCGCTGTGGCCGACCGGATGGAGATTTCGGCGGCGATGACCACCAAGCACGTCCAGCACATCGAGGCCGAAGTGGGGGCGCGGCTATTGAACCGAACCAGCCGCAGCGTGAGCCTTACCGAGGCTGGCGCGCACTACCTTGCTGTCGTGCGCCCTTTGCTGGATGCGCTGGACGAGGCGGGGGCGCAGCTTGCGCAATCAACGGTCGAGCCGCGCGGTATGCTGAAGATCAGCATGCCGGTCTGGCTGGCAGAGCCGGGGTTCATCCGCCTGCTGGCCGCTTACCGCATGCGCCATCCAGAGGTGACCTTTGATCTGGACCTGAGTGGCGCGCAGGTCAATCTGGTGGACGATGGCTTTGACCTCGCCTTGCGCGTGAGCCCGGCTTTGGACGAAGGGCTTATCGCGCGGCGTCTGGGGGAGGTGTCGTTCTATATCGTGGCGTCGCCAGATCTGATACGGCAGATCGGTCGTCCGAAGAGCCCTGCGGATCTGGTCGGTGCGCCTTTCCTGGCCTACAGCCCGGTCAGCGTGGGCGGGCGTGTGCGCTTGGGGCTGGGCCCGCAGGCGCCAGAGATCCGGATGACGCCGATCTTGCAAAGTGCCAACGAGACGTTGTTGTTTCAGGCCGCCCTAGAGGGTATGGGCATCGCGATCATGCCGCATCCGGTGTGCCGCGCCCATTTGACAGAAGGGCGGCTGGAGCGACTTCTTCCAGATATTCCTGCGCCCAAGGTTGCACTGTCGGCGATTTATCCTGACCGCAGTTACCTGCCTGCCAAGACCCGCAGTTTCCTTGATTTCCTTGCGGGCCCCGACGGGTTTTCCACGCTGGCCGCTTGAGGGTGGCGCCTCGCCGTTTGGCGCGAAAGGGACGCCGTCACCGCCACGAGACGAGGCGGGTGAGAGGCAAGTCGGGGCCGGGCCGCGAGAGAGGCCGCGTGTGGTGCTGACGCCGTCGTATCAGGCTGTTCGCGCTGCCGTGGAGCGTCTCACCAGAAGCTCGACACCGACGCTGATCCGCTGAAGGGGGGTGGTGGGATCTGCGCTCAGGTTTGTGAGCATATCGACAGCAAGGCGCCCGAGCGCCTGCCGATCAGACCTGATGGTGGTCAGCGGAGGCGCAGACAGGCTGCCAAGCGTCAGGCCATCAAAGCCGACCACCGACACATCCGCCGGGACGGCGATCCCCCGGGCCTGAAGCGCCTGTATCACACCAAGCGCGACAAGATCATTGACGCAGAAGAAGGCAGAGGGACGCGCGTGGCCCGCATCCAGCCATTCCCCGACCACGTCGCGGGCCGAGAGGCTGATGTTTCCCGGGCTGTTCAGATCAAGGATGTGGCGCGCTGGGTCAAAACCAAGCCCGCCCGCTTCAAGGGCTGCGCGGAACCCGGCCAGTCTGCGACGCAGAGATTCGCGCCAAGGATGGGTGACGTGCACAATATCACGGTGACCCAGGTCCAGCAGGTGCCGCGTGGCGATCGCCGCTCCATAAAGATAGTCCGGGGCGAGGCTGCTGAGGCGCATGCTTGGGTCCATGCCATTGACGATCACCGCAGGAACGCCAAGCGCCACCACCGCATCGACGAGGGTCGGATCGTCGACGCCGACCAGAAGCAGTGGCTGACCTTGCGGCAATTGGCCCGGTTGCAGCATTTCCTCGATCGACCGGAAGACGGCCATGCTGACCTCCATCCCGCAGGCTGCACCCGCCGTGCCGATGCTGGTCAGGACGTCGCCATAAAATGCATCGTTGGAAAGGTAGCGCTCGAGCGTTATGACCGAGATGCGGCCCTGCTGACGGCCCGAGCGGCCGCGATAGCCAAGCTCTTCGGCGATGCGCAACACCTTGTCGCGGGTGGCGGCGCCGACACCTTCCCGGTTGTTCATCACCTTGGAGACCGCGCCCACGGAGACTTCCGCGCGATCTGCGATGTCTTTGAGCGTGGGCTCTGCCGGCAGGGTGGGCTGCATCTTTCTGTGTCCTTCGTCATGCTGCGATGGTTGTCTGATCGAATAGCACAACGAAACCAGACGTTGGAAACGAAAGTTGAAGTTTTGCTTTCTTGTTTTTACCAGAAGAAGGTCTGGTGACCCTGCGCGCGCATCAGGGCTTCGATGAAATAGTAGTCACCGTAAGGCAGCATCGCGTCGCCGCGTCCGGCGGGAACGTGGCCTGCGCCATGCGCCAGCAAACCTTCGGCGCCGGGGGTTTGGGTCAGATCGCAGTGGTCCAGCAGGCCATCCAGCAACCGGTGGCCAAAGGCGCGCCAACGGGCGGCTTCGGCTTTTGGCACAAGATCTGCCAGCATAAGAACGCCTGCGGCCATGATGGCTGCTGCGGAACTGTCGATCGGATGCGTTCCATCCGCCGGAAGGGCGTAATCCCAAACCGGGACGGCAGAGTCGCCCATCAGCAATTCTGCCTTGGCGGCCAGCCGACAGGCGGCGTCGAGAGAGGCTTTCCGGCCGGTCAATCTGTGGCAATTGGCAAAGCCATGGATCAGCCAAGCCTGCCCGCGTGCCCAGCTGGACTCATCGGCATAGCCTTGATGGGTTTCTCCGCGCAGGGGCTCGCCCGTGGCCGGGTCGAAAAGAAAGGTGTGGTAGCTGGTGTCATCTGCGCGCACCAGATGCCGAAGACTGCTGTCTTCATGCAGATCGGCCACCTCGCGGAAATCCGTGACCCCGGTTTCGCGGTGGGCCCAATGCAAAAGGGCTAGGTTTTGAATGGTGTCCGCGATCATCCGGCCATTTGCGAACTTGGCTTGGCTGCGGTTTTGCGGTCCGACCGGATTCCATGCTTGAAGATACTGCCCGTCTTCGCGAAAGCGGCCCAGCAGGCAGCGTGCGGCGTCTAGCGCCATGGCGCGGGCGACCTCATCCCCGGTCGAGAGAAACTCTGCGACCGAGGACAGCGAGAACATGAAGCCAAGGTCATGATCGCGCGCTTTTCGGTTTTCGAGGACAGCGCGGAATTGCGGTCGGCGGGCCCGTGCTGCGGCCGCCAGAGCAGGATTGCCGGTCAGTTGATACGCGAGCCAAAGTTGCCCGGAGAGAAAGCCCATGACCCAATCCGGGCCGTCGCAATAGGCCCATCGATTCCCGATCTGCCCGATCTTGGGATTTCTGAGCCCAGCGATGCCGATCAGACTGTCGAGGCGATCCAAGCTGCGGCCAAGGGCGCTTTGATAGGCGGGGCGGTGGGCCGCCGGGCTTTCCGTCAGAAAGTAGGTGGTGTGCTGCGAACGTGTCATGGCGACTCCTTTCCTGATGTTTTCGCATTAACATAAACTTTCGTCAATTTAGAAACTTTCTTGACGGCGGGACTTTGACCTTCTACAGATGAAGCAAGAAGGCGCGCCCCTGTGTCGGCTTTTTGGCCGTGGAGCGGGGGCGCTTTTCGATCGCCGCCGAGGGGGCGGCATTCAGGAGGAGGACCCGATGACCATCTGCTCGCGCGCCTTCGGCGCTTTGCTCGCCTTTGCGGCAACCACCACAGCGATCCATGCCGACACCTATCGGCTGGCAACCAATGTCACCGAAGACAGCACGGCTGGGCAGCTTTTGGCCAGCTTTGCGTCCGCCGTGGCTGAAAGAACCGAAGGCCGTGTGGCGTTTCAGATGTTCCACAACGGCGTTCTGGGCGAGCAGGCGCAGTATCTGCAGCAGATCCAAAGCGGTGTGCTGGATGCCGGGCTGGTCAATTCCGGCACGCTTGAGACGGTGGTGCCTGCCGTTGGGGTGATGAACCTGCCCTATATGTTCCGCACGTCGGAAGAATATGCCCAAGTGATGACCGATGACACGGTTCTGTCGGCGTTGTCAGAAGCGTCCGCCGCAAAGAATGTGAGCGTGCTGGGCTTCATCTCTTCGGGCTTCCGGTCGATCTACACAACCAAGCCCGTGACCGATTTCGCGGGATTGCAAGGGTTGAAGCTGCGCTCGATTGCAAGTCCGACCTATACAGAGATGGTCACGCTTTTTGGTGCGGTGCCCACACCACTGCCCTTTGGAGAGCTGTATTCGGGCCTGCAGGCCGGGGTTGTGGATGGGGCCGAGGGAGGGCTCGCGGGTCTTTGGGTGGCCAAGTTCGGCGAGGTGGCCAAGCATGCGCTGGTCAGCAACCACACCCGGTTGACGGATTTTGTCGTCACGTCGCCGGACTTCAACACCCGTGTCGGGGAGGCCGATATGGCGATCCTGCGTGAGGAGTTCGAGAAGCTCAGTCTGGAGTCGATCGCCTTTGCGGATAAGAATGAGGCTGATCAACTTGCGCTCGCGGTCAGTGAACTGGGTGTCTTGGTGACAGAGACGGATCTTGCGCCGTTCATGTCGGCCGTGACACCGATGTATGACGCCGCGCGTGCCGATCCTGCCAAGGCGCCTTTGATCGACGCCATCTTCACCCTGACGGGGCGGTGATTTCCATGCAGGCGGGGACGCGTGTTCACCGCCTGCCCAGACGCGAGCGCGGCTGCCGCCAAGGGCAGGCGGCCGCAATCCTGCAGGAGGAGGATTAGCATGGATGACCATTTCGCCGCTGTTCAGGCACCCGAAGCGGCGGGTTCTTTTGCCGAGATCGGCCAGAAGATCACGCATCTTTTGCTGGCCTTGCTGCTGGCGCTGATGGTGGCTGCGATCACATGGCAGGTGGGCGCACGCTATGTGTTCAACAGCCCCAGCCTGATGAGCGAAGAGTTCTTGCGCTTCTCCTTGATCTGGCTCGGCCTTTTCGGCGCTGGCGCATGCTTTTTCGGCAGCTATCACATGAACCTGCCTTTGTTGGGGGAAATGCTGCCCCCCCGCGGCGCTGTGGCGCTGGCGCATTTGAACAGCCTCATCAACATCCTTTTCGGAGGCATTCTCATCTGGGGCGGCTGGAAAAGCATTGCCGTGAATGGTGCGATGATCAGCCCCATGCTGCGGGTGCCCATGGGCATTCTGCTGTCGGTGATCATCATTTGTGGCGTTCTGATCTTTCTGACGCAGGGTGATGTGATCCGACGCCGCATCGCGGGTGAGCGGATTGGTCTGGCGCCCTTCGGCGCGGCGGCGGTTTCCTTGGCGCTGATTTCGGGGTTGGTCTGGGTCATCTGGCGGTCGGACTGGATGGCGGCGGCTGTTGCGGGCAATCTGGAATTGACCTCGACGCTTGTCCTTTTCGTGGTGGCGACGGTGTTGCTGGTTCTTGGAACGCCCATTGCCATTGGGCTTGCGATGGCGGGGGTGCTGACGCTGGGCCTTCAGCTCGATCTGCCCCGCATCCTGCCGACGGTGGGCGAGACGATGTTCAACGGCTTGGACAGTTTCGGCTTTCTGGCGCTGCCCTTCTTTATTCTGGCCGGAAACATCATGAACGCGACGGGCCTTGCGCGGCGTTTGATCGATCTGGCGATGTTGCTGGGCGGGCGGTTTCCGGGAAGCCTGTGGCACACCAATATCTTGGCAAACATGCTGTTTGGCACGCTGTCTGGTTCGGGGATCGCCGCGGCCTCGGCGATTGGTGGGATCATCAATCCGGTGGCCCGCGAAAAGGGCTATGACATGGCGATGACGACCGCCGTGAATGCGGCTTCCGCCCCGGCTGGCATGCTGATTCCGCCATCGGGCGCGTTGATCGTGTATTCTTTGATCACGGGGGGCAGCGCCTCGATCATTGCGCTGTTCATGGCCGGATACCTTCCCGGGCTGATCATGGGCGGGTCGGTGATGATCTGGGCTTGGTGGTATGCGAAACGCAACGGCTATGAAGCCGAAGCGGTGCGGCCAAGCCGCAAAGAGGCGCTTCGCATCCTGCTGCGCGCGGTGCCGAGCCTGCTGTTGGTGTTGATCGTGATCGCGGGCATCTTGGGGGGCGCATTTACTGCCATCGAAGGATCGGGGGTTGCGGTCATCTATGCGCTTGTCTTGGGCGTTCTCTATCGCAGCCTCAGTTTTGCGCGGCTCTATACGATCCTTGTCGACACCGCCTTGATGACGGGCTCTATCCTGTTTCTGATTGCCTGCTCGACCATGATGATGTGGGCGATGACCTTTGCCTCGATCCCGGAAACGGTGGCCTCGCTGTTGTCCCTTGTGGCCGACAACAAGATCATGGTGCTGCTGGTCATCAACATCGTGTTGCTGATCGTCGGAATTCCGATGGACATGGCGCCTGCGATGCTGATCTTCACGCCGATCTTCTATCCGATCGTGACCGAGCTTGGCGTCGATCCGGTGCATTTCGGGATCATCATGGTCTACAATCTGGCGATGGGCATTGTCACGCCGCCGGTGGGGACCGTGCTTTTCGTGTCCTGCGCGATCAGTGGCGAAAAGATCGGCGCGGTGACCCGGCCGCTGATCCCGATTTTCATGCTGCAGATCGCGGGCCTGCTCCTCATCACCTATGTTCCGGCGCTATCCTTGGCGATCCCGCGGTTTTTCGGCCTATGACACCGC
Organism: Pseudorhodobacter sp. MZDSW-24AT; assembly: GCF_002794355.1. GTDB lineage: Bacteria > Pseudomonadota > Alphaproteobacteria > Rhodobacterales > Rhodobacteraceae > Pseudotabrizicola. The sequence goes on along the minus strand of NZ_PGOI01000008.1, from coordinate 727,714 downwards.
GGACGGGCCTTGGGTGGAATCCGCTGGCCGGAATGGTGATCGAGACGCGCGCCGATATGGCGGCGGCGCTGTGCCGGTTGTTGGCGCCTTTGGAGGCCTACCTGAGCCCGGGTGGCGCGCGCGTTGAGTTGTCTGCCGCTGGCGCGGCGTTTGACCGTGCCGCCATCGGCTTGGAGGGGTTCGCCCGCCGTCTTTGGGGGGGCGTTCCGGCCGCGATGGGTGGGTTTGACGTGCTGGACTGGGATAGGCTTCGCCAAGGTCTGGCCCATGGCTGCGACCCGGAGCACCCGGAATTCTGGGGCTGGCCCGGCACAAAGGATCAGCGGTTGGTTGAGATGGCCGCCGTGGGCTTTGCCTTGCTCGCGGTGCCGGACCGTATCTGGCAGCCTCTTGCGCCAGAGGCCAAACGCCTTGTTGCCCGCTATCTTCGGCACGCCTGCGCACAGGAGCACTCTGCCAACAACTGGATGTATTTCCGATTGCTGGTTGAGGCAGGACTGCGACAGGTGGGCGAGACTGTGCCCGACGCCGGAGGCGATGGCTATCGCGCTGCGTTGGAGGCGCTGTATCTGCGAGAGGGGTGGTATCGGGATGGGCCGGGCCGCCGCGTCGACCATTACACAGGCTTTGCCTTTCATACCTATGCGCTTTTGCTGCACCGCTATGCCAGCGAACCCGGCACCGAAGAGGCTTTGACCCGCGCGCGGCTTTTCGCGCCCCAGTTCGCGGCGTGGTTCGATGCCGAAGGGCGTGGTCTGGCCTATGGTCGTTCGATGACATATCGCTTTGGCATGGCGGCGTTCTTTGGGGCATATGCTTTGGCAGAACGCGATGTGCCCGTGCTGCCATGGGGCGTGTTGAGGGGCCTTGTGCTGCGGCATCTCAATCATTGGTGCCGCCAGCCTATCGCAGACAGGGATGGCGTTCTGTCGGTGGGCTATGGCTATCCCAGCCCGTTCATCGGGGAAGATTACAATTCGGCCTGCTCGCCCTATTGGACGTTGAAGGCATTTCTACCTTTGGCCTTGCCGGTGGATCATCCGTTCTGGAGCGCAGACGGCCTGCCGCTGCCGCCAGCCTTGCCAGAGGCACAGGCGGCTCCCGGATTTCTGTTGCAGCGCCTGCCAGATCAGACAGTGGCGCTGGCTGCGGGGCAGGAGGCAGCGGTTTTTCGTCATGGTGCCGAGAAATACGCAAAGTTTGCCTATTCGACCCGCTTTCCGTTCAGCGTCGAGGGGAAGGGGGCGACCTTGAACGTTGCCGCGCTGGACAGCGCCTTGGGGGTGCAAGGTGACGGGCGATCGTGGACGGCCCGGCGGGGCTGTCATTCGGCCAAGCTGTCGGCCCAAGCCGTGTATGCGGTTTGGTGGCCCTATGACGATGTCAGAGTCGAGACGTGGCTGGTGCCATGGTGCGGCGGACACCTGCGCCGGCATGTCATCACCTCCCCTGTTTCGCTTGACACGGTCGAAGGCGGCTTTGCGCTTCCACGCCATGATGGCACTTCCGATCACCAGAGCTTGACGCAAGGCTCTGCCTGCGTCGGCAACAGCGCGACGAGCCAGATCGTTGATCTGGGCGGCACCCGGGCTGCGCGCATTCACGCACCGGAGGCGAATACAAATTTGGGTCATGCGTGTGTTTGGGTGCCGCAGCTGCTGGGGCGCATCGAAGCGGGCACAAGCGTGCTGCTGTGTTGGTGCGCGGCAGGCACACCCCTTTCGGTGCTGGACCCAGAGGCCGCACTTGCGCATCTTGCCAAGGTCACAGGCCAGCGGCACGATTGGAAAACCGTGTTGGCGCTGACCGGCACCCCTGACATCTGACTGACTGGAATGGATCGACTGATGCCACATGGCCCCCTTGCCTCCTCCGATGCCCAAGGCAACTGGCGCAGCGATGCGCTTCACCGCGACTGGTTGGCTGCGGAAGCCCGCGCCCAATTCGCGTTCTTTCGGCGCAGTTTGCGCGCGGATGGGCGATTTGACATTCTGGATGTGGCGGGAGCGCCGATGGCCGGGGGGCCGCAAGAATTGCACACGACGACACGTTTGGTGCATTCCTACGCGCTGGGCCATCTTTGGGGGGAACCCGACTGCCTGCCGATAGTCGATGCGGGGATGGCGTTTTTGTGGTCGGGTCATCGTGACGCCGCGCACGGGGGGTATGTCTGGTCTGTGGCCCCTGATGGCGGTGCCGCGGATGCCACCAAGCTTGCCTATGGCCATATGTTTGTTCTACTCGCGGCGGCAAGCGCCCTCAAAGCGGGTCACCCGGATGCGGCCAAGCTCCTTGCAGATGTCGACTCTGTTATCGACCGCCATTTCTGGGACGAGGAGGCGGGGCTTTTGCGGGATGAATTTGCCCAAGACTGGACGCCTTTTTCGAGCTATCGCGGGATGAATGCCAATATGCACGGGGCGGAAGCCCTGTTGGCCGCCTTTGAGGCCACCGGCCAACCCCGCTTTCTGGAGCGCGCCGGGCGGATCCTTGCGTTTTTCACGCAGAAAATTGCTCCGGCCTATAACTGGCGCTTGCCTGAGCATTATCGCAGCGATTGGAGCGTTGATCCTGAGTATAGCGGAAATCCGATGTTTCGCCCTTCGGGGAGTACGCCGGGGCATTCGTTCGAGCTGGGCCGTTTGCTGTTGCAGCATTGGGATCTCGCCGGGCGCCCAGAGACGGATGCGCCAGATCGGGCGCGCCGCCTGATCGCCCAAGCACTGACCGATGCTTGGAAGCCGTCTGGTGGATTTGCCTATACCTTGGGGACGGATGGGAAGGTGTCGAGACCTGCGCTGTATTGGTGGCCGGTCACGGAAGCCATTGGGGCGATGGCAACCCTGCAAGATTTTGACGGACGCGCAGAGGATGAAGACTGGTATCGGCGGCTTTGGACTTTCGCCAAAGATCACCTGATTGACCATGACCACGGCGGCTGGTTCCCGGAACTGGATGACGCGCTGCGCCCAACGGATCGTCTTTTCAAGGGAAAGCCCGACATCTACCATTCGGTTCAGGCGGCACTGATCTCGCTTGGATGAAGCGGCGCCAGAGCCTTTTGGCGGGGGTGACGGCCAAGACACCGGTCGTCACCCTGATCAAAAGAGAAGGGCGAGCAGGGCGGCGCCACTGTCAGACCGCGCGGCCCGTGCAAGCGCCGTGCAGCGCCATCATGGGCCGCAGCCACGTTCTTGACGAGGGCGAGTCGGAAACCACGGCCAAGCTCTTGATCTTCATCCCCATGACGGAAGCGATCAAAGGTCCGTTCGCGCAGGTCTGGCGGAAGATCGGGCCATCCGCGTTGAACCGCCTGTTTGCTACACATCTGCCGGGCTCCCCGGTGGGGGGCGGTGACCGAGCCCTGTGGCGGCCCCAAGCAAGGGCGCGACCCTGCTCGCCGCCCGCGCCACGCCGGATGGACAGATGATCCTTGGCCTCTCTGCCGCGAACTGTCACGGCCAGTCGGCAGGCGTTTGAGGCTATGAGGAGTGACCCAGACTGTCCGGCAAGGGCCAATGCCGTTTTGGGCGATGATCGTCGGCTGACCGGGGGTCACTGGCGCAGGCCTTGTTTGATCGGGTCAGGTCGATCCCGCCAGAGGGCGTGCGAACATGTCCTGCATGTTGGCAGCCGAACACGTCGTCAAGCTTGGCCGGACTGATCCTTCAGCCCTGAGGCGCGACGGGCGCTGAGAGGGCGGCCGCCGTTCTTCATGGCCTGCGGGCGCGCGGGGGGATTGGGGGCTGATGAAGCGCTTTGGCTGAGCGCGCCCCGCGCAGTTGGCGCGAGTATGCCAACGCCGCAGGCCGAGACGTTTCGTCATCAAGCGGTGCAGGTTGACGGCGGGTCCTTTCAGATCCTCACCGGCGGCATCATCATCGCTTCCCTGACGCGTGTTCCGATCCTATGTGGGCTGCGCACCCTTTCTATGGCGGCTTAGGCGGTGGGGGCGATCCTGCCGCTGAGATGCTGTCGCGCAACGTTCTTTCCGATGGTCTGCCGTCGTTGCGGGACGGCCGATCCATCTTGTCACCCCTCAGGGGCGGCGCACGCGCAAGGCCCGTGCGGCAATCGGTGCGCCAAGGATCACCACGACCATCCGCGTCAGGTGATGCAGGATGACAAACCCCAGATCTGCCCCCGCGACCAGTGCCAGCACGGTCATCTCCGCCTGTCCACCGGGCGCGAACGCGAGGAAGCCTTCGACCGGCTGTGCCAGCCCGCTCAGCGTGACCGCTTCGGTGAAGAGCGCCGCCAAAGCCGCAAGAACCCCCACAAAGGCAAGGCCCGACAAGATGAAGCTGCGCAGTTCGCGGAAGGTCACCCCCACATAATGCACCCCAATCCCCAGCCCGATGAAGAGTTGTGCTGCCAGAATGGCCTCGGCGGGGGGGCGGCTATGGATCAGCCCAGAGAGCGACAAGGCGGCTGTCACGATCATGGGGCCAAGGATCGAGGCCCCGAAGAGGCCGATGCACTCGGCCCCTTTCCAGCCGATCACGGCGGCGGCGCCCATCAGGCACAGCTCTCCCACGGGCAGGTCCAGTGTGGGCGCCCCCAAGGCCCCGGTCAGGCTGGAGCCATAGAGGCCAGTCAAGATCAGCGGCGCCAGCGAGACGATGATAAGCACCCGGGTGGCGTGAATCAGCGCCAAGGCGCGCGTGTCCCCCCCGGCTTCTGTCCCGAAGGCCACCATATCCTGCAACCCGCCGGGCATCGCGGCATACCACGCTGTGACCGGGTCATAGCCAAGGCGGCGAAAGAAGGGCACGCCGACAAGCCCGATGATCACCACATAGAGCGGCACTAACGCGACACTGCCCGCCATTTGCGGAATGCGCGCCACCACATCAGGGGTGATGGATGCACCGACCGCCACCCCAAGGATGGTGCGGGCCAGCGTGGATAGGGTGCCCATTCCCCTCAAGGGCGCGCCCGCAAGCGCGGCGATCAGGCAGGCTGTCATCGGCCCGAACAAGAAGGGCAGGGGCAGGCCAAGAAGATGGAAGACGCCAGCCCCAAGCAGCGCGAGGCCGAAGGTTGCCACGCGGCGTGTCATCAGGTCTGGGAGGGGTGGCAGGCGCATGAGCCGCGTCCTTGTCTGCAATCGTATCCAACTGTATACATCAGCATACATTCTGTGCAAGTGAGTCGATGGATGGCCGAGGACACTGAAATTCCACAAGGGCAGGGAGCCTATCGCCGCCTTCTGGAGGAGATCCGCAACGGAACCCTCGCGCCCGGTGCGCGGCTCCGGGAGACAGAGCTTGCCGAGCGGCTTGGCATCAGCCGCACCCCGGTGCGCGAGGCGATCCGGCAGCTGGAGACAGATGGGCTTGTCATGCACCTGCCCCGTCAGGGGGCCACGATCCGCAGCCTTGACCACGCCGAGGTGGTGGAGCTTTATGAGATGCGGGCCGTGCTGGAGGGCACGGCCGCGCGGCTTGCGGCGCGGGCGGCTTCGGATGTCGAGCTGGCGGAACTGGCGGCGCTGAATGCGGAGCTGGAGGTGATTTCCGTCGGCTCGGCGGCGCGCGAGGTGAACCGAGTCTTTCACCGCACCCTGATAGAGACGGCGCGCAACAGGTTTCTGATCAAGTCGATGAGCGCGCTGCAACGAACCCTGCTGATCTTGGGGCCCAGCACTTTGGCAGATCCCGAACGCGCGCGCGCGGCTGTTGCGGAACATGCGGCTGTTTTGGCGGCGTTGCAGATGCGCGACGGGGCCGGGGCCGAAGCTGCCATGCGGGCGCATGTTGAGGCGGCGCTCTCTGCCCGCATTCGGGGCATGCGCGGCCGTGAGTTTCCGATGGGAGATGAGGCCTGAACGGCGCGGCATGACCTTACCGAGGTTGCCCGGTTGGCCATAGGGCGCAAGGCAAGGTGCGCGCGCTCCTTGCATGTGTTCCATCTGCAGTGTGCCGTCGCAAGCGCGTGCTGCGGCGCTGTTGATCAATCCCTGAATCACCACAGGCGCCGCGCAGGCTGATCGATACGCTGCGTGAGAAGAGGGCAAGTCCCGCACGCACTGCCTGCAAAAGCGGCACTTCCATAGCCTTGGGCGCATCGGATTTGAAAAATCGCGAAAGAGCATGGCTTGATTTGATTAATCGTGTAATCTAGTGAGGAACCAGCCAAACCGAGCCTCGGATGACCCGCTCCAGACCGACTTCGCAACAAGACATTGCCGACGCCTTGGGCATTTCTCGGGCGACGGTGTCGAATGCGTTGAACGGCACCGGGCGGCTTTCGCCAGAGCTGACGCAGCGCGTGCTCGACAAGGCGGCCGAGCTGAGCTTTGCGCCGTCGCGGCTGGGGCGGGCCTTGCGCACCGGGCGTAGTGCGACGATCGGGCTTGTGCTGCCGGATTTCCGGATGCCGCTGTTTGCCGAATTCGCCCGAGCCTTTGCCATGGCGGCACGGCGGCGGGGCATGGTGCTGATGGTCGCGGATTCGATGGGCGACCCCGAGATCCAAGAGCACAATCTGCTTGATCTGGCGGCGCGTGGCAGTGATGCGCTGGTTGTCATTCCGATGCGCGGGTCTCAGCTTGACCCCGCAAAGCTGAGCAAGCCGCTTGTTGTGATTGATGCCGAAACCAACCCGCTGAATGCGGTGGCCTCGGATCATCGTGACGGCGGGCGGCAGATCGCGCGGCACCTGATCGGGCTGGGGCATCGCGAGGTCTTGGTGTTGAGCGCGCCAAGTGATCCGACAGGGCGGGATGCCTCACGCGTGAACGATGCCCGGGTGGCGGGCCTGACGGAAGTTTTTGCCGCAGCGGGTGTGACTGTGCATTCGCTGACGCTGCCCAACCGGCTTGAAGTGGCGCGGGCGCATTTCACCGACTGGCACGTGGGGGCGGTGACGGCGATTGCCGCCACTTATGACGCGCTGGCGGTGGGGGCCTTGTCGGCGCTGGTGGCGCGCGGGGTTCCGGTGCCGGGCCAAATCTCGATCACCGGCTTTGACAACACGATCTGGGGCCAGATCACAACGCCCCGGTTGACCACGGTCCGGCAGGACTTGGACAGCGTGGCCGAGCGTGCACTGGCCTATGCTGCAAATGACACCGTGCCGCCGGGCCTTGTTCCCGTTGCGCTGGAATTGCGCGAGTCGACGGCCCCTTTCCCTTCCCCCCTCCTGAACAGGATAAGCCCATGAAAGCCACACTTCTGACCGCTGCCAGCCTGCTGGCCTTTGTCTCTGCCGCGCAAGCGCAGGACCGCACGCTGACCATCTCGGTTTACGGGGTGTCGCAGGATGCCTATCGTGACGCGCTTTATGCCCCGTTCGAGGCGCAATGCGGCTGCAAGCTGGTGATCGAAAGCGGGAACTCGGCGGATCGTCTGGCCAAGCTGGAGGCCAATGCTGCCGCGCCGCTGATCGATCTGATCGCCTTTTCCGATGCCAATGCGCTGGATGCGTCGCGCAAGGATCTGCTGACTCCGTTCGACCCTGCGCAGGTGCCGAACCTTGCCAACATCTATGATTTTGCCCGCGATCCGGTGGGGGGCAATCTGGCCATCGCCTATACCTTCTATGGCAGCTCGATCGTTTACGACTCGGCGGTGATTGATGGAGTCGACAGCTGGCTGGATCTCTTTGGCGACAAGATGAGCGGGCAGGTGGCCTTGCCCAACATTGCCACCACCCAAGGCCCGATCACGCTGTATATGATCGAGCGCGCGCTTGGATCGGATGATCCGACCTTTGCCAAGGCGATTGCGCTGGTGGGCGAGAACCGCGACGAAATCGTGACCTTCTACGAAAAGGGCAGCCAGATCCCGCAGCTGATGCAGCAGGGCGAAATCGCGGCCTCGGTGATCGGGCGCTTTGGCTGGGCAAACCTTGCCAAGACGGTGCCGACCGCGCGCTGGGCCAGCCCCAAAGAAGGCCAGGCGGGCGGCATGAACGTGCTGTCGCTGGTCGCGGGCAGCCAGAACGCCGATCTGGCGCATGCCTTCGCCGATTACTGGCTGTCAACCGAAGTGCAGCAAAAGCTGGCCGAAATGCAGGTGGACAGCCCGGTGAACACGCAAGTCAGCGTATCGGACGAGATTGCCGAAGGCCTGTCCTATGGCGAAGAGATGGCGGCGGCCATTCAGTTCCTGCCAGCGCAGACGTTGCTGGAGAACCGTGACAGCTGGCTGTCCGGCTGGAACAGCCAAGTCGCACAATAAGCGCAGCCCCCCGACCCATACTGGCCATGACCGCGCAAGGTCATGGCCCTTTCAAGGAGAGGTCCATGTTTCAGGATCGAAGACTGGGCCTTTTGCTGCTGGCCCCCGCGACTGTGTTCATTCTGGTGGGCTTTCTGCTGCCGGTGGTGATCCTTCTGTCCGGCGCGTTCAAGACCGATGCCGGCTGGCATTTCCAGAACTTCACCGAGTTTTTTAGCCAGAGTCTGAACCGCGAGGTGTTCTGGCGGACCTTCCGTCTGGGCCTGTGGGTGACTGGGGTTTCGGCGCTGGTGGGGTATGGCGTGGCATTGACCATAGTCGATGCCTCGGCCACGCAGCGGGGGCGGTTGGTGGCGGCGCTGGTTTTGCCGCTGATGATCTCGCCGGTGGCCCGCACCTATGCTTGGGTGGTGATCTTGGGTCGCACAGGGATTGTGAACGGCTTTCTGACATCGACGGGCATTCTGGACAGCCCGGCGCGCATTCTGTTTACCGAAACGGCGGTGTTCATCGGATTGGTACAGTTGTTCTTTCCGCTGATGGTGCTGCCGCTGATCTCGGCGCTGGAGAACCTGCCGCGCGATGTGGTGCCTGCGGCGCGGATGCTGGGGGCCAATTGGTTTCAGGTGTTCTGGAAGGTGATCCTGCCATTGACCCGCGAAGGACTGGTCGTTGGTGGCACGCTGGTCTTTGTCGGATCGCTGACCGCCTATGTCACGCCAGCCATTCTGGGCGGGTCCAAGGTCCTGATGCTGGAGACGTTGTTGTATCAGCGGGTCAGCGTCGCCAATGACTTCGCCTCGGCGGCCGTGATCGCGGTGATCCTGATCCTGATGGCCGTTCTGACCAACGTCGTTCTGAAACGCATTGCCAGCACGGGCAAAGGGGGTGCCAAATGATGCGCTTGTCTGGGCAGATCCTGCTTGCGGCGGTGCTTGTCTTTCTGATCGGTCCTTTTGTGCTGATCTGTGTCGCGGGGCTTTCCGCCGGAGAGACGCTGGCCTTTCCGCCGCAGGGCCTGTCACTGCGCTGGGTGGCGCGGGTGTTCGAGGTGGAAAGCTTCCGCACGACCTTTGCCATCTCGATCACGCTGGGCATCGGGGCGACCTTGCTGGCCTTGCTGATCGGGGTGCCTGCGGCCTATGCCTTGGACCGCTACAACCCGCCGGGTGCGGGCCTGATCCGCAATATCCTGTCCACGCCGATCATTGTGCCGGGCATCATCGTGGGCCTGTCGCTCTTGCGCTATCTGGTGATCCCGATGGGCATTGGCATCCTGCCCGCGCTGTTCATCGGCCATACGGCGCTGCTGATCCCTTATGCGGTGCGCATCGTGTCGGGATCGCTGACCAACCTGCGGGTCGATATCGAGGAAGCCGCGGTGATGCTGGGGGCCAGCCGGATGCAGGCATTCTTCAAGGTGGTGATGCCCAATATCCGCAATGGCATCATGGCGGCTTTCATCATCGGCTTCATCACCTCGTTCAATCAGGTGCCGGTGTCGCTGTTCCTGACCGGGCCGGGGGTGTCGACGCTGCCGATCGACATGATGGCCTATATGGAATTCAACTATGACCCTTCGATTGCCGCACTGTCCGGCCTGCTGGCGCTGATGTCGCTGGCCATTGTGCTGCTTGCCGAAAAACTTCTGGGACTGTCGCGCTATGTCTGATGATTTCCTGACACTTGAGAACCTGACACTGGGCTATGGCGGGACCATCGCGGTGGATCGGCTGAACCTGTCGATGAAGCAGGGCGAGCTTGTGGCGCTGCTGGGGCCATCGGGCTGCGGCAAGACCACGACGATGCGGGCCGTGGCCGGGCTGATGCAGCCAGTGTCGGGGCGGATCACGCTGGACGGGCGCGACATTACCCGCACGCCGCCCAACAAGCGTGGCATCGGGCTGGTGTTTCAGTCTTATGCGCTGTTCCCGCACCTGAGCGTGTTCGAAAACGTGGCCTTTGGCTTGCGCCTGCAAGGTGTGGCCCGCGATGAGATCACGCGGCGGGTGAACGCGACGCTGGCCTCGGTGGGGCTGTCATCCTTTGGCGACCGCCAGCCGCGTGCGCTTTCGGGCGGCCAGCAACAGCGCGTCGCCTTGGCGCGGTCCATCGTCGCCGAGCCCAAGCTTTTGTTGCTGGACGAGCCGTTGTCGAACCTTGATGCAAGGCTGCGGCTGGAAATGCGGTCAGAGCTGGCGCGGTTGCAGCGCGATCTGGGCATCACCATGATCTATGTCACACATGACCAATCCGAGGCTTTGGCGCTTGCCGACCGGATCATCGTGATGCGGCAAGGCAGCATCGAACAGATCGGCACCCCGCCCGAGATTTACGAACGCCCGCAATCGGGGTTTGTGGCCGAGTTCATCGGGTTTGAGAACACTTTCGCGCTGCAAGGCGATGCGCTGAAAGGCCCCAAAGGTCAGTTGCCTTGCGCCAACGCGCCTGCCGCAGCCGGATTGGCGTGGCGGCCGCGCGCGGTGCAATTGGGGGCAGGGCCACATCGGGGCCGCGTGATGGGCGCGTCTTATCTGGGCGAGATGGTGGAGTATCTGATCGACAGCCCCGTTGGCATGATCAAGGCAGAGACGCATGCCACCGCCCCGCGCCACACGGTGGGCGACATGCTGGCCTTTGATCTGCCGGTATCGGCGGCGGCAGTTTTGGCGCGCGTGTGATCTGGTGACGCATTCTGCCACCACGCCATCACTTTGGATCGACACTGACCTGGGCTTTGACGATCTGGCCGCCATTGGCCTGTGTCTGGCCCAAGGCGCGCAGGTGGCGGGCCTGTCCATCGTTGCGGGCAACGTCTCTTTGACGCAAGCCGTGCGGAATGCGCAAAGCGCCATCGCCTTGTTTGGTTGGGCGCTGCCGATCCATCCCGGTGCGGCAGCGCCGCTGAAAGGGGCGCTGCAAACCGCCGACTATGTGCTGGGCGCGGATGGAATGCGCAGTGCGAACCGCCGTCTGCCCACGGGCGGCGCATCGGTTCCGACCGGGGAAGATGCCGTGACCGCAATGGCCGCGTGGCGGCGCGCTGGGGGCAAGCGGGTTCTGGCGCTGGGGCCGCTGACCAATCTCGCGCATCTGGCGATGGCCGCGCCCGATCTGGTGCAGGGGCTGGATGTGGTCTGGATGGGGGGGGCCTTCGCGCGCGGCAATCATACCTCTGTGGCGGAATTCAATGCGGCGGTCGACCCTGAAGCGGTCGACTTTGTATTGCGCGCGGGCATGAACCTGCTGATGGTCGGGCTGGAATGCTGCCGCGAGGTGCAGGTGACCCTGTCCGACCTGACGCCGCTGCGCGCGATGCCCGGGGAAAAGGCGGCGCTGCTTGCGGATCTTTACGAAGGCTATATCCGGATCGCGGCCAATGGCACCCGCCCCATGGCGCTTTATGATCCGGTGGCGGCAGCCTTGGCGCTGGACCCCGGCCTATCGCAGCAGGAAGCGGTGTTCATCGCCGCCGAATTGCACGGCACCCTCACGCGCGGCATGACGGTGATCGAATGGCGCCGCCACAAGGCCGCGCCCAATGCCCGCGTCGCAACGGCGCCGCAGGCGGACATCATTCGCGCACAATTTCATGCGGGCCTGATCCGCATGGCGCAAGCCTGACACGAAAGACAAGACATGCAAGCCGAACCTCACGACCTCGACCTTCCCGCCTTGCGCGATCGCGCGGTGCGGGCCGCCACCGGGGCCGGGCCCTTTGATGTGCTGCTGACGGGCGGGCAGGTGGTGAATGTCGCCACATCGGAAATCTATCCGGCCGATATCGGCATAGTGGGGGGGCTGATCGCCTCGGTTCACGCGCCGGCAACGCGGGGGGATGCGGAGCAGGTGCTTGATTGCGCGGGTCAGTATCTGACGCCGGGGCTGATCGATGTGCATATGCATATCGAAAGCTCGATGGTGACGCCGCGCCGCTATGCCGAAACGGTGGTGCCCCAAGGCACGACCACCGTGGTCTGGGACCCGCATGAGGTGGGCAATGTCGCAGGGCTGGAGGGTGTCGACTGGGCGATCGAGGCCGCGCGCGGGCTTGACCTGCGGGTGCTGGTGCTGGCCCCCAGTTGCGTGCCCTCTGCCCCCGGGATCGAGCGCGCCGGGGCGGCGTTCAACCTTGCCGAGATGCAGACGATGCTGGCTTGGCCGGGCATCATCGGCGTGGCCGAAGTGATGGACATGCGCGGGGTGCTGACGCGGTCTGACAAGATGGCGGGCATCGTGAATGCGGGGCTGGCCTCGGGCAAGCTGATTTGCGGACATGCCCGCGGGCTGCGCGGTGCCGAGGTTCAAGGCTTTGCCAGTGCCGGAATTCAGTCTGACCACGAGATCAGCGGCCCCGAGGATTTTCTGGACAAGCTGCGGGCGGGCTATTGCATCGAATTGCGCGGATCGCACGACTATGTGCTGCCGGGGGTGGTGCAGGCCTTGGCGGGCTTGCCCCATGTGCCGCAGACCCTCACCATCTGCACCGACGATGTCTTCCCCGATGACTTGCACCGGGCGGGCGGGATGGCCGATGTGCTGCGGCGCCTGGTCGGGCATGGTTTGGGCGCGGTGGATGCGCTGCGGGCGGCAACGCTCAACGCCGCGATGCGGTTGGGCCGGGCGGATCTGGGGCTGATCGCGCCGGGCCGCCGGGCCGATATCGTGGCGTTTCACGATCTGACCGGGTTTCGCGCGGCTCGTGTGCTGGCGTCGGGCCGGGTGGTGGCCGAAGGCGGCACGGCATTGCGCGGTGAGGGGCCGGCCACTGACTTGCGCTTTACCGACACGATGAAGCTGCCACGCCTGACCGCGCAGGATTTCGAGATTGCGGCCAGCGGTGACAGTGTCACCGTGAATACAGTCAAGCGCCCGCGCTTTACCGAATGGGGAACGGCCCGCCTCCCCGTGCAGGACGGGCGGGTGCAGGTGCCGGCTGACATGCTGCGCATGGCGGTGGTGCATCGGCACGGGCTTGCCCCGGCGGAGCCTGTTGTGGGTTTGCTCGAGGACTGGGGCACATGGTCGGGGGCAATTGCCACCACCGTTGCGCATGACAGCCACAACCTGAATGTCTTTGGCTCGGACACGGGCGATATGGCCCTTGCCGCAAACGCGCTGATCGCCTGTGGCGGGGGCATGGCGGTGGCGCAGCGGGGGCAGGTTCTGGCGGTGCTGCCCTTGCCCGTCTGTGGCCTTCTGTCCGATGCACCTGTTGCCGAGGTGGGGGCACAGCTGGCCGCACTTCGGGCCGCAGCGGATCGGGTGGCCGACTGGCTGCCGCCCTTGCGCAGTTTCAAGGCGATTGTTGGCGCGTCTTTGGCGTGCAACCCCGGCCCGCATGTCACCGACGTTGGGATATGTGACGGCGGCTCGGGCGAGATCCGGCCCGTGGTCGCTGGCTGAAGCGGTCTCGGGCTTTGGCCTGACCGCATCAGAACCTGCATGAACCCCGGACAGGGGGGCGTGGGGCCGGGCGAGACCGGATTTCCCAATCAATGGGTCTCTGCGGCCTTTGCGAAGACCCGTGCCTGTCACACAGACAATGCCCGGTGCCTTGTCCGCCTGCGCACAGGAAAGCGCAACTGAACCAGCCCGACGAAGAACCGTCGGGTCTTGAAAGCCTGCAAGAATATACTTAGCTAGCTAATGAGTTTTACAGGATGGCGCCGGGTATGACGGAGAATGCAGTTTTCATTGACACGCTGATGGGGGTCATCCGCGCCCTCAGACGCAGCTATGACACGCGTGCCCGTGCGATCGGGCTCACGCTTTCCCGCGCGCGGGCGCTGACGGCGCTTGCCGGGCGCGAGGGGGTGACACAAAGCGAGCTGGCGGCAGAACTGGCCATCGAAGCGCCTTCGCTTAAGCGGCAGATCGATGCGCTGGTGGCCGATGGTTTCGTCGCCCGGCAACCTCAAGAGGATGATGGGCGCAAGAATGCCTTGGTCCTCACGCCGCGTGGCCGCGACAGCGCGATCGTCGACTTTACGGCGCGCTTGCGGCGCGAAGTGCTGGCAGGCATTCCATCAGAAGAGCTTGAGGTGGCAGCGCGGGTGCTGAAACAGATCGCGCTAAACCTTGAAAAGACGGATCGAACATGAGCGCGTCTGCACCACCAGCACCGGTGCAGCACCCGCCGCTGCCCGCAGGGCGCGCCTTGGCCTATATGGCGGCGGCGACCGTGATCGGGCTGGCACAGGGCCTGCAGCAGGGGTTTGTCACCACCAGCTTGCCGCAATTCGCGGGGGATCTGGGGGTCACGACACCCACGGCGGCATGGCTTCTGGCGGTTTACATGATCCCGCGCGCGGCGCTGCCGGTCTTGCTTATCAAGATCCGAACCCAATTCGGGTTGCGTCGCTTTACCGAGATCGGGGTTGCGGCTTATGCCCTTGTCGCCTTGGCGTCGCTCTGGGCGGATGATTTCCGCTCGGCGCTGGTGCTGCAAGCACTGGCGGGGGCGGCTGCCGCGCCCCTTTCCACGCTGGCCTTTCTTTACATGCTTGAGCCGTTGTCTCCGCAAGCGAAAATGGTGCTGGGCCTGCCGCTGGCGATGGTGGTTCTGATGACAGGGCCTGCGCTTGCGCGCGTGATCGGGCCGTCTCTGATCGGCGACAGCGGCATGGCAGGGGTGCATCTTGCCGGGCTGGGGCTGGCGCTGGTGTCACTGATGCTGGTGCTGCTTTTGCCGCTGCGCCCGATGCCCCGCGAAAAGGTGATTGAGCCGCTGGATTTCCTGAGTTTTGCGCTGATCGGGTCGGGCTTTGCCGGTTTGATCGTGGCCTTTGTGATGGGCCCGATCCACAACTGGTTCGATGCCCCATGGATTGGCGCTGCTCTGGTGGCTTCTGTCATCGCGTTGACGCTGGCCATTGCGGTCGAGTTGAACCGCAGAGCGCCGCTTCTTGATATCCGCTGGCTCGCCAGCCCTGCGATCTTGCATCTGACGGGCACGCTGCTTGTGTTTCGTCTGATCCTGTCGGAACAGTCGGCGGGTGCGCCCCGGATGTTTCAGGTGCTGGGGGTGGGCCCCCATGCGTTGACCGGGCTGTTTGCGGTGATCACGCTGGCGGGCGTTCTGGGGGCGCTGGCCTGCATCGCGTGGATGAGGCCCGGGCGTGTCGCCGCCTTTCACCTGGTGGCGCTGATCCTGATCGCCTTTGCTGCCTTTGCCGATTCCGGCGTGACTCCCGACTGGCGACCCGCGCAGATGATTGTCAGCCAAGCGTTGATCGGCTTTGCCGGGATGTTGTTCATGCCGCCGGCGATGATGGCAGGGTTGCTTTCGGCGCTGACGAAAGGGCCGCAATACATTCTCTCTTTCGTCATTGTGTTTATTTCGACCCAGAGCCTTGGCGGGGTCCTTGGTTCTGGCCTGTTCACGACCTTCACCACCCATCGCCAAGCTCTGCACTTGCAAGATCTTGCCGTTCAACTGACCCCGTCTGATCCAGAGACCCTGCATGCGCTGGCCGGACGTGTGGCGGCGCTCGCCGGGATGTTGCCCGACGCTGCGGCACGACGCGCACAAGCGGCAGCCGATCTTGCGGGTCAGGCCAGCCTGATCGCTTGGACCGAAGCCTATGCCGATGCCTATGCCCTGACCGGATGGGCTGCCGTGATCGCGGCCTCGGCACTGGTCCTTCATCTGTTGCGCGACCGTTTGGCCGCCAAGCTCACGGAAAAAACGCTATGAAAAAGACGGCTCTCCTTCCCACCCTTATTGCGCTGGTGCTTGGCGCGGCAGGCGTTTTCCTGCTGCTTTTTGCGTGGCATCTGCCGCCCTTCGCGCCAGAAACCCCGCGCACCGAAAACGCCTATCTGCGCGGTGAGGTGACCCAGATCGCTCCGCAGGCGGCAGGCTATGTCACCGCTGTCGAAGTCACGGATTTTCAGACCGTGGCGCAGGGCGACATCATTGCGCGGATCGACGACCGCATCCCGCGGCAAAGACTGGCGCAGGCCGAAGCGCAACTGGCCGCTACGCGGGCAGCGCTGAAGGTGGCCGAGCAGGAGGTCCATTCTGCCGAGGCTGCGGCCCGCGCGTCTGCGGCAGCCCTTGCCGCGGCGGGCTCTGCACTCGAGACAACGCGCAGCCAAGCCGAGCGCGTGGGTCAACTTCTGAACCGCGGCGTCAGCTCTCAATCCGCGACCGATCAGGCGCTGAACGCGCTGCAACAGGCGGAAGCGGCCCAGATCCAAGCCAGCACGCGCTTGGAAGTTCAAAACGAAACCGTTCAATCTGCCCGCGTCGCGCTGGACGCCCGCGCGGCTGACATCTCGGCCGCCAAGGCGGCGGTCGAACTGGCCAAGATTGAACTCACCAATACCGTCGTCCGTGCGCCGGCGGATGGCACGCTCGGACAACTCGGAGTGCATCTTGGCCAATACGTGACGCCGGGAACGGCGCTTGTCTCTCATGTTGGCACGCGGCTCTGGGTTGTCGCCAATTTCCGCGAGACGAATATCAAAGGCCTTGCGCCGGGCGCGGCCATCGCCTTTTCGGTGGATGCATTGGGTGGGCGCCGGTTTGCGGGACATGTCGAGGCGCTTTCGCCTGCCACCGCCTCGGAGTTTGGGCTGATGTCGGCCACCGCCAGCAGCGGCAATTTCACCAAGATTGCACAGCGCCTGCCCGTCAGGATCGCGATTGCGCCAGAACAGGCGGGTGCCGAAGCGCTGCGCGCTGGCATGTCCGTGGTGGTTGACGCACAATAGGCGCGCGAAGGTTCCGCCTGACCGCTGCCCTGTTCAGGCATGGGGTCTGACAAACGCCGAGCGGGGAGCGCACCTTGCCACGGCTGTCTCTTTCGGTGCATGCGTGGGGGCGGGCGACGTGAGGTTCATGTCGCGCCGCCCTATTTTTCTGCTCGGTGGTGGAAGCGGCCTGCGGCATGCCTATGTAAAGCGCCGCCACTTCGCTCTGCGAGCCGCAAGGGGGCGTTCCGTCAGCAAGAAAGAAAACGTCTTGGATTACTTATTTATCGTGGCCGGATTGATTGGCCTGTTTTTCGGCGGTGAAGCGCTGGTGCGCGGCAGTGTCGGCATTGCGAAACGCTTGGGCATGTCGTCCTTGCTGATCGGATTGACGGTTGTCGGCTTTGGCACATCGACGCCTGAGCTTCTGGTCTCGGTCCAAGCGGCTTTGGCGGATGTGCCAGCCATCGCCATCGGCAACATCGTCGGATCGAATATCGCCAACATCCTGCTCATTGGGGGTTTGACCTGTCTGGTCTGGCCGATCCGGGTTTCGGGCGCCACCTTGAAGCGTGACACTGCCGTGATGATCGCTGCCGCTGCGGTCTTGGTCCCGATCTTCATGGCCGGAGAGATGGGACGGCTGATGGGGCTTTTGCTGCTGGCGGGCCTGATCGGCTATCTGGTCTGGGCTTATGTGCAGCCGGGGGATGCCGCAGATGAGGATGTGGATGGCGCCATGCCCAAGTCGATTCCTGTATCGGTCTTGTGGGTGATCGGGGGACTGGTTGTCCTGATCTTTGGCGCGCGGTTCCTTGTGACGGGCGCTACAAATATCGCGCGCGATTTTGGTCTTTCCGAGGCCTTCATCGGCTTGACCATTGTGGCGGTGGGCACATCGCTGCCCGAACTGGCGACGTCGATCATCGCTGCGTTTCGCAAGCAGTCCGAAATTGCCATCGGCAACATCGTCGGATCGAACATCTTCAACGTTCTGGGGATCTTGGGTGTCACGGCGTTGATCTCGCCTATCCCGGTTGAAGCGCGCTTCCTGACCTTTGATTTGCCCATTATGATCGCAGCCTCGGTGCTGTTCGCGGCCTTGCTTTTAACGCGCCCGGTGATTGGACGCGCGATCGGTGTGGGGCTTTTGGTTGCGTATGTTACTTATGTCTATCTCGCGCAGTGACGCCCGAGCGGCGCTGCGCCCTGCATTTCCCATCGCGTGACGACAGCATGCGCTGGGGCGGTGCTGCCGTTTCCTGATCATCACGGATCGTGGACGGCAGCACCGGCCTCTGGTCTTTGGGTGGGGCAGTCAGTGCGCGTCCACCAATTGCCAGAAGGCGGTTTTGCGCGCATGGGTTTGCCGGAGCCGCCGGACAAAATCCGCATGCGGGAGGGCGGCGCCATAATCTTTGATCTGGGGAGCGCAGAGCCGGCATTCCGCTAAATGCCGCGCAGCATGGCGGTAACGGCTCGACTTTGCGCCGCTTAGCGTATCTGTGATCATTGCGCGCCGCAGCAAGGTTGCGGCAAGCGGGTGTCGGGCCGAGAGTGCATCGGCGGCGGGGGACAAGATGTCATAAGCGTCGCCGTCGAGGTCTTTTGCGCGCGCCTCGATCACGCGGGCGGCACGGCCAAGGTCGGGCCAGCCGATCAGGAACTGGATCGCCGCGCTCAGTTGAGGATGGGTCTCAGCCAAGGTGAGCGCTGCGTCCTCAGCGTCTATGTCGTCGAAATCCGGCAGGAGTTGCAGATATTTTCGCAACTTAGGGCCGTCCAGCGTTTGGGTGAAGGTCTGCCACAGGTGCTGCTTCAAATCCTCTCGCCTGCCCAGTTTTTCCAACGCTTCGGCATAAGCCGCGTCAAGATCGGGGCGGAACATGCGCAGCGATTGTCCCGCCGCCGCATTGCGGGCGCGCGCCAAATGCTCGAACGCCTCTTCCACGCGGCCCACATCCATCAACCGGCGTGCCACACCAAGGGCGATGCTGCCTTGCATCAATTGTTCGGCTGAATAACGGGCGATGTAGCTGTCAACGTCGCCCTGCGCATCGGCCACGTCCGCAAGGATGAGGGATCCTGTGCTGTCCTTGTGGCGACGTGCGCGCAGGTCTGGCGATCCGCTCAGCCCCCGCGCCTTGTGGCGCGAGATCTCTTGCGCGGTGGGGGCCGCCGCCGCCCATGCGGTGGTGATGGTCTTCAGGTGCTCCAACCCCTCTGGTCCCAGCGCATCGGCCAAGGCTGGAATGATCCCGTCAAATTCGCCAAAAGCCGCTTCTGACACCGCGTCCAGAATGCGCTCTGCCAGCACTTGCGGGCTTGTCGAGAGCCGTGGCGACAAACCTGCGATCAGGCGCATCGCGTCGCGCAGGACTGCGCCGATGGCGCCATTGCTGTCATCGCTGCGCGCATGGATCGACGGCGCAAGTTGCAGAAACGTCCACGCAAGATCAAACGCGTCATCCGGATCTTGCGGGGCCACGCCGGTTTCAATCAATGCGACGAGGCTTGCGAGATCCTTGACGAAGGCCTTGTGTTTGCGCCAGCCCACAGGACTGGTTGACCGCCGCAGAGAGACAAAGCGTTTGCGCAGATCTGCCGCAATGTCCTTGGGGCCTTGCGCCGCGCTCAACTCCAGCCGCGCCCGCCGTTGCAGGGTCGCATTGCCTTGCACGAGGTCCATCACCAACCCTGCAAGCCGCTCTGCTCCCAGTCTCTCAAGGTTCTCTGCGTTCAACGTTTTCTTGGCCATATTGGGGGGCGGCTTTCCTTGTTTGCCCCCAAGGTGCCCCAGCGCGCAGGCACCTGCAACGCCCAGCAGTCAGGCGCGCGCCACCCCAGCCGAGCGTGCGGCTTTGTGCGTCTTTCGCCTGCATTAAAGACATGTCAAAAAACGAGCGGCGGCATGACGGGCATTGACGGCCTGCCACAAGACAGTGCGGAGAGTGCCAAAGCCCGCGTCCGACTTTGGCAGCGGTTGTTTCACGACAAAACCGTCTGGGCTGAAAAACGCTTGATAGGGCGCGCCAGACGGGTCAAAGAGCGCCTACGCGCTTGGTCGCTTGAAAACCTCGGGTAGGCGGCCCGAACTGGTCATGCAGAGGAGAAGCGCAGCGATGTCTGACCCGATCGACGCTCTGAAAATCTGGGTGATCAACCTTGAGAGGGCCACGGAGCGCATGGCTCGGATGGACGCGGGTCTGCGTGCGCAAGGCTTGCGATATGAGCGCATCTCCGGGATTGACGGACGAAGCGAATTTCAGAGACTGCTTCCCAAGGTCGATCCGGTGGCCTATGAGCGCAACATGGGCCAGAGCCTGCTTCCGGGGAAGGTGGGCTGCTATTTCTCTCATCTCCTTGCTTGGCAGCGTCTGATTGCATCCGGCGCAGAGATGGCCTTGATTCTGGAAGATGACGTCGTCTTTCACGCCGATTTCCGTGAGGCTCTGACACTTGCCATCGCTGCCAAAGCACATTGGGATCTTTTGCGGTTGAACCGCATCCGTGCCAAGTTGCCGATATGTCAGGGGCGCATCGGCCCCTATGTGCTCAACGCCTATATCGGGCCTTGCACGGGAAACGGCGCCTATCTGATTCACCGCGAGACGGCGCGACGCATGCTCGGCACAATGGTGCCACAGACACGCGCCGCGGATCATGAAATAAACCGCTTCTTCGTGCATGACTTTCGCCTGCGCGGATTGGAACCCTTTCCCAGCCATATCGAAGATTTCGGTGACAGCCAGATCACCGGTCTTCACCATGCCGATGTCCGCAAGCCCCCCGCGTTCAGGCGTCTTCCCTATTACCGGCTGAAGGCCGCAAATTACATGCGCAGGTCATGGTGGATGCTGCGGCGTGGGGAAATCTGGCCGAGTGGCAAGGTGCTTGAAACATGACAAACGCCGTCTCTTTCTGCCAAGCCTTGAACGCATCTCATCAAGATCTGGAACCCCATCGTGCCACTGATCAGCATTAGCAGCCGAGATCTGCCCCTGAAGCCGGTGGCCATGGTCTCTCAACTCAGTGAGATCTGGCGAGAACAAGGTCACGACGTGCATGTGGCGCAGGATTTTCATCCCAGTGCCGACCTTTGCATCTTGCACCATGATCGCACCTTTGTTCCGGCCTCCGATATCCCGACAGCGCCTGCCGGTGTTCGTGTGCTGAATGGCGCGGCGCATGACATCTCGAAGCGACGCTATACTTCCTTGCTGCTGACCCCGGACAGCGACTGGACAGGCCCGGTCATCCTGAAGACCAATCTCAACCACTTCGGGGCGCCGGAAAGACGCGATGGCAAAACCGTCGGCAGCGAACTGAGGAAGACACTGGCGAAGCTGTCATGGCGCTTGGCCCGAAGGCTGCCGCCCAAGGGCTATCCTGTGCTGGACAGAATTGCGGCAGTGCCCGATTGGGTCTGGCGGAACCACGATCTGATTGTCGAAAAGTTTCTGCCCGAACGGCACGAGGGCATGTATTGCCTGCGCGGCTGGATCTTTTTCGGTGCGGAAAGTTATGGCTACCGGATGTTTGCGACCGACCCTTTGGTCAAGGTCAAATCCATCGTGCGTCATGAATATCTGGATGAGCCGCCCGGCGCACCCATCCTGCGCTGGCGCGAAGAGATGGGGATCGAATTTGGCAAGTTCGACTATGTTGTTCATGATGGCACGCCGATCCTTCTGGATGCCAACAAGACGCCCAGCCTTGTCCGCGGTGCGCGCAGTGAACGCGTCATGCGTCTGGCGCGCGGTGTGCAACCTTTCTTGAAGTAAGATGCCCATGCTCAACCCTCTGATCCCGATCAATGCCTTGCTTCCCGACGATGCGGCCTTCATGCCGCGCACGGTCTTGGCGCATCTGCGCTGGCTTGGCATGAACGCGCTGAACGTTGAAACGATCACGGGCCATGCTCTGGGCGTGATCGGACAGCGTCCTTCGGTGCGCCATCAGGCCTGCGTGACCGATGAAATCCTGACGTTTCTCAAGGATGCTGGTCTGCCGGTCGGGGAAGACATTCGCGTTTATCGCGTTGCAGAGGAGGCCGAGCAGCACGCCGATGCCCTCATCGCCGAAGGCTATCGGCTGTTCGGACCCTATCCCTTGCGAGAGTCGCGTTTTCCAGATGCGGCGCAACTCGTGCCTGCCGGGCTATGGCGAAGCCTGAACAGCAAGGCCAAGCTTGGCGATCTGGTGCCGCTCCGCCATCTGGCCGCCCGTCAGTTGTGGCGCGAGGATGACAGTCCGGACCTTCCCATCGGCGGGATCTATCTGAAATACGCAGGCACAGAGCCGACTGGCGTGGGGCATTGTGTGCGGTATTGCCCGGATAAAGACAGTTTTGTCAGCGCCATCGATTGGTTCAGATCCGAAGGCTGCGCCGATCAGCTTGTGATGGAAGAGGCCATCGACACCGACATCACGTGGTGCGCGAATATTGCGGTGACCGAAACCGGAGCGCACTATCTTGGGGCCGCGGAGCAACTGCTGGAGGCCCCCGGTCAACAGTCGGGCAGCATGATTGACCCGGACTTCCCTTTTCCAGAGGAAGGGAAGGATCTGGTGGTTCAGATCGGTGAGACGGCACGGGCGCGGGGCTTTCGTGGCATCGCGGGATTTGACATCGGGCGCAGCCGTGATGGCCGCTTGATCGTGTTTGATCCGAATTTTCGTATTAACGCCTGCACAAGTCAGGTTTTGCTGCATCCCGCTGCCAGCCAGCGCGCAGGCCTTGGGGCCAGCCAGTCTTTCCATGTTGCCAGCACGCTGTCGGCCGATGCGCTGATGGACCGACTTGCCCCGGCCATCGCCGATGGCTGGCTTGTTCCCACCCGTGTGATTGATGGTCGTTGGCTGGGCGATGAGGCGCCACCTGCCGCCTGCACAGGCATTGTGCTGGGCGGAACCCGCGCGGACGCGCAGGCGAACCTTGCGCGTGTGAAAAGCTTGGTCTGAGCCTTTCAGCCGATGGTGCGGCGCAGGACATCCAGCCAGTTGCCCCAGCACAGCCGGGCAATCAGCTCTGATCCATAGCCTGCCCGTTCCATTGCCTCGACCAGTTTGGGCAGTCCAGCGGTGGACCCGATGAAGCGCGGAATTGTGGTGCCGTCGAAGTCAGACCCAAGCGCGACACCTTTGTCGCCCAAGCGGCTCAATAGGTGGTCAATATGGCGCAAGATCACCTCTGGCCCGGTGTCTGCGTTTTTCACGCCGTCTTCGCGCAAAAAGGCCACGCCGAAGTTCAGGCCGACCAAACCCTTGCTTTCGGCGATGGCATCAAGCTGGCGGTCTGTCAGGTTGCGGGTGGCGGGCGTCAAAGCATGGGCGGCGGAATGGGTGGCCACCAGCGGGGAGTCTGTCAGCTTGGCCACATCCCAGAACCCTGCTTCGTTCAGATGGCTGAGGTCAAACAGGATGCGCAGCCGGTTGCAGGCGGCAAGCAGGTTGCGCCCGGCCTGTGTCAGCCCCGGCCCGGTGTCAGGGGAGGCCGGAAAATTGAACGGAACGCCATGGCCAAAGATGTTGTCGCGGCTCCAGACCGGCCCCAGAGAGCGGAGCCCTGCCGCATGATACAGATACAATTCGTCCAGATCCGGGCCAATCCCTTCGCATCCTTCGATATGAAGCAAGGCCGCGATCGCACCTGCCGCCTCTGCGGCCTCGATCTCGGCAGCCGTTCGGCAAAGCCGGATCGCATCGGGCCGGTCTGCGGACATGCGGTGCAGAATGGCGGCCATTTCCAGCGTAACTTGTCGTGCAGCGACGGGATCGACAGGGTCAAACGCGCGATAGGTCGCCATCGGGTCCGGCGCATTGGCGGGATCGCCGGGGACCCAGATCGCAAAGAAACCGCCCGCAAACCCGCCGGCGCGGCACTTTTCCAGATCAAGATCGCGCGCTGCGCCCGCGAAGAACGACGCCCCATGCCGGTCACCCGCTGCCCAGAGTTTGCTCAACAGGTCGTTGTGTCCGTCGAAAACTGGGCGCATCGGCATGGTTCGCTCCTAGATTGTGGCAGTCACATGACTCGCCTTGACAGGGACGCGCAAAAATTGCCCATTTGGTCAAAGTTGCGCCTGCCCGTTTTGGGTTATAGACGCTTCCCAACAAGAGAGACAGGGAGTCTTCCATGAAGCTTGATCTTACCTTTCGCCATGCCGGCGCGCTTGTTCTGGCATCTTTGCTGGCCGGGGCCGCTCCAGCCGCGCTGATGGCCCAAACGCCGGCCGATACGCTGGTGATCGGCGATGCCATTGATGACATCGTCTCGATCGACCCGCATGAGGCATTCGAATTTTCCGGCACCGATCTGGTGAACAACACCTATGACACGCTGATCGAACAAGATCCGACCCGTCCGGGCGAGCTGGTTCCCGGCCTTGCGGAAAGCTGGGATGTGGCGGAAGACGGTCTGACCTACACTTTCAAGATGCGCCCCGGCGTGACCTTTGCTTCGGGCAATCCGGTGCGGGCCGAAGACGCGGTCTTTTCCTTGCAGCGCGTGGTCAAGCTTGACAAAACACCTGCCTTTATCCTGAAGCAGTTCGGGTTTACCGCTGAAAACGTTGAAGAAATGATCACCTTTGAAGGTGATACCGTCACCCTGAAGACCGACAAGCCCTTCGCGCCCAGCTTTGTCTACAACTGCCTGACCGCTGCCGTCGGCTCTATCGTGGACAAGGAAACCGTCATGGCCAATGAGGTCAATGGCGACATGGGCAACGAATGGCTGAAATCGAACACGGCAGGGACGGGGGCCTATGTCCTGCGGTCGTTCAAGCCGTCCGACAGCTATATCCTTGAGGCCCGCGAGGGCCATTGGCGCGGCGATGCCAAGCTCAAGCGCGTGTTCATGCGCCATATTCCCGAAGGCGCCACCAACCGCCTGCTGCTGGAGCGCGGCGATATCGACGTCAGCCGCGAAGTCACTTCGGTGGACATCGAAGGTATGGAAGGCAATGCCGATATCCGCGTGGAAACCGACCTTGCCGGTTACATCTACTATGTCTCGGCCAACATGAAGAACGAAGCCTTGGCCAACCCCAAGGTGCTGGAAGCGATGCGCTGGGCCATCGATTATCAGGGCATGGCCGACAGCTTCCTGAAAGGCGAGCAGACCGTGCATCAGGCGTTCTTGCCGCGCGGCTATCTGGGCGCGATTGAGGAAACGCCCTATTCGCTGGACGTGGAAAAGGCCAAGGCACTTTTGGAAGAGTCGGGCGTCGAGCTGCCGCTGAACATCAAGATGTCGGTGCGCAACGCCCAGAACCGCACCGATATGGCGCAGTCGATCCAGAACACCTTTGCGCAAGTGGGGATCAACCTGACCCTGTCCATTGCCGAAGGGGCGGAAGTGCTGGGCGAATACCGCGCTCGTCAACATGATCTGACGCTGCAAAGCTGGGGGCCGGACTATCCCGATCCGCACACCAACGCGTCGACCTTTGCCATCAATGCGGACAACTCGGACGAGGCCCAGCTTACGGGGTCGCTGGCATGGCGCAACGCCTATGAACCGGGTGAGTTGATGACCATGACCGAAGCGGCCGTGATCGAGCGCGACACCGAAAAGCGGCGCGCGATGTATGAGGATATTCAGCGGCAACACCGCGACACCTCGCCCTTCATTGCGATGTTCCAGGAAAACAACCGCACCGCAATGCGCGCCAATGTCAAAAACTTCTACACCGGCGGCACCGTGGATTCGGTGACCTACTGGCTGGTTGAAAAGTAAGGGTCTTTCGGCGGGCGGGATCATCCTGCCCGCCGGAGCCTGCCGCCTATGACCGCAGATCCCGACACCCCCGCCCCGTCCGCTGGCTTTCTGTCCGGCTTGCCCCGCCTGTTGCGCTTGATCGGCGGCACGGCGCTCACTCTGGCCATCACCATTCTGGGCCTTTTGCTTGTCACCTTCGTCATCGGTCGCGTGGTGCCAATCGACCCGGTTTTGGCCATCGTCGGCGAGCGGGCGACCACGGAACAATACGAGGCCACCCGCGTTGCGCTTGGCCTTGACGAGCCGATGTGGAAGCAGTTCGCGATTTATGTCGGCAATGCCGTTCAAGGCGATCTTGGCCAATCCTTGCGCACAAAGCGCGAGGTTGCAGACGATATCATCCGCTATTTTCCGGCGACGCTGGAACTTGCCACGCTTGCCACGCTGTTTGGCGTTCTGGTCGGGGTGCCAGCCGGCGTTTTGGCGGCAACCCGCCCCGGAACATGGGTGGACCAGATCGTTCGGATCGTGGGCTTGATGGGGTATTCCATGCCGGTCTTCTGGCTGGGGCTTCTGGCGCTTTTGGTGTTTTACGGCATTCTGGGCTGGGTCGGCGGTCCGGGACGGCTGGATGCGGGTTTCTCGATGATGTTCGAACTGGATGTTCCGCCAAGGACGGGGATGATCCTGATCGACACCGCCCTTGCTGGTGAATGGGCCATGTTCCGAAACGCGATCAGCCATATCATTCTGCCTTCGGCGGTCTTGGGTTACACCTCGATGGCTTACATCAGCCGGATGACCCGCAGTTTCATGATGAATGAACTGGGGCAGGAATACATCACCACTGCACGGGTCAAAGGGATGCCCGAATGGCGGGTGGTCTGGGTGCATGCGCTGAAAAACGTGATGGTGCCGCTGATCACCGTCATTGCCCTGTCTTATGCCTATCTGCTCGAAGGCTCGGTGCTGACCGAGACCATCTTTGCCTGGCCCGGCCTTGGCAGCTACATCACAGACGCCCTGTTTGCCGGAGACATGCCCGCCGTTCTGGGTGGCACGGTGGTGGTGGGAGTCGTTTTTGTTACGGTGAATATGGTGTCCGACCTGCTGTATCGCCTTGTTGATCCGAGGGCGCGCTGATGGCCACGATGATTGAATGGCTGCGAGATCCCAGCCCGGCCTCGCGCACGCAGGCACGCCTTGGGCAAAGTTACCTTGCGTGGCTGCGGATGCGGCGCAATCCGCTGGCGATGGTGGGGCTTGTCATCATCCTTGCCCTTTTATTCATGGCGGCTTTTGCGCCGTGGGTGGCTACGCATGACCCGCTGGCGCAGAACCTGAGCCAGCGGCTGCTGCCGCCGGGAACGCCGGGGCATTGGCTGGGCACGGATGACTTCGGGCGTGATATCTGGAGCCGGATCGTCTATGGCTCGCGCATCACCCTTTACATCGTGACGCTGGTTGCGGTGACGGCCCCGGTGCTGGGGCTGTTGATCGGCACCGTGGCCGGATATTTTGGTGGTTGGGTAGATCAGGTGCTCATGCGCATCACCGACATCTTCCTGGCCTTCCCACGCCTGATCCTGGCGCTGGCTCTGGTCGCCGTTCTGGGGCCGGGGATTGAAAACGCGGTGCTTGCCATCGCGCTGACCGCATGGCCGCCCTATGCACGGGTGGCGCGGGCAGAAACGCTCACGGTGCGGACCTCTGACTATATCGCCGCCGTGCGCTTGCAAGGCGCCGGGGCAGGGCGGATCATCTGGGGCCATGTCATGCCGATGTGTCTGCCTTCGGTCATCATCCGCGTCACGCTGGATATGGCGGGCGTCATCCTGATTGCGGCCGGGCTTGGCTTTCTGGGCCTCGGCGTGCAGCCCCCCACCCCGGAATGGGGCCTCATGATCTCGTCTGGCCGCAAATTCCTGTTTGAGCAATGGTGGGTCGCCACCATGCCCGGGCTTGCGATCTTTATCGTCTCGCTGGGTTTCAACCTGCTGGGTGACGGGTTGCGCGATGTGCTGGACCCAAGGAGCAGCGGCAAATGACCCTTCTTTCGGTAAAAGACCTGCGCGTGACCTTTGACACCGAAGCGGGGCGCGTCGAGGCCGTGCGCGGCGTGTCCTTCAGCCTTGGGCGCGAACGGTTGGGCATCGTGGGCGAAAGCGGATCGGGCAAAACCATGACCGGCCGCTCCGTCCTGCGCCTGATCCGTCCGCCGGGCCGCATCGAGGCCGCCGAGATGGTGTTTGACGGCACCGATCTGATGCGTGCGTCAGAGCGCGAGATGCGGGCCTTGCGCGGCCAGCGGATCGCCATGGTCATGCAGGATCCGAAATATTCGCTGAACCCGGTGATGAAGATTGGCGCGCAACTGACAGAAGGGTTGCGGCGGCGTGACGGCCTTTCGGCCAAGGTGGCCCGTGAGAAGGCCATCGAAGCGCTGGAGGCCGTGCAGATCCGTGGCCCCGAGCGGGTGATGGAGGCCTATCCGCATGAATTGTCGGGCGGGATGGGCCAGCGGGTGATGATCGCCATGATGCTGATCCCGAACCCTGACCTGCTGATCGCCGATGAACCCACGTCGGCGCTGGATGTGACTGTGCAGGCCGAGGTGCTGTCGATCCTTGACGGATTGGTGCGCGACCGTGGCATGGGGCTGATCTTCATCAGCCATGACCTGCGGCTGGTGGGGCGCTTCTGTGACCGCGTTCTGGTGATGTATAAGGGCCGCGTGGTCGAAGAGTTGGAGGCGAAGAACCTCATGCAGGCAGAGCATCCCTATACGCGGGGCCTCCTGAACTGCCTGCCCCGGATCGGCGGAGAGCGGGCGCCTTTGCCCGGGCTCGACCGTGCGGCGGAATGGGCGGAGTAAGGCGATGGCACTGATCGAGGTTGAAAATCTGTCGGTCCATTATGGGACCAAGGAAAAGCTCGTGCGCGCGGTGGAGGGTGTCAGTCTAAGCTTGGACGCCCGCGAAAGTTATGGGCTGGTGGGGGAGAGTGGATCAGGCAAATCCACCATTCTGCGGGCCATCTGCGGGCTGGCGCCCATCACGGCAGGCCAGATCCGCATTGACGGCCAGCCCGTGCCCACCCCGCGCGGGCGCGCCTTCAGCCGCCGGGTGCAGATGGTGTTTCAAGACCCTTATGCCAGCCTGCACCCGCGCCACACGCTGGACCGCACCCTGTCCGAGCCTTTGGCGATCCATGGCATCGGCGATACCGACGCCCGTGTCGTCAAGGCGTTGCAGGACGTGGGCCTGCCCGCCAACTTCCGCTTCCGCTATCCGCATCAGCTTTCGGGCGGCCAGCGGCAGCGCGTGGCCATCGCGCGGGCGCTGATGCTGGAGCCCGAAATCCTGCTTCTGGACGAACCCACTTCGGCGCTGGATGCCTCGGTTCAGGCGGAAACGCTGAACCTCTTGAACCGACTGCGCAGCGAGCGTGGCCTAACCTTCCTTATGGTCAGTCATGACCTTGCCGTGATCGACCATATGTGTGACCGCGTTCTGGTGATGCAGCATGGCCGCGCGGTGGAAGAACTGACCCGCGATCAGCTGGCCAGCGCCACGATGACCACGGATTACGCCCGCACGCTTTTTGAGGCGAGCGCGGACCGGATGCTGGGCGCTTGAACAGCCACGAAGAGGATATGATGAATTTCCCGGTTTTCGACGGCCACAATGATTTTCTCTTGCGGCTCTACAACGCGCCTGACCGGCGTGAAGACCTGTGGCTGAAGGGCGAGGTGGATGCGGCAGGCAAGCCTGTTGGCCATCTGGACCTGCCCCGGATGCGACAAGGCGGCTTTGCGGGCGGGTTCTTTGCGATCTATGTGCCATCCCCGGTGGCACATGACAGCCCGGACTATCAGGCGCTGATGGATGCGCCGCCCTATGACGTGCCGCTGCCCGATTTGATCGACGCCAAAGGCGCGCAGCCGGTGGCCTTGGCCATGGCGGGGCATCTGCACTGGATGGCACGGGTTGCGCCCGATGATTTCACGCTCTGCACCACCGCTGCCCAGATCCGCGAGACGATGGCTGCGGGGCGCATTGCGGGCGTGATGCATATGGAAGGCGCCGAGGCGATCAGCGCAAGTTTGGATGAGTTGCAGCTGTGGCACGCGATGGGGCTGCGGTCGCTGGGCCCGGTCTGGTCGCGTCCGACGGTGTTTGGTCATGGTGTGCCGTTCCGCTTTCCGGGCGACCCAGACACCGGGCCGGGATTGACCGCCGCAGGCAAGGATCTGGTCCGTGCCTGTGAGAAGATGCGGATCATGCTGGATCTGTCCCATCTCAACGCGGCCGGCTTTGATGACGTGGCGCGGATTTCGGGCATGCCCTTGGTTGCCACGCATTCCAATGCGCATGCCGTAACCGCATCCACACGCAACCTGACCGACCGCCAGTTGGCGATGATCGCGGAAAGTGGTGGGCTTGTCGGGCTGAACTACGCCACCTGTTTTCTGCGTCCAGACGGGCGGCAATCCCCCGATATGGGATGGGAGGCCGTGTTGCGGCACTTGGACCATCTGCTCACCCATCTGGGGGAAGAGGGAGTCGCCCTTGGCTCTGACTTCGACGGAGCAACCATTCCCGCTGGCATCGGGGATGTGAGCGGGCTGCCGGCGCTTCTGCAGGCGATGCTCGATCATGGTTTCGGGGCCGAGCTTGTGGAAAAGATCGCACATCGCAACTGGCTTGCCTTGCTTCAGCGGGTCTGGGGCGCCTGAGGCAAAGAGGGGTGTTCCGCTGGCGACGGCGCGCACACCGCGTCTGCTATGCTGACAGACGGGAAGGGCGGACGTGCAGCCGACTGGCCGCCCGTCTTACCGTCCGAAGCTGTCTGCATAGCGTGCCGACATCGAGCCCGCCGCCGGTTTGGAGGGTTCCAGCATGACGGTCTGGTCGCGGCCGCTGGCTTTGGCCTGATAAAGCGCGCGGTCTGCGAACTTCTGACCTTCGGTCCTGTTGAACGCTCCGGCCTCGAAGAAGAAGCCGCCGATGCTGACACTGGTGCGCAACTTCAACTCGGGCGGGCCATAGCTGACCCGGCACGCTTCCCTGAGGCGTTCAGCTGCCTTGAAGCCCGCGTTTGTGCTGTCGACGCGCAGGACGATCCCGAACTCCTCGCCTCCAAGGCGCGCGGCGAAATCTTCGGCGCCGAGCGTTTGCGAGATTGCCGCCCCCACCGAGCGCAGGGCGTGATCGCCCGCGGCATGGCCATAGCGATCATTGACCGACTTGAAATGATCAATGTCCATCATCAGCAGGGCCAGCGTCTTGGGGCGGTCTTTTTCAAGCGCATCGCAATATTCCACAAAGGCGCGGCGATTGGGCAGGCCGGTCAGCTCATCCGTGGCCGCAGCAAGGCTCAGCAGCCGCTCTCTCCGCCGCAGCCGTTGTTCACGCTCCATCATATGTCCGAAGATCAGCACAGATGAAACATTCAGCGCCGCGATGAAGAAAATCAGCCGCAGCGTTGGCGCCGGGGTGAGGAAGAACGCGAGCGTGGTGGGCAGCGCGCACATGAGCGAGAGCGCCAGCCAAGCCTGCCAATTGCGTGCCACGGTCGGGCGTTCCAGCTTTGTCCACATCCAGACGGCAAGACCGGTTGCCGCGATCACCGCCATGCCAAGCGGTGCGCCTGCACCGCCGATCAGCCAGCGCCCTAGCCCCGCGATTGTGATCGTGACCCATGCGGCGATCGGCCCGCCGAAAAGAGCGGCGACCCCCACGAAAGCGCCACGGGCATCTGCCTGATACCCCGGCGCGAACTGAAGCGGCTCTAACATCGCAAGGACCGTGCCCAGTCCCAAGGCAAGGCCGACACCGGCCCGGCGCAATGCCGTCTGCCGAACGGATCTTTGCAACGCACCAAAGACCATGCAGCAGATCGCCATGAGCCCGATCGTGTTGGAAGACGTCAGGATCAAATCCAACATGCGCGGCTCCGGGTGTAGATGTGGTAAAGGAAGACAACGCACTTTTGGGGCGGCAATGTAAACCTTCTTTCTTCTTTGGGTTGCGCCTTTCCGCTGCCAAACGCAAAGGGTCCGGCGGATTTCGGCGCGCGATGCAAGGGGCAGGCGTCGCGTGAGGACGAAAAACCCATGCCAAGGTAATGCATTGATCCACTTGTGCAAAACGCTGTCATCGGCTGCTTTTCGTCCCATGCCAAAGGGGCAGGGGAGCAGGATGTGTTGACAGTTGCGTGACCTGCAAGCCTCGGGGGCCCTTGCTGGGTGCAAAGGTGCGGGGTCAGGCGGCTGGGGTCTTGCCCGTTCCCAGTTGCGAGGGCGGCGGCTGCATGGCC
This sequence comes from Pseudorhodobacter sp. MZDSW-24AT, assembly GCF_002794355.1. Classification (GTDB taxonomy): domain Bacteria; phylum Pseudomonadota; class Alphaproteobacteria; order Rhodobacterales; family Rhodobacteraceae; genus Pseudotabrizicola. The sequence continues at coordinate 695,782 of NZ_PGOI01000008.1, read as the reverse complement.
AGCCATTGGCCACCGCCTGCCACCGCTTCCAGTTTGCGATTGCGCACCACAACCTTTCCCCGCAGCAAAACCGTGACAGGCATCCCGATCACACGGGTGCCTTCAAACGGGTTGTAGCCTACGTTGTCGCACAGATCATCGCTGCCATAGGTGTGTGGCATGTCCTTGTTCCACAGGACGATATCGGCATCAAAGCCTTCTGCGATCTCCCCTTTGTTTGGCAGACCAAAGGCACGGGCCGGGGCCGTGGCCGTCAGATACGCAAAGCGCTCTGCCGACATCCGCCCCTTCGAGATGATCGCATCGAACATCAGCGGCAGGCGGGTTTCCAGACCCGGCATGCCATTGGCGATCTTGTTGAACGGCGCGTCGCGGCCATTTGCGAATTTGCCTGTTTCATCCATCCGATACGGCGCGTGGTCCGAAGTGAGCAAGGTGAGGGTCCCGTCCTGCAACCCCTCCCACAGGGCGTTCTGATCGTCACCCGTGCGCTGGGGCGGCGAACACAGGAAACGCTCGGCCCGGGGCTGTTCCAGAATATCGCGGGTCATCAACAGGTAATGCGGACAGGTTTCGGCCTGCACCGGCGCGCCGCGCGCTTGGGCCGCGCGCACGATTTCAACCCCCTCGCGGGTCGAGACGTGAAAGATCATGATCCGTGCGCCAGTGAATTCGGCAAAGCGGCACATCCGCTCAATCGCCTCGATCTCGGCTTCGCGCGGATGCGAGTCGGCATGGTATTTCGCGGCCGTCTTGCCCTCGGCGATCAGCTTCTCCGTCATGTGGCGGATCAGGCCATCATTTTCGGCGTGAAAGCACACCAGCGCGCCATGGGTCTTGGCCACGCTCAGGATATCAAGGATCGATTTGTCGTCCTGCCGCACCTTGTCATAGGTGGTGAAAATCTTGATGGACCGGTGCCCTTGGGCGATCAGCGCGGGAATGTCTTGCGCAAGGTTGCCGTTCGAGGTGTCGGACACGATCATGTGGAACGCGTGGTCGATCATCGCCCCTTTGCGGGCAAGGGCGGCGTAATCAGAGACGACCTGTGCCATCTTATGGCCGGGGTGCTGGGCGGCAAAGGAGACCACGGTGGTGGTGCCTCCCATTGCGGCAGAGCGGGTGGCGGTTTCAAACGTGTCTGCGTTCAACAGCCCGGCGCCGGACACCTGTTCAATATGGCAATGCGTATCGACACCGCCGGGCAGCACCAGATGTCCGCTGGCGTCGATCTCTTCGTCGGCGCCGCCCGCGATCTGGGGGGCGATGGTCACGATTCTGCCGTTCCGAATGCCGATATCGCCGATCCCGGTGGCGCCCTCGCGCACCACGGTGCCGCCACGGAGGATCGTGTCGTAAGGCTGATTTTCCATCGCTGACCGTCGCTGCTTTTCTATTTTGATATACAGTGTGTATACTGATTTGTGTCGCATTTGTATGTTAGGTGCAAGTGTAACGGGTGTGTCAGGATGACAAGAGGGGATTCGATGGCCGAGACGGCGAAAACTTTGGGCAGTTCAGCCTATGAACGCATCAAGGCGATGATCCTCGATGGCACCCTGGCTCCGGGGGCTGCGCTGCGCGAGAACCACTTTGCCGATCAACTGGGCGTCTCGCGCACGCCGGTGCGTGAGGCGATCAGCCAGTTGATCAGCGAAGGACTGGCGACGCGCACCCCGGGCGGCGCCCCTGCGGTGAATCGCGTGTCGCTGCAAGACATCATGGAAATCCTGCATGTGCGCAGCCTGCTTGAATGTGAAGCCGCCCGCAAAGCTGCTGCTTCTGGAAAGAATTACAATGACTTGATGGAGATGCGCGCCAAGGTGCAGGGCTTTTTGGCGGGTCCGCGCCCCGGCCCGGCTGAGCATTATGCGCTGGATCGGCGGCTGCATCTGACCATCGCCGAAATGGCGGGTTCGCGCCTGTTGGGGGAATTGATCGAGGGTCTGAAGATCAAGACCCGCATGTATGACCAAGGCTTCATCCCCGAGCGATTCGAGCCCGGATGCCATGAACACATCGCCATCATCGACGCGATCGTCGCTGGCGACGCGGACCAAGCAGCCGAGGCGATGCGGTTCCATTTACAGAAAGTGCGGGAATCGATCATCTCGCACATTTATCATCCGTTCTGACAAAAATGGCCTCAGGCGCGTCCAACCCTGAAGAGGTTTGTTGACTCAGTGTTCGCTCTGTATACAGTCGGGATACGTTACACGAGCACCAGGTGGACAAATGACGACGCCAACACCGCAGCGCCCCTCTGATGGGATCGTGCTTGCGATCACCTTTCAGTATTACCGCAACCTCCCGGCCGCGATGGCTTTCTACGAGGACGTGCTGGGGCTGACGCTCGCGATCGATCAGGGGTGGTCCAAGATTTACCGCATCGACGGGCAGGCGCATCTGGGCCTCGTGGATGAGGTCCGTGGCATGCAGAACTGGGCCGAGGCAAAGACCTGCCAGATCTGCCTGCGGGTGCCCGACGTGGATGCTTGGCACGCTTGGGCGGCGCATTGCGGGGTAGAGGGGCTGACCGCCCCGCGCGACAGCGCCGAATTGGGCATCCGCGCCTTCGTGATGAATGATCCAGAAGGCTATCAGATCGAAGTGCAGACGGCCAAGCCGGGCCACTGAAGCCTCTCCTCCGCATATCACAAACAAGCACGAGAGACGGCACACCGTCTCCATCCCCTTCTCGCGGCGCGAGACCAACAATGGAGTGTTTATGAAGATCCTGTCACAAAAAGCTTGGCGAACCTGCACGCTTGGGGCGGCGATTGTCGTTGGGGCGGCGGGTGCGTCTTATGCACAGACGAAAAGCCTGACCATCGGGCTGACCGCAGATCCCAGCCACCTTTACCCGCTGGCGGGGGAGGAGCTGTCGTCAAACATCATGTATTATCATCTGTATGATCCGCTGGTGTCGCGCAGCGCCGATCTGGAATTCGGGCCGGGCCTTGCCGAAAGCTGGGAACAGGTGGATGATACCACGTGGCGCTTCAAGCTGCGCGAAGGCGTGACCTTCCACAACGGCAACGCTTTTACCGCAGCGGATGTGGTCTTCACGGTGGAAAAGGCGCGGGCGTCGATCCGTCCGGATCTGGTCGCCAGCATCGCTTCGGCTACGGCGATTGATGATCTGACGGTCGAGATCAAGACCCCGCAGCCCTATGCCGTGCTGCCCAACGATCTGGCCGAACTCCTGATCCTGGATGAGGAATACACCACCGCGACCGGCGATCAGGACATGGATCTGAAGCCGATGGGCACTGGCCCATACAAGTTGCAGGAATGGATCAAGGAAGAGCGTCTGGTTCTGGCGGCCCATGCCGATTACTGGGGCGGCGCGCCCAAGATCGAAACCGTGACCTTCCGCCCGATCACCAACCCTGCCACCCGCACCGCTGCCTTGCTGACCGGTGAGGTGGATGTGGTGCAGGATCTGGCCGTGCGCGATGTGGAGCGGGTGAAGAACGAAGCCGGGTTCGAAGTGGTGACCCGCCCAAGCCTCTTGAACGTGGTGCTGGGGATGGATGCGCGCGAAACCTCGCCCACCATCGAAGGCCCGAACCCCATGCGCGATCAGCGGGTGCGCGAAGCGATCATCCGGGCGATCGATGTGGATGCCCTCAACAAGATCGTCATGAACGGGCTGGCAACGCCAAGCGCGCAATATGTGCCCGAGTCGCATCTGGGCTTTGTCGAAGGCATGGACTTCCGGCAGATGTATCCGCTGGACATCGAGAAATCCAAGGCGCTGCTGGCAGAGGCTGGGTTCCCGGATGGCTTCACGATGACGCTGGATGCCACCAACAACCGCTACGTGAACGATGCGCAGATCGCGCAGGCGCTTGCGTCGATGCTGGCACAGGTCAACATCACGCTGAACCTGAACATCATGCCGAAGTCGAACTTCTGGGGCTATATCCGGGTCCCGTCCGACAACTCGAGCTTTATCATGAGCGGGTGGGACGTCCCGTCGGGCGATGCCGGATCGATGTATCAGGCCCTGTTCTACAGCCGCGACAAGAAAGAGGGTTATGGGCAGGTCAACCGGGGGGGCTATTCCAACCCCGCCTTGGATGATCTGGTGGACCGCGCCGATGCAACGGCGGATGTGGCCGAGCGCGATGCGATCCTGCAAGAAGCGACCAAGCTGCTGATGGCCGAGATCCCGATGATCCCGCTGCATTACGAGCAGGACATTTACGGCGTGCGCGACGGCGTGACCCTGAGCCCGCGTGCCGACAAGTTCCTGCAGGCTTACGAGATGGACGTCGAATAACCCCGACGCGTCATTGCCCCGGCCGCGTGCGTGCGCGAAGCCGGGGCATTTTCTGACCTTCAGCACAAGAAAAGTCAGCAATCTGATATGTTTGGATACCTTATCAAACGCCTGATCCAGATGCTTCTGGTGCTCTGGGTCGTGTCTTTGGTCGTCTTTTTGATGATGAGCTTTACCGGGGACCCGGTGTTCATGATCGTGCCGATCGATGCCACCGAGGATCAGATCGCGCAGGCCCGGCGCATTCTCGGCCTCGATCAGTCTTTGCCGGTGCAATACTGGATCTTCATCACCAGCCTGTTGCAGGGCGATTTCGGGCAATCCTATGTGTTCCGCCAACCCGCGCTCAGTCTGATTGTCGAGCGGATGCCGGCGACGGTTGAAATGGTGCTGGTCGCGATGCTGATTGCAGTCGTCGTGGCCATTCCGCTGGGGGTCTATGCCGGGGCAAACCCCAAGGGGCGGCTCAGCCGCATCATCATGGCCGGATCGCTGATGGGGGTGTCCTTGCCGGGGTTCTGGGTTGGCATGGTGCTGATCTATTTCTTTGCCGTCTACCTGGGCTGGTTCCCGTCTTCGGGGCGCGGGGAAACCGGCGAGGTGCTGGGCGTGCGGACCAGTCTGGTCACCGCAAATGGCTGGCACCACATCATCCTGCCTGCGGTCACCCTCTCCTTGGCAACAATGGCCATCCTCTTGCGCATGACCCGCGCCGGGATGATGGAAGTGGCGCGGCAGGACTACATGAAATTTGCGCGCGCTAAGGGCGCGACCCGGCAGGATGTGCTGTATAAGCATGGCCTTAAGAACGCGCTGATCCCGGTGGTGACGATCTTTGGTCTGCAATTGGGCGATCTGATCGCTTTTGCCACCATCACCGAGACGATCTTTTCTTGGCCGGGGATGGGCAAGCTGCTGATCGACTCGATCTATCGCGCCGACCGCCCGGTGATCGTGGTCTATCTGATGCTGGTGGCGCTGATCTTCGTCGTCATCAATTTTCTGGTCGATCTGGTCTACACGCTGATCGATCCCCGCATCACCTTGAAATGAGGGGCGTATGAGCAGCTTCGTCCAATCAGAGTTCTTTCACAATTACACGCGCAGCACCTCGGCCATCTTGGGCAGCGCGCTGATGGTGGGCTTCGTGCTGGCGGTGACGGCAGGACCGTTTCTTGTAAGCCAGAATCCCTATGACATTGCCGGGCTGAACCTGATGGACAGCTACAAGCCGCCGTTCTGGATGGACGGCGGGGATGCGCGGTTTCTGTTGGGCACAGACGGGCAGGGACGCGATGTCTGGGCCTCGATCCTTTATGGCGCGCGGATTTCGCTGTTCATCGGGCTGGTCGCGATGGTGGCCTCCTGTGTGATTGGCACCTTTCTTGGGCTTGTGGCGGGGTTTTATGGCGGGATCATCGACTCCGTCATCATGCGGATCGCGGATATCCAGCTGTCGTTCCCATCCATCCTGATCGCGCTGTTCCTGATGTCGGCGGTGGGGACCGGGGTCGACAAGGTTCTGATCGCGCTGACGGCGGTGGGGTGGGTGGTCTATGCCCGCACGGTGCGCGGCACCACGCTGTCGGAGATCAAGAAGGAATATGTGCAGGCGGCCAAGGTCGCGGGCCTGCCAAACGCCAAGATCATCCGCAAGCATGTGCTGCCCAATGTGATGACGCCCCTGATCGTGATCGCCACCATTCAGGTCGGCACTTTTGTGCTGATCGAGGCATCGCTGAGCTTTCTGGGGGTGGGGGTGCCGATCACCCAGCCTTCGCTGGGGCTTCTGATCAAGAACGGCTTTGACGTGCTGTTCAGCGGGCTGTGGTGGACCTCCGTCTTTCCCGGCCTTGCCATCATGGCCTTGGTGTTCGGCATCAACCTGTTTGGCGATTTCCTGCGCGACGAACTGAACCCGAGGCTGAAATGACGGCACAGACGCAAAACGCCCTTCTGGCCGTGCGGGATCTGCGCACGCATTTCCACACCTTTGCCGGAACCGTAAAGGCGGTGAACGGAGTCAGCTTCGAGATTGGCACTGGCGAGATCATGGGGCTGGTGGGCGAAAGCGGCGGCGGCAAGTCGGTGGTGGGGTTTTCCATCCTTGGCCTGATCGACAGCCCCGGCAAGATCGAGGGCGGGCAGATCCTGCTCGACGGTGAGGATCTGGTCACCGCCGGAGAGCCGCGCCTGCGCCAGATCCGGGGCCGCGACATCTCGATGGTGTTTCAGGACCCGATGACGTCGCTGAACCCGCTGCACACGGTGGGCCAGCAGATGGACGAGGTGCTGCGCCTGCATACCGATCTGGATGCCGCGGCGCGGCGCGAGGCCTGTGTGGCCATGCTGGAAAGCGTGGGGATCAGCCGGGCGGCGGATCGGCTGGGGGCCTACCCGCACCAGTTTTCCGGCGGGATGCGCCAGCGGGTGGTGATCGCCATCGCGCTTTTGGCGCAACCGCGCCTGATCATCGCGGACGAGCCGACCACGGCGCTGGATGTGACGATCCAGAGCCAGATCCTCAAGCTGATGCGCCAGCAGATCGCGGCGCGCGGGGCGTCGATGATCCTGATCACCCATGATCTGGCGGTGGTGTCGGAAATGGCCGATCACATCACGGTGCTGTATTGTGGCAAGGTGGTCGAGCGGGGGCCGACGCGGGCGCTGATCGCGGCCCCTGCGCATCCTTATACACGCGGGCTGATTGACAGCATTCCCGATCCGTCGAACCGCCACCCGCGCTTGCGCCAGATCCCCGGCATGGTCCCCGACATTCGCAACCTGCCACCGGGCTGTGCCTTTCGCGCGCGCTGCCCAAGGGCGCAGGCGCTTTGCGCGGTGGAAGAACCGCCTTTGCGCGCGCTTAATGCCGCGCGCTCGGCCGCCTGCCATTACCCCCTGCAACCCGGAGAACCCGCGTGAGCGCCGCAGTGCCGATCCTCGAGGTCCGCGACCTCAAGATGCATTTCTCAGTGGGGGGCAGCGTGCTCGACCGCATCGCGTTTGGCAAAGGCGGCATCCGGTTGGAAACGCCTGTTGTCCACGCGGTGAATGGCGTGAGCTTTGCGATCAACCGGGGCGAGATCATGGCCTTGGTGGGCGAAAGCGGCTGCGGCAAATCCACGGTCGCCAAGACCATCGCGCGCATTCACAAGCCCACAGAAGGCGAAATCCGCGTGGATGGCGAGGATATCGCCCAATACGGTTTCGCCAAGATGCTGCCGGTGCGGTCCCGGATGCAGATGATCTTTCAAGATCCTTACGCTTCGTTGAACCCGCGCCAGAAAGTGCGCGACATCGTGGCCGAGCCCTTGCTGCAACAAACGCGCACCGCTGCCGAGCGAAAGGGCGTGCCCGCGCGGATCGAGCAATTGCTGGCCAAGGTGGGGCTGAGTGTCGAACATGGCGGGCGTTATCCGCACCAGTTTTCTGGCGGGCAGCGGCAACGGATCGGGATCGCGCGGGCACTGTCGGTGATGCCGGATCTGATCATCGCGGATGAGCCTGTGTCAGCGCTGGATGTGTCGATTCAGGCGCAGATCCTGAACCTGATGATGGATTTGCGCGACGAATTCGGGCTGGCCTACCTGTTCATCAGCCACGATCTGTCGGTGGTGCATCACATCGCCGATACGGTGGGGGTGATGTACTTGGGTTTCCTCGTGGAAACCGCGCCGCGTGATGCCTTGTTCTCGCGCCCGCGCCACCCTTACACGCGGGCGCTCTTGTCAGCGGCCCCCAGCATCAAGGAGCGGCGCGCGGAAGACGAAATCAGCCTTGGCGGTGAGGTGCCTTCGGCGCTGTCCTTGCCCTCGGGCTGTTGTTTCCGCACGCGCTGTCCGCTGGCATGGGAGCGCTGCGCGCGGGAAAGGCCACGATTGGCCGATGTGGGCGGCGGGCAAAAGGTTGCCTGCCATCTGGTGGACGAACCTGAAAGGGATACGGCATGACAACGATCGCGCAAGCCAGAGTGGCGCTGCAAGACCCGCATGACTGCACCGATGCCAGCGATACGCTGACAATCTACCACGCGGTCTATGACACGCTGGTGCGGCGCGTGGCGCAGGATTATGTGCCCCATCTGGCACACCAGTGGGAGGTGGCCTCGGATGCCAAGGTCTGGACCTTTCATCTGCGCCCCGGTGTGAGGTTTCACGACGGCACGCCCTGCGATGCGGCTGCCGTGGCAGCATCGCTTGCCCGGATGGCGCGCGAGGACAAAGGCTATACGCTGGGCGCGCCCGCTGTCTGGCGGCAGTATCTGGGCGATGCAGAGTTGGAGGTGCAGGATGCGACCACTTTGGTGGTGCGTTTGCGCGCGCCGATGGCCGATCTGCTCGATGTGCTGGAGCAAGGTTTCATCGTGGCGCCCTCGGCCTTTGCCGCCTTGGATGCGGGGGATCACGGCAGCCAGATCGGCTCTGGCCCTTACCGGATCACCACGATCCACCCCGGGGAGATCACGGCCATCCGGGTGGAGGATCATTTCGCGGGAACGCCTGCCAATGCCAGCGTGACATGGCGCGCGGTGCCAGAGCCGGCCGAGCGGCTGGCGCTGCTAAAGCGTGGCGCGGTGCAGGTGGCCAATGGGCTGGACTTCGTCGCCTCGCAGAGCTTGGGGGACATGCGGCATGTGTTCCTGTCTCCGGTCGCCATCATTTACCTTCTGAACGCGGCAAAAGGGCCCTTGGCGGATGCGCGGGTGCGCAAGGCGCTTGCGTTGACGGTGGACCGCGCCGCGCTGATCGATACTGTGGTGGCAGGGGCGGCGCGTCCGCTTGAAGGCTTTGTCAGCCCGGTGCATTATGGCGCGGGGCAGGGTGGTGCAACTGGGCCGGATCACGCCGCCGCCCGCGCCTTGCTGGCCGAGGCGGGTTTTGCCCAAGGGCTGACGCTCGAAGTGGATTGCCCGACCCGACTGCCGGATGAGGCTGAACGGCTGACGGCAGCACTTGGCGCACAACTGGCGCAGGTGGGGATCCGCCTGAACGTCCACATTCACCCCGAACGCGAAGATTATGCGCATATGGTCCGCCGCAAAGAGATCCGCGATCTTTGCGTCTTTGACTCAAGCCCGATGAGCACCTACCGCGTGCTCTATGAGAAAATCGACTCCCGCGTCGCCGGGGCGTGGTGGCAAGGCTACGCCAACCCTCGCATCGAGGCGCTGATCGACGAAGGCCGCGTCACCACCGACCGCGCAAGTCGGGCGGCGATCTGGGGCAAGGCCTATGCGATGATGCAAGAGGATCCGGCGTGGTTGACGCTCTACAACCCGCTGCGGGTGATCGGACTTGCCGGGCGGCATCCCGATTTCCAGATGCCGGTGGACGGCGTGATCGACGTGGCGCGCCTGCCCGCACTTGACGAGGGCTGACCATGCAGGCGGATACACTGATCACCGGTGGCGTTGTCGTCACCATGGACCCGGCCCGGCGCGTGATCGCCGAAGGCGCCGTCGCGGTGCGCGACGGGCAGATCATTGCGGTTGACACGGCCAAGGCCCTGCGTGGCATCGAGGCGGCTGAAACCGTGGATGCCAGCGGGCAAATCGTCATTCCCGGCCTGATCGACGTGCATGCGCATGCGGGCCACGGGCTGGTCAAGTCCATCGGGATGCATGGCGGTGACCGTTGGGAAGAAATCTGCGGCGAGGTTTACACCCAAGCCTCGCCCCCCGCTTTCTGGTATGCCGAGGCACGTCTTGCCGCGCTGGAACGCTTGCGTTTTGGCGTGACCACCGGGGTGTCGTTGCTGGGGGGCGGCGACACGATCATGCGGACGGATGACCCGGCCTATGCCGAGGCGCATTGCCGTGCGGTGGTCGAGGTGGGCACCCGCAGCATGGTGGCGGTGGGGCCGACCCGCGCCCCGCATCCGCGCCGCTATGCGGATTGGGCGGGAGAGACGCAAAACACCTACGACGTGGGCTTTGACCGTCAGTTCCAGACCTGCCGCAAGATCGTGGAAGACTGGCACAACACCCATGACGGGCGCATCCAGATTGCGCTGCTGTATCCGGTGCTGCGCGATGAACATGAACGCGACATGGCCCCCGGCGATTACGCCGCCGCTTGTGACCAGTCGCAGATCATCCGCGACTATGCGCGGGCGCGCGGGCTGATCTTCACGCAAGATGGCCATTGGCGCGGGTCGGTGCGGCGGGCCAAACACCTTGGCCTGCTTGGGCCGGACAGCTTGCTGTCGCATTGCATCGACCTGCACGAGGATGAAATCGCCCTGATCGCAGAGACTGGCACCAAGGTGGCGCACAACCCTTCGGCCATCGCCTCGGTGATGGGACGCTGCCCGGCGATCGAGCTGATGGCCGCCGGGGCCTGCGTGGCGCTTGGGTCGGATGCCACCGCGCCAGACCGGTCGGGCGATATGTTCCGCCACATGCAGCAGGCCATGCACTACCACCGCACCTTCTTTCGCGATCCTTCCGTTCTGCCGATCGGCAAGGTCTTGGAGATGTGCACCATCGGCGCCGCCGAGGCCTTGGGGATGGCCGACCGGATCGGGTCCGTTGAAACGGGAAAGGCGGCGGATCTGGTGCTGGTGGACCTGCGAAAGCCGCATCTTGCGCCGCCCAACATGCCGGTGCACCGTCTGGTCTGTTTTGCCAATGGCAATGACGTGTCATCGGTGATGGTGGCGGGCCGCATGGTCTTGCGCGATGGCCGCGCCACCGGCGTGGACGCGGCCGAGGTGCTGGCCGATGCGGCCGCGCAAGCCGCGCTGATGATTGACCGGATCGGCGCTGCCGCCGATCTTGAATTGCCCGCCGATTTCTGGGGGCAGGAGGGGCGCAGGCCATGACGATTTATGTGATCAATCCCAACAGCAGCCAGCATGTGACCGATGGCATCACCCGCGCGGTTGATCCGATGCGGGCGATGACGCCGGTGGCCATCGAAGCGCGCACGCTTGCCGAAGGTCCCCCCGGCATCGAGACGCAGGCGCATGTCGACGGGGTGGTGACGCCGTTGCTGGCCCATTGTGCGCGCTTGGAAGACAGCGCCAGTGCCTTTGTCGTGGCCTGCTATTCCGACCCCGGCCTTGCCGCGCTGCGCGAGCAATCGGCGCGGCCCGTTCTGGGCATCGCAGAGGCTTCGATCCTTACGGCGATGACTTTGGGCCAGCGGTTCGGCATCGTCTCGATCCTGTCGCGCAGCATTCCTCGGCACATGCGCTATGTGGGCGCGATGGGGGTGATGGACCGCTTGGCGGCGGATATGCCGCTTGAACTCGGCGTGCTTGACCTTCAAGACAAGACCCGCACTTTCGAGCGGTTGAAAACCGTGGGGGCCCAATTGCGGGATACGGCGATGGCGGATGTCATCATTCTGGGATGCGCGGGCATGACAGCCTATCGCAGCGAACTGGAGGACCATCTGGGCCTGCCGGTGGTTGAACCCTGCCAAGCCGCCGTGGCCATGGCGATCGGGCGCGTTGCATTGCAAAAGACATTCAAGGACAGACCATGACCCAGCTTACCACAGACGCACGCGGCGTTTACGTCATCGCGGTGACCCCGTTTCATCCCGATGGCCGGATCGACATGGAAAGCTGCGACACGATGGTGGATTTCTATCTGAACGCAGGGGCGACCGGCCTGACCGTGCTGGGCATGATGGGCGAGGCCCCGAAGTTGACGGTCGAGGAGTCGCGCGACGTTGTGGCGCGCATCCTCGCTCGGGTGGATGGCCGCGTGCCGGTTGTTGTGGGCGTCTCTGCTCCCGGTTTCGCACAGATCTCGACCCTGACGCGGATGGTGATGGATATGGGGGCCGCTGCGGTGATGATCGCGCCGCCTTCCGCCCTGCGCACGGATGACCAGATCGTCACCTATTACCGGCAGGTGGCGGAACTGATCGGCGATGTGCCCTTTGTGTTGCAGGATTTCCCGCTGGTCACTTCGGTGCAGATGTCGGTCAGCGTGATCGCGCGCATCGTGAACGAACTCCCCACCTGTGTCTGCCTCAAGCATGAAGATTGGCCGGGGCTTGAAAAGATCTCGGCCCTGCGGCGCGACGGCGTGCTGAACCGCCGCATTTCCATTCTCTGCGGCAATGGCGGGGTTTTCCTGCCGGAAGAGATGGTGCGCGGGGCCGATGGCGCAATGACCGGCTTTGCCTACCCTGAAATGATGACGGGCGTGGTGCGGCTTTTCGACGAAGGCCGCATCGACGCCGCGCGCGATCTGTTTGATGCCTATCTGCCGCTGGCGCGCTTTGAACAGCAGCCGGGGCTGGGGCTGGCGATCCGCAAGTATGTCTTGGCCAAGCGCGGGGTGATCGCCCATGACGCCTTGCGCAAGCCGGGGGCAGCGCTTTCGGCGCAGACACGGCAAGAGGTGGATGTGCTGATGACGCGGTTGGACAAACGGTTGAAGGAACTGAACTGATGGATTTGGGTCTGACAGGAAAACGCGCCCTTGTGCTGGGGGCCAGCCGTGGTCTTGGCAAGGCGATTGCCATGTCGCTGGCGGCCGAAGGCGCAAGTGTGATCGCCGCGGCACGCAGCCTTGACAAGATAACGGCTTGGGCCGCGGGCAATCCCTTGGTGCACCCCGTGCAGCTTGACCTTGCCGATATTGCCAGCGTCGATGCCTTGGCGGACAGGCTTTTGGCACAAGGTGGCGTGGATATCGTGGTGAACAACAGCGGTGGCCCGCCGCCCGGCACCGCCATGGGCGCAGAGCGCGCCGCATGGATCCTGCATTTCGAGGCGATGGCCGCCAACCTGTTTCACCTCACCGCACGGCTGCTGCCGCCGATGCAAAGCCGCCAATGGGGGCGGGTGATTTCCATCACCTCCTCTGGGGTCGAACAACCGATCCCGAACCTTGCGCTGTCAAACGGCGTGCGCTCGGCCGTGGTCGGGTGGTCAAAAACCCTTGCAAATGAGGTCGCGGCGGATGGCATCACGGTGAACGTGGTGCTGCCGGGGCGCATCCATACCGAGCGGGTGGATGAACTCGATGCCGCCGCCGCCAAACGCACGCAGACAGAAGTGGCTCAAGTCGCCGAGAAATCCCGTGCGACGATCCCGGCAGGGCGCTACGGCAAGCCCGAAGAGTTCGCCGATGTGGTGACCTTCCTTGCCTCGGAGCGGGCCGGATATGTGACAGGCTCACGCATCCGCATTGATGGCGGCGCGATCAAAGCGATCTGATCGCAAAAGAACGGCCGCGCCCCAGACCGCATGCGGGAAGGGGCGCGCCAGTCGGATCAGCGGTGATTGAGCCGCCGGGCCAGCCAATCGCCCGCGCCTTGCATGCCCCAGACCAAGATGATCAGCACCACGACGACCGCAATCATCACGCCGGTTTCAAAGCGCTGATAGCCGTAGCGGATCGCCAGATCTCCCAATCCGCCCGCTCCGACCGCGCCCGCCATGGCCGAGGCGCCCACAAGCGTGACCAGCGTGACGGTGAAGCCCGAGATCACACCCGGAAGCGACTCTGGCACCAGCACCTCGCGCACGATGGTCCAGCGGCTGGCCCCCATGGCGCGCGCGGCGTCGATCAGGCCGCGATCCACCTCACGCAAGGACACTTCGGCGATCCGGGCGAAATAGGGTGTGGCGGCGATGGTCAGCGGCACGATGGCGGCCGAGATGCCGATGGCGGTGCCCACGATCAGGCGGGTCAGGGGGATGACCGCGACCAGCAGGATGATGAACGGCACCGAGCGCAGCGCGTTGACGATCCCGCCGAGAATGCGGTTCAGCGCGACATTTTCATAGATCCCACCCTTTTCGGTGGTGAACAGGATCAGGGCCAGCGGCAAGCCCAGCACAAAAGACAGCGCACCGGAAACCCCAGTCATGACAATGGTTTCCCAAAGGCCCGTCAGCAGCAGATCAAACATCATGGGGGACATGGCCCAGAACCTCCACAGCGGTGGCAAGAGGATGCAGGTCAGCGGTGACCTGCGCGACAGTGGCGTGATCGGCCGTGCCCAAGGCGATGAAAAAGCGCGCGTAGGGTTCTCCCTGCACATCGCCCACGCCGCCATGCAGCAGCCGGGCATCCGTCCCGGTCAGGCGCGAGATGCGCTGCAAGATCGGCAAACGCGCGGCGGTCCCTGTCAGGTCGACACGCAACAGCGCCTGCTCTCCTGTCGGGGCCAGCCGTGCGAGCAGATCCGCAGGCAGGCTCGGAGACAGGCCGCTGACAAGGCTTTTTGTGGTGTCGCCGCGCGGCGAGGCCAGAACACGCGCCACCGGGCCTTCTTCGATGATGCGCCCCGCATCCAGCACCAGAACCCGGCCCGCAATACGCCGCACGACTTCCATTTCATGGGTGATCATCAGGATGGTCAGCCCCAAGTCCCGATTGACCCGCGCCAGCAGATCAAGGATCGAATGCGTGGTTTCAGGGTCCAGCGCCGATGTCGCCTCGTCTGACAGCAACAGCACAGGATCGGGGGCCAAGGCGCGGGCGATGCCGACGCGTTGCTTTTGCCCGCCCGAAAGCTGCGCGGGGTATTGGTCGGCCTTGTCGGCGAGTCCGACCAGATCCAGCAATTCCAGCACCCGCTTGCGCCGCGCGGCAGGCGCTTGCCCCGCGATCTTGAGCGGCAGGGCCACATTCTCGGCCACGGTACGCTGGGCGAGCAGGTTGAAGTGCTGGAAGATCATGCCGATCCGGCGACGGATCGGCTGCAACGCGGCCTCGTCCAGATCGGTGATGTCCTGCCCTGCAATGACCACGCGTCCAGCTTGCGGACGATCCAAACCGTTGAGCACACGGATCAGGGTGGATTTGCCCGCGCCGGAGCGGCCAATCAGCCCGATGATCTCGCCGCGCGCGATGGTGGCGGTGATGTCTTGCAGGGCCGGGCGGTCGCCAAAGCGGCGGGACACGCCCTGCAAGGCCACGATGGGGCCTGTCTGTGCCATGTCTGCGCCGTTGAAAGCTGTGTCAGCCATTCTCTAGTCCTTGAAATGCGAGAAACGGGGCGAAGGTCGCCCCGTTTCCGATCATGAGACGCCCGTATCCTCAATAGGCGGCGATGCCCGTGCCTTTGTAAACCTTGTCGAACTCTGCCCGCACGGCTTCATTCTGATAGGCGGCAACCAGATCCTTCACCCAAGGCTCATCCTTGCGGTCGGTCTTTACGGCAATGAAGTTGTTGTAGGGGTTGCCCTCCACAGCCTCTTGCGCGATGCGGTCGGTTTCTGGCACCAGCCCCGATTTCAACGCCCAATCGGTGTTGACCACGGCGGCATCCAGGTCGGCGATGGCCCGGCCCACAACCCCGGCGTCCAGTTCCTTGATGTCAAGGTTCTTGGGGTTTTCAACGATATCGGCGGCGGTGGCCAGAATGCCCGCATCCTCACGCAGGGTGATCAGCCCTTGGGCTTGAAGCAGGTTCAAGGCGCGGCCCGCATTGGACGGATCGTTGGGCACGCCCACCACCGCCCCGTCGGGCAGTTCGGCAACCGTGTCGACCTTGGTGGAGTAAAGGCCAATCGGCCAGACCGCTGTCAGGCCCACGGGCGTGATCGTGTAGCCGTTGCCTGCGATCTGGGCGTCAAGATAGGGACCGTGCTGGAAAGCATTGGCGTCAATCTCGCCGCGCTGCAGGGCTTCGTTCGGCTGGGTGTAATCGTTGAACACCACCAGTTCCAGTTCAAGGCCAGCCGCCTTGGCCTGCTCGGCAGCGACGGCCCAGACCGCTTCATCCTCGCCACCAATGATGCCAACCTTGATCTTGGTCGTATCGGCCTGCACGGCCGGGCCGAAAGCGAGCGCGAGCGCAAAGCTGGAGGCCGCCAAAAGGGCGCGGCGCGTGAAACGATGATCTGCAGACATAAAATTCTCCATCTTTCGGCACAGCCTCGCAAAGTGCTGCGCGGGATAGCGAATATCTATCGTTCGAGTCGCATATTTGCAATCCAAGGGGTTAGGGCGTCCGTTCTGTTCCCGGCATCGGAAAGAGAAGGACCGCCCTTCAAAAGGGCTGCGCGCAGGATTTGGTCCCCTGTGCCTGAACAGGTCTTTCTTGCTTATACCGAATCGAACGAAGCCCGGTGGCCGGAAAAGCGGTGGGCACCACCGCTGAATCTTATTCGCAATTCGGTTCGTAAGTTTGCATCAGATTTGCAACTATAGCCTTGATGCGTGCAATATAAGTCAGCATTATCAAACGCAGGAAAGTGGATAGTTGTTATCAACTTTCTAACAATTCGGTTGAGAAATATCTTTGCTTTGTATCATCGCTGACGATCTGACCGGTGCGCTTGACGCGGCGGCGCCTTTCGCGGGGCGCGGACTTTCCGTTGTTGTGGCGCTGGCGCATGGCGCTTTGGCCCGTGCAGTGGCATTGGCTCCTGATGTGGTGGCATTCAGCACGCAGTCACGTGATGTGTCCGAAGCGGTCGCGGTGGCGCGGCTTGCAGAGGTGGCGAAGCAGCTTCCGGTTGGTGCGCGGATCTTCAAGAAAGTCGACTCGCGGTTGAAAGGGCATATTGCGGCTGAATTGACCGCCTTAACCCCGGGTGCACTTTTTGTTGCCCCGGCCATCCCTGATTTCGGTCGTGTCGTGCGAAGCGGTGCTGTGACCGGGTTTGGCGTTGAGGCCCCGATCCCGGTGGCGAAGGTTTTGGGCGACCTTGCGACTCGCGCTACGGTGCCCGACACCGAGACGTCGCGCGACATGGCAATGGCGCTTAAAGCGGCGCCTGCAGGCGCGCTTTTGGTGGGTGCCCGCGGCCTCGCCGAGGCCTTGGCCGTGCAAATGACAGGCCGCGCGCAGGCAGTGGCCCCGCGCCCTATCGCATCGCGCGCGCTGATGGTGGTAGGATCGCGGGATCCGATCACGGTGGCGCAGGTCGAGGCGCTGCGCAAGGAGGGGGTCGACTGGCGGCCCGCGCCCAACGGTCAGCTGGCGGTGGCCCAAGCTTCGTCGTCCCAGGGTTTGACGCTGGTTCAGGCGGTGCAGGGAGAGGCCGTAGCTTCCGGGGATGAGGTGGCGCTAAGGCTTGGCGCTTCGGTGCACCCCGCGCTGACGGATGGGATAGATACGATTTTTCTGACCGGCGGTGCCACGGCCGAGGCGGTACTGGCGCAGATGGAGCTAGAACTGCTGCATCTGGACGGTGAAGTGCTGCCGGGCGTGCCAATGGGGCGGGGAGAAAGAGTGACGGTGATCTTGAAATCAGGCGGATTTGGCGGAGGCGACACCTTGATCCGCCTCGCCGCTCTTTTAAGAAGGGGCGCATGATGGGGCAGGGCGAGGGCGCGGGCCGTCGGTCTTTGGCAGATGTGGTGTTCGACCGGCTGCAGCGCGCCATAAAGTCGGGGGCCTATCGGCCCGATGAACGGCTTCCCACCGAACATGACCTGGCGGCCGAGTTCGAGGTGTCGCGTCCCATCGTGCGCGAGGCGCTGAAGCGGCTGCGTGATCAGGGCTTGATCTATTCCCGGCGCGGTGCGGGCAGTTTTGTGCGGGTCATCGGCCTGAAGCAGCCCTTGGGCTTTGGCCAGTTGGAGAATGTGTCTGACCTGCTGTATTGCTATGAATTCCGGGTGACCATAGAGCCGGAGGCTGCGGCCTTGGCCGCCGAGCGGCAGGATACGGCCAGCCTCGCGTCAATCAGCGCCGCGCTGGAAATGATGCGCGACGCGACAAACCGTCAGTCTCACCGCGAGGATGCCGATTTTCAGTTCCATCTCGCTATCGCGCGGGCTTCGGAAAACACTTATTTCTCTACGGCAATGGAAGCGTTGAAAGACCATATTGCAGTGGGCATGCGGTTTCACGGCGCCTCGGTAAAGCGAGAGGCGAGCGGTCTGACACGCGTGTTCGGTGAGCACTCGGCCATCTTCGAAGCCATCCGCGATCGGGATGTGTCTGCTGCGCGCGCGCTCATGCGCGACCATCTGATCGGCTCGCGCGGGCGCCTGTTTGAAAAGCGGCGTTCTGAAACTGAGCAGTAGGTGCCGGAGGGGCAAGGCTGCCCATCCGTTCTGTCAGAAGGCGGCGCGGTAGATCGCCTCGACCTCGTCCTCCGTCATGTCGCGTGGATTGTTGTCCATCAGTCGGCGGATGGCGTGGGCATCACGTGCAAAGCGGGGCAACTGCGCTTTCGAAGCGCCATTTTGTGACAGCCTCATTTCGACCCCAAGTTCGGCACAAAAGGCGTGCGCTGCCTTATACAGGCCTTCTTCTTCCGCTCGCGGGGCAAGGCCAAGGGCGTCGATCACCTCGGCGGTTTTCGAGGGCACCGCGCTTTCGTTGAACGCAAGTACATGGGGAAAAATGATCGCATTGGCTAATCCGTGTGGCAGGTGTAGCAGCGTGCCCAGCGGATAGGCAAGCGCATGCCCCGCAGCGGTGTTGACCGGGCCAAGGCAGATGCCGCCATAAAAGCTGGCTAGCATCATGCCTTCGCGGGCCTCGGTGTCTTGCCCATCGCGCACTGCGCGCGCCAGATAAGTCCCGACCAGCGCGATGCCCATGCGGGCGAAGCCGTCGATAACCGGGTGGGCATTCTTGTTGGTGAAGGCCTCCACGCAATGCGCCAATGCGTCGATACCGGTGGCCGCCGTCACTGCTGGCGGCACCGAATAGGTGAGCGTTGGGTCCAGTACCGCCAGATCGGCGATCAGATACGGGCTTTCCACCGCAACTTTCGTTCCCTTGTCCCTATCTGTAATCAGTGCACGGATGCCCGCTTCCGATCCGGTGCCTGCGGTGGTTGCCACTTGAACAAGCCGCGTGCTGCGGCCTGCCACCCGATTGGGGCCTGCCACGTCGCCAAGCGTTTGCGCGCCGTTCCACATTGCAGCCACCAGTTTGGCCACATCCATGACCGAGCCGCCGCCAAGGCCGATCACTAGATCCGGCTTGGCCGCACGGGCGGCCTGCAGGGCAGCTTCAAAGGTAACGATGTCGGGCTCGCCAAGGATGTCGGAAAAGACTGTCACTTTGCCACGCAGACACAGCCTTTCTGCAAAAGCAGCCGTCTGCGGTGTGGCCAGTATGAAGATGCTGGCGGCATCACGGGCCCAGCCGCCCACCCGCGCCGTGGAGTTGGCTCCGATGTCAAGGCGGCGGGGTTGATGCAGGCTGATGGCGTGCGACAGGGTCATGCTGTCACCGCTTCCAGCTGATCCATGGTGGCCCAAACTTGTTTGGCTTCGGCCACGGAAAGCGGTGAAAACGGTGGGTGGACGTTCAGCCAGCCCGTATCCCCCCTGCGCTTAGCCAGCATTGTCTTAACGGTGGGAAGCTGGGTGTAGCTGTTGGTCAGGTTGCGCCACGCAACAATCACATCCTGCGCCGCCTTAACCTTTTCCGTCTGCGCCAAATCGTTCCAATGGTCATAGACGATGCGCAATTCGCGCGCGACAAGGTTCGAGCTGGCGGTGATGCAGCCCGCGCCGCCGCCCTGCAGCACCGGCAACAGCAGTGGATCGGCACCGGCCAGCACGCTAAATCCGGGGAAGCGAGCCGAGATCGCGTGCATGTTCTCTATCTTGCCGTCGCTATCTTTGATGCCCACCACGGTTTCGGGGAAGGTTTTGATCAGCTTCTCGATCAAACTGTGACTGATGGGCACTCCGGTCAGCATTGGGATATGATACAGCACCACCTTCAAACGGGGGTCGTTCACCCGTTCGATAATCGTGGCGTAAAATCGGAAGAGGCTCTCATCGCTGAAGGCGGTGTAGTAAAAGGGGGGCAGCAGGACAACGCCCTTGACGCCCGCCTGCACCGCATGGCGTGTCATCTCGACCGCCTCAGTGACCGCGCAAGACGAGGTGCCCGGAAGCAGCTGCTGGGGCAGGGTGCCCCCCTCCAGCGCGGCCTCCAGAAGGTCCATCCGTTCGCGCGCGGAGAAGCTGTTGGCCTCTCCGGTGGATCCAAGCATCGCGATGCCATGGCAACCTTCGTCGATTAGCGCCTTGGTGTGTGCGCCGAAAAGGGCAAGATCAGGTGTGCCGTCTGATCGTAGCGGTGTGGCGGCGGCGCAGTAGACGCCTTCAATCGCAAAGCTCATTTTTTTCCCCCCGAAACCAGTTTGCGGGCATAGGCGATGGCCGAAAGCATGTTGCCATGACTGGCAATGCCTTTGCCTGCGATGTCGAATGCCGTGCCGTGATCCACCGAAGTCCGATCGATCGGTAACTCAACAGACACGTTCACCGCGTCATCGAATGCCACCAGCTTGATCGGGATATGCCCCTGATCGTGGTACTGGGCGACGACCAGATCGAAGGCGCCGTTGTAGGCGCGGTGGAAGACCGTGTCGGCCGAGATTGGGCCTTGCACGTCGATGTCTTCCGCCTGCGCCAGCTTGACCGCTGGCGCGATCTGATCGTCATCTTCGGTGCCGAACAGGCCGTTCTCGCCACAATGCGGATTGATCCCGGCCACAGCAATCCGGGGCTTAACATAACCGATGCGCTGCAAATGTGTGTGGCCCGCGCGGATGGTGGCCAGAACCCGCTCCGTCGTGGAGCGACGGATCGCCTCCTGCAGCGCGACATGTGTAGAAACGTGGATGACCTTAAGCCGCTCAGAGGCAAGCAGCATGTAAGCCGCTTTCGATCCGGTTAGGCTGCGGAGCATCCCGGTGTGGCCGTCATAATGATGACCCGCGGCGTTAAGAGCCTCCTTATTGATTGGGGCGGTAACAATGCAGCCGATTGTCCCCGCCTGAGCATCTTGCACGGCCATCTTGATGAAGCTGAAGGCCGCATCGCCCGCCACCGCAGAAAGCTTGCCCCAAGGCAGCGGCGCCCCTTCGTACTCAATATTCACAACGGTGCTTTCGAGATTTAAATCGATGCCGACGGCGGCCTTTGCAGCCTCAAGCGTAGCGCGGTTGCCGTAAATGCGCGTGCGCGCCCTGTCTTCGGGTGGCATCTCAGCCAGCGCTTTGATGCAGATTTCGGGGCCAACGCCAGCTGGGTCGCCCATGGTAATGCCAATAATGTCACTCATGCGCGACTGTCCTTCAGCTCTGCGGTCCAGCCAGGGGCCAGACGGGTGTAGCGGATGGCCCGGCGGTGACAGGTATAGGCGATGTGCAGTGCGCCATCCGGTCCTTCCAGCAGCCAAGGGTAAGAAAGCTCTTTGTTGCGGCCATCGAGGCTGTCGTTCGACGTGCAGGTGCCGGGGCCATCCTCGATAACCAGTCTTAGGGGGAACGTCTGCCCGCCATCTTCTGAAACGCAGACAGAGACAGGCGCGCGCGGAACTCCCCAAACAGGCGTGCAGCCGCCGGTAGGGTCGGCATCGGGGCGGGGGTCGTCCTCACCCAGTTCATCATAAAGAGAGGCGCGCCGGTCTGGCGACATCGCCGCGTTCACAGGGTTGCAGACGATGGCCACACGACCGTCCGCAAGGCTGATGGCGGCGATGGAGGAGTTGTTATTGGGCACATCGGTTGGCGTTGGGGCTGACCAGCTTTGCCCGCCATCCGTGCTGACCGAGCGGTGTACAAAATCTGCCTGCCGTCGGCGGTAGAATGCAGCCCACTTGCCGGCCTTAAGGTGAACCGGAGACATATGCACCGAGCCGATCGACTCCGGCACATCTTCCAGCCGCCATGTGACGCCACCATCGGTCGACACGCCCAGATTTGCGGTGTCATGACTGCCGTTCCACTTTTGACCGGGGCGCATGACGCAGCGAAAAATTGGTAAGAGCCAAGCGCCATCGTCACGCAGCACCACGGGGGCGCGCACAAAGCAGCCCCGCGGCAGATCAAGGTAACGGCCTGCATCGGTGGACAGCTTTGCGCCGTCGCGCGTGACCCGCGCCATGCGGATGCGGCACTGATCCTGATTGCCGGAGGGTTGTGATGTGTGGAACAGCCAAAGTGCGCCATCGGGTGCAGCGAAAAGAACGGGATTCTGTTCGGAATGGTTCACGTCAGCTGAAAGCGCGTGGGCCGCACCCCAAGCTGAAGCGCTTGGCAAAAGGACGGACGCGTGAATCGAAATATCCGACTTGCCCTCAAGCGTTCCGCCAAACCAAGCGCAGATCAAGGCGCCATCAGGCTGCAAGGACAGAAACGCCGCATGGTTATGCACTTTGGGCGACGGCAGAAGCGCTGTGATGCGCCCTTTGTCATCTGTGTGCAGAATTCCTGTCATGCCGTCTTTGATTTGTGTGGGAGTCATGCCGCTCTCCTTGGCCGTGATGAGGGGAGAGGGCAGTAAATTTATTAAGTTGTCAAGTTGAAGATTTGTGTTATTCGAGGATTTGGAAATGTCATCAATATAAAACTGTTTAAAAACAGCAAATTAACTTCTATATATCCAGTTCATCAGATGGTATTGTTGAAAGTGTTGACAAATATATTCGCCCGGAGGATGGTCGTGGTGCCGGGCGTGTCGTCCGGATTCGGGGGGGTAGATGATCCGTGCGGGTGGCCAAAAGCAGTTGACGAGCCTCGCTGTAGGGCTCGCGGCTATGGGGGCCTGCTTAGCGGCGGTTGATGCTGCGATCGTGCGTGCGATCGATGGCGATGTGCATCCGTTTGTCATTGCGTTCTTTCGCGCCAGTTTCGGTGCTCTGGTGGTGCTGCCCCTCGTGATCCTGCGTCCGGCCGTTCTGCAAAGCGTGTTCACATTACGTCAACACATGCTGCGCGCCGGGTTGAAGCTTGCGGCCTTGGTTGCATTCTTTGCTGCTTTTGCGCAGGGGCCGCTGACAGATGTGACGGCCATCGCTTTCACGTCGCCGTTATTCGTGGTGGTCGGGGCGGCTCTGATGCTGGGTGAGCGGTTGGGCTTGCTGAAGCTGATCGCGCTGGGCTTGGGGTTCGTCGGTGCACTTGTGATCCTTGGTCCGCAGGGTGCCGGGCTGACATGGGGGATGGGGTTCGCACTTTCCGGTGCGGTCATGCAGGCGGTGATTCAGCTCATGCTGAAAAGCATGTCCTCGGGCGACAGTACGGCCACGCTTGTGGTTCTGAACTTGCTCTTGACGGTGCCGATGGCGGCGGTGCTGGCAGCGACGGTCTGGGTTCCGCCAACGCTGCCGCAGTTGGGCCTGCTCGCGCTGCAGGGCGTTCTAGGGGCGGCCTGCATGGTGATGATGACCCATGCGTTTCGTCTGGCCGATGCCTCTGTCGTGGCCCCAATCGATTTTTTGCGGCTACCGCTGATCGCGCTGCTGGGCTGGCTGGTGTTCTCCGAGACCGCCCGCCCCGCCACCTGGGTCGGGGGCGGTCTTATCAGTGTCGCCGCCATGATTGCCTCGCGCGGAGGGAGGACCCCTGCTCAGCGGGCGGATTGAGTGGAAGTACCTACGACAGCACTACTGAAAACGGGAGGATTGAGATGAAGAAAGTGATGCTTTGGGGGGCTTTGGCGGCTGCAACAGCCCTGACCCCGGCTTTTGCGCAGGATGTGAAGATTGTTCTGAACGAAGAGGCAGACGTTTTGGAACCCTGCATGGCGACGCGATCGAACGTGGGCCGGATCACCATGCAGAACATCAATGAAACGCTGACCTATCTGGACATCAAAGGCGGCACCGGATTGCAACCGAAGCTGGCTGAAAGCTGGGAGCAGAACCCCGATGGGTCGTGGCGGTTCAAGTTGCGCTCGGGTGTGACGTTTTCGGATGGCACCACCTTTGACGCCAAAGATGTTAAGCATTCATTCGACCGGGCCATGGATGCCTCGATCACGTGTGAGGTGCCACGCTATTTTGGCGGCATGACAATCAGCGCCGAGGTGCTGGACGACTTGACCATCGACTTTAAGGTAGATCCGGTACAGCCGATCCTACCCTTGCTGATGACACTGCTGACCATCGTACCCGAGGAAACTCCGGTCGAGTTCATCCGTGAGCCTGTCGGAACCGGACCATATGCGCTGACGGAATGGACGCCGGGCCAGCAAATCGTACTGACGGCCCGTGAGGGGTACTGGGGGGATGCGCCTGCGGTTCAGACCGCGACCTACCTGTTCCGCGGTGATCCGGCTGTGCGCGGCGCTATGGTTGCCACCGGTGAAGCGGATATCGCGCCATCCATCGCGGCCCTAGATGCAACCAATGCGGCCACCGATTTCTCTTATCTCGACTCGGAAACCGTTTACGCCCGTCTTGATCACTCTGTCCCACCGTTGGATGATCTGCGGGTGCGCAAAGCCCTGAACCTTGCCGTGGACCGTGAAGCCTTTGTCGGCACCCTTCTGCCAGAAGGTGCGTTGTTAGCGACGGCTGTTTATCCGCCGCCGACCCTGGGCTGGAACCCGGATGTGACGGTCTGGGAATACAACCCGGACGAGGCTAGAAAATTGCTGGAAGAGGCGCGCGCTGACGGCGTGGCTGTGGATACACCGATCACGCTCATCGGTCGCACCGCGAACTTCCCCAACGTGACCGAAATTCTGGAGGCTGTTCAGCAGCAGTTGCAGGAAGCAGGCTTTACGGTCGAGCTGCAGTTCTATGAAGTGGCTGAGTTTGAAGCGCTGTATTCCAAACCCTACCCAGATGGGCGCGGCCCAATGATGGTGGTGGCAATGCATGACAACTCCAAGGGCGATCCTTCCTTCTCGATGTTCTTTAAATACGCCAGCGAAGGCCGTCAGTCGGGCATCGCTGATTCGAAGGTTGATGATCTGATCGCACGCGCCTCGGCCGCGACAGATGATGAGCGGGTTGCGCTGTGGCAGGAGTTGCAGGCCTATCTACATGATGAGGTGGTGGCCGATCTTTTGCTCTTCCATATGGTCGGTTTCAGCCGTGTCTCGGAACGTCTGGACTGGCGCCCGACGATGGCTACCAACTCGATGCTGCCGCTGGCTGAAATCAACTTCAACTGACACATTTGCAGGGCGAGGGGGCTTTTCCCTTCGCCCTGTGCCTTTTCAAGGGGGAGCCATGCACCGTTTCATCAGACAGCGGGCGATTGCCAGCTTGATCTCACTCATGCTTCTGGTGGTGGCGGTGTTTTTCCTGTCGCGGCTGACCGGGGACCCTGCGGCGCTTTATCTGCCGGTCGAGGCATCAGAGGAGATGCGCCAGCAGTTCCGCGAGGTACATGGGTTGAACGACCCAGTTCTAGTGCAGTTCGGGCGCTATGTTTCTGACTTGGCGCAGCTGAATTTCGGAGACTCTATCCGCAAGGCGCGGCCCGCCTTCGAGATCGTGATCGAAGCTTTCTGGTGGACGCTGCAATTGGCTCTAATCACCATGGCGCTAGTGACTGCCGCCGCAATCGTGCTTGGGTCACTCGCGGCCTTTCGCGCAGGGGGCCTGTTCGACAGGCTGGCGACCGTCAGTTCACTGATTGGCGCCTCGGCTCCGGATTTCTGGGTTGCCATCGTGGCGATCGTTGTCTTCTCGGTCGGGCTGGGCTGGGTGCCCACGTCGGGGACGGGGACACTTGCGCATTGGATCTTGCCGATTGCCGTGTTGTTCATCCGGCCGTTTGGTCTGATCGTGCAGGTCGTGCGCGGCGCGATGATCACAGCACTGTCTTCGGCCTATGTGAAAACCGCGCGTGCCAAAGGTGTCAAGTCGCAGGCCATTATCTTTGTACACGCCCTGCGCAATGCAATGCTGCCGGTGATCACTGTAATCGGGGATCAGGCGGCAGCGCTACTAAATGGCGCAGTGGTGATCGAGACGATCTTTGGTTTCCCGGGGGTAGGGAAGCTGATGATCGACTCTATCCTGCAGCGCGATTTCAACGTGGTGCTTGCCGCAATCATGGTTACGGCCATGGCGATTTTTCTGATGAACCTGTTGATCGATCTGGCCTATTCGCTGCTCGATCCGCGCATCCGGCATTAAGGAGCAATGATGACGCAGATCGATGTGATCCCGGATGAACCCAAGGCGCTGATCCGCTTTGCCCGGATGCTCTGGGCCGACAAGTTTGCCTTGGCGGCGGCGCTGTTTTTGTGCCTGATCTTCGTGCTTGCTTTGATCGGACCGTGGCTGCTGGATGCGGCGGCCCAAAAGCAAAACCTGCGCGGGAGAAATGCGCCACCCTTCGATTGGGAGCGCGGCTGGATCTGGATCTTGGGAGCCGATGCGCTGGGCCGGCCTTTGCTGGCCCGCATCGTGGTCGCGTCGCAGAACACGATGACCGTTGCGGCGGGAGCGGTGCTCGGGTCAGCGGTGATCGGCACGGTTTTGGGTTTGGTCGCTGGATACGCGGGCAAGCGGACTGGGCTGGTGATCATGCGCCTTGCGGATGTGATCATGTCTTTCCCTTCGTTGCTACTGGCGGTCGTGGTGCTGTATATCCTTGGGCCTTCGGTCCTGAATCTTGTGGTGGTTTTGGCGATCACACGCATTCCGGTTTACCTGCGCACAACGCGGGCCGAGGTGATGGAGATTCGTGAGCGTATGTTCGTGCAGGCCGCCAAGGTGATGGGGGCGTCGTCGCCGCGTATCATTTTTCGCCACATCCTGCCTGTGGTCCTGCCCACCTTAATGACGATTGCTACCTTGGATTTCGCTTTTGTCATGTTGGCTGAAAGTGCGCTGTCTTTCCTTGGCATCGGCATCCAACCGCCTGAGATCACTTGGGGCCTGATGATCGCTCAAGGACGGCAATACCTGACGACGGCGTGGTGGTTGTCGTTCTGGCCGGGGCTGGCGATCATCCTGACCACCCTTTCGCTGAACCTGCTGTCCAGCTGGATGCGCATCGCGCTTGACCCGACCCAGCGTTGGCGGCTGGAGATGCGCGCGTCAAAGAACGAGGTGAAACCATGACCCGGTTCCTGGACGTCCGCGATCTTTCGGTCGATTTCCACACTGTCACAGGCACGGTCCATGCCGTGAGGAACGTCAGTTTTTATCTGGACCGGGGTGAGACGCTTGCCATTCTCGGCGAGTCTGGTTCAGGGAAATCCGTGTCCTCTTCGGCTATCATGGACTTGATCGACATGCCGCCGGGCAAGATCACCAGCGGCGAGATCTGGTTTGACGGACAAGACTTGCTGAGGATGCCTGCTTCTGCGCGCCGCGAGATCAACGGGCGGCGGATCGCCATGATCTTTCAAGATCCTTTAAGTCATTTGAACCCGGTCTATTCTGTAGGCTGGCAGATCGAAGAGGCGCTGACCGCGCATGGTGCCGATCGGGCAACCGCCAAAGCCGAAGCGTTGCGCTTGGTCAGGCGTGTTGGCATTCCAGACCCCGAAACCAGCTTGCAGAAGTACCCGCATGAATTTTCCGGCGGCCAGCGGCAGCGTCTGATGATCGCCATGGCCTTGGCTTTGCGTCCCGATCTTCTGATTGCGGATGAACCGACAACCGCGCTGGATGTGACTGTTCAAGCGGAAGTGCTGGCGCTGTTGAAAGAGCTGCAGCTGGAAACCGGCATGGGAGTGCTGATCATCACCCATGATCTGGGCGTCGTGGCCGAAATCGCCGACCGTGTTGCGGTGATGAACGGGGGCGCGGTGGTGGAAACGGGGGCGACGCATGAAGTGTACCGCAATCCGCAGCACCCCTATACCGCCCGTTTGATCGCGGCAGCGCCGGGTAAGGGCGAGATGCACCCTGAACAGCCACGCCGGGAGCCGGTGCTCAGCGTGCGAAAGGTGCGCAAGCAGTTCGGGCAATTTACAGCGGTGGAGGACGTGTCTTTTGACCTAATGGAAGGCGAGACCCTTGCCATAGTCGGCGAGTCCGGCTCGGGCAAATCCACTGTCGCTAAAATGCTATTGCGATTGGAAGAGCCAAGTGGTGGGCAGGCGCTTTGGAAAGGGCGAGATCTTTTTGCCATGCCTCCCGCCGAGTTGTTCAAGCTCCGGCGCGATTTGCAGATGGTCTTTCAGGACCCGACGCAAAGCCTTAATCCGCGGATGACTGTCTGGCAGCTGATCACTGAGGCATGGGTCATTCACCCCGAGATCCTGCCGCGCGACCGCTGGAAAGCACGGGTGGCTGAGCTGTTGTTGCAGGTCGGGCTCAAACCCGAGATGGCAAGCCGCTATCCGCATCAATTCTCGGGGGGCCAGCGCCAGCGAATTGCGATCGCCCGGGCCTTGGCCTTGGAGCCGAAGCTAATCATCTGCGACGAGGCCGTGTCGGCGCTGGATGTCTCGGTGCAGGCGCAGGTAATTGCGCTGCTAGATGATCTGCGCAAGCGGTTAGGCATAAGTTATGTATTCATCGCTCATGATCTGCCGGTCGTGCGCGACTTTGCCGATCAGGTGATGGTTATGCAAAAAGGCAGGGTGGTCGAGCTTGGCCCGGTGGCGCAGGTCTTTGACGCGCCGCGTGCGGCTTATACCCAGCGGCTGCTGGCTGCAGGTCTGGATCCAGACCCAGACGTGCAGGCAGAGCGCCGCAAGGCGCGACTCGCGCTGGCTTAAAAATCCTACGCGTGGCTTACTCTGTCAGCTTGATGCTGCCGCGCGGGTCCTGAAAACCGGCCTTGGCCGTCACGATGCCCGCCAGACCTGCCAGCGGGCTGAGCGCGGAGATCGGGCAGATTTCGTGCGATTTGGCGGCAAGCGCCGCGATCACAGCCTCCCCCGCATGCGCCTCGATCTTAAGACTGTCGCGCTGATCGGAAAACGTTCGTCCCAGCAGAAAGCGCGGGGCTGCCAAGGCGGTTTCGGGGTCTTGACTAAAATCGATCAGCCTTGTGAGCAGCATCGCAAGGGTTTGCGGCTGTCCATCAGCCCCTTGGGTACCGTAGACAAAAGCGGGCGTGCCATCGCGCAGGGCGATGCCGGGGTTGAGTGTGTAGAACGGAAGTTTGCCCGGCGCAAAGGTATTTGGGTGACGGGCGTCGCTGCTGAAGGCCGCACCTCGGTTTTGCCACAGGATGCCTGTGTCGCCTGCCACTACCCCGCTGCCCCAGTCGAAATAGGTGCTTTGCAATACGCTTGCTGCATTGCCTTGGTCGTCGATGGCGCCCAGATAGACAGTATCGCCGTGCTGCCACAGATGTGGCCAAGGCATGGCCTGATCTTGTGAGATCCCTGCCGCCAGCTGGTCCAGATGCGCGGGGTCAAGCAAGGACTGCGCCAGATCCTTTTCCCCGCTGTCTGCGATGGCGGGGCGATCCAGAAAGGCGCGTTTCACGGCTTCGACACAGAGGTGCAGATGATTAGCGCTGCCCACCTCTAGGCTTTGCAGATCGTAGCGCTGAAGAATGCCCATGATCTGCAGCGTGGTGAGCCCTTGGGTGGGCGGAGGCGGTGCCAATAGCGCGACACCACGATAGCGTTGCGACAGGGGAAAAACCTCGCGCGTGGTGGTGCGGACCAGATCTTCGGCCGAGATCACCGCTCCGGCGTCTGTTAGCCCTTCCACGATCCGCCGTGACAGCGCTCCGGTGTAGAAGGCTTGGGCACCCTCGCTTGCGATCTCGTTCAGAGCGTGGGCAAGACCGGGTTGGCGCAGGCGCTGCCCGGCTGGCACACTGCGCCCCTTATGCAAGAACAAACCTTCAAACCCGGGCCAGTTTTCAATCTCTCCGGCACGGTAGTCAGCCCAGAAGGCTTGCGACGGCGTGACGTCATATCCGTTTTCGGCGGCGGCAATCGCAGGGGCCAGCAGATCACCCCAGACCATTCGGCCGCCCAGATGCTGGCGCGCATGTTCATGCGCATGGTGCCAGCCATCGACCACCGCCGCCGTTGTCAGGATCGAGCCCGCGCCGCGCAGCGGCAAGGGGGACGCGGGCATCGGCCGAGAAACCCCTTGGCCAATCGCCAGAAAAGATCGTGCCTGCCCTTTGCGATCCGCCACCAGCCAAACGGCATCGCCGCCAAGGCCGCAAAAATGCGGCATCACCACCGTTAGCACTGCCCCCGCCGCGATCAGCGCTTCGGGCGCGGTGCCGCCTTGGCGCAACACGGCCAGTCCCGCTTTGGTGGCCAGCGGATGCGGCGTCGTTAGTGCCCCGCTCATGCTGCCGCCCCCAATGCGGCCAGGACAACCGCAACGACCTCTTCGCGACGGTCGGCCAGAAACACGGGATCTGCCAGATCGCAGCCCATCACTACGCCCATCGTGTGGCGGTTTGACACATGAATTGTGCACAAGCCCAGGATGGTAAGATAAAGCCGCCCCGGATCGGGACGCCGGGAAAACGCGCCTGCGGCGCGCCCAGCATCCAGAACGCGCGCAATGGCATCGAACAGGCTTTCCGCTCGGGCGCTCACCTGCTCCAGCCCGCGCACATGCGCGCCATCCGCCATGTTCTCGATTCGCATCAATCCCTGAAACTCGGGATGGGCCACCATGTAGTCATATGTAAAGCGCACCAGTTCAGCCATCGCGGCGCGCGGGGGCAGAGACCAGAAGGTGGCCTCCCGCTCTGCCTGCCGCAGTTCGGCATAGGCCCGGTCGATACAGGCGCGATACAGGCCCAGCTTGTTGCCGAAATAATGGTAGATCATCCGCACATTGCATTCGGCTGCTTCGACAATTTGCGAAATGCTGGCGCCTTGAAAGCCGTGCCGCACGAACTCCCGCATGCCTGCTTCAATCAGGCGCTCGGCGACGCCGGTGTAGAAAGGCGCTTCGGGCTCGGAGGGGGCGATCTGGGTCATGTCTGTCTCCGTTTTGCGCGAAATTCGGGCATTTGGTTCAAATCGAAGGCGCGTTTGTCCGGGTCTTTGGCTTTTGCCGGGATGTGCCGCCACACTGGCTTGCGTTTAGTAAGTAAGCGATCACTTATTTAATGGCCAGCTGATTGTGGCACGGCAAGACAAAATCGAACCCAAAGACCTGTCACTGTGACATGGCCCAGGAAAGCGGACCAGGATGCGAACGAAACTTCTACCTCTTCTCGCGGCGCTCGCGGTGGCAAGCCCGGCCACAACCCTCAAGGCGCAGGAGCCTCAGGGCGCGCGGATTGCGGTGGCCATCACCGAAACCATCTCGGGCTATAACCCCTATAGTGATCCGGTGGTTCTTTTGGGCAGCGTCTGGTGCCAGATCTATGGCTGCATCACGCGTTATGATTTCGACAAGGGTGAATTCGTCCCCTACCTTGCTGAATCCGTCACTTCGCTCGATGAGTTGACTTGGGAAATCGTGCTGCCCGAGGGACTGAAACGCCATAACGGTGATCCGGTACTGGCCGAGGACATCGTGCATTCTATCCAATATCTCGGCAGCAACCCGGGCTCGGGCAAGGCTTACCTTGTAGCCGGCTGGGAAAAAGTCGAAGCGTTGGATGCGCGCACCGTGCGCATCACGACTGCCACCCCCGATGCCACTCTGCGGGATAACCTTGCCGGCGTTGCGGTCACGTCAAAAGCGCTTTTCGATCAATTGGGCGATGCCATGTTCGCGGAGGCTCCTTATGGCGCAGGGCCTTACAAACTGTCTGAAGTTGCCATCGGTCAGCACATCGTGCTTGAGCGCAACGACGACCACCCGCTCGTATCGCCCTCAAATCCGGCCCAGATCATGTACCGAATTATGGCCGAACCCGAGCAACGTGTAACGGCACTGGCCAACGGCGAGGTTCAGATCGCACAAAGCGTGCCGCCGCAACTGATGCAGCGGGTCGAAGACCTGCCCAACGCCCGCATCGCCTCGGTCAACTCGGTTGAGATGATGTTCCTTGCCATGTCGCCCAAAACTCATCCTTGGGATGTCAAAGAGGCACGGCAAGCGGTGGCACATGCCATCAACCGTGAGGCAATTGTGCGGGCCATCCTTCAAGGGCAGGCGCATCTGCTGAATGGCCCAGTCAGCGAAGGCCAGATCGGCTTTGATCCGGGCTTCGTCAGCCCCTTTGATTACAATCCCGAGAAAGCGCGCGAGCTGCTGCACTCGGTGGGCTTAGAGGGTGTCGAAGTCACGCTGTCGACCCCCGTGGGCCGCTATACGGCCGACCGGCAGATCGCCGAGGCCATGGTGCCGATGCTGGAAGCCGCTGGGTTCACTGTCACGCTCGACACGCCGGAATGGGCGACCCTCTGGGCGAATGTGCAGCAGGGCAATGTGCCCTTCTATTACATGGGGCGCGGCTCGATGATCGATCCCTCGCGCGCGCTTCACCAATATTTTGCCACCGGAGGCTCGCCGCGCATTGGTTTCGCGGATCCGGCGCTGGACGCGCTTTTGAATGCTGAGCGCGCCGCCTTTGATCCGGCCGATCGCAGCGCCAAGATGCAAGCGGCCATTTCCCATCTGGTGGAAGAAGCCCCCGCAGCCTTCATGTGGCAGCACCAGATGGCTTGGGGGATCGCCGAAGGCATCCGCTTTACCCCTCGCCCGGCAGATCAGGTCAACGGTTGGGAAGTTTTCGTCGAGTAACGCTTAGGTTTGGGCCGTCCTGCGGCCCACGCCCCGCACAGGAGGCCGCGATGTTTGTTTATTTTTCAAAACGTCTGCTTGGGGCTATCCCCGTGCTAGTGGTGGTGGCAGGCATCGTCTTTGCCCTGATGCAATTTGCACCGGGCGATGCCGTCAGCATGTTGATCTCGGACGAAGCATCGGAAGCCGACAAAGCCCGCATACGTGAGGCTTGGGGGCTGCACCGCCCACCCGTGGTCCAGTTCCTGAACTTTCTGGCCAAGGCCGCGCAGGGCGATTTTGGCATGTCGTTTCGCTACCGTGAACCGGTGATGGAGATCGTCTTGGCCCGGCTTCCTGCTACGGTAGAGCTGGCAATGGCTGCCACGTTGGTGGCCGTTCTTGTAGGCATCCCCTTGGGCGTGTTGGCCGGGGCGCGGCCCGGTTCGATCTGGGACAGCCTCGCCTCCACCTTCAGCTTTGCGGGCATTTCCATGCCCAACTTCTGGATGGGGATTCTGCTCATTCTGCTGTTTGCAGGCCATTGGCACATCTTGCCCTCGGGTGGGCGTGAGCCTTGGGGCTTGGGGCTAGACCGCATCACCGGCTTTCTGCTGCTGGATGCGCTGCTGCAAGGACGGGGTGATGCCTTTGCTGCCGCACTGAAACACCTTGCGCTGCCCGCCATTGTGCTGGGCACCAATATGATGGGCATCATCACCCAGCTGACCCGCGCCTCGGTGCAGGAAGCGTTGCACGAAGATTTCGTGATGACTGCGCGTGCGAAGGGCCTGTCCGCCGCCCGGGTGCTGTGGCGTCATGCCTTCCGCAACGCTCTGATCGGGGTGGTCACCATCATCGGGTTGGAATTCGGAGCCCTGCTTTCGGGTGCGATGATCGTCGAAACGGTCTTTGCCTGGCCCGGCATCGGGAGCCTCTTGGTACAGGGCATCTCATCCCGCGACTATCCGCTGATCATCGGGTTGGTGCTGGTTTACACCACCATCTTCATTCTGGTGAACCTGCTGATCGACCTTGCTTACACCATTATCGACCCCCGCATCAGGATCCGCTGAGATGAGCTTTTCCCTTTCCGCTCTGCGCTGGCAGGCTTTGCGACGCGACTATCGCCACCTCACGGGTTTCAAAGCAGGCTTTGGCTTTGCGATGCTTGCGATTTTGCTGGCGATGGGACTCTTCAGCCCTTGGCTCGCCCCGCATCCTCCCAATCAGCAGGATCTGATGGCAGCCATGCTCCCCCCCGACTGGACTGGGCCCTATGTGCTGGGCACGGATCACGTGGGGCGTGATATCCTGAGTCGGATCATTTATGGCTCGCGCGTGTCACTGATCATCGCAGGTGCGGTGGCCATCTTTGCCAGCGCTACCGGCGTGGCGCTGGGCGTGATCGCAGGCTGGTTTGGCGGTTGGATCGACGACGCTATCCAGAAACTGGTTGAAATCTTCTGGTCGTTCCCGCCTCTGATGTTGGCCATCGCGATTGTGGCCTTTGTCGGGCAAGGTCTTGGGATCGTCATAATCGCCCTTACAGCGCAGCGCTGGATCCCCTATTGCCGCGTGACCCGCGCCGAAACGATAGCCTTGCGCGAACGCGAATTCATCCTGTCGGCGCGCACGCTTGGTGCCTCGGATGGCTTTATCATCCGTCATCACATTCTGCCCAATGTGATGTTGTCGATCATTGTCATGACCAGCTTTGCCATGGCCAATGCGATCATTGCCGAAAGCGCGCTCAGCTTTCTGGGCCTTGGCGTACCCCCTGCAATTCCGACGTGGGGCGGGATGCTGTCAGATGCGCGCTCCTACATCTCCACCGCTTGGTGGATGGCCCTTTTCCCCGGACTGGCGATCTTTTTAACCGTTCTGGGCATGAACCTACTTGGCGACGCACTGCGCAGCCAGTTCGACCCTAAACTGAAATCCCACTAACAGGAGACCCTATGATTACCCGCACCCATACCCAAACCCTCGATGGCGCAAAACGCGCGCTGGTGTGCAGTAAGGGTCCTTGGACCCACATCACCGGCCTGCAGCCACGCAATCTGGACGGTGACATCAAAGCGCAGGCCCGTGATGTGGTGGAACAGCTTGACGCGCTGTTGATGGAAGCCGGTCTTGCGCAATCCGATCTCTTCACGGTCACCATCTGGCTCAAGGACATGCGCTATTTCTCGGGCCTGAACGCCGTCTGGAACAGCTGGGTTGATGCGGCCAATCCGCCTGCCCGCACCTGTGTGTCGGGTGAGCTGTATCGGCCGGATCTACTCCTGGAAATCGTCGCCGTCGCCTATCGAAAGGATGCGGCATGACCATTCAGAAAACAGGCCGCATTGACAGTTGGGGCCCCAAGATATTTCTAGGATCCGCCGCGGGGGATATCGCTTCGGTCTGCCTGACCGCGCCCGACAAATCAGAAGACTTTGCGGGCCAGACCCGCGGAATCTTGGCCGTCATCGACGATCTTCTGGGCCAGATGGGCAGCGATCGGGGGCAGCTTCTCTCGGCGCAGGTCTGGCTGGCGGATATCGCCGACTGGCCTGCGTTCGTCCCGCTCTGGAACGACTGGATTAACAACAATGCGCCACCCGGCCTGTCGGTGGTGCAGATGTCGGCCTCGCGCCGCGATTCCATGCTGGAAATCCGCGTCTGGGCCGCCCGCGCGGATCAAACCCAAGGATAAGCCGCCATGCCCGAACAGCTTCTTAGCCTGCGCAACCTGACCGTCGCTTTTGGTCCTTCGGCCAAAGCGGTTGTGCATGATCTGTCGCTTGATTTGTACCGCGGCGAAATCCTTACGCTGGTGGGCGAGTCTGGTTCGGGAAAATCGGTTATGGTCAAAGCGGTGATGCGCCTGATCGATCATCAGGGCGGGCGCATCACTGGGGGACAGATCCTGCTGCACAGCCCCGGCAAAGCACCACTGGATCTGGTACGCCAGTCAGAGCGGCAGCTGCGCGGCGTTCGGGGCGCGCGGATTGCGATGATCTTTCAGGATCCGATGACCTCACTGAATCCGGTTATGACTGTCGGCGCGCAACTGGTGGAAGCGATTCGTCAGCATCGTCCACATGAAGAGCAAACGGCCAAGGCCCGTGCCGTCGCCATGCTGGAAAAGGTCCGTATGACAGACCCAATGCGTCGTTTCGACCAGTTCCCGCACGAACTTTCGGGAGGGATGAGGCAGCGGGTGATGATCGCCATGGCTTTGGTCTGCGAGCCCGACATCCTGATCGCTGATGAACCCACCACCGCGTTGGATGTGACGGTTCAGGCTGAAATCCTGCACTTGATTCGCAGCCTGCAACGCCAGACGGGCATGGGGGTGCTGTTCATCACGCATGATATGGGTGTGGTCGCCGAGATCGCCGACCGTGTGGCGGTGATGCTGAAGGGACGCATCGTCGAGGAAGGTCCCGCAGCCCGCGTCTTTGATCAGCCTGCACATGAATACACCCAACGCCTTCTTGCAGCGGCCCCCAAGTTCCGCGAGGCCGATGCCCGCCCCGGTGCCGCCCCGCCGCAAGCCGCGCCTGTGCTCTCTGTCAGCCACCTCAGCGCGCGCTTTCCGGTGCGTAGTGGCCTTTTGCGGCGGCACACTGCCAATCTGCATGCAGTCGAGGATGTCAGTTTTGACCTGCACTCTGGCGAGACCGTCGCCGTGATCGGCGAAAGCGGCTGCGGGAAATCCTCGCTGGCGAAATGCCTGCTGCGGCTCGTGACTGCGCAGGAGGGGCGCGCGCTCTTGGGGGGCAAGGACATCCTTTCGCTCTCCGGCCCCGAATTGCGGCTGGCCCGCAATGATATCCAGATGGTGTTCCAAGACCCCTATGCTGCGCTCGATCCGCGCATGTCGGTGCGCCAGATCCTTGTCGAGCCTCTGCGCATCCGGGGCTTGCACTGCAGCCCAGAGGCCAGCGACGGCAGCCTTTCTGCGCTGATTGCCCGCGTCGGACTGCCTACCGATAGCCTTGACCGCTACCCTCACCAGTTCTCCGGCGGACAACGCCAGCGCATCTGTATCGCGCGTGCCTTTGTCCTTCGGCCCAAGGTGCTGATCGCTGACGAGCCCGTCTCGGCGCTGGATGTGGCGGTGCAGGAACAGGTGTTGGCAGTTCTGGAACGTCTGACCAAGGAAGAGGGTATGGGCCTTCTTTTCATCTCGCATGACATGGCAGTGGTGGAGCGCATCGCCGACCGCATCTTGGTGATGTATCGGGGCGGTCTGGTCGAACAGGGCCCGGCAGCGCAGGTGTTGGCGCGTCCGGCCCATCCCTACACCCGGCGGCTGCTAGAGGCGGTGCCGGTGTCCCATCCGGGGCGTCGCTTCGCGCGGGCGCCCGCAAGCGGTGTCACTTCGGCGCCGGTGTACCCGATTGGGGCCTCGCCGCCGCTGCCCATGTGGGACAAGGTTTCGTCCGAACATCGCGTCCGGCGTTGGGAGGATGCACCTTAAAGAGCCGCCCAAACGCGCCCGAGCCGACAGAGGTGAGAATATTCTTGCGTCCTCACGCAGCATCGATCTGCTGCTCTGGCATGGCTTTGACAAAGGCAGGATCGGCGACGCACGCCGCGTGAATGCGCGCCAAAGTGGGCCAAGCCGCGTTGTCGATGTCAAAGCGGCGATTGTTCAGCAATTGGGCGAACAGGCAAATGTCGGCCATGCTTGGCTCATCGCCATGGCAAAACCGTCCAGTTTGCGTCGAATGGGCCAAAAGCATCTCGAGCGGATCAAGCGTGGCCTTGGCCCAGTGCCTGAACCAAAGGGTTTGTGCGGCCATATCAGCACCAAACTGCGCCTCAAGGTATCGCAGGACCCGCAGGTTGTTCAAAGGGTGAAGATCGCTCGCCACCATGGCGGCAAGCGACCGCACCCGCGCCCGCGCCATGCTTTCCGCAGGCAAAAGGGGCGAGCCCGGAAATCGTTCGTCAAGGTATTCGATGATGGGCAGGGATTGCGTCAGCACCTGCCCATCGATTTCAATGGCTGGCACAAGACCTTGCGGGTTAATGTCGAGATAATCAGGACTGCACTGTTCATTCGTCCGCAGGTTCCAAGCGATGTAGTCATAGGCAAGGCCTTTCAACTCCAGCGCTACGCGTACCCGCACTGAGGTGGAGGAGCGAAAATAGCTGTGCAGCCGGATTGCGGTCATTCTCTGGGCCCGATGACTGTCGTGATGGGGTGCAGGCCGTCGATGCTGACGGTGCAGATATCGCCCGGTGTCAGAGGGCCCACGCCCGCTGGTGTGCCCGTAAACACCAGATCTCCGGGCCGAATGGTGACCGAGTTTGACAAGGCTGCGATGATTTCAGCGACGCTCCAGATCATCGTCTTCAGCGTTGCATCTTGACGCACCTCGTCATTGACCGAAAGGTGAATCCGGGTCTCGCCGGAAAGGGCGCGCCGTTGCGAAGGGGTGATCGTGCCGACGACGGCGGATCTGTCAAACGCCTTGCTCCAATCCCATGGACGACCGCGGTCGCGAAGGGCGAACTGCACGTCGCGCCGGGTCAGATCATTTCCGACTGCGTAGCCGTAGACGTGATCAAGGGCGCGTTCGACAGGGATGTCCGCACCAGGCTTGCCAATTGCGACCACAAGCTCTGCCTCGTGGTGGAAATTTTCTGTGAGTGGCGGATAGGCTACTGTTTCACCATCTTGGACTAGCGCATCAATCGGCTTGGTAAAGAAGAACGGTGGTTCGCGCTCGGGCTGAAAGCCCATTTCACGGATATGATCCGCGTAGTTGCGGCCGACGCAAAAAATGCGGCGCAATGGGAAGCGGTGGCTTTCGCCTTCAACCGCGACGCTTTGGATGGGGAGAGGATCAAAAAGATAGTCCAAGGAGTGCTCCTGCTGTTAGGTCACCATGACCTGCATTTCGCCAATGCCTGAAATCCGGGCGCGCATCACATCGCCCGGTATCACCGGGTCAACCCCTTCGGGCGTACCGGTAAACAGAAGATCGCCGGGCATCAGCGTGTAGAAGGCCGAGGCGCGGGCGATCAGCGTGGCAACATCGCGCAAGAGGTCTTTGGTTGATGCGCGTTGCCGTGTCTGACCGTTCACCTGCAATTCCATCTCAAGCCCGCTTGGGTCGGGAACCTCGTCCGAGGTGACCAGCCACGGGCCCAGAACAGTGTAGCTGTCGCAGGATTTGCGCAGGCTGCGTTCTTGTGTGCCACGCAGCGTCATGTCCAGACCAATGCTGTAGCCCGCCACATAAGACAGCGCTTGCTCTGCAGTCACCTTTGACGCGGGGCGTCCGATGATGGCCACGAGTTCGATCTCGTGGTCGTTGCGTGCTTCGGGGAACCGGATCACCACCGGATCAGAGGCTCCGATCAGCGAACTGGTGGCCTTTAGAAACAGGCCGGCCTTGTCGATGGGCAAGATATTGGTGCCATGGTGGATGGATGGATCCGCCAAGGCCTCGTCATGGTGCAGACGATAATTGACCGGGGCCGCGATGATCTTGCGCGGCGAAGCAACCGGCGGCAGCAGCTGCAGGGTGTCGAGGGGCAGGGCGGGGGCCTTGTCTGCCAAAGCATCAAGCATGGGGCGAAGAGTCGGCAGCGCCGCGATCAAGGGGTCGTGGTCGGGCAAGGGGTATTGCCAAGTTGGCAGGCTCGCCAGCGCACAGGTAACATCGTGCACACCCGCGCCGCGCACGACGCCAAGCCGATTGTCATTGAACCTGCAAATCCGCATCAGGCGCCCTTTCCGACTTCGGCATGCGCGGGCAAGATCTGCCCTTCGCAACGGCCAAACCCGATCCGATTACCGTTCGCCATGCCCCAGCCCGTCAGGGTTACGCTATCCCCGTCCTCCAGAAACTTGCGGCTTCCACCGTGCTCAAGGGCAATCTCGTCGCGGCCTCCCCAGCTTTGCTCCATAAGGCAGCCAAAGTTATGCCGCTCTGGCCCTGAAATCGTGCCGGAGCCAAGCAGATCGCCAGTTTGCATCCGGCAGCCGCACAGGGCGTGATGGGCAAGAAGTTGTGGCGCGGAATAGGTGAGTTGTGTGGTGTTGCATTGCACGATCCGGCTCGCGCGGTCTGCATCGGCGGGCTTTAGATGCGCTTCCAGCGTGATGTCAAAGAAATAGGGCGCGGTTTCATGCAGATAAGGCAAAAGCGCTTTGTCGCGCGCAGGCGCTGAGCGACGGCACGCCTCCAGAGCGGCGCGGGTGACGACCCAAGGGCTGATGGAGGTGGCAAAAGCTTTTGACTGAAAGGGGCCAAGCGGCTGGCCTTCCCAACGCTGGATATCGCGCGCGGACCAGTCGTTCAGCAGCACAAAGCCAAACAGGTGCTCCCATGCCTCGGCCAATGTCAGGGTCTGGCCAAGCTCGGTCGAAATACCGACGATGGCTCCGAATTCCACTTCGATGTCCAGTCGCCGCGAAGGCCCGATGACCGGTGAGTCCCCGCCCGGCGGCAAGGTCTGGCCCAAGGGCCGCCGCACTGGCGTGCCCGAGACGACAACCGTTGAGGCGCGTCCGTTATAGCCGATCGGCATATGCGACCAGTTGGGGGGCAGCGCATTCTCTGGCCCACGCAGGATCGAGCCAGAATTGAAGGCGTGCTGCCGACCGGCATAAAAATCCGTATAGCCTTTGACCTCGATGGGAAGATGCATCTGTGCGGAGGACTGTGGCACCAGCGCCCGGTGGCAGAGCGCTGCATCATCGCGCAGATCGGTGCTGCCATTTTCGGCCAGAAGTTCCGTCACCCGATTGCGTACAGCTTCCCAAGTGTTTGGTCCGGCAGCCATGAAGGTATTCAGGGCAGGGCGGTCAAATCCGCAATTCTCCGCGACCAGCTTTCCGGCAAAGACCAGTTCTGACAGATCAAGGATCATGTCGCCGATCGCTATCCCGCATCGGGGCGTGTTTCCATTGGCCTCGAACACGCCATAGGGCAAATTTCCCAAAGAGAAATCGCAGTCTGGGCGATTTGCCCCCTTCACCCATGATTGCGTCATACTCGCCCTCCCAAGCGTTTGTGTGGCGCTGTGATTTCCGGCGCCATGGCGCTTTGTCCTCAACGTTTGAAACGGAGGCAAATCCCAAGTGCATCCAATTTCGACATGTTTCGATCTAAATCAAGCAGAAAATTGTTGACCTTCTGAAAAGTTGTATACAGTTTTTATACACGCCGACTCGAATGCCAAAAGCCGTTCCGACCGAGGAGGGTCGCGCGGTTCCCTGTATGGTTCGGTGAATGGGAGGAGAGACCAATGACTGCCATCGTCAGGAGGCTGCCCTTTGGGCTGGCCACAGGACTTTTTGCATGTGCCGTGCCCGCACTGGCGCAGGATCTCGGAGAGCCGGTTCCAGAGTTGAAGATCGCCTATTACGCCGCAGACATGGGCCCGATGTATGAACAGTCTGCCCGCGTTTTGTCGGAAGAATGGGCGAAGCTGGGGCTTCGGTTCCAGATGCAGCCGGTCCAGTTTAGCAGCTTTATCTCGAACATCATGGTTGGGGGTGGGCTGGAAGATATGGCCGTCTTCACCGTGGGGGCCGACCCGGATCGGGTGGACCCAACCTATTGGCTGCATGACCTTGGCGCCTGCGGCGCGCGGCGGAACGGCGCAAAGTGGTGCGATGAGGGGTACACCGCCGCCGTCAAAGGCCAGCGCGAGCTGATTGATCAGGACGAGCGTATTGCCGCCGTCCACGCCGCGCAGCAGCAATTCTATGACACGATGCCATGGTGGCCCGCGACGAACACGGTCTATGGCATGGTCTGGAACAGCGCGAAATGGGAAAATGTAACCTCGCCCGAGCCGGTGGCCGCGCATGAGGGTTTGATTGACCCTTGGCTGTCGGCGCGCCCCTTGACGGATGACCGCTGGCTGGATTGGGCGCATTATGAAGATGTGACCACCTACAACCCCTTGGCCGAGGAAGGCGCTGTCGGCTGGCTGCGCTTTGTCTATGATACCTTCGCCAAGAACAATTCCGAGGGGCAGACAATCCCTTGGGCGGCCACGGAATGGGAATTCACCGACCCGACCACGGTGAAGATCACCCTGCGCGAGGGGATGACCTTTCACGATGGCGAGCCTGTCACGGCTGATGATGCTGTCTTTACTCTGAGCAAGGTGGTGGAGTTGCAACCGCCCGCGATGTCTTCGCGGATCGCAAACCTTGCGGGCGCAGAGAAGGTGGATGAGTTGACTTTCATCGTTAAACTGAAAGCGCCGGATGCCACCTTCGTCACCACGGTGCTGCCCTATGCCTTTATCCTGCCAGAACACCTGTGGGCAGATTACACGGGCGACATGGTGGCGCGCGACGTGATCGCCGATGGCGTTGCGATCGGCAGCGGTCCTTTCAAGTTCAAGACGTGGCGTGTGAACGAGGTGCACGAGTTGGATGCCAACACGGCGCATTTCAACGCACCGGGCTATGATGGCGTGCGGCGTCTGGCGCTGGGGCAGGCAGATGCCATCCGCTCGGCCATGCTTTCGGGGCAAGGTGACATTGCCACCATGGTGCTGCCGGTCGCGTCAATGAACGATTTGGCCGATCAGAATGCCGATCTCGATTTTCTAGAGATCCCGTCGCACGGCACAATGTTGATCTGGCTGAACAATGAGAAGGAGCCTTTCACCAACCCGGCCTTCCGCAAGGCGTTGCGCTTGGCGACCGCCAAGGACCGCGCCGCAATAGAGGGCTGGCTAGGGTTTGCCGTGCCGGCCGGAGAGGGGCCAGTGCCCAAGCAACTGGGCATGTGGTACAATCCTGACCTGCCTGAAATCGCCTTCGATGTCGAGGCGGCGCGTGCCGCCTTGGCCGAAGCGGGCTTTGGCTGGGATGCGCAGGGCGCGCTTCATTACCCCAAGCAGTGATAGGCCGAAGCCCGGCCCCTGCTGACGGGGCCGGGCTTTCCATGCGGCCAGACGCAGATCGCACGCGTTTGACCGAAGTAATCTCCAGGCAGAGAGTCACATGCGCGCTTACATCTTCCGTCGCCTTGCACAAAGCGTGCTTGTCGTCTGGGCCGTGACGACGATCATGTTTTTCATGTTCCGCGTCATGCCCGCAGACCCCACCGCGATTTTGCTCGAGCGCGGACTGACCGACGAGGCGCGTCAGGCGCTGTTGGAGCAATGGGGGCTGACCGGCTCACTTTGGGATCAATACATCGCCTACCTGGGCAATATCCTGACCGGGGATTTCGGGTCGTCCTTCCTGTATCGCAAACCAGTCTGGGAAGTGCTGACCCCGTTGATCATCAACACATTGTGGATTGCAGTGCCCGGTCTGCTCCTTGGCGCGGCACTGGGCGCGGCCATCGGCACCGCGGTGGGCTGGGCCAAGCGGGGGGGCAAGCTGGAACGGTCGGGCATATTTTTGGCGACCATCATTCGAGGCGTTCCGAACTTTGTCATCGGGATCGCGCTGCTGACCATCTTCTCCAGCACATTGGGCTGGTTCCCTAGCTTTGGCATGGGAGATCCGGGCGAGACGACCGGCTTTGCGCGCTACATGACGCTGGATTTTCTGCACCACCTGGCGCTGCCTCTGATTGCGGTGATCATCTATTTCATGCCGGAAAACCTGCTTCTGATGCGGTCTGGCGTGGTCGAGAATCGAACCGAGGATTACATCGAGCTCGTCCGCGCCAAAGGCGTGCCGCAGCGGCGGGTGGCATGGCACGCCGCACGCAATTCCATGCTGCCACTGATCACATGGCTGTTTCCAGCCTTGGCTGAAACCATCGCGGGGATCGTGGTAATTGAAATCGTGTTCTCATGGCCAGGTGTGGGGCGCGAATTGGTGCTGGCGGTGACCCGGCAGGATTATCCTCTTGCGCAGGCTGCCTTCTTCCTGCTGGCCGTGATGATCGTGATCGCAAACCTTGCGGCCGATCTTATTTATGGAAAACTCGATCCACGGGTGGTTTACAAATGAAGCAGGCTTCTCCCCATACCCCCGCCGCCATCCGGGGTCGCAGCGCGTGGTCTGCGGCATGGGACTCGTGGCGTCAAGTCATGCAGGACAGCTTT
This sequence comes from Pseudorhodobacter sp. MZDSW-24AT, assembly GCF_002794355.1. GTDB lineage: Bacteria > Pseudomonadota > Alphaproteobacteria > Rhodobacterales > Rhodobacteraceae > Pseudotabrizicola. The sequence goes on along the minus strand of NZ_PGOI01000008.1, from coordinate 652,231 downwards.
GCCGTGGTGGGCGTCTCGATCTTGCTTCTGTTCGTAATCATCGCACTCACGGCGCCCTATCTGGCCCCCTTCGATCCGTTCAAAGCAATGATGACCGAGACAGGGCGTCTCGCGCGCTTGCGGCCGCCTTCGGGAGAGCATTTGTTGGGCACCACCGCCTTTGGCAATGATGTGCTGAGCCAGTTTCTGCATGGCTTCCGAGTGGCGCTGTTGGTGGGCTTGGTCGCAGCGATTGCTGTGGGCTTTATCTCGACTTTGTTCGGTGTGCTGTCAGGTTACTTTGGGGGCTGGGTGGATGATGTGCTGATGCGGATCACCGATGTCGCATTGTCCATCCCTACCTTGCCCTTTTCCATCGTCGCGGTTGCCCTGCTGGGGCCCAGCATTGAGAACATCATCCTTGTGATCACCGTTCTGTTCTGGCGCAACGGGGCGCGGATCATCCGGTCGGCAGTGTTGACAGAGCGCGAGCGGGTTTACGTAAAATGGGCCCGCGCAGCGGGGGCATCGCATTTTCACATCATCATGCGACACATTCTGCCCAATATCATCCGCGTCGTTTTTCTGTGGGTGACAATGTCGGTGGCCTTTGCGGTGCTGACCGAGGCCAGTCTGTCGTTCTTGGGCCTGGGTGATCCAACGGTGATCAGCTGGGGCCAGATGCTCAACACTGCCTTTTCCAGCGGCAATCTGCGCACCGCGTGGTGGTGGGTGGTGCCGCCCTCTCTGGCACTGGTGATGCTGGTATCTGCCCTTTACCTGATCGGTCGGGCCTATGAGGAACAGACCAACCCCCGACTGAGGAAGCGCTGATGGTTGCCGTTGCTTCGCCCCGTTTTGGCCAACGTCCGGCCAGCCCCGCCACCTTGGCCGAGTTGGAGAAACTGACCGAAAGGCTCGCACGCAAGCCTGCGGCGCATCTGCTGGTCGATGGGCTATCTATTGGCTATTCCACCTTGCGCGGTCGGTTTCACGCTGTGGAAGACGTGAGCTTTGAAGTGCCTGCTGGCACCAATCTGGGCTTGGTGGGAGAAAGTGGCTGCGGGAAAAGTACTGTGGTCAAAACGCTGATGGGGCTGCAACCCGAGGCCACGCAGGTCTCCGGCCGCGCCTTGCTGGATGGCCAGAACATCCTTGGCCTTGATGAAACCGCCCTGCGCGATGTGCGCTGGAAGCGTATGTCGCTGATCACCCAAAGCGCAATGAACTCATTAGACCCCGTCTATTGCATCGGCGACCAGATTTCGGAGGCCATTCTGGCGCACGAGCCTGTCAGCAAGGCCACGGCTTGGGCGCGAGCAGAGCAGATGTTTGCCCTCGTCGGGCTACCAGCGGGGCGGCTTTATGAGTTTCCGCATATGTTTTCGGGCGGAATGCGGCAGCGCGCCGTGATCGCCATGGCCCTTGCGCTGAATGCCGGTCTGCTATTGGCGGATGAGCCGACAACCGCACTCGATCCAATCATGCAATCCCAGATCATGACACGTATCCGCGGCATTCATGCGCATCTTCGCTGTTCCATGATCCTTGTGACCCACGACATCGCGGTCGTCGCAGAGACCTGCGAGAACATCGTGGTGATGTATGCGGGCAAAGTCGCGGAAAGTGGGCCGACGGCGGAAGTGCTGGAAAGCCCATTACACCCCTATACCATGGGTTTGAAAAACGCCTTCCCACGGTTGCCAGAGCGGGGTGCGCCGCGCCAGCCCTTGATTTCCATCCCCGGCGTGGTGCCGAACCTTCTGTTGCCGCCGGCGGGGTGTCGCTTTGCCAGCCGTTGCCCCTTTGCAACCGAGGTCTGCCACAGGGTGACGCCGCCTGTGGTGCAGGTGGGCGCGCAGCGCGCGGCTTGCCACCATACGGACCGTGCCGCCGAATTCCGTGTCGCGGCGGCACGTCCCGAAACCTGGCGAACCATGAGAGGTGCGGTATGAGCACGCGTCACGCCATTGATCCCTCTGCACCGCTCGTGATCGAAGCACAGGATCTGAAGACCCATTTTCAGGGCCGAAGCGGCATCCTCAGCGCCTTGGTCGGCGTCAAGCCACCAAGCGCGCGTGCCTTGGATGGCGTCGACCTGCGCATCCGCGAGCGCGAGATTGTGGGGCTGGTTGGCGAATCTGGGTGCGGGAAATCGACTTTGGGCATGACGCTGGTGCGGATGTATCAGCCCACCGACGGACAGATTCTGTATCGCGGGGAAGATATTACCAAGGTTGAAGGGCGGCGCCTTAAAGCGTATCGCCATTCGGCGCAGATCATTTTTCAGGACCCCTACTCATCGCTGAACCCGCGCCTAACCATCGGGCAGGTAATTGAAGAGCCCTTGATCATCCATGGCATTGGCACCGCGGCCGAGCGGCGCGAAAAGGTGATCCGGGCATTGGAACTGGTCCGCATCCCGGCGGAAGGCAATATCGACCGATACCCGTCTGATCTGTCGGGCGGCCAGCGGCAAAGGGTGGCCATTGCGCGCGCTTTGGTGCTAGAACCCAAGTTTATCGTTGCGGATGAACCAGTGTCGATGCTGGACGTGTCCATTCAGGCCAGTGTGCTGGAATTGCTGGATGAATTGTCGCGCGAGCTTGGTCTGGCAGTACTTTACATCTCCCACGACATCGCAACGGTGGGCTATATCTGTAATCATGTGGCAGTGATGTATCTTGGCCGCATCGTCGAAGAGGGACGGTCGGAAGACGTTCTGATGCGCCCGCTGCATCCCTACACCCAGCGCCTGATGGATGCGATCCCGCGCATGACCCCGGGCGAGACACCGGAACGGATCGAGTTGCGTGGCGACGTGCCATCCCCCTTGGCGGTGCCACCGGGCTGTCGCTTCTCATCGCGCTGCCCCTATGCCACCGCATTGTGTGAGGCGGTGGAGCCCGCGCTGTCGGACCAAGCCGAGGCGCATCGCGTGCGTTGCCACATCTATGATGACCGCGCCGCGCGGGCACATCCTGATTTGCCCGCGCCCCGCGCCGGCAAGATCACAGAGGTCGCGGAGACAGGGGCCTTGGTCGCAGCGGCTGAGGATGCAAGATGGCAGAGTTGATTTTTGACTGGAAACATATTGCCTTTGCCGCAAATCGGGCCTTTACCGAAACTTATGGCTTCAGCGGCTCGCAAGGGCTGACCCATATTGAAGGCGTGCTCATCCGGCCCGCCACAGGCACGTCGCGCAGCCTGCTTGTCTTCATGCATCCATCCTCGACCTTGCATCTCCTGCCCTTGCCGCAAGCCATGGCGAGGGCCGGCTATCACGTCTTATGCGCGGGAAGCCGCTATCAGCGCAATGACACCACTCTGATCATGGAGAATGTTGTTCTGGATCTGGGCGCATGGATCCGGGCTGCACGCGAAGACTGGGGGTACGACAAGGTGGTTCTGTGCGGGTGGAGCGGGGGGGGCTCTTTGGCCATGCTTTATCAATCACAGGCAGAACGTCCAACGATCACCCAGACAGCGGCAGGAGATCCGGTGGACATTGCAGGGGCGCACCTTCGCCCGGCAGACGCGGTTCTAAGCATTGCAGCGCACAGTTCACGCGCCTTGCTTCTGACCGAATGGGTTGACCCGTCGGTCCGCGATGAAAGCGATCCGGATGATCGGGATCCTCTGCTTGACCTCTATGCGCAGCCCTTGGATCAGGCCTTTTCGGCCGATTTCCTTGCCGCCTATCGTGCGGCTCAGGCCGCGCGGATGAAGCGGATTACCACGCGTGTGCTGGAGGTGCTGGAGCGGCTGCGCAAGTCGGGCGGGCTGGAAGCCGAGCGGGTCTTTGTCACGCACAGAACGATGGCCGATCCACGATTTCTGGACCCTCGCATCGACCCGAACGGCCGCAAGCCGGGGTGGAGCTACCTGGGCAAACCAGAGGTCGTTAACAGCGGCCCGGTTGGTCTGGGGCGCGTCTCCACTTTGCGCAGTTGGTTGTCACAATGGTCGCCCGCGCATAGCCGGGCTGACTCTCTTGTTGCCGGGAAAGCCATCAGCGTGCCGTTTTTGGCACTGGAATGTGGCGCCGATGATGCCGTTCCGCAGCCACATACAGGGCGCATTTTTGCTGCCGTCGCCTCACAGGACAAGGCAATGCAGGTGGTGCCAAAAGCGAACCACTATTTCGTTGGTCAGCCCCGGGAACTCACCGCCGCAGCTACTTTGGTTTCCGATTGGCTTGCGGCACGGGATTTCGGATAGTCGCAAAGGAAACGGGGAGCTGAAATGGCAGAAGACATCTATGCCAGAATTCGGGCGCTTATCGCGGAAGGGGCCTATATTGGCGGCGACAGTATTCCGGAAAGCGAACTGGCAACACGTCTTGGCGTAAGCCGCACCCCTGTCCGCGAGGCCATGCGCCGCTTGCAGGCCGAAGGCGTGATCCGCCGAGAAGCTTACCGGCGCGCTATCGTCGTAGATCTCGACCCCAATGAGGTGATCCATATTTTCACTGCGCGGGCAGCCTTGGAGCCGATTGCCGCTGGCATGGCCGTGCCCTTCGCCGATGTGGGCTTCATCGATGCCTTGCGCGATCTCCATGCAAGGATGGATTATGCCATCCTGCAGACAGACCCTGATCGGCGCGCCTATCGCGATTTGAACGCGCAGTTTCATCGGGTCATCTGGCGTCAGGGGGGCAATGCGATCTTCAGCGATCTGGTGAATATGGTGGCGCGCAAACCCGTGGTCAGCCCCACCTTCAACAACTGGACGCAAGCCGAGTTGATCCGCAGCAACCGGCAGCACGAAGATGTGGTTTCAGCGTTTGACGCACAGGATAAAGAGTGGGTCGAGGCTGCGATGCGGGCGCATCTGCTCAGTTCACGCGCGAATTACCGGCGCATCGGCACGACACATAAGGCAGATGCCCGGCAGGACGATTGGACCTACTCGGAAAGCGATCACGTCGCCCTTTAAGTTTGCTACTTAGGCCTAAAGTGGCGGCGTGTTTCGGGATCAGGCGCGCTGGCAGTCGCGAATCAACTGGCGCAGGCGTAAGACAGCGCCGCATACCTGACTGGCCAATTCTTGTGGGTCTTCGCAGGCTTTTCAGCGGAACAGCCCGCGTTTGGCAGGACCGATCAAGGCTCTGACCATGACTCAGCCACGGCACCGACAGAAAAGGTAATCCCCCCGGCGGTCGAGGTCATCAGGAAGATCAGGGAGCGGCCCACCGGCGTGGTGAATGAGAGACCTTTTGTATCGACAGCGTCCAGGCTGAAGTTCTGCACCCGGCTTATGTCTGCAAAGCACCTCATCACAGCCAATCCCGCCGCGGCGGTCCATGGCTATCGTTTCGTCGAGGCATGATCCTGCCTTGGCCCGCCGCTGCCCCGCTATTCTCCGCGGGGAAATCGCTTGTTTTCTTCCAGCACGTTCAGATCCATATGGTTGCGCATATAGCGTTCTGACGCAGCGCGCAGCGGCTGGTGGTCCCATGGGAAATAGGCCCCGTTGCGCAGCGCTTCATACACGACCCAGCGGCGGGCCTGGCTTTCGCGCACCGCGGCGTCAAAGCGGGGCAAATCCCAGCGGTGATCGGCGATCTTGCGGAAATGCGCCAGAATCTCGGCCGCGCGCGGATCGCTGGCAAGGTTTTCGCGCTCTTCCGGGTCAGAGGCGAGATCAAACAGTTGCTCGGGGTCGGCAGGGCAGCGAATGTATTTCCACGCGCCCTCTCGCAACGCGACCATCGGGGTAAGGGTGCCTTCGGCGGCGTATTCCATGGCCACCACGGGGCGGGTGCCGCCTGTGGCCATCGGCAAAAGATTGACCCCATCAGTCCAAGGGCTGACCTCGGCCATATCGACTCCGGCCAGCGCTGCCAGCGTCGGCGCAAGGTCGATGGTGGACACCGGATCGGTGATCAGCCCGGGCGTAAGATCCGGGGCTGAAATCATCAAAGGCACCCGCGCCGCGCCTTCAAAGAAGTTCATCTTGAACCACAGGCCACGCTCCCCCAGCATCTCGCCGTGATCTGACAGGAACACCACGATGGCTTCCTGTCGGGTGGCCTCGAGCACGGCGAAAATTTCGCCGATCTTGGCGTCGACGTAAGAGATGTTGGCAAAATAGCCTTGGCGCGCCCGGCGGATCTGATCGGCTGTGATGTCGAAGGCCCGCCAGTCGCAGGCCTCCATCAAACGCTGGGAATGCGGGTCCTGATCGGCATAAGGGATCGCCTCTGGCGGCTCCAGTTCGGGCACGCCCGTGTAAAGATCCCAATACTTGCGCCGCGCGACAAAAGGATCATGCGGATGCGTGAAGCTGACAGTCAGGCACCAAGGCCGGGCATCGCCTCCCCGCGACAGATCGTAAAGCTTCTGCACGGCCTGAAACGCCACATCGTCATCATATTCCAGCTGATTGGTGATCTCGGCCACACCGGCGCCAGTGACCGAGCCAAGGTTGTGATACCACCAGTCGATCCGCTCGCCGGGTTTGCGGTAATCGGGGGTCCAGCCGAAATCGGCGGGGTAGATATCCGTGGTCAGCCGGTCTTCAAAGCCGTGCAGCTGATCGGGCCCGACGAAATGCATCTTGCCCGAAAGTGCGGTGTAATAGCCTGCCCGCCGCAGATGATGGGCATAGGTGGGGATATCCGAGGCGAATTCGGCAGCATTGTCATAAACCCGCGTCCGGCTGGGCAGTTGCCCCGACATAAAGGACGCGCGCGCCGGGGCGCACAGCGGTGAGGCAGTGTAGCAATTCTGAAAACGCAAGGCATGGTCGGCCAGCCGTCGCAGATTGGGCGCGTGCAAAAACGGGGCAGGGCCGTCCGGAAACAGGGTCCCCGTGAGCTGATCGACCATGACCACCAGAATATTCGGGCGGTCGGTTTGTGGCGTCTGGGGGCTGGACATCGGCGGTATCCTTCTGGCTGGCACGTCGGCCCAAGCTTGCAAAGCGTGCCTTTCCTTGTCTTGATCACAGGCGACCCGCGCAAGCCAAATGCGCCACCATGGGGGATGCCTTGAAAACAGTAACGGACTTTCCGCGTTCGATCCGCGAGGTCGAGGACATGGGCATCGTGATGCCCGATGGCACCCGCCTTTCGGCACGGGTCTGGCTGCCTCAAGATGCGGCAGAGCATCCGGTGCCAGCCGTGCTGGAATACATTCCTTACCGCAAGCGGGATGGCACGCTGCCCCGCGATGAGCTGATGCACCCTTATGTTGCCGGCCACGGCTATGCCTGCGTGCGGGTCGATATGCGCGGCAATGGTGACAGTGACGGGCTGATGACAGATGAATACACGGCGCAGGAATTGCAGGATGCCTGCGATGTGATCGCATGGCTGGCCGCACAGCCGTGGTGCACGGGCGCAGTGGGCATGATGGGCAAAAGCTGGGGAGGCTTCAATTGTCTGCAAACCGCCTTTCTGCAGCCCCCTGCGCTCAAGGCGGTGATCTCGGTTTGCTCGACCACGGACCGTTTCGCCGATGATATCCATTTCAAGGGGGGCTGCCTTCTGGGCGAGAATTTCGGCTGGGGCGCGGTGATGCTGTCCTTCTCCAGCCGCCCCGCCGATCCCGCGCTGCGCCCCGATTGGCGCGCGGATTGGCTCCGGCGGCTGGAGGCTAATCCGTGGCTTGCGCCGCGCTGGGCCGCACATCAGGCGCGCGACGCCTATTGGCAGCATGGTTCCATCTGCGAGGATTTCGCACGCGTGCAGGTGCCGGTGCTGTCGATCGGGGGCTGGGCCGACAATTATATGAACACGGTCGATGCGCTGGTGCGCCATGTGGGCGCCAAAGGCATCATCGGCCCTTGGGTGCATCAATATCCGCACACGGCGGTGCCGGGCCCGGCCATCGGCTTTCTGCAAGAGGCGCTGCGCTGGTGGGACCGCTGGCTCAAGGGCCTGCCCAACGGGGCCGAGGCCGATCCGGCCATGCGCGCCTACATGCTGCACTCTGCCCCACCCGATGCCTCGGCCCGCCACCGCGCCGGGCATTGGGTGGCCGAGGCGGACTGGCCCAGCCCGCAGGTCACGGCGCAGGATCTGCATCTGGGTGTCACCGCAGACGGCGGCGGGATATTGGGGCAAGTCGAAACCTCAGGTTTTGAGCGGATTGTGTCGACAGCGCAACACCTTGGCCTCTGGGCGGGCGAGTTCTTTCCCATGGGTCTGAACGCGGAAATGCCCGGCGATCAGGCCCCGGATGACGCGCTCAGCCTCTGCTTTGACGGGCCGGTGCTGGACGCGCCCCTGTCGCTTCTGGGCGCCGCCCGCCTACGGTTGCGGCTGGCCTCGGACCAGCCGCTTGGCCTTGTGGTGGCGCGGCTGTGTGACGTGGCCCCGGATGGCACTTCGGTGCGCATCGCGCATGGGATGCTGAACCTTTGCCACCGTCACGATCGGGCCGCGCCAGAGCCGATGACGCCGGGCAAAGCGGAAGAGATTTCCTTCGATCTTGACCAGATGGCCTACCGCCTTTCCCCCGGCCATCGCCTGCGGCTGGCGCTGTCGAACAGCTACTGGCCTTTCCTCTGGCCCTCGCCCGCCAAAGCCCAACTGACATTGACCCAAGGCCGCCTGACCCTGCCCCTGCATCAGGGGGGCGACAGCTGGTCCCCGCCCGCGCCCGAGGCCGCAACGCCTTGGGCGCACCGGGTGTTGCGCAAGGGGCAATCGCGCCGCTGTGTCGAGACCGATCTGATCACCGGCGCCCGCGCGCTTTGCGTGCTGGAGGATGGGGGGGATGTCGAAAACCTGAGCCACGGGCTGTGCACGGGTGAGACGCTGACCGAACGCTGGGAAATCCACCCCGACGACCCGCTGAGCGCCCGCGCCACCCATGTCTGGGAGCAGCGCCTGTCGCGCGAGGCGTGGCGGGTGCGCACGCAGGTGACGGCGCAAATGTTTGGCGATGCGTCGCATCTGCACATGCATGCCACTTTGGCCGCTTGGGAAGGCGATGAGCTGATCTTTTCCCGTGATTTCAAGGAAAAGGTGCCGCGCCGCTTTGTCTGAAAAAATCGTGTGAAGGGCCACGAATCGTTGCCCGATGGCAAAACACCCGTTTCTATTGACTCACCAATCAACAAAACCGGGGTGGGAAAACCGCCGCCATTCAGGGAGACGACCAGAATGACAGATCCGCTTGACCGTATGATTGCTGCCGCCCAAGCAGGCCGGATGTCGCGCCGTGAGTTCGTGGGGCGCACCACCGCCTTGGGTCTTTCCGCAGGCTTGGCCTCGGCGTTGTTCACCAAGGCTGCGCATGCTCAGCCCAAGAAAGGCGGTCTGATCCGCATGGGGATGCAAGGGGGCGAGTCCACCAACAGCCTTGATCCCGCCCTTGCGGCCTCTGAAGTGCCCTTTGCCGTGAATTACACTTGGGGCGAGATGCTGGTGGATGTCAGCGCGGGCGGTGAAGTGGTCATGCGGATCGCCGAAGAGGTCAGCGCCAATGCCGATGCGACCGAATGGAAGTTCAAGATCCGCCAAGGCGTCGAGTTCCATAATGGCAAAACCGTCACCGCCGAAGACGTGGTCGCGACCTTGCGCCGTCACACCGATGAGAAATCGCAATCCGGCGCGCTGGGCATCGTGCAGGGCATCAGCGAGATGTCGGCCGAAGGCGATATGGTCACGCTGAAACTTGCCAGCGGCAACGCCGACCTGCCTTTCCTTCTGGCCGATTATCACCTTGTGATCCAACCCAACGGCGGCGTTGACAACCCGACCGAAGGGGTGGGCGCCGGGCCTTACAAGGTCGTGGTGCATGAACCGGGTGTGCGCCACGGGTTCGAGAAATTCGCCAACTATTTCGACGACACCATCGGCCACGCCGATCAGACCGAAATTCTGGTCATCAACGATGGCACTGCCCGCACCTCGGCGGTGCAATCGGGGCAGGTTCATATGATCAACCGCGTCGATCCCAAGATCGCCGAACTGCTCAAGCGCGCGCCGGGCGTGCAGGTGAAATCGGTGCCGGGACGCGGGCATTACGTGTTTATCATGCATTGCGACACGGCGCCGTTCGACAACAATGATCTGCGCACGGCCCTGAAATTGGCGATCAACCGTCAGGAAATGGTCGACAAGATCTTGGGCGGGCTGGGCAGCATCGGCAATGACTTTCCGATCAACGCCGCCTATCCGCTGTTTGATGACAGCATCCCGCAGCGTGAATACGATCCTGCCGCCGCCGCCGACCACTATGCCAAATCCGGCCATGACGGCAGCCCGATCATCCTTCAGGTGGCGCAAGGCGCTTTCCCGGGTGCGGTCGAAGCCGCCCAGCTTTTCCAGCAATCGGCCAATGCCGCCGGCATCCCGCTGGAAATCAAGCGCGAGCCTGATGATGGCTATTGGTCGAACGTCTGGAACGTGGCCCCCTTCTGCGCGAGCTACTGGGGCGGGCGACCGGTGCAGGACCAGATGTATGCCACAGCCTACCTCTCCACCGCCGACTGGAACGACACCCGGTTCAAGAACGCCAAGTTTGACGAATTGCTGCTTGCCGCTCGGGCCGAGCTGAACAGCGACACCCGCAAGGCCACCTATTCGGAAATGGCCAAAATGGTGCGCGACGAAGGCGGCCTGATCCTGCCGATGTTCAACGATTTCGTTGAGGCGGTGCGCGACGAGGTGCAGGGCTGGGAGCCCGACCCCAATGGCGAGCTGATGAACGGCCGTGCCCATGTCAAGTGCTGGCTGGCATAAGGGCCGGGGCGCGTGCATCCGGTCTTGACCTTGGTTGTCCAGCGCGTTGCGCTGGGCTTCCTTTTGTTGCTGGCGGTGTCAGCCGTGATCTTTCTGGGCGTCGCGGCGCTGCCGGGCGATACGGCGCAGGCCATTCTGGGCCAGTCGGCCACGCCGCAAGCGCTTGCCAATCTGCGCGCCGAAATGGGGTTGGATCAACCCCCGCTCACGCGCTATTTCAATTGGCTTGGCGGTGTCCTGACCGGCGATCTGGGAACCTCGATTTCCAACGGCACCGACATCGCCACGGCCATCGGGCAGCGTTTGGGCAATACGCTGTTTCTGGCGTTCTGGGCAGCGGTGATCTCGGTGCCGCTGGCCATCCTGCTGGGGCTGGTCGCCGCGCGTTACAACGGGCGCTGGCCGGATAAGCTGATCTCTGGCGTGACGCTGTCGACCATCAGCCTGCCCGAGTTTGTGGTGGGCTATCTGGTTCTGTATTTTCTGGCCGTCAAATGGCAGCTCTTCCCGTCGGTCGCCATGGTCTTTCCCGGTATGGGATTGATGGAGCGGCTGAACGCGGTGATCCTGCCGGTGATCGTGCTGGTGCTGGTGGTGCTGGCCCATATGATGCGCATGACACGGGCCGCGATCCTCAACGTGATGCAATCGGCCTATATCGAAACAGCCGAGCTGAAGGGCCTGTCGCCGATGAAGGTGATCTGGCGCCACGCCTTTCCCAATGCCATCGCACCGGTGGTGAATGTCGTGATGCTCAACCTTGCCTATCTGGTGGTGGGGGTCGTGGTGGTTGAGGTGGTCTTTGTCTACCCCGGCATGGGCCAGTATCTGGTGGACCATGTGGCCAAGCGCGACCTGCCGGTGGTGCAGGCGGTGGGGCTGATCTTTGCCGCTGTCTATATCGGGCTGAATATCCTTGCGGATGTGATCTCGATCCTTGCCAACCCAAGACTGAGGCACCCGAAATGAGGATACCTTTGTCCGCTCTGGTGGGGATGGTCTTCACCGGGGCTTTCTTCCTCGCCGCGATTCTGGCGCCGTTGATCGCGCCCTATGGCATGGCCGAGATCGTCGGCGGGGTCTGGGACCCGGCCTCTGGCGCGCATTTGCTGGGCACCGATGCCATCGGTCGCGACCTGCTGACCCGGATGATCTATGGCGGGCAAACCACGATTTTCGTGGCCTCTGCCGCGACGATCCTGAGTTTTACGCTTGGTTCTGTGCTTGGGTTTTCGGCTGCGGTCGCTGGCGGGTGGGTGGATCAGGGGCTCAGCCGCCTTGTCGATCTGGTCATGGCCATCCCGGCGCTGATCCTTGCTTTGGTGATCCTGTCGGTCTTGCCCGTCACGCTGACGGTGCTGATCCTTGTGATGGGTCTGCTGGATGCAACGCGGGTGTTCCGCTTGGCGCGCGCGGTGGCGGTGGACATCACGGTGATGGACTATGTCGAAGCGGCACGCCTGCGCGGGGAGGGCTGGGGGTGGATCATCTTCCGCGAGATCCTGCCGAATGCTTTGTCGCCCTTGGTGGCCGAACTGGGGTTGCGCTTTATTTTTGCGGTCCTGTTCATCTCGACCCTGTCTTTCCTGGGCCTGGGCGTGCAACCGCCGCTGGCCGATTGGGGCGGCATTGTGAAGGAGAACGCTTCGGGTCTGGTCTATGGCATCCCGGCGGCGCTGATCCCGGCCTTTGCCATCGCAGCGCTGGCGATCTCGGTCAATCTGGTGGCCGATTGGGTGCTGTCGCGCACGACCAGCCTGAAAGGGGGGCGCGGATGATCCTGACGCCTTGCGCAGCGGCTGCCCCCGGGGGGCTTCGCGCCCCCCAGACCCCCCGCGGAGTATTTGGAAAAGCTGCAAGTCAGGAGACACCGCATGGCTGACACCCTGTTGGACATTCGCAACCTGCGCATCGAGGCGACCTCTTATCCGCCGGGAGAACCACCGCGGGATGTGGTGTTGGTCGATGATGTCTCGGTGTCGGTCGACAAGGGGCGGGTGCTTGGCCTGATCGGGGAATCGGGGGCAGGCAAATCGACCATCGGCCTGTCGTCCATGGCCTATGGCCGGGGCGGCGTGCGTCTGACGGGGGGCACGATTGCGCTCAACGGGCGTGATATCCGGCTGGCCGACGCCAAAGCGCTGCGGGCCTTGCGCGGGCGCGAGGTGACTTATGTGGCGCAATCGGCAGCGGCGGCCTTCAACCCGGCGATTCCGCTGATGGATCAGGTGATCGAGACCAGCCTCCTGCACAAGGTGATGACCCGGGCCGAGGCCGAGGCGCGCGCGATCCTGCTCTTTCGCAAGCTGGGCCTGCCGAACCCCGAGCGGTTCGGCAAGCGGTACCCGCATCAGGTCTCGGGCGGGCAATTGCAGCGCGCGATGACGGCGATGGCGCTGTGCCCGAAGCCGGATCTGGTGATCTTTGACGAGCCGACCACGGCGCTGGATGTGACCACGCAGATCGAGGTGCTGGCCGCAATCAAAGAGGCCATCCGCGATACGGGGGTGGCGGCTCTTTACATCACACATGATCTCGCGGTTGTCGCGCAAGTGGCAGATGATATTCTGGTGTTGCGTCATGGCAAGCGCGTGGAATACGGGTCCACGGCGCAGATCATCACCGCCCCGGCCGAGCCTTATACGCAGGCACTGGTCTCGGTGCGCTCGCTCGACCATGTTGAGAAATCGGATGCGCCTGCGGTCTTGCAGATTCAAAACGTCACCGCGCGCTATCAGGGCACGTCTTTCGATGTGCTCAAGAACATCACGCTGGATCTGCCGGCCGGCCAGACCTTGGCGGTGGTCGGGGAGAGTGGATCGGGAAAATCGACGCTGGCCCGCGTGATCACCGGGCTTCTGCCGCCGGGGCAGGGTCAGATCCGCTTTGCCGGGCGCAACCTCGCGCCCGATCTTGCCGCGCGCAGCCGGGATGATCTGCGTGAGGTGCAGATGATCTATCAGATGGCCGACACCGCCATGAACCCGCGTCAAACCGTTGGCACCATTATCGGGCGCCCCTTGGAATTCTATTTTGGCCTGAAGGGAGAGGCCAAACGGGCCCGCGTGCAGGAGTTGCTCGATCAGATCGAAATGGGCAAGGGCTTCATTGATCGCTACCCGGCCGAGCTTTCCGGGGGGCAGAAACAACGGGTCTGCATCGCCCGTGCGCTTGCCGCCAAGCCCCGGCTCATCATCTGTGATGAGGTAACCTCGGCGCTGGACCCGTTGGTGGCCGACGGCATTCTCAAGCTTCTGCTTGACTTACAAGCGGCGGAGGGGGTGGCTTATCTCTTCATCACCCATGATCTGGCCACCGTGCGCGCCATCGCCGACCGGATTGCGGTGATGTATCGCGGCGAAGTCCGCCGTTATGGCAGCAAGACCGATGTTCTGGCCCCCCCTTATGACGCCTATACCGAACTTCTTCTGTCTTCGGTGCCGGACATGAAGCTCGGCTGGCTCGAAGGCGTGCTGGACAGCCGCAAGATGGCCGCCGCCGGGCATTAGGTCTGCCCGCAGGTCTTGCACCTTTCTGAAATACTCCCGCGCGGAGCGCATCCGGCATTGGCCGCGCGCGGACCATTTCAGAGCCAGCGTCACTGCGCGTAATCCGGCGCCTCGACCTCAAGGATCGCCCGGATCTCGCGCAGATGGTCATCGGCAAATCCGGGATAACTGTCCCATTCACGGGCCGTTTTCTCGGCAATCGCTTCAGGCAGAAGGCGCAGGGGGCGCCCGGTCTGCAGCGCGCGGATATAGGTTTCTGCGGCGCGCTCGAAGTAATAAAGCCGGTTGAAGGTTTCGGCGACCGTGCGGCCAATCACCAGCACACCGTGGTTGCCCATGATCAGCGTGGTGATCTTCGGGTCTGACAGCAGGCTGACACAGCGGGCGGCCTCGTCTTCAAAGGCCATTCCCCCATAGTGCTCGTCCACCACGCTGCGGTTGTGAAACATCGCCGTGGTCTGGTCGATCGCCGGCAGGCGGCTGTCGGCCAAGCTGGCCAGCACAGTGGCATGGATCGAATGCACATGCATCGCACAGACGGCATGTGGGCACGCCCGGTGAAGGCTTCCGTGCAGGCCCCAAGCGGTGGGGTCGGGCGCGTCGGGGCGCTGCAGCGTGGTCGGGTCATGGGCGTCGTTTTCGATTAGGCTGCTGGCGGTGATGCGGCTGAAATGACGCCCCGCCGGGTTGATCAGGAACCGGCTGCCATCCTCGCTGACCGAAAGGCTGAAATGGTTGGCGACCGCCTCATGCATGTTCAGCCGCGCGGTCCAGCGAAACGCGGCTGCCATGTCACAGCGTTCGGTCCAGTGCATCTGATGGGGCAAGCTGTTCATGAGCGGTCTCCAAACGGCCAACGTCCTGCGGCAAAAGCGGCGAGGGTGGATGTGACGCGCGCAAAACTTTCACGGGCGCGGGGCACGCGATGACGCGCGCGCAGATGCCCGTGGACAAGCCCCGTCTCGGTGAACGCGACGGCGCGGCCCCCGGCGGCAGTGATCCGGGCAGCATAGTCGACCGCATCATCGGCCAAAGGGTCGCAGGTCGCCGCAAGCGCGAGCGTTGGCGGCAGACCGCTGAAATCAGAACCCCGCAGCGGAAACGCGGTGGCATCGTCCCCCGCGGCGCCGCGAAGGCGGGCATAGAGGGCAACGTCTTCGGCGGTCAGCAGCGGCGCCCGTGCGTGGCGTCGGTGGCTGTCGCCCGCGCCCCCAAGGCCGGGATAGATCAGCACCTGTCCCAAGACGCGCGAACTGCGGAGCGTCGCGGCGACCGCAGCGGCCAGCGCGCCCCCGGCCGAGTCGCCCGCCAGCAAAAGATCTCCGGGTGTGGCCCGGACCACGGCGAGGCAATCCTCATAGGCCGCAGGATGCGGGTGTTCCGGACAAAGCCGGTAATCAACCGACAGCACCGTCAAGCCGGTTGTCGCGCTAATCTCAGCGCAGATATCGTCATGGCTGTGCAGCCCGCCGACAACAAAACCTCCGCCATGCAGATAGATCACGACCGGCCCGCGCCCAAGATAGCGACGGCAGGCAATCCCCGCCACTTGCGTCTCCTCCACGCGAATGTCTGGGGGGCGTCCTGCGTAAAACGCCCGGCACATGGCATCATAGGCGCGGCGCTGATCGGAAATCTCAGATCCCGCGCCTTCCGCTGCATAGGCGGCTTCGGTGGCACGGATGAACGCCCAAGTCGGGGCATCGATCAGGCTTTCGTAATCGAAAGCGGTCAACGTGGGGGGCGGCGGATCGGTCATTGCGCCAGTGTGGCGCGGGCGGGCGCGTGTCACAAGAAAGATTACCGCTGTCAGCCTTGTCCTGCGCAAATCGCGCGCGCACCAAGGACACAACAGCCAATAAAAAAGGGCGCAGCCAGATTGGCGCGCCCTTTTGAAACCTGTGTCCCGCCTTTCGGCAGCTCAACCCGTGCGGCGGATTACGACAGAGAGAGGTTGGTCGCGGATTCGCGGCCGTCACGCCCGGCTTCAATGTCGAAGGTGACCGCTTGGCCGTCTTTCAGTCCGCGCAGCCCGGCACGCTCCAAAGCGGTGATGTGGACGAAAACGTCCTTCTTGCCGCCTTCTGGTGCGATGAAGCCGTAGCCTTTAGTTTCGTTGAACCATTTCACGGTGCCCTTGGCCATCGTGAAGTCTCCTGTAGTATCGCCGCCCGCGGGATTGCGGCGGCCCGGCGCAGTCAGCTGATCGTCGATTGCTGTGGCCGTGAGGCGAAGACAGTGGTCGAAATAGATAACGTCGCAGCGCAATTATGGGGTCAGTTACGACGCAAGGCAAGATTATTTGCCAAGGATTGCGGATCAGGCCGAGTGCGGATCGGCGCCCAAGGGCGATGTGGCCTGATCAGAGGGCTTGCCAAGCAGGGTAAGGGCCAGTCCAAGCCCAAGAAAGCCCACGCCCGCGCCGGACCAGATGGCCAGCGCCATCAGGAAACTGGCGTCCAGAAGAATCAGGGAAGCGATTGCGCTGAAAAAACCAACCACACCACCTGCCAGAACAAACACCGCTGCCATTACGCTCTCCTGCCGTTGCCCGAAGAAGATCACCCGAAATTCGGGCGCAAATGTGGCTGAACATGGACTTTACGGCCCGCGATGTTTCCAAGGTGTTAACGGGCCGGAGCGTCTTCCAACAGCAGCCAAAGCGCCGCGCAGATGAGCCCCAGACCCATCAGGATCGCAGGCGGTGGGGCGCCATGGCCCAAGGCCAATTCCCACAGGATCACCCACGCGGGGGTGAGATAGGTGTAGGCCATCACCTTGGCGGCAGGCAGGCGCAGGCTGGCATATTGCAGCAAAACGAAACTGGCGGCGCTGGCCGCAACCGCAAGATAAAGCAGCGCAACCCAAACCACGGCTGGCAAAGCGCGCCAAGGGGTTTCCCGCAAGGGCGTCTCGGCCCAGACCGTCAACAGCAGGCAGCCGGCAATCATGGTGAAAAAGGTAAAGGCCAAGGCGGGCTCGCCTCGGTTCAGTTTGCGTACCAAGGGCGCATAGAGCGCATGGGCCACGCAGCCGAGCAGGTAAATCGCCTCGCCAAACCCCAGATCAAGGTGCCGCACCGCCGCAAGGTCGGCGCGAAAGATCACCCACAGCGCGCCTGCCGCACCCAAGACAAGCGCCAAAGCCATGCGCGCTGTCAGTTGCTGGCGCAGCAAAAGCCAGCCAAACCCAGCCGCCATCAGCGGGGTCAGGGTAAAGACAGCGGCAGCCGACACAGGGGGCGCCGTCTTCAATCCGTGAAACATGAGCACGAAGTAAATCGCCAGCAGCCCGCCCAAAAGCGCATAGCGCCACGGCGCGCGCAGCGCGTGGCGCGACAGGGCTCCTTGCGCCCACGCCACCGCCCCGACCAGAGCGGCGGCGAGAAGGAAGCGCAGGGCCGTGAGCGCCCCCGGATCAATCAGCGGCGCCGCCAAAGCGCCCAAGCTGAACGATCCCGCCACCAAGGCCGAGAATGCCAGCATGGCAAGATGGCCGCGCGCGGCCTCGGACCTTGGCATCGGTCAGACCGGCCAGACCTTCGCCGCCTCTTTCAGATGGGTCAAAAAGGCCTGAACCTTGCGGGTCCGGTGCAGGTCCACATGGGTCACAATCCACAAAGGGGCATCCCATTCCGGGCGGGGTGGCAGGATCTCCACCAGATCCGGATTGGCCGAGGCCTTGTAGGCGGCCAGAAAGCCAATGCCCGCTCCTTGCAGCAAGGCCTCTTCCAGCGCCGCAGCCTCGGTGCCGCGAAAGCTGAGGGCCGAGGCCGGCACCGTGTTGCGCAGCCAGCGGTAAAAGGGCGCGCGCGTGTTTTCATTGTCGATGCAGACAAAGCGATGCTGCGCGAAATCGCTTTCATCGGCCGGTTTCCCGTATTGGGCGATGTAGCGGCGCGAGGCGTAAAGTCCGGTGCGGATCGGGGGCAGGGGTTGCGCCACGTTGTCAGGCTCTTCGGGGGCGGCCCCGGCGCGGATGGCGACATGCGCTTCGCCGTAATCCAGCCGGAACACGCGCATGTCGGTCAAGAAACGCACCTGCACCAAGGGGTAGAGCGCTTGGAAATCGGTCAGCAAAGGCACCAGAAGATCGGCGACGCCGGAAATCGAGGTGACCGTCAATTCGCCCGCCACCACTTCGCCTTGTCCTTTGATGCGGCTTGAAAGCTGGGCGAACTGTTCTTCCGTCGTTTGCGCCACCGTCAGCAGATCACGCCCTGCTTCGGTGGGCGTGTAGCCACGCGCGTGCCGCTGAAACAGTTTTGTTCCCAACGTTTTTTCCAAAGCGTCAATGTGCCGAATAACGGTCGCGTGATGCACGCCCAAGACCTCGGCCGCCCCTGAAACCGTGCCCAAACGGGCCACTTGAAACGCGGTTCTGATCTCATCCCACGCAGGCTGTGCCATGGTGAAAACCCTTTCTTAATCACGCAAAATCACGAAAGTTTGCTGTGCGCCTGTGCACAGAGTGAGGGCAAAGTTTTGTAATGTAAAGAAAAATCAGAGGGCCTATCTACCCCTCACAAGACGGGAACACGGCAGTGCTGAAACTCCGGAAGGGCCCGTCTCGTTAGAGAATTATACGCTGCAACCCTGCAGCTTTTTAATGAAGGAAGATAGTAATGCGTACCCTGATGATCTCTGCTGCCGCTCTTGCCCTGACCGCTGGCATCGCCGCCGCAAACCCGGGCGTGGACCAATACGCCGCTTCGCTGGGCGTTGCTCCCGGTGCTCTGACCCAAGCCCAGCTGATCCAGCTGGAAGAAGCACTGCGCGACAATGACACCGTGACCGCGAACTTCATCCTGTCGCAGGCTGGCACCGCTGAAGTGACCCGCAGCAACATGGGCGCAGAAACGGTGTCGAACGACGCACAGCTCGCAGCCGCCGCAGGTGTGGAGCCGGGCCGTTTCACCGCGAACGAAATGCAGCTCCTGATCGAAGCCAAGCGTGACAACGACGACTTCATGGTTGACTTCATCCTGTCGGGCAAGAACCGCGCACAGGCCAATCCGACCACCACCGTGACCCCCGGTCAGGCACAACTGGCCGCCTCGCTGGGTGTGGACGCGTCGCAGTACACGCTGAGCGAGCTGACCGCTCTCTATGCCAAGACCCTGGAAGACAACCGTTCGTAAGTCAGTCTGCGTATGAGTGCCCTGTGGTTCGGGCTGACTGAACCACAGTCTTGCGACGGCCCGTGCCATCTGGTGCGGGCCGTTTTGCTGTGTCGTGTCGGGCATCCCTTGACTCGCTGGTCCTGAAAGCGTAGGGCTGCCCGCAATTCCCCGGAGGCTGTCGCTTCCGGTCCCTTGGCATATGCCGGGATCGCCATCTGCCAGCGCGTTGCGCCCGCAGGTGCCCTTGGTCATTGCCGCAACGCCTGTCGGGAGACGCGCATGTTTGAAAGCCTATCAGATCGCCTTGGCAGCGTCTTTGACCGCCTGACCAAACAGGGCGCGCTGTCCGAGGCTGACGTCATCGCGGCCCTGCGCGAGGTGCGCGTGGCGCTGCTCGAGGCCGATGTCTCGCTGCCGGTCGCACGCGACTTCATCAAGCGAGTGCAGGACAAGGCGACAGGTGCGGCGGTCACGAAATCGATCACGCCGGGGCAGATGGTCGTCAAGATCGTCCATGACGAGCTGATCCGGGTTCTGGCCGGCGATGAACCGGCCGATACGCTCAAGATCGACAATCCGCCGGCGGCCATCCTGATGGTGGGTCTGCAAGGCTCGGGGAAAACCACCACCACCGCCAAGCTTGCCAAGCGGTTGAAGGACCGCAACAACAAGCGCGTGCTTCTGGCCTCGCTCGACACCAACCGCCCCGCCGCAATGGAGCAGCTGGCGATTCTGGCCGGGCAGATCGGGGTGGACAGCCTGCCGATCGTCAAGGGCGAGTCGGCGGTGCAGATCGCCCGGCGTGCCAAGACCCAAGCCGCGATGGGCGGCTATGACGTGCTGTTCCTCGATACCGCGGGCCGTCTGCACATCGACGAAGTGTTGATGGATGAAGTGCAGGCCGTGCGCGACATCGCGCAGCCGCGTGAAACGCTCTTGGTGGTCGATGGTCTGACCGGGCAGGATGCGGTGAACGTGGCCTCCGAGTTTGACGGCAAGGTCGGGATTTCCGGTGTCGTGCTGACGCGGATGGACGGCGACGGTCGCGGCGGTGCGGCGCTGTCGATGCGCGCGGTGACCGGCAAGCCGATCCGCTTTGTCGGCCTTGGCGAAAAGATGGACGCGCTCGAGACCTTTGAGGCCGAGCGTGTGGCGGGCCGCATCCTTGGGATGGGCGATATTGTCGCGCTGGTCGAGAAGGCGCAGGAAACCTTCGAGGCCGAACAGGCCGAACGCATGGCCAAGCGCTTTGCCAAGGGTCTGTTCAACATGAACGACCTGAAAGGCCAGCTGGAGCAGATGCAGAAGATGGGCGGCATGCAGGGCCTGATGGGCATGCTGCCGGGCATGGGCAAGATGGCGAAGCAGGCCGAAGAGGCGGGCTTTGACGACAAGATGCTGCGCCGTCAGGTGGCGCTGATCAACTCGATGACCAAGAAGGAACGCGCCAACCCCGATCTGCTGGCGGCCAGCCGCAAGAAGCGGATTGCGGCAGGGGCGGGGCTTGAGGTGTCGGAGTTGAACCGTCTGCTGAAACAGCACAAGCAGATGGCCGAGATGATGAAGAAGATGGGCAAGGGTGGCGGCATGAAGCAGGCCATCAAGCAGATGATGGGCAAAGGCGGAATGCCTGACCCGTCGAAGATGTCGCCCGCCGAACTCGAGGCGGCCGCCAAGGGCATGAAGGAATCGCTGGGCCAAGGCGCAGGCTTTCCGGGGATGCCACGCGGGCTGAGCCTGCCCTCGGGCCTGTCGGGGCTGATGAAGAAGAAATGACCCCGCCCACCCTGCATACCCAGCGGCTGACGCTGCGCCCGATGCGGGCCGAGGATTTCGCGGCCTATGCGGCGGCCATGGCATCGCCGCGCGCGGCGGGCATGGGCGGGCCCTATGATGCGCGCGCCGCTTGGGGCATGTTTTGCCATGACACAGCGGGCTGGCCCCTGTTTGGCCATGGCGCGCTGATGGTGGACCTGCGCGGCAATGGGCAGACCCTTGGTCAGGTCGGGGTGAACGGCGGCCCGCTGTTTCCCGAGCCTGAGCTGGGCTGGATGCTCTATGACGGGGCCGAGGGCCAAGGCTATGCAACCGAAGCCGCCGGCGCCTTGCGCGACTGGGCCTTTGAAAACCTGCCCGTCGCAAGTCTGGTGTCTTACACCGACCCGGACAATCACGCCTCGATCCGCGTGGCGCAGCGTCTGGGGGCAGTGCGGGACGAACAGGCCGCGCGCCCGGAGCCGGATGATCTGGTGTGGCGTCACACCCGGAGGATGCAATGACAGACACGGCAAACCGTGCCGCCGAGGTGCTCAAAGAGCATCGCGAGTCGATCGACCGGCTGGACGCCATACTGGTCTACACGCTGGCCGAGCGTTTCAAGCACACGCAGGCGGTGGGGCGGCTCAAGGCCGAACACGCGCTGCCGCCCAGCGATCCTTCGCGCGAGGCGCGCCAGATTGCCCGGCTGGAGCAATTGGCGCAAGACGCCAACCTCGACCCTGAATTCGCCAAGAAATTCCTGACCTTCATCATTTCCGAAGTCATCAGGCATCACGAAAAACTGCAAAAATAACCCAAACAAGGGTGCGTGAGATCACGCACCCTACACTGACCCTGAAGGAGACTACCCATGGCTGTTAAAATTCGTCTGGCCCGCGGCGGCTCGAAAAAGCGCCCGCACTATTCCATCGTTCTGACCGACTCGCGCAACCCGCGCGATGGCCGTTTCCTGGAAAAGCTGGGCGTGTATGACCCGATGCTGGCCAAGGACAACGAAAAGCGCGTTGTCATGAACCTTGACCGCATCAAGGAACTGCTGGCCACCGGCGCTCAGCCCACCGACCGCGTCGCCCGTTTCCTGGAGTCGGCTGGCGTTCTGGAAAAGAAAGCCCGCAACAACCCGAAATCGGCTGTCCCGGGCAAGCAGATGGCAGAGCGTGCCGCCAAGAAAGCCGCGCGCGCCGCAGCTCCGGCAGAAGAGTGATCTTTGTCGCATGGCCCCGCCTTGGGGCCATGCACCCCTTTTCGGGATCAGCCATGACCACATCTTCCGAACGTATCTGTGTCGGCTCTATCGCGGGCGCTTTTGGCGTGCAGGGCGAGGTGCGGCTGAAATCCTATTGTGCCGACCCCGAGGCGATTGCGGACTATGGCCCGCTGTTCACCGAGGACGGCAGCCGCAGTTTCCAGATCAAGCTGACCCGCCCGGTGGCCGGCGGCTTGGGCGCGCGGATTGCCGGTGTGGCGACCAAGGATCAGGCCGATGCCTTGCGTGGAACCGATCTCTATGTCGATCGCGCCCGTTTGCCCTCGCTGCCGGATGATGAATTCTACCACTCCGATCTGATCGGTCTGGATGTTTATGACACCGGCGGGGTGCTTTTGGGCAAGCTGCGCGCCGTGCACAATCATGGCGCCGGGGACCTGCTTGAAATCTATGCCCCGAACCGCAAGCAGGCCTTGCTGATCCCTTTCACCAAGGCGGCAGTGCCGACCGTGGATCTGGCCAGCGGCCGCGTTATCGCCGACCTGCCCGAAGGGCTGGTCTGACCTGCCCCCACGCCAAGGATCGGGCGCGGGCGGTGAATTCCTTTGCACGCCCGCGGCAGCTTGAGTAAGACCGGGCGCATGTCTGATGAACACCCCGAAGATCCCTCCCTTGTCTCTGCGCCCTCCCGTTCGCACGGGCGGCTTTCGGCCAAGCCTGTGCTGCGCCCGCGTGATCTGTTCGATGATGCGCGTGCCGTCCGCGGCGCGTGGCTGGCGCGGGTGATCACCCTGTTCCCGCAGGCCTTTCCGGGCGTGCTGGAACAATCGCTCACCGGACGCGCCATGGATCTGGGGCTGTGGCGGCTGGAATCTTATGACCTGCGCAGCTTTGGCATCGGCAAGCACCGCAATGTCGATGACACGCCTGCCGGGGGCGGCGCGGGGATGGTGCTCAGGGCCGATGTGGTGGACGCCGCCTTCAACGCGGCCAGTGTGGGGGCCAACCCCGACCGCGCCCGCTGGCCGGTGATCTACCTTTCGCCACGCGGCAAGCCTTTTGATCAGGCGATGGCCCGGCGCTTTGCCGCCTGCGAAGGTCTGACATTGCTCTGCGGCCGCTTTGAAGGCGTCGATCAACGCGTGCTGGATCATCACGCGGTCGAAGAAGTCTCTCTCGGGGATTTTGTGCTGACCGGGGGCGAGATCGCGGCGCAGGCCATTCTGGATGCCACGGTGCGGCTGTTGCCCGGTGTGGTGGGCAATGCCGAAAGTCTGGAAGAGGAAAGCCATTCCAACGGCTTGCTGGAGCATCCGCAATACACCCGCCCGCCGGAATGGGAAGGCCGTGAGATCCCTCCCGTGCTGCTGTCGGGGGACCATGCCAAGATCGCCAAATGGCGGCGCGCGCAGGCCGAAGCGCTGACGGCGGAGCGGCGGCCCGATCTCTGGGCCAAGCAGGGCAGGGAGCCGTCGCGGGGATGACCCAAAGGGTCAACCCACCCGGCCCGCCCTGACCGCCACCGCGATTCCTGCCACCAGCACCATCGCCATCCCCAGCATGCTCAAGCCATCTGGGACGTGGCTGAACACGATCCAGCCCAACAGACCGGCCCAGACGAGGTGAAGATAGTTCACCGGTGCAAGCAGGGAGGGCGGGCCTTCGCGATAGGCAATCGTGAACAGAAAATGTCCCACGGTGGCAATGACGCCCATCCCCACGATCAGGGCCAGATCGCGCGCGGGTGGCAGAACGGTGGGCAGATCGGGCAGCGCCAGCAGGCTAAAGGTCACCGCACCCACGACAGCCACATGAAACAACATTGACATGGTGGATTCCGTGCGCGCCAGAACCCGTGTCATCAGGTGATAGGCCGTGCCCAACACGGCATTCATCAGCGCAAAGGCCACGCCCCACGCATCCAGCCCGGCGCCGGGCCGCATCACCAGAATGACTCCGCCAAAGGCCAGCAGCGCCCCGAACCATGCGGCGGGATGCACCTTTTCGTGCAACAACGGCCCCGACAAAAGCATGACCAGAATGGGCGCAAGGTAGATGATCGCCACTGTTTCTCCGACGGGCATCACCTGCAAGGCAAGGCTCATCGTCAGGGTCGCCAAAGCCAGAATGATGCCCCGCCCGACCACCCAGACCGTCCGCTGGGTGCGCCACAGCGCGGCTCCGTGCCGGGGCGCCATGAGCACAACCAGCAGCGCCACATTCACAAGATAGCGTCCCGCCTGCACGAAACCGATCGGATAGCGCTCGACCAGATATTTGTTCATCGCATCCGCCACGGCGAACAGGAACACAGCCAACATGACAAACAGCACGCCTTTCAGCGCGCTTCCTCCGGTGGTCTTGTCCATAAGATCGGGAAACTCCTTGGGTGCAGGTGTTTTCCGCGCAAATGCCGGGCAGCGCAAGCCTCTCGCTCTTGACCGATGGCCCGGCTTGCCCCTATACGCGCCTGTCCGGGATCGAAAGCTCCGTCGGACCCGATTCCTGTTTGTCGTTTCATCGGGCCCTTCCCCGATGCGCAGGCTGACAGGGCGGCACATATGAAAAGCTGGCCTGACCTCTGGCGGGCTCATCGCATGCGATGGGGACCCGGTGAAGACCAAGAGCTCTGAGGCATGGCATCACCTCTGCGGACCCACCGCAGGCTATGAAAGGACCAGGGCATGAACCTGATCGCCCAACTCGAAGCCGAGCAGATCGCTGCGCTTGGCAAGACCATTCCGGACTTCAAGGCCGGGGATACCGTGCGCGTCGGTTACAAAGTGACCGAAGGCACCCGTTCGCGCATTCAGAACTACGAAGGCGTCTGCATCGCCCGCCAAGGCGGCGCCACCATCGCGGCCTCCTTCACCGTGCGCAAGATCTCGTTCGGCGAAGGCGTCGAGCGTGTGTTCCCGCTGTATTCGACCAACATCGACTCGATCGAGGTTGTGCGTCGCGGCAAGGTGCGTCGCGCCAAGCTGTATTACCTGCGCACCCGTCGCGGGAAATCGGCACGTATCTCGGAAGATACGACCTATAAACCGAAATCTGAATAAGGATCGGACCGATGAAAGAAGGCATTCACCCCGACTATCACTTCATCACCGTGAAGATGACCGACGGTTCGACCTATCAGACCCGCTCGACCTACGGCAAAGAAGGCGACAGCCTCGCGCTCGACATCGACCCGCTGGCACACCCGGCATGGACCGGCGGCAACGCCAAGCTGATGGACACCGGCGGCCGCGTGTCGAAGTTCAAGAACAAATACGCCGGTCTGGGGTTCTGATCCCACACCGCGTCATGGCAAGGCCCCGCTTCGGCGGGGCTTTTTCATATGTGGTCACCGAAAGCCCCCAGTTGACGCGGCGCGGACACAGTGCCCCGCCCGAGGCTCCCGCCGCGTGCCTTCGCGCTTTCCCTTGCGCGGGAACCCGCCTAAAAGGGCAGCCTGACTTGGGGAAAAGGGGCAGGGCATGGCGCATATCATCGTCGTCGGCAATGAAAAGGGCGGGTCGGGCAAGTCGACCACCTGCATGCATGTGGCAACAGCCCTCGTGCGCCAAGGTTTTCGGGTGGGCGGGCTTGATCTTGACCTGCGGCAGAAGTCCTTTGGCCGCTATGTCGAAAATCGCCGCGCCTATCTGGCGCGCGCGGGCCTGACACTTCCCAGCCCTGACTATCTTGATCTGCCCGAAATCGATGAATCTGCCTTGGCCCCGGGCGAGAACCCGTTTGACGCGCGGCTTTCCGCAGCCGTGGCGGTGCTGGACCCGGTGTCGGACTTCATCATCATCGATTGCCCCGGCAGCCACACGCGGCTGTCACAAGTGGCGCATTCTCTCGCCGATACCCTGATCACGCCGCTCAACGACAGTTTTGTCGACTTTGACCTTTTGGCCCGCACCGATCCGGAAACCGGCAAGGTGAAAGGCCCGTCGATCTATTCGGAAATGGTCTGGAATGCGCGCCAGCTGCGCGCGCAGGCCGGATTGAAGCCGATCGACTGGATCGTGCTGCGCAACCGGCTTGGCGCACAGCAAATGCACAACAAGAAAAAGGTCGGCGCCGCGCTGGAGGAACTCTCGAAACGCATCGGTTTCCGCGTCTCGCCCGGCTTTTCCGAGCGCGTGATCTTCCGCGAGCTTTTTCCGCGCGGCATCACGCTGCTCGATCTCAAGGATACTGGCGTGGACCAGCTCAACATCTCGAACATCGCGGCCCGACAAGAAGTGCGGGACCTGATGCGCGAACTGCGCTTGCCGGGCGTTACGCCGGAGTTCTGAAAAAGACCGTGGCCCGCACTTCGCGGCGCGAATCTCGCGTGCCGATGCGTGAAAGCCGATGGGCAAAGGCATCCGTCGTATCGGCTTTCGGGGTGAACAACCCGAACTTCTGAAGCAATGTGCGCGCGAAACTCATAACCGGCTCCTGTTCCCATGTGGATAACCCGATGAACATAACCTCGCGTTGCCTTGCGGCAAAATCGCGGCAGTCTATGGCCCGATGCAAGGCATTGTTGCAACGAAGTGTTGTCAGGCCTGCCCCCCGCAGCGGCCCTTGAGAGGGGGACGCCCCGGCCCCGTCTGGCGCGACGCCCTGTTGGCAGCGGTTGCAGGGCAGGGGACTTGCGGCGTTATTCGTGCCGCTGCGGCGCCATCGCGTCTTCAGATGATGCTTCGGCGTCGTCCAGAACGTCACCCGTGTCGGCCAATTCCCCCAGCAGGAAGCGTTCGAACGCATCCAGATCCACTGGCTCGAACTGCCCAAATCCCTGCATCCAGACACTCGCCGCGCGCAGCGCATCGGGCTCCAGCTTGCACCAGATCACCCGCCCGCGTTTCTCCCGGCTGACCAGCCCAGCTTCGGTGAGCACCGTCAGATGCTTCGAGATGGCCGCAAGGCTCATCTCAAAGGGGGCCGCGACATCCGTCACCGCCATGTCGTCTTCCAGAAGCATCGCCAAAATCGCCCGACGGGTCGGGTCGGCGAGGGCAGCAAAGACATGGGAAAGCGCATCCGTCATGCCGCAAACCATGGTCATTCTTTGACAAAAAGGTCAACCGGCGGGTTGAGTGTTCCGCGCAAGTCGCAGGCGCTCTGGCAAGATAAACTGATCAGTTGAATATCGAAATGTGTCGCTTTGGCGGTCCGTCAGCCTGTCGGCGGCCAAGGCGACCTGCTTAAAATGTTGATATTCATACAGAATATGCCAAGCCAAGTCTGCTTGACTCTGTGCCGCTGTGCCATTAGCACCGCGACAACCATCTTCATGGGGGCAAGGCTCGTGTCCGACCCGCACTCTCCGTCCGAAAGCGCCCGGTTAAAGGCGTTGGAGGCCCGGATCGCAGCGGCAAAGGCGGCGACGGAGCCGACCCCGCATATGAAGAAGGACTATTCGCAGGCGCAGGTCGCCTGGAGGATGGTGATAGAGCTTGTGGCCGGTCTGGTGATCGGCTTTGGCATCGGATACGGGCTGGATACCTTGTTGGGAACCATGCCGATTTTTCTGGTGCTGTTCATCGGGTTCGGTCTGGCTGCGGGGGTGAAAACCATGCTGCGCTCGGCCAATGAAGTGCAAGAACGCCGGCTGGCAAAAGACGCCGCCGAAAAGAGGGATGACTGACGTGGCAACGGAAGCAGAAGGCACGGGCTTGGTGTTCCACCCGATGGACCAGTTCATCGTGAAGCCGCTGTTCGGCGAAGGCCCGGTGATGTGGTATACGCCAACCAACGCGGCGCTGTGGATGCTGATCGCAGTGGCTTGTGTGGTGGCTTTGTTCGTTCTGGGCACCCGCGGCCGGGCGATCATTCCGTCGCGCCTGCAATCGGTGGCCGAGGTGTTCTACGGCTTCATCTACAAGATGGTGGAAGATGTCACCGGCCATGATGGCGTGAAGTACTTCCCTTGGATCATGACGCTGTTCCTGTTCATCTTCTTCTCGAACATGCTCGCGCTGATCCCGATGTCCTTCTCGCCGACCTCGCATATTGCCGTCACGGCGGTGCTGGGCTTTGGTGTCTTCATCGCGGTCACCGTGATCGGCTTTGTCAAGAACGGTGTCCACTTCCTCGGCCTGTTCTGGATGAAAGACGCGCCGGTCTTCCTGCGCCCCATCATCGCCGTGATCGAAGTGATCTCTTACTTCGTGCGCCCGGTCAGCCATTCGATCCGTCTTGCAGGCAACATCACCGCCGGTCACGCCGTGCTTAAGGTGTTCGCAGCCTTCGCCGGCATCGCGCTGATCGCGCCGGCCTCCATTCTTGCGATCACCGCGATCTACGCACTCGAAGTGCTGGTGGCCGTGATCCAAGCTTACGTGTTTACCATCCTGACCTGTGTGTATCTGAAGGATGCCCTGCATCCGGCGCACTGACACCGGTCGTCTCGTCCAGAAATCCAAATTCCATCGTAAGGAGCATCACATGGAACTCGCAGCAGCAGCCGCACTCGGCAAATTCATCGGCGCCGGCATTGCAGCCATCGGTGCAGGCATCGCCGCCGTCGGCGTGGGCAACGTGGCCGCCAACTACCTGGCTGGCGCATTGCGCAATCCTTCGGCAGCCGCTTCGCAAACCGCGACCCTCTTCATCGGTCTGGCCTTCGCCGAAGCTCTGGGCATCTTTGCCTTCCTCGTCGCCCTCCTGCTGATGTTCGCAGCCTAATCCTTTTTGACGTCTTGCGAAACAGGGGTGCAGCGCGTTTGCGTTGCCCCCTTGAGTTTCAAAGGGTCCGATGGAGGACATGATGGCTACTGAAACACTCGCAGAAGGTGTTGCGCAGGGCGGGGCTGCTGTCAGCTCCTGTCTCGGGGTGAACGGCAGTGCCATTGGCATGCCACAGCTCTGCGCCGACTGGATGCCGAACCAGATCTTCTGGCTTCTGGTTGCCCTGATCGCGATCTACTTCTTCCTGTCGCGCGTTGGCTTGCCCCGCATCGGAGCGGTTCTGGCCGAACGTCAGGGCACGATCACGAATGATCTGGCCGCTGCTGAAGAAATGAAGCTGCAGGCCGTTGCGGCCGAGCAGGCCTATGTGGCTGCGCTCGCACAGGCCCGCACCGACGCCAACCGGATCGTGGCCGAGGCGAAAGCCGAGATCCAGAAGGATCTTGACGCAGCTTTGGCCAAGGCGGACTCCGAAATCGCCGCCAAATCCGCCGACTCCGAGCGCCGCATCGGTGAAATCCGGGCCGGTGCGATGGAGGCTGTGGCACAGGTGGCCAAGGAAACGGCGCAGGAACTGGTGGTTGCATTGGGCGGTGCGCGCGATGCAGGTGCCGTGGATGCGGCAGTTTCCGCTCGGTTGAAGGGGTAACGCAATGACCAGACTGACCACTCTCGTTCTGGCCCTTGCCGCAAGCCCGGCCTTCGCGGCCAGCGGCCCCTTCTTCAGCCTGCGCAATTCTGACTTCGTGGTCTCGATCGCGTTCCTCGTCTTCATCGCCATCTTGCTCTATTTCAAGGTGCCGTCGAAGATTACAGGATTGCTGGATGCCCGCGCCGCCCAGATCAAGGCTGATCTGGACGAGGCCCGCGCCCTGCGGGAAGAGGCAAAGGCTTTGCTGGCCTCTTACGAGCGCAAGCAGAAAGAAGTGCGCGATCAGTCCGAGCGCATCGTCGCTGCCGCGAAAGCCGAGGCCGAGGCCGCTGCGGCCCAAGCCAAGGCTGACATGCACAATGCGATCGCACGCCGCATGGCTGCGGCCGAAGAGCAGATCCAGGCGGCCGAGAATTCGGCTGTTCGGGCGGTGCGGGAAGAGGCGATTTCGGTCGCCGTGGCCGCAGCAAGCGCCGTTCTGGCCCAGCAGAAGACCGCCGAAAGCGCGCAAGCGTCGATCGACGCGGCCATCAAGCAGGTGGATGCCAAGCTGCACTGATCGCTTCGGTCAACACAGTTTAAAAACCGGCCTTCGGGCCGGTTTTTTTATGGCCGCATCACGGTCGGTTGCGCTCATGCTCAAAGCGCTGCTGCGCAATGGCCTCATTCCGCTCTGCCTTGATCTGATCCGACAGCGCCTGTTCCACATAGGTCAGATGCGCTTCAACCGCCGCGCGTGCGGCGGCGGGGTCACGCGCCTGTAGCCCCACATTGATGGCGCGGTGTTGATCCAGCAGCATGTCGCGCGTGGTGCGGTTGCGGAACATCATTTGGCGATTGTAGAACACGCCCTGCCGCAGCAGATCATACATCGACCGCATCATGTGCAGCATCACCACATTATGGCTCGCCTCGATGATCGCCAGATGAAAGGCTGCGTCCAGCCCCGCCTCGTCGGTTGGGTCGCGCTTGAGATGCGCGGCTTCCATCTTTTGGAACACCGCATCCACCACCTTGAGATCGGTGTCAGAGCCAAGCCGTGCCGCGCGTTCGGCCGCCAGACCTTCCATGTCGCGTCGAAACGAGATGTAATCGAACACCGCCTCGTCATGGGTGGCAAACAGCTGCACCAAGGCGCCCGAAAACGCCGATCCCAGTACCTCTGCCACGTAAATCCCGGCGCCCGCCCGACTGACCAGCAGCCCACGCGCTTGCAAATCCGCCACTGCATCGCGCAGCGACGGGCGCGACACGCCCAGCCGATCCGAGAGTTCCCGCTCCGAAGGCAACCGCTCCCCGGGGCGCAGGATGCCGCGCAGGATCAACTGCTCGATCTGGCGCACCACCGATTGCGAGAGTTTTTCGGTCTGGATCTTGGTAAAGGGCATGGGAAGCGGCACCTGATTGGATTGGTCAAAATCTATGACCACGGCGCCTTGGGCTCAAGGCCAATCTGAAACGTGTCACGGCAACAAAAAGGCCGCCCCGATGGGGCGGCCGATGGTGCAAGCCCGGTCCGGGCCGCAGTCCTTTGGGCCTTACTGGATCGGGCGGATGATGATTTCCACCCGACGGTTCTGGGCCCGACCTTGCGCGGTCGCGTTCGAGGCGATCGGCTGGTCAAAACCACGGCCCACATTGGTGATGCGCCCGAATGGCACGCCATTCTGCGTGAGCACGGCCGACACTGCCGAGGCGCGGCGCTGCGACAGGTCATAGTTATAGGCGGCAGAGCCCGTGTTGTCGGTATGCCCGATCACCTCGATCCGGCTGTTGGGATAGCGGATCAGGCTTTGGGCCACCGATGCCAGATCCGCGCGCAGATCTGGACGCAGCGCCGTGCTGTCCACGGCGAACAGCAGGTCTTGCGGCAGGTTCACGGTCAGGTATTGGCCATTGTTGGTGACGGTCACATTCGGGTTGTTGAGCGATCCGCGCAGCTCTGCCGCCTGACGGTCCAGCGTGGCACCGATCGCGCCCCCGGCGATGGCGCCAACCGCACCACCCAAGACCGCGCGGCTCAGACGATCCTCGCCCGAGCTTGCACCCGCAGCAGCCCCCACAAGGCCGCCCATGATCGCGCCTTGCTGCGCGCGCGCATTCGGGTTGTCGGGGAAAGCATTGGGATCAACACAAGCGGTCAGCGCCAGAAGCGATGCCGCAGAAAGAAGAAGGGGGGTCTTGAAGGTCATGTCTGCCGCCTCATGAATATTGTGCGCCGCGGGCAGGGCCCGCAAGCTGACTGCGCTTATAGCAACGCGCCGTCGGCCCAAACAGTTCCCTTATGTCTTGCGCAAATTTCCGCGCATCACATTGCGGTGTGGATGGCCTCGGCACGGGCCGCCTCATGCGCCAGCATCGCACGCTTCACAGGCAGGCCCCAGTGATAGCCGCCCAAACCGCCGCTCTTGCGCAAGGCGCGGTGGCAGGGGATCAGCAGGCTGATCGGATTGCGCCCCACCGCGGTTCCCACCGCCCGCACAGCCTTGGGATGGCCAATCACCGTGGCAATGTCGCCATATGTGGTCACATGACCCGAGGGGATGCGCAACAGCGCCTCCCAGACCTTGATCTGAAACGGCGCACCGATCAGAAACAGGGGCGTGTCCGCGTTTTGCCCCTGCCGCGCGCCAAAGGCCTGCATGGCCCAAGGGCGCAGAAAATCGGGGTCTTCTCGAAAAGTCGCCTGCGGCCAGCGTCCCAGCAGATCGGCGCGCGTCGCTTCGGCGCCCATCTCCGCGGCAAAGCCGATGCCGCAAATCCCCCGCTCGGTTCCCGCCACCAGCGCCGGACCGAAAGGGCTGTCGAACCAGCCATAACGGAGGGTCAGCCCACCGCCTGCGCGCGCGAATTCCCCCGGTGTCATCGCTTCCCACGTCAGAAACAGATCATGCAACCGTCCGCCCCCCGACAGGCCCGCCCCATCGGCGGCGGCCAAGGTCGTGTGGCGGGTGGCCAGCAGCGTCTTGGCGTGATCCAGCGCCAGATATTGCTGATAGCGCTTCGGGCTGACCCCCACCCATGCCGAAAACACCCGCTGGAAATGCGCCGCACTCATCCCCATCCGCGCGGCCAAGGCCTCCAGCGTTAAACCGGGCCCGGCGGCATCAATCTCGCGGATGGCGCGGTCAATGACGGTGTAATGATAGGCGGGCGGCAGGTCTGTCATGGCGGTCTCCTTGCAGATATCCTATGCCCGCCCTTGCGGCATTGCGACCCGTTTCCTGCGGGTTTGAACGCTTGCGACGCCCCGCAATCTGTGATGCAAAAGCCCATGGCCAAGCAGCTTGATTACCACGCGATACACGCAATCTTCTCCCGGTTTCAGGCGCTGGAGCCCGAGCCGAAGGGAGAGTTGGAGCATGTGAATGCCTTCACCCTTGTGGTGGCGGTGGCGCTTTCTGCGCAAGCCACCGACATCAGCGTGAACAAGGCCACCCGTGCGCTTTTCGCCATCGCCGACACGCCCGAAAAGATGCTCGCCTTGGGGGAAGAGCGCCTGATCGAGCATATCAAGACCATCGGCCTGTTCCGCAACAAGGCCAAGAACGTCATCCGCCTCAGCCAGATCCTGCATGAGCAGTTTGGCGGTGTAGTGCCCTCCAGCCGCGCCGCGCTGCAATCTTTGCCCGGCGTGGGGCGCAAAACGGCCAATGTGGTGCTGCAAATGTGGTTCGGACATCCGGCCCATGCCGTCGACACCCATGTGTTCCGCGTGAGCAACCGCACAGGAATTGCGCCGGGGCGCGACGAACTCGCGGTCGAGCGCGCTTTGGAAGACCATGTTCCAGCCGGGTTCCAGCAGCATTCGCATCACTGGCTTATTCTGCATGGCCGGTATATCTGCGTCGCGCGCAAACCCAAATGCGGTATCTGCCCGATCCGGGAGTGGTGCCTTTACGAGGATAAAACCGAATGAAAACGTATCAGGTTGTCGGGATCGGCAATGCCATCGTCGATGTCTTTGCCCAGTCAGACGACAGTTTTCTGGAACTCATGGGCATCGAAAAGGGCATCATGCAGCTGGTCGAGCGGGAGCGCGGCGAACTGCTTTACGCCGCGATGGAAGACCGCAAACAGGCCCCCGGCGGCTCGGTTGCCAACACGCTCGCGGGACTGGGCAATCTGGGGCTGACCACCGGCTTCATCGGCCGTGTGCATGATGATGCCTTGGGCCGCTTCTACGCCAAGTCGATGGAAGACAACGGCACCAGTTTCGTGAACCCGCCGGTGCAGGGCGGAGAGCTTCCCACCTCGCGCTCGATGATCTTTGTGTCCCCCGACGGCGAACGCTCGATGAACACCTATCTGGGCATTTCCTCCGAGCTTGGCCCCGAGGACGTGTCCGATGATGTGGCAGGGCAAGCCGAGATCCTGTTTTTGGAAGGCTATCTCTACGACAAGCCCAAAGGCAAACAGGCCTTTGAACGCGCGGCGCACCTCTGCCGCGCCCGGGGTGGCAAGGCAGGCATTGCCCTGTCCGATCCGTTTTGCGTGGACCGCCACCGCGATGGCTTCCGCCATCTGGTCAAGGACCTCGACTATGTGATCGGCAACGAACATGAATGGGAATCGCTTTATCAGACCGATCTCGACTCGGCCTTGGCGCAGGCCGCGCAGGATTGCGGTTTGGTGGTCTGCACCCGCTCGGGCCAAGACGTGATCCTGCTGCGCGGCGAGGAACGGGCCATGGCTCCGGTCAAGCGCATTGTGCCCGTCGATGCCACCGGGGCAGGGGACCAGTTCGCCGCCGGGTTCATCTATGGCATGGCCACCGGCCAATCCTTGGCCACCTGTGGCCGGATGGGCTGCGTCGCCGCCGCCGAGGTCATCAGCCATTTCGGGGCGCGCCCCGAGGCAGACCTCAAGGCACTGTTTCGGCGTGAAGGGCTGATCTGATCCCGGCGGCTTCCAGCCACAGCGCATCGATCCGGTCGATCTCGACCGGGTCGAAGCGATCGGCCTCTTTCCAGTATTTGCCCGACGGCACCAGATAGCCCAAGTCGGCTTCGCGCTGGAGCGCAAAGCCCGCCTTGGCCGCGACCGGCAAGGGGCGGTGGCGCGCCATGCCAGCGGGTGTGGCGCGCGGAAACACCAGCCGGCTTTCCGCCGCCTCCGACAGGTTCACCACCGCGCAGCCAACCCGCGCCGCCAGCAGCATGAACCGCGCCGACTTCGCCTCCAGTGAGCGCAGGGTGACATCCGGGCGCAGCGGGTCGGCGGTGCCGGTGCCATAGAAATGCGTGTTGCCGCTGGTCGGATACACCATGTCACAGCCGACAAAGCCGATCACCTCGGGGCGCAGCGCGGCCAGCGCCCAATAGGCGGCGGTAAAGGCCATGGTGCCCCCCGCATAGACAAAGCCGCCAAAGCGGTTCTGCATCGGCACATATTCCGCTGACGTGACGATCCGTTGCCCCGCACGGCACGCCGCCGGACGACGGTCGGCCGGAAAATCGTCGGGGTGGATCAGCACATCCCAATCCGGGCGTACCTGCCATGCGTTGTTGATGGCCACCCACAACGCATCGCCCTTGGCCCACTCCCGCGCTGCCAGCACGCCGGGGCCAGAGCCCATAATGATCACCGTCCGCATCTGCCGCCCCCGTAACTGCTGCGCCGCAACCTAGGGCGGCGGTGCAGCATGGCCAGCCGAAAATCAGTCACCCAATTTGGCGTGCACTTCGTCCAGATCAACCGGCCCGGTCGGCAGCTTGTTTCCCGGATTGTCGAAGTCATATTTGAACAACTGGAAATCGCGCTTGTAGATTTCCCACATCAGATGGCGCGACAGATCGTCGAAGTAATCCTCCACCGGATGCGCCCGCTTTGGCCCATGACCTTCGCTCTCGTTAAAGCGGGGGATCGTCTTCAGGTCCACCGGATGTGTCTGCGCTGTCCTGTCCAGCACCACCTGCATCCCCTCATTGAACATCTCGGTAAAGAAGATGTGGTCATAACGCCCGCCGTTGACGATAAAGGTCGAGATATGCCCCGACATCGCCGACCAGTGGATGTCGGGCTCCATCGGTTTTCGCCAGCGGATGGTGTCGCGTGCGAAGAGCAAAAAGCGGCGAAAGCTCTTGATCTGGTCAAAGTCGAACGCATCCTCAGGGCTGCCCACCTCGACCCCGTATTTCTGGGCGAGTTGCGGCACCAGATTGCCGCGATAGCGTTTGCCATTGCGCTGTATGCCGCAAATCTTGTCAAAGAACGACGACAGCACCCGCTGATAGGGATTGCGCACGCAGGTAAAGGCAAAGGAACTGCGCGCCGTCACATTCCGCGCGATCAGCGGCTGGCTCTCCTCTTGCGCCCATTTGTGCAAGCCGGTTTTCGAGTCATGAATGTCGCCGTCAAAGAACTGGCCGTGATCGGAATAATACATGATCTGGCCGAT
Source organism: Pseudorhodobacter sp. MZDSW-24AT (assembly GCF_002794355.1). Lineage (GTDB taxonomy): Bacteria > Pseudomonadota > Alphaproteobacteria > Rhodobacterales > Rhodobacteraceae > Pseudotabrizicola. Next base: position 616,212 of record NZ_PGOI01000008.1, on the reverse strand, counting down.
GGTCGAACAGGCGCATTTCGGCACCACCCGGTAGACCATGCTTTCGCTTTCCGTCATCCACGTGCCGGGAAACCCCATATCGACCTGCTCCTTGCCTGCCCGGCTTGACCGCCCGGCGCATTCTTGCGTCAAGAGTCGCAAATAAACTCTGTCGTTTCAACGTGTGATGACGCTAATTAAACCCAGAGTGACTCAGCCGCCTCGGGAACCGTCGCCAGCATGGCAAGAATCGCCTACATCCTGCTGACCCACAAGGACCCGGACGGCGTCATCGCGCAGGCCGAACGGTTGACGGCGGCCGGCGATTTCGTTGCGATCCATTTCGATGCCAATGCGCCCGTGGCCGACTTTGACCGGATCAGAACCGCTTTGGCCTCGAACAGCGCCGTGGTCTTGGCCAAGCGCCGCCTTCGCTGCGGCTGGGGGGAATGGAGCCTGGTCGAGGCCACCTTGGCTGCATTGCGCGCCGCCGTTGAGGCTTTCCCCCGCGCCACCCATTTCTTCCTGCTGTCTGGCGACTGCATGCCGATCAAATCCGCCGAATACGCGCATGATTTTCTGGATGGCTCTGATGTCGACTACATCGAAAGCGTCGATTTCTTCAATTCGGACTGGATCAAGACCGGACTTCGCGAAGAGCGCCTGATCTTCCGCCACTATTTCAATGAGCGCAGCCAGAAGGACTGGTTCTACCGCGCGATGAACTGGCAGCGCAAACTGGGGCTGACCCGCAAGCCCCCTGCCGATCTTCAGATGCAGATCGGCTCACAATGGTGGTGTCTGCGCCGCCGGACCATCGAACAGGTCCTTCTGTTCTGCGACCGCCGCCGGGATGTGATGCGCTTTTTCCGCACCACTTGGATTCCGGATGAAACCTTTTTTCAAACCCTCGTGCGCCATCTGGTGCCCGAGCCCGAGATCAACAGCCGCTCGCTCACCTTTCTGATGTTCACCGATTACGGCATGCCGGTCACGTTCTACAACGATCACTACGACCTGCTGCTCAGTCAGGATTTCATCTTCGCCCGCAAGATCAGCCCGCAGGCCAAAGATCTCAAGGCGCGTCTCGGCCAGCTTTACACCTCCCGCAACGTTCGCTTCCAGATTTCCAACGAAGGCCGCAGCCTTTTCACGTTTCTCACGGGGCGGGGCCGCATGGGCCGCCGCTTTGCCCCGCGGTTTTGGGAACGCGAAAGCACGCTGGGCCGTGAGCGGCAGTTGATGATGGTCACCTGCAAGAAATGGCATGTCGCCAAGCGGCTGGTCGAACGGGTGCGGCAGGTCACAAATATGCCTGCCGTCGACTATCTTTTCAACGAAGGCTGCACAGACCTGCCCGATCTGGGCGGCATCCAGACCACGCTGGAAAAGCGCACCCGTCACCGGCGGGCGCTCGTCCGCATGTTGTTCGATTACTGGCAGACCGACAAGCTGGTGCTTTGCATCGACCCGGCCAATGTCGATCTGATGCAGGATTTCTACAACGACAAGGCCACCGTGCGCCTGCTCGAAATCGACTGTGATTTTACCGACGACTACCTGATCGGCCACGCCCGTCGGGTTGGGCTGGCGGGGGAGCAGACGCCGCAAGACACGCTCGACCGTCTCTTGCCCACGATCCGCTATGATGTGACGTTTGAATCCGATCGCATCCGCGACGCCGGGTTTCGCAATCTGCACCGCATCCGCCAAGCCGCCACCGCCGATGAAAACACCCTTCCGCTGGCCGAGTTTCTTGATATTCCGGTCGACAAGGCGCGTGAGATCGCGGCAACCAAATATCTTTTTGTGGATTGAAGACCAATGACAGCAGCCTACGACCCCAACAATATCTTCGCCCGTATCCTGCGCGGCGAAATCCCCAACAAGACCGTGCTGGAAACCCCGCACAGCCTTGCTTTCCATGACATCAACCCACAGGCCCCCGTGCATGTGCTGGTGATCCCCAAGGGCGCCTATGTCGATTTCGCGGCCTTCGCCGCCCGCGCGTCAGCCGAAGAGCTGGTCGATTTCCACCGCGCCTGCGCGCAGGTCTGCGAGATGTTGGGGCTGACCGGGGCCGAAGGCTATCGCGCCATCACCAACGCCGGCACCCACGGCATGCAAGAGGTGCCGCATTACCACCTGCACATTCTTGGCGGGCGCATCCTTGGCCGTCTGGTGGAGCGCGCCTGATTTCCCGCCCCCCAGCACCAAACCGGTCAGGCCGCCTTAATGGGCGGCCGCCCAGTTCTGCCCTTGCCCCGCTTCCACCGTCAGCGGCACCTTGAGCGTCAGCACCGGGTGATGCGCGTTTTCCATCACCTCTTTGGCAATCCGCGTCAGCTCGGCCGCATCTGCCTCGGCCACCTCGAACAGCAATTCGTCATGCACCTGCAACAGCATCTTGGCATCCAGATGCGCGATGGCTTGCGGCATGCGGATCATCGCGCGCCGGATCACATCGGCCGCGGTGCCTTGGATCGGCGCGTTGATCGCGGCGCGCTTGGCAAAGCCCGCCGTCGGCCCTTTTGCGTTGATCTCGGGCGTATGAATTTTCCGACCAAACAACGTTTGCACATAGCCCGCGGCCTGTGCGGACTTGACCGTTTCGGACATATATTCCTTGATGCCCGGAAACCGCTCGAAATAGCGGTCGATGAATCCCTGCGCTTCGGCCCGCGGGATGCGCAGGTTCCGCGCAAGCCCAAAACCGGAGATGCCGTAGATCACGCCAAAATTGATCGCCTTGGCCCGGCGCCGGATGTCACTGGTCATCTGGTCCAGCGGCACATTGAACATCTCAGAGGCGGTCAAGGCGTGAATGTCGATCCCGTCGCGGAACGCCTGTTGCAAGGACGGAAGATCCGCCACATGCGCCAGAATCCGCAGCTCGATCTGGCTATAGTCCAGCGACACCAAGACCCGCCCCGCCGGCGCCACAAAGGCCTCGCGGATGCGGCGGCCTTCCTCGCTGCGGATCGGGATATTCTGCAGGTTCGGATCGGTCGAGGATAACCGCCCCGTCACCGCCCCCACCAGCGAATAGGACGTGTGCACCCGCCCGGTGTCCGGGTTGATATGGTCCTGCAGCGCATCGGTATAGGTGGATTTCAGCTTCGACAGTTGCCGCCAGTCCAGCACCCGTGCCGCCAGCTGCGCGCCTTGCGGGTGGGTGTCTTCCAGCGTGGTCAGGTCTTCCAGAATATCGGCCCCGGTGGCATAGGCCCCGGTCTTGCCTTTGGTGCCGCCGGGCAGGGCCATCTTGTCGAACAGCACCTCGCCCAACTGCTTGGGGCTGCCCACGTTGAACCGATCCCCCGCCAGCGTCTGGATCTCGTCCTCCAGCCCCGCCATCTTCTGCGCAAAGGCGTTCGACATGCGTGACAGCGTATCGCGGTCCACCTGAACGCCATGCATCTCCATCCGCGCCAGCACCGGAACCAAGGGGCGCTCCAGCGTCTCATAGACCGTCGTCACCCGCGCGCGGTGCAGGTTCGGGCGGAAGCTCTGCCACAGGCGCAGCGTGATATCGGCATCCTCGGCGGCATATTTCACCGCGTCCTCAATGGCCACCCGGTCAAAGGTGATCGCCGATTTGCCCGCCCCCAACAGCGGCTTGATCGGAATCGGCGTGTGTCCCAGATAGGTTTCCGACAGCACATCCATGCCATGGTTGTGCAGCCCCGCATACATGGCCGAAGACATCAGCATGGTGTCCTCGATCGGGGCCACCGTCACCCCTTCGCGGGCAAAGATCTTCCAGTCATACTTCATGTTCTGGCCGATCTTCAGGATCGCCGGATCTTCCAGCAGTGGCTTCAGCACCGCCAACACCGCGCCCAGATCCAGTTGCCCCGGCACCAGATCGCTGCCGCCAAACAGATCGCCGCCGCCTTGCTTATGCCCGATGGGAATATAGCAGGCGCGCCCCGCGTCCACCGCCAAGGAAATGCCGACCAGCTCGGCCCGCATCTCATCCAGACTGGTGGTTTCGGTGTCCACCGCCACATGCCCCACCTCCCGGATGCGCGCGGCCCAAGCCTCCAGCGCAGGCAGGCTGTCGACACGCTCATAGCTGGCTGGGTCAAAGGGCAACCGCTCGGGCGCCGCCGCCGCGGCCGTCGCCTGCGTCTCTGGCGCATCGGGCAGGGCAGGGGCCTCCACCTGCAACCGCTCAGACACGCGGCGCGTCAGCGTGCGGAACTCCATTTCTTGCAAAAAGCCAAGCAGCCGCTCGGCATCCGGTTCCTGCACGGCAAGATCTGCAAGGGAAAAGTCCAGCGGCACTTGCGCATCCAGCGACACCAGCCGCTTGGAAATCCGGATCAGCTCGGCATTGTCGATCAAGGCCGCGCGCCGCTTGGGCTGTTTGATTTCGCCCGCGCGCTCCAGCAGCGTTTCCAGATCGCCATATTCGTTGATCAGCAAGGCGGCGGTCTTCAACCCGATGCCCGGCGCGCCCGGCACATTGTCCACCGAATCCCCGGCCAGCGCCTGCACGTCCACCACCCGCTCGGGCCCCACCCCGAACTTCTCCATCACCTCATCGCGGTCGATGGTGCGGTCTTTCATCGGGTCGCGCATCAGCACGCCATTGCCCACCAACTGCATCAAATCCTTGTCCGAGGAAATGATGGTGCAGGCCCCGCCAGCCTCTACCGCTTGGCGGGCCAGCGTGGCGATGATGTCATCCGCTTCATAGCCATCGATCTCGATACAGGCCACATTGAAGGCGCGGGTGGCATCCCGCGTCAGCGGGAATTGCGGGCGCAGATCTTCGGGCGGCTCGGGCCGATTGGCCTTGTAAAGGGAATAGATGTCATTGCGGAACGTCTTGGAGGAATAGTCAAAGATCACCGCGATATGGGTGGGCACCTCGCGCCCCGATTTCGTCAGCTCGCCCCAGAGGATGTTGCAAAATCCCGCCACCGCGCCGACCGGCAAGCCGTCGGATTTGCGCGTGAGCGGCGGCAGCGCGTGATAGGCGCGAAAGATATAGGCCGATCCGTCGATCAGATGCAGGTGGTGCCCTTTGCCGAAAGCGTCGCCCATGATCCAACTCCCTTTCCCGATCTCGCGCTTAGTCTTGCCATGTTCCGCCCCGCGCTGCCACCCTTCGCGCGGCGGAATATGCGTCGCCCGACAGGCGGCCGCAGGGAAGGCGAAGACCCAAGCCACGGCCCTCCGAACGGACCCTTGACTTCACCGCCGATCCACCTCACCTTGCGGCCCATGCGGAACCCGATTGCCATCCTCACGGCCCCTGCGTCGTTTTATTGGACCTGCGCCACATAGGCGGCAGGGCAGTTTCGTGTGAAACCCCATCAGCCGCCCGCAAGGGACTGGCCGATGAAAGGGTTCTCCCCTGCGGGCCCCCCGCAAGGAGAAACCCAGATGATCCCCAATACGCCCCCCGTCGACATCCGCCCGCTACAGGCCGCGCATCTGCCCGAGGTGCACCGCATGTTGATCGATCTCGCCCGCCATCACGGCGATGTGGCCACCATCACCCCGCCCGCCTTGCGTGCGCTGGTGCTGGATGCGCCCGATCTGCGCGGTCTGGTGGCCTTTCCCGGCGACCGTCCGTCCCGTCTTCCGGTCGGCTACGCGCTTTTGTCCCGGCGCACCGACCTGATCACCGGGCGGTCGGGCTATGACATCACGCATCTCTTCGTGCAGGACGTGTTTCGCGGCAAAGGCATTGGCCGCGCGCTCATCGCCGCCGCCCGCAGGCTTGCGCAAGACGAAGGCTGCAAGCGCCTGACCATCGGCACCCCTCCGACAAACGCCGCTGCCGCCGCCGCCTACCGTGCGATGGGGCTGGTGGAACGTCCGCTCCCCGGCCCGTCTTTCGCGGTGCCTCTGGCGTAGCCGTCAGGCCTCAGTGGTCGCCGTGCGCGTGCGCGCGGTCGATCACGTAGCGCTTGTCGCAATAGCCGCACTCGACATAGCCCAGATCGTCCGGGATCGTCAGCCAGACGCGCGGGTGGCCCAAAGCCCCCTCGCCACCGTCGCAGGCGACTTTCCAGGTGGTGACGATCTGGGTTTCGGGCGCGTCGATGCTCATGGCTCAATCCTGTGGCTTGCTGCGTCCGCATCATACGGAAAACCGCCGCTGGGGCAAGGGCAGGCCGACAGCCGCGGCCCGTCAAAAGCGCTCAGGCCCCGATCGGCCGATGCCGCGCTTTCAACGCCTGCAACCACATCAGCCCATGCACCGTGGCGCGCGCCGGTCGGTATTCGGCCGAGATCCAGACATCGCCCCCCACCGCATCCAGCTCCGCACAGAGCGCAGGCAGATCGAACCCGCCGCCGCCCGGCTCATTGCGCGACGGGAATCCCGCAATCTGCACATGGCTCACCCGCGCGCGATGCGCGGCCCAAACGGCATTGGCATTGCCGTGAATGCGCGCCGCGTGCCACACGTCAAACTGCATGCCGATCTGCGGCAGGTTCAGATCCTCAAGGATGCGGGCCGCCTGATCGAAATCGTTCAGGAAATACCCCGGCATGTCATCCGGGTTGATCGGCTCCACCGTCAACCGCAGTCCCGGCGCCTGCTGCGCCGCCCAAGCCAGATTCTCGCGATACACCTGCTCGGCCAGCGGCCCCTTGGCCACCCCCGCCATCACATGCACCCGCTCGGCCCCCAGCCTTGTGGCCAGACCCGCCGCCCGCAGGAACCCGCTGCGAAACCGCTCTTCCTCACCGGGCACCGCAGCAAAGCCCCGGTCCCCCGCCGCCCAATGGCCCGGCGGCGTGTTGATCAGTGCCAGCGGCAACCCGGCCAGCGCCTTTTCCCACTCTGCCTCAGCATGGTCATAGGGAAACAGGATCTCGGCCCCGTCGAACCCGGCCTGAGCCGCCAGCTCCGGCCGGTGCAGGCTGGGCACCTCGGTGAACAGCATCGTCAGATTTGCGGCGAAACGGGGCATTCAGGGCAGGTCGGCCGATGGGATCATGGGAAAAAACACACCCGCAGACCAGACGCCGAACCAGGGGGCGCCGTCAACCTCTTCCTGCACGCCCAGCGCGACAAGCCGATAGAAAGTCTTGCGGTCGATCCGCGCCTCCATCCCGCCCCGGATATGCACCAAGGGCAGCGACGCCGCGCCCGCCGCATCCTGCACCACCCGCAGCGCGTTCTCGGGACCCGCCACCACCTCATCCTCGGTCTTGGTGACAAAGCGCAAGACCTGATCCCGCCCGTCGCCGGTCGCGGTGAAATCCACCGCCAGAAACGGCGTGTCCTCCACCTGAATCCCCACCTTCTCCACCGGGGTCACCAGAAAATACCGCTCCCCCTCGCGTTTGAGGATCGACGAGAACATCCGCACCATCGCGGGCCGCCCGATCGGCGTGCCTTCGTGAAACCACGTGCCGTCGCGCGCGATCCGCATGTCCATCTCGCCGCAATAGGGCGGGTTCCACAGATGCACGGGCGGCGGCCCCTTCTTGGGCAGCGCCGCAAGCGAGGCGCCAAGGCCCTCGGCCGAAACTGGCGCGCGCGTATCTTTTGACATTCCTCGCCCCTTCTTGCGGCTGCCCCCTTGGGGGCGAAAGCCTTATGTAGGCATCGCAAACGCCTTTGACCACCGCTGCAAAGCCCAAGCCTTCGGCGGAATCTGCGCCGACCGCCATCCTGCCCCTTGCATCACGGCCAGCGCCCGCGCATGCAGAGAGGATGACACCCGATCCTGCCATGCCCCCCGTCACGCTCGCCGATCTGGGCTGGACCGCCTTTTATCAAGATCAGTGCGGCCCCGACGACAGCGCCCTTGTTCCCTTGCGCGTGGCCACCGTCCACCGCGCCCGGATGAGCGCGCAATCCCCCCAAGGCCCCGTCCGCCTGATGCTGCCGCCGCAGACCAACACCTCGGATTACGCGGTCGGCGATTGGGTGCTGGCCGAGCCCGACAGCCATCTTCTGGTCCGCAGGTTGGACCGCAAGACCCTGATCCAGCGCCGCACCGAAGGCGCCAAGGTGCCGCAACTGATCGCCGCCAATGTCGACACGCTGTTCATCGTCACCTCCTGCAATGACGATCTGAACCCCGCCCGGCTGGAGCGCTATCTTGCCCTTGCCAATGAAGTGGGAACCACTCCGGTGCTGGTGCTCACCAAGGCCGATCAGGTGCCCGATGTCGCGCCCTATGTGGCGCAGGTGGCGGGCTTGCAGCGCGATCTGCCCGTGGTTCCCCTCAACGCCAACACGCCCGAGGCCGCGCAGGCGCTTGCACCATGGTGCGGGCAGGGCGAAACCGTGGCGCTGGTCGGCTCCTCCGGGGTGGGCAAATCCTCACTCTTGAACACACTCGCCGCCAAGACGGGCGAGGAAGCGCAGGCCACCGGCAGCATCCGCGAATCCGATGCCAAGGGGCGGCACACCACCACCTCACGCTCCTTGCACCGCATCCTGGGTGGCGGCTGGGCGATTGACACGCCGGGCATCCGCACCTTGCATGTCTCGGATATTTCCGTGGGCCTTGATGTGCTGTTCGCCGAAATTGCCGAGCTTGCGCCGCACTGCCGCTTTCGCAACTGCACCCATGCGCATGAACCGGGCTGCGCCGTGCAGGCGGCGGTGGCCGCAGGCACGCTCGATGCCGCCCGGCTGGACCGCTGGCGCAAGCTGGACGATGAAAACCGGGTCAACACCCCCGTTGTCACCGGCGCGCGCGGCAACAAGGTGACCAAAGCCTATGGCAAGCATCGCTGACGCCGGTTTGATAGGCGTTTCCTATCATTCAACGGATTTGCGATATTGATTGGCGAGGCAAGCACGGGGTAGCCTGCGGCGGACGCAAGCCAAAGGCCAGCCATGCCCCAAACCCCGATCCCCCCCTCTGATGCCGAGATCACTGATCTGATCGCGCCGTTTTTGGCACTCGAAGGGCCGCTCTTGCCGATCCTGCACGCCATTCAGGCGCGCTTTGGCCATGTGCCCGCCGCGGCACAACCGCTGATCGCTTCGGCGCTGAACATCTCCAAGGCCGAGGTGCATGGCGTGGTGTCCTTCTACCACGATTTCCGCGAGGTGCCCGCCGGGCGGCATGTCATCAAAATCTGCCGGGCCGAGGCCTGTCAGGCCATGGGCGGCACCGCGATGGCCGAAGCCACGTTGGCCCGGCTGGGCATCGGCTGGCATGGCACCACCGCCAATGGCGCGGTCACCATTGAACCCGTCTATTGCCTTGGCCTTTGCGCCTGCGCCCCGGCGGTGCTGGTGGATGACCGGGTGCTGGGCCGCGTCGATGCCGCCCGGATGGACGCAGTGTTGGCCGAGGTGGGCGCATGAAGATCTATGTCCCGATGGACAGCTCCGCCAAGGCGCTGGGCGCGGATGCGGTGGCGGCGGCGGTCTTGGCCGAGGCCGCCCGCCTTGGACTGAGCGTCGATCTGATCCGCACCGGCTCGCGCGGTATGGTCTGGCTCGAACCGCTGGTCGAGGTCGACACCGGCGCGGGCCGTCTGGCCTATGGCCCGCTCACCCCGGCAGATGTGCCGGCGCTGCTGACGGGCCGTCTCGCGACCCTTGGCCCGGTCGAGGACATCCCCTTCTTTGCCCGCCAGACCCGGCTTACCTTTGCCCGCTGCGGCGTGATCGACCCGCTGTCCTTGGCCGATTACACCGCGCATGGCGGGCTTGCGGGCCTGCGCCGCGCGCTGGCCATGACCCCGGCGCAGATCGTGCAAGAGGTCACCGACAGCGGCCTGCGCGGGCGCGGCGGCGCGGGCTTTCCCACCGGCGTCAAGTGGAACACCGTGCTGGGGGCCAAGGCCGCGCAGAAATACATCGTCTGCAACGCCGACGAAGGCGACAGCGGCACCTTTGCCGACCGCATGATCATGGAAGGCGACCCCTTCACCGTGATCGAAGGCATGGTGATCGCGGGCCTTGGCGTCGGGGCGACGCGCGGCTTTGTCTTCCTGCGGTCGGAATATCCCGACGCCATCAAGGTGATGACCGCCGCCATTGATCTTGCCCGCGGGGCAGGGGTGCTTGGCCCCGATGTGCTGGGTTCGGGCCACGCCTTTGATCTGGAGCTGCGCATCGGTGCCGGGGCCTATGTCTGCGGCGAGGAAACCTCGCTTCTGAATGCGCTCGAAGGCAAGCGCGGCGTGGTCCGCGCCAAGCCGCCACTACCCGCGCTCGAAGGCTTCATGGGCCGCCCCACCGTGGTGAACAACGTGATCTCGCTGGCAACCGTGCCGGTGATCTTCGAGAAAGGCGCCGCCCATTACGCCGCCTTCGGCCTTGGCCGCTCCCGCGGCACCGTCACCTTGCAGATCGCGGGCAATGTCGCGCGCGGTGGCCTGTTTGAAACCGCCTTCGGCATGACCCTTGGCGAACTCGTCACCGAAATCGCGGGCGGCACCGCCACCGGCCGCCCGGTCAAGGCGGTGCAGGTCGGCGGCCCCTTGGGCGCCTATATGCCGGTGTCGAAGTTTGACACGCCGCTGGGCTATGAGGATTTCGACGCCGCAGGCGGGCTCATCGGCCATGCGGGCCTCGTGGTCTTTGACGACACCACCGACATGCTGGGCATGGCGCGCTTTGCCATGGAATTCTGCGCCGTGGAATCCTGTGGCAAATGCACGCCCTGCCGCGTCGGCGCCGTGCGCGGCATGGAAACCATCGACCGCATCGCGCGCGGCGACGCCACCGCCCTGCCCATCCTCACCGACCTGTGCGAGACGATGAAACTCGGCTCGCTCTGCGCCTTGGGGGGCTTCACGCCTTTCCCGGTGATGTCGGCGCTGACGCATTTCCCCGATGACTTCGCGACCCAGAAAGAGGCAGCGGAATGAAGGATTTCATCCTCCCCACCGACCGTGACATGGGCACCCCCGCCAAACAGGGCAAACCCGTCACCCTGACGATCGACGGGTTCGAAGTCACCGTGCCCGAAGGCACCTCGGTGATGCGCGCCGCCGCCGAAGCGGGGATTCAGGTGCCCAAACTCTGCGCCACCGACAGTGTCGAGGCCTTCGGCTCCTGCCGCCTCTGCGTGGTGGAAATCGAAGGCCGGCGCGGCACCCCGGCCTCCTGCACCACCCCCGTCACCCCCGGCATGGTGGTCCACACCCAATCCAGCACCGTGCGCAAGATCCGTCGCGGCGTGATGGAGCTTTACATCTCCGACCACCCGCTCGACTGCCTCACCTGCGCCGCCAATGGCGATTGCGAATTGCAGGATATGGCGGGCGCGGTCGGCCTGCGCGATGTGCGCTATGAGCCACAGAAAACCCATTTCCGCCCCCGCAACACCAGCGGCGAGGCCAACCCCCAATTCATCCCGAAAGACACCTCCAACCCCTATTTCACCTATGACCCGGCCAAATGCATCGTCTGCTCGCGCTGCGTGCGCGCCTGCGAAGAGGTGCAAGGCACCTTCGCGCTCACGATTCAAGGCCGCGGCTTTGACAGCCGGGTGTCCTTTGGCGCGAAAACCGATACCGCGCTCGAGTCCGATTGCGTCAGTTGCGGCGCCTGCGTGCAGGCCTGTCCCACCGCCACCTTGCAGGAAAAATCGGTGATCGAACTCGGCACGCCGCAGAAATCCGTCATCACCACCTGCGCCTATTGCGGGGTGGGCTGCTCGTTCAAGGCAGAGTTGAACGGCGATCAACTGGTCCGCATGGTGCCTTACAAACACGGCAAGGCCAACCGGGGCCATTCCTGCGTCAAGGGCCGCTTTGCCTATGGCTACGCCACCCACCGCGACCGCATCCTGAAGCCGATGATCCGCGACCGCATCGACGCGCCTTGGCAAGAGGTCAGCTGGGAAAAGGCCTTGCGCTTTGCCGCCGATCGGATGCGCGGCTTGCAGGAAAAATACGGCCGCCGCTCCATTGGCGTGATCACCTCCAGCCGCTGCACCAATGAAGAAACCTATCTGGTGCAGAAACTCGCGCGCGGGGTGTTTCGCAACAACAACACCGACACCTGCGCCCGCGTCTGCCATTCGCCCACCGGCTATGGCTTGGGCCAGACCTTTGGCACCAGCGCAGGCACGCAAGACTTCGACTCGGTCGAACAGACCGATGTGGTCATCGTCATCGGGGCCAACCCCACCGATGGCCACCCGGTCTTTGCCAGCCGCCTGAAAAAGCGCCTGCGCGCTGGGGCCAAGCTCATCGTGATCGACCCGCGCCGCATTGATCTGGTGAAATCGGCGCATATTCAGGCGGCCCACCACCTGCCCTTGCGCCCCGGCACCAATGTCGCCGTCATCTCGGCCTTTGCCCATGTGATCGTGACCGAAGGGCTGATGAACGAGGCCTTCATCCGCGACCGCTGCGACTGGGATGAGTTTCAGGACTATGCCGCCTTCATCTCGGACCCGCGCCACGCGCCCGAGGCGACCGAGCTGCTGACAGGCGTGCCCGCCGCCGATCTGCGCGCCGCCGCCCGGCTGTTCGCCACCGGGGGCAACGGGGCCATCTACTACGGCCTTGGCGTCACCGAACATTCCCAAGGCTCCACCACCGTCATCGGCATTGCCAACCTTGCCATGCTCACCGGCAATGTCGGCCGCCCCGGCGTGGGGGTGAACCCCTTGCGCGGCCAGAACAACGTCCAAGGCTCCTGCGACATGGGGTCATTTCCGCATGAACTCCCCGGCTATCGCCATGTCAAAGGCGCCGAGGCCCGCGCCGTGTTCGAATCCGCCTGGGGTGTGACCATCGACCCCGAACCCGGCCTGCGCATCCCCAACATGCTGGACGCGGCGGTGGAAGGCACGTTCAAAGGCCTGTACTGCCAAGGCGAAGACATCCTGCAATCCGACCCCGACACCAAACATGTCGCGGCGGGGCTGGCGGCCATGGAGTGTGTCATCGTGCATGACCTCTTCCTGAACGAGACCGCGAATTACGCGCATGTCTTCCTGCCCGGTTCCACCTTCCTCGAAAAAGACGGCACCTTCACCAATGCCGAACGCCGCATCAACCGCGTGCGGCGCGTGATGGCCCCGCGCAACGGCTATGCCGATTGGGAGGTGACACAGATGCTGGCGCGCGCCATGGGGGCGGATTGGCACTATACCCACCCGTCGCAGATCATGGATGAAATCGCGCTGACCACGCCCAGCTTTGCCGGGGTGAACTACGCGGTGCTGGAAGAGAAAGGCTCCGTCCAGTGGCCCTGCAACGAGGCCAACCCCGATGGCACGCCCCTGATGCATGTCGACGGGTTCGTGCGCGGCAAGGGGCGGTTCATCGTCACCGAATATGTCGCCACCGAAGAACGCACCGGCCCACGCTTCCCGCTTCTGCTCACCACCGGGCGCATCCTGTCGCAATACAACGTCGGCGCGCAAACCCGGCGCACCGCCAATGTGGTCTGGCATGATCAGGACGTGCTGGAAATCCACCCGCATGATGCCGAATTGCGCGGCGTGACCGATGGCGATTTCGTCCGCCTGGCCTCCCGCTCGGGCGAAACCACGCTGCGCGCCAAGATCACCGACCGCGTCTCGCCCGGCGTGGTCTACACCACCTTCCACCACCCCGACACACAGGCCAATGTGATCACCACCGATTTTTCCGACTGGGCCACCAATTGCCCGGAATACAAGGTGACGGCGGTGCAGGTCTCGCCGTCAAACGGCCCGTCCGACTGGCAGGAAGACTACGCCGCCCAAGCCGCGCAATCGCGCCGCATCCTCCCGGCGGCGGAATAGTCATGCGCGCCGCCCTCACAGGTCTGCGCGGGGTGTCGGTGCAGGGCGACAGCACGCGCGACGTGCTGCGCAGCCTGCCCGAGGAAACCCCGGTCGCCTTGGTGTTCAACGGCACCACAGCGGCGGTGATGATGGCCTCGCCCCTGGATCTGGAGGATTTCGCCTATGGCTTCGCGCTGACCGAAGGCTTCATCGACCACCCGGCTCAAGTCCGCTCGCTTGACATCATCGCCCACCCTTCGGGCACCGAGGCGCGCTTCTGGATCGACGAGGCGCAGGCCCGCGCGATAGACGCCCGCCGCCGCAGCATGTTGGGGCCGGTGGGCTGTGGCCTCTGCGGCATCGACAGTCTGGATCAGGCGATCCGCCCGCTGCCGGTGCTGCCCCCCGGCGGCCCGGTGTTCGCCCGCGCCGAGGTCGCCGCCGCGACCGATCTCTTGCGCGCGCACCAACCCTTGCACGATCAGACCCACGCCGTCCACGCCGCAGGCTTCCTGCTGCCGGGGCAGGGGATCGTCCTCGCGCGCGAAGATGTCGGGCGTCACAATGCGCTGGACAAACTGATCGGCGCGATGGCCCGCGCAGGGAGGGATGCCGGGGCAGGGGCCTTTGTCCTGACCTCGCGCGTCTCGGTCGATATGGTGCAGAAAACCGTGCTGGCGGGCTGCCCCACGCTCATCGCCGTCTCCGCCCCCACCGCCCATGCCCAGCGCCTTGCCGCCGAGGCCAACCTTACCCTTGTGGCCTTTGCGCGCGGCGGCGGCTTTGATGTCTATGCCCATCCGCACCGCATCCAGACCGGAGCCCCCCATGCAGCCTGAAAAGATGGTCAGGATGGCCAATCAGATCGCCACCTTTTTCCAGTCGCAGCCCCTTCCCGACCGCGCCGAAAAGGTGGCGGCCCATATCAATGATTTCTGGGAACCAAGAATGCGCGCGCAACTGCTTGACCACGCCGCCGCCGGCGGGGCAGGGCTGTCGCCGCTGGCCCAAGCCGCCTGCGCCCATATCCGCGCCCCGGTGGGCTGATCGCTACCAGCGCAGGAAGCGCCCGCCCCACATCGCCCCCATCGCGGTGACAAGGCAGATCGCCAGACTGTACCATGTCATGAAGAACAAAGGCGAATCCTCGGTGCAATGCAGCGCATAGCCCGCTGTCACCCCGCCCCCCACCGCCAGCCCCAGCAGGGCGCCGGTCAGCGCGGGCCGCGTCGGTGCGGCGCGGCGCAGGAACACCAAGCCCGTCGCCAGTGGCAAGGCCGACAGCGCGGTGATCGACAAAAGACATACCAGCGCCGTGCTGCCCACCCACTCGGCCAGCACCGTGGCCTCTGGCCCGATCCCCAGCCGCAACAGCACCAACGCCATCCCCAGCGCCAAAGGCAGTGCCAAGGGCCACAGCGCGAACCGCTGCCCCGGCCGCGCCGAGGCAAAGGCCAGCGCCCCGGCCAAGCCGCCCAGCCCCAAGGGCAACACTGTCTTGGCCTGCACCGCCAGTTGCGTCATCGCTCCGGCCAGATCGGCGCGCACCCCTGTCAGCGCCAGAAACAGCGCCAGCGGAAGGGCTCCCGCCCCCAGCGTGGCCCCCAGCGTTGCGACAGGCGACCACGGCGCAGGCACGGGCTGTCCTGCCAACGCGCGGATCAGATCTTCGGTGGACCGCTTCGGGGTCATTTCATCATCCTTCCAGCGGCTTCCGACAGCCGCTTCATCGCCCGGTGCAGCGCCACGCGCGCCGCCCCGGCCGTCAGTCCCAGCGCCGCGCCCGCCTCTTCGGCCGTCTTACCCTCGAGCGCCACCGCCCGCACCAAGCCCGCCGAGCGGCTGTCAATCTGCGCCAGCATCACATCGGTGTCGCGCAGCGCCAGCGGACTGGCCGCCTGCTCTTCGGGCAACAGATCGGCGAAATCCTCGATCGGCAGGTTCACCACCGCGCCGCGCCGCCGGAAGGCATCCACCACCTTGTAGCGCGCAATGGCATAGAGCCATGGCCGCACGGGCTCGCCCCGCCGCCACGTCTGCCGCTTCAGATGGATCGCCAGCAGCACCTCTTGCAGAATGTCCTCTTGCTGATCGGCGGGCAGATCGCACCCCCGCCGCCGGATCACCGCGCGCATTGTCGGGCTGACCACCATCAGGAACCGCGCAAAGGCCGCGCCATCCCCGTCATTGGCGCGGGCCAGCAGACTTTCCCAAGAGTCATCCCTGTGCAGTGCCGCCTCCTGCCTCGCTGGCATCAGCCTAGCGGAGACGACCGCCCCCGCATAGTCACAGCCTGGTGAAATCGCGAGCACCCCCGTCATCGCGTCCCCCCCGCCATCGGGGCCGCGCGCGGGCGGGCACCCCGCCGCCCGTCCAACCCCAGCACCCGGTCCAGCGACCACGCGCCCGGACCGCGCGCCACCACCGCCAAAAGCGGCGCGGCCCACAGGCCATGGGTGATCCACGCGCCGGGATAGACGAAAATCTGAATCACCGCCGTCATCGCCAGCAAGGCCAGCGCCGAAAGCCGCGTGCACAGCCCAAGGATCAGCAGCACCGGCAGCACATGCTCGGCCAGCGTTGCCGCCACCGCCGCCAGATCCGACGGGATCAGCGGCAGCGCATATTCATGCTCGAACAGGAACCACGTGGAGTCCTTGATCGCCAGCCCCTCTACCTTGGTCCGCCCCGATTGCCAGAACACCAACGCCGGAAACACCCGCAGCCCCAGCGCCACCGCCGCATCGGGGATGCGGTCAAACCGCGCCATCACTTGGGAAAATCCGGTCATCCTCATGCTTCTGCCCCCGTAACAGCGCCCGACTGCATCAGCCGCGACAACAGCGGCGTCGGCGCGTGCCCGATCTCCGCTGTTGCGGCCATCGCCGCCGCTTCGGCCAGCGGCGCGCCTGTCAGCATCGCCTCGATCAGCGCCGCATCCCCGGCGCCTAGTGACCACACAGGCACGTCATAGCCCGCATCGCGCAGGATCAGCGCCACCTCGGGCCCCGTTGCAAGCGGGCCGTCCGCGCCATCG
Source organism: Pseudorhodobacter sp. MZDSW-24AT (assembly GCF_002794355.1). Lineage (GTDB taxonomy): Bacteria > Pseudomonadota > Alphaproteobacteria > Rhodobacterales > Rhodobacteraceae > Pseudotabrizicola. Next base: position 599,523 of record NZ_PGOI01000008.1, on the reverse strand, counting down.
GGTTGGTTGCGCGCCCAGATCGACACCGCCGGATGCGCCAGCCGCAGCATCCGCAGCGACGGGTGCAGCCGCAGCCGCACCCGCGCCGGGTCTGCCGCCGCCAAGGCCCTCGGGTCCACCGGGGCCGCATCTGCCGCGTGAAAGGCCTGCCCGCGCGCATATTCGATCCGCGCCACATCGGGCAGGTAAGGCAACTCCGCAACCGGCGGAAATCCTGCCAAAAACCCAGCAAACCCTTCGCCCCATTCCGCCAACACGGGCGAGCACGGGGGCTCTGCCTCGGCATAGACCCGCGCAAGGGCGGCAAAAAACGCCTCTCCCACCAGACGCCGGATCACCGGAAAGCGCGTCGCCAAGGCTTCGCCCAGACTAACCGCCACATTGTTGCGATAGATGGCAAAGCGCCGCCCCAGCTCATCCTCGTGCCGCGCCATCAGACCCGGCGGCACCGCGCCGCCCCGCAGGCCCGCGTGAAACGCCGCCATCATGTCAGCATGCCCGGGCAAGACCCATCCCCCCTTGCGCCAGAATGGCCCCCGCCCGCGCGGCTTCTGCTGCCAGCACCGGCCAGTCGGGCAGGTCATTGTCCCATTCCACCAGCGTCGGCAGCGGCCCCGCCTGCGCGATCACCTCGGCATAAAGCGCCCAGACCGGATCGGCCACCGCAGCGCCATGACTGTCAATCAACAGCGGCCCCGAGGGCAGGTCTTCCGCCGCATGCCCGCCCAGATGGATCTCCCCCACCAGATCCAGCGGCAGGGCGTTCAGCCAGCCGCGCGGGTCCCAGCCGTGATTGGTGCAACTGACAAAGACATTGTTCACATCCAGCAGCAGCCCGCATCCCGTGCGCCGCGCCACTTCTGCCAGAAACGCAGGTTCAGGGATCACCGATTGCGCGAATTGCACATAGGTCGCGGGATTTTCCAGCAAAAGCCTGCGCCCCAGCCCCTCTTGCACCTGATCGACATGATCGCAGACCAGCGCCAGCGTCTCTTCGGTATAGGGCAGCGGCAGCAGGTCGTTCAGATACGCGGTCCCCATCGTCTCGGTGCCGTGGCTCGACCACGCCAGATGTTCCGAGAAACTGGCCGGGGCATAGCGGTCGCACAGGCGCCGCACGCGGTTCAGATGTGCGGCATCAATCCCGCGCGCCCCCCCGATCGACAGGCCAACCCCATGGACCGACAGCGGAAACTCGCCCGCGATTGCCGCAAGCTGCGCATGGGGCAGGCCCCCCGCGCCCAGATAATTCTCGGCATGCACTTCAAAGAACGCGACCCCCGCAGGGTCTTGGCGAATGGCGGCGAAATGCGCGGGCTTGAACCCCACGCCGGGCAAGGCGGGCAACATGGCAGCTCCTTTGCACAAAAGGCAGGCGCGCGGCGGGGCCTCCGTCCGCGCGCCGCACGGATCAGGCGTTTGGCAAATCGCGTTCCAGCGCCTGCAAGGAACCCGCCCGCGCCATGCCATCCGCCGCCGCCGGAAGCTCCATCGTCACGCAGGTGCCCGCCGGAACCAGCGCCCAGGCATTGCCCTGATAATCCACGGTCGAGGTGCCCGCGCAGGTGGTGCCCGGCCCGGCCGCGCAGTCATTCTTGCCCGCAAGGGAAACGCCGAAGCACTTTTCCATATCCTGCGCCATCACCGGCGTCACCGCCATCGCGCCCAGCGCGCAGGCCAACGAAGCACCAAAAACCAGTCGGGACGTCATCGCACTCATCTCAATCTCCCTGTCAAATCCGAAAGGCCTCGCGCCTTTCCCTTCGCATTTCGCGCCCGGGGCAGGGGGCATTACAGCCCTCGCGCTTTCGTGATGCGCGACTGTCGCCAAGGCCATTCCATGGCCTGTCGTCGCAAGGCACACAAAAGGCAAAGGCGCCCTTGGAATAACGTCTGCGCCGCGCACGTTGTCTCGGTGGTTGCCCTCTCTTCACGAACGGACTGTTGCCCATGCCCAGACATCCCCTTTCGCACCGTTTGGGCCTTTGGATCATGGCCTTTCTCTGTGTGGCCCCTCTGGTGGTCAGCGAAACCCTCCCCGCGGGCTGGTCTGCGGCTTGGGCGGACGATGATGACGACGACGATGACGATGACGACGATGATGATGATGACGACGACGATGGGCGGGACGATGATGATGACGACGACGCCACGCCCCCGTCGCGCCGCAGTCCGGGGGCCTCTGCCGCCCCGCGTCAGCCAGCCCTCCCGCGCCCCGACTTTGCCCCCGAACTCGTGGTCAGCGATCTGTCGCAAGCAGATCTCGCGCTTCTGGCAGCCGAAGGCTTCGTGCTGCTCGAGCGCAAGACCATCACCACCCTTGCCCTCACGCTCGATCGGCTTGCCGCTCCGCCGGGCCTCTCGCTTGCGGCGGCGCGCGCCCGCGTGCGTCTCTTGGCCAGCGGCGCGGATGCCGATTTCAATCACTTCTACCGCAGCAGCCAAGCCGAGCCCGCGGCGCGGGCCACCGCCTGCACCCATGCGAATTGTGCGGCTTGGGCGGCCATCGGCTGGCCTGCCGACCGCATCGGCACCCCAAGCTGCCCGCTCACCACCCGCATCGGCCTCATCGATACCGGCATCAACCCGGATCACGACATCCTCGCAGGGGCGTCGGTCCAGCTCCTCCCGCGCGCGGGCGACCCGCTGCCATCGGGCGCGGTGCATGGCACCGCCATTGCCTCGCTTCTGGTGGGCGCGCCCGGCTCACGGGTGCCGGGCCTCCTGCCGGGGGCCGAGCTGCTTGCGGTCGATGTCTTCTCGCGCAGCGCCGGGGATGAGCGCGCCGATGTGGCCGCCTTGGTCGAAGGGCTGGATCTTCTGGCGGCTCAAGAGGTGCGCCTGTTCAACCTCTCGCTGGCCGGACCGCCCAACAGCGTGCTGTCGCGCATGCTCGACCGCTTGACCGCGCCCGAGGGTTTGGATGCGGTGATCGTGGCCGCCGCCGGAAACGCGGGCCCCACGGCCGCGCCCGCTTGGCCCGCCGCCCATCCGCAGGTGATCGCTGTCACCGCCACCGATCCGCGCGGCCGCGTCTATCCCGGCGCGCAGCGGGGCGATCATCTGGCGCTGGCGGCTCCGGGGGTGAACCTCCTTGCCGCCACCTCCGTGCGCGGTGCGCGCGGCAAGACCGGCACATCCTTTGCCGTGCCGTTCGTCACCGCCGCCGCCGCCGTGCAGATGTCACGCCCCGCCGCGCAAACGGGGGCCCAGATCCGCACCAGCCTCGCCGCCGCCGCCCGTGATCTGGGCGCCGCCGGGCGCGATCCGATCTTTGGTCATGGGCTCTTGTCCGCCGCCGCGCTCTGCCCCTGATCGGGGCAGGCGCGCCCTTAGGGTTGCCAGCCGCGCGCCATCGCCTCGGCCTCGGCCGCCGCATCCAGCGCCAGCCCCGCGCCCAAACGGTCCAGCCACGGGGTCAGCGCCAGCGTGTCACCCCCCTCTGCCGCAACATAGCCCGCCTCCGCGCGCCCTTCCGGCACAGGTTCCGACAACGCCACTTCCACCCGCCAACCCTCGGGCTGACGGCAGGCCAGCGCCAGATCCACGCGCCCGGCCCCGCGGTCAATCACCTCGACCTCGCGGCACAGCCCTTGCGGCGTGGGCAGCGTGGCCAGAATGGTCAGCTCTGCGCCGCTTTCCAGCACAGCCACCTCACCCGAAGGCAGCCCTTGCAGGTGGCCATCAAGCCTTGATCCGGCAGGGACATCCCCCACCGTCAGCCGCAGCGGCTCGGTCTGCGGCCACAAAAACGCCGCCAGCGCCACCGAGGCCGCCAGCGCAAGCCCCCCCATCCGCAGCGGCAGCCGCCGCGCATAGGGCACCACCTTGGCACCCTCGGGCGCGCGCTCTTCAATCGCCGCACGAATCCGCGCAGGCACCGGCTCTGACATTGGCGCCGCAAAGGCCTGCGCCAGCGCCGCATTCGCCGCCATCAGATCATCGACATAGGCCTGATCCTGCGGATGATCCACCAGATGCATCACCACAGCCGCCGCCTCTTCCGGGGTCAGCGCGCCATCGGCAAAGGCCGCGAGCCTTTCCTTGTCCATCCGTGTCTCCTGCATCACTGACGTCTCCCCGCGCCCAAACCCAGTTTCGGCAGCAGCGCCTCACGCGCCCGCGACAGGCGGCTCATCACCGTGCCAATCGGCACCTGCAACGTCTCGGCCACCTCGCGGTAACTCAGCCCTTCGATGGCGACAAGCGCCAGAACCTCGCGCTGACCTTCGGGCAACTCGCCCATCGCCTTGCGCGTCTGCGCCAGCATCATGCGGTCCTGCGGCAGACGGGCGGCCTTGCCGTCATCCGAAAGCAGCGCCTCGTCCGGGTCCACCGCCGCCCCGTGGCGCGCCGACTTCCGCCGGTCATCCAGCCACAGGTTCTGGATGATCCGATACATCCAGCTGTCCATCCGCGTGCCCGGCACGAATTGCGCCGCATTGCGCAGGGCCTTTTCACAGGCGGCCTGCACCAGATCATCCGCATCCTGCCGGTTGCCTGCCAAAGACAGGGCAAAGCGGCGCAAGCGGGGCACCAGCGCCACCAGATCCGCCTGAAACATCGCCTTGGTCTGGTCCGCCATCCGCCCACCTCTTGTTCGGTTCCGCGCCTGACAACGCGCCCGTCGCGCGTTTATTCCATGCCTTCTGCACCTGCGCCATCCGGGCGGGCTCCGGCCCGCGCCGTGCGGAAAAAATGCCATGCCTCGGGAATAAAACCCGCTGCCGCACGGTTCTTGTGATGTGCCGCAACGCTCGGCCATCGCTCAAACCGAAAGGTAAAGACCATGACGAAAGCAACAAAAGCAAACCTCTTGTCGCGCCGCCAGATGTTGACCCGCATCGGCCTTGCCGCAGGCACCGCCTATGTCGCGCCCACCTTGGCAGGTTTCCACGCCGCCCGCGCCTCGGGCACCAGCGGGCCGTCCGGGGCCAGCGCGCCGTCGCGCAGCAGTGCGCCGTCGCGCAACAGCGCGCCCTCCCGCGCAAGCGCCCCTTCTCGCAACAGCGGCCCGTCTCGCAACAGTGGCCCGTCGCGCAACAGCCGCCCGTCGCGCGGGCAGGGCGCGTCCAGCAGCCAGCGCCGCGAGGTTCAGGCCTCCGCCGCCGAATTGCCGCGCTGGATGCAGCGCATGCTCGGCATGTGATCCATGCCAAGCCTCCGCGCCAGACCGCGCCGACAGCCGCAACGGCCCGCCAGAGCGCCGATCCTGTCCGTGCATCTGGCCGGGGCGGGCGGGGCCATCGTCCTGCCCGCCCGTCAAGACCTGATCCAAGGCCTCACCGATTGCCTTTTCGGCTGGCCCGCAACCCTTTCGCCCACGCTGCCGCCGCCAGAACAAACACTCGCCGTGGTCGCGGCAGAGCAGGGCGGCACCTTCCGCCTTGGCGCGCGCGCCTTGGACAGGCCCCTCAGCGGGCTCAGCACCACCGCCGCCGTCTGCGCCCTGATCGCCGATCTGGCGCTGGGCTTTTGCGAATCCTTGCCCGGCGGCATGGGCCTGCATTGCGGGGCGGTGCGGCTGGGGCAGGGGCCGCTTCTTCTGCTGGCCGGTCCCCGGCGCGCAGGCAAAAGCACCCTGATCGCCCGCCTCGCACGCGAAGAAACCGCCCAGATCTTCTGCGATGACGTGCTGCCAATCACCGCGCAAGGCGACGCGCTCGCCTTGGGCCTCGCGCCGCGCATCCGGCTTCCTGCGGCTCCGGCGCTGGGCCACGTGACGCCGCTTCTGGCGGATGATCGCTATGCCTATCTGCGCCCCCGCAACCCCGCGCCCCATGGCACCCGCGCCCGTCCGAAGGTGCTGGTCGCGCTCGACCGTCGCCCCGGCAGCGGCGCGCCCCGTCTGCACCATCTGCCCCCCGACGCGGCCATCCGTCTGATCCTGCAACAAACCCTCACGCTGGCCGACACGCCCGCCGCCGCCCTCGCGCAGGCCGAGGCCTTGCTGCACGGCATGACCTGCGTCACCCTGCGCTATGATGCGCTCGAGCCCGCAACCGCCCTGCTTGGCGCGGCATTCGGCGGCACCACAGCCCTGCCGCCCGATCTTCTGCCGCCATTGCCAAGCGCCGCCTTGGCCAGCGGCGCAAACCTTCCCCCGGATCTGCCCTTGCAGCGCCACCCCGAAGTGCATCTGCGCCACTTTGGCCAAAGCCTCTTTCTCTGGCACCCCGACACGCCCATGCTCTGGCACCTGAACCCGCTGGCCCAAGCGATCTGGGCGCTGCTCGAAACCGATCACACGACAAACAGCCTCGTCGGGCTGTTGTGCGAAGCCTTCCCCCACATCCCCCCCGACCAGATCGCCACTGATGTCGCCGCATTCCTTGGCACGGCGCATGACAGCGGGCTTCTCACCTCGCCCTGCCGCTAAGCCGCGCCGCGCTCAGCGCCTTGGCCTGTGCCAGATCGAACAGCGCACCGGGCATCATCGCATTGTCTTCGGGGCCGGGCCGCGCCGCCTTGGCCTGCGGGCTTTGCAGCGCCAGCGACAGCAAGCCCGCTGCGATGGCGGTGGCGGCGGATGTCCCCGAAAACGCGGCGTAAAGCGAGCCGATCTCCAGATGAGGACCGTCCGGCGGCGGCGTATAGCGATAGGGCGAGGGGTTATAGCCGCGCGGCCCGCGCGGATCGAGTGACAGGATCCGCTCCGCCGGAAAGGCGGTCGTGTTGCCGGGCAGCTTCAGGCTGGCGTCCCGCTCTGCCCAAGGGTCCAGCAGCGCCTGCACCCGATCATAGCGCGGCCCTTGCGTGCTCAGCGTGCGGATCACCTGCGCCTGTCCTTTGGGGTCATAGGCATAGGTCAGCAACGCCCCGTGGGCGTCACAGGCCGTCACGGCGATCAGCCCGTCCACCCGCCCCGCCAGACAGGCCGGATAGGCCATCAATCCCGGCCCGGAATTGCCTGCGGCGCACAGCACCGTGGCCTTGCGCGCCACACGCTGCAACGCCGCTTCTACCTCCGACCATTTCGGCGCGTTGGGGTCGAAACTGTGCTCATCTGCCAAAGCGCGCGGGGTGTCATCCCACGCGGCGGCCACCACCACGATATCGGCATCCAGTGTCTCAACATACCGCAGGGCCGCCAGCACCATCTCGGTATCGGGCGCCGCCGTCAGCGCAACCGGGACGATCTCGCAGAACGGATTGATCCCCGCATAGGGCAGATCAACCTCGCGCCGACGTTTCTCGGGCGGCAGCGCGGTGTCATCCGCCCGCTGCGGCAGTTGCAAGACAACGCGGCTCGGGCGCGCACCGATCAGCCCGGCCACCGCCGTGCCATGCGCGCCATAGATCACCGCTTCCGCCGTGCCCTCTGCACCGGTCATCGGCGCCCCCGCGTTGACCGAGGAGAAATCGCGCATCAGATCGGTGTTGATGGCGCCGATCAGGTTGGGATGGCCCCAGTCCACCGGGGTGTCCATCACCACCACGCGCACCCGCCGCTCCGGGTCGACCGCGCCCCATGCGCCGTGGCTCACATCGGCGAAGTCCTGCACCACGCCCAAGGCCTGCAAATGCCACAGCGCGTGAAACTCTGGATAAAATCCCACGCCCTCTTCCGGCGCCGCGGACAATCCCTCTGTCGGGGTCTGTGTGTTCATCCTGTGATCTCCCGCGTTCAATACCATTCCGCATGCACAAGGCGCATCTGATCTGCCAGCACCCGCTCCATCACCGGCATGCACAAGCGCGCCAGTGTCTGCCCGGCAAGCGTGTCAGAGCGCAGATGCAACCCGGCCCATTCCCGGTTCACCGCCACCTCCCATGCGGCCCGGTAGAGCGCCGGAAGGCCCGGGTGCTCGGGCACCGCGCGCGCGAAGACCTCGGCCACAAGAAAGGATTGCAGCGCATGGTTGGACGGATAGGAAGAGTGGGTGGGCACCGGCAGATAAGGCTTGAGGTTCGGGTCCAGTTCGCTGGGGCGTGCGGCCTTGAACCGCGCCTTGTAATGCTGCCCGACAAAGCCCCCCAGCCAGATCACGGTCTGGAACAGAACGGCCGTCTGCGATGCGGCGGCGGCTTCGCTTCCCCCCAAGGGCAGCATGAAGGCCGTCAGGTCATTGCCCGCCTCGGCCTCGATCCGGGCACGGCGCAGGGCTTGACCCGCGCCCTGCAAATCGGCCTCAAGGGCGTGCAAGGCGTCCACCTCGGCCAGCCGCTCTTCCATCGGCGGCGGTGGCTCCAAGGGAAGCGTATCCCAGCCGAAACGCTCTTTCAGATCGCACAGCGCGCTCAACGCCCGCCACGGCGTGTCGATTTCGGGCCAAGCCCAGCCTGCCGCCCCAAAGCCCCCTTTGTGCAGGCCCTTATGCAGCCCCTTATGCAAACCCTTGTGCAACCCTTTGTGCAGCCCTTTGTGCAATCCCTTGTGCAGCGCACCGCCGCCCGCCGACACGCGGCTTGCCGCCACGCGCCCCGCCAAAAGGCCGCGCAGGGTCGCGCCAAGGCGGGCATCATCGGCATCGGGCGCATCGACCATCTGCTTGAGCGTCCGGATCAGGTCATCCGACTCCACCCGGATCTTGTCGCCACCCACGATCAGCGCCGAGCGGCCGAGTATCTTGCGGTATTCCTCCAACCCCATTCCCACCTCCTGTTCAGATGATCTCGCTCTGCTGCAATCCCGCCACCAAGCTTTGCCCCAAAGGTGCGGGCGCGCGGCGCAAAAGCCCTTGGGTCCAGCCCGCAAGGTCGTGCTCTGGCCGCAAGGTCTGAATCCGCGCCACCATGCGCCGTGCATCGGCATGCTTGCCCGAAGCCGCCAGCCCGGCCATCGCATAGCGCAGCGCGCCCAGATACTTCGGCTTGCGAAACAGCGCCTGATTGGCATGGTAGATCGCGGCCTGATACTCGCCCCGCGCCATGCAGATCATCGCGCCCGTCACCTCATAGGTATAGCGCCACGGGCTAAAGCTCCCGGCGCGCAGGCATTGCGCCAGCGCCGCCGCCGCGCCGTCCAGATCGCCCCGGATCAGGCGCAGCACCGCCAGATGGTCCAGATTGAGCGCAAGGCCGGGTGCGCGCTGATAGGCGGCCTCCACCAAAGCCGCCGCCGCCTCCTGCTCGTCGGTCAGCATGTGCAGCGCATAGCCGGCAAGGCTCTGGCACAAGGGCAGCATCGGGTCGGATGTGCGCATGCGCGACAACCGCTCACACAGCGCGCTGGCCTCGATCGCGCTCGCGGCGCCGATCCCCTCATGCTGTTTGAACACCTGCAGGAACACCCGCAGATATTCCAGCACCTCGGGCCCGCCTTCGGCCTGCATCCGCACAAGCTGTGCCTCGGTTTGCAGGATCAGGGCGCTGTCCAGACTGAACATGGCCGCCAGCGCCGTCACCGGGAACAGGTCGGGCGCGCCCTCGGCATCCGCCTCCGCGCTCAGCCGGTCGGTGATCGTTTCGGCCAGACCCTGCGCCACGGCGGCGCCGTCGTCTTCCTCCAGCGGGATCAGATCCGACAGCCAGAGCAATCGCTGCGTCCCGGCCTCGATCAGGCGCAGCCGCATCAACGCCCGCGCCCCGCGCCGCAGCACCGCCGCCTGCACCCAATGGCTCACGCCGCGCCCCGTCTCGATCGGTAGCGGCACCGGGCCGCTCTCTCCCCCCCGCAGATCATGGATGTCCAGCAAGGTGGTGAGCGTCAGCGCATGGATGATCTCATCCATCACGCCATCGGCCAGATGCCCCCCGGCCCAAGTGCCCCCCGCCGCCCAAATCTTCCCGGCCCAAGTCTCCCCAGCCGCACAGGCCAGAATGCCCAAGGCCAGATGCCGCCGCACCGGGCGCAACACGGCAGGCCGCACCAAAGCCTTGGGCGTTCTGGCCAGCCCCTTTTCCAAAACCGCCGTCTGCGCCGCCTCTGTGTCTTCTTCCAGCCGCCTGTCGCGCAGCCAGTCCTCAAAGCCGGAACATCCTTCCAGCGTCAGATCCATGCCTTCCAGAAACCGAGGCCCCCCCGGTGCCGCCGCGTCCAGCCGGAACCGCGCGGGCACAAGCTGCACCGTCTGCCGGTCGCTCAGCAGGCACCCCGCGCCCAAAGGCTCCAGATCCGCGCGCAACTGATACAAGGCCGTGCGCAGATTGGCCGAGGCCCGCGCGGTGTCCGCTTCTCCCCAAAACATCTGCTGCAAGCTGCGCCGCGCCCGGATCATCCCCGGCGCACACAAAAGCACCGCCAGAATGGCTTGACGCATCGTGCTGTTGGGCGTCAGGTCCCGGCCTGCCGGACAGAACAGCCGAAAGGGGCCATGCAAGATGGCCGTGGCCTGCCCCTCTGTTATCCCCCCCGAGCCGCGCCGGGAAACCTTTGTCCCGTCCTGCACTGTCTCATCGCACTCATAAACACCCCGCACAGATCCAAAGGGTATCAGTTTTTCGGCGGTTTTTGCAAAAATTCCGCGCGGCATGTCTCGGGGCTCCCGCACCGCGCCACGGGCCTGTCCGGCAGGGCGCCACATCGGCCTAGAACCGCCGCGCCAGCGACAGGCCCACATCGGTGGTGGTCAGGTCATGCAAGGGAATGGTGCTGGCTTGCCATTTGCGGGTGAGGCTGATTTCGGGGCGCAGCCCGTGCAGGACAAAACGCTCATGACTGAGGCTCAGGCGCAGGCTCCGCACCTTGTCCTTTCGGGCGAGGTCAAAACCGGGATAAACCGCATCATAGCGATTGCGCCCGGCATAGGCCGACAGGCCCAGCGTCAACCCTCCGGCGGTCTGCGTCGCCACGCCCAGCACAAGGCCCAGATCGCGATGCGCCAGATGCGGGGCGGCCGCCGTTTCCCGCAGCATGGGCGCTTCGGCAAAGAGCGTGGTGCGCTTGCCCACCGCCCAATGCACCCCGGGCACCAGACTGGTCAAGGTGCCCGAGCGGAACGGCGCCTGCGGATAGTCTTGCCGCAGCCAGTCTCCCGTCAGGGTCAGTCGCGCCCGGGGTGACATCAGCCACGCGCCTGCCATACCAAGGCCCACCTGCCGCCGCGCCAGCCCCCCCGATTGCCGCAACAGCGCCAGACGCGGGCCAAAGCTCACCTCGGCCCGCGCGCTGCGATACGCGGCGGTCAGCCTCAGGGAAAGCTCGCTTTCATGCGGCTTCAACGCCGTGTCAAACAGCCGACGGTCCAGCGAGGCCGCTGCCGTGGCCGTCCACGCCCGCCCCAAAGTCCACGACCGCCACGCGGTCACGCCCAGCGCCACCCCGGTTCCGCGCGCCTTGCGTGACGCCGGGTCCAGCACGAACGGCACCCCGCCCAGCATCACCGTCTCGGCCGAGGCGCCGCCCGTGATATTGCTTGATGGCAAAAGCGAAAACCGCAGCGCCACCCCGCCGCGCCGGGCGCCCTCGCTCAGCGCGGTCTGATCCAGCAGCGTGTCGCGCAACTGGGCATCCTCGGTCATATTGGCCAGACGGCGGGCCTGTGCCAGCGCTGGCCCCCGCCGCCCTGCCGCATGCAGCGCCTGCACCAGCGCCAGCCGCGAGGGCGCAAAGCCCGGCGCGATATCGACGATGGCGTCAAAGATTTCCACGGCCTTGCCCGCATCGCCTTGGCGCAGCGCAATCAGCCCTTCCAGATGCGCCCGGTGCAGCGCGGCATCGGCGCGCCCCGCCACCTCTGCATCCAGAATGGCCCGCGCGCGGACCACATCGCCGCGCGCGAGGCTTTCGGTCAAGGCCCGACTCTGTGCCCCTGCGACATCAGACAGCCCGGCGAGCGTCAGGATCAAGGCGCAAAGCCCGATCCACAGGCGTGATATGGTGAATGACATGATGTTCCCCAAGATTTTGCAAAAGGGTGGTGCGGGCGCGACTTGGGGACGAGCCCGCACCTGACCCCGCCCCACCGCAGTCACAGCGGGTCGGGGTCATCTGTTCACGCCCCCAAGCGCGTGCGTCCAAAGCCAGACACTGCCAAGGATCTGCGGCTATCTCTGGCCCGAGAAAAAGCCCCAGCCCACATAGCCTTGGCCCGTCTCCGCCGCTGTGCCCTGCAACGAAAGGCCGCCGCCGACTTCCCCGGCCCCCACGCCAAAGAACGTGCCCGAATAGCTTGATCCTGCCGCAACCGTGCCAATGGCGCTGGTAAAGCCGCTGTCTGCGCGCACCGCTCCGGTAAAGCCGTTGCCGGAAATGGCCGTCCGCTCCAGCGTCAGGCTGCCCGGCACCGCCGACCATGTGCGGGTCGGGTCCTCGGCCTGCGGGGGGCGGCCTTCAAGGCGGTTGATCGCCCCAGAAACCGTGCCCGCCCCGAAATTCGCGGTCATCTCAAGGTCACCCCGCGCTTCGGACACGTCTTCGCTGAAGCTGTTGAACCCGGTGGTCGGGGCCACCCGAATGCGGCTGCGCCCGGTATAGGTCGCGGTCGGCAAGGCCGACAGCGTGGCCGCATCCGTCTCGGTCCCCACGACCAGAAACCCTTGCCGGCCCGTGCCACCTTCGGCCGCATTGACGTAATAGTCAAAGACCATGCTGGCATCGGGCCGCGTCGGGTCCAGTTGTTCGGCCATCGAATCCGCGCTCCATGCCCAGATCCCGGCTTCCTGATCCTCGCTTTCATAGCCATAGCCGTCCTCGGACAGATCGCCCGGCGCAAAGACAATGGTGCTTCCGCCCGCCACCAAGGTCAGCGCCCCGCTCTCATTGCGCGAAACCTTGGCGGTGGTGTCCGGCGACAGACGGGCCGTTTCGGCCTCGAAATCGCGCGTGATGCCTGATGATGTCCGCTGCGAGGCGGTCAGCGTGGCCCCCTCGGCCAGCACCTCGGCACTGCTGCCCTCCGAGGCCAGAACCTGATCCGCAGGCGCATTGCCTGCGCGGCTCGCCACCATTCCCCCGCCGCTGCCCCCGCAGGCCGACAGCAGTGCCGACGTGCCCAGCAGCATCGCCACATAACATCCACGATTTCTCATGGTGAACCCCTTTCCCTGATGAAAACCCCAAGTCGTGATCAGGCCTCCGCCGATCAGGTCACAGCTTGGCAGCGTCACCGTCAGCGCAGCGTCAACCGGCGCGAAGTCAAAGGGTTAACGTAAGGTAAAGTGATTCGCGGCGCCCGCATCCGGGTGACAGGCCCGCACCGCGGGGCGGCAGTCTGCGCTCTCGCGCGGCGCAATCTGCGGCAGGCGGTTTTTGCGCAGCCCAAGGCCGCGCCATAAGAAAATTCTTCCCCGTCACAAAAGTTTTGGATTGGACGCGTCCCTCCCCCCCGGTGTCGGATGGGGACACACCCGCCATCGCTGCCCGCAGGACCGAAAGCCCCAGATGCGCCGCCCCCATGCCCTCCCGTCGCACGGCCTAGCCGACCAGCGCCTCGCTCTTGCGGGGCAGGGGTTGCAGATGCGCTTCCAGCAAGGCCAGCGCCGCCGCCTCGTCATGGTGCCGCAGCGCCTCGATCAAGGCGCGGTGTTCGCGCTCGATCTTGTCGGTCTTGCCCAGACCCAGTTGCAAGGACAGCATGGAAATCCGCGTCAGGTTGGCCTCAAGGCTGTCAAACACCTGCAACAACACCACATTCCCCGAGGCCTTCACCAGCGCCTGATGGAATTGCCGGTTCAACTCCGCGCAGGCCAGCAGATCCTTGGGCGACACAGCCTCGTGCCGCGCGCAAATCTCGGCCATCTCCTCGGGCACGGTGCGCCGCTCCCGGCAGATCCGCGCCACGGCATGGCTTTCGACCATCAACCGCACCTCGAACAGATCATGCATTTCCGTGGCCGACAGCGGCTTGACCAAAGCCCCGCGCCGCGCATGCAACTCCAAAAACCCCTCCGCCGCCAGCCGGTTCAGCGCCTCGCGCACCGGCGAGCGCGAAACCCCCGCCAATTCGCAGGCCTGCGCCTCCTCGATAAACTGGCCGGGCGCAAAGTCGCGGTTCAGAATGCCTGCCCGCACCGCCTGATAGGCGCGTTCCCGGGCAGAGGCGGCAGGGCGGGTGTCGTCTTGTGTGGTCATGGCGTTCCTCTTGCCTCTGAATCGGCTGTCTTGCGCGCGGCGTCAAAAAAAATCTTTACGCTTGGACCATCTTTGTATTGTATACATGAAGTAGACAGCAAGAGGACTCGTTGACCATGATGGATGGCGCCCCAAAGTTCGATCCTTCTGGCCGCTGGCGGGTGGGGGTGGATTCCGGCGGCACCTTCACGGATGTCTGCCTCTTTGACGAAACCTCCGGCGCCATCGCGGTCTGGAAGGTCTCCTCCACCCCCGACGACCCATCCCGCGGCATCGCACAGGGCGTGGAGGAGGGGATGCGCACCTGCGCTGGCGCGCAAGAGGGGCCGGCGGCGGCGATCTCTTACCTTGGCCATGGCACCACCGTCGCCACCAATGCGCTGATCACCCATCGCGGCGCCAAGGTGGGTCTTGTCACCACCGCGGGCTTCCGCGATCTGCTGGAAATCGGCCGCCAGAAACGCCCCGATCTTTACGACCTGTTTGCCAGCAAACCGCCCATTCTGGTGCCGCGCGATCTGCGGTTCGAGGTGGCCGAGCGGATGCTGCACAGCGGCGCGGTCTCCCTGCCGCTGGACGAAGCCGCCGTGCGCCAGGCCGGGCAGGCCCTGCGTGAGGCCGGGGTGGGCGCGGTCGCCGTGTGCTTTCTCTATTCCTTCATCAACCCCGCCCATGAACAGGCCGCCTGCCGCATCCTTGCCGAGGAATTGCCCGGTGTCTTTCTCTGTGCCAGTCACCAGATCGCCCCCGAATTCCGCGAATTCGAACGGCTGTCCACCGCCACCGTGAACGCCTACCTTGGCCCGATCATGCACCGCTACATCAGCCGCCTGACGCCGCGCCTGCACGCGCTGGGCCTGCCCGTCGCGCCGCATCTCACCCAGTCCAACGGCGGGGTCGTGCGCTTTGAAACCGCCGCCGAAACCCCGGTGCGCGCGGTGCTCTCGGGCCCGTCCACCGGCGTGGTGGCGGCGCAAGCCATCGGCGCGCAGGCCGGATTTGCCGACATCATCACCTTCGATATGGGCGGCACCTCCTCGGATGTCGCGCTGATGGCGGGCGGGCAAACCGCGCGCACCCATGAAAGCACCGTGCACGGCTACCCGATCAAGGCGCCGATGCTCGACATCCACACCGTCGGCGCAGGCGGCGGCTCCATCGCCTCGATCGATTCCGGCGGCTTGCTCAAGGTCGGCCCCGAAAGCGCGGGCGCCGATCCCGGCCCCGTCTGCTACGGCCGCGGCGCCACCGACCCCACCGTGACCGACGCCAATATCGTGCTTCAGGTGCTCAACCCCACCCATCTGCTCGCAGGCCGGATGGCGGTGCGCCGCGATCTGGCCGTCGCCGCCATCACCCGCATGGCCGACACCCTCGGGATGGAGGTGATGGACACCGCCCAAGGCATCATCTCGGTGGTCACCGCCAATATGGCCAAGGCGATCCGTGTGATCTCGGTCCAGCGCGGCCACGATCCGCGCGCCTATGCGCTGATGGCCTTTGGCGGCGCAGGCCCCTTGCATGCCGTGCGTCTGGCGCAGGAACTGGGCATGACCCGCGTGATCGTGCCCCGCAACCCCGGCATCTTATGCGCCATGGGCCTTTTGCTCACCGATCTGCGCGCCGATTTCGCCACCACGCGGCTGGTGCCGCTGGATGCGGCTGATCTGCCCGCCATCGCCGCCGCCGCCGCGCAGGTCGCGCGTGAGGCCGAAGCATGGTTCACCGCCGAAGCCATCGCCCCTGAAAGCCGCCGTGCGCTGCGCAAGATCGACATGCGCTACGAAGGACAAAACTACGAACTCTCGATCCCGGTCCCCGATGGCCCGATCACCGAAGCCACCCTCGCCACCCTGCGCGAGGGCTTCACCGAGGCCCATAAGCGCCTTTATGGTTTCGCGGTGAATGACGAACGCATCTTCTGTGTCACTTTCCGCGCCGAAGCGCTGGGTCTGGTGCAAAAGGCCCAATTGCCGCGCCGCGCTCTTGGCCCTGCGGATGCCAGCGCTGCCATCACCGGCACCCGCCCGGTCTGGTTCCCCGAAACCCGCGCCTTCACCGAAACCACGCTGATCTCGCGCGAAAGGCTCGCCCCCGGCATGGCTTTCGCAGGCCCCGCGATTGTCGAGCAGATGGACACCACCACCCTCGTCCCTCCCGGAGTCACCGTGCGGGTCGATGAAATCGACAACCTGATCCTCGAGGTGCCGAAATGACAACGCCTTCCCCCCTCGATCCGATCACCGTCGAAGTCATCGGCGCCGCGCTTTCCTCGATTGTCGAGGAAACCGGCGAGGCGCTGGTGCGCGCTTCCTATTCCACCAACATCAAAGAGCGGCGCGACTGCTCGACCGCCCTCTTCGACCGGGAAGGCCGCACCCTGTGCCAAGCCGAGCACATTCCGGTGCATCTGGGCAGCTTTCTCGATTTCATCCCGATGGTGCTGGCCGGGCACGATGCCAGCGGCATCCAGCCCGGCGATGTCTTCATCGGCAATGATGCCTATCGCGGCGGCGGCACCCATCTGCCCGATATCGTGCTGGCCGAGCCGATCTTCGTGAACGACACCCTCTCCGCATGGACGGTGAACCTCGCGCATCATTCCGATTTCGTCGACCGGGCGCATGCGCATATCTATCAGGAAGGCTTGCGGATTCCGCCCATCCGACTCTACCGCGCCGGGCAATTGCAAACCGATGTGCAGGATCTGATCCTGCTCAATTGCCAAGTGCCGCGCGAACGTCTGTCTGACCTGCGCGCCCAGATGGCCGCCAACCGCGTGGGCGTGCAGCGCTTTCAGGATCTCTGCGCCCGCTATGGCGTCGAGACCGTGCTCGCCTCGGGCCGCGAACTCCTCGATTATGCCGAGCGCAAGATGCGCGCGGGCATCGCGGCGCTGCCCGATGGCCAATGGCGCTTCGAGGATGTGTTCGACAATCTCGATTTTGACGCGCCCATCCCGCTGGCCGTCACCGTCACCATCGCGGGCGATCAGATCGACCTGTCTTTTGAAGCCCCGCCTCAGGTCCGCGCGGGCATCAACATGACCCGCACCGCCCTTCTGGCCACCGTCTATTACATCGTGAAATCGGTGGTCGACCCCACGGTGCTGCCCAATGCCGGGCTTGCCCGCCCCATCACCGTGCGCGCGCCCGAAGGCTCCATCCTCAATTGCAGCCATCCGGCAGCTGTCAATGGCCGCGTGCAAACCTGTCAGCGGGTGGCCGACCTGATCCTCGGCGCGCTGGCGCAGGCTGCCCCACAGCGGGTTTCGGCCTGCACCAATTCCACCTGCACAGTAGCGCTCTTCTCGGGCACCCGGCAGGACGGCCCGCTCAAGGGCAGCTATTGGGTCTATCTGGAAACCATCGGCGGCGGCGGTGGCGCGCGTCCCGATGCCCAAGGCCTTGACGGCATCCATGTGCATGCCACCAACACCTCCAACCTGCCCGTCGAGGCGCTGGAAGTCGAATATCCGCTGATCCTCGAACGCTATGAACTTGTCGATGGTTCGGCGGGCGCGGGCCGCCACCGGGGCGGCATGGGCCTGCGCCGCGTCTACCGAGCCACCGAAGATTGCATGGTGCGCGTCGACATCTCGCGCAACCTCTCGCGCTCTTGGGGGCTCGACGGGGGCGGGGCAGGGGGCCACGGCAGCTTTGCCACCAGCCCCGAAACCCCCGCCTTCGACCGGGGCCAAGGCCTCTTGCGCGCGGGCGAATGGCTCGAAGTCATCACCCCCGGCGGCGGCGGCTACGGCACGCCCGAAGCAGACCGCGCCGCGCTGGAGATCGCCGCACAATAACAGACCGACCTCACCCAACCCAAGGGCCGCTCAAGAGCTCGCACATTCAGCAAGGAGTTACACGATGACCAATGGATTGAACCGCCGGCACTTCCTCGCAACCTCCCTCGCGGCCGGGGGCTTGGGCTTTCTGGGCACCCGCGCGGCCCTCGCGCAAGAGGGCGGCACCCTGCGCTTCGCCCTTTCGGCCTTCCCGCCCAACTTCGAGGCCTGGACCTCCACCGGCACGGCCGCAGGCACCATCAAGCTTCTGATGCACCGCGGCCTGCTCAGCTATGGCCCCGATGGCATGTTGCGCGGCGAACTCGCCGAAAGCTGGGAAACCGATGCCGAGGGCGCATGGGTGTTCAAGCTGCGCGAGGCCAAGTGGCACGATGGCTCGCCCGTCACCGCCGAAGACGTGGCATGGACCATCGCCGAGGTCGCCAACCCCGACAACGCCGCCTTCCGCCAAGGCCAGCTTGCCATGATCACCGCCGTCGAAACGCCGGATGCCCGCACCGTGCGCATGGTCACCGAAGAACCGCTCGCCGTGCTGCCCGGCTGGTTCGCGCATTACCACATGCCCATCCTGAAAAAGGGCGAGCCCAAAGACACCCAGATCGGCGCTGGCCCCTTCATGCTCGATGCCATCGACCGGGGCGTGTCGCTCAGCCTCAAGGCGTTTGACGGCTACTACAAGGAAGGCCTGCCCAAGCTCGCGGGCATTCAGGCCATCGTCTATGCCGATGAAAACCTGCGCGTGGCCGCACTTCAGGCGGGCGATGTGGACCTTGCCGAATATGTGCCATGGCAGGCGATGGATCAGGTCGAGACCGACAGCGCGCTGAAGCTCGATGTGGTGGATGGCCCCTTCATGTATCTCACCTTCAACGGCAGCCGCGCGCCCTTCGACAATCCGCTGGTGCGCCGCGCCGCAGCCCATGCGATCAACCGCGCCGACATCGTCGCCGCCGCCTTTTTCGGGCGGGGCGGGGCGCTTGAACATCTGCCGATCGCCGAAGGCTCGGAATTCTACAACGCCGAATTCGCCAACGCTTGGAATTACGATCCCGAAAAGGCCAAGGCCCTGCTGGCCGAGGCGGGCTATCCCGACGGGTTTGACTGCACCATGCTCTCCACCGCGCAATATGGCATGCATCAATCCACCGCCGAAGTCTGCCAAGCCTATCTTTCGATGATCGGCATCAACGTCACCCTCGATTTGCCCGAATGGTCCAGCCGCGTGCAAAAGGGCAACGAAGGCCAATATGACTTGGCCATCATGGGCACCACCGCCGACAACAACGACCCCGATGGTCTGGTCAGTGTTGTCGATGGCAGCCTGCCCAACAATTTCGTGCGCAGCTTCGGCATGCCCACGCCGGAAATCACCGCGCTTTTCGCCCGTGGCCGCGCCGCCTTTGATCCGGCGGAACGTCAGGCGATCTACCGTGAACTCGAACAGGTGGCCATCGACACCGCCCCGATCGTCGGTCTGGCGTGGCGCGCGCAAGGCTATGGGATGAAATCCAACGTCAACGGTTTTGCCAACCTTCCCGGCCAACTCACGTTCTATTCCGGCATCACGCTGGAAGAAACCTTCTTCGGCTGATCCCCCGGCATGTTGAGATATATCGCCTATCGCAGCCTTGTGGCGCTCTTCCTCGTCTGGCTCGTCGTCAGTCTGGTGTTCCTTCTCTTGCACCTGATCCCCGGCGATCCGGCAGAGCTTCTGCTCAGCCAAGGCAGTCTGGCCGCCGATCCGGCCGCCGTTGCCGCCTTGCGCGAAAGGATGGGGCTGAATGACCCCCTCTGGCGGCAATATCTCGACCATCTGGGCGGTGTTCTTACTGGTGATCTGGGCACATCCTTCCGCGATGGCGCCCCGGTGGCCGAGCAAATCGCCCTGCGCCTGCCCCGAACGCTGGAAGTGATCGGGGCAGCCACTCTTCTGGCGGCCCTCCTCGGGGTGCCGCTGGGCACCTATGCCGCCGTGCGCGCCGGGGGCAAGGCCGATGGCCTGCTCTCGCTCTTGTCCTCCATCGCGCTCTCCACACCGGTCTTCGTCGTGGGCTCGGTCGCCATCCTGATCTTCGCGCAAAAGCTGCAATGGCTGCCCGCCGGGGGCTTTGTCTCCTTCTCCGAAGACCCTGTGCAGCACCTCAAGCTGCTGATCCTGCCCGCCTCGGCGGTCGCCATCAGCCTCTGGGCCGTCATCACCCGCATGACCCGCGCCACGGTGATCGAAGTGCTTGAACGCGATTACGTCCGCACCGCCCGCGCCAAGGGCCTGTCCCGCGCGCCCATCCTGCGCCGCCATGTCGTGCGCAACGCCATGATCCCGGTGCTCACCATCACCGGGCTGGAAATGGGCACCCTGATCGGCGGCACCGTGCTGGTGGAATTCGTGTTCAACTGGCCGGGCCTTTCGGGCTACCTCGTCTCGGCCGTCGATGCGCGCGACTACCCCGAGGTGGTCGGCATCGTCATCGTCATCTCCATGCTGTTCGTGTTTCTCAACCTCGCGGTCGATGTGGTCAACGCGCTGCTGGACCCGCGCATCTCGCTGGTGAAATCATGACCCGCACCACCCGCAAGCTGCTGCTGCCCGGCACCCTTATCGGCCTGATCCTCGCGGTCATCGTGCTGGCCCCGGTGCTGCCGCTCCATGACGTGCGCGCCATGGATGTGCCCAACCGCTTTGCCGGACCCTCGGCCGCGCATTGGCTGGGGCAGGACGAGTTCGGCCGCGATGTGCTGGCGCGCCTGATCTGGGGCGGGCGCGCCTCGCTGTTTATCGCGGTCGGCTCGGCCTTGTCGGCGGCGGTGCTGGGCACCCTCCTCGGTCTGCTCGGCGGCTATTTCCGTGGTGTGGTCGAAGCGCTCACCGTGCGCGCCTCCGAGGTGATCCTTTGCCTGCCGCCGCTGCTGCTGGCGCTTCTGGTCGTCACCATCCTTGGCGCGGGCACCGGCCCGCTGATGGTGGCGCTCACGCTGCTCTACACGCCCAATTATGCCCGTGTGGTCTATGCCGCCACCCTGCAAGTGCGCGCGCTTGATTTCGTCACCGCGCAGATGGCCATGGGCGCGCATCCGCTTGCCATCCTGTGGCGCACCATCCTGCCCAATGTCATGCCGCCGCTTTTGGTGCAGATGTCGCTGGTGGTGGCCTCGGCCATGATGATCGAAAGCGGGCTCAGCTTTCTCGGCCTTGGCGTGGTGCCGCCCACGCCCTCATGGGGCCTGATGATCCGTGCCGCGCGCGGCGCGATGGAGGTATCTCCTCTTCTGCTGTTGTGGCCCTCGCTGGCGCTTGCCGGCACCATCCTGATCTTCAACTTGCTCTGCGACCGCCTCCAAGCGGTGCTCGACCCGCGCAACGTCACCGCAGGCGGCGCGCTTTGGCTGCGCAAGGGGCCGCGCCGTGCCGCTCTGCCCGCCGTTCCCGCCGCCACCGATGGCCCGCTTCTTGCCATCACCGACATGGCGATCTCGGTCAACACCTCCGAGCGCAGCCTTGAACTCGTCCGCCGCGCCGATGTCAGCGTGCACTCGGGCGAGACGGTGGCACTGGTCGGCGAATCCGGCTCTGGCAAAACCCTCACCAGCCTTGCCCTGATGGGCCTGCTGCCCGATCAACTGGGCATCAGCCGCGGACAGGCCTTGTTCCGGGGCCGCGATGGCCGCGTCACCGATCTGGCACAGCTGGACGAAGACGGCTTCCGCCGCTTCCGGGGCGCCGAGATCTCCATGGTCTTCCAAGACGCCGCCGCCGCCCTCAACCCCGTGCACCGCATCGGCGACCAACTGGCCGAGGCCCTGCGCGACACTGGCGATGCGCAAGAGATCTCGCGCCGCGTCGTGGATCTTCTCCGCCACGTCGGCATCCCCGATCCTGAACGTCGCCAGCGCGCCTATCCGCATGAATTGTCGGGCGGCCAGCGCCAGCGCGCGATGATCGCGCTCGCCGTCGCCAACGCGCCCCGCTTGCTCATCGCCGATGAACCCACCACCGCGCTTGATCCCACCATTCAGGCCCAGATCCTGCATCTGTTCCAGAAGCTGAAATCCGACACCCCCGATATGGGCCTGATCTTCGTGACCCATGATCTGGCGGTCGTCGCCGAAATCGCCGACCGCGTGGTGGTGATGTATGCGGGCGAGGTGGTGGAATCCGGCCCCGTCGCGCAGGTCTTTGCCCGTCCGCGCCACCCCTATACTGCGGCGCTGATCGCCTCGGTGCCTGAAGGGGCTGCCGATCGGCTGGTGGCCATCCCCGGCACCGTGCCGCCGCCCAATGCCATGC
This sequence comes from Pseudorhodobacter sp. MZDSW-24AT, assembly GCF_002794355.1. Taxonomy (GTDB): domain Bacteria; phylum Pseudomonadota; class Alphaproteobacteria; order Rhodobacterales; family Rhodobacteraceae; genus Pseudotabrizicola. Next base: position 577,476 of record NZ_PGOI01000008.1, on the reverse strand, counting down.
CGCCCGGCTGCCGCTTCGCCCCGCGCTGCGCCCATGCCCTCCCGGCCTGCTCTGCCGCGCCACCCGGAGCCGAACGGCCCGATCCGGCGCGCATCACCCGCTGCATCCGCTGGAAAGAGGTGACCTGATGCTGGACATGCCCTCCACCGACACCCCTCTGGTGCAGGCCCGTGGCCTTGGCCGCAACTTCCCGCAGCGGCAGGGCCTCTTGGGCCGGGCCCGCGATGTCTGGGCGGTGCGCGATGTCTCGCTCTCCATCGCGCGCGGCGAAACCGTGGGCGTCGTCGGCGAATCCGGCTGCGGCAAATCCACCTTGGGCCGCATGATGCTGGGCCTCGATACGCCAACGCGCGGCCAGATGCTCTTTGAAGGCCGCGATCTGGCCAGCCTCGCAGGGGCTGAAAAGCGCCGCCTTTCGCGCCGGATGCAAATGGTGTTTCAAGATCCCTTCGGCTCGCTCGACCCACGCCGCACCATCGGCGCCCAGATCGGCGACGGGCTGCGCATCCACCAGATCGTGCCGCGCCACGATATCCGGGCCGAGGTCGCGCGCCTGCTCGATCAGGTTGGCCTGCCCAGCGCCGCCGCCGAGCGTCGGCCGCATGAATTCTCGGGCGGTCAGCGCCAGCGCATCGCCGTGGCCCGCGCGCTCTCCACCCGGCCCGATTACATCGTGGCCGATGAACCCGTCTCGGCGCTCGATGTCTCCATTCAGGCGCAGGTCGTCAACCTGCTGATGGACCTGCGCCGCGACCTTGATCTGGCGATGCTCTTCATCAGCCATGATCTGCATGTGGTGCGCCATCTCTGCACCCGCATCGTGGTGATGTATCTGGGCCGCATCGTCGAAGAAGGCCCCGCCGACAAGGTCTTCGGCGCGCCCGCACATCCCTACACCCGCGCCCTCCTGTCGGCGACTCCGTCCTTGCACCCGCGCGACAAGGACAGCCTGCACGGCGTGCTGCCGGGCGAACTCCCCAGCCCCGCCAACCCGCCCTCGGGCTGCCCTTTCCGCACCCGCTGCCCGGTGGCCGAGCCACAATGCGCCGCCGCCGTGCCCGACTTTCGCACGCTCGCCCCCGGCTGGAAGGCCGCCTGCATCAAGGCAGGCGCATGACCGCCCCGGTCGCCATGATCACGGGCGCCAACCGTGGCATCGGGGCCGCCATCGCCCGCGCGCTCGCCGGGCGCGGCTATCGCCTCGCACTCGCTCTGCGCGACACGGCCAGCCTGCCCGAGGATCTGCGCGCCCTCGATCCGCTCCTGATCCCCTACAGCGCCGAAGACCCCGCCGCCGCCCGTGCCTTTGTCGACGCCACCCAAACGCAGTTTGGCCGCATCGACGCGCTCGTGAACAACGCGGGCATCGGCGGCCCGCTCGAGCTGATGCCCGACCCGGCCCAGCCTGATGACCAGATGGAAGCCATGCTCGACCGCCTCCTGTCGGTCAACGTCAAGGCCCCTTTCCGCCTGACGCGCGCGGCACTCCCGGCGCTGTGCCGCGCGGGGCAGGGCAGGGTGATCGTGATGGCCTCGCTCTCGGGCAAGCGGGTGCTCGGCCTGAATGCAGGCTACCAGATGACCAAACATGCCGCCGTTGCGCTGGCCCATGCCACCCGCCGCGCAGGCTGGGACCATGGCCTGCGCGCCTGTGCCGTCTGCCCCGGCTTTGTGGCCACCGATCTCACCCGGCACCACGATCTGCCCCGGCACGAGATCACCGATCCCGCCGATCTCGCGCGCCTCGTCGCCGACATCGTCACCCTGCCCAACACCGCCAGCGTGCCGGAACTGATGGTCAACTGGCGCTATGAGCCGGGATTCTGACATGCACCCAAACATCGACCCCGTGCCCTCCGATGACCGCCTGCCAGCGCAGGCCGATCTGGTGGTGATCGGCGGCGGCATCATCGGCTGCGCTGCAGCCCTCTGGGCCGCCGAACAAGGCCTCCGCGTCGTGATCCTCGAAAAGGGCCGCATCGGCGCCGAGCAATCCGGGCGCAACTGGGGCTGGGTCCGCCGCATGGGCCGCGCCCGCGCCGAATACCCGCTGGGAATCGCCAGCCTTCGGCTCTGGGACGGGCTGAACGCCCGCACCGGGCATGACACCGGCTTTCGCCGCAGCGGCATCGTCTACGGCGGCACCACCCCGGCCGAGCATCGCTGGCTCGATACGGTGGCGCAAGACGCGCGCGATTTCGGCATCGACCTGCGCCGCCTTGGCCCCGCCGACATGGCCAGCCTCTTCCCCGGCGCAACTTTGGGCGATCTCTCCGGCGTGCTCTCGGCCGATGATGGCCGCGCCGAACCGGCGCTTGCCACCGCCGCCATCGCCAAGGGCGCGCGCAAGCACGGTGCCCAGATCTTCACCGCCTGCGCCGCACGCGGGCTGGAAACCTCTACCGGGCACGTCAGCGCCGTCGTCACCGAGCGGGGCCGCATTCTGACCCATGCGGTGATCCTTGCCGCCGGGGCATGGTCGCGGCTTTTTGCTGGAGCTTTGGGGCTCAACCTGCCGCAACTGCGCATCCGCGCTTCGGTCCTGCGCACCGGGCCGGTGGCGGGCGGCCCGCGCCTGACCCTTGGCACCGGGCGCTTTGGTCTGCGCCCCCGGCTGGACGGTGGCTATACCATCGCGCTGCGCGGCCGGTCCCGGGTGCAGATCACCCCCGATGCCTTCCGCCTGTTGCCGCAGTTCCTGCCCGGCCTGCGCCAGAACTTGGGCGACCTCTCCCTCACCCTCGACCACAGCCTCTGGCAAGGCCTGACCACGCCGCGCCGCTGGCCCGCCGAGGGCCGCACCCCGTTCGAAACGGCGCGCGTGCTCGACCCAAAGCCGCAAAGCCGCAGCCTCTCCGCCGCCCTGCGGGCCGTCACGGCCGCATTCCCCGCCTTCCGGGGCGTTCCCGTCGCTGAACGCTGGGGCGGCATCATTGATGTCACCCCCGATGGCGTCCCCATCATCGACCACGCCCCCGGCCTGCCGGGGTTGGTCATCGCCACCGGCTTTTCCGGCCATGGCTTCGGCATCGGCCCCACCTCGGGGCAACTGGCCGCCGAACTCGCCATCGGGGCTGCCCCGCTGGTCGATGCCGCCCCCTTCGCGCTGGCCCGCTTTCGCCTGACCCAAGCCCCCACCCTTGGCGCAAACACCTGACATTACAGAAAGATTTTTCCGATCCCCCTTCAAATCCTTTGAATTGGACAGCGGCGCGCCGCGTCTCTTTCATCCCTCACACACAGACCAAGATCACGGGAGACACGACATGATCGACAAGATCCGCATGGCCGAACTGACCTCGCAAGAGGCACGCGAGCATTTGGATGCAAAGGCCGTGGTGCTTTTGCCCATGGGCTCGCTCGAAGATCAGGGCATCCATGCCCCGATGGGCGATTATCTCGCCGCCGACCTGATGGCGATGGAAATTGCCAAGGCCGCGCGCGCCGATGGTGTCCCCACCTTTGTGGCCCCCGTCATCCCCTTTGGCGGCAAGGATTACTTCGACTCCAGCCACGGCGGCATCTCGATCAGCAATGCCACGCTGGTGGCCTTGCTCGATGACATGTTTGGCTGCCTTGACCGTCACGGCATCCGCAAGCTGATGATCGTCAACGGCCACGGCGGCAACGTCCCCGCCATCACCGAAGTCGCCTTGCGCTGGCGGCAAAAGGCCGGGCTTTTCGTGCCGTCGATGTATCTCTGGCAGGTGGCTTATGGCGAATTGCCCGCGCTGATCGGCAAGGAAAAGGCCGCGAAATCCTCGGGCCATGGGGGCGATCCGCTCACCTCGGTGGGCCTGCATTTCTACCCCGATCTGCTCCGCCCCGATCTGATGCGGCCCGCACCCACGGGCACCACCGTCAAGGGCCTTGCCATCTCGGGCTTCTCCACCATCACCTATGACGGTGCCAAGATCCAAGTTCCGATCGAGGCGCTGGAGGCCACCGAAACCGGCGCCTATGGCTGCGACCCGCATCTTTGCTCGGCCGAAACCGGCGCCGCGCTGGTCCAGCGTCTGGCGTCCATCGGTGCCGGTCTGGTGCGCGACCATGTTGCCAAGGGCCTGCACGACTGATGCCCCGCCGCCGCCGGGCCAGACACCGCGCCCGGCGGCTTCTTATCCTTCCGGCCCCTCAACCTTCCGGCCGTGCCAGAAAGGACGTGTATCGCGGATGCTCTGCGCACCATTGCTCGCACACCTCACGCGCCATGCTCAGCACCAAGTTTACCTGCGTGCGGCGGGCGCGGTTCACATGGGTGCAGGCCACATCCAAAGGCGCAATCGCCTCTGCCACCGCGATCTCCACCAGATCGCCGCGCGCCAGATCGGCCTCCAGCGCGGCCAGCGACAGGGCCGAGGCGCCATAGCCCTGCCGCACCATCTCGCAAATGGTGGCCAGCGCATTGCCGTAATGGCGCGGCGCGGGCTGCGAATGCATCTCGTCGATGTATTCCGCCACCGGGTTGAACAGCGGCGAAGTCTTTGGATACAGCACCAAGGGCAGGTCCCGCAGCGCCGCCCGGCTCATGGGCAGCGCCCGCCCTGCAATCACATCGGGCCGCGCCACCCAGCCCACGGTGAACCGGGTCGTGAAGTCCGCCCCCGGCACCCGCGAGCCGCTGGCGGTAAAGGCAAGGTCCAGCGTGCCCGCATCGATAAACCGGCGCAACTGCAAGTCAGACCCGGAATAGATGTCCAGCAGGATCTCGGGATGCGCGGCCGCCATCCGCTGCCGCAGCACCGGCCCCCAGGTGATCGCGATCATCCCCGCCAGCCCCAGCGACAGGCGCAGCTTTTGCTTGTCCAGCAGACGGGCATTCATCGTTTCGCGCAGGTTCAGGAACTGCAACGCGAATTCCGCCACCTCCATGCCCTGATCGGTCAGCCGGAACCCCGGCGCATCGCGGTCGATCAGCACCTTGCCGAGATCCGTCTCCAGCGACTGGATGCGCGCCGACACCGCTGGCTGCGTCAAGCCCAGCCGCTCGGCCGTCTGCCGGTAATTCTGAATCTGGCTCAGCCAGTAGAAGGCTTCAAGCTGTTTGAAATTCATTGCATCCTCCTGCCCGAACCGAAGAAAGACCCGATATGAAAGCTGCCATCTACCTGCCGTCCCAAGACAAGACCCAATGGTGGGTCGACATGCTGCAATCCTTGCTGCCCGAGATGCAGGTGGTCGCGCTGAACCCCGAAGACAGCCCGGAAACCGTCGATGTCGCCGTGGTCTGGCGTCCGCGCAGCGGCGATCTCGCGCGCTTTCCCAACCTCAAGGCCATCGTCTCCATCGGGGCAGGGATCGATCATGTGCTGGCCGACACCGCCTTGCCGCAAGGCGTGCCGATCATCCGTACCGTCGGGGATGATCTCACCCAGCGCATGCGCGAATATGTGGCGCTGCATGTCCTGCGCCACCACCGCGACATGCCGCGCCAGTTGCGCGCGCAGGCCGAGCGGGACTGGCATGCCATCGTGGTCCCCGTCGCCCCCAACCGCACCGTCGGTGTGATGGGCCTTGGCAACCTTGGTGCGGCCTCCGCCCGCACGCTGGCAGGCTTGGGCTTTGCCACGCGCGGCTGGTCGAAATCGCCCAAAACCATCGAAGGCGTCACCTGTTTTTCGGGCGCCGAAGGGCTGAGCGCGTTCCTCACCGGCTGTGACATCGTGGTGAACCTCCTGCCGCTGACGGACGAGACCAAAGGCATCCTGAACGCCGATCTCTTTGCCCGCCTGCCCAAGGGCGCCTGCGTCATCAACTGCGCGCGCGGGCCGCATCTGGTGGATGCCGATCTGCTGGCCGCCCTCGACAGCGGCCAGATCAAGCAAGCCACGCTCGATGTCTTTCATGTCGAGCCGCTGCCCGCCGATCATGCCTTCTGGACGCATCCTGCCGTCACCGTCACCCCCCATGTCGCCTCGCAGATCGATGCGGAAACCGGCGGGCGCATCATCGCGGCCAACCTGCGCACCTTTGCCGAAACCGGCACCTGCGCCGATGTGGCCGATGCCCAGCGGGGCTACTGACCGCCCGCCTGTCGTCTTGCATCGCGGCGGGGCCCCCCGGGCCCCGCTGTGTCAGATGTGAAAGGCCACCCCCGCCTCGGCCAGACCGCCGCCCAGCGCCGAGACCGTGCCATCCGCCCGCCAGCAGGCCGCGCCCGTCATCTCGCCGGTGTCGCCAAACACGATCGCATTCATCCCCCCGGCCACATGCGGCACCACCACCACCTCGTGCCCCATCGCGCGCAGCGCGTCCGCCTGATGCGCATAGCCCGGTTCCAGTTCCAGATGCGCGCCTTCCGTCCACAGGCGCGGCGCCTCCACCGCCTCTTGCGCGCTCATGCCATGGTCGATCAGGTTCACGATCGCCTGCATCGCCGACGGAAAGATGCGCAAGGCCCCCGGCAACCCCAGCGCAAAGCGCGGCCGGCCGTCCTTCAGCACGATCATCGGCGCCATCGAGGTCGGCACCCGCTTGCCCGGCTGGATCGACATTGCCTTGCCCGGATGCGGATCAAAATTATACATGTAATTGTTCGGAATGATCCCGGTGCCCGGCACCATGATCCGCGCCCCGAACAGGAAGTTGATTGTATGGGTGGCCGACACGATGTTCCCCATCCGGTCCGCCACCGTCACATGCGTGGTGTTCTGGCTTTCCTGCGCGGGCGGCACCGCCTTGGCCCCTCCGCTCTCCCGCACCCGCGCCCGACACGCGACCCCGAACGCCTTTGAAATCAACCGCGCCACCGGAATATCCACGAAATCCGGATCGCCCGAGGCCGCGCGGCGGTCTTCAAAGGCAATGCGGATCGCCTCGGCCAGCAGGTGCAGCCGCCGTGGATCGTCAAAGGCCATGGCGCGCAGGTCGAACCCTTCCAGCAGGTTCAGCATCTGCGCCACATGCACCCCGGACGAGGCCGGGGGCGGTGGCCCCACGATGTCGAACCCGCGATAGGTGCTGAAAATCGCCTCCCGCACCCGGGGGGTATAGGCTTGCAAATCCTCCATCGACACCGTGCCGCCGTCTGACAGCCGGTCCACCAGCGCGCGGCCCAAGGCCCCGCCATGCAGCGCCGCCGCGCCGTCGCGCGCGATCAGCCGCAGGCTTTCGGCATAGTCCCCCATCACCATCCGGTGCCCGGGCAGGGCAGGGCGCCCCTCGGGCAGGAACAGCGCCGCCATCCCGGCATCCTGCGCCAGATCATCGGCATGCCGTTCGATATTCGCCGTCAGATAGGACGTGACCCGAAAGCCGCCTGCCGCCAGCCGGATCGCGGGCTCTATCACATCCGCCCAGTCCAGCGCCCCATGCGCGGCCTGCATCGCGTGCCATCCGGCCAGATTGCCCGGCACCGCCACCGCCGCCGCCCCCACCAGATTGCGCCGCCCTTCCGTCTCCATGTAATCGGGCAAGCGGTCCGACACCGGGCGGAACATGTCGGGCCGCGCCGCCGCCCCGGCATGCGACAGGCAGTCATACACTTCATGCGCCCCCGCCGCCGTGCGCAGATGCGCGATGCCGCCCCCGGCGATGCCCACCATCATCGGCTCCACCACCGTCAGCGCCAGCAGCGCCGCCACCGCCGCATCCACCGCATTCCCGCCCGCCGCCAGCATCTCATGCCCCGCCGCCGACCCCAGCGGATGGTTCGTCACCACCATCCCCCCCGAGCCTGTGGCAGGCGCCTTGCGGCAGACGAATGGCAACGCGGGGGAATGGGTCATGGCATCGGTCCTGTGTCCAAGGGGTCAGGGGCGTCCGGCGTGCCGGTCAGGATCGGCACCCGGTCTTCCAGCAACGCCACAAAGGCGCGCGCGGCTTCGGTCAAGGGGCGGCGGGCAGGCTCCAGCAGATACAGCGTCCGCCACAGATCCAGCCCGCGCAGGTTCACAAAGGCAATCTGCGGGTCGCGGAACAGGGTCACCGCATTGCGCGGCAACAAGGCCACGCCCAACCCCGCCCGCACCATGCACAGTTGCGCGATGGTGGAATGCGCCGCCAGTCGCGGCGTCAGAAAGTCACGCGGCACCGCCGCGCAGCCCGCGAGCAGATTCTGCGTGCCGGTGTCCGGGTCCAGCCCGATCAGGCTCCCGGCGTCGATCTCCTCCAGCCCCACCGCTGCGCGTCCGGCCCACGCGTGATCCGCCGGGCAGGCAAGCCCCACCGGGTCGCGCAAGATCGCCCGCTGCCGCAGATCGGCCGAATGTTGCGAGCGCCCGGCAATCGCCAGATCCAGCCGTCCTTCCGAAACCATGCCCGCCAGCCGCTCGGCAATGTCATCGTGCAAGGTGCAGCCCAGACCGGGCCGCCCGCGCAGGAAATCCGCCAAGACCGGCGCGACCAGTTCCGAAATCGCCGAAGGCGACGCGCCCAGCAGCAGCGTGCCCTGTTCCAGCCCCGTGCTTTGCCGCAAGCGGCTCACCGCGCGGGCCATGCCTTCCAGCAAAGGTTCGGTGTCGCGCAGAAAATCCTGCCCCAGCGGCGTGATCGTCGGCGGCCGCGTCCGCCGGTCAAACAGCGGCGCGCCCACATGCGCCTCCAGCTGCCGGATCATCTCGGACAGCGCCGATTGCACCACCCCCAGATGCTCTGCCGCACGGCTGAACGACCCTTCCGCCGCGATCGCATGCAGCGCGCGCAGATGGCGAAAGTTTATGTTCAGATTTTCCGTGTCAATCTTCATCATCATCTGAATTTATGATACTATCGCCTGTGACACAACACATTCGTGAAAGCGCCCCGGCAAAATGACGACCTCTTTCCTTCTGTCTGCGGACAAGCGCAGCGCCCTTGTCACCGCCTTGCAGGCCGCGGGCTTTCGCGGCGCGCTCGAGGCCGACACCGCGCTGCGCGCCGCCATGTCCACCGACAATTCGGTTTATCAGATCACCCCCGATCTGATCGCGGCACCGCGGGATGCGCAGGATATGGTCACCTTGCTGTCGGTTCTTGACACGCCCGCCTTTGCCGATGTGCCCGTTACCGCGCGGGGCGGCGGCACCGGCACCAATGGGCAAAGCCTGAATGCCGGGCTGATCGTCGACACGCGCCGCCATATGTCCGGGCTGATCGCCCTCAACGCCGCCGAAGGCTGGGCCGATGTGCAGCCCGGCATGGTTCTGGATGATCTCAATGCCCAGATCCGCCACAGCGGCTGGTTCTTCGCGCCCGAAACCTCCACTTCCACCCGCTGCACCATCGGCGGCATGGTCAGCACCGATGCCTCGGGCAAAGGCTCGCGCGTCTATGGCAAAACCTCCGACAACCTGCTCGGCATCGAAATCGCCCGCCCGCAAGGCTTATTGTTCAGTGGCGATGCGCCCCCGGATTGGGCGCAGCCCATGCTCGCCGCCGCCGAACAGGCCGCCCGCGCCGGGCGTGCCGCCTTCGTGCAGGCCACGCCCCGCCTCAACCGCCGGTTCACCGGCTATGATCTGGAACGTGCCTGCCCCGAAGACGGTGGCTTCGACTGGTGGCGGCTGTTCCCCGGCTCCGAAGGCACGCTGGGCCTCATCTCGCGCATCCGCGTCAAGCTCACCCGGATCGAGCCGGAAAAGCGTCTGATCGTCGCCGCCTTCACCAGCCTGCGGGCCGCGCTCGCCTCGGCGCCGCCGCTTCTGGCCGCCAATCCCACCGCCATCGAGGTGATGGACGAACAGGTGCAGCATCTGGCACAGCAGGCCGGTCTTCTGAACCGCCTGCCCGCCGCGCTGCGTCCGGGGCAGGGGGCGCGGCTTGCCTATGTCTTTGTGGAAATCAACGATGCCACCCCCGCCAGCGCCGAGGCCCGGGTGCAAGACTGCCACGCCATCCTAGCCCGCCTCCCCGGCATGGGCGCGCTTTATGTCGCCGCCGATCTGGCCGAGATCCGGGCGCTCTGGGCGGTGCGCTCGGCGGGCGTGGGCCTTCTGGGCAAGGTGCAAGGCCGCGCCCGCCCCGTCGCCTTTGTCGAAGATACCGTGGTGCCTCCCGAAAACCTCCCCGCCTTTGTCGATGACTTCCTCGCCCTTCTCGCCGCCGAGGGTGTCAGCTTCGGCCTCTATGGCCATGTCGATGTCGGCTGCCTGCACATCCGCCCCGCGCTCGACATCGACAGCGCAGCCGACCGCGCGCGCCTCTTGCGCATTTCCGATGCCGTCTACGCCCTCACCCGCACCCATGGCGGCATCTTCTGGGGCGAACATGGCAAGGGCGTGCGCGGCGCCTATCTGCGCGACTGGATCGGCCCGCAAGCCTATGCCGCGCTGCAAGGCGTCAAGGCCGCCTTCGATCCCGCCGGGCGCTACAACCCCGGCAAGCTGGTGGATGCGGGCGACCGCATCATGGGCATCGCCACCACCCCTTTCCGCGCCTTCAACGCCCCCGAGGACGATGCGCTCGACCTTGCCTTCCGCTGCAACGGCAATGCGCAATGCCTCAGCTATGCCGCCAGCACGCCCATGTGCCCCTCGTTCAAGGCCAGCGCCGATGTGCGCCACAGCCCCAAGGGCCGCGCCGATGCCCTGCGCGCTTGGCACAGCGCCCGCCGCAGCAACGCGCCCGATCTCGCCACGCGCGAGGCCGATCTGCGTGGCGTGCTCGACACCTGCCTTGGCTGCAAGGCCTGCGCCTCCAGCTGCCCCGTGCAGGTGGACATTCCCTCCATGCGCAGCGCCTTTTACGCCGATTACCACCGCCGCCACCGCCGCCCTCTGGCCGACCGTCTCACCCTGATGGCCGAGCGTCACAGCCCGCGCGTGCAGCGCCTTGCGCCGCTGCTGGCCCCGCTCTGGCCGCTCGCCGCCCGCATCGGCGAGGCGCTCACCGGCACCACCGATCTGCCGCGCCGCCTCGCGCCCCGCCCGCAGCAGGCGCTCACCGCCGCTGACCTTGGCCAGCCTTTGCCCGCAGGCACCGTCATCCTCGTGCAAGACTGGTTCAGCGCGCTCTTCGATCCGCAAGCCGCGCAGGATGCGCTGGCAGGCCTCCGCGCGCTGGGCTACCAGCCTCGCCTTCTTGACATGCGCCCCGGCGGCAAGGCCGCGCATGGCATGGGCGACATGGCAGGCTTTACCCGCATGGCCCGCCATCTGGCCGACCTTCTGCACGCCGCCGCCCGCACCGGCGCGCCGCTGGTCGCCTTTGAGCCCGCCTTCGGGATGATGCTGCGGCAAGACTATGCCAAGGCGGGCATCGCCGTGCCAAAGGTGCGGATGGCGCAGGAATTCCTGCGCGACGAACAGGCCGCCGGTCGACGCTTCCCGCAGGCGACAGGGCAGGCCACGCTTCTGGGCCATTGCACCGAAACCACCGCCCAGCCGAACAGCGCGCAAGATTGGACCGATGTCTTTGCCGCTCTTGGCCTCACCCTTGCCACCCCCGCCACCGGATGCTGCGGCATGGCCGGGCTCTTTGGCCACCAAAAGCGCCACCAAACCACCTCGCGCCGCCTGTTCGATCTGTCATGGCGCGCGCCGCTGGACAGCGCCGATCCGGTGGTTGCCACCGGTTTTTCCTGCCGCTGCCAGTCGCAGCGCTTTGCGGGCACCGCGCTGCGCCACCCCCTTGGCCTGATCGCCGAGCGTCTGGCCCCCGACCCAGCTCCCGCGCCAGCCCCCGACACGCCCTAGGCCGGCTTCGGCCAGCGCGGGTGCAGCCGGTCGATCACAAAGGCATGCGCATGCGCCGCCCCATGGTCACGCAGATGCGGGTGATCCGGGGGCAGGTCGGGATGCGCATGCGCCACCGCGCCCGGCTCCCGCCGGGGCCAGATCCAGCCCACCGCCAGCAGCGCCACCGCGCCAAGCACCGCCAGCACCAGCGCCACCGCGCTTTGCCCGATCTCCGCCCCCAGCCGTCCGGCCAGCGGATAGGTCAGCAACCAGCAGGCATGGCTCAGCGCGAATTGCGCCGCAAACACCGCGCCCCGGTCTTCCGCGCGCGCCGAGCGGCTGATGATCCGGCCAATCGGCGTCTGCGTCAGCGCAAAACCAAAACCGATCGCCCCCCACAGCGCCATCAGCCCTGCCAGCGACCCGATCAGCGGCACCAGCGCGACCCCGCCCACCATCAGCGCCGCCCCCGCCAGCATCACGCTGCGGTCGGCCTCCCGGCGCAACAGGCGCGGCAGCAGCACCGCCGCCACGATCGACCCGGCCCCAAAGCCGGCAAAGGCCAGCGCCACCGCCTGCGCTCCCAACCCCAGCCGCGCCTGCACCAGCACCACCGTGTTGACGTAGATCATCGCGCCCGCCGCCGCCACCGCCAGCTCCATCACCATCAGCCCGCGCAACCGCGGCGTGGCCAGATAGATCCGCAGCCCCTTGGTCACATCTGCCCAGAACGCCCCGGTCTGCCCCGCCTGTCGTCCCGGCACCCGCGCCGTCGCCACCAGCAGCGCCGATCCGACAAAGCCCAGCACGGTGCCCAGAAACAGCACCGGAAAGCCGATCACCGTCAGCAGCAGCGCCGCCAGAATGGGCGAGGCCAGTTGCTCCAGATCCTCGGCCAACCGCAACAGCGACAGCGCCTGCGTATAGTCGCCCTCATCGGGCAGCACATCCGGGATCACCGCCTGAAACGCGGGCGTGAACCCGGCCGAGGCCGCCTGGAGCAGGAAAATCAGCACGTAAATCTGCCAGACCTGATCGACAAAGGGCAGGCAAAAGATCACCGCCGCCCGGATCAGGTCCAGCCCCACCAGAAAGGCCCGGCGCGGCAACCGCTCGGCAATCGCCGCCGCCACCGGCGCAAGGCCCACATAGGCCACCATCTTGATCGCCAGCGCCGTGCCCAGCACCGCCCCGGCGCTCTCTCCCGCCAACTCCCACGCCAGCAGTCCCAGCGCCACTGTCGCCAATCCGGTGCCCACCAGCGCCACGATCTGCGCGGCGAACAGAGAGCGGAACGTCGGATGGCGCAGCGGCTCCAGCATCACAGCAACCTCGTCAATGCCTTGATCTCATTGAGGTCGTGCGGCGACTCACCGGTCACGCAATGATCGATATGGTCATGAATCAACGCGCGCTTGGCCGCCGCCACGGCCCGCTCCACCGCCTGCAACTGCGTTGCCAGATCCACACAGGGCCGCCCTTCCTCCATCATGACGATGACACGGCGCAAATGCCCTTCGGCACGGCGCAGGCGGGTGGCAATGGCGGGGTGGCTGCGGTGCACATGGGGCTCTGTCATGCCCGCAGGCTATCCCCCCGGGGGGGATAAGGCAAGCCGGCGGATGCGCCCTCGAACGCGCGCGCTCAGCCCAGCGCCAGCACCAGCATCACCACCGAGGCCGACACCAAAAGCACCCCCGTGACCTCGCGCAGGCCAAGGCGCTCGCGGAAATACAGCACCGAAAACAGCAGCGTGAAAATCACCTCCACCTGTCCCACCGCCCGCACATACGCGGCATTCTGAAGCGAAAACGCCGCGAACCAGCCCAAAGAGCCCAAAAGCCCCGTCACGCCCACCGGCCCTGTCTTGCGCCAGCCTTGCAACACCCGGCCAATCTGCCCCGGCTCGCGCAGCGCCAGCCACAACGCCATGATCACCGATTGGCTCAGCGTCGCCACCGCCAGCGCGATCAGCGCCCGCAGCAGATAGGGCGCAGGCTCCAGCGCCAGCGTTGCCCCGCGATAGCTGATCGCCGCCATCGCGAACAACCCGCCCGCCGCCAGCCCCATCGCCACCGGCTTGCCCGCAAAGGCCGTGCTGCGGTTGGCGGGCAAGGACAGGAAGATCAGCCCCAACACCCCCACCGCCATGGCCAGCCCTGCGGCCAGCGAAATGCGCTCACCCAAGATCAGCGCGCCCGCCAGCGCCACCTGCAAGGTCTCGGTCTTGGTAAAGGCAATGCCGGTGGCAAAGCTGCGCATCCCCATCAGCCGCACCGTCAATTCGGTTGCAATGATCTGCGCCACGCCCCCCATCAGCACAAAGCCATAAAAGCCAAGGCCCGGGCTTGGCGGCACCACCCCCAGATGCAGCGCCAGCCCCAGCGCCGCCGCCGTTGCCAAGGGGGCGGCAAACAGAAAGCGCGCAAAGGTGGCGCCGCCGGGCGACAGCCCCGTGGCCCCCAGCGCCTTTTGCAGCGCAAAGCGCAAGGTCTGCGCCAGCGCCGCGAACACGGTGAAAACGATCCAGATCTCCATGCCACCTGTCATGCCACGCGCCCTCGTCCGGGGCCAGCGTCGCGCGCCTGTGCCGTGCGCGGGGCAGGGCGCTTCGCCATGGCCACGCCTGTGACCTCACGGCCCGTGCCACTTAAACGGTTGCCAGAATTCATATCTTGCGCCACCCTCACCGCGGTGCACCCCTTCCGGTGCCGCGTTTCAACACCCGCCCGTGCCAGAAAGCTCCGATGAACCCCCGGTCCGAAATCCACGTCCGCCTCGCTGCCTCGCTGAAAGAGGCGCGCACCGCCAAGGGTCTCAGCCTCGAAGCGGTGGCCAAGCTCTCCGGCGTCAGCCGCTCGATGGTCAGCCAGATCGAACGCGCCGAATCCAGCCCCACGGTCGCCACGCTCTGGAACCTGACGCAGGCGCTTCAGGTTGATTTCGCGGGCCTGCTCGAAGCCCGCGAAACCCCCCGCATCGAAGTCATCCGGGCCGAGGCCGCGCCGGTCATCGGCGGGCGCGGGGTGGGCGTCAGCATCCGCATCCTGTCCCCGGCCGAGGCGGTGGGCGTGCACGAAGTCTATGACCTCACCTTCAGCATGGGCGGCAAGCTGATCAGTGATCCGCACGGTCCCGGCTGCCGGGAACACCTCACCCTGCTCGACGGGGTGATTGATGTCACCTCGGGCGACGAAACCCAGCGGCTCACCAAGGGCGACACCGCCCGCTATTTCGCCGACCGCGCCCACCGGATCGAAGCCGTGGGCGGCCCCGCCCGTGCCATCCTCATCGTGCAAAACAGCTAAGCCCCTTCCGCCCCCCGCGCCTTGGCCTCCACCAGCGGATAGCTGCGCGCCATCAGCGCGGTGCGGGCCAGACTCATCACGATCAACCCCAGCCACAGCGCATGGTTGCCGATGAGGGGCAGCCCGATCAGCACGGTCGCGGTATACAGGATCAGCGAAAAGAACATCACATTGCGCATCTGCCGCGACATCGTCGCCCCGATGAAGATGCCGTCAAAGATGAAACTGCCAAAGCTCGCCAGCGGCATGATCCAGACCCAGTGCAGATAGCGCATCGCCTCCGCCTGCACATCGGGCGCGGTGGTCATCAGCGCAATCAACTGCGGCCCGCCGAAAAAGGCCGCCGTCGTCAGCACCAGACTGCCGCCAAAGGCCCATTGCCCCGAAAGCGTCGCCGCCCGGCGCAGCGGCCCCACCTGCCGCGCGCCCACCGCTTGCCCCACCAGCGCCTCGGCGGAGAAGGCGAAAGCGTCGAGCATATAGGAAAACAGATGCAGGAACTGCAACAGCACCTGATTGGCGGCAAGGCTCACATCCCCCTGACCCGCCGACAAGAAGACAAAAGACGTATAGCTTGCCTGCAACAGCACCGACCGCGCCACCAGATCGGCATTCATCGCCATCGTGCGCTTCAACGCCACCCGCTCGGCGATCTCGGCCCAGCGTGAGCGCAGCGCGGGCACGAAAGCATCGCGGCACAGCCACACCGCCAGCGCAAAGCCCGACCACTCGCCGATCAACGTGGCCGCCGCCACCCCCGGCACGCCCCAGCCCAGCACGATGACGAACAACACATCCAGCGCGATGTTCACCCCGTTGATCCACAACTGCAACACCAGCACCGACCGCGCACGCTCCAGCGCGATCAGCCAGCCGGAAATCGCATAAACCGCAATCGTCGCAGGCGCGCCCCAGATCCGGATCGAGACATAACTGCGCGCCAGATCCTCCACCTCATCCGAAGCAGGCGACAGCGCAAAGGCCCCCGCCAGCAGCGGCAGGTGCAGCAAGATCAGCCCCGCCCCGCACAGCGCCGCAATCAGCAGCGCCCGGTGCAGCACCAGCGCGGTCTCGCGCGCATCGCCCCGCCCATGCGCCTGCGCCGCAAGCCCTGACGTGCCCATGCGCAGAAAGGTGAACAGCATATAGATGGTCGACAGGATGATCCCGCCCAGCGCCACCGCCCCGATCGGGGCCGCCGCCCCCATCTGTCCGATCACCGCCGTGTCAACCAACCCCAGCAGCGGAATGGTCACATTCGACAACAGAATGGGCAGGGCAATGTTCAGAACCCTGCGGTTGGTAATCTCAAGCATGATGCGTCCCGGCGCGCGCGGACAGGCCGCGCATCCCCGCGCGGCCCGGACTTCTTGGGCCTCAGTCGGCCAGCAGCGTCAGGTTGGCGGCGTTCCAGCCCAGCCAGACCTTGCCATCCGCCAGATCGCGGCCGCGATCGGTGTCGGTATAGGCCTGAATCACCTGATCGCCCACCGCCACATCCAGCAGCATCCGGTGGCCCTTGAACAACCGGCTCACCACCGTGCCCTCCACCGCATTCTCGGTCGCGGGCCGCTCGCGCGTCACCTGCACCTTTTCGGGCCGCAGCGATGCCGTGGCCGTCGCTCCTGCCGCCGTGGTGCCCTTGGGGGCGGCCACAGCGCGCAAGCTGTGCCCTTGCCAGTCGAACCCGGCGCTGCCCTGATCCAGCCCCAAGGCGCGCCCTGTCAGCAGGTTGGTCTCGCCGATGAACTCGGCCACAAAGCGGCTCGCGGGCCGGAAATACAGCTCTTCCGGCGTGCCGTCCTGTTCGATCCGGCCTTTGTTCATCACCACGATCCGGTCCGACATCGTCAGCGCCTCTTCCTGATCATGGGTCACGAAGAAGAACGTCTTGTTGGTCCGCCGCTGGATCGCCTTCAGCTCCACCTGCACCTGCGCGCGCAGCTTGGCATCCAGCGCGCCCAAAGGCTCGTCCAGCAGCAACAGCGCCGGATCGGGGGCCAAGGCCCGCGCCAAGGCCACCCGCTGCCGCTGCCCACCCGAAAGCTGGTCGGGGCGGCGGTCCAGATAGGCGGTCAGCTCAAGGAAAGACGCCAGCTCGGAAATCCGGGCCGCAATCGCCGAGGCCCCCATGCCCTTCAGTTCCAGACCAAAGGCGATGTTGCGCCGCACGGTCATGTTGGGAAACAGCGCATAGTCCTGAAACACCATGTTCACATTGCGCTTGTTCGGGGGCAGGGCGGTCACATCCTGCCCGTTCAGGATCACGCGGCCCGTGTCGGGCCGCTCGAACCCGCCCAAGATCCGCAGCGTCGTCGACTTGCCACAGCCCGACGGGCCAAGGAAGGTCACGAATTCGCCGCTGGCGATGCTCAGGTTCATCTCATGCAGCGCGGTGAAGCTGCCGAAGGATTTGGTTACGCCCTCGATCCGGACGATCGGATCTTTCGTGTCAGTCATTTGCAGCCCTCTTGGACATTCCGCGCATCGACCGTTCGGCCCACAGGCCCAGCAAAGCGGTCAGCACCAATACGATTGTGGAAATTGCGTTGATCTCCGGCGACATGCCCGACCGCAGCTTGGCAAAGATCAGCACCGGCAGGGTCGGCTCATAGCCGCCAAGGAAGAACGAACGGACAAAGTCGTCAAAGCTCAGCAACATGCAGAAGACGCCGCCGCCCACCATGGCCGGGCTCAGATAAGGCAGGGTCACCCGGAAGAAGGTGATGATCGGGTCTGCACCCAGATCCTGCGCGGCCTCGCCATAGCTTTTTGGCAGCGTCGTCAGCCGCGCCATCACCACCAGCACCACGAAGGGCACGTTGTGAATGGCGTGCGACCAGATGATCGCCCACATCCCCGGCTCCATCCCAATAACCCGCGCCGCGATGCGGAACGAAATCGCCGAGATCACCCCCGGAATAACGGCGGGCAACAGCGTCAGGCCCAGCACGATGGCCCGGCCCCAGAAGCTGCGCCCGGTCAGCGCGACCGCGATCCAAACCCCCATGAACAGCGCGATGGCGGTTGAAGCCACGGCAATGAACATCGAATAGCCAAAGGCCTGCATCACCGCCGCATCGCCAAAGACGCCCAGATACCAGTCCAGCGTCCACGACCGGATCGGAAAGCCGATGAATTTTGAGTCCTTGAAGCCCATCAGCATCATCAGCGCCAAGGGCACCAGCAGATACAGCACAAAGGCCCAATAGATGCATTGCATCAAGATCCGTGTGTTGCGGGTCATTTCTTCACCCTCCCGGCCAGATGCCCCATCAGCTTGTTGAACCCGCCCGACAGCGCCAGCGCCGTCAGCAGCATGATGCAGGAAAACGCGGCGCCCACCGGCCATTGGTCCCCTGCGACGTGGAAGAACCCGGCAATCACTTCCGAGAACAGCGTGGTGCTCGGCCCGCCCAGCAGAACCGGCGTGGCATACATGCCTGTCGAGATCAGAAACACCAGCGTGCAGCCCGAAGCGATGCCTTCCAGCGACAAGGGCAGGGTGATGCGGCGAAACCGCGTCCATGGCCCGGCGCCCAGATCGGCGGCGGCCTCGCCATAGCTGGTGGGGATCTTCTCCAGCGCCGAATACAGCGGCATCAGCATATAGAGGGCGGTCAGGTAGATGATCCCGGCGCTCAGCGAAAACCCGGTATACATAAAGGGGATCGGCCGCTCGGTCAGCCCCAGCCATTGCAGCGCAAGGTTCAGCGCGCCGTTGTTGCCCAAAAGGATCATCATGGCAAAGATCCGCACCACCTCACCCACCCAGAACGGGATCAGCAGCAGCATCAGGAACAGCATCTGCTTGTTGCGCGGCACATGCCGGGCCAGAAAATACGCCACCGGATACATGATGATCAGCGTGGTCAGCGTCAGCACCGTTGAAAACACCAGCGTCCGGATGAACGGGGTGATGAAGATGCTGTCGGCAAAGAACTTGCTGTAATTCTCCAGCGTATAGCTCGCCACCTTGTTGGGGCTCGGCGGATAATTGGTCAGCAGGCTGACATTCAGCATCTGCAGGATCGGGCCCAGATGGGTCACGAAAACCCACAGGATCGGAATGGTCAGCAAGACCCAGAACTGCCGGCGCGGCGAGGACAGCAAAACATCCGTCAGCGCCGTATAGGGTCCAAAGGTGCTCAGCCGCCCCCAGAATCCCGGGCGGTCACGCGTGCCGGCCCTGCCGGTGTCGGTGGTCATTGTCATGAGGGAAAAAGCCTCTGATGGGCCTGACCGCAAGGGTCGGGCCGGGCGAAAACGAAAGCCAGAGCGGCGGCAGGCGGCCCCCCGGGGGCGCCGCCTGCCAAGGCGATCAGGCGGCCTTGATCTGTTCCACGGCCGGGTCCATCAGGCCGTATTTCATCTCGTTCGCCTCGGCGCGGAAGAACTGCAATCCGGCCAGCTGCTCTTCGGGGAAGGACGTGGCCTTGCGCTCGATCTCGCTCAGATGCTTGTCGGCATCCTTGAAGGTCGAGATAAAGCCCGAGCTGCGGCTCAGGTTCGCGCCGATCTCGGGGCTCGACAGCAGCGCGTTCAGGAACAGATAGGCGTTGTCCGCATTCGGCGCGCCCTTGGCGATGTTCAGCGTATAGACAAAGCCATAGCTGCCTTCCTTCGGAATGGTCATCGCCACCGGGAAGCCATCGGTGATGAGCGTGGCAATCGGGCCGTTCCACGCATGGGCCAGCACGATGTCCTGATTGACGAACATCTGCTGCACTTCCGCGCCGCCGTCATAGTATTTGCGCACCTTCGGCTTCTGCGCGATGAAGAAGTCGCGCATCTCGGTCATGATCCGGGCGGCCTCGGCCTCATTGCCCAGATATTCCACCATGTTGCCGTCATAGCCCTTGGCCAGCATCATCACCGACATCATGTCTTGCAGGATATAGGCGTTCTGCTGGCTGTATTTGTCCGAGAACAGCGTGTCCCAGGTCAGCGCTTCCTCTTCGCTCACCACTTCAGTGTTATAGGCCAGCACCTCGGCCCCCGACAGGATCGGCGCGCCCCATTTCTCGCCGTTGATCGTGCCCCAGTCGCTTTCCGAGAACACCGGATTGATGTTGCCCCAGTTCGACAGACGCCCCGTGTCCATCGGCGCCAGCAGGTCGGAATCGATGAACTGCAAATAGCGGTGGCCCGCCACCGTCAGGATGTCCACCGTCGGGTTCGGCTGTTCCGCCGCCAGAAGGTTGAACTGCTTGCCTTGGTCATCGACCAGACGGATGTTCACCTTGATGCCGGTTTCAGCCTCGAACTGCGCCTTGAAATCTTCCGGCACGAAGTTGTTGTAGGTCCAGATGTTCACCTCCCCCCCGGTCTGCGCCATCCCGTGGCGCAGATAGGCGGGGCTGGCCAAAGCGGCAGCGCCCAAGGCGGTGCCATGCAGGAAGCGGCGGCGGTTCATCAGAAGCTTGGTCATGGAGATATCCTCTCTAAACTGTTGGGTCGGCCAGTATGCGCGCGCACAGGGCGCGTCTTTTATTGCGACGGCAACACCCCGTCGTGGCAGGCTTGGCGCAGCTCTTCAAGGCTCAGCCGCTCCAGACCGATTTCGGCAAGCAAGGTGTTTTCGGCCAGAAAATCACGGCCATACATCGCCGAGAACAAATCCACCCCCGCCTGATGCAGCACCGCCGGATGCCCGGCCATCCGCCCCAGCGCCGCCGTGACCGCCAGCCCATAAGGCACATCCTCGGTCACATAGCGGCTGTCCGCCGTGGCCGGACCTTGCCCGCCGATGCCCTTGGCATGCAGCTCGGCATTCATCTCGGCGATCGAGGCGATCGGCACATGATAGGACAGGTGATAATGCTCGAAAATCGTGCGCACCTTCAGCCCAAGGGCAGTGGCAATCGCCACCCGCTCGGCATCCAGCGCCTCCATCAACCGGCCCACATTCGGCGTCACATTGCCGCCTTGGCTCCAGCTTTCGCCATGCTCCATCCGGGTCATGTTGCACAGCGCGATGCCCATATGGTTCTGCGGGTTCAGGTTCGACAGCGCAATCGCCAGCAAATCATCGCGTGGCACAAAGCGGTCGCCAAACAGCGCCTGACACAGCGCCAGCCCCGCGCCCGACGCCGAAACCGGCACCGTCGCCACATCGATCTTCGACCGGATCGTGTTCACCGACACCGTGGTCAGATCCGGCGCCCGCGCGGTGGCCAGCGTGGTGCCCCACACCGTCACCGGCACCGTCACCCCCCGCGCCGCCAGACGCTTCAGCAGATACAGCGCCCCAAAAGACGCGTGCGAGCTGATGATGACGGGCTGCCCGTCGCGCATATGCGGCGCGATGGCATCCAGCACCGCCTTGTGGCCATAGCCGGGCAGGGCCACCAGCACCACATCACAGCCCGCCACCAGATCCTGCGCCGAGGCCGCCACGCCGGGGCGGAATTCCCCCTCCAGCGCGCCCTTGGCCAGCAAAGGCGCCCCGGCTGCCAGCCGCTCCGTCCGCGCCCCCGAAGGCGACCACAGCACGGCCCGATGGCCCGCATCTTCCAGACAGGCCGCCGTGGCAAAGGCAACAGCCCCTGCACCTGCAATACCCACGGTCCGTTTTTCGCCTGTCTCAGCCATCGTTCTTCCTTTGTCTTTCCTGTCGTCACCCGGCCTTGCGGACCGGATCTCCCAAAATATGCATCAAACGGTTGGCCCAGCTGAACAGCGCCGTCGAAAGGGTCAGATCCAGAATCTCCCCCTCATCCAGCCCCGCGTCGCGCAAGGCCTGCACGTCTTCCACCGTGGCCTCGTGCGGCGTGCGCGCCAGCCGCATCCCGAAATCCAGAATGGCGCGGTCGCGCGGGCCCAGATCGGCCTTCTCGCCCATGGCAAACAGCTTGTCCGTCACCGTCTTGTCTTTCGACAGCTGCGCATGGCGGTCGGCATGCACGGCGGCGCAATAGATGCAGTGGTTCACCACCGAAGCCGCCAGCGCCCCCAACTCGCGCTCGGCGCGGCTCAGGCCGCCCTTGCCATACATGATCGCGTTGAACAGCGGCGAGCGCACCTTCAGCGTTTCCACATCATGCGCCAGCACCAGCACATAATCGGACACCTTGGTGTTCGACGGCGTCACCTGCAGCGCCTCCAGCTGCTCTGGCGTGGCCTCCGCCAGCTTCACCGGCACCACACGCGGGCGCCACTCCGGCACGGTCCGCGTGAAACGGTGGATCACATCATCGCTCATCGTGCCGCCTCCACCATCAGTCGCAGGCCCGCGATCAGCCGCAGCTGATAGGCCAGAAATGCGTTCAACTCGGCCAGACGCACAATATCGGCGTCCGAAATCCCGGCCCCTTGCAGGTCGCGCACATCCTGCGCGGTGATCCCCGCCGGTTTGGTGCTGACCGCATCGGTAAAGCGCAGCATCGCGGCAAGGCGCGGGTCCTGCGCTGTTGTGCCCACGTCCGCCAGCGCGGCCAGCGTCGCCTCTTTCACACCGGCCCGGTAACGCGCGGCCTGATCGTCTGCCCCGTGCAAGGCCGCGATCCGCGCGGCCAGCGCATGGCGCAGATCATGCGACAGGCCCCCGGCCTCGGCCGGGGTCAGCACCGCAATCTCTGCGGCTTCGGTTTTTTCAAAAATGTCGCGCCGGGCGGCAATCGCGGCTTCGGTCGCGGTGCCGGACAGGCCCGCCACGCTCGCGGTGACGCTGGTGGCCGGAAGGGTCGGGGTGTCAATCGTCTCGGTCATGCGCGGGTCCTCACTCTGCATGGGCCACAGCGGCAACCGGCAGGTCGCTCGCGCGCCATTCGTCACCCTGCAATTCGGGCGTGGCATAGTCCTGCAAGGCCTGCCAATGCTGCTCGATGTCTTCGTGATACAGCTTGCGCGCCATCTCGCGCCCCAGCCAGTCGCCGCCCACCGACACCGCCGGAATGTCGCCGCTGGTCTTGCCCAGACTGACGGTCGAGCCATAGTTGAAACAATAGACATGCCGCAGCCAGTCCGACCGGCCCTGCACCTTCGGCTCAAAGGTGAAATCGGGGTTCAGATAGGGGAACAGCCCCAGATCGCGCGACTCCAGCCCGGGGGGCGCCGTGTAAACATCCTGCCACAGCAGAATATCTTCGGCCGCTGCCCCGAATTCGCGCCGCGACAGCGGGTCCACCGTGAATCCGGTGCCAAGGATCAGGTAATCCGTCTCCAGCCGGGTGCCATCCGCAAAGCCGATCTGCAAGCCGCGCGCATCGCGCGTCACGCTTTGCACCGCCTTGCCGAAATGGAAATAGGCATTCGGATGGCGGCTCACACGCAGGGTCGATCCGCGCGGCGGTGGCGTCTGGGTGGCAAAGGAATAATGCATGAACCGCCAGCGCCAGTCATCGCTCATCGCGGCAAAGCCGCTGGTAAAGCCATAGCTGCCAATGCCCATCATCTTGTTCACGGTGGGCATCTTGGGGCGGCGGATCAGGTGGCGCACCTCGGCCGCGCCCGCTTCCAGCGCTTCGGCGGCATTGTCCACCGCCGAGGCCCCTACGCCCACCACCGCAACCCGCTTGCCCTTCAGCGCGGCAAAATCGATCGGGTCCGACGAATGCGCCCAGAAGGCGCGGTCGACACCTTCGACAAAGCCGGGGATCTGCGGCGCGCCGGTGCCATCGCGACCCGTGGCCATCACCAGCTTGCGCGTCAGAACCGATGCCTCTGCCGCCCCCGTCAGGTGCAGCCGCAGCATCCCGGCCTCAGGGTCCACCCGCTCCAGCGTCACGCCGTTTTCCACCGGAATGCCAAGGCTGCGCCGATACCAGCGCAGATACTCCATCCACATCGGACGCGGGATCTTGTCCAGCGCGGCCCAAGCCGCCTGCCCATACTGCGCGCGATACCACGCCTGAAACGTCAGCGACGGCAACCCCATCGCAGGCCCCGTCAGCACCTTGGGCGAGCGCAGGGTCTCCATCCTTGCATAGGTGACCCACGGCCCCTCGCGCCCCTCGGGGTTCTTGTCCAGAATGCGCACATTGCGGATGCCCGCCCGCGACAGCGCCAGCCACGCGACCAGCCCGCACATCCCGCCGCCCACGATCACCGCATCGACAACCGCTTCGCCCTTGTGCCGGCGCGGGGGCACCCAATTGTTCGGCGGATAGCAAAGATCCTCAAGATCGCGCGCCAGTCGCGCTTCCAACTCCGTCAGACCTTGCCCGCTCATCGTCACTTCTCCGTCAGGTTGCTGTTGTGCAGCAGGGGAGGGGGCTTGCCCGCACCCACCCATGCCGCCTGTTCGACACCGGCCTCACCCGACTCGATCCGCCCATCGCATCCCGGCATCCCTGCCCAGTATACATGACGCACACATCGCATCGCAGCAACCATCCTCCGACATCACGGATTCAATGTTGCCATAGCGGAAGTCACTGTCAAGAAAGTTTTTCACGCAGACCCGGTGAATCCGGCCCCCGACCGGGGTTTCGTCCGCCTCACGCCACCGCCTTGTGCGTCAGCGCGGAAAAAATCGCCGTTGCCGGGTCCGCCCCATAGTGGCGCGCCAGTTCGGGCGCTTCTTGCGCCAGCGCGGCGACACTGTCCAGAATGGATTTCACCTTTTCGTCGCTCATCAGCGGCGACAGGTTCAGCCGCACGAACCCCGGCTTGTCCAGTTCCGACCCCGCCAGAATCGCCGCCCGCAGCGCTGCCGACCCCTCTGCATCAATGCCCAAAAGCCTGTGCACATAGGGCCCCGCGCAGGCACACCCGCCCCGCGCCTGAATGCCATGGCGGTCTGACAGCATCCGCGTGAACAGCTGATGATGCACAAACCCGCCCGCGCCATCGCGCACCCGGAACGAGAAGATCGGCAAGCGCTCGCGCGCCAAAGGCCCCAGCAAGGCAATCCTCGGATGCGCGGCCCAAGCCTTGTGCGCTGCGGTCACCAGCACCGCATTGCGCCGCGCCATCTCGGCCGTGCCCATGTGATCCTTCACCAGAAAGGCCAGCCCGGCGCGGATATCGCCCACCACATTCGGCGTGCCCGCCTCTTCGCGCGCCTCGATCCGCGGGCTGTAATCATGCGCTTGCGGCGAAACAAAGCGCACCGTGCCGCCGCCCGCTTGGCTCGGACGGTCGCCCAGCACCGCATCGCGCCGCACGATCATCACGCCCGAAGCCCCCGGCCCGCCCACAAACTTGTGCGGCGACACCACCACGGCGTCAATCTCCACCCCCGGGGCAGGGCGCATCGCAATCGGCAGATAAGGCCCGCCGCCCGCGTAATCCCAGACGATCCGCGCACCTGCCGCCCGCACCTGCCGCGTCAGGCCCGCCACATCGGCCACCTCGCCCGTCACATTCGACGCCGCCGAAAACGCACAGATCACCCGCGCTCCCGCAGGCGCGCCCGCCAAGGCCGCCGCGAGCGCCGCGCGGTCCGGCCCGCCTTGCGGATCTTCGTCCAGCTCGATCACCTCGGCCCCGCATTCGCGCCACGGCAGCAGGTTGGAATGGTGCTCATAAGGCCCCAGAATCACCCGCGCCCCCGGCCCGGCCCCCAAAAGCGTGACCAGACGGTTGATCCCCGCCGTCGCCCCCGATCCGCAAAACACCACCGCATGGTCCGGCCCCGCCCCACATGACCGCGCGACAAAGCCGCGCGCCGCCCGCCGCATCCGCGTCATGCGCGCGCCGCAGAACGACGCCTCGGTGTGGCTGTTCGCGTAATAGGGCAGCACCTGCTCCATCACGAACTGCTCCACCTGCCGCAAGGCCCGGCCCGAGGCGGTGTAATCCGCATAAATCAAAGGCTTCGGCCCAAAGCCGCCATCCACCGGAATGCCCTCGCCGATCAGCCCCGCCCGCAGGCCCGCCATCGTATCACCCGCCTGCAACGCAGCCAGAAAGGGGGAAAACAAATTGGCTTCTTCCGTCACACCGCAGTCTCCTTCTGTTGGAACCACGATAGAACGAAGGCCGCCGATCAAATCCCATTCATTTTCGCTGTTCTCATGAAAAATTCGATCATATGATCGGCGTCATGAAAAATCTCGATGTTTTTGATCTTCGCATCCTCACCGCCCTGCAACGCGATTCGTCGCTTTCGCAGCGCGAGGTGGCCGAACGGGTCGGCCTGTCGCAAAACGCCTGCTGGCGGCGCATGCAGGCGCTGCAAGCGACGGGCATCCTTGCCGGATCGCAGGCGCGGGTGGATCTGGCGGCCCTTGGCCTTGATCTCACCGTTTTCGTGATGATCCGCACCCGTCACCACGCCCGCGATTGGGTCGACCGCTTTTCGCGCCACGTCCAAAGCCTGCCCGAGGTGATCGATTTCAACCGGATCGGCGGCGAATGGGATTACTTGCTGAAAATCGTCACCCCCGGCATGGCGGGCTATGACCGCTTTTATCAAAAGCTGATCGACGGCTTTGATTTCGACAAGGTCACGGGCCTGTTCTCGATGGAGCAGATCTTTGAAAACCGCCCCACCGATCTGAACCGCCTGCTCTAGGCCTCAGCCCCAGTCCAGCACCACCTTGCCACTGGACCCGGCGCGCATCACCTCGAATCCGTCGCGGAAATCCTCCACCTGAAAGCGGTGCGTGATCACCCGGCGCACATCCAGCCCGTTCTCCAGCATGGCAATCATCTTGTACCATGTCTCAAAGATCTCGCGCCCGTAGACGCCTTTCAGCGTGATCGCCTTGAACACGATCCGGCTCCAGTCCACGGGGGATTTTCCGGGCGGGATGCCCAGCATGGCAATGCGCCCGCCCATCACCAGATGTTCGATCATCTGGTCCAGCGCCGCCTGATTGCCCGACATTTCCATGCCCACATCAAAGCCTTGCTTCATCTTCAGCCCTGCCACCACATCGCGCAGGTCTTGCCGGGCCACGTTCACCGGCACCACATCGGTCACCTGCGCGGCCAGATCCAGCCGATCCTGATTGACATCCGTGATCACCACATGCCGCGCGCCCACATGGCGCGCCACCGCCGCCGCCATGATCCCGATGGGGCCGGCGCCAGTGATCAGCACATCCTCGCCCACCAGATCAAAGGACAGCGCGGTGTGCACCGCATTGCCCAAAGGGTCGAGGATGGCGCCAATCTCGTCGTCAATCTCATCGGGCAGGGGCACCACGTTAAAGGCGGGCAGGCACAGATATTGCGCAAAAGCCCCTTGCTCGTTCACGCCAATCCCGCGCGTCGCCGGGTCAAGGTGGAACTTGCCCGCGCGGGATTGCCGCGACTGGTTGGAAATCAGATGCCCTTCGCCCGAACAGCGCTGCCCGACCGACAGACCCGTGACATTGCGGCCCAATTCCACAATCTCGCCCGCAAATTCATGGCCCGTGACCAACCCCAGCGGCACCGTGCGCGCGGCCCAGTCATCCCAGTTCCAGATGTGAATGTCAGTGCCGCAAATCCCGGTCTTGCGAATGCGGATCAGCACATCATCCGGGCCAATCTCGGGCACCGGACGGCGCTCCATCCACAGCCCGGTTTCCGGCTTGCTCTTGGCCAGTGCCTTCATGTCATTGCGCATCAGATCACCCCCACAGCCTTGCCCGCCGCGCGGAACTGCTCCAGCGCGAAATCCAGATCCCCTCGGGTCAGCCGCGCATTCATCTGCGTGCGGATGCGGGCTTGTCCTTTCGGCACCACCGGAAAGAAAAAGCCCGAGACATAGACGCCGCGCGCGAACAACTCCCGCGCCATGGCCTGCGCCAGCGGCGCCTCATGGGTCATCACCGGAATGATGGGATGCGCGCCGGGCAACAGCGTAAAGCCTGCCTCCGTCAGCCCCGCCCGCCAATAGGCCGCGTTTTCAAAGAGTTGCGCGCGCAGATCATCCGCCGCCTCAACCATGTCAATGGCCGCCAGACCTGCGGCCACAATCATCGGGGGCAGGGCGTTGGAAAAGAGGTAAGGCCGCGCGCGTTGCCGCAACAGATCAATCACCGGCTGCGGCCCCGCGATATAGCCGCCCAAAGCGCCCCCCAGCGCCTTGCCGAGCGTGCCGGTCAGAATATCCACCGTCACCCCGGCATGGGCCGGGGTGCCGCGCCCTTGCGGCCCCATGAATCCGGTGGCGTGGCAATCATCCACCATCGTCAGCGCGCCATATTTCTCCGCCAGCGCCGTGATCTCGGGCAGCTTGGCCAAGGTGCCATCCATCGAGAACACGCCATCGGTGGCAATCAGGATATGCCGCGCCCCTGCCGCCCGTGCCGCCTGCAACTGCGCCTCCAGATCCGCCATATCGGATGTGGCGTAACGGTAGCGCTGCGCCTTGCACAGCCGGATGCCATCAATGATCGACGCGTGGTTCAGCGCGTCTGAAATCACCGCATCCTCGGGCCCCAAAAGCGGCTCGAACAGCCCGCCATTGGCATCGAAACAGGCGGCGAACAAAATGCTGTCCTCCATCCCCAGATAGGCCGCGATCCGCGCCTCAAGCTTGCGGTGCAAGTCCTGCGTCCCGCAGATGAACCGCACCGAGGCCATGCCAAAGCCGTTGTCGTCCAACGCCTTATGCGCCGCCGCGATCAGCGCCGGGTCATCCGCCAGCCCCAGATAATTGTTGGCGCACAGGTTCAGAACCGACCGCCCCTCCACCGCCACATGCGCGGATTGCGCAGAGGTGATCTGCCGCTCCCGCTTGAACAAGCCTGCGTCCTCGATGTCCGCAAGTGTGCGCGACACCTGCTGAAGAAAGCCATTGCGCGACATGGAGCCTCCTGTGCTGTCGCCGCATCGTCAGGCCAAATCCGAAAGTTGTCAATATAAGAGATAACATTCCGCCATCACGGAATATTTGGCTGCTCCGCCGTCAGAACGCGATCTGCGTCTGCCAGCTCACCAGCACCGCCACCTGCGGCAGCCGCACCGCCAGACCCGTCAGATCCGCCGCCGGATCATCCTGCAACAGACAGGACACCCGCCCCCCCTCGCTCACCCGCAAGGCCCGCAAGCCAAGGCCTGCCCGGTCCAGCACCTCACACAGCGCCGCCAGTCCGCCTAGGCCTTGACAGACCAGTTCCAGATGAAAGGTGATCCGTGCCGCCGGAAAATCCGCGCGGCTGCGCGCGATATCGCTGATCGGAATCGGCGCGCTGCTCTCATCCGCCGTCACGCAACTGTCCCGCATCCTTGTCTCCTTCCCGGCCACGACCCCGTGGCCATGTTGATCGAAGAAGACCTGACGATCCCTTCGCTTTAGCTGCATTTGTTTCGCGCCCGCAAGCTGGTGCTCAAATCGGCGCGTCGATGGTGGCGCTATAACGCCCTAAAATCCGCTATACAAGAAATTTCTGGCCCAAGCCCCCTCACTTGTTGCCGTCGATCCACTTCGCCATCAAGGCCTTGTCCCGAAAGCACGCCTCTGGCACCGCGCGCCGCTTCACCCGCGCCAGCCGTTCGGCAAAGGCCACCTGGCGGGAGCTTGGGCGCGCGTCCAACTGCGCGGCGGGCACCATCTGCGCCTGCGACTCGATCCATGCGCTCAGACTGCGCCGGTCCTGCTGCACCTCCCACGGCAGCAAGGTCTGGTTGCGCAAGGCCAAAGACCGCGCATAGGCGATCTGGCGCGGGGTGGCGGGCAGGGCAAACGTGGGGCTCTCCATGGGACGACTCCGCTGTTCTACACCATCAGGATATAGAACATAACGGGAACAAATTCAACCGCCGCCCCCGAACAGCCCCACAGAGCAGCCCCCCGAACACGCAAAAACGGCAGCCAGCGTCCCCGCCACCTGCCGTTTTGCCGCGATCACGCCTTGCGCCGCGCCTCAGCCGCTGAACAGGAAGTGCAGCACATCCCCGTCCTTGACCTCATAGGTCTTGCCTTCCACCCGGAACTTGCCCGCCTCTTTCGCGCCCGCCTCGCCCTTGCCGGCAATGTAATCGGCATAGGCCACGGTTTCCGCGCGGATAAAGCCCTTCTCGAAATCGCCATGGATCACGCCCGCCGCCTGCGGCGCCAGCGTGCCCTTCAGGATCGTCCAGGCCCGCGCCTCTTTCGGCCCCACGGTGAAATAGGTCTGCAAGCCCAAAAGCTCATAGCCCGCGCGGATCAGCCGGTCCAACCCGGCCTCTTCCAGCCCCATCTCGCCCAGGAACATCGCCGCCTCATCCTCGGGCAACTGGCTGATCTCTTCCTCGATCCGGGCGGAAATCACCACCGTCCCCGCGCCTTGCGCGCGGGCCATCTCGGCCACCCGCGCCGATTGGCTGTTGCCGCTCGCCGCCGAGGATTCCTCGACATTGCAGACATAAAGCACGGGTTTCGAGGTCAACAGCTGCAACAGCCGCCACGCCCGCAGATCATCCGCCGCCACCTCAACCGTGCGCGCGGGCTTGCCATCCTCCAGCGCCTTCTGCGCCAGCACCAAAAGCCGGTCCTGATCCGCCGCCTCCTTGTCACCGCCCTTGATCTTGCGCGCAAGATTGGCCCGCCGCCGCTCGATGCTCTCCAGATCGGCCAGCATCAGCTCGGTCTCAATCGTCTCGGCATCGGCCACCGGATCAATGCGCCCTTCCACATGGGTGATGTCGCCATCTTCAAAGCACCGCAGCACATGGGCAATCGCATCGCATTCGCGGATATTGGCCAGAAACTGGTTGCCCAATCCCTCGCCCTTGGAGGCCCCGCGCACCAGCCCCGCGATATCAACAAAGGTCATTCGCGTGGGGATGATCTGCTTCGATCCGGCAATCGCCGCCAGCTTGTCCAGACGGTCATCCGGCACCGCCACTTCGCCCACATTCGGCTCGATGGTGCAAAAGGGGAAATTCGCCGCCTGCGCGGCAGCCGTGCGGGTCAGCGCGTTGAACAGGGTCGATTTGCCGACATTCGGCAGACCCACGATACCCATCTTGAAACCCATGATACTCTCCATCCGGCGGTTGACAGGCTCTTATGCGCGATAGCGCACGGGATCAATCCCGCCAGCCCCGCCGCGCCCCATTGATTTTCCCCGCCCGCCCGTGCAAACCGCATAAGGACAAAAGGGATGGGGCCAGACATGACCAGAATCGACGCGACCTTCGCACGCCTGCGCCAGCAGGGGAAAAAAGGCTTCGTCGCCTATATCATGGCAGGTGACCCCGATGTGGCCACATCGCTCGACGTGATGAAGGGTCTGCCGGGGGCAGGGGTCGACATCATCGAACTCGGGATGCCCTTCACCGACCCGATGGCCGATGGCCCCACCATCCAACTCGCCGGGCAACGCGCGCTCGATCATCACATGAAGATGGATCAGGTGCTCGATATGGTCCGCGACTTCCGCAAGGGCGACGCGACCACGCCCATCGTGCTGATGGGCTATTATAACCCGATCTACGCGCGCGGCGTCGATCGCTTTCTGACTCAGGCGAAAGAGGCAGGCATCGACGGGCTGATCGTCGTCGACCTGCCGCCCGAAGAAGACAGCGAGCTGTGCCTCCCCGCCCAAGCCGCGGGCCTGAACTTCATCCGCCTCGCCACGCCCACGACCGATGCCAAACGCCTGCCCGCCGTTCTGAAAAACACCTCCGGCTTTGTCTATTACGTCTCTGTCACCGGCATCACCGGGGCGGCGGCGGCGCAAGCCGCCGATGTGGGGCCAGAGGTGGCGCGCATCAAGCAATCGACCGATCTGCCGGTGATCGTGGGCTTCGGCATCACCACGCCGGACGCGGCAAAGGCGATTGCTGGCGTGGCCGATGGCTGCGTCGTCGGCTCCGCCATCGTGAAAGACATCGGCGCCGGCAAGCCCGTGGCGGAAGTGCTGGCGAATGTGGCGGCCCTCGCCGCTGGCGCCCACGCGGCCTGACCCGCCACAGGCGCAGAGCACACCGAACCGCACTTGCCAAGACGATCCCCTGCCGCCCACAAAAAAGGCCGCGCCCGCCCTTGGAAAGGCCACGCAAAGCTCAATTGCCAAAAGGCCGCATTTTGCCCTTTTGCCCGGACTCAAGGCGAAGCCTGCCGTGCAGCGCCCGACCGCCCCCTCGGGCGGGCGCTTATGCAACGTCACCCGCAGAACTTCGGGGGAAGAATTTGAACCAGAAAGTGCCTGGAACCAGCGATGCAGCGCCCACCCGGCGGTCAGACGCTGCCCTATGTCTGAATCATCGACAGGTCTACTTAGCGGACTTTTCTGCCGTTCGCTGCACCTGCAGCTTGTCTACAGCTAGCAAAGGTTTATCGTGCCGGTTGATAGGGTGATCATGGTTGCACGGCTTGGGTTATTAGAGGAATGCAGACATCTACCTTGGATTGCCAAGGGCCTTATTCTCGCGACCGTGCGGTCGTCGCTCTCGGGATCAAGGTTGGCGCCACCGCACGAACTCGGTCTACATCCGGAACATCTTCAGCCATGAACAGCTCCAAGGCGGCGGCCGCAATCTGGTCGAATGGGACACGCACTGTGGTTAGCGGCGTGGGGAGCCGCCGGACTATAGGAATGTCGTTGTAGCCAACCACCGACATTTCGCCGGGAACCGCCATTCCAAATTGGACAAGGGTGGAGAGCACGCCAATCGCAGTATTGTCGTTGATTGCAAAGATCGCGGTCGGCCGTTGCGGCAGAGCTAGCAAGTGAGCTGCAGCTTCGGCGCCAGACTCGATACTGAAGGTTGACGGCACGACCAGATCGGCACGCACCGACAAGCCTGCCTGTTGCATGGCCTGACGATAGCCCGCGACACGCCCACGCGCGCTGGTCGCATAGCCTGGTCCGGTCAGCACCGCGATGTCCCGATGGCCCAAGTCAATCAGGTGCCGAGTCGCGAGATAGCCGCCAAGCTGATCGTCCCCCACGGCAGCAAGACTGCTACCGTTATGCCGCAGCGCAAGGACGTAGCGCACCCCCCGTGCGGCAAGGTCATAAGTGAAGTCGCTGCCCTCGCGGGCGGTTGCCAGGATCAGGCCGTCGACCCCGCGGCGCAGCAGTGCCTCGGCGGCGCGGCGGTCCGCGTCGGGCTCGTCATCGGTTGTGGCGACGATTGTGAACTGACCTGCCCGCGCGGCCGCCTTGGCAAGCGCCTCGTATAACATCGCCATGACCGTGTCGGTCAGGCGAGGCACGATGACGCCGATCATGCCTGTGCTACCCCGGCGCAGGGCCGCCGCCGAGACGTCACGCATGTATCCCAAGCGCAACGCAATTTCGCGCACCCGCTGCGCGGTGGCGCTGTCGGACTTCGGCAGCCGCTCGTCCAGCATACGCGAGACGGTGGACTTCGAGACCCCGGCCTCTCGAGCGACATCATGAAGCGTCACCCGTGCGCGGGCGACTTGGTGAGAGTGGTCGTCAAAGTTCAAGACGAAGCCCCTTTTTGGTTGCAGCCCTAGATTAGCACTTGACGGGCCGCTGCAACAATGATTTTTTGGGAACGTTCCCACAATCGTTCCCAATCGGCAACACAGGGAACGGCTAATGATACCGGACGCTTCAGGAGGAGTTCAGATATGCAACCAATGGATCTTCGCGGCCTCAGCCCCGCCCCCGTCACCGCCTTCACCAAAAACGGCGCCGTCGATCACGAGGCCAATGCCCGGATCGCCCGCTGGCTGGTCTCGGTGCGCGGCGTGAAGTCGCTTGTCATCCTAGGCCACGCGGGCGAGGGGACCTTCTTGACCGAGGACGAGCGCTTGGCCCTGATCCGCACCTATGTCGAGGCCGTGGACGGCGCGGTGCCGATCATCGCGGGCATCACCGGCGAGGGCACCAAGGTCGCCGCCGAAGAGGCCAAGAAGTGCAAGGCCGCCGGTGCGACCGGCGCGCTGGTCTATCCCAATCACGGTTGGCTGCGCTTCGGCTTTCAGAAAGGTGCGCCGCAGGATCGCTACAAGGCGATCTGGCAGGAATCCGGGCTGCAATGCATTCTGTTCCAGTATCCAGACGCAACCAAGGCCAGCTATGATCTGGATACCCAGTTGGAGATCGCCACGCAGGAGGGCGTCGTCGCCACCAAAAACGGCGTGCGCAACATGAAGCGCTGGTATACCGAGATCCCGCAGCTGAAGGCGGCGAACCCTGACCTGCAGATCCTGTCCTGCCATGACGAATGGCTTCTGCCGACGATGTTCGACGTGGACGGCCTGCTGGTCGGTTACGGCAACATAGCGCCCGAACTGCTGGTCGACCTGATCGAGGCCGGCAAGGCGCAGGACTACACCCGTGCCCGCAAGATCCACGACCAGCTTCTGCCCGTGACCAAGGCCGTCTATCATCGCGGCTCGCACATGGAGGGCACAGTGGCGCTGAAACTGGGACTGGTGAAGCGCGGCGTTCTGGATCACGCGACGATCCGCGAGCCGCTGAAGAACCTGGGCGAAGCCGCCGAGGCCGAGATTTTTGCCGCCTTCGACGCGGCGAAGATCGAGCCGGTGCACCAGCTGATGGCGGCCGAGTAACATCGCGGCCCCCCGTCATAAGGGGGCCGCATCTTTCAGGGGAGGAGGATCAGATGTTTGACAAACTCACCACCGCCATGCGCGGCGTGGCCATGTCCGCGGTGCTGGTGACAACCGCAGCGTTGCCGGCAGCTGCGCAGGACGTGCGTATCGGCGCCATGCGCGAAGGCTCGTCTTGGTATGTCTTTGCTGCGACGCTGCAGCAGATGATCGAGCCGATCCTCGGCTCGAACTCGACCGAGATCATCGCGCGCGGCGGCGGCATTGCTAATCCGATGGTCGTCCAGAGCGGCCGGGCCGAGATTGCCTTGTCCAATGTTGCCACGGCGGTCTGGGCGCAGGAGGGCAGCGACGTCTATGACGGCATGGCCGCCCCTGACATCTCGGCGCTCGTGGGAGGGCTGAATGACGTCTATATTGGCGTCATCGCGCGCGAGGAGTTCCTGCAGCGTGCCGGCACCCGCGACCTCAAGGAGATCGCGCAGTCGGATATTCCGTTCCGCCTGCTGATCAAGCCCGTCGGGTCGTCCGCAGTGCCTGCGGCCGAGATGATTTTCGAGTCCCTCGGTGTTAGCATGGACGACATCCGCGCGCGGGGCGGCGACGTGATCCAATTGGACACAAACCAGATCGCCGACCAGCTTCGCAATGGTGGGGCGGACATCTACATCGATACGATCATTCAAGGCCATCCAACGATCACCGAGGTCGGCCTGACGACCCGCGTGGCCTTCCTCGACCTGCCGCCCGAGGCGCAGGAGATGTTGTCGCAGAACGGCATGACCATCGGGGAATACGGCCCGTGGTTCGAGGGCCAGACCGGGCCGACTAGTGGAGCCAATCTCGGCACGGTGCTGATCGCGAACAACGATCTGGACGAGGAAATTGCCTATACGATCACCAAGACGATCATTGAGAATGCTGAGGCGCTAAAGGCATCGCACGGCGCCTGGTCGCAATTCGATCCGGCGACCGCGATGCAACCTGAACGCACTGGCATACCATTGCACCCTGGCGCGGCTCGATATTACCAGGAAGCCGGGCTGATGTGATGGCCCACAGGCCGGCGCCGATCGGCGCCGGTCCACGACCACCGCCGCAGGGAGAGCGGCGATCATCCGCGACATTCGGGAGGAGCCCATGTCCGCAGCACCCCGCCACCCCGTCCAGACGGCCGCCTTCGTCATCGGCACCGGCCTCATCCTGTTCCAGATCTGGCTGCTTCTGGCCCCGCAGCAACCGCTGTTCGAACGGCCCATCCATTTGGGCCTCGCACTGGTCCTGCTGTTTCTCTATCGCCCGCTCGAGGCGCCGTCCTGGCCGCGCGGCTTGCGCCTTGCCATCGACGGCGTTCTGATCGCGGCGACGCTGGCCGTTACCGCCTATTATCTCATCGAGTTTCCACGCCTGACCACACGAATGGAGAACGTCTCGCCCGTTCTGCCCGTGGACATGGCCGCCGGCGCGGCGCTGGTCCTGCTGCTGCTGGAGGGCGCGCGCCGGGCGGTCGGCATGGTCCTGGTCTGGGTGCTGCTGGTCTTCATTCTCTATGCCTTCTGGGGCAACCTGCTGCCGGGCTGGATCGGCTTTCGTGGCTTCGACGCCGAGGCTGCAGTCGAGATCGCGACGATGACCACCGCCGGCGTTCTGGGGATCACCACGTCGACCTCGGTCAACTTCATCTTCTATTTCATCCTATTCGGCGCCTTCTACGCGGCGGTCGGCGGCGGGCAACTGTTCATCGACCTCGCGGTCCGGTTGGCCGGGCGCGCGACCGGCGGCACGGCCAAGGCGGCAATCGTCGGCTCCAGCCTGATGGGCTCGATCTCGGGCAGCGCGGTCGCCAATGTCGTCTCGACCGGGGTCTTCACCATCCCGCTGATGAAGCGCACGGGCTTTGCGCCCCATCGCGCGGCGGGGATCGAGGCCATCGCCTCGACCGGCGGCCAGCTCATGCCCCCGGTCATGGGTGTCGCTGCCTTCGTCATGGCCGAGATGCTGGGCATGCCCTACGTCGACTTGGCGCTGGCTGGCCTGATCCCGGCGCTGGCCTTCTACCTGGCGCTGCTTCTGGTGGTGGACCTTTCGGCGCGGCGCGACGGCCTGCGCAGCCTGACCCGCGAAGAGGTCAACGCCACCCCGGCCATCGCCTCGCGCCTGCACCTGATCCTGCCGCCCCTCGTGCTGATCGCGCTGCTGGTCACGGGCTATTCGGCGCCCTATTCCGCCGTCGCGGCCTCTGCCTCATGCCTGATCGTGCCCTTCCTGCGCCCGTCGACCCGCATCGGCTGGTCCGAGCTGGCGACGGCGCTGCGTGACGCGCCCCGGCAGGTCGCCGATGTGGCCGTCCCGATCGCGGCCATCGGCCTGGTGATCGCGGTGGCGGTCCAATCGAACCTGGCGCTGAAGTTCGCGGCCTCGCTTTTGTCTTTGTCCGAGGGCTCGCTCTATGCCTCGCTGGCGCTTGCGATGTTCGGGTGCATCGTCATGGGCATGGGCCTGCCCACGGTCGCGGCCTACATCATCGGTGCGGTCCTGTTCGTGCCCGCCTTGCAGGAGCTGGGCATTCAGCCGCTGGCCGCACATTTCTTCGTCTTCTACTATTGCGTGCTGTCGATGGTAACTCCGCCCGTGGCCTTGGCCTCGTTCGCGGCCGCCGCCGTGGGGCAGGCCTCGACGGCCAAGACGAGCTTCTCGGCCTTCGGGCTCAGCCTCGTGGCCTTTTTCGTGCCCTTCGGCTTCGTCTTCGATCCGGGAGTGTTGGGCCAGGGCGGTCTCGCCCAGGTCACCCTTAGCGCGGGTGGCCTTTTCGCCTCGACAGCCCTGTGGGCTGTAGCCTTCGGCGGCTGGTGCGGACGCCCTCTGACCTGGGCGTGGCGCTTGCCCATCGGAGTGGCCGGCCTCGCCTCGGTGATCCTGCCCGCCGGCAGCGGCGCATGGCTGATTGCGATGGGTCTTGGCTGGAGCATGGTCGCGGCGATCGGACTGCTATCGCGGCACACGCGAAAGGAAATGGCGGTCAGCCCTGTGGAGTGACAGCCTGCGTGTTCTTCAAAGCGCTCGTGAACCGCCAAAGTTTTACTGGTAACGCAAAGCACACGCGGCAGGCGACCGCAATCTCACCTGGAGTTCCGGCGATCCCACGAGATTGCCGGAACGTCTGCTTTGCAGGACTCGCACAGCATGAGACAGCAAGCCTCCCCGCAAAGTTCTAGCTTATCAGCGATGCTGCACCTGCAGCCTCTGCGGAAGTGACGAGTGTCGGCATTGGGCTCTTCGCGTCGGTCTCACATCACACCTACCCCGTCCCCCAAGCACGCCCTGACAGGGAAGCGCCGGGGAGATCTCTTCTGCGCCTCATAAGGCGCTGTTGGTGTCCCTCCGACTGGCTTTCGACAAAAGGCTGCAAAGGCGCAGAGATCAGGGATGGGGCGTCTGTGACGCCAAGGCGTCCCCTCCCAAAGCCAGAGGCGCGTTCCTCCCCCCGCACGCGGCACGCCGCGCCCGGGAGCAAAGGTTAACAAACCATGAATCTCAACAGCCTAAGCCATTGATCCCAAACAACTCATGCCGGTGTAACACAGAGAGAACCCCGTGTTACAGCCCGGCCCCTTCTTCCATGCCCAGCATCAGGTTCAGGTTCTGCACCGCCGCGCCAGAGGCCCCTTTTCCAAGGTTGTCCAGCGTGGCCAGCAGCACCACCCGGTCCCCCTCCGGCCCGGCATGAACCGACAGCTCCATCAGATTGGACCCATTCAGCCGCTCGGGGTTGACGCGGGGCAACAGGCTGTCCCCCTCCACCACCCGCACGAAGCGGGCCCCTTCATAATGCGCCGCCAAAGCCGCCTGATAATCCTTCGCCGTCTGCCCGGCAGGCAGATGCAGCGGGACCTGCACGATCATCCCTTGGGCGAAATTCCCGACCGACGGCACAAAGATCGGCCGCCGCGTCAGCCCCGAATGGACCATGATCTCAGGGATATGCTTGTGCTTGTGCTCCAGCCCGTAAACGAAATGCGCCCCCGCGGTGCCCGCTTCAAACTCGGCGATCATCGATTTCCCGCCGCCCGAATAGCCCGAGACCGCGTTGATCGTCAGCCCCGCATCCGGCGCGATCAGCCCCGCCGCCACCAAAGGCGCAAGCAAGGCGATCGACCCGGTAGAGTAGCACCCCGGGTTCGACACCCGCGCCGCCCCGGCAATGCGGGCGCGGTTGGCCGCGCTGAGCTCTGCAAAGCCAAAGGCCCAGTCGGGGTTCACACGGTAAGCCGTGCTTGCATCGATGATCCGCGTGGACAAGCCCTCACACAAGGCCACCGCCTCGATGGCCGCAGCATCGGGCAGGCACAGGATCGCGACATCCGCGGCAGCAAAGGCCTCGCGCCGCGCGTCCGGATCCTTCCGCCGTGCCGGGTCCACCTGAATCAGCCGGATATCCGCGCGCGGCAGCAATCGGTCGCGGATCTGCAGCCCCGTCGTCCCTGCCTCGCCGTCAATGAATACCGATGCTGTCATGTTGGCCTCCTGTGTTGGCCGGGGTCGTAGCGCATCGCGGGCTTCGGGGAAACAGCTTTTGCCGTGTCTGCCTTTGCAATTGCGCGGGGTTGCGCCGATTGGTAAGGATGTTTGACCACATCAGAGGGGCGGATCATGCCGGTGATTACCTGTATCGAAGATCTCAAGCGCATTCACAAACGCCGCACGCCCAAGATGTTTTACGATTACGCGGAATCGGGCAGCTATACCGAGCAGACTTTCCGGGAAAACACCTCTGATTTTGCGCAGCTGAATTTGCGGCAGAAGGTGGCGGTCGATATGCTGGGCCGCAATGTTTCAAGCACAATGGCGGGTTTCCCTGTCACCATGCCGGTGGCGCTTGCACCCGTGGGCCTGACCGGGATGCAGGCCGCCGATGGCGAGATCAAGGCCGCCAGCGCCGCGGCCAAGTTCGGGGTGCCCTACACGCTCTCGACCATGTCGATCTGCTCGATCGAGGATGTGGCCGCCAACAGCCCGGCTCCGTTCTGGTTTCAGCTTTACGTCATGCAGGACGAAGATTTCGTCGACCGCATCATCCAGCGCGCCAAGGATGCCAAATGCTCTGCCCTTGTGCTGACGCTGGATCTGCAAATCCTGGGTCAGCGGCACAAGGATCTGAAAAACGGGCTTTCTGCGCCCCCCAAGCTGACACTGCCAGTGCTTCTGGATCTGGCCACCAAATGGGGCTGGGGGCTGGAGATGCTGGGTACCAAGCGCCGCCAGTTCGGCAATATCGTGGGTCACGTCAAAGGCGTGGGCGACACCTCCAGTCTGATGAGCTGGATTTCCGATCAGTTCGACCCCCAGTTGGACTGGACCAAGATCGCGCGCATCCGTGACCAATGGGGCGGCAAGTTCATCCTGAAAGGCATTCTGGATGAAGACGACGCCCGCAAGGCCGCCGACTTCGGCGCGGATGCGATCATCGTGTCGAACCATGGCGGGCGGCAGCTGGATGGCGCGGTCAGCTCCATCCGCATGTTGCCACGCATTGTCGATGCCGTTGGCGACCGGGTCGAGATCTGGATGGATTCAGGCATTCGCTCGGGTCAAGATGTTCTGAAGGCACTCGCAATGGGGGCCAAGGGCACGATGATTGGCCGCAGCTATATTTACGGACTTGGCGCCATGGGTGAGGCCGGGGTGACCAAGGCGCTGGAGGTCATCCGCAAGGAGCTGGACACCACGCTCGCCCTGTGTGGCGAGCGGGATGTCCACAACCTTGGCCGCCACAATCTGCTGATCCCCAAAGGCTTTTCCGACGGCTGGGCGTGATGTCCCTAGCGCGCCCGGCGCGCCATCAGCGGTGACAGCACCAAGACGACCAACAAAAGGCAGGCGGCGAACACAAAGGCCCAGCGAAGCCCGAAGCCGCCTGCGATAAAGCCAAGCAGCGGCGGGCCGAAGAAATAGCCGCAATAGCCGAACAGCGTGGCCCGGGCCACCGCCCGCGCCCGCGCCTCGGGCCGCGCCAACCGCCCGACCAGCGAAAAGGCGGTGGGGGCAATCACCGAAGCCCCAAGACCCATCACGATGAACCCGGTGTAAGCCATCAGCGGTGTCTGCGCCGTTGCGGCCAGCATGGCCCCCAATGCGGCAATCACCGCTCCGCCTGTCATCAGCCGATACGGGTTGACCCGCGCCACCAACCCTTGCCCTGCCAGCCGTGCAAAGCCCATGGTCAAGGCCAAAGCTGCCGGACCAAGTGCGCCTTGCTCGGGGCTGCCCCCCAGCGTCTTTTCGATATGCAGGGCCGACCAGGCCTCGGCGGCATTTTCGGTCATGAAGGCGATGAGCACCACCGCGCCACCCAGCAACGGCAGCAGGCCCAGCCCCGCCGCGCCGGGCCCTTTTGGCTTGCGCAACCCGTCGATCTGGCCATCCTGCTCCCATGTGGTGAGTGCGAGCGCGGCCGCGACCAGCGCCATGCTGCCCAGCACCCAAGCCGGGCTCCAGCCTGCACCACGCATCACTCCGGTGCCGATCGCCGCGCCTGCATAGCCAAAACTATAGGCTGCATGGCACAGGTTCATCAGGTGGATCTTGCGGGTGTTTTCCAGCTCGGCGACGCGGGCGTTCATCAGAACATCTGTCAGGCCGGTGCCCGCACCGCAGACCATGATCGCCAAGGGGAACAGGACCAAGCTTGCCGCCTGACCGGGCAGCGCCATGCCCAAGCCCATGGTCAGCGCCGCCATGGGCAGCGCCAGCCGCCCCATCGCGGCGCCAAAGGCAGGCGCCAGCAGCATCGCCGTCACGGCGGCGATCGGGCTGAAGAGCAGCATCAGGCCCAGCTGCGCCTCGTCCACCCCCAGTTGCGTCTTGATGTCGGGCAAGGCCGCCGCGAAGCCGCCCCAGACCACCCCCATGGCGGCAAAGGCCGCCAGCGGCGCACGCGCGACTGTCAGGATATGGGGCATGGGGGAAACTCCGTTCTTGCCGTCCGGGCCTAGCAGAGCCACCCCGCCCGCGCCATCCTGAAGACGACAGGGACGGGGAAAGAGGCGACCGGGATCAGCCTTGCCCGAACAGCAAGGCGTGATGCGCGGCACTGCCTGCCCGTGCGCCATCGGCGGCGGCGAACAGCGCGCCATACATCGGGCGGCACAGATCCCCGGCGGCAAAGACCCCCGGTACAGATGTGCGCTGCATCATGTCGACCTGAACAAAAGGACCGGATGGCCCGTCTTCAAAGGCGCAGCCCAACTGGGTCGGCAGATCACAAGACGGCTCGGCACGCGATACCAGATACAGCACCTTGCGTTGCACCTGCTGCCCATCGGCAAGACAGATCACACGCGTGCCTGCCTGATCCTGCACCGCGACCACTGACGCTTCATAGACCGGGATTCCCCAGTCGCGGGCCTTGGTCCGCAGCTCCTCGGGCAGGGGGTGGCCGTTGCAGAACAAGGCAAGGTCCGTGGTCCAGTCGCGCAGCAGGGTGAGGTGGTGCGGGGGGGCTGGGGTGGTCATCAAGATGCCCGTAGGTTGATCCGCGGCCTCATATCCATGGCAGTAAGGACATTGCATCACCCATGTGCCCCAGCCTTCGGTCAGCCCGGGAATGGCGGGCAGGGTGTCGCGCATCCCATGCGCAAGGATCACCTGTTTGGCCTCCCACGTCGCGCCCGCCGTCAGGGTAAAGGCACCCTGCGCCCCGTGGAGCTCCGTGACGTGCTGCGGCACGATCCGCGCGGTCGGATAGGCCAGCAGATCGGCTTGGCCCCGCCGCTGCATCTCGGCCGGGGGCAGGCCATCCATTCCCAGAAAGCCATGCCCGGCTTGAGCAAAGCGGTTGCGGGTTTGCCCGGTGTCGAACACCACCACTCGCCGCCGCGCCCGCGCCAGCATCAACCCTGCCGCCAGCCCGGCAAAGCTGCCGCCCACGATCGCCACATCCACTTGCCTGTCCATCTGCTTTTCCTTGCATCCGTCGAATCACGTAACTATTATGGTTACATGAAAAGGAACAACAAGCTCTCTCTTGCCCTCCACACGCTTGGCCATATGGCGGTGGCGCCGGATCAGGCCCTCACGTCCGAGGTGATTGCCGCGCACAATGCCACCAACCCGGTGGTGGTCCGCCGGGTGCTGGGGCTGTTGCGCGTGC
Source organism: Pseudorhodobacter sp. MZDSW-24AT (assembly GCF_002794355.1). GTDB lineage: Bacteria > Pseudomonadota > Alphaproteobacteria > Rhodobacterales > Rhodobacteraceae > Pseudotabrizicola. The sequence continues at coordinate 535,062 of NZ_PGOI01000008.1, read as the reverse complement.
GCGGGCTGGTGGTGTCGGGCAAGGGCCATGCCGGGGGCTGGCGTCTGGCCCGCCCGGCGGTGCAGATCACGGTTGCCGATGTCTATGATGCGATCGGCGCTCCCTTGATGACGGTCGAACCCTTGGCGGCAGCGCAAGGCTGTGCCATCGTGGCCGCGCTGCATGCGACCGTGACCGAAGCGGCAACTGAGGCCGAGGCGGTGCTGCGCCGCCACTTTGCCCGCCGCACCATTGCCGACCTTGCGCAAGCCATGGCGGATGGCGCGCGGGGCAAGAGCAGTGCGCAGGGCAAGGGCGATTTGCACTTTCCCCCCCGCTGATTCCCCGCTATAGCGCCCGGGTCGCGCCGCGCACCCTTGGAGGGCGGTGGACTTATTTATATGGAGAACTGCAATGGCTGGTGAGATCCCTGATCTGATCGCCGAGGCACGTACGGGGACAGGCAAGGGGGCCGCCCGTCAAGCTCGTCGTGAGCAACTCGTGCCCGGTATTGTGTATGGTGGCGGCGTTGACCCGCAGCCCATCAACATCAAATACAACTATCTCTTGACCAAACTGCGCAAAGGCCGGTTCCTTTCGACGCTGTTCAACCTGAAGGTTGAAGGTCAGGAAGACGTCCGCGTGATCTGCCGCGGTGTGCAGCGCGATGTGGTCAAGGATCTTCCGACCCACGTCGACCTGATGCGCCTGCGTCGCAATTCGCGCATCAACCTGTTCATCCACGTGAACTTCGAAAACCACGACAAGGCCCCCGGCCTGAAGCGTGGCGGCACGCTGACCGTGGTGCGTCAGGAAGTCGAACTGGAAGTGACCGCAGGGGAAATCCCGGATCACATCACGGTTGACCTGACCGGCAAGAACATCGGCGACGTGATCCACATCGGCGACGTGACCCTGCCCGAAGGCGTGAAGCCGACCATCGCGCGCAACTTTGTGATTGCCAACATCGCAGCACCTTCGGGCCTGCGGTCGGACGACAACGCAGAAGAAGCCGAAGCGTGATCTGTGGCCTTCGGGCCAAGATGCGCGACAGACAAGGGCGCGGTGGGGAAACCTGCCGCGCCTTTTTCCTTGGCAATCCGTGAGTTTACTGCGCGTTCTGGGGCAGCCCGTCGCCGATTTCGTAATAATCGCCCTTGTCGGCCACAAAGATGTGCAGATGCATCTGCGTGCCCGTCGGCCCGTCAAACGCCCCCATCGCCACCGCAATCCAGTCATGCTGCGGCGGGTCCCAGAACAGGGACGATCCGCAGGTGCCGCAAAACCCGCGCCGCACCTTCGCCGAGGAAGCATACCACCGGATTTCTGCCGCGCCGGAGATGGTCAGATCGGCCTTCTTGACCTCGGTCGAGGCGAAGACATGCCCCGATTGCTTGCGGCAAATCGTGCAGTGGCAGGCATTGGGCGGCGGCAACCTGCTCGCTACGGTGAAGCGCACCGCGCCGCATTGACAGGACCCTGTGTGCATCCTTTATCCCCCTTTCAGCCTTGCGCAAGGCGCAGATGATGCGCGTGGCGCGGGTCATCCTCGGGGCGCCGCCCCGCCTTTGCCGCCAGCCGCGCCACATAGTCGGCGCAGCACAGGTGGTGCAGCCGCGCGACATCCGGCAGCGCCATCAGCCGGTCATGCACCGCATCAAAGGCCGCCGCATGGCGCAGCGCGCTGTCGTCCGTCACCTCGTTGCGGTTGTAGCGGTCAAAGAAGCTGTCGGTATAGCGATCCTTTCCCGCCACCGAAGACAGGCTACCCTTTTTCAGCGCAAAGCTTTCCCGCGCGCGGATCATGTAATGGTTCATCTGCGCGGTCTCATGGCTGACCCGTTCCAGCGGCACCCGGCGCAGATACTCGCCCTCGGGCGTCCATTCCGGCAGGTCCGTGCCATCGGCGTTCACCCACCGCAAACCCGCTGTGCCCCAGCGCCGTGCATGGCGTGGCAGCAGGCGCTTGGGCCCGTGTTCCCCGAGCTTTCGGAACCACCCCGGCTGCGCATGCAAGGTCTTGACCCATGTCGAGGAGAAATCCCGGCTCTCGGCGCAGTGCCGGAACTGGCGATGCGTCAGCCCATCTGCCCACCGATCCCGGCCCGAGGTGCCAAAGACACGCCAGTTGATCGCCATGCCCAAAAAGTCGGGCGTATCGGGGATCAGGTCGCGGATGCGTCCCGCGCCTTTGTGGATGACCAGAAACTCATCCACATCGCAGACCAGCACCCAATCCGCCGTGCTGACCTGTGGCAGCGCCTTGGCGGCTTCCAGCTTCCGCGCGCAGATCTGGATGCCATCGGGCACATCATGACGCAGATGCGTGACCCCCGCCGGGCGCAACGCATCCAGCAGGGCTGGTGAGTGATCGGTGCAGTCGTTCGTCACCACCACGATCTCGTCAAAGCCAAGCCAAAGATACCATGCCACCCATTCCACCAGAAACGGCCCTTCGTCGCGGACAGAACAGACGGTGGCACAGCGCATGTTGGCTCCCATGTGATGCGCGGATGCTTGACGGGCGGGGTGCGCTTCGTCAAGGAGAGGGCCAAAGGAGACTGTGATGAAACTCTTCGTCGGCCTTGGCAATCCGGGCGCGAAATATGCAGGCAACCGCCATAACATCGGCTTCATGGCGCTGGACCGGATCGCGGCGGATCACGGCTTTGGCCCGTGGAAAGCCGCCTTCAAGGGCGACGTGGCCGAGGGGCGCCTGGGGTCGGAAAAGGTGCTCTTGCTGAAACCCGGCACCTTCATGAACCTCTCCGGCCAATCGGTGCAGGCGGCGATGGCCTTTTACAAGCTGGGCTTGGGCGAGATCACGGTGTTTCATGACGAACTTGACCTTGCGCCCGGCAAATGTCGGATCAAAGAGGGCGGGGGGCATGCCGGGCACAATGGCCTGCGCTCGATCAGCGGGATGGTGGGAGAGGCCTATCGCCGTGTGCGTCTGGGCATCGGGCATCCGGGTCACAAGGATGCGGTGGCGGCCTATGTGCTGCACGATTTTGCCAAGGCCGATCAGGAGTGGCTCGACGATCTGATGCGCGGGCTGTCCGACGGGGCCCCACATCTGGCCACAGATGACGGGCAGAAATTCATGAATGCAGTGGCCTTGCGTGTGGCCCCCCCGCGTTCGTCCGACAAGGCCCGCGCCAAGGCAGAGGGCGCGCCCGCCTCTGGGTCCGCCGCGCAGGCGCAGCAAAAGGCGCCGCCGGAGCCACAGGCACCCGACAGCCGCAGCCCCATGCAGAAGCTTCTGGACCGCTTTCGCTAGGGTCAGCCGCCAGAAGCGCTCCGCGCGGGAGTATTTCAGAAAGGTGCAATTCCAAAGGGGTGTGGACCTTTGGCCTTTGCGTGCCTAGCTTTGCACGCAAAGGAGATCCGCATGACCGTATTCACGCAAGACTGGGCCACCCCCTTTGGCCTGCCCCCGTTCGAGCAGATCAAGGATGATGATTTCGGCCCGGCCTTTGACGCAGCTCTTGCCGAGGCACGAGCCAATATTGCCGCAATCGCCGCCTCCCCGGATGCGCCCAGCTTTGAAAATGTGATTGAGGCGCTGGAACTGGCCGAAGGCACGCTCGACCGGGTGGCAGGGGTATTCTACAACCTGTCCGGCGCGGATTCCAATGACGCGCGTGAGGCGCTGATGCGCGATCTTGCGCCAAAGATGAGCGCGTTTTCCTCGGAAGTGTCGAACAACAAGGCTTTGTTTGCGCGGATCGAGCGCCTTTGGCAGGGCCGCGAAAACCTGGACCTGACGTCGGAACAGCTGCGGGTGCTGACGCTCTATCGGCAGATGTTCGTCCGGTCGGGCGCGCTTTTGGAAGGCGCCGCGGCCGAGCGGCTGACAGAGGTGAAATCGCGGCTGGCGGTCTTGGGCACCCAGTTCAGCCAGAACCTGCTGGCCGATGAACGTGCGTGGTTCATGCCGCTTGCCGAGGCGGATCTGGAGGGCTTGCCCGAGTTTGTCGTGGCCGCCGCTCGCGCGGCAGGTGAAGAACGCGGGGTGGCAGGGCCGGTCGTGACGCTGAACCGCTCGCTGATTGTGCCGTTCCTGCAGTTTTCGCCGCGCCGGACATTGCGGCAGCGTGCCTATGAGGCTTGGGGCGCGCGGGGGGCCAATGGCAATGCCCAAGACAACCGCGCGATCGCGGCAGAGATCCTTGCCCTGCGCGCAGAGCGGGCGGCGCTTTTGGGGTATAAGAGCTTTGCCGACTACAAGCTGGAACCCGAGATGGCCAAGACACCCGCCGCGGTTCGGGACTTGCTGCTGCGGGTCTGGCAGCCGGCACGCGCCAAGGCCGAAGCCGACGCAGCGGTGCTTGAGGCGATGTTGCAGGCCGATGGCATCGAGGGGCCGCTGGAGCCGTGGGATTGGCGCTACTACAGTGAAAAACGCCGCCAAGCAGAGCATGATCTGGATGAGGCGGCGCTGAAACCCTATCTGTCGCTGGAGGCGATGCTGCGCGCGCAGTTCGACTGCGCGCACCGCTTGTTCGGGCTGGAATTCCGCGCGCTTGAGGGGCCGTTCTATCATCCCGACGTGCGCGGCTGGGAGGTGACCCGCAACGGCGCGCATGTTGCAGTGTTCCTTGGCGATTACTTTGCGCGTGGGTCCAAGCGGTCAGGGGCGTGGTGCTCTGCGATGCGCGCACAGCGCAAGCTGGGGGGTGAGGTGCGCCCGATTGTGGTCAATGTCTGCAACTTCGCCAAGGGAAGCCCCACGCTCTTGTCCTATGATGACGCGCGCACGCTGTTCCATGAATTCGGTCATGCGCTGCACCAGATGCTGTCGGATGTGACCTATGGCTTCATCTCGGGCACCTCTGTGGCGCGCGACTTTGTGGAGCTTCCGAGCCAGCTTTATGAGCATTGGCTGGAAGTGCCTTCGGTGCTGGAAGAGCACGCCCGGCATTGGGAGACGGGCGCGCCGATGCCGGCGGAGATGCTGACGCGACTGCTCGCCGCGGGGACCTATGATCAGGGGTTTGCGACGGTGGAATTCATCGCCTCGGCCATGGTCGATCTGGCCTTCCACGAGGGGGCGGCACCGGCCGATCCGATGCAGAAACAGGCCGAGGTGCTGGCGGCGCTGGGGATGCCGCGGGCGATCCGGATGCGGCACGCAACGCCCCATTTTGCCCATGTGTTTTCGGGGGACGGCTATTCTTCGGGCTACTATTCCTACATGTGGTCCGAGGTGATGGATGCCGACGCTTTTGCGGCCTTCGAAGAGGCGGGCGACCCGTTTGATCCGGCAACGGCGGCGCGGCTGGAGCGGTTCATTCTGGCGGCGGGCGGGTCGGAGGAGGCCGAGAGCCTTTATACCCGCTTCCGGGGCCGGATGCCGGGGGTGGAGGCCTTGCTGAAAGGGCGCGGTTTGTTGGAAGAGGTGTGAGTGACACCTGTGTTACACTTGTGAGAAACGTTCAAAATCAATGGCTTGAATTTCCAGATTTAGACTTTCTTCATCTTCTGGGGAAAGGGGGCGCTGCCCCCTTGGGCCTTTGGCCCATCCCCCGGAGTATTTGAAAAAGGTGCAAGCCCCGGAAGAGCGGCCCTGCATTGCACCTTTCCAAAATACTCCGGGGGGGGCCGAAGGCGGGGGGCAGCGCCCCCCTAAGCCCTTGGCCGCCGGAGCGACGCCGGGGCACAGGCGAAGGCACGGCGGAAGGCGCGCGAGAGCGTGGCCGGGCTTGAGAAACCGCAGCGCAGGGCAATTTCGGCCATGGAATGCGGGGTGTCGGTGAGCATCCTGCGGGCGGCGGCGAGGCGCAGGCCGAGCGCATGCGCGCCCGGCGTGGTGCCCAATTCGGCGCGGAACAGGCTTTCCAGACGCCGGGCAGAGAGACCGACCTCTGCCGCGAGATTTGCCATGGAGTCCGGGGCGTCGAGGGTGGCCTCCATCCGGGCAAGCACGCGGGCGACGCGCGGGTCTTGGCCCGGTTCGGGGCGCGGCGGCAGGGCGGTGGCGCCGAGTTGCGGCGCGTCTCCGGGGCGCGGGGGGTGCAGGAAGCTTTGCGCCACCTGCCGCGCTACCCCTGCGCCATGGCGCGCGCGGATCAGGTGCAGCATCAGGTCATAGGCCGGGGCGGCCCCAGCGGCGGTGAGCCGGGTGCGATCGACCACAAACCGGGCGGGGCTGACGGTGATCTGCGGATGGGCATGCGCCAGATCCTCCAGATCTTCCCAATGCACCGTCGCCCGGTGGCCATCGAGCAGCCCCGCGCGGGCCAGCACCCATGGGGCGGCATCCACGCCGCCGATGGCGCCAAAGCGGGGCGCCATGCGGCGCAGATCGCGGATCAGCGGGCGGGTGGTGACCTCGGCCAGCCGGTAGCCCGCGACCACCATCAGCAGCGCCGCGCCTTGGGCTTGCGGCAAAGGGCCGGAACTGGGCAATTCGATCCCGCAGGTGAGCGGGGCGGGGCGGCCATCGGGGGTGACGATGCGAAAGCGGAACGCCTCGCGCCCCAGATGGCGGTTGGCGGCGCGCAACGGGTCGAGCAGGCTGGCGACCTCGAGGATCGAACAATGCGGCAGCACCAACACCGCGATGTCGAGCCGATCGGCGCTGGGGGAGAACAGCACATTTTCCGTCATCGTCATTTCGTAAAACGCAAAGCGCGGGCTGGCAAGCGCGTTAAGCTGGTGCCACCAAAAGGGGGATGCCATGCCGCTGACCATGAACCGTGAGGTTTTCATCACCTGTGCCGTCACCGGATCGGGCGGCACGCAAGACCGCAGCCCGCATGTGCCGCGCAGCCCCAAACAGATTGCCGATTCGGCCATCGACGCCGCCAAGGCAGGCGCGGCGGTGGTGCATTGCCATGTGCGTGACCCCGAGACGGGCAAGCCCGCCCGCGCGCTGGCGCTCTATCGTGAGGTCACCGAGCGCATTCGGGACGCGGGCGAGGATGTGGTGTTGAACCTGACCGCCGGGATGGGCGGCGACATCTATTTCGAGGGCACCGAGGATATGGGGCGCATCGGCCCCCGGTCAGACATGGCGGGGGCGGCCGAGCGGGTGGCGCATGTGGTGGACTGCCGCCCCGAGATCTGCACGCTCGACTGTGGCACGATGAACTTCAACGAGGCCGATTATGTGATGGTCAACACGCCGGGCATGTTGCGCGACATGGCGCGCCGGATGACAGCGGCGGGGGTGCGCATCGAGATCGAGGCCTTTGACACCGGCCATCTGTGGCTGGCCAAGGAGTTGGTGCGCGAAGGTGTGATCCCGGAGCCCGTGCTGGTGCAATTGTGCATGGGGGTGCCATGGGGCGCGCCGGATGATCTGAACACCTTTATGGCCATGGTGAACAACGTGCCTGCTGGCTGGCACTGGTCGGCGTTTTCCTTGGGGCGGCATCAGATGCCCTATGTGGCGGCGGCCGTTTTGGGCGGCGGCAATGTGCGGGTGGGGCTGGAGGATAACCTTTGGCTCGACAAAGGCGTGCTGGCGACCAATGCTCAGCTGGTCGAGCGCGCGGCCACGATCATCGAGAACATGGGCGCGCGGGTGATTACCCCTGCGGAGGTGCGGGCTCGGCTGAAGCTGGAGAAAAGGGCCCCGCGATGAAACGACTTCTTTTGCTGTCTGTGCTGGCTTTGGCAGGCTGTGATTTTCACACGCCCTCGCCGCGTTATGCGACCGCGCCGATGTATCTGCTGGATATCGCGCCGGAACGCCTGGCGGGCACCTGGTATGAGGTGGCGAGCTTTCCCGCGCCGTTTCAGGACGGGTGCAGCCACACCACTGCCACCTATGCTGTGATCGAGGGGGGCTTGAGTGTGGTGAACCGCTGTCGGCAGGGCGGGCAGCTGGTGCAGATCACCGGCACGGCGGTGCCAGTGGGGCCGGGGCAGTTGAAGGTGAAGCTGGGCGGTGTGCCTTTTGCCGGGGATTACTGGGTGATCGGGCAAAGCCGTGACGGGCGGACCGTGTTGGTGGGCACGCCGACGCGGCTCGCGGGCTGGATGCTGCACCGCGACCCTGTGGTGACGGAAGCCGAGCGGCGCTGGGCGGCCGAGGTGTTTGCCCGCAATGGCTATGACGCGGCGGCGCTGCAGCGCACGGAGCAGAGATAAGGGCGGCGCCGCCCCCGGCGGGGGCGGCCTTGGCGCAACGAGGAGGAGCGGATGGCGCGCAAGGCGGCACTCATTGGGGGCGGGGTGATCGGCGGCGGCTGGGCCGCGCGGTTCTTGCTGAACGGTTGGGATGTGGCGGTCTTCGACCCCGACCCCGAAGCGCCGCGCAAGCTGGGCGAGGTGCTGGCCAATGCGCGGGCGGCGCTGCCCGCGCTGTCGGACGGGCCGATGCCCGCGGAAGGGCGGCTGGTCTTTGCCGGCACGATCACCGAGGCGGTGGAGGGCGCGGATTATGTGCAGGAGTCGGTCAGCGAGCGGCTGGATCTGAAGCATCGGGTGTTTGCGCAGATCCAGCAGGTGGCCCCGGATGTGCCGATCGGGTCTTCGACCTCTGGGTTCAAGCCGTCGGAGTTGCAGGCGGGGGCGGCCAATCCGGCGGTGATCTTTGTCGCCCATCCGTTCAACCCGGTGTATTTGCTCCCCTTGGCCGAGGTGGTGCCTTCGGCGCTGTCTGATCCGGGCCTGATCGAGCGGGTGAAGGAGGTTCTGCGCGAGATCGGGATGTTTCCTTTGCATGTGCGCAAGGAGATTGATGCCCATATCGCGGACCGTTTCCTTGAGGCGGTCTGGCGTGAGGCCTTGTGGTTGGTCAAGGACGGTGTGGCCACGACCGAGGAGATCGACGAGGCGATCCGCATGGGGTTTGGTCTGCGCTGGGGGCAGATGGGGCTGTTCGAGACCTACCGGGTGGCGGGGGGCGAGGCCGGGATGAAGCATTTCATGGCGCAGTTCGGGCCGTGCCTGCAATGGCCCTGGACGCGGCTGACGGATGTGCCGGAATTCAATGATGAGCTGGTCGATCTGATCGCGGGGCAGTCGGATGCGCAATCGGGGATGCATACGATCCGCGAGCTGGAGCGGATCCGTGACCAGAACCTGATCGGCTTTCTGCGGGTGCTGAAGGACCGTAATTGGGGGGCGGGGCAGGTGCTCTTGGCGCATGACGCGCGCCGACGTGCGGCGGCGCCCGCGCCGGTGGTGGGCGAGGGTCCGCTGGAGATGGCGCGGATGACCGTGCTGCCCGGTTGGATCGATTACAACGGCCATATGACCGAAAGCCGCTATCTGTTCGCGGCCTCGGAAACCTCGGACGCGTTCTTGCGCCATATCGGGGCGGATGTGGCCTATGTGGGCACGGGGTTCAGCTATTACACGGCGGAAACCCATATAATGCACCTAGGCGAGGCGAAGCTTGGCGATGCGCTGACCGGGACGGTGCAGGTGCTGATGGCCGATGAGAAGCGGCTGCACCTGTTCATCCGCATCCTGAAAGGGGACGAGCCGGTGGCGACGCTGGAGCAGATGCTGCTGCATGTGGATATGGCGCGCGGCAAGACCTGTGCGGCGCCTGCGGCGATCCTGGACCGCGTGAGGCCGATTGCGCAGGCCCATGCGGCCTTGCCAAGGCCCGAGGCGGCGGGTCGCCACGTCGGCCAAGGGCGCGCGTGATGCAGTTCGGGCTGACCGACGAACAGCGGATGATCGTGGACACCACGCGCGCTTTCGTGGAGGCCGAGCTTTACCCGCATGAGCTGGCGGTGGAACGCTCTGGCCATTTGCCGCTGGAGCTGATCCGCGAGATCCAGAAAAAGGCGATGGCGGCGGGGCTTTACGCGGCCAATATGCCGGCGGAAGTGGGGGGCGCGGGGCTCGATACCCTGTCGTGGCTGCTTTATGAACGGGAGTTGGGGCGGGCCAATTATGCGCTGCACTGGACCTGTGTGGCGCGCCCGTCGAATATCCTGCTGGCGGGCACGCCGGAGCAACGCGAACGCTATCTGATGCCCTGTATCCGCGGGGAAACCTGGGATTGTCTGGCGATGACCGAACCGGGGGCCGGATCGGACCTGCGAGGGATGACGGCATCCGCCCGGCAAGACGGCACTGACTGGGTGCTGAACGGCACCAAACATTTCATCAGCCATGCCGATCTGGCCGGGTTCACCATCGCCTTCATGGCGACCGGCGAAGAGACCACGTCGAAAGGTTCGAAAAAGAAGATCACGGCCTTCTTCGTCGACAAGGGGACCAAAGGTTTCACGGTGCGGGAAGGCTATCGCAACGTCAGCCATCGCGGATATACCAATGCCGTGCTGGAGTTCGACGATTGCCGGGTGCCAGCCGAAAACGTGCTGGGTGAGGCGCATAAGGGGTTCGAGGTTGCCAACACCTGGCTGGGCGCCACGCGGTTGCAGGTGGCCAGCACCTGCCTTGGCCGCGCCGACCGTGCCTTGCAGCTTGCCATCGCCTATGCGGCGGAACGCAAGCAGTTTGGCCAAAGCATCGGCAAGTTTCAGGGCATCAGCTTCAAGCTGGCCGATATGGCGATGGAGCTGAAGGCGGCGGAACTGCTGACGTGGGAAGCCGGTTGGAAATGCGACCAAGGCACCGTGTCAGAGGCCGACATGAGCATGGCAAAGCTGAAGGCCAGCGAAGTGTTGGCGATGGTGGCGGATGAGGCGATCCAGATCCACGGCGGCATGGGCCTGATGGAGGAACTGCCCTTGGAGCGGATCTGGCGCGACGCCCGCGTGGAGCGCATCTGGGAAGGCACCTCAGAGATCCAGCGCCATATCATCAGCCGCGAGCTTCTGCGCGCCCTCGGCGGATGACGATTTTTCTGCGAAAAATCAGGGGGCTGTCTGCCCCCTCGGCCTGCGGCCTCACCCCCGAGGATATTTCTCAACAGATGAACATTATTTCTCGACAGATGAACGTCAGGTAACGGAGTCTTAACCATGGTCTGCGACTCTGATGCAGCCGAACAGGGGGGGACCCCGATGACGGTAACAGGTGACGTTTCCCTGCCCCGTTGGCTCGGGGCAGGGCGACCTTGCCTGTATGTCATCTGTTCAAAAATATCCCGGGGTCCGGGGCAGAGCCCCGGGGCTTGCTCCGCAGAGCGAGGTCGCTCGTGACGCGCCTGTCCCGCCTGTTGCGCCCGCGATCGATTGCCGTGCTGGGCTCGGTTTGGGCCGAGAATGTCATCGCGCAATGCCATAAGATGGAGTTTGCGGGCGAGGTTTGGCCGGTGCATCCGACGCGTGCCCGCGTGGCGGGGGTGCCAGCTTACCGGGCGCTGTCGGACCTTCCCGGGGTGCCGGATGCCACCTTTATCGGCGTCAACCGCCATGCCACTTTGGAGGTCGTGCGCGCGCTTGCCGATATGAGGGCGGGCGGCGCGATCTGTTTTGCCAGTGGCTGGGAAGAGGCGGGGGAGGCCGGGTTGCAGGCCGAGCTGGTGGCGGCGGCCGGAGAAATGCCGGTGCTGGGGCCCAATTGCTATGGGCTCATCAACTATCTGGATGGCGCGCTGCTCTGGCCGGATCAGCATGGCGGGCAGCGGGTGCAGCGGGGGGTGGCGCTGGTGTCACAATCCTCGAACATCGTGATCAATCTGACGATGCAGGCGCGGGCTTTGCCGGTGGCCTATGTCGCCTGTCTGGGCAATGCGGCGCAGGTGGGCTTGGCCGAGCTGGCGGGCGCCTTGCTGGGCGATGACCGGGTGACGGCGCTGGGCATGTATGTCGAGGGCATCGACGATGCCCCGGCGCTGGCGCAGTTGGCGACCGCCGCGGCGGCGGCGGGCAAAGGGATCGTCTGCCTGAAGTCGGGCAAGACCGCGCTCAGCCGGGCAGCGGCGGCGTCGCACACTGCGTCTTTGGCCGGAGATGCGGCGGTGTCTTCCGCGTTTTTCCGCAAGGCAGGCATTGCCGAGGTGGCGACCTTGCCGGAGCTTTTGGAGACCTTGAAGATCTTTCACGCCCATGGCCGGGGTCTGGGGCCGCGCCTGTGCTCGCTGTCCTGTTCAGGGGGCGAGGCGGGGTTGGTGGCCGATCTGGGGGCTGCGGCGGGGCTGGCCTTTGCGCCGCCTGCGCCGCAGACGCGGGCGCGGCTGGGCGAGATCCTTGGACCCTTGGTCACCATCGCCAATCCGTTGGATTACCATACTTTCATCTGGGGGGACGGGCCGCGCACCACCGACGTGTTTGCCACCATGCTGGCCGGATATGACGCCGGGGTCTTCCTCATCGATCCGCCGCGTCCCGACCGCTGTGATCCGGCCTCGTTCCAGCCGGCGCTGGACGCGATCGGGGCGGCGGCGCGGATCACGGGCAAGCCGGCCTTTGCGGTGTCATCCTTGCCGGAAAACTTTGACGAGGCTTTGGCCGCACGGATGCTGGCCGATGGAGTGGTGCCCTTGATGGGGCTGGAGACGGCGCTGGGGGCGATCCGGGCGGCGCAGGACGTGGCGGCCACCGTGCCGGCGCTGCCTTTGCCGGCGCGTGCCGCGCGCGGGGCGGCGCTGCTGGATGAGGCGGCGGCGAAGGAGGTCTTGCGCGCGGCGGGCCTGCCGGTGCCGCGCGGCGTGGTGGCGGCGGATCTGGCCGCGCTTGCGCCTGCGGGCGCGGGGGTGCCGGCACCTTGGGTGCTCAAGGGTTTGGGCTTTGCGCATAAGACCGAGGCCGGGGCGGTGCGGCTTGGCCTGACCTCGCTGGAGGGGCAGGCCGCGATGCCGGGGGCCACGGGCTATCTGTTGGAGGAGATGGCCGAAGGTGCTGTGGCCGAGGTGCTGGTGGGGCTGCGGCGCGATCCGGTTTACGGCATCGCCCTGACGCTGGGAATGGGCGGGGTGACGGCGGAGCTTCTGGCCGATACGGTGACGCTGGTCCTGCCGGTGAGCGGGGCCGAGGTGCAGGCGGCGCTGCGGCGCTTGCGTCTGTTCCCGCTGCTCGACGGCTATCGTGGGCGGCCGCGCGGCGATCTGGCGGCGCTGGAGGCGATGGTGCTGCGGCTGTGTGATCTGATGCTGGCGGACGATTACGAAGAGATCGAGCTGAACCCGGTTCTGGTGTTTGAACGCGGGGTGATGGCGGTGGATGCCGTGATGTGGAAAGGATAGGCGATGGAGATGCTGACCGAGGGGCCGATCCGCACGCGTGTTGAAGGCGCGGTGCTGGAGGTGACGCTGGACCGGCCCAAGGCGAATGCGATCGATCTGGTGACCAGCCGGATCATGGGGCAGGTGTTCCGCGCCTTTCGCGATGACGCGGGTTTGCGCGTGGCGATCCTCCGGGCGGAAGGCGACAAGTTCTTTTGCCCCGGCTGGGATCTGAAGGCGGCGGCGGCGGGCGATGCGGTGGATGGCGATTATGGCGTGGGCGGCTTTGGCGGCTTGCAGGAGTTGCCGGGGCTGAACAAGCCGGTGATCGCGGCGGTGAATGGCATCTGTTGCGGCGGCGGGTTGGAGCTGGCGCTGTCCTGCGATCTGATCCTTGCGTCGCGCACGGCAACTTTTGCGCTGCCAGAGATCCGGTCGGGGACGGTGGCGGATGCGGCGAGCATCAAGCTGCCCAAGCGCATTCCCTATCATGTGGCGATGGATCTTTTGCTTACGGGGCGCTGGTTCGATGCCGAGGAGGCGCGGCACTGGGGTTTGCTCAAGGAGGTTTGCGCGCCGGAGGAGCTGCTCCCCAAGGCGTGGGATCTGGCGCGGCTTTTGGAATCGGGGCCGCCGCTGGTGTATGCGGCGATCAAGGAAGTGGTGCGCGAGGCCGAAGACATGCGGTTTCAGGACGCGATGAACCGCATCACCAAGCGGCAGTTGCCCACGGTGGACCGGCTTTATTCCAGCGAGGATCAGCGGGAAGGGGCAAGGGCCTTTGCCGAGAAGCGCGACCCGGTGTGGAAGGGGCGCTGACCCCGTTGCCGAACATTTCGGCTTCTCACGATCATTTGTGTGCCTCGCGCTTTTGCCATTTGTGCCCTGCGGCATAACTCGCTCTAATGGGACCGCAGCAACCCCAAGGAGGCGACGACATGGCCGCAACTTCCCCCGAAGCCGATCTTGTGGAGGCCATTGAGCGCTTGGGTGACAAGCTGGGGCAGGCCAAGGCCTCGATCAACCGGCGTTTCATCGGGCAGGAAAAGGTGGTCGATCTGGTGCTGGCGTCGATGCTCTGTGGCGGTCATGCGCTTCTGGTGGGGCTGCCCGGTCTGGGGAAGACGCGGCTGGTGGATACGCTGGGCACGGTGATGGGGCTGTCGGCCAACCGCATCCAGTTTACCCCCGATCTGATGCCCGCCGATATTCTGGGGTCAGAAGTGCTGGAAACCGGGGAGGGGGGCGCGCGGGCGTTTCGCTTTATCGAAGGGCCGATCTTTTGCCAGCTGTTGATGGCGGATGAGATCAACCGCGCGAGCCCGCGCACGCAATCGGCGCTCTTGCAGGCGATGCAGGAAAAGGAAGTCACCATTGCGGGCCAGCACCGCAAGCTGGGCAAACCTTTCCATGTGCTGGCCACGCAGAACCCGATTGAGCAGGAAGGCACCTATCCGCTGCCCGAGGCGCAGCTGGACCGCTTCCTTGTGCAGGTGGATGTGGAATACCCCACCCGCGCGACCGAGCGGGATATTCTGATCGCCACCACCGGTGCCGAAGAGGCGGAATCCACCCAAGTGTTTACCGCCGAAGAGCTGATCGCCGCGCAAGCCGTGATCCGCCGGATGCCGGTGGGCGAGGCGGTGGTGGAGGCCATTCTGGACCTTGTGCGCGCCTGCCGCCCCGGCGAGGCCGAGGGCCGCGCGTTGGAGGGCAGCCTGTCATGGGGGCCGGGGCCGCGCGCGGCGCAGGCGCTCATGCTTACCGTGCGGGCGCGGGCGTTGCTGGACGGGCGGCTGGCGCCTTCGGTGGCGGATGTGGCGGCGATGGCGCGTGCGGTGCTGACCCACCGGATGGCGCTGTCCTTTGCCGCCCGCGCGCGCGGCGAAACGCTTGCGGGCATCATCGACCGGGTGACCACCCGCACCTTGCGGCTTGAGGCCGCCGCGTGAGCCTTGAGCTTCAGTCCCGCGCCGAGACGCTTGGCCAATCGCTGCCGCCCCTGATGGCCGAGGCGGAGCTTTTGGCCGCCACGGTGATGATGGGCGAGCATGGCCGCAAGCGCGCGGGGCAGGGGGATGAGTTCTGGCAATACCGCCCGGTGAACGCGGGCGACTCCGCGCGGCTGATCGACTGGCGGCGGTCGGCTCGCGGGGACGCGCATTTCGTGCGCGAGCGCGAATGGCAATCGGCGCAATCGGTGACGCTTTGGGTGGACCCGGCCAAGTCGATGGGGTTTTCCGGCGACAAGGCGCGCCCGCCCAAGGCCGACCGGGCGCGGCTCTTGGCGCTGGCGACGGCGGTGCTGCTTCTGCGCGCGGGCGAGCGGGTGGGGCTGGCGGGCGATGCCGCCCCGCCGCGCCCGGGTCGGGCGCAGATCGTGAAGCTGGCGGCCGTGCTGTCGGGGGCGGAAGACGCGGCGGACTATGGCGCCCCCACCGCGACTGGGATGGTCAGCCATGGCCGCGCGCTGTTTCTTTCGGATTTCCTTGGCGATCTCGCCCCGGTGGAGGCGGCTTTGACAGCGGCGGCCGATCGTGGCGTGCGCGGCGCGCTGATTCAGGTGCTGGACCCGGCGGAAGAAGAGTTTCCCTTCTCGGGCCGCACCATCTTTGAATCGATGGGGGGCGGCATGCGCCATGAAACCCAACAGGCGGGCGATCTGCGGGACCGCTATCTGGCCCGGCTGGCCGAGCGCAAGGATCAGTTGGCGCAACTGGGCCGCGCGGTGGGTTGGCATGTGACCACACATCATTCGGGGCAGCCGGCGCAAGCGGCCTTGTTGTGGATTTACCGCGCCTTGCAGGGGGGCCGCTGATGTTTATGCTGGGTCCCATCGGCTTTGCCACGCCCATGCTGCTTTTGGGCCTGATTGCCTTGCCGCTGTTGTGGCTGCTTTTGCGGGCGGTGCCGCCAGCGCCGATCCGCCGCCGCTTTCCCGGCGTGGCACTGCTGCTCGGCCTGCGCGATGAGGAGGCAGAAGCCGACAAGACCCCGTGGTGGTTGCTTTTGCTGCGGATGGCCGCGATTGCGGCGGCGATCATTGCCTTTGCCGGGCCGGTGCTGAACCCGGTCGCACGGCAGGCGGGCACCGGACCATTGTTGATTGCGCTGGATGCGACATGGGCCGATGCGCGCGACTGGCCGCGCCGGATCGACCGGGCAGCCGCCCTGATCGAAGAGGCCGGGCGCGATGGCCGACCGGTGGCCGTGATCCGCCTGAGCGATGCGCCCGGTCAGGTGGCGTTTCAGGCGGCGGATGCGGTGGCGGCGCGGCTGGGCGGGGTGTCGCCGCAGGCTTGGGGGCCGCGCGATCTGGCGGCTTGGGTTCCGGTGCTGCCCGAAGGCGGGTTTGACACATTCTGGCTTTCGGATGGGCTGGATCATCCGGGGCGGGCGGCGCTGATGACGGCGTTTGAAGCCAAGGGCGGGGTGACGATCTTTGAAAGCCCGCGTCCGGTCTTTGCGCTGCATCCTGCCACTTATGGCGATGGCGCGGTGCAGCTTGCGGCCTCGCGCCTGCCGGTGGAGGGTGAGGTGGCGGTTGAAGTCTCGGCGCGCGGGCCAGACCCGGCCGGGGTCGAGCGGGAGTTGGCGCGGATCGGCCTGAGTTTTAGCGGCGGCGAAGAGCGGGCCGAGGCGGCACTGTCGCTGCCGCCTGAGTTGCGCAACCGGATCACCCGGTTTGAGATTGCGGGGCTGCGGTCGGCGGGGGCGGTGAGCCTGACGGATGACAGCTTGAAGCGGCGCAAGGTGGCCTTGATCGGCGGCGGGGCCGACCGAGAGGGGCTGCAACTGCTGTCGCCCTTGCACTATCTGCGGCAGGCGCTGGAGCCGGTGGCCGATCTGATGGAAGGGTCGCTGACCGACTTGCTGCTGGCCTCGCCCGATGTGGTGATCATGGCGGATGTGGCGCGGCTGTCGCAGAGCGATACCGATGCGCTGCTGGACTGGCTGGACGATGGCGGCCTGTTGCTGCGCTTTGCCGGGCCGCAACTGGCGGCAAGCGATGTGAGCCGGATGAGTGAAGACCCGCTGATGCCGGTGCGGCTGCGGGAAGGCGGGCGCAGTGTGGGCGGCGCCATGAGCTGGGGCGAGCCGAAGGCCTTGGCGCCGTTCCCCGAGGACTCGCCCTTTCATGGTTTGCCTTTGCCATCGGATGTGAGTGTGACGGCACAGGTGCTGGCGCAGCCGGGGCCGGATCTGGCCGAGCGCACGATTGCGGCCTTGGCCGATGGCACGCCCTTGGTGACGCGCAAGGTGGTGGGGCAGGGGCAGGTGGTGCTGGTGCATGTGACCGCCAATGCCGAATGGTCCACCTTGCCGCTGTCGGGGCTGTTCATGTCGATGCTGGAGCGGTTGGCGGTGTCGACCCGCCCTGCCGCGCCCGAGGCCGCCGATCTGGCGGGGCAGACATGGGTGCCCGAGGTGGTGCTGGATGCCTATGGCCAGTTGCAAGATGCGGGCGAATTGCCGGGACAGCCGGGTGAGGTGCTGGCGCAGGCGATGGCGGCCGGGCCGGGGCCGGAGCAGCCGCCGGGCCTTTATGCCGGGGCGGATCGGCGGGTGGCACTGAACGTGATCGGGGCCGAGACCGCGCTGGTGCCGGCGGCCTGGCCTTCGGGGACGGTGATCGAAGGGTTGGAGACCCCGCCCGAGCAGGCGCTGAAAGGCGCGTTCCTGTCGGGGGCCTTGGCGCTCTTGATGCTGGACATTCTGGCGGCGCTGTTTGTTTCGGGCCGTCTGGGCGGGTTCGCGCGCGGGGCGGCGGTGATTTTGGCGCTGATGATGATGGTGCCCGAAGCGCAGGCGCAGGAGGCGCCGGGGGATGAGTTTGCGCTTCAGGCCACCACGGGGCTGGTGCTGGCGCATGTGATCACGGGCGATGCGCGGCTGGATGAGACGGCGGCGGCGGGGCTGTTCGGTCTGGGCGAGATCTTGTGGCAGCGCACCTCGATTGAACCCGACCGGCCCATCGGGGTGAACATCGAAACCGATGAGCTGGCGTTCTTTCCGTTCCTTTATTGGCCGGTGTCGACCGCGCAGCCGCTGCCTTCGGCGGCGGCCTATTCCAAGCTGAACGAGTATCTGCGCACCGGGGGGATGATCCTGTTCGACACCCGGGATGCCGATCTGGCGGGCGGGTCTTCGCCGGAAGCGCAGCACTTGCAGCGGTTGGCGGCGGGGTTGAACATCCCGCCCTTGGAGCAGATGCCGGTTGATCACGTGCTGACGCGCACCTTCTATCTGTTGCAGGATTTTCCGGGGCGTCACGCGCGCGGGGCTGTCTGGGTGGAGGCCGCGCCCCCGGATGCCGAGCAGGTGGAGGGGATGCCGTTTCGCAACCTCAATGACGGGGTGACGCCGGTGGTGATTGGCGGCAATGACTGGGCCTCGGCTTGGGCCACAAGCGCGAATGGCGCGCCGCTCTTGCCCGTGGGGCGCGGCTTTGCCGGAGAGCGACAGCGCGAGATGGCGTATCGCTTTGGCGTGAACCTGATCATGCATGTGCTGACGGGCAACTACAAATCCGATCAGGTCCATGTGCCTGCGCTGCTGGACAGGTTGGGACAATGACACAAAGCCTTATCTTCGCGCCGCTGATCCCTTGGCCCATGCTCTGGGGGGCCTTGGCCTTTGCCGTGGTGCTGCTGGGGCTGGCGGTGCTGCGCGGCCTGTCGGGCTGGGGCTTGCGGGCGCTGGCGGCGGGGATGGTGCTGCTGGCGCTGGCCAATCCGGCGCTGCAAGAGGAAGACCGCGCGCCGCAATCCGACATCGTGATCGCGGTGGTGGATGACAGTGCGAGCCAACAGCTGGGCGCGCGTCCGGCGCAGACCGAAGCCGCGCTGGCCGCGCTTCAGGCTGAGGTGGCGGCGCTGGAGAACACCGAGTTGCGGGTAACGCGTCTGGGCGACGGGCCCGAGGATGCGGGCACGCTGGCGATGACCGCGCTGGCCGAGGCCTTGGCCGAAGAGCCGCGCGCGCGGGTGGCGGGCGCGGTGATCATCAGCGACGGGCAGGTGCATGATCTGGAGCTTGCGCCGAACATGCCCGCGCCGCTGCATCTGCTGTTGACCGGGGAGCCCGAGGATTGGGACCGCCGGTTGATCGTGAAGAACGCCCCGGCCTTTGCCATCTTGGGCGAAGAGGTGCTGCTGACCCTGCGGATCGAGGATCAGGGCGCGGTGCCTGCCAGCGTCGGCCCGATGGCGGAACTGACCATCGCCGTGGATGCCGAGGCACCGCAAACCTATACCGTGCCGGTGGGCGAAGATCTTGAACTGCCGGTGACGCTGCCGCATGGCGGGATGAACGTGCTGCAATTCACCGTTGCGACCGCCGAGGGTGAGTTGACCGACCGCAACAATGCCGCCGTGGTGCAGATCAATGGCGTGCGCGACCGCTTGCGGGTGCTGTTGGTCAGCGGCGAGCCGCATGCGGGGGAGCGAGTCTGGCGCAACCTGCTGAAATCCGATGCGAGTGTGGATCTGGTGCATTTCACCATTCTGCGCCCGCCGGAAAAGCAGGATGGCATCCCTGTCAGTGAACTGTCGCTGATTGCCTTCCCGACGCGTGAGCTTTTCGTGGAAAAGATCGAGGAATTCGATCTGATCGTCTTCGACCGCTATTCCATGCGGGGCATCCTGCCGATGTCTTACATGGAAAACATCGTGAATTATGTGCGCGGCGGCGGCACGGTTCTGGTGGCGGCAGGGCCGGAATATGGCGCGGTGGACAGCCTGTGGCGGTCGCCTCTGGCGCAGATCCTGCCCGCCGATCCGACCGCGCGGGTGATCGAGGGTGGGTTTCAGCCCCAGCTTACCGATCTTGGCCGACGCCATCCGGTGACCGAAGGGCTGGAAGCCATGGCCCCCGAAGGCGGCTGGGGCCGCTGGTTCCGTATGGTGGATGTGATCCCGCGCGCGGGACAAGTGGTGATGGAAGGGCCGGAAGGTCGCCCGCTGCTGATTTTGGACCGGGTGGACGAAGGGCGTGTGGCGATTCTGGCGTCGGATCACGCTTGGCTGTGGGGGCGCGGCTATGAGGGCGGCGGCCCGCAGCTGGAGCTGTTGCGGCGGCTTGCCCATTGGATGCTGAAAGAGCCGGAGCTGGAGGAGGAAACCCTGTCCGCCACGGTGTCGGGCCAGAGCCTGACGGTCACGCGGCGCAGCATCGAGGAGACGCCGCCGGGGGATGTGACGATCACCGGGCCGGATGGGGCGCAAACCGCGCTGAGCCTGACGGAAGTCTCGCCCGGACGCTATGAGGGCCTGTTCGAAGCGCCGACGGTGGGCCTTTATCGGATGGAGCAGGGGGAGTTGAGCCGGGTGGTTGCCGTGGGTCCATCGGCCCCGCGCGAGTTTGTGGAAACCATCGCCTCGGGCGAGGTGCTGGCGTCCACGGTGGCGGCCACCAATGGGGGCGTGCTGCGCCTGTCAGACGGTGCGCCCGATGTGCGCAGCGTGCGCGAGGGGCGCCCTGCCGCCGGGCGCGGCTGGATCGGGATCACGCCCCGCGGCGCGTATGTGACGCAGGATGTGCGGGTGGCGGCGCTGTTGCCGGGCTGGGCTTGGCTGGTGCTGGTGGCGCTGTTCGCGATTGCGGCTTGGTTGATCGAAGGGCGCCGGGGGGCGCGCAAGGCCGCCTGATCAGCGCGAGAGCATCACCTGCCGCGAGAGCGAGGCAAACTCGCGCCGCAAGAGCAGCGCCGAGGTGATCACCGTGGCCGCGATGAGCGCGATGGGCCCCAAAAGCCACGTGATGCCCGCGAGTGCGAAATAGATGGATTGCAGGCCACGGTTGAAGCTTTTGGCGGCGGTGATGTTGATCTCTGCCGCTTGGCCCGCGCGGGTATAGGCCAGCGGATCGGCCGGATCGTTCGGCACGGCGGCCATAAGGATGGCGCAATAGCCGAAAAGACGATGCGCCCAGACGAATTTCAGCAGCGCATTGGCCAGAAACAGCAGCACAAGGATGATCTTCAATTCCACCCGCACGCCCGCCGCCTCGATCGTGAGGTCATGGGCCAGACCTTCCAGCTGGGTGACATTGCCGATCAGCGCCACCCCGCCGCCAAGCGCGATCATCGAGGTGGAGGCGAAGAAAGCGGTGCTTTGCCGCAGCGAGTCGATGATATTGGCATCAAAGATGCGCGGCGAGCGGGTGACGAACTGGCGCATCCAATCGCGCCGGTAATCGGCCATCAGGGCGGTGACCGAAGGCCGCGATTTCGGCGGATGTTCCACCAGCCAGCCGATCAGCGCCCAAGACAGGATCAAGAGCCCCAAGGCGATGGCATCGGCGCGGTCGAGCGAGAGGGTAGAGAAAAGTGTTGTCATGGCGGCAGTTTACTGCGGCGGCGGCGGCTTTCCTACTGGGAAAAGACAGGGTGGCGGCTTGTTGAAAATTGGTTATTTCACTTGACCAATTTCTGCGCTACTCTGCGCGGAAGAGAGGTTTCGGATCGAGGTCTGCCGATGGAAATGCCGCTGCCCGACAGCATGGTTCTTGGCGCCAAGGCGCGCATCGTGGCGGGCCTGCGCCAGATTTTGCCCGCCGATGCGGTGATCTGGGACGAGGCCGAGACACGCGCCTATGAATGCGATGCGCTGACCGCCTATCGCTGCCCGCCCTTGGTGGTGGTGCTGCCGCGCTCGACCGAAGAAGTGGCGGCGGTGCTGCGGCTGTGCCATGCCGAAGGCGTGCCGGTGGTGCCGCGCGGATCGGGGACCAGCCTTGCGGGCGGGGCCTTGCCCACCGCCGATTGCGTGGTGCTGGGGGTGGCGCGGATGACGGCCGTGCTGGACTGTGATTATGACAACCGCTTCATCCGGGTGCAGACGGGGCGCACCAATCTGAGTGTGACGGGCGCGGTGGAGGCGGATGGGTTCTTCTATGCGCCCGATCCGTCCAGCCAGCTGGCCTGCGCGATCGCGGGGAACATCGCGATGAATTCGGGCGGGGCGCATTGTCTGAAATACGGGGTGACGACGAACAACCTGTTGGGCGTCACGCTGGTGCAGATGGATGGCACCGTGGTCGAGATCGGCGGGCCCTATCTGGATGCGGGGGGCTTGGATCTTTTGGGCGTGATCTGCGGCAGCGAGGGGCAGTTGGGCGTGGTGACGGAAGCCACCTTGCGCATCCTGCCCAAGCCCGAAGGCGCGCGCCCGGTGCTGGTGGGGTTCAACAGCAATGAGGTGGCGGGGGAATGCGTGTCCGACATCATCAAGGCGGGCGTGCTGCCCGTCGCGATCGAATTCATGGACCGTCCTTGTATCGAGGCGACCGAGGCCTTTGCCAAGGCGGGCTATCCGATGTGCGAGGCCTTGCTGATTGTCGAGGTGGAAGGCAGCCCTGCCGAAATTGACGAACAGCTGGCGCTGATCAAGGCGATCGCGCTGCGCCATGACCCGGTGGAGTTCCGCGAGGCGGCGGATGAGGATCAGGCCAAGCGCATCTGGCTGGGCCGGAAGTCGGCCTTTGGCGCGATGGGGCAGATCAACGATTACATGTGTCTGGATGGCACGATCCCGGTGTCGAGCCTGCCTTATGTGCTGCGCCGGATCGGCGAGATGAGCCGCGCGATCGGGCTGGATGTGGCGAATGTGTTTCATGCCGGGGACGGCAACATGCACCCGCTGATCCTGTTTGACGCCAACAAGCCGGGCGATCTGGAGCGCTGCGAGGCGCTGGGGGCCGATATCCTGCGGCTGTGCGTCGAGGTGGGCGGGTGCCTGACCGGCGAGCATGGGGTGGGGATTGAAAAGCGCGATCTGATGGGGGTGCAATTCGCGCCCGAGGATCTGGAGGCGCAGCTGAAGGTCAAGGATGTGTTTGATCCGAAATGGCTGTTGAACCCGGCCAAGGTGTTCCCGCTTTCCGTGACCGCCAGCCGCCGCGCGGCCTGAGCCGGAGGACTGGGGCTCTGCCCCAGACCCCGGGATATTTATGAACAGATGAAAGGGCAGGGAATGCGTCCTGCGACAGAGGCCGAACTGGCCGAGATCATAGCCGCGGCCACGGGGCCGATGGTGGTGCGGGGGGGCGGCACGCGGGGGATCGGCGAAGCTCCGGGCGCGGTTCTGGACTGTTCGGGCCTCTCGGGCGTGGCGCTTTATGAGCCGGGCGCGCTGACGCTTGTGGCGCGGGCGGGCACGCGGCTTTCGGAGGTGGAGGCGCTGTTGGCGGCCCAAGGGCAGCGGCTGGCTTTCGAGGTGCCGGATCTGCGCGGGCTCTTGGGGCGCCAGGGGGAGAGCACCCTGGGCGGTGTGGTGGCCGCCAATGCCAGCGGGCCGCGCCGCGTGCAGGTGGGGGCCTGCCGGGACAGCTTGATCGGGGTGCGCTTTGTCGATGGCGCGGGGACGGTGATCAAGAACGGCGGGCGGGTGATGAAGAATGTCACCGGCTATGATCTGGTCAAGCTGATGGCCGGGTCTTGGGGCACCTTGGGCGTGCTGAGCGAGGTGAGTTTCAAGCTGCTTCCGGTCCCGGAGGCGGGGGCCACGTTGATCTTGCACGGCCTGTCGGACCAGCAGGCGGTGGCGGCGATGGCGGCGGCGCTGGGATCGCCCTTTGAGGTGAACGGCGCGGCGCATTGGCCGGGGGAGGGGACGTTCCTGCGGATCGAAGGATTCTCGGCCTCGGTCGCCTATCGGGCGGAGCGGTTGCGGGCGCATCTGGCGCGCTTTGGCGCGGTGGAGGTGGAGCCGGGCACCGCACGCTGGCCGGCAATCCGCGATGTGGCGCCGTTTCAGGACCGCGCGGGCGATGTGTGGCGGCTGTCGGTAAAGCCTTCGGAGGCGCCGGAGATCGTGGCGCGGATGGAGGCGGAGGCGGTGCTGTACGACTGGGGCGGCGGCCTGATCTGGGCGCTGTGCGCTGAAGGCTG
Organism: Pseudorhodobacter sp. MZDSW-24AT; assembly: GCF_002794355.1. Classification (GTDB taxonomy): domain Bacteria; phylum Pseudomonadota; class Alphaproteobacteria; order Rhodobacterales; family Rhodobacteraceae; genus Pseudotabrizicola. The sequence continues at coordinate 511,150 of NZ_PGOI01000008.1, read as the reverse complement.
CGACCTGCGGGGCCGGCTGGGGCCGTTTCAAGGCCATGCAACGCGGGTGCGCGGCGCGGGGCCGGGCGCGTTCCAACCGGAGGCGCCCGCTGTGGCGGCCCTGACGCGCGGGCTGCGGGCCAAGTTCGATCCGCGCGGCATTTTGAACACCGGCTTGATGGACGCCTGACATGCAGACCACCTTTACCCCCGATCAGTTGAAAGACCCCGGGATTGCCCGTGCCAATGAGGTGCTGCGCAGCTGTGTGCATTGCGGCTTTTGCACCGCGACCTGCCCGACCTATCAGGTGCTGGGCGATGAGCTGGACAGTCCGCGCGGGCGGATTTACCTGATCAAGGATATGCTGGAGCAAGGCCGCCCGGCCGATGCGCAGACGGTCAAGCATATCGACCGTTGCCTGTCCTGTCTTGCCTGCATGACCACCTGCCCGAGCGGCGTGCATTACATGCATCTGGTGGACCACGCGCGGGACTATATCGAGGCGACCTACAAGCGCCCGCTGATGGACCGCATGTTGCGGGGGCTGCTTGCTTGGATCATCCCGCATCCGATGCGGTTCCGGGTGGCGATGCTGGGGGCCAAGCTGGCGCGCCCGTTCCGGCGCTTGGTGCCGGATGCGCGGCTGCGGGCGATGCTGGACATGGCGGCCGCGCCGATCCCGCCGGTCAGCCGCAATGATGACCCGCAGGTGTTTGCGGCCACGGCGCCGCGGCGGATGCGGGTGGCGCTGCTCACGGGCTGTGCGCAAAAGGCGCTGAACACCGATATCAACGATGCCACCATCCGGCTGCTCTGCCGTCTGGGGGCCGAGGTGGTGGTGGCGAAGGGTGCGGGCTGTTGCGGGGCGCTGACGCATCACATGGGCAAGGCCGAGCAATCCCATGCCTCGGCGGCGGCCAATATCCGCGCCTGGATGGCCGAGAAGAACGGCGCGGGTCTGGATGCCATCGTGATCAACACCAGCGGCTGCGGCACCACGGTGAAGGATTACGGCCATATGTTCCGCAACGAGGCCTTGGCGGCGGAGGCGGCCACGGTGGCGGGGCTGGCGATGGATGTGTCGGAGGTGGTGACGCGGCTGGGCCTGCCCGAAGGGGCGGCCAAGGGGATGCGGGTGGCCTATCACGCGGCGTGCAGTTTGCAGCATGGTCAGCAGATCAAGTCGCTGCCCAAGGATCTGCTCAAGCGGGCCGGGTTCACGGTGGTGGAGCCTGCGGACAGCCATCTGTGCTGTGGCTCGGCGGGGACCTATAACCTCTTGCAGCCCGAGATCAGCCAGCAGCTGAAGGCGCGCAAGGTGCAAACGCTCGAAGCGCGTGCGCCCGATGTGATTGCGGCCGGAAACATTGGCTGCATGATGCAGATCGGGTCAGGCACCGGGGTGCCGGTGGTGCATACGGTGGAATTGCTGGATTGGGCGACCGGCGGGCCAAAGCCCCGCGCGCTTACCGCGCAGGGCTGAAGGGCGGGAGATTACACCGGTGGGGGAGTTTCAAAATCGATGTCCGGATCCGGACCTTCGTCGATGATCTCGGGTGCCGGGCTGGCTTTCTTGCGGGTATTGGCCACACCAAGGCCCACACCCACATCGACGCCTTCGCCGCCGAAGCCGATGTCCATGCCGACATAGCTTTTCGACGCCAGATAGGCGAAGCCGACGTTCGGGCGCACGCGCTGCGCGCGCAGCAGATAATCGACGCCGAGCGAGCCCACGAATTTTTTGCGTTCATCATCGGAGAAGACCCGCAGGCCAATGCCGGTGTCGCCGCGCTGGCCCCCGCCCCATGTGAAGGTGACGCCAAGGCCCACGGTGGGATCGGCTGCGGCGGGAAGCGACAGGGCAAGCATCAAAGGAACGGCTGTAAAAAGGGATTTGCGCATGGAACCTCACTGGTTGATAACGATGGCGTGACGCAGGAAAAAGGTATCCCTGTTGCCGCATTCAGGCAAGCGTGGCGTTCGGCGCAGCGCGACCGTGCGGAAGGACGGCGACAGGGGGGGGCGGCGACAGGGGCGGGGCGAATGGCCACAAATCCGCCAAACTCGGCTGGCATTGGCCTGTGACAGAGAACGGAGTTGTCATGAGTTACCTGCGCGCCTGCATCCTTGCTGTTTCCGCTTTTGCAACATTGGGCTTTTTGCTGCCGACGGCGGCTGTGGCGCAGGACAAGGGCCTGCGCAGCCTGCAGACGGGCGACGACTCGCGCGGGTGGGAGGCGGTGGGGCGGCTTGATCTGGGGGATCGCGGGTTTTGCACCGGTGCCCTGATCGCCGAGGATCTGGTGCTGACGGCGGCGCATTGCCTGTTTGACAAGACCAGCGGCGTCAGCATCGATGTGCGCGACATCCGGTTTCTGGCGGGGTGGCGCAACGGGCGGGCAGCGGCCTATCGCGGGGTGAGCAAGGCGCTGGCGCATCCGGAATATGTCTATGGCGGGCATGACAGTGCCGAGCGGGTGCCGTTTGACGTGGCGCTGCTGCAACTGGATCAGCCGATCCGCCTGCCCTCGGTGCGCCCCTATGCCACCGATGCCCGTCCGCAGACGGGCGACGAGGTGGGCGTGGTGTCCTACGCGCAAGACCGCGCCGAGGCGCCTTCATTGCAGCAGGTTTGTCATGTGCTGGGGCGGCAATCGATTTTGCGCGCAGGTGTGGTGGTCAAGCCGGGCGGGGCCGAGTTCGACACGCTGGTGCTGTCTTGCGATGTGGATTTCGGCTCATCGGGCGCGCCCGTGTTTTCCTTGCGCGACGGGGCGCTGCGCATCGTTTCGGTGATTTCGGCCAAGGCCGAGGTGGATGGGCAGAAGGTGTCCCTTGGCACGCCCTTGGCCGATCATGTCGCATTTTTGCGCGGCAAGCTGGCGGAGGGCGGATCGTCGCTGCGGCCCAGCCATGTGCGGGTGCTGTCGGGCGGGTCGGGCGGCAAGTTCGTGAAGCCCTGAACCGGTCAGGTTCGTTTTTGGCCCCGAACCGGTTAGGTTCGTCTTGGCCCCGAACCGGTCAGGTTCGTTTTGGGCTCACAGCGTGCGGCTCTTGAAAGGCGGTTTTGGCTTTCCTACCTTGGGAGCATCCGGGTGCCACAACGGGCCCGGAGGACCGAACGGCCCGCCCTTGACCGGGGGGCCAACATAGACGCATCGCTTTTGAAAAGGATGACCCATGCGTAGCTTTGATCTTGCCCCGCTGTATCGTGCCACCGTCGGCTTCGACCGCATTGCCGATCTGATGGACCGCGCGCTGTCGGCCGATGTGGCCCAGCCAACCTATCCCCCCTATAACATCGAAAAGACCGCAGAAGATGCCTATCGCATCTCGGTGGCCGTGGCCGGGTTCACTCCGGATGAGCTTTCGGTTGAGGTGAAAGAAGGCGCTTTGCACGTCACCGCCCGCAAGGCACCCGAGGCTGAGGGCAAAACCTATCTGCACCGTGGCATCGCGACCCGCGCCTTTGAACGCCGCTTTGCCTTGGCCGATCATGTGCGCGTGACCGGCGCGACGCATGAGCACGGGATGCTGCACATCGACCTGATCCGCGAAACGCCGGAGGCGCTGAAGCCGCGCCGGATCGAGATTGGCCGCCCCGCCGATCTGGAAACCAAGGCGCTGGAAAGCACCACGGTCTGATCGCGCACGATTCGTGACACCAAGGCCCGCCGGATGCTCCGGCGGGCCTTTTTCTGCGGTGTGATGTGTGCGTCTTGGGGCCGCTTCGCGCATCTTGCGGCGCTCATGGCTGCCAGCGACGACGCCCGTCAGGGCGCAGGCGCGGCGGGCGGGGTCTGTTGCGCCAAGGATTGGGCCAGCCGCATCAGGCTCACCGCCTCGAGCCGATAGCCAAAGGGGTCTGCGCCCCGGTTTGCCTCGGCCAGACGGATGGCCTGATCCCAGCCCCAGTTGCCCAGATCGGGCGCCCCGCGCAGCAATTGGCCAAAGCCCGCGATGGCGGCGGCAAAGCGGACCTCGGGCAGCAGGTCAGCGGGCACATCCTGCGCTTGGATCGGCGCTTCGATCAAGGCGCTGACCGACTCGCGCGGGGCTTTGTAGCGCAGGCGCAAAACGCCCAGCTCGGCAGTGTCCTGCGCCGGGGCCTGAGCGGTGTTCTGCGCGGTCTCAGCCGTGGTGGCCTGTGCCGGGGCAGAGGGCAGCGGGGTGTTCACAAGCGCGGGGCTGCCGGGGGCGGTCACCTCGTAGAGTGCTGTCACTGCATGACCGGCGCCGATTTCGCCTGCGTCAACACCACCGTTGACGTCCGCGCCTTGCGGCGCGCGCGTCTCATAGCCGATCAGACGGTATTCCGCCACTTGGCTGGGGTTCCATTCCACGTCGACCTTCACGTCATCGGCAATGGGGAACAGCGCCCCCGAAAGTTGATCCACCAGCACTTTGCGGGCTTCTTGCAGCGTGTCGATGGTGGTGGCGGTGCCATTCCCGCTTTGCGCCAGCGCCTGCATGGTGGCATCATCCCGCGTGTCGCGGCCAAAGCCCAGCACGGACAGCGCAACACCCGCAGCGCGTTTGCGTGCCACATAGGCGGCCAGCCCCTCGGGATCGTCCACGCCAAGGTTGAAATCGCCATCCGTGGCCAAGAGCACGCGGCTGACCTCGCCCTTTGCGGTCATGCCTTCGGCCAGCCGATAGGCCAGCGCCAACCCTTCGGCCCCGTTGGTTGCGCCGCCGACGTCGAGCCGGTTCAGCGCGGAGAGAATGGTGCCGCGGTCTGAGGCCGGGGTGGGCGCCAGCACCGCCCCCGACGATCCGGCATAGGTGACGATGGCGACCTGATCCTCGGGGCGCAGATCGGGCAGCATCAGGGCCAGCGCTTGCCGCAGCAAAGGCAGTTTGGCCGGGTCATCCATCGAGTCCGAGGTGTCGATCAGGAAGACAAGGTTCAGCGGAGGGCGTGCCGCCACCTCGGGCAGGCGGCCTTGCAGCGCGATATGCACCAACCGCGTCTCAGCATTCCACGGGGTGGGGATCACCGAGACACTGGGGCGAAAGGGCGGCGCCCCCACCTCGGGCGCCGGATAGGCATAGGGGAAATAGTTCACCATCTCCGCGATGCGCACAGCCTCGGGCGGGGGCAGCGCTCCGGCGATCAGACTGTCGCGCAGGCGCGCATACGAGGCCGTATCGACATCGACGGGAAACGCAGAGACCGGGGCTTCGGCCACGCTTTGCACGCGGGCATTGGCGCTGTTGGCAAACACCTCGGCCGCGCTGTCGGAAGCGGCCATCCCCTCGGGCGCGGCGGTGTCCATGGCAGAAGTGTCTGCGAGAGGCGCTTCTGGGGCCAGATCGCCGAGCGGAGCGCTGCGCGAGGTCAGCGGGGCCGCTTCGGGGGCGCCGGGGGCCGCGGCGGCAGGCGCCTTTGCCCCGGGCAGAGGGGCGGGCGCGGCCATGGGCGCTTGCGCTGCCATGGGGGCCGCCTCCGCGCCTTGCGTCGTGATGCCTTGGGCCCCGCCCTGCGCGGCCTCTGGTGCGCGACGAGCCAGTGGGGCCTCGGCTCCGGTTGCGGTCATCGGCTCGGCCACCGGCGGCGCGCTGCGCCGGGCAGGTGGGGCTTCGCCTTGCGGCAGCACCACGAAGAGCCCCACGGCCAGCGCGGCCACCGACGTGGTGGCGGCCAGCATGGGCTTTAGCGTGAAGACGCTCAGCAATCTGGTCAGGCCCTTTGCCAAGCCCGCTTTCACCGGATGATCAGGGCCAGACCGCAGCGGCGGCGTCGGTCCTTGGCGTGACAAGGCCGAGTCTTCATAGGCTTCCATCGCGCGCGCCAAGGCGGCGGCCCGGGCTGTGGGGCTGCTGGCGGGGGCCGCTTTCAGCGCGGCTTTCAGACGGTCAAGCTCGGGGTCGCGGGTCATGCCTGTGCCTCCTCGGCGGCCATGGCGCGCAGCCGTTTTTTCACCTCGGACATCCGCCAAGCGATGGTGCCTTCGGACAGACCCAGCACCGCCCCGGCTTCGGCCTGTGTCATGTCTTCGCCCAAGACCAGCGCCACCGTGTCGCGCAGTTCTGGGGGCAGGCGGCCCATCGACTCACTCAGCCAATCCTGCGCCGCGCGGTCTTGCGCCATGGACTCTTGCCGCGCGATTTCCCAATCGCCCCAGCCATCGGCGGCGCGGTTGCGCACGGCGGCGCGGCGGCGGGCGTCATGCGCCGCATTCACCACCACACGATAAAGCCATGTGGTAAAGCGCGCCTCGGCCCGCCAGCCGCGCAGACGGTGGGGCAGGGCGGCGCAGATGTCTTGCGCCAGATCCTCGGCCTCGGCCTTGCTGCCGGTAAGTCGCCAGCCAAGCGCGAAAATCCGGTCGTAATGCCGCGTCACCAGCGCCGCAAAGGCAGCGCTGTCGCCGCTTGCAGCGGCTAAGGCAAGGGTTTCATCCGGCGTTTCCATCAGCATCACGATAGGTCAGACGCAAGCCGGGGTGCAATCCTTGGCGGAAAATCCGGCAAAAAAGAAAGGCGTCTGCAATTGGCCACAGGGGGCGGGCTGGGGTGGGGGGACGAGGACGCCCCGGCCGGGGACGGGCCGGGGCGCCAAAGCACCGTGCCACGGGGGACAGTTGGGCACGGCGCTGTTCGCAGACCGGATCAGTAGATCAGGCTGTCATAGACGCCATAGGCCCCTGCACGGCTTTCCAGCTGCCGCTCGCCGCCGGTGTCGCGGGCATAGGCCAGCACCGCGCGATAGGTGCCGGGGCCGAAGGAGGCATCCACCGCGCCGGTGTAATAGCCAAAGGCGCGCAGGCGGCTTTGGATCGCGCGGCGCTCGGCGGCTGTGTAATTGTTGAAGGACTGCGCCGCCACCGTGGCATGGACCGAGGTGTTCGACCCGATCACCCGGCCGCTTGTGCTGTGGTGATGGTCATGGCGCGGGCGGGTGTAATGCGGCGGGTGCTGCGGCTGCGGCGCGGGGCGATAGACCGGCTGCGGCTGCGGCGCGGGGCGATACACGGGCTGCGGGCTGCGGGCCTGCGCTTCGTTGATGAGCGCGCCGACGATGACGGCGGCCGCCACGCCCTTGAGGAAATTGCGCTCGTTCTTGCCAAGCGCCTGTGCCGGGGCAGCGGCGGTCAGGGCAAGCGAAAGGGCGGTGACGGTGGCAATCGCGGTGGATTTTGCAGTTCTGAACATCGGGTTTCCTTTCCCAGATATCGCGGGGCTGAGCAGAGCGCCGCTGTGATGAGACCTGAGATGGACCAAACCCCCGCGCTAGGCAAAAACGCGGCGATGTTATGGGATAGCGCCAATGAAACCAATGGCTTAGGATATGGCAGCTTTCACGGCACGCGCAATTCGATGAGCCGGGGGCCGCTGTGCGGGGCGCGCAGGGCGCTGCGCAAGCCCTCTGGATCAAGGGCCAGGCTGGAGAACGGCAGGCCGCAGGCCGCAGCAAAAGGCGCGAGCGCAAGGGGAGAAGGGTCGCAGCCAATGACCTCGGCGCCCGCGCCCGCCATGGCTTCGGCGATCTCGCGATAGCCTGCGTTGTTCCAGACGACAAAGGTGATGGGCAGGCCTTCATCACAGGCGCAACGCAATTCAGCGGCGCTGAATTGTAGCCCGCCATCTCCGATCAGGCAGACCACCGGCACGCCGGGCGCGCCCAAGGCGGCCCCGATGGCGGCGCCGGGGCCAAAGCCCAAGGCGCCATAGCCGGTGGCCGCGTTGAACCAGCCTCCCGCGCGGTCATGATCGTAAAACAGGTTCGCCGCATAGATCGGCTGGGTGCTGTCGCCCACAAAGATCGCCCCCGGCACGGCGGCGCGCAGGGACTCGACGATGGCAAGCTGCGCGGGCATGTCGGCGCGCAGTTGCGCCAGTTCCGTGCGGGCCGCGTCGCGGCAGCGGGCGGCGCGCGCCGCGCCCTCGGCTTGCCTTGCGCGCACCCCGGCCAAGGCGGTCAGCGCCGCATCCGCCTCTGCCGTGATGCGCAACGCCGCCGGGTGCCGCGCCAGTTGCGCGGGGCAGATGTCCACACGGATCATCCCCGACAGGTCGGGAAAGCCGCCCCGCAGATACATGTCGTAATCCGTCGGGCCAAGTTCCGTGCCCACCGCCAGCACCTGATCGGCCTCGGCGATCAGCGCACGCACGGCGTCCAGACTGGGCGAGGCGGGCACGCCCAAAGGATGGCCGAACATCAGCCCGCGCGCGTTCACCGTTTGCACCACCGGGGCGTCCAGCCGCTCGGCCAGCGCGCGCAAGGCCGGGCCTGCCGCCCGCGCGCCGCCGCCCGCAAGGATCACCACCCGCGCCGCCGCATCCAGCCGCGCTACGGCCTGAGCCAGTCCTTCGGCCTCTGGCGCGCGGCGCGGCACGGCGGCGGGCGGCGGCAAGGCGGCGGCCTCCAGCGCCATCACATCGGTCGGCACCTCGATATGCACCGGGCCGGGGCGGCCCCCCAGCATCAGGTCAAAAGCGCGGTCGAGCACCGGGCCCAGCATCTCGGGCGCGGTGACGCGCAGGCTGGGGCAAAGCGCGCGCACCATCCCCGCCTGATCGGGCAATTCATGCAGATGGCCCAGCCCCTTGCCCAAGCTGTCGCGACGGTTGACGCCGGACACCACCAGCATCGGAACCGAATCGGCGCGCGCCTGTGCCATTGCGGTGAGTGCATTGGTGAGCCCCGGCCCGGTGATCACGAAGGCCACGCCGGGCCGCCCGGTCACCCGCGCATAGCCATCGGCCATGAAGGCGGCGCCTTGCTCGTGCCGGGGGGTCACATGACGCAGCCCCGATCCGGCCAGACCGCGGTACAACTCCACCGTATGGACACCCGGAATTCCGAACACCACCTCCACCCCGCGCGCCGCCAGACCTTCCACCAAGCGCATGCCCACCGTTGCCATGGCCTTACCTCCGCCCTTGTGCAAAGCGCGCGATGCGCGCCGCCGCTTCGTCCATCACCGCATCGGGCTGCGTCAGACTGATCCGCAGCCAGCCCGCCAAGCCAGAGCCAAAGCTTTCGCCCGGCATGCAGGCCACGCCTTCGGCCTCGAGCAGGGCCAGCGCAAAGGCCTCGCCGTCCAACCCCTGCGCGCGCACGTCCAGCAGCGCAAACATGCCCGCATCGGGGCGATGGACGCGCAGCCCGGCCACCCCGTCCAACGCCTCCGCCAGCCGCGCGGCGCGGGCGGCATAGCGGGCCGCCATTCCCCCCGCGACGGGCGAGGGGGCGGTGATCGCATCCGCCGTGGCATCGGCCAGAAAGGGCTGGTTGCCGAACAGCATGGTTTCGGCCAGCGGCAAGGCGCGCGCAACAAAGGCGGCAGGCCCGGCACACCAGCCCGAACGAAAGCCGGGGGCCGCATGGGATTTGGAAATCGAGGCCGCCGCAATCACCCGCTCGGCCAGATCCGGGTCAGAGAGTGGCGAGTGAAACGCAGTGCCTTCAAACACCAGCTCTTCATACACTTCATCCGACAGGACCCACAGATCATGCGCCCGCGCCACCGCCCCCAAGGCGGCGATGTCGTCGGGGCGCAGCACCGCGCCGGTGGGATTGTGAGGGGTGTTCAGGAACAGCACCCGGCTGCGCGGCGTGATGCGCGCCGCCACATCTTCCGCTTGCATGCGGAACCCATGCTCGGGGCGCAAGGGCACCGGCACCATGCGGGCACCACTGGCGCGGATCACCCCTTCATAGGTGGCATACATCGGATCGCCCACCAGCACCTCGTCGCCGGGGCCTGCCAAGGCCCGCAAGACCAGATAGAGCACGGTTTGCGTGCCGGGCAGGCACAGGAACTGATCGGGGGTAAAGACGCGCCCGCGCCGCGTGCTGTAGCGCGCGGCCAGCGCCTGCAGAAGCCCCGATTCCCCCCGGCCGTTGGAATAGCCGGTGCGTCCGGCGGCCAGCGCAGCCTCCGCCACTTCCATCAGGCGCTTCGGGGGTGGGGTGTCCGGCTCGCCGATTGTCAGCTCCAGCACCTGCCGCCCTTCGGCCTTGAGCGCGCGCGCCCGCAGATGGACCCCCCATTTGGCGCCTCCCAGCCCCGCCAGATCGTCCAGAACATCCGCGTATTTCATGGTGCCTCATCTGTGGTCTGTGTGGGGGGCAGGGCGGTGCCCAAGATCGCCGCGATCGCCTGAAGGCCGATCTGCTCCAGCTCTTGCGGGGCAAAGCCTTCGGGCAGGGTGCCACCTTCCAGCCACAGCCCGTCGATCACGGCATTGCAGGCGATGGCCAGCGCCCGGGCCTGCACAGGATCGCCCTTGCCGGGCAGCGTTTGAATCAGGGCCTGTAGCCGGTTGCGATAGCCCAGATAGGTGGCCTCATGCACCGCGCGCATCATGGGATCGCGCTGCACCAGATGCAGAAATCCCGCCCAAAGCCGGACGCGATCGCCGGTCATCACCGGCGGGCGCAGGCTTGCCGCAACAAAGGCCGCCAACCGCGCCGCCGGATCATCGGGCGCGGTCAGCGTGGCGCGCAGGCTTTGTTCGGCCATGCGCTCCATCAAGGCGGCATAGGCGGCGCGGGTCAGATCGTCCTTGGTCTGGAAGTAATGCCGGATCAGTCCCGGGGTGATTCCGGCCCGGTCGGCAATGGCCCGCACCGTGGCGGCCTGTGCTCCGCCTTCCGCCATCAGCTCCAGCGCGGCCGTGATCAGCGCCTCCCGTCGGCTTTCCTGCGACTCGCGGCGATATGGGCGGCGGTCTTCGGCCATGGCTCTCCCTTGTTATACGCTTGTATAATCACCCGAGCATAGGACAATCCCAAGCAAGAGGGAATCCTGTTTCACCGCTGTGGCAGACTCATTTCGCGTTTGGCTGCTGCTCCGACGCGGCGCTGACGTCTTTGTGCACGATGACATCGGCCTGCGGATAGGCCTCGAGGATCGCGCGGCGCAGGGCGGCGCCGATGTCATGCGCCTGCCGCAACGGCAGATGACCGTCGAGCTCGATATGGATCTGCACGAAGATGCGGCTCCCTGCCATCCGGGTCTTGATGTCGTGAAAGCCCTGCACCCCGGGCCAGTCGCGGGCAATCGCCTCGATCCCCGCGATCACCGACGGATCGGCACGCCGGTCCATCAGCGCGTGAAAGGCGTCGCGCCCGATCCGAAGCGCCCCCAAGGCCAGCATCCCTGCCGCCGCAAGCGCCACCACCGAGTCCACCGCCGTGAGCCCGAAGGCACGGGAGGCCCAGAGCGACGCAATGGCCCCGATGTTGGGCAACAGATCGCCCAGATAATGCAGCCGGTCGGCCGCCACCACCTTGTTGCCGGTGCGCCGCGCCACCCGACCCTGCCACATCACCAGCGCCAGCGTGAGCACGATAGAGATCGCCATCACGCCCATGCCCACGCCTTCGCGCGACAGCGCTTCTGGCTCTGGGGCCAGCAGCCGCTGCACAGAGGCCACCGCAATCACCCCGGCCGAGACCAGAATGAACAGCGCTTGCCCCAGCGAGGCCAGATCCTCGGCCGAGGTATGGCCAAAGGCATGGTCTTCATCGGCGGGCTTGGCCGCATAGAGAATGGCCGCCATCGCCATCAGGCTGACCATCAGGTCCATCGCACTGTCCGCCAAAGAGGCCGCGACCGACAGCGCCCCGGTCTGCCCCAGCGCCCAGAGCTTGAGCACCACCAGCACCAGCGCAACACAGACCGAGGCCACGCCCGCCGACAAGTTCAACCGGGTCTGATCGGATGCCATCTGCGCTTCCTTCTTCTGTCAAAGGTCGCATGCGCTACAGCAAGACCGTGGTCAAGCGCAAGCCAAGAGCGTGGCCTTTTGCGGGCCGGTCAGTCGATCACCTCATCGGCGGTGACACCCCAGAGGCTCGACACCGGCGTCCAGCCGCGCTGGGTGTCGACCGAAACCCGGCACCAGCCGTCCTTGCAGGTGATCACCCGCGCGACCACGCCGCGCTCGGCCTTGAACGCCTCGAGCGAGGCCGTGTCGGCGCGGCTGTAGAAGGTGGCCATCTCATCGGCCACCATCACCGAACGCACGCCCGACAATAGCGCATAATGCACCCAGCCGCCCAGCCCTTCGGCATCTTCGACCCGGCGCCAATGGCCGTGTTCGGCCGTGACCTTGAGCGGCATGCCGACCCGGGTGAACACCCAATCGATCCGGTGCGACAGGCCCGGCCCGCGCCGGGCATTGCCTTCGCTGGACTTGAGCGAGACATAGCGCGGCAGCGGCAGGTTGGTGACGGCCCCCTTGTTGGGATCGCGCGGCGCAGGGGCAGCGACCGGTGCCGGGCGCGGCGCGGGCGGACCCAGCGGCAGCGAGGCGGGCGGTGTGCCGGTGGCTTCGCTCGCGGTCAGAGGCGCTTCGGCATCTTCCTCCTCGCCCGCCTCGGGGGCGGTCTCGACCGGGGCCGGGGCTGCGATCAGCACCGGATTCGGCTTGGGCCGCACCGTCTGTGCCCCGGCGTCCGAGACCATCCCGATCAGGGCTAGGCCCAGAACCGGGGCCAGAACCACCGCCTTCAGCATGCCGCTCACCATCTTCCTGTGGCCGGGTGTTGCCCCGGTTTGTTGCTTCTGCCATCGCGCGGCCCGGGCGGGCCGCAAACACTCAACGCCCCGGATCTGCTTGCTTAGGGTCTTGTGCCCCGCGCCGGTTGCCGTCACCTTGCCCTCAGGCAGCTGCCAAGATCAAGTCCAGGGAGGCTGAAGATGCCCGCACAACGGCTGAGTGTTGTAGTCACGCGACGGTTGCCGGAACCGGTCGAGACACGGATGAAGGAACTCTTCGATGTGGAGCTGCGCGACCCCGATACACGGATGTCACGCGAGGAGCTGACGCAGGCGATGCGCCGCGCAGATGTGCTGGTGCCTTGCGTGACCGATCAGATCGATGCCGCCCTGATCGGGCAGGCCGGCGACAAGCTGAAGCTGATCGCCAATTACGGGGCAGGGGTCGACCACATTGATGTGGCCACCGCCCGCCAGCGCGGGATTCTGGTGTCGAACACCCCCGGCGTGGTGACCGAAGACACCGCCGACATGACGCTGGCGCTGATCATGGCGGTGACGCGCCGGATCCCCGAAGGTCTGGCGGTGATGCAGGCCGGAGACTGGGAAGGCTGGGCCCCCACCGCCTTTCTGGGCGGGCGGCTGGGCGGCAAACGGCTGGGCATTCTGGGCATGGGCCGCATCGGGCAGGCGGTGGCGCGCCGCGCCCGCGCCTTTGGCATGCAGGTGCATTACAACAACCGCAAGCGTCTGCGGCCCGATGTCGAGGCCGAACTGGACGCCACCTGGTGGGAAAGTCTGGACCAGATGGTCAGCCGGATGGACATTCTGTCCATCAACTGCCCGCACACGCCGTCGACCTATCACCTGATGAATGCGCGGCGGCTCAAGCTGATGAAGCCAACGGCGGTGATCGTGAACACCTCGCGCGGGGAGGTGATCGATGAAAACGCCCTGACGCGCGGCCTGCGCGCGGGCGAGCTGGCGGGGGCGGGGCTCGATGTGTTCGAACACGGGCATGAGGTGAACCCGCGCCTGCGCGAATTGCCCAATGTGGTGCTGCTGCCGCATATGGGGAGCGCCACCCGCGAAGGCCGCATCGAAATGGGGGAAAAGGTCATCCTGAACATCAAGACCTTCGCCGACGGCCACCGCCCCCCGGATCAGGTGGTGCCGGGCCAGCTGTAAGTGACTTTTAACAGAGCGGCTGCGCCGCGTTGTCTTTGTCTCGGCTCTGGCCTGCGGCCAACCGTCTCGGGGATCAGGGGCTTCGCCCCTCGCCGCCCGAAGAGGGGCGGCTCACCCCAGAGTATTTGGGAAAGCTGCAAAGAGAGCTGCGGGCTTGCACCTTTTTCAAATACTCCCCGCGCGGAGCGCCTCTTCCGAGGCGGTTGGCCGCAGGCCAGAGCCGAGACAAAAACAGTGCGGCGCAGCCGCTCTATTGGATCCTGCGGGGAGTTGCGGGCTCAGTAGCCCAAGGCACGGTCGACGCGGTGCAGCAGCGCTGCGCCGGATTCGGCGCGGCGGATGTTTTCCGCGATCACCCCGGACGCCGAATCCGCGCGGGTATCAGCCGCGATATGGGGGGTGACGGTGACTTTGGGATGCGCCCAGAACGGGTGGTCCTGCGGCAAGGGTTCCACCCGGAACACATCCAATGTGGCATGGCCGATCTGGCCTTGGTCGAGCGCGGCGAGCAAGGCGTCATCGTCGATCAGCGGGCCTCGGCCCGGGTTCAGGATCACGGCGCCGCGCGCGGGCAGCGCCAGGGTTTCCGCGTTCAGCGTGTTCTCTGTCTCGGGCGTGCGGGGCAGCAGTGTCACCACGATCTGCGCCCCGGTCAGGGCTGCGCGCAGCCCCTCCGGTCCTGACAGGCAGCGCAGGCCCGGCACCGATTTTGGCGACCGGCTCCAGCCGGTCACCGGAAAGTTCAGTGCGGCCAGCGCCTGTGCGCAGGCGGTGCCTAGCGCGCCAAGACCCAGCACGGTGACGGGGCGGTGGCGGGCGAGGGGGGCGGGGTCGGGCACCCAGGCGTGGCTCGGGTTCACGATATGCGCGTCCATGCCCAGATGATGACGCAAGGCATGGCCCACCACCCATTCCACCATGCCCTCGGTCAGCGAGGGGTCCACCATCCGGCACAAGGGCTGCGTCAGCGTGGGATTGCCCACGATGCGCTCGACCCCCGCCCAAAGCGACAGCACCGCCTTGGCCCGGGTGAAGGGGCGGAAATCCTGCAAAGGCGCGCTGGGCGCGTAGACGATGTAATCCACCGTCTCGGGGGCCGCCTCCAGCACCACCTGCGCGCGCAGCCCCGCCGACTTGAGCGCTTGCGGCAGCGGGTCACGGTATTCGTCCCACAGCGCGGGCGCGGCGAAAAGGACGGTGATCATGTTCTACCTCGGTCTGTGGACATGGGCGCTTTGGATCAGGCCAAAGGCCAGCAAAAGCACCAGCATCGCCGATCCGCCATAAGACAGGAAAGGCAGCGGAATGCCGACCACCGGGGCCAGCCCCATCACCATGGCCAGATTGATCGCGAGATAAAAGAAGAAGTTGGCCGCGATGCCCAGAATCAGCAGCAAGGAGAAACGGTCCTTGTTCTGCATGGCCGAGACATAGCAGAACACCAGGATCAGCGCGTAAAGCACCAGAAGGCTGAGCACCCCGACAAAGCCGAATTCCTCGCCCAGCGTGGTGAAGATGAAGTCGGTGTGCTTTTCGGGCAGGAAGTTCAGGCGGCTTTGGGTGCCTTGCATGAAGCCCTTGCCGTTCCAGCCGCCTGATCCCAGCGCGATTTGCGCCTGAATGATGTTATAGCCTGCGCCCAGCGGGTCGGAGGTGGGGTCGAGAAAGGTGTCGATCCGGCGGAACTGATAATCGTGCAGCAGCTGCCAATCGGTGCCCCGGCTGGCCATCACCGCCCAGATCACGCTGACCACCGCGCTGATCACCACCGCGAAATACCACCAGCTGACGCCTGCGAGCAGCATCACCGTGCCTCCGATCATCAGCAGGATCAGCGCGGTGCCAAGGTTGGGCTGCATCAGCACCAGAACGGTGGGGATCGCGGTCAGCACCACCGGGATCAGCACCCAGAACAGCCGCGAGGTTTTCTTGACATCCAGCCAGTCGTAATAGGCCGCCAGCATCATCACCAGCGTGACCTTCATCAGCTCCGAGGGTTGCAGGCGCATGCCGCCCACCTCGATCCAGCGTTGCGCCCCCATCCCCATGGTGCCGAAGAATTCCACCACCAAAAGCAGCAGCACCGAAACGCCATAGGCGAGCAGCGACATGTTGCGCCAGAACCAGATCGGCACGAAGGCGATGAACATCATCACCACCATCCCCAGCGCAAAGACCTGCATCTGTCGCCCGGCCCAAGGCTCGAACCGGCCGCCCGCGATCGAATACAGCGCGAGCCAGCCCACGGCCGACACGGCGGTGACCAGCACGATCAGCGGCCAGTTCAGATGCAGCACCTTGCGCAGGCCGGTGGGCACGAATTTGACGCGGTATTCCAGAAAGCTCATGCCCCGGCTCCTCAGGCGCGCGAGGTGTCGGGGGCGCGGCCCTCGGCATCGCGCAGCGGCAGCTTTTCCAGCATCGAGGCGATGCGGTTGCGCTGGCTGGACGGATAGGCGCTGAGCGGGGGTAGCCCGTCGCTGAGCGCGCGCAGGATGGCGTCGCGCGCGATGGGGGCCGCCGCGGTGGAGCCGCCGCCGCCATGCTCCACCACCACCGACACCGCATAGCGGGGGTTGGTGTAGGGCGCATAGCCCACGAACAGCGCATGGTCGCGCCGGTTCCACGGCAACTGATCGTTGGAAATCACCCCGCGCGCCCGTTCGGCGGCGGTGATGTTGCGCACTTGGCTGGTGCCGGTCTTGCCCGCCCAGACCAGTGCGTCATCCACGATGCGGGACGAGGTGGCGGTGCCGCGTTCACCGTTCATCACCGCATACATGCCTGACCGGATCTTGCGCATGATTTCTTCGGAAATGCCCATGTCGGGCGCTTCGGCCACCGGCACCTCCTTGCCATCGATCGAGCGCACGAGGCGCGGCACCACGGCGCGGCCTGTTGCAATGCGCGCGGTCATCACCGCAAGCTGCAAGGGCGAGGCCAGAACATAGCCTTGGCCGATGCTCGCGTTGATGGTGTCGCCGATGCGCCAGTCCTGCTTGTGGCGTTCCTGCTTCCAGGCGCGGTTGGGCATGATGCCATCGGCAATCGCCGACATCGGCAGATCGTGGCGGATGCCAAGGCCAAATCGCTTGCCCATCTCGGCGATCTTCTCGATCCCGACCCGCTGCGCGATGTCGTAATAATAAACGTCGCAGCTTTCGGCGAGCGACTTTTCAAGGTTCACTGACCCATGGCCTGCGCGTTTCCAGCAGTGAAAGCGCCGCCCGCCAAATTCCAGATGGCCGGGGCAGCGCACGCTGGTGTTGACGGTGATCAGCCCGGCCTCAAGCGCGGCCAGCGCGGTGATCATCTTGAAGGTCGATCCCGGTGGATAAACGCCCTGCACCGTCTTGTTGGCCAAGGGGCGGTGGTCGTTTTCCATCAGGCTGTTGTAATCCGTGTGGCTGATGCCGCGCACGAACAGGTTCGGGTCGAACGAGGGCGACGAGACAATGGCGATCAGATCGCCATTGGTCACATCCATCACCACGGCGGCGGCGGATTCATCGCCCAGCCGCGCCTGTATGAAGTTCTGCACATCGGCATCGATGGTCAGCCGCACGTCCGAGCCGGGATCGCCCTCTTCGCGCTCCAGCTCACGCATGACGCGGCCCACGGCGTTCACCTCGATCCGGCGGGTGCCGGCGCGGCCGCGCAGCTCGGCCTCCATCCAGCGCTCCACCCCGATCTTGCCGATCTGGAACTTGGGGATGCGCAGCAGCGGGTCCGGGCTTTCCAGCTCGGCCAGATCGCGGTCCGACACCGGGCCGACATAGCCCAGCACATGCGCGAAATCGGTGTCGCGCGGGTATTGGCGGCTGAGGCCCACCTCGGGCGAGACGCCGGGCAGGGCCGGGGCGTTCAGCGCCACCTTTGACATGTCATCCCAGCTGAGCCGGTCAGCCACCGTGATCGGGGCAAAGGGGCTGGTGCGGCGCATCTCCTTGGTGGTGCGGTCCAGATCTTCGGCGCTCAGCGGGATGATATGGGCAAGCTTGGCCAGAACCGCGTCCACATCCCCGGCATCCTCGCGCGTGATGACCACACGGTAATTCTGCTCATTCCCGGCCAGAACCTTGCCGTTGCGATCCTGAATCAACCCGCGCGCGGGCGGGATCAGCCGGATCGAGATGCGGTTTTCCTCGGCCAGCAGCTTGAACTGATCGGCCTGATCCACCGAAAGATAGCGCATCCGCGCGCCCAGCACCGCAAACATCGCGGTCATCGCGCCGCCCATCAGCAGGGCGCGGCGATGGGTGACACTGGCGCTTTCTTCGGTTTCCTTCGGGCTGCGTCTCACGTCCTGCCCCTTATACCCTACGTCCGTAATTGTCGACTTCGCCCGTGGCGGGCTTGCGCAAGTCAAAGGCCAGACGGCTGGCCCCGACCACCACAGGGTAACACAGGATCGACCACAAAACCTGCATCATGGCAAAGCCGAATGCCGGTTGCGGCAGGAACGATAGCGTGAACGCCAGTCGATAGGCCAAAAGGCATGCGATCATCAGCCCCGCCACCATGAACCATTCTGCCACCAGCGTCAGTTCGCGGGTCAGCGCGACACGATTGCGCACGAATTCCACCGCCAGCACCACCAGCGCCGTCCACAGGCCCGGTGGCCGCAGTAGGATCATGTCCTCCAAAAGCAGCACCATGGCCAACAGCCAGACCGGCAGATAATCGGGCCGCCGTGTGGCCCAAGCAAAGATCAGGCACAGCAACAGATCCGGCCCCGGCCAATCCCCGGCTTCTGATCCCAAGGGCAGCAGGCGGACATAAAGCAGCACCACCGCGATGGCCACGAACAGCCCGCGATAGAACCAGACGCTGGAGCGCAGCGCGTCACCCACTGTTGCCATCCGTCTCGGTGCTGGCATCGGCATCGGGCTCGGCCTCGGGCTGATTGCCGCGCGCAGGCAGGGCTTCGGTGTTCAGGGCGCCACTGGTATCGGGGCCATCGGGCAGCAGCGGCGGCGCCACCAGCGCCCCTGCATCGGTGATCGGCGCAAGCTCATGGCTGCGCAGCACGCGCAGGAATTCCAGCCGCTGATAATCCGCGCTCAGGCTGACGCGCAGGCGGCGGTCATTGCCCAGCACCACTTGCCCCACCAGCAGGCCCGCCGGGAACATGCCGCCATCGCCCGAACTGACCACGCGGTCGCCGGGGCGCACCTCATCGGATTTCTCCAGAAACTCCAGCGGGGGCAGGGCGGTGTTGTCGCCCGACAACAGCCCCTTCTGCCCCGAAGGCTGCACCGTCACCGGGATGCGGCTGTTGGTATCGGTCAGCAGGATCACCCGCGCCGTCCGCTCGCCGACGCCGGAAATCCGCCCCACCACGCCGATGCCATCCATCGTGGCCCAGCCATCCAAAATGCCGTCGCGCGCGCCCACGTTGATCAGCACCGATTGCCGGAACGGGCTGCCGCTGTCGGCCAGAACCTGACCTGTCACATGGGTCAGCTTCGGGTCCAGCCGCACCTGATTGAGGTCCAGAAGCCGCGCATTCTGTTGCTCCAGCTGCAAAGCCGCCTCGCGCCACGCCTTCATCTGCTGCAATTCGCGGCGCAGATCCTGATTCTGCGCATGCAGGCTGGCATAGCTTTGAAACTGCTCGATCATCCCGGCGGCGGTGGTGACAGGGGCCATGGCCCAGTCGAAAGACGGCACCACCCGGTCGATCAGCGCCGCGCGGAACCGCTCGACCCGAGGGCTGTCGATCCGCCACAGCAGAAACAGCCCCAGCAGCGCCAGCACCAGAATCCCCACCAGAACCCGGCGCAGCGGGCGCGAGAAATCTTCGGGGTCGGTCCGCGTCTTTGCCATGCCGGTCTTCAGTTCCGCCTGTCACGCCCGGCCCTTTGGCCGTGGCTTCCACTCCCGGGGGCGCAACCCCGGATCAGCTGTCGTAATCGATCACATGCCGCAGCTGTTTTTCATATTCCAGCGCCTTGCCGGTTCCCAGCGCCACACAATTGAGTGACTCATTGGCCACGCTGATCGACAGCCCGGTTTGTTCGCGCAAGCTCAGGTCCAGATCGCCCAAAAGCGCGCCGCCGCCGGTCAGCATCACGCCCCGGTCCACGATGTCGGCGGCCAGATCGGGCGGGGTGGCTTCCAGCGCCTGCATCACCGCATCGCAGATCTGCTGCACGGGTTCCGCCAGCGCCTCGGCCACTTGGGCCTGATTGATCTCGGTTTCCTTGGGCACACCGTTCAGCAGGTCGCGCCCGCGAATGGTCATGCCCGCGCCCCGCCCGTCATCGGGCATCCGCGCGGTGCCGATGCTGGTCTTGATGCGCTCGGCGGTGGATTCCCCGATGAGCAGGTTCTGATGACGGCGCAGATAGTTGATGATCGCCTCGTCCATCCGGTCGCCGCCCACGCGCACCGAGCGCGCATAGACGATGTCGCCCAAGGACAGCACGGCCACTTCCGTGGTGCCGCCGCCGATGTCCACCACCATGTTCCCGGTCGGATCGGTGATCGGCATGCCCGCGCCAATCGCCGCCGCGATGGGTTCCGCGATCAGCCCGGCACGGCGCGCACCCGCCGAGAGCACCGATTGCCGGATCGCGCGCTTTTCCACCGGGGTGGCACCATGCGGCACGCAGACGATGATCTTGGGCTTGGAAAAGGTGGTGCGCTTGTGAACCTTGCGGATGAAATGCTTGATCATCTCTTCCGCCGCCTCGAAATCGGCGATCACCCCGTCGCGCATCGGGCGGATCGCCTCGATGCTCCCGGGCGTGCGGCCCAGCATCAGCTTGGCATCCTCGCCAACCGCCAGAACCTGCTTCTTGCCGTCCTTGCTGTGATAGGCCACCACCGAAGGCTCGTTCAGCACGATCCCTTTGCCACGGATATAGACCAGCGTATTCGCCGTGCCGAGGTCGATCGCCATATCCGAGGAAAACAGACCCGAGAGTATCGACATGCCTTTGGTGTCCTTTTGCAACGTCCCAAGCCCCGCGACTCGCAACGCAAAGGGGGGCGGGTCCATATAAGGCGCAGGGAAACGACGCGAAAGGGCAAAGGGCCGGGCGGGCGTCAATCCGCTGTGACCGGGCCAGACTTGTCAAATTACGATTTTTTTGTGCTGCGATCCGGCAAACTGGCGCCGCTCTCTAGCAGCTTTGCAATCATCACCGCCGCAGCACCCGAAGCCCGCGGCCCGCGAAGCCCGATGCCTTTTCGCGCCATGCCGCCGAATCACCCGCGGCAGCGGTCGCAAGCCAAGGGCTGACCCCTCGGCTTGCACCTTTTCCAAATACTCATCTTTGCCCAAGCCTGCCCCGCGCGCTGGCCTTGGCCGCAGGCGACGCCACGCCTTTCGCCTCACTTGCCGTGATAGCTGACCGTCTTGGTGTCGGTGCCCGGCGCGGTTTTCTGGCGCCGCACGATCAGCTTGTTCAGCGCATTGATATAGGCGCGGGTCGAGGCAACGATCGTATCGGTGTCCGCCGAGGCCCCGGTGACGATGCGGCCTTCCTCTTGCAGCCGCACCGAGACGGTCGCTTGCGCATCGGTGCCTTCGGTCACCGCATGCACCTGATACACCTCCAGCCGCGCCTTGTGCGGGAACAGCATCTTGACGCAGTTGAAGGCCGCGTCCACCGGACCGTCGCCGGTGGCGTCGATGTGATGCTCGACCCCGTCGATCGACAGCACCATATCGGCCTCTTGCGGGCCCTCGGTGCCACAGATCACCCGCAGCTTTTTCAGTTGCAGATATTCATGCGCGTCATTGGTCTGCTCATCGGCAACCAGCGCGATCAGGTCGTCGTCATAGACCTCTTTCTTGCGGTCGGCGAGCGCCTTGAAGCGCACGAAGACATCATTGAGCTGGTTGTCGGCCAGCTCGACCCCCAGCTCCTTGAGCTTGGCCCGCAGGGCCGCGCGGCCCGAATGCTTGCCCATGGCGATGTTCTTCTGCACGAGCCCGATATCCTCGGGGCGCATGATCTCGAAGGTTTCCACATTCTTCAGCACGCCATCCTGATGGATGCCCGACTCATGCAGAAAGGCGTTCTTGCCCACGATGGCCTTGTTGAACTGCACCTGAAAGCCCGAGACAGAGGCCACGCGGCGCGACAGGTTCATGATCTTGGTGGTGTCGATCCCGGTGCGGAAGGGCATGATGTCATTCCTGACCTTCATCGCCATCACCACTTCTTCCAGCGCGGTGTTGCCCGCACGCTCGCCCAGACCGTTGATCGTGCATTCGATTTGCCGCGCACCCGCCTCGACCGCGGCGAGGGAGTTCGCCGTCGCCATGCCCAGATCATTGTGGCAATGGGTGGCAAAGATGATGTTGTCCGCGCCCGGCACCCGCTCCAAGAGCATGCGGATCAGCTCGGCGCTTTCGCGCGGGGCTGTGTAGCCCACGGTGTCGGGAATGTTGATCGTGGTCGCCCCGGCACGAATCGCGATTTCCACCACGCGGCAGAGGTAATCATGTTCGGTGCGGGTGGCGTCCATCGGCGACCATTGCACATTGTCACACAGATTGCGCGCATGGGTGACCGTGTCATGGATGCGCTCGGCCATCTGGTCCATGTCGAGGTTCGGAATCGCGCGGTGCAAGGGCGAGGTGCCGATGAAGGTGTGAATGCGCGGCGAGGCCGCATGTTTCACCGCCTCCCAGCAGCGGTCGATGTCCTTGAAATTGGCGCGCGCAAGGCCGCAGATGGTGGAATTCTTCGACCGTTTCGCAATCTCCGACACGGCGGCGAAATCGCCTTCGGAAGCGATGGGAAAGCCCGCCTCGATGATATCGACGCCCATTTCATCGAGCAGGCTGGCGATTTCCAGCTTTTCCTCATGGGTCATGGTGGCGCCGGGGGATTGCTCGCCATCGCGCAGGGTGGTGTCGAAGATGAAAACGCGGTCCTGCGATGCGGGTGCAGCTGTCATGGGTCTGTTCCTTGATCTGTCTGTGCTTGTCCTGTCTGGGCGCTGTTCACCTCCGAGCGGTCGCGCCCAAGGGCACGCTCAGAGGCAGCTAAGGAGAAGCAGACCACGGGTGGCCGACAGGGCAGCGGCCCCGTTGCAGCAAGCGATATGTGTGTCCCGTGTCATGCCGGCGACGATTATCCACGGGGGCGCGAATGTAAAGGGGGGAAATGGCCTTGCCGCCCCGCGCAGGATCTGAACCTGCGCCATGGGGCCGTCGCAGGGGGCATCGAGCCCCCTGCGACGGCGTTGCCACGGGCGGCTCGGGCGGCGCGGCAGAATTGTCCGAGACAGCGCCTGCGGCGGCGGCGGAGCCTCCGGCGGGAGTATTTGGGAAAGCTGCAAGCATGCGGGTGGCGCACGGGTGGAAGCATGGGGAGAAGGGGCGGGGGCGGGCCTGGGCGGGTGTTGATTGCCGAGGCCATCGCCCTAGCTGAGCGGCGCAGCAGACGGGCAAAGGGGGCTGAGGTGCGGGCATTGGTGGTGGGCGCTTCGGGCGGGATCGGACAGGCGCTGGCCTTGCGGCTGGAGGCCGACGGGGCCCAAGTGACGCGGCTCTCGCGCCGCGCGGACGGGCTTGATCTGACGGATGAGGCCATTGTCTCGCGGCTTTTGGGCGGGCTGGAGGGGGGGTATGACCGGATCTGGGTCGCCACCGGCGCACTCGAGCTGAACGGGGTGCCGCCCGAAAAAGCGCTGCGGGCCTTGGACCCGGCGGCGATGGCGGCGCAATTCGCGCTGAATGCCATCGGACCTGCCTTGGTGCTGAAACACGCGCTCCGGCTGATGCCGCGCGACCGCCCCACGGCCTTTGCCGCGCTGTCGGCACGGGTGGGCAGCATCGGCGACAACCGCCTGGGGGGCTGGCACGGCTACCGCGCGGCCAAGGCGGCGCTGAATCAGCTGATGCACACTGCGGCCATCGAGGTCGCGCGCAGCCATCCGCAGGCGGTGGTGGTCTGTCTGCATCCCGGCACGGTGGAAACAGCGCTGACCCGCAAATATGCGGGCGGGCATCCGACGGTGACGCCGGAGGCGGCAGCTGGGCATCTGCTGTCGGTGCTGGACGGGTTGGGGCCTGCGGAGAGCGGCGGGTTTTTTGACTGGCAAGGCAAGGCCATCCCATGGTGACGCGGCTGGTTCTGGTTCTGGGGGATCAGCTGAGCCTCGGGCTCAGCGCCCTGCGGGCGGCAGATCCGGCCCGCGATGTGGTGGTGATGGCCGAGGTGGAAGCCGAAGGCCGCTATGTGCCGCATCATCCGCAGAAGATCGCGCTGATCCTGTCGGCGATGCGCCATTTTGCGCAAGAGCTGCGGGCGGCGGGGTGGCAGGTGGCTTACACGCGGCTGGACGATCCTGAGAACAGCCACAGCATCGGCGGCGAGTTGGTGCGGCGGGCGGCGGAGTTCGGCGCGCGCGAGGTGCTGGCAACGCGCGCGGGCGAATGGCGGCTGATCACGGCGCTGGAGGAGGTGCCGCTCACGCTGCGCGTGCTGCCCGATGACCGCTTCTTATGTTCGGAGCCCGAGTTCGCCGCTTGGGTCGAGGGGCGCAAGCAACTGCGGATGGAGTGGTTCTACCGCGAGATGCGGCGCAAGACCGGGCTTTTGATGGAGGGCGATCAGCCGGTGGGCGGGCAGTGGAACTTTGACCACGACAACCGCAAGGCGGCGAAGGCGGATCTGTTTCGCCCGCGCCCGCCGCGCTTTGCGCCCGATGCGGTGACGCAAGAGGTGCTGGCGCTGGTGGCGGCGCGGTTCGGCGCGCATTTCGGGCGGCTGGAGCCTTTTGGATGGGCGGTGACGCGCGGGCAGGCGCTTGACGCTTTGGCGTGGTTCATCGCACAGGCGCTGCCGCGCTTTGGCGACGAACAGGATGCGATGCTGGCGGCCGACCCCACGCTGAGCCATTCCCTGCTGTCCCCTTATCTGAACATCGGCCTGCTGGCGCCGATGGAGGTCTGTGAGGCGGCGGCAGAGGCTTATGCCGCGGGCAAGGCGCCGCTGAACGCGGTTGAGGGGTTCATCCGTCAGATCATCGGCTGGCGTGAATTCGTGCGCGGCATCTATATGCGGCATGGGCCGGGCTATGCCGATCAGAACGCGCTGGAGGCCGGGCGGGCCTTGCCGGCGCTGTATTGGGGCGCGAAAACCGATATGGCTTGTCTCTCGCATGCCGTGGGGCAGACCCGGGATCTGGCCTATGCACATCACATCCAGCGGCTGATGGTCACCGGGAATTTCGCACTGCTGGCGGGGATCAGCCCGCAGGCTTTGCACGAATGGTATCTGTCGGTTTACGTGGATGCGTTCGAATGGGTCGAGGCGCCGAACACCATCGGCATGAGCCAGTTTGCCGATGGCGGGGTGTTGGGGTCGAAACCTTACGCTGCCTCGGGCGCCTATATCGATCGGCAATCGGATTACTGTGGCGGCTGTCGCTACAAGGTGGCGCAAAAGACAGGGGAGGGGGCTTGCCCGTTCAACCTGCTCTACTGGGATTTTCTCTTGCGCCACCGCGCGCGCTTTGCGGGCAACCCGCGGATGGCGCAGATGTATCGCACCTGGGACAAGATGGACGGTTCGCGCAAGGCGGCGACTTTGGCTGAGGCCGAGGCCTTTCTTGCGCGACTGGACGCGGGCAAGACGGTCTGACCTTGGGCCAAGGGCCGCCAGAGGGGGCATCGAGCCCCCTCTGGCGGCGTTGCCACGGATGGCCCGCCGCGCTGCCTTGGCTTTTCCTTGCGGCGCGCGCGGTGCGGGGGCAGGCGCTCCGCGCGGGAGTATTTCAGAAAGGTGCAAGGCCTGAGGATTTGCACCTTTTCCAAATACTCATCTTGCGCGCTTTGTCTTGCGCGGGACGGCGGCAGGACGGCCTCAAGGGGTGGGAGCGTTGGGCGCGGCCGCTTCGGGGGCGGCGTCGGCTTCGGGGGCTGGCTGGCGTGCAGGGGCCATCAGGATGCCGTTTTCCCAGATCCCTTCCGCGACCTCACCACCGGCATAGGTGAGTGTGCCGGGTCCGGCGCGGCGGCCTTTGACGAAGGCGCCTTCGTAGACATCGCCATTGGGATAGGTGGCGATGCCGGTGCCCTCGATCTCGCCCGCGGACCAGTCACCGCTGTAGCGAAAGCCGTCCGGGCCCGTGATCTCGCCTTTGCCTTGCCGCAGGCCTGCGACGAAGGTGCCGGTGTAGACGGTGCCATCGGGGTAGGTCGCCACCCCCTGACCTTCGCGCTGGCCATTGGTGAAACTGCCGTCATAGGTGTAGCCATCGGCCAGCGTCAGCTTGCCTTGGCCATGCGGTTGCGCCGCGCGGAAGGCGCCCGTGTAGCGGGCGCCATTGGCATAGGTTGCGGTGCCGCTGCCGGTGATCTGGCCGGCCTGCCACTCGCCGTCATAGGTGGCGCCATCGGCATAGGTGATCTTGCCGCGTCCATGCGCCTGATCATCGCGCACCGCGCCTTCATAGGCCGAGCCATCCGGGAAGCGGATGCGTCCGGTGCCGGTCAAACGCCCGTCGACCCAGTCGCCCTCGAGAACGGTGCCGTCTTTGGCGCGGAAGGTGCCGGTGCCGTTGCGCTTGTCGGCGCGAAACGCGCCTTCGAAGACATCGCCATTGGGATAGGTGGTCTTGCCTTGGCCTTGCCGCTGGCCTTCGGCAAAGCCGCCTTCGTAGACATCGCCATTGGGCTGGGTCAGGCGGCCGGTGCCGGTGATCTGCCCGGCCAACCAGTCGCCGACATAGGTCAGCCCGTCGGGCATCGTCAGCGTGCCCTTGCCCTGCCGCTCACCCGCCTCCAGCGTGCCCTCATAGACCGCGCCATCGGGATAGGTGATCTTGCCGCTGCCCTCTTTCAGCCCGTCAGCCCAGCCGCCCTCATAGCGATAGCCGCCGGGGCCCTCCTGCACGCCTTGGCCGTGGTGGCGCCCGTCGACAAAGGCCCCGGTGTAGACCGAGCCATCGGGATAGCTGGCCACCCCGGCGCCAGTCATCTTGCCGCCGGTCCAGTCGCCTTCATAGCTGCCGCCATTGGCATAGGTGATCTTGCCCCGGCCTTCGGGCTTGCCCGCCGCGAACTGGCCTTCATAGACCGAGCCGTTGGGATAGCGCGCGACGCCCTGGCCCAAAATTTCTCCGGCCACCCAGTCGCCGGTATAGCTATAGCCATTGGGCAGGGTATAGGTGCCGGTGCCGTGCTGTCGCCCGTTCAGGAAGGTGCCTTCATAGAAGGAACCGTCATCATATTGCTTGGTGACGATTTCGCCCTGCTGGGCCCGCACGCCGAGGGGAAGGCTCAGACCCAGAACCAGAACCCCCAGCATCGCCTTCATTCCGTGCCGCATCCCGTCCCCCTCATCGCGGCCCCCTGCCGCAACCGCTGGCAGACCCTAGCGGCGGCGCCCTTGGCTGACAAGCCGGGCGGGGGGGCGCGCGGCTTCACATTGCGCGGCGGCAGCGCACAAGACGGCCTTTGGCGCGGCAGGGGCGTGGGACCGTCATCTTATGCGGCATGGCGATTTTGGGAGAGGCTTTCGGGGGCGCGCTGCGGGCCAATGGCCTGCCGCCCTTCCCCTCGCGTGGTAACCTGCTAGAACCAGCGCATCGCTTTGCATAAAGGTGCCGCCATGGCCGATCTGTTTCGTCTGACCCTTGCCCAGCTGAACCCGAGCGTGGGGGATCTGGCGGGCAATGCTGCCAAGGCCCGCGCCGCCTGGGCGCAAGGCCGGGACAGCGGCGCCGATCTGGTCGCGCTGACGGAAATGTTCATCACCGGCTATCAGACTCAGGATCTGATCCTGAAACCCGCTTTCCAGCAGGCCGCCATCGCCGCCATCCATCAGCTGGCCGCCGATTGTGCCGATGGCCCTGCGCTGGCGATCGGCGGGCCTGCGCTGCAAGAGGGGCGGCTGTTCAACGCCTATTACATCCTTCAGGCCGGACAGATCACCGCCACCGTGCTCAAGCACCATCTGCCCAACGATTCGCTCTTTGATGAAAAGCGGCTCTTTACGCCGGCCGATGTGCATGGCCCCTATACGGTCAACGGGGTCCGCATCGGCTCCCCGATTTGCGAGGATGCCTGGCACCCCGATGTGTCGGAAACGCTGGCCGAAACCGGGGCCGAGATCCTCTTGGTGCCCAATGGCAGCCCCTATCACCGGGGCAAGCCCAACCTGCGGCTGAACCTGATGGTGTCCCGCGTCGTCGAAACCGGGCTGCCGCTGGTCTACCTCAATATGGTGGGCGGGCAGGATGATCAGGTGTTTGACGGCTCGTCCATGGTCTTGAATCCCGGCGGCCAGCTGGCGGCGCAGCTGCCGCAGTTTGACGAACACATCACCCAGATTGTGTTCCGTCGCACGCCCCAAGGCTGGCGCGCGGACAAGGGCGAGGTGGCCGCCATCCCCCCGATCGGCGAGGCCGATTACCGCGCTTGCGTGCTGTCGGTGGCCGATTACTTCGCCAAGACCGGATTCAAGAAGGCGGTTCTGGGCCTGTCAGGGGGCATCGATTCCGCCATCGTCGCCGCCATCGCCGCCGATGCGCTGGGCCCCGAGAATGTGCGCTGCGTGATGCTGCCGTCCGAATTCACCAGTGCCCATTCGCTGGAGGATGCCGAGAAATGCGCCCGCGCGCTGGGCTGCCGGCTGGATACGGTGCCGATCAGCGCGGCCCAAGGGGCGGTGCTGGAAACGCTTGCGCCGCTTTTTGCTGGCACCGAGGAAGGCATTACCGAAGAGAACATCCAATCCCGCCTGCGCGGCGTGATGCTGATGGCGATTTCCAACAAATACGGCGAAATGCTGCTGACCACCGGCAACAAATCGGAAATGGCGGTTGGCTATTGCACCATCTATGGCGACATGAACGGCGGCTATAACCCTGTGAAGGACATGTATAAAACCCGCATGTTCCTGACCGCGCGCTGGCGCAACGAAAACCACCGCCCTTGGATGAAGGGCCCGGGCGGTGAGGTGATCCCCGAACGCATCATCACCAAGCCGCCTTCTGCCGAGCTGCGCGCCAATCAGACCGATCAGGACAGCCTGCCCCCCTATGAGGTTCTGGACGCCATCCTCGAAGGTCTGGTCGAGCGTGAGGCCTCGGTGGCCGATCTGGTGGCCGAAGGCCATGACCGCGCCACGGTGAAAAAGGTGGAACACCTGCTCTACATCGCGGAATACAAACGCTTTCAATCCGCGCCGGGCACAAGGCTCACGCAAAAGGCCTTTTGGCTGGACCGCCGCTATCCCATCGCCAACCGCTTCCGCGACCAAAGCGGGGCCTGAGCGCCGGGATCACGCGGCCCGCGTCGGACAGGCCAGGATCAGAGCGCGCGCGCCGTGGCCTCGGGCAACAGGCGCGCCACATCCGTCGCGCGGCACAGTTGGGTGGCATCGGTGGTGACGGCGGCCGCGGCGGCGGCAGAGCCAAGCGTCAGCGCCTCTGCCGCATCCTGCCCGCGCGCAAGCGCGAGCACGAAGGCCGCGACAAAGCTGTCGCCTGCCCCCACGGTGGACACCACCCGCACGCGCGGCGCGGGCGAAAACAGCCGCCGCCCCGCTTCGGCCAGCACATTGCCTTCGGCCCCGCGCGCCACGATCACCCGGCGCGCCACGCCGCGCGCCACCAGATCGGCGGCAAAATCCGCCGTCTCGGCCAGCGTCTCCAACCGCCGCCCGGCCAGCGCCTCGCCTTCCTCGCCGTCCATCCGCAGCACCTCCAGCCCCGGGATCGGCGCGTCCACCGCCGCCGTCAGCGCCGCGCCCGAGGTGTCAAGCACCACCCGCGTGCCCTCCATGCTGGCGGCAAGGGCAGCCGGGAAATCGGCAGGCACACCCGGCGGCTGGCTGCCCGAGATCACGCCATAGCCGCCGGGCCGCGCGGTGGCCGCAAGCAGGGTGAACACCCGCGCCCGCTCGGCCGCGCCCCACAGCGGCCCGGGCAGCATGAAGCGGAACTGCTTGCCCGTGGTCCCTTCTGTCACCGTCAGGCTTTGCCGCGTCTCGCCGGGGCCAAGGATCGACAGGAAGGTGACGCCTTCGGCCCGGATCAGCCCCGCCAGCCGATCCCCCGTGAGCCCGCCCAGCGCCACCAGCGCCAGCGAATCGCCGCCCAAGGCCTTGATCGCACGGCTGACATTCAGCCCGCCGCCGCCCGGGTCCAGATGCGGGTCGGTGCAGCGCAGCTTCTGTCCGGGCAGGATCTCGGGAACCTCGGTCGCCATGTCCAGCGCGGGGTTCAGGGTCAGGGTCAGGATCGGGGCTTGCATGCGGGTCTCCTTCATCTGCGCCGATGCTACCCCCTTGCAGGCCTCGCGCAACCCCCGCTGGCACCGCTGCACCTGCGCAGGGCGCATTGTGCGATTTCGCACGAATTCTGCGCAATAACTTGGAATTCCGCGCCATGCGGCCCAGATCTACCTTTGATGCAACGCAACCCGAAGCCGGAGGCTCCCTATGTCTGTCAAGCTCGCGATCCTGTTCTATTCCACCTATGGCACCAACCATCAGATGGCCACCATCGCCGCCGAGGCCGCCCGCGCCGCCGGGGCCGAGGTCAAGCTTTTGCGCATCGCGGAAACCGCGCCGGACTCGGTGGTCAACAGCCAGGATGCCTGGAAGGCACAGGTGGAAAAGGCGGCGGCAATCCCGGTGGCCACACCCGAAGACATGGAATGGGCGGACGCCTATCTTTTCTCGGCACCCACCCGCTTTGGCGCGGCACCCAGCCAGCTGCGCGCCTTCATCGACACGCTGGGCGGCCAATGGTTCAACGGAAAACTGGCCAACAAGGCGGTCAGCGCGATGACCAGCGCCCAGAACCCGCATGGCGGGCAAGAGGCCACGATTCTGGGCCTTTACACCACCTTCATGCACTGGGGCTCGGTGATCGTGGCGCCCGGTTACACCGATCAGGCGCTGTTCGCGACGGGCGGTAACCCCTATGGCTATAGCCACACCCAAGGGGCAGACTTCGACGACAAGGCCAAGGCCTCGATCGGGCATCAGGCGCGGCGCACGGTGGAAATCGCGGCCAAGCTCAAGGCCTGAGGCAAAGCCGGGGCGGTTCATCCCCGCCCCGTGCCGCAATGTAGGGTGCGTGACCAAAGGTCACGCACCCTACGAAAGCTCAGCCGTTGAGCATCATCTGATAGCTGACCGGCACATAGCGGAAACCATCGCCCATCGCTTCGGCATAGCCGACGCCGGGGAAGGGCATGTGATAGCCGACAAAGGGCACCCGGTCGGCCGCCAGCATCCCGAACAGCGCCTTGCGCGTCGCCGCCGCCGCGGCCTTGTCCATGTCGAAGCGCACCTCCCAATCGGGCTTTTGCAGCGACCAGACGTAGTGGTTGGCGGTATCCGCGATGATCGCCAGCTGCTGCCCGTCGCTTTCCAGCATATAGGCCATATGCCCCGGGCTGTGGCCAAAGGCCGCCATCGCGGTGATGCCGGACACAACCGCGCCGCCATCGTCGAGCAGCGTGGTCTGCTCGCTCAGCGGTGCCACCTTGGTGTCAAAGCCTTCGTTCCCGGCGCTCGACCAGTGGTTGTGCTCCACCGCGCCCGTCACATAGCGCGCATTGGGGAAGGTCACCCCGGCATCGCCCGCGACACCCCCGATATGATCGCCATGCATATGGGTCAGCACCACCACATCCACCTGATCCGGGGTGTAGCCCGCCGCCGCCAGTGCCGCGACGATGCCTTCGGCCGCCAGTCCGGTGTCGAACAGCACCAGCTCGGCCCCGGTGTTCACCACCGTTGGCGTGAAGAAGTTCTGGCTGCGGTCGGCGGGGATGAAATTCGCCTCCGACAGCGCCGCGAACTCTTCGGGGGTGGCGTTCAGGCCAAAGGTTTCCTGCGGGTTTTCCAGCGCCCGGGTGCCGCCCAACAGCGTCGTCACCTCGAACCCGCCCAGTTTGAAGCGGTTGAAGCTGGGCATCGTGGCCCCCATCATCTCGGCGCTGGCATGGGCGGCGCGCGGCAGCAGGGCAGGGGCAAAGGGCAGGGCGGCGGCGGCAAACAGCGCCGAGCGGCGGGTCAGTGCGGGCATCGTCATCGGTGTCCTCCTGTGGTTGGATAGGGCGAAGCATAGAACCCCGGCCCGTCCCGCCCAATCACGGGCCTGTCATCCGTTGCGCGCATGCGCGCAGTCTCCTGTGCGCAAATGCAAAGATGCGCGCTTATTCCCACCACGGATCGATGCGGGCGATGTCGTCATCGCTCCAGCCGAAGTGATGCGCCAGTTCATGCACAAGCACATGAGTCACCAAATCTTGCAGCGTCACATCCCCCCGGTCCAGCCATTCGTCCAAAATGGGGCGGCGGAACAGCCAGATCACATCGGGCTGCATCGGCGGATCGTCGGAGGATTTTTCGGTCAGCGGGATGCCTTCATAAAGCCCGGTCAGCTCAAAGGGATCGTCAATATCCATCTGCGCCAGAATGGCCTCGGGCGCGAAATCCTCGACCCGCAGTCGCACCTGCAAGGCGGCCGCGCGAAACGGCGCGGGCAGGTCCGCAATCGCCTCTTGGGCCAGCGTGTCGATCAGGGCAAGGTCGGGGGCAAGCGCGCCGGGCGGGATCTGGGTCATGGCAGCGATATAGGGCAGCGGCGGCGCGGAAAAAGACCCAAGGCTCCGGCGCAAGTGGCCGCTCGCGCAGGGGCGCTGAGCCGATGTGCCTGCAAAAGGGCGCAGGCACAGGCGTGCAGGCAGGCGGGGGCAGGCGGGGGCCCAAGCCGGGGGGAAGGGGGCTTGCGCAAACTGGACAATTGACGGGCGCTGTGACAGGGAGAAGCGGTTGCAGGAGATGCCCGATGACCCGCCCCACCATTACCCGTTTTGCCCCGTCGCCCACCGGCTATATCCATGTCGGCAATCTGCGCACCGCGCTGATGAATTACGTGATCGCCCGCAAGTCCGGCGGCCAGTTCATCCTGCGGCTGGATGACACCGATCAGGAACGGTCCAAACAGGAATATGCCGATGCCATCATGGCCGATCTGGAATGGCTGGGCCTGCACTGGGACCGGGTGGAAAAGCAGTCGCTGCGGATGGACCGCTACCGCGAGGCCGCCGAAGACCTGAAGGCCAAGGGCCGGTTCTACGAGGTGTTCGAGTCGCCGGTCGAACTCGACCTCAAGCGCAAGAAGCAGCTGAACATGGGCAAGCCCCCCGTCTATGACCGCGCGGGGCTCAACCTGTCTGACGAGGACAAGGCCCGCCTGCGCGCCGAAGGCCGCGAAGGCTATTGGCGGTTCCTCTTGAACCAGAACCGCATCGAATGGACCGATGGCATCCTCGGCCCGGTGTCGATCGACGCGGCCTCGGTGTCGGACCCGGTGCTGATCCGCGCCGATGGTCAGGTGCTCTATACCTTTGCCTCTTCGGTCGATGACATCGACATGGGGGTCAGCTTCATTGTGCGCGGCGCCGATCATGTGACCAATACCGCGACCCAGATCCAGATCATGGAAGCGATGGGCGGCACCCCGCCCGATTTCGCACATCACTCGCTGTTGACCGGGGCCAAGGGCGAGGAATTGTCAAAGCGGCTTGGCACCTTGTCCTTGCGCGACCTGCGCGCGCGCGGCGTAGAGCCGCTGGCGCTTCTGAGCCTGATGGCGCGGCTGGGATCGTCCAAACCGGTGGAGCTGGTGAGCTCGCTGGACGAGCTGATCGCAGGCTTTGATGTTGGCAGCTTCGGCGCCGCCCCCACCAAGTTTGACGCCGAAGACCTGTTCCCGCTGACAAGGGCGCATGTGCAGGGCCTGCCCTATGCGGCGGTGCAGGCGCGCATTGCAGCCTTGGGCGTGCCGGCGGACAAGGCCGAAGGCTTCTGGCAGGTCGCGCGCGGCAATATCACCGTGCTGGAGGATCTGGAGGGCTGGTGGCGGCTCTTCCGCGATGGCGCCACCCCGCTGGTGGCCGATGAGGACCGCGAGTTCATCGCGCAGGCGCTGGACATGCTGCCGCCGCAACCCTGGACGCGCGAGACCTGGGGCCAGTGGACGGCGGCGGTGAAAGAGGCCACGGGCCGCAAGGGCAAGGGCCTGTTCATGCCGCTGCGCAAGGCGCTGACCGGGCAAGAGCATGGGCCGGAAATGGCCGATGTGCTGCCCTTGCTGGAAAAACGCCCCAGCCTGTAAGAGCAGGGGCAACCCGGCGCGAGGGTGTGGCGTTGTGCCTGCTGACCGCGCCGGGGGGCTGTCTGCCCCCCCAGCCAATTGGGTTCTCGGACCAATGGCGAACCGAATTGGCTACCCCCGAGAGTATTTGCAAAAGGTGCAAGACCAGATGGTGCGTCCGTGACTGAAGCCAAAGGCGGACCGGCGCCGCGTTTCGTGACCGGCAGTCTGATGCGCCATGTGGTGGTGATGTCGCTGACCTCGTCGGTGGGGTTGATGGCGATTTTCAGCGTCGATCTGATCAACATCCTGTATATTTCCTGGCTGCAAGACCCGGTGGCCACCGCCGCCGTGGGCTATGCCGGGGCGGTCTTGTTCTTTACCACCAGTTTCGGGATCGGCCTGTCCATCGCCGTCTCGGCGGTGGTGGCCCGCGCGCTGGGGCAGCGCGAGGCGGCTTTGGCGCGGCGGCGGGCGACCAACGGGCTGGTGCTGGCGCTGGGGTTGGGGGTGGCCTTCACGGCCGTGGTCTGGGCGTTTCTGACGCCGATCGTGGCCTTGCTGGGGGCCGAAGGCGCCACCGCGGCCGAAACGGTGCAGTATCTGAGCCTGTCGATGCTTGGCCAGCCTTTGCTGATGCTGGGCATCACCGGGGCCGGGGTGCTGCGCAGCCATGGCGATGCGCGGCGGTCGATGATGGTGACGGTCTGGGGCGCGGTGGCGCTGGCCATCGCCGATCCGATCCTGATCTTCGGGCTGGGCTGGGGGCTCAGCGGCGCCGCTTGGGCCGCCAATCTGTCGCGGCTGGTGGTGGCGGGCATGGCGCTCTGGCCGCTGTGGCGGCATTACGGCGGCTTTACCCCGGTGACGGCACCCGAGCTGGCCGAGGACGGGCGCGCCATGGCCGGGATCGCCGGGCCTGCGGTGCTGACACAGGTGGCCACCCCGGTGGGGCAGGCCTTTGTGACGCGGCTGATCGCGCCTTATGGCGAGGCGGCGGTGGCGGGCATGGCGATCACCGGGCGGCTGACCCCGGTGGCGCTGGGGGTGATCTTCGCGCTGGCAGGCGCGATTGGCCCCATCGTCGGACAGAATGCGGGGGCCGGGCGCATGGACCGGGTCCGCCGCGCCATCTGGGACGCGGTGATCTTTACCGCCGTTGTGATCACGCTGGTGACGCTGGTGCTCTTTGTCTTGCGCGGTCCGATTGCCGATCTGTTCCATGCCGAAGGCCTGACGCGCGATCTGGTCTACCTGTTCTGCGGGCCGCTGTGCCTGTTGTTCTTTTTCAACGGGCTGCTCTTCATTTCGAATGCCGCCTGCAACAATCTGGGCCGCCCGTTCCTGTCCACCGCGTTGAACTGGGGCCGCCACACGCTGGGCACCGTGCCCTTTGCCTTGTGGTTTTCCAGCCTTTGGGGGGCCCAAGGCGTGCTGATCGGCCAAGGCTTGGGCGGTGTGATCTTTGGCATCGTCTCGCTCTGGCTGGTGTTCCGCGTGGTGGATCAGCAGACAGCCGCGCAGACCAGCCTGCCCAAAGCCTGAGCGCGACGTCGTCGCTTTTGCAAGCGCATGCGTCGCTTTCGTTTTCCCCCTTGCCAGCAGGCGCGGGGCCGGGCTAGACCGAAGCGGTCAGGTTCGGGAGAATCCGGGAAAGCGCCACACGCTCACCCCGGTGCCGAAGGAGCAACCGCCCCGGTAAACTCTCAGGCGCAAGGGACCGTTCTTGGCACCGGAACTCTGGAGAGTGGCCTTCACCGGCCCGCCGAAGGGATAACGATCTCAGGCGCCCGCAGGCCGCAAGGCAGGGCAAGGACAGAGGGGGCATCGCAGGGCAGGGATGAGTCTGTCCGAACGGTGCCGGAGTCTGTTTGCCGGCGGAACAGAGGGGGCGGGATGACCGACCACACGACTGAAGGCCTGAAACGGCTGGCCTTGCACGATCTGCACGTCGCGCTGGGTGGCAAGATGGTGCCTTTTGCGGGCTATGAAATGCCCGTGCAATACCCTGCCGGGGTGATGACCGAACATCTGCACACCCGCGCCCAAGCCGGGCTGTTCGATGTGTCGCATATGGGGCAGGTGATCCTGCGCCCGAAAGGCGACATGGCGGCGCTGGTCGCGGGGTTTGAAGCGCTGATGCCGGTGGATGTGGCGGGCCTGCCCGAAGGCCGCCAGCGCTATGGCCTGTTCACCAATGAACAGGGCGGCATTCTGGATGACCTGATGTTTGCCAACCCCGGCGATCACCTGTTCGTGGTGGTCAATGCCGCCTGCAAGGCGGCGGACGTGGCCCATATGCAGGCGCATCTTGCGGAGGTGGCCGAGGTGGAGCACCTCACCGACCGCGCGCTGCTGGCACTGCAAGGCCCGGGCGCCGAGGCAGCGCTGTCGGCTTGGGTACCGGGGGTGGCCGAGATGCGCTTTATGGATGTGCGCGTGTTCGACACGCTGTTTGGCCCGATGTGGGTCAGCCGCTCGGGCTATACGGGCGAGGATGGGTTTGAGATCTCGGTGCCCGAAGGCGGGGCCGAAGGCCTTGCCCGCACGCTCTTGGCGACGCCGGGGGTCATGCCGATTGGCCTTGGCGCGCGCGACAGTCTGCGGCTGGAGGCGGGTCTGTGCCTTTACGGCCATGACATCGACACCGGCACCAGCCCGGTGGAGGCCGGGCTGACCTGGGCCATCCAGAAGGCCCGCCGCACGGGCGGCGCCCGCGCGGGCGGCTTTCCGGGGGCCGAGCGCATCTTGCGCGAACTCGCCGAAGGGCCGGAGCGTCTGCGCGTTGGCCTTGCCCCGCAGACCCGCGCGCCCATGCGCGAAGGCACGGCCCTGTTTTCCCCCGATGGCACCCCGCTGGGCGAGGTCACCTCGGGCGGCTTTGGCCCTTCGGTGCAGGCCCCCATCGCCATGGGCTATGTCGCTGCCAGCCATGCCGCCCCCGGCACCGCGCTCGAAGGCGAAGTGCGCGGCAAGCGCATGGCCGTGACCGTCACCCCGCTTCCTTTCCAACTCACCACCTACAAACGCTGAGGCAAAGCGATGAAATACACCAAGGAACACGAATGGATGCGCGTCGAGGGCGATCTGGTCGTCGTCGGCATCACCGAACATGCGGCCACCCAGCTGGGCGATGTGGTGTTCGTGGAATTGCCGGAAACCGAAACCATGGTGGCCGAAGGCGATGAGGTTTGTGTCATCGAAAGCGTGAAGGCGGCGTCGGACATTCTGGCCCCGCTGGATGGTG
Organism: Pseudorhodobacter sp. MZDSW-24AT; assembly: GCF_002794355.1. Lineage (GTDB taxonomy): Bacteria > Pseudomonadota > Alphaproteobacteria > Rhodobacterales > Rhodobacteraceae > Pseudotabrizicola. Next base: position 474,183 of record NZ_PGOI01000008.1, on the reverse strand, counting down.
AGATCGTCGAGGTCAACACCAAGCTGGTCGACAAGCCCGCGCTGGTGAACGAAGATCCGACCGGCGAGGCATGGTTCTTCAAGATGAAGATCGACGATCTGGCCGCGCTGGACGATTACATGGACGAAGACGAATACGCCGACTTCATCGGCTAAGGCGGATTGCATCGGCCAAGGCCGATCCGATCGGCTGCATCTGACCCGGTTTGACAACAGGCGGTGGGCGCAGTTCCGCGCCCGCCCGAGCGCTGATATTCGCAGGCAAGCCATGACCTACACACCCGTCGCCTATAACGCCTATGATTTCGCCAACCGTCGCCACATCGGCCCCTCCCCGGCCGAGATGGAGGCGATGCTCAAGGTGATCGGCGTGCCCTCGCTGGACGCGCTGATCGATGAAACCGTGCCCGCCTCGATCCGGCAGAACACGCCGCTGTCCTGGGCCCCCTTGGCCGAGCATGAGCTGCTGGACAAGATGCGCGCCGTGGGCCAGCGCAACCGGGTGATGACCAGCCTGATCGGGCAGGGCTATTATGGCACCGTCACCCCGCCTGCCATCCAGCGCAACATTCTGGAAAACCCTGCGTGGTATACCGCCTATACCCCCTATCAGCCCGAGATTGCCCAAGGCCGGCTGGAGGCCTTGCTGAACTATCAGACCATGGTGGCCGATCTGACCGGGCTGCCGGTCGCCAATGCCTCGCTTCTGGACGAAGCCACCGCCGCCGCCGAGGCCATGACCATGGCAGAACGCAGCGCCAAATCCAAGGCGCGCGGCTTTTTCGTCGACCGCAACTGCCACCCGCAAACCATCGGCGTGATCCAGACCCGCGCAGCCCCCTTGGGGATCGAGGTCATCATCGGCGATCCGGCCAAGATGGACGCCTCGGCGGTGTTCGCCGCGATTTTCCAATATCCCGGCACCTATGGTCATGTGACCGATTTCACCGATCAGATCGCCGCCTTGCACGCCGCCAAGGCGCTGGCCATTGTGGCGACCGATCTTCTGGCGCTGTGCATGTTGAAAGAACCGGGCGCGATGGGGGCCGATATCGCCGTCGGCTCGGCACAGCGCTTTGGCGTGCCGATGGGCTATGGCGGCCCGCACGCCGCCTTCATGTCCTGCCGCGATGATCTGAAACGTTCGATGCCGGGGCGCATCGTCGGCGTCTCCATCGACTCGCGCGGGAACAAGGCCTACCGGCTGTCGCTGCAAACCCGCGAACAGCACATCCGGCGCGAGAAAGCCACCTCCAACGTCTGCACCGCGCAGGCGCTTCTGGCGGTGATGGCCTCGATGTATGCGGTGTTCCACGGCCCCCTCGGCCTGCGGGCAATTGCCGAACGCGTGCATTTCCTGACCAACCGTCTGGCCCGCGCGCTGAAAGCCGCCGGGGCCAAGGTCTCGCCCGCCGCGTTCTTTGATACGCTGACGGTCGAGGTGGGCGTGGGGCAGGCGGGCATCCTTGCCGCCGCCCGGCACGAAGGGCTGAACTTCCGCAAGATCGGCACCGACCGCGTCGGCATCGCGCTGGATGAAACCACCGATGAACGCGTGCTGGTCCGCATCCTGCGCGCCTTTGGCATCGAAGGCGTGCCGCCCCACCGCGCGCAACTGGGCTTTCCCGAAGCGATGGCGCGCCAGTCCGACTATCTGACCCACCCGGTCTTTCACATGAACCGGGCCGAATCCGAGATGATGCGCTACATGCGCCGCCTGTCGGACCGTGACCTCGCGCTGGACCGCGCCATGATCCCGCTGGGGTCCTGCACCATGAAGCTGAACGCCGCCGCCGAGATGATGCCGATCACCTGGCCCGAGTTCGGTGCGCTGCACCCCTTTGCCCCTGCCGATCAGGCGCTGGGGTATAAAGAGGCGATCGACGATCTGGCCGCCAAACTCTGCGAGATCACCGGCTATGACGCGATGTCGATGCAGCCCAATTCGGGCGCGCAAGGCGAATATGCGGGGCTTCTCACCATTCAGGCCTATCACCGCGCGCGCGGCGATGCGCAGCGCACCATCTGCCTGATCCCGACCTCGGCGCATGGCACCAACCCGGCCAGCGCCCAGATGGTGGGGATGCAGGTGGTGGTGGTGAAAACCGCCCCCAATGGCGATATCGACGTCGAAGACTTCCGCGCCAAGGCGATTGCCGCGGGCGACCGTCTCGCCGCCTGCATGATCACCTATCCCTCCACGCATGGCGTCTTTGAAGAAACCGTGCGCGAGGTGTGCAAGATCACCCATGACCACGGCGGTCAGGTCTATATCGACGGCGCCAACATGAACGCGCTGGTCGGGCTGGTGAAACCGGGGCAGATCGGCGGCGATGTCAGCCACCTGAACCTGCACAAGACCTTTGCCATCCCGCATGGCGGTGGCGGCCCGGGCATGGGCCCCATCGGCGTCGGCGCGCATCTGGCGCCTTACCTGCCGGGGCATACCGAGCTTGGCGGGGGCGAAGGCCCGGTTTCGGCCGCCCCCTATGGCTCGGCTTCGATCTTGCTCATCTCTTGGGCCTATTGCCTGATGATGGGGGGCGAGGGGCTGACGCAAGCCACCCGCGTGGCGATCCTGAACGCCAATTACATCGCGGCCCGGCTGGCGGGCAGCTACCCGATCCTCTTTATGGGCAACAAGGGCCGCGTCGCCCATGAATGCATCCTTGACACCCGCCCCTTTGCCGAGGTGGGCGTCACCGTGGATGACATCGCCAAGCGCCTGATCGACAACGGTTTCCACGCCCCCACCATGAGCTGGCCGGTGTCGGGCACGTTGATGGTGGAGCCGACCGAGTCCGAAACCAAGGCCGAGATCGACCGCTTCATCACCGCGCTTCTGGCGATCCGCGACGAAATCCGCGCGGTGGAACAGGGCGAGATCGCGGCCTCTGACAGCCCCCTGCGCCACGCGCCCCACACCGTCAACGATCTTGTGGCCGAGTGGGACCGCAAATACACGCGCGAAGCGGGCTGCTTCCCGCCCGGCGCCTTCCGGGTGGACAAATACTGGCCGCCGGTGGGCCGCGTCGACAACGTCTATGGCGACCGCAACCTGATCTGCACTTGCCCGCCGGTCGAAAGCTATGCCGAGGCGGCGGAGTAAGCCCCGCTGGTCAGAGCATGTTCAAGGGGGCCGGGGCACTGCTCCGGCCCCTTTCATTCCGGCGCAATCTTTCGCGCCCCCTCTTGCAGCGCCATCCGCCCGATGCCAGATACATTCAAACACCCGAATATCAGGCCCGCCATGACCGCCTCCACCCAAACCAGCCTCAAGCTCACCTGCACCACCTGCGGTCAGATCAACCGCATCCCGGCCACCCGCGCGGGCGACCGGCCCAAATGCGGCAGCTGTGGTGAGGTGCTGGTGGCCGACAAGGTGCTGGAACTGGATACGGCGGGCCATGACAAAGCCACCCGCAGCGATGACCTGCCCTTGCTGGTCGATTACTGGGCGCCATGGTGCGGACCGTGCCGGATGATGGCCCCCGAATTCGCCAAGGCGGCCAAGATGCTGGCGCCGCGCGCGCGCCTTGCCAAGCTCAACACCGAAGATCACCCCGCCGTCTCGCAACGCGCGGGCATCCGTGGCATTCCGGCGCTGATCCTCTATCACCGCGGGCGCGAAATCGCCCGTCTTGCCGGTGCACGTCCCGCCGCCGAGATCGTGGCCTTTGTCGAAAGCCATCTGCGGGGCAGGGCCGTCTGACCACGGCGGTCAGCTCAGGCCAAGCCAGCCCGCCTCCGCATTGTCCTGCTGATAACGGGTCACACTGTCCGGCACATAGTCCAGCGCATCGCCTTGCGTGCGCCAGCGGGTCACCGTGACCAGCCCATCTTCACACTCCACCACGTTCAGATCGTTGTCTTCCCCGCGCAACCGGCTCGACAAGGTGGTGCCTGCCTGCACACAAAGCATCGCCCGCGCACCCGCATGCAGCGCGAAAGGGGCTGCCGCCCACAGGTGCAGGTGCCCGCTCAGCACCACATCCGCCCCGGCGCGCGCCAAGGCTTCGGTTCCGGCTTCGGCGCCTTTCATCGGCGTCTTGCCAGTCGCGCGCGGTGTGGTCAGTGGATGGTGCAAGGCCACCACCCGCAATTGCCCGGGCCGCGCCCGACCAAACGCCTCGGCCACCCGTGCCAGCGATGATGTGCGCAGCACGCCGCGCTGCCACGCGAAAGGATCTGTGGTGTTGACCCCCACCACCAGCAGATCGCCCACCTCCAGCACCGGCTCCAGATTCTGCCCAACGGCTGCGCGATAGCCGCGCCATGGCCACAACAGCCGCGCCACCGGGTTGTGCAGCGGCACATCATGATTGCCCGGCACACAAAGGACCGGCCCCGGCAAGGCCGCGATCAGATCCGCTGCCGCAGCCCATTGCTCGGGCCGCGCACGCTGGGTCAGATCCCCCGAGATGACCACCACATCCGGCCGCAACCGATGCGCCAGCGCGATCAGCGGCGCCACCAGACCGGGGCGCTCGGTGCCGAAGTGCAGATCCGACAGATGCAGCAGCCGCGCCATCCTACACGGCCTTTGGCACGATGACCGTCAGCACATCGGGCAAGTAGCGAAAGGCAAAGGGCGAGCGCATCTTCTCACGCTCCCCGTCGCGCGCGATGGTCCGGCGGCGGGCGCGCGTTCTGATTTCCACCGTGCTCGCGCCCAGCAGGGTGAAATCGTGATAGGGCCGTGCCATCCGGGTGGCCATCTTCAGCGCGAAGCCCAGCAATTGCCAGCGCCGCAAGGGCGGCGCGATATACACGGCAAGCTTTCCGGCCCGGATCAGGTCCACCCCTTCCTGCATTCCGTATTCTTCCAGCTGATAGGCATTCTGCGCGATGAAGACCATCGGAGAGTGACGCACCTGCTCGACCCCATCCACCACCAAGGTCATCCGGCTGGGACGGTTATAGGTCACCAGCACCCGCAGACCCGACCAATAGGCGGCAATCCGGGATCGCCCCCATTTGGCATAGGCGGCCTCGCGCCGCTCCAGCAAGGCGGGATACAGGCCCAGACTGGCGTTGTTCAGGAACAGTTTGCCGTTCACTTCGCCCGCCGCCACCTGCGTCTCTTGTCCGTCCAGCAACTGCGCCATCGCGGCTTCGGCATCATTCTCCAAACCCAGACTGCGTCCGAAGAAGTTGAAGGTGCCCAGCGGCAGGATGCCCAAGGCAATGCCCGATCCCGCCAGTTCTGTGGCCACCGCACAAATGGTGCCATCGCCCCCGGCGGCAATCACAGTGGCAAAGCCTTCGGCCCGCGCCTTCTGGGCCTCGGCGGCGATCAGCGCGCCGTTGCGGATCAACCGCACCTCATGGCGCAATCCCGCCGCCCGCAGCGGTGCGATCAGCTCGTGAATGCGCACCGCCGCCTTCTGCCCCGAGCCCGCATTCGCCAGCACACAAATCGGTTCCCGCATGGGGCCACACTCCTGTCGGCGCCATGCCGCCCGGGCAAACGGCCAAAGCGCCGTTTGGTTCCGCCGCGCCGATCCGCCCATGCACCAGATCATGCACAAAGCCCAGCTTTTCCCGAACCTCGGCAGGCAAGGAAAACGGGTAAAGGTCCGCAAGGCCCATCGAGCGGTTCAGGCTGTTCAGCGCCAGTGTCAGCGGCACCCAAGGCGTGATCAACGCCTCGGCCGCACCATGCGCATAAGGGTCGAACCGAACCTGTGCCGCCAGATCGGCCCCGGCATTCACCCGCAGGCCCAGCGTGGCCGCGGTCTCCAGCGTGTCAACCATATGCAGGTAATGCGCCCAAGTCTCGGCCCAGTCTTCCCATGGGTGCATGGTGGCATAGGCCGACACAAAGCGCGCCTCCCAGCCGTCCGGCGCGCCCTGCGCGTAATGGCGCTGCAACGCTTCGCCATAATCGGCGCGCTCATCGCCAAACAGCGCGCGGCAGGCATCCAGCGCGGCCGGGTTGTCGCGCACCAGAATGTCCCAGTAATAATGCCCCACCTCATGGCGGAAATGCCCCAACAGGGTGCGATAGGCCTCGCCCATCTGGCTGCGCCGCTCTTCGCGCGCTGCATCATCCGCCTCGATCAGCGCGATGGTCACCACACCATCGGCGTGGCCCGTCATCACCGGATCGGCGCTGCCGGGCGCGTCGGCCAGAAAGTCAAACACCAACGGCTGCGGATGCCCGGTGTCGGGCAGCGGGCGCGGCAACTCCAGCCGCAAGAGGGAATAGACCAGCCGCCGCTTGGCCGCCTCGATCTTGGTCCACAGCGCCAGATGCTCGGGGGTGGACAGGTCGGGCACCGTGCGGTTGTGCTGGCAGGCGAGGCAATAGCCCGCCTCGGCGCCCGCGTCCTCCGGGGCGCAAGGCAGCATCCAGTTGCAGGCGCTGCGCTCCCAGTTGCGGCAAAAGCGCAAGGTGCCGGGATCATCCCCGCCGCCGGCCCCCGCGCTGTCGGGCAAGGCCCGCCAGACCGCGCCCTCGGGGGCCACCGCGATCATGCGGTCGGCTTCGGGCAGATAGCCAAGGGTGCTGCCGCAGTTCAGGCAGACCGTGTTTTCGAAATGCAGGATCTGGCCGCAGCATTGGCACTGGAAAAGTTTCATGGGGCAATCATCCTTGAAAGCTGGGATCAGACCACGCGCGGCCCTGCGGCACAAGCACCGCGTGGTGGCGGCGCCCCCCCAACAACACCGCAGCCCATCGGCAGTTCCCGTCCCGTCGTGGCATTTGATCGGTCTGCGCAAACACGCCGCCAAGCGCCTCGCGGCCGCCACCTCACGCGGTCAGGAACACCCGCACGGTTTCCTCGAACGCGCGCGGCTTTTCCGCATGCAGCCAATGCCCGGTGCCGGGAATCTTGGCAAAACGCGCCGCCGGAAACAGCGTGCGGATCGTGTCGCGGTGCTCGGGTTTGACATAGGCGCTGTCCGCACCCGTCAGGAACAGCGCAGGCCCTTCGAACACGCCTTGCGTGCCCGGCCAGCCCACGATTTTGGGCATCTCGGCCTCCAGCACATCCAGATTCAACCGCCAGCGCGGCCCGCCTTCGGCCTTGAGGTCCAAGGATTGCAGGAAAAACGCCCGCAGGCTCGCGTCCTCGACCACGGCGGCCAGCCGCCGATCGGCCTCGCCCCGCGACGTGACCCCCGCCAGATCCAGCCCGCGCATCGCGCGCGCATGGTGCGATTGGTCGTGGCCATAGGCCACTGGTGCGATATCCGCCACCACCAGCCGCCGGATGCGGTCCCCTGCCGTCAGCGCAAGCTGCATCGCTGCCTTGCCGCCCATCGAATGGCCCAAAAGATCCACCCGGCCACCAAGGCTGTCGATCACCTCGGCCAGATCCGCCGCCATCTCGGGATAGCCCTGAGCCGCTGCACGCGGGCTTTCGCCATGGTTGCGCATATCCACCGCCACCACATCGCGCTGATCCGCCAAGCGCCGGGCAATCACCCCCCAATTGCGCCCACTGCCATAAAGCCCATGGGCAATGACCAGCGGCAAGGCATCGGTGGGCGTGGCGGCGGGGTGGTGGATCGTGGCAAGCATGCCACCTCTTTACCGCCAGTTTGCCCGCCGTGCCAGAGCAGTTGAGCATTGGCGCCGCCCGGCCTAGTGTCGCCCCAAAAAGGGTGCACGGGCATGAGCGCAGTCACAATTCAGCAGATGGCCGACCGGATTGCCGGGCTGATGGAAGAGCGCCTGCATATTCGCGGCAAGGGACTCTCGCAGAAATTGCGCCGAGGCGGCCGCTTGCTGCCCCGCCGGGTCCGCTTGCAGGCGCAAGAACTGGCCGATATGGCGCAAAAGGCGCAGAACCCCAAGCTTTTGGCGCAGATTGATCAGGCCCGCGTCGCCACCTGTTATGACACCTGCCTGCGCCACCTGTCCGCGCGGCAAGGCGGCTCGCCGCTGTTGCACGCGCTGGTGCGGGTGGCGGCCACCGTCACCCTCGGATTCCTGATGGTGGGTGGCATCGTGCTTCTGGTCTACAAGCTGCAAGGCCGGATCTGAGGCGCGCGTCGGCCCCTCTTCGCAAAGCGCAGCGCGAAGAGGGACCGAAAAGGGGGCGATGCGCCCCCCCGGGCTTACGCCCGCTCGGCCTTACAGGTCAGGATAGATCGGGAACTGCTTGCACAGCGCCTCAACTTCGGCGCGCACCTTGGCCTCGACCTCGGCATTGCCCTCTTCACCATGGGCGGCCAAGCCGTCCACCACTTCGGTGATCCAGATCCCGATCTGACGGAACTCGGCCTCGCCAAAACCGCGCGTGGTGCCTGCGGGCGTGCCCAGACGCACACCGCTGGTGATCGTCGGCTTTTCGGTGTCGAACGGGATGCCGTTCTTGTTGCAGGTGATATGCGCCCGGCCCAAGGCCTTTTCGGTCGCATTCCCCTTCACGCCCTTGGGCCGTAGGTCGACCAGCATCAAGTGGCTGTCCGTCCCCCCGGTCACGATATCAAGGCCGCCTTTCATCAGCTGATCCGCCAGCGCCTGTGCGTTCTTGATCACCTGCGCCTGATAGGTCTTGAACTCGGGGCGCAGCGCTTCGCCAAAGGCCACGGCCTTGGCCGCGATCACATGCATCAGGGGCCCGCCCTGAATGCCGGGGAAAATCGCCGAGTTGATCTTCTTCGACAGCGCCTCGTCATTGGTCAGGATCATGCCGCCGCGCGGCCCGCGCAGGGTTTTGTGCGTGGTGGTGGTGGCCACATGCGCATGCGGGAAGGGCGATGGATACAGCCCCGCCGCCACCAGCCCGGCGAAATGCGCCATGTCCACCAGCAGATAGGCCCCCACCGAATCCGCAATCTCGCGCATGCGGGCAAAATCGATCACGCGCGGGATGGCCGAGCCCCCGGCGATGATCATTTTCGGTTTGTGCTCGGCCGCCAGTGCCGCCACTTGGTCATAATCCAGCAGCAGGTCCTGCTTGCGCACGCCGTATTGCACGGCCTTGAACCACTTCCCCGACTGGTTCGGGGCCGCGCCATGGGTCAGGTGGCCGCCTGCGTCCAGCGACATGCCCAGAATCGTGTCGCCCGGCTGCAACAGCGCCTGAAACACCCCTTGGTTGGCTTGGCTGCCCGAATTGGGCTGCACATTGGCAAAGTCACAGCCAAACAGCTTGCAGGCGCGTGCGATGGCAAGGTTTTCGGCCACATCGACAAACTGGCAGCCGCCGTAATAGCGCTTGCCCGGATAGCCTTCGGCATATTTGTTCGTCATCACCGAACCCTGCGCTTCCATCACGGCGCGGCTCACGATGTTTTCCGAAGCGATCAGCTCGATCTCATGGCGCTGACGGCCCAGCTCTTCGGTGATCGAGCCAAACAGCTCGGGGTCGCGCGAAGCAAGGGTTTCGGTGAAAAAGCCGTTGTCACGGTGCGGGGCGTTCATGGGCGTCTCCTGCCTGATCCGGGGGTCGGGATAGCGCCCATTTAGACCAAGCCCCGCTGTCGGGAAAGGGAGGAAAACGACGCATCCCCGGATCGGGGCGAAATTTGGCGGCTGCCGCTGCCCTTGCGTCACCCGCAGCAGACCATGGCAACCGCGCCGTACGCCCCCATGCGTGTCTGCAAAGGCTTGAGTTCCCGCGCGCAGCCCGTCAAGACTGGGCCCAAGGGAGAACTGCCTTGCCCATATCAAAGATCGCCTTTCGTGCCAGCTCTGCCCCCACCGCGCAGGCCGCGCTTGCCGAGCTGACCGCGCGGCACGGGCAAACCCCTCTGGGGCGGGCCGAGGTCGTGGTGGCGCTGGGGGGCGATGGCTTCATGCTGCAAACTCTGCACGACACCCAAAGTGCCGGGCTGCCGGTCTATGGCATGAATCGCGGCACCGTCGGCTTTCTCATGAACGGCTATGATCCCGAAGGCCTGCCCGATCGGGTGGCGCAGGCCGAGGAAACCGTGATCAACCCGCTGCACATGCGCGCGACCACCGTGCAGGGCCGTGTGGTCGAGGCGCTGGCGATCAATGAGGTGTCCTTGCTGCGCGCAGGCCCGCAGGCGGCCAAACTGGCCATCCTTGTCGATGGCAAGCTGCGGCTGGACGAACTGGTCTGCGACGGGGCGCTCTTGTGCACCCCGGCGGGCTCCACCGCCTATAACTACTCGGCGCATGGCCCGATCCTGCCCATCGGCTCGGACGTGCTGGCGCTCACGGCGGTCGCGGCCTTCCGCCCCCGCCGCTGGCGTGGCGCCTTGCTGCCGAAAACCGCCCTTGTCCGGTTCGAGGTGCGCGACGCCGCCAAGCGCCCGGTGATGGCCGATGCCGATGGCCGCTCGGTCCGCGACGTGGCCTCGGTCGAGATCTGGTCCGAAGCCGCGATCAGCCACCGCATCCTCTTCGACCCCGGCCACGGGCTGGAAGAACGCCTGCTGGTCGAACAATTCGCCTGATCGGTTAAACCTTCACGCCCCAGCTTTCCAGCTTGCGATAGATCGTCGACGGCGACAGTTCCAGCACCCGCGCCGCGCGCGGCACCGAGCCTTCGTTGCGCGCGATGGTCTCTTCAATCACGATGCGCTCGATCTCGGCCATGCTGCGCCCGATGAGCCCCCCTAGCGGGTCCGCCGCCGGGGCGGGGGCGGGCGCAAAGGGGGCCTCTGCCGTCATCGGCTGCAAAGACGCGGGCAGCATCTCCAGCGTCACCCGGCCCCCCGGATGCAGCACCACGATGTTGCGCACCACATTCAGCACCTGCCGCACATTCCCGGGCCAAGGCAGGCGGCAGAACAGATCCAGCACCTCGGGCGCAAAACCCTCGAAGCGCCGCCCTTCTTCACGGGCGAACCGCTCCAGCGCGGCTTCCGCGATCTCCACCACGTCCCTCCCCCGGTCGCGCAAGGGCGGCATGTGGATCGGCACCACGAACAGCCGGTAATACAGATCCTCGCGGAACTCGCCGCGCCGCACCGCCTCGAACGGGTCGCGGTTGGTGGCGCACACGATCCGCACATTCACCTTGCGCGGCCGCACCGCCCCCACAGGCTGCACCGTCGAGGTTTGCAAGAACCGGAGCAGCTTGGTTTGCAAGGCCGGCGCCATCTCGCAGATCTCGTCCAGAAACAGCGTCCCGCCATCCGCCGCCGCCGCCGCCCCCGGCTTGTCGGAAATCGCCCCCGTGAAACTGCCCTTCATATGGCCGAACACCTCGGACTCCAGCAGATCCTGCGGAATCGCCCCGCAGTTCAGCGCGATGAACGGACCGCTCGCCCGCGGGCTGCCCGCATGCACCGCCAAAGCGCACAGCTCCTTGCCGGTCCCGCTTTCGCCGGTGATGAACACCGTCGCCATCGACCCTGCGACCGACCGGATGGTGTCCTGCACCTCCCGCATCGGCGCCGAAGACCCGATGAACACCTCGCCCATCGCTTCCGGCTCGGGCACCGCCGCCTTGCGCAGGGCCTTGGGCGGCACGGGCACCGCGCCCGCCGCATTGGCAACCGCCCCCAGAAACCGCCCTTCGTCAAACGGCTTCACCAGAAAATCATGCGCGCCGGCCCGCATCGCCTCGACGGCGCGATTGATGCTGGCATTGGCGGTGATCACGATCACCCGCGTCTCGGGCCGCAGCACCAGCATCTCGCGCATCAAGGCCAGCCCGTCGCGGTCGGGCAGCATCAGATCCAGCAACACCGTCACCGCGCCGCTGTCCTGAAAGGCGCGCATGCCTTCGGCGGCGGTGGACGCCGCCCGCACCACATGCCCTGCCGTTTGCAGCACCGACCGATAGACCATCTGCAAGGAGGGCGTGTCCTCGATCAAAAGCACCGGCCGCACGCCCCCCGGCGCCACAGCGCCAGAGGCGGTCGACCTGTCGCCCGCGCTCATGGGCGGGCCCCGACGGTGGCCCCCGCCGCATCGACAAAGCGGATCAACTGCTCCAACCCTGCCAGAATCTCTGGCGTCAGCTTCTGCGCCCGCGTGTCATCGGCAGCATGCGCCGCCAGATTCAAGGCCCGCGCACCCTGTTCAAGCCGATGCGCGCCCGCCGACCCGGCCAGCGCCATCAGGATATGCGTCTGGCCGCGCACCTTGTTCCAGTCCGGTCCGGCAAGGCTGCGCGCCAGCGTCATCTGCACCATCCGCAAATCCGCCGCCATCTGCGTCACCAGATCCGGCGCCAGATCCGGCCCAGCCAGTTCCATCAGGGCATCAAACACCCGTCGGTCCACCACCGCCCCTTGCGCGCCCTCCAGCGCGGCAAGCGCCACCTGCGCCTCGGCCAAGGCGACGCGCGCAGGGCCGGGCAGAGACGTTGCCGCCATGCGGGTCAAAGAGGCGCGCAGCACCCGAAGGTGCGGCGTCATGTCGGGGGGAAGGGCAGCGAGCGTGTCAACCATGGCGCGAGTTTACTGCATCGCACGCGGCTGTCCAATGGCTTTCCTGTGGCATTCCTGTGCCAAGATCACCCTTTGGCCAGCCCAAGGCTTTGCAAGGCTGTGGTGATCTCGTCCAGAATGGCCGGATCATCAATCGTCGCAGGCATCTTCCACGGTCTGCCATCGGCGATGTTCACCATGGTGGCCCGCAAGATCTTTCCCGATCGAGTCTTTGGCAGGCGCTCCACCACCACCGCGCGCTTGAAATCGGCCACCGGGCCGATCTTGTCGCGCATCAATTGCACGCATTCTGAAACAACCTCTGCGTGCGCCCGCGCCACGCCCTTGTTCAGGCACAGAAATCCCAGCGGCGATTGTCCCTTGAGCGCATCCGCCACCCCGATCACCGCGCATTCCGCCACATCCCGATGCGCGGCCAGCACTTCTTCCATCGCGCCCGTGCTCAGCCGGTGGCCCGCGACATTGATCACATCATCGGTGCGCGCCATGATATACAGATAGCCGTCCTGATCCACATAGCCCGCATCGCCGGTTTCATAATAGCCGGGGAAATGCGCCAGATAGGATTTCACGAAGCGCTCTTCCGCATTCCACAGCGTGGGCAGGGTGCCGGGCGGCAGGGGTAGCTTGATCGCAATCGCGCCCAAGGTGCCGGGTGATACCTCATGCCCGCCTTCGTCCAGCACCCGCACATCAAAGCCGGGCATCGGCACCGAAGGGCTCCCCACCTTGATCGGCAACAGCCCCAGCCCCAGCGGATTGGCGGCGATGGCATAGCCGGTTTCGGTCTGCCACCAATGGTCGATCACGGGCACCTTCAGATGCCGTCCGGCCCAGTCCACGGTGTCGGGGTCGGCGCGCTCTCCGGCCAGAAACAAGGCCTGCAAGCCAGAGGTGTCATAATCCTTCACCAGCAGCCCTTCGGGATCGTCGCGCTTGATGGCGCGCAGCGCGGTCGGCGCGGTGAAAAAGGTCTTCACCTGATGCTCGGCGATCACCCGCCAGAACGTGCCCGCATCCGGCGTGCCCACCGGCTTGCCTTCAAAAACAATCGTCGTGCAGCCTGCGATCAGCGGCGCATAGCAGATGTAGCTGTGCCCGACGACCCAACCCACGTCAGACGCCGCCCAGAACACATCGCCCACGCCGCAATTGTAAATGGCGCGCATCGTCCAGTTTAGCGCCACCAGATGGCCTGCCGTGGGGCGCACCACACCCTTTGGGGCGCCGGTGGTGCCGCTGGTATACAGGATATAGGCGGGGTGATTGCCCTCGACCGGCACGCAATCGGCAGGCTCTGCCCCCTCGACAAAACGGTCCCATGCCAGATCGCGCCCCGCAACCAGCTGGGCCGGTTCTTGCGCGCGCTGCAAGATCACACAGAACTCTGGCTTGTGGGTGGCCATCTCGATGGCCCCGTCCAGCAGCGGTTTGTAATGCACCACGCGCGCAGGCTCGACGCCGCAGCTGGCGGCGATGATGGCGCGGGGTTTGCAGTCGTCGATGCGCACCGCCAGTTCAGCGGCAGCAAAGCCGCCAAAGACCACCGAATGGATGGCGCCCAGACGGGCGCAGGCCAGCATCGCCTCCAGCGCCTCGGGCACCATCGGCATGTAAAGGATCACGCGGTCCCCCTTGGTCACGCCCTTGGCCTTGAGCGCCCCCGCCAGCCGCGCCACCCGCTCCTGCAATTCAGCATAGGTGATGACCTGTTTGCTGCCGGTCACCGGGCTGTCATGGATGATGGCGGCTTGCGCGCCGCGACCGGCGCGCACATGGCGGTCCACGGCGTTCCAGCAGGTGTTGACGCTGGCATCGGTGAACCACTCATAAAGCGGCGCGCGGGAGTCGTTCAGCGCATGGCTGGGCTTGCGGGTCCAGTCGATGGTGCCCGCCGCATCCATCCAGAACCCCTCAGGGTCGGCCTGCCATTTTGCATAAATGTCGGAATATCCCATCACCTGCGCCTCCTCCCAACGCATGATGATTCTGTTAGTGCATCGCTGGGCGCGCACGCAACGCTGTTACCGCCTGACAGGCAGCGGCGGGGACGGAATATTTGCAGAATCGCGGGGGGAATGCGTGCAAATTGTTGCAAAGCCCACAGGAAAGCGAAGAGAACCGCGAAGGCAGGCAAAGTTTGCAAACTTGCCCAGCGAATCTCTTCCATCCGCTCCTCGCGCATGGCCGCGCGTCTCGCGTGCCGCCGCAGGGGTCAGCGAAAAGGGGCTGAAAAGCCCGAGGGGCCCTCGCGGAAAAGGATTAAGAAATCCTGAATCCCCCTAGGTCAACCCACTGATTTTAAATACTTCCCCCTGTTGTAACACAGGGGGATACCTCATCCGTAATGCGCCACCGGCGTCCCCGCGATGGCCGAGACGTTGAGCAAGCCCCGCGCCGTGATCGACGGGGTCACGATATGGGCCTTGTTGCCCATCCCCATCAGAATCGGCCCGACCTCAAGCCCGCCCGCCTTCATTTTCAGGATGTTCCTGACCCCTGAAGCCGCATCGGCCGAGGCAAAGACCAGCACATTCGCCGCCCCTTCAAAGCGGCTGCCCGGAAGCAAGCGGTCCCGCAAGGACTGGTCCAGCGCCGAGTCCACGTTCATCTCGCCCTCATAGGAAAAGTCCGGCTCGCGCTGATCCAAAAGCTCCAGCGCCGCCCGCATCCGCAAAGCCTTTTCATTCTCCATGTTCCCGAACTGGCTCTGCGTGCACAGCGCCACCTTCGGCGTCAGCCCGAAGCGCCTCACATGCCGCGCCGCCCCCAGCACCGTCTGCATGATCTGCTGCGGTGTGGGCTCTGCATGGACATGGGTGTCCGCGATGAACAGCGGCCCGTCCTCGAGGATCATCATCGACAGCGCCCCCACCGGCTGCAACCCGCCGCGCGCCAGCACCTGCCGGACATAGCCCAGATGCCACAGATACTGCCCGAAGGTCCCGCAGATCAGACTGTCCGCCTCGCCCCGGTGCACCATCACCGCGGCAATCGCGGTGGTGTTGGTCCGCATGATCGCCCGCGCAATATCCGGCGTCACCCCGCGCCGTGCCATCAACTCGGCATAGGTGCCCCAATAGTCGCGGTAGCGCGGGTCATTCTCGGGGTTGACCAGATGGAAGTCCTTGCCCGGACGGATCGGCAACCCCGCCCGCTCGCACCGCGCCTCCACCACCTCGGGCCGCCCGATCAGGATGGGCCGGTCGGTGGTTTCCTCGAGCATCGCATTGGCCGTGCGCAGAACCCGCTCATCCTCGCCTTCAGCGAACACGATCGTCCGTTCGGCATGCCGGGCGGCTTCAAACACCGGGCGCATCAGCATGGCGGATTTGAACACCGATCCGTCCAACCGGGTCTTGTAGGCCTCGAGATTGTCCAAGGGCCGCGTCGCCACCCCGGTTTCCATCGCGGCCTTGGCCACCGCACTGGCAACCACGCCCATCAGGCGGGGGTCGAAGGGTTTGGGGATCAGGTAATCAGCGCCAAAGGAAAGCTTCTCACCGCTGTAGGCCGCCGCGGCCTCGGCGCTGGTCGTCGCGCGCGCAAGCGCCGCGATGCCTTCGATACAGGCGATCTTCATCTCGTCGTTGATCGTGGTCGCCCCCACATCCAGCGCGCCCCGGAATATGAAGGGGAAGCACAGCACGTTGTTGACCTGATTGGGAAAGTCAGACCGCCCTGTGGCGATGATCGCACCGGGGGCCACCGCCCGGGCAAGGTCGGGCTGAATTTCCGGGTTCGGGTTGGCAAGCGCGAAGATGATCGGGTTGGGGGCCATGCGGGCCACCATCTCTGGCGTCAGCACCCCCGGCCCCGACAGGCCAAGGAACAGGTCCGCCCCAGTGATCACATCGCCCAGCGTGGCGGGCGTGGTGCCTTGGGCAAAGGCCTCTTTCTGCGGGGTCATCTGGGCGGTGCGGCCGTGGTAGACCAGCCCTTCCAGATCACACAGCCATATGTTCTCGCGCCGGACCCCCAGTTTGACCAGCATCTCAAGGCAGGCGATTCCCGCCGCCCCGCCGCCGGTGGAGACGATCTTGATCTGGTCAAAGCTTTTGCCCGCAATAATCATCGCATTGGTCGCGGCCGCACCCACCACAATGGCGGTGCCGTGCTGATCGTCGTGGAACACGGGGATGTTCATACGTTCACGGCAAAGTCGTTCAACGATGAAACAATCCGGCGCCTTGATGTCTTCCAGATTGATGGCGCCAAAGGTCGGCTCCAGAGCGCAGACGATATCGGCGAGCTTTTCGGGATCTGACTCGTTCACTTCGATGTCGAAACAGTCGATGTTGGCGAATTTCTTGAAGAGCACGGCCTTGCCCTCCATCACCGGTTTCGAGGCCAAGGCGCCAATGTTTCCAAGCCCAAGCACCGCCGTGCCATTCGACACCACCGCCACGAGGTTCCCGCGTGAGGTGTAGCGTGAGGCGGTGGCGGGATCTGCCTTGATCTCGAGGCAGGCTTCGGCCACGCCCGGAGAGTAAGCGCGGCTCAGGTCGCGCCCGTTGGCAAGCGGCTTTGTGGCGCGGATTTCAAGCTTTCCCGGCTTGGGAAATTCATGATAATCCAGCGCTGCCTGACGGGCATTGTCCTGACGCACTTCTTCCATTTCTGCCTCCCGCGAATTTGGTTTAGCCTTAAACCATTTTTTTTGATCCGCCAACCGGGTGATAGCGCCACCAATGCCGCAGCCGCTTGCAAAATTTGCATCCCCAGCCCAGCATGGCGGCAAATTCAGGGGAAATCCATGACCGAGACGCGCGCCGAGATCCGGCTTGCCACGCAAGAGCTGCGGAACGATCTGCCCTTCTACACAAAGGTTCTGGGGATGCGGCTGGACATGATCTATCCGGCGGATGACCCCGAGGTGGCGGTGCTTTCGGGCCATGGCCTGCGCTTGCGCATCCAGAAGGGGGCCGCCGAGGCGCCCGGCACACTGCGCATCCTGACTGAAGACCCGGACAGCTTTGCCGGGGGGCAGCGCAGTCTGACCGCGCCCAATGGCACGCGCGTCGAGATCGAGGATCTGAACCCGCCGGTGATGCTGCCGCAGACCGAACATGCCTTTGTGGTGCGCCGTCTGGCGGATCAGGCGCCATGGGTGATCGGGCGGGCAGGGATGCACTACCGGGATCTGGTGCCCAGCCGGTTGGGGGGCGCGGTGATCGCCAGCCATATCCGCATTCCCGATGGCGGCCCGGTGCCCGATATGGTGCATTTCCACCGCGTCGGCTTTCAGCTGATCTTTTGCATCAAGGGCTGGGTGGATGTGGTCTATGAAGATCAGGGCGGCCCGATCCGGTTGCACGCGGGCGATTGCTTTATCCAGCCGCCCGAGATCCGCCACCGGGTGCTGGAGGCAAGCGACGGGATCGAGGTGATCGAGATCGGCGTGCCCGCCGAGCATGTCACCGAGATTGACCATGAGATGGTGCTGCCCACGCCGCATCTGCGCCCCGACCGGGAATGGCAGGGGCAACGCTTTGTGTTCAACCAAAGCAAAAGCGGCGTGTTCGCGCCCAGTCGTTTGCCGGGGTTCGTCGCGCGGGACACCACCATTCACGCGGGCACCAAAGGGGTTGCAAGCGTCATGGTGCTGCGCCCCGATGGCCATGAGGCCCGCTGGACCCGCCATGCGGGGGACATCCTGTTCACCTTCGTGATGGCGGGCGAGATGACGCTGGAAGGCGAAGGCAAGGCACCCTTTCGCCTGTCGCCGGGAGATGCCTTTGTCATTCCGCCTGGAATGGCCACACGCTATGCAGAGCCGAGTGCCGATCTGGAACTGCTGGAGGTGTCGCTGCCGGGCAATCCAGTGACATCCCTAGAGTGACACTTGCGCTTTGGGCACCGTAAGCCCACAATTCCCGACCAATTGGTCAAGAACCGAGGCTGATATGACCCTGTTGCAAGCTGCCACCGATGTTCGTCTGCGGGCCTATGCGCCCTATTCCCGCTTTTTGGTGGGGGCAGCGCTGCGCAGCACCTCGGGCGCGGTCTATGTTGGGTGCAATGTCGAAAACGTCGCCTATCCCGAAGGCACCTGTGCCGAAGCCGGGGCGATTGCCGCGATGATTGCAGGGGGCGACACGCGCATCGCCGAGCTTTTCGTCATTGCCGACAGCCCCGAGCCGGTGCCGCCCTGTGGCGGATGCCGGCAAAAGATCGCTGAGTTTGCCGATGCAGGTGTCAAGGTAACCCTGTGCACCACCGATGGCGCGCAGCGCACGCTGACGGTGGGCGAGCTTTTGCCCGGCGTCTTTACGGCAGCGCATATGGACCGCACCTGATGGATGCGCGAGGCATCATCGCACAGGTGCGCGATGGCAAAACGCCCTCGGCCGAGGCGCTGACGTGGTTCGCCGCTGGCCTTGCCTCGGGTGCTGTCACGGATGCACAGGCGGGGGCCTTTGCCATGGCGGTGCTGTTGCGGGGGCTGACCGAGCCGGGGCGGGTGGCGCTCACCCGGGGGATGCGCGACACAGGAAGGGTGCTGACCTGGGATCTGCCCGGGCCGGTGCTGGACAAGCATTCGACCGGCGGGATCGGAGATTGCGTGTCGCTGTTGCTGGCTCCGGCCTTGGCGGTCTGCGGAGCCTATGTTCCGATGATCTCGGGGCGCGGCTTGGGGCATACAGGCGGCACGCTGGACAAGTTGGAGGCGATTCCGGGGTTTCGGACTGGCTTGAGCGAAGAGCAGTTCCGCGCGCAGATGACGCGCGTGCATTGCGCCATTGTGGCGGCAAGTGGCGATCTCGCCCCGGCGGACAAGCGGCTTTATGCGATCCGCGATGTCAGCGGCACGGTCGAAAGCGTGGATCTGATCACCGCCTCGATCCTGTCGAAAAAGCTGGCGGCAGGGTTGGAGGGGTTGGTGCTGGACGTGAAATGCGGATCGGGCGCCTTCATGAAAACCGAAGCAGAGGCCGAAGCCTTGGCCCGCGCTCTTGTCAGCACGGCACAAGGGGCAGGCTGCATGACCACCGCGCTGATCACCGACATGTCGCAGCCTTTGGCAACGGCCGCGGGCAATGCGTTGGAGGTGATTGAGGTGATGGAGACATTGACGGGCAGTTCCGTCAATGCGGCGCTGTGGGATCTGACCTGCGCTTTGGGCGGTGAGGCCTTGGCGCTTGGCGGGCTGGCGGCAGATGCCGAGGATGGGGCCGGGCGGATCGCGCAGGCGCTTGAGTCGGGGGCGGCGGCGGAGGCGTTTGGCCGGATGGTTGCCGCGCAGGGCGGGCCTGCCGATTTTGTGGAACGCTGGCCCGACCGGTTGCCCGCAGCCCCCGTGGTGCGCGAGGTGCCTGCGCTGGATGACGGATACATCGCGCGTATCGACGGGGAGGCCCTAGGCCATGCGGTGGTGCATCTGGGCGGCGGCCGGTTGCGCGAGGGCGACCGGATCCATCCGGCAGTGGGACTGTCGGACATGATCGGTCTGGGCGAAGAGATCGGGGCCGGGGTGCCCTTGGCGATGGTCCACGCGGCCAGCGAGGATGCCGCCGATGCCGCGGTGCGCGCGGTGCAGGCGGCCTATGTGGTGGGGACGTCCGTGTTGGATGAAGGCCCGCTTGTGCTGAAAAGGATCACCTGATGGCACGCGCTTTTCTTGTGGTGCTGGACTCCGTCGGCTGCGGCGGCGCCCCCGATGCCGCTGATTTCGGTGATGCGGGCGCGAATACGCTGGCCCACATCGCACAGGCCTGTGCCGAAGGCCGCGCTGAAGAAGGGCGCAGCGGACCGTTGCGGATGCCGCATCTGGATGCCTTGGGCCTTGGCGCGGCCATCCGTTTGGCTTCGGGGGTTGACGCTCCGGGCTTGGCCGCCGCGCCCACGGGGCTTTGGGGCGCGGCGACCGAGGTCTCGCGCGGCAAGGACACACCCTCGGGGCACTGGGAACTGGCAGGGGTGCCCGTGCCTTGGGACTGGACCTATTTCCCAAAGGCCACACCTGCCTTTCCGCCGGAACTGGTGGCAGAAGTGTGCAGGCTGGCGGGCACGCAAGGCATTTTGGGCAATTGCCACGCGTCGGGCGTGCCGATCATCGCGGCGCATTGTGAAGCGCATCTGAGGACGGGCTGGCCAATCTGCTACACCTCGGCCGACTCCGTGTTTCAGATCGCGGCGCATGAAGAGGCTTTTGGGTTGGATCGGCTGCTGAAGCTCTGCGAGGATCTGGCACCCACGTTGCACGCGATGAAGGTGGGCCGTGTGATCGCGCGGCCCTTTACCGGCACTTGCGACCATTTCCGCCGCACCGGAAACCGCCGCGATTACGCAATTGCGCCTCCGGGACCCACGCTGTTGGATTGGGTGTCAGGGCAGGGTGGGGTGACGCATGCTGTTGGCAAGATCGGCGATATCTTCTCTATGCGCGGCATCAACACGCTGCACAAGGGCAAGTCTGACGCTGACCTTTTTGAACATCTCGTCCGCTTAGGCAGTGAGGCGGAACCCGGTTCCTTGACCTTTGCCAACTTTGTCGAGTTTGACAGCCTGTACGGGCATCCGCGAGACGTGTCGGGCTATGCTCGGGCACTGGAGGCCTTTGATGCAGCGCTGCCGCGCTTTCTGGCCACACTCCGCCCCGGCGATCTGGCCCTTTTTACCGCCGATCACGGCAATGATCCGACCTTTCGCGGCACCGAACACACGCGGGAGCGCGTGCCGGTTGTTGGCGCTGGACTTGGGCTGCGGCCCATTGGTCTGCGCGCCTTTGCCGATGTGGCGGCGAGTGTGGCGGCGCATCTGGGCGTGCCGGCGCGGCCGCCCGGTTCAAGCTTTCTGTGACCTGCAAAAGCAGGTTTTGCCGCAGGATGCGGTCCTGAACCCTATGCCCCCCGCTGAACAAAAGGATGCCCAAGCCATGATGCCGAAAGTCGAATTGCACCTTCATCTGGAAGGCGCGGCACCGCCCGCCTTTATCCGCGGGCTGGCGAAGGAAAAGCACATGGATATCGGCGGCATCTTCGATGCGCGCGGGCATTATCAATACAAGGACTTCTGGGACTTTCTGAAGGTCTACGAGGCGGCCACCAGCACGCTGAAATCGCCCGAGGATTATGCGCGTCTCACCTTGGCGGTGCTGGAGGAAAGCGCGGCAAATGGGGTGGTCTATTCGGAAACCTTCCTCAGCCCTGATTTCTGCGGCGGGCGCGATGTGGGGGCGTGGCGCGAATACCTGCACGCGATCCGCGAGGCGGCGGATCAGGCCGAGCGCAGCATGGGCATCACCTTGCGCGGCATTGTCACCTGCATCCGGCATTTCGGCCCGGAAAAAGCGCGTGAAACCGCACAATGTGCGGCGGATACGGCGGGGGACTGGATCGTGGGCTTTGGCCTTGCCGGGGATGAGGCCATGCTTGCGCCCAAGGATTTTGGCTGGTCCTTTGATTGCGCGCGTGAGGCCGGGCTGCGGTTGACGGCGCATGCCGGGGAATGGGGCGGTCCGCAATCGGTGCGTGATGCCGTCAATGATCTTGGGGTCGAACGCATCGGCCATGGCGTGCGCGCCATCGAGGATCTGGCGCTGGTCGATGAACTGGCGGAGCGCGGCATCGTGCTGGAGGTGTGCCCGGGATCGAACGTGGCCTTGGGGGTTTACCCCAACTGGCGCAGTCATCCGATCGCGCAGCTTTATGAGCGGGGTGTCAAGGTGACGGTCAGCACCGATGATCCGCCGTTCTTTCACACCACCATGGCGCGTGAATTTGAAGAACTGAACCGCGCCTTCGACTGGGATGACGGGGTTTTTGCCACGCTCAACCGCACCGCGCTTGACGCCGCTTTCTGTGACGTCGATACACGCGCACGCATCGCAAAACTGCTGGAGGCCTGAGTATGCTGGACCATCTGACCGTCGTGACCCACCCGCTGGTCCAGCACAAGCTGAGCCTAATGCGGGAAAAAGACACTTCGACCGCTTCGTTCCGCCAGCTTTTGCGCGAGATTTCCTTGCTGCTGGCTTATGAAGTGACGCGCGAACTGCCGATGACGACACAGCGGATCGAAACGCCGCTGCAGCCGATGGATGCGCCGGTGATCGAGGGCAAGAAGCTTGCGCTGATCTCGATCCTGCGGGCTGGCAACGGGCTTTTGGATGGCATTCTGGAGTTGATCCCGGCGGCGCGGGTGGGCTTTGTGGGATTGTATCGTGACCCCGAGACGCTGCAACCGGTGCAGTATTACTTCAAGGTTCCGACTCAGCTGGAAGACCGGATCTGCATCGTCGTGGATCCGATGCTTGCGACTGGAAATTCCTCGGTGGCGGCCGTGCAGTTGCTGAAAGACAATGGCGCGAAGAACCTGCGTTTCCTGTGTCTTCTGGCCGCGCCCGAAGGTGTCAAGCGTATGCAGGAAGCGCATCCGGATGTTCCCATCGTCACCGCGTCGCTGGACAGCCATCTGGACGATCACGGCTATATCGTGCCGGGTCTAGGGGATGCGGGAGACCGGATGTTCGGCACAAAATAGCGGCTCAAGCTCTTTACTCAGCAGCAAGAGTAATCCAGTATCCCTCACACGCTACTCGGGGGTAGTCATGGTGTTGAAATTGCTTTCGGGGGCCGCAGTGCTTGCGGTTCTGGCTGGTTTGAATATCGCCAGTGCACAGACGACCAATGACTTTGGGGCGCCGCGGGAACTGCCGCCAGCCTCTTTTACCGGTCAGCAATATGTTGACAGCCGTGGCTGTGTGTTTCTGCGCGCGGGGTTTGGTGGGCGTGTGAACTGGGTGCCGCGTGTGAACGCCAGCCGGGCCCCCCTTTGCGGTTATCCTCCGACATTCGGGAACAATCAGGTTGTGATCGTTGATCCGCCGCGTGCGGAACCTGCCCCGGTGGCGCGCGCGCCAGAGCCACGGGCGGTGCCGGCGGAGCGGCCTCCGCTCGATACGGTGGCCAGCACGACCACGGCACCGCGCATTCGGGCCATACAGACGCCGTCGCGCGTGGCCCCACCCTCTTACGTGCCGCCGCCCGTGGCTGTCGCCCGGCCGCAGCCGCAAGTGCCGCGCACGCAGCCCGCGCAACGCGTGTCGACGACGGCCGGAAGCGGCAAGATCGGATGCTACCGCGATGTCCCGGTGGCTGAGCGCTTCAGCTTGCAGAATGGTGGCTCTGTGGTCTTGTGCACCCGTGGAGATGGCGATCTGGCCCATGCGCGTGCACCGCGTTTGGTGGAGGGGGGCGCGGCAGTGGCGCCGTCTGGCTATCTTGTCGGTCCCGATCCGGCGGCGGGGCTTCGCGCGGGTCAGGACATGCGGCGGGCAATGCCGCCCGTCGATCAGCCGGTTGTGCCCAAAGGCTACAAGAAAGCGTTTGACGATGATCGCTTGAACCCCAACCGGGGCATTGGCACGCGGGAAGGCTGGGCGCAGCAAGACCAGATCTGGACGCGCGACGTGCCGGCGCGTCTTGTCGCCAATGAGGAGAGCACGCGGGGCAAGGTGCGTGTCCTTCCCAAGGTTCATGCCTCGTCCAAGGCCGTGCCAAGCGCCGCGCCGGTCGGCGAGGGTGGGCGCGCCTATGTGCAAGTCGGCACATTTGGCGAGCCTGCGAATGCCGAAGGGGCCTTTGCGACGTTGTCGCGGTTGGGTTTGCCGGTGGCCCGCGGCGAAGCGGCCCGGAATGGCAAGGCGTTGCAGATCGTGATGGCAGGCCCCTTTGCCTCGAACGCCGAGGCGCAGGCTGCGCTTGCCGCCGCCCGAAGCGCAGGCTTTTCGGATGCGTTCATCCGCTGACAGGCCGACCGCAAGGCGCGCGCTGCGAAGGGCTGTCAGCTTGTGGTGCAGATGTCTTGCAGGCTGACCCAGTCGCCATCGGGCATCAAGGGTTCGGGCACCAAGCCGGCAAGTGGGTCGGCCTCGATAAGCGAAAGGGTGGTTTCGCCCGTGGGATCAATCGCATAGGCATAGGGCGTGGTGGAGAGTCCGGCCGCCCTAAACCGTGCGAGAACCGCGGCATCGGGGATCGGAGCGCCCGTTTCCTGTAGCAGCACTTCCCCATATCCGGCGACCGCCGAGTCCGGCAGCACGCCCGATGTGAGCAGGCGAAAGGTGGCGGTCAGCCCGGCGTGCTCGAGCACAGGCAGGATGGGGTCGCGGGCTTCTGCGCGCAAGCGCTCCACCAGCGCGAGGCCAGCGAGCACTTCGGGGCCACTTTCTTCTTCGACGATCTGCCGTCCGATCAGGATGGTGCCGCCCGGCAGATGCCGCGCCCCGTTCAGACCTTCGCGGAGAATGAGGATCTGTGCCCGATGCGGGCCGAACAACCGGTCTCCGAGGGCGGTCAGGGCAAAGCTGCCCAAGGGGCTGGCGCAGGCCGATCCGGTCAGCCGTTGCACATCATTGAGCGCCGCTTGTCCGATGGCTGCACGTGTCGCCGCTGGCAGGACAGAGGCTGTATGCTTGATCAAGGCGTCGGGCAGCCAGAACGCGGCCAAGGCCAGCACCAGAAGCGTGCCGCCACCCAGAAGCACGCCCCGCAACCGCCCCGGCTTTGGGCGCTGGCCTGCCAAAGCGCTGCGCACGGTCTCTAGCGCTGCGATCATGTCCCGGTCGTCCAGTTCCAGCGTTTCGATCGCCTCCTCTCCGGGGGCGAAAAGCGCGGGGCTTTCGTCGGGGTTCAGCCGTTCGATCGCGGGCAAGGACCAGTGACTGAGGGCGGATTCACTCTTGGGGTCGGACAGGACGAGCGTCGCCTCTCCGAAGGCCACAATCACCTCGCGGCGCTGCGAGTTCGGCGTATCACGCCAAAGCCCGCGGCTTTCCAGCCGGGTGTATTTCTTCAAAGCCGTCATGGCGCGCGGTGACTTACCTGTCATGAGGTCGACACTAGACGAAGGCTGAACAGGCCACAATCACCCGCCCGCACTTCACACCGCCCTTGGGGGGGCGTTTGGCGGGAGGAAAAAGGCCAGATCGCCCGGAACAGACCACGGGTGTCGCTTTCCGACGCGCAGCCGCGAGGTGACGCGTTTCACCTATGGCGAGACAGAAGGAGCGCAGCATGCCGCCGACCACGGACCGCACCCTTGCCGCCGCCGGGCTGATCTGCGGCTATGCGCTGGTGATCGGCTTTACCGACAATTACGTGCGGGTCATCGCGCAAGAGCACGGGCTGTGGCAGTTCCATTTTACCCGCACGGTCATGGCGTTGGCCCTGCTGGGGCTGGTGGTGCCGCTGTTGGGCATGCGGCTGCGCCCTGTCAACCCGCGTGCGGTGCTGGCGCGGAGCCTGATCCATGGCTTGGCCATGGTGATCTATTTCGGTGCGCTTGCCTTTTTGCCCGTCGCCATCGTTGCGGCGGGGCTGTTCACCGCACCGATCTTTGTGCTGCTGATCTCGCGCTTTGCCTATGGCCATGCCATTGGGCCGGTGCGGATTTTGGCCGTGCTCATCGGCTTTGTGGGGGTGCTGCTGGTGCTGGGGCCAGAGGCGCTTTCCGGTGCCTCGGTCGCGGCGGTGCTGCCGGTTCTGGCGGGCGCCTTGTATGCGCTTGGCAATGTGGCAACGCGCGAATGGTGCCCCAACGAAAGCGCCGAGACCTTGGTGGCCGGGTTCTTCGGCATTCTCGGCCTTTTCGGGGCCTTGGGGATGGTGGTGCTGACGGTGGTGCCTTTGGTCGCCCCGCTTGGCCCTGATGGCTTCTTGCTGCGCGGTTGGGTAACGCCGAGCTGGCCTTTCCTGTTCTGGACCTTTGTGCAGGCGGCGGGGTCCTTGCTGGGCGTGGGCATGATGATCCGCGCCTATCAGATCACCGATGCCGGGCGGGCCTCGGTGATTGAATATGTGATCCTGCCCGCTTCGGCCTTTTGGTCTTGGCTGCTTTGGGGCGAGCTTCTGGCCCCAATGGCGGTGGCGGGCATGGCGCTGATCGTGACCGCCGGGTGCATGATTGCCTTGCGCGCGCAGGCGCGGGAGACGGTGCTGCCTCAGGCCTGAGGCGGGTGTTCGACGGCGTCGTCCACGGCATGGCGCCAATGCTTGCGGCACAGGCTGACATAGGTTTCGTTGCCGCCAATCACCACCTGATCGCCATCGCGCAGGGCACGGCCATCAGCGCCTTTGCGCACGACCATGGTGGCCTTCTTGCCGCAATGGCAGATGGTGCGCACCTCGCGCATTTCATCGGCCCAAGCCAGAAGGGCGGCCGAGCCCGGAAAGAGTTGGCCTTGGAAATCAACGCGTAAGCCGTAGCACATGACGGGAACCGCCAGATCATCCACCGCACAAGCCAGTTGCCAGACCTGCTCTTTCGACAGGAACTGCGCCTCGTCGATGAAGACGCAAGACACCGACCCAAGGGCAAGCCGTGCCTTGAGCTTGGCATACATATCCTCGTCCGGGGCGAAGGTGTCGGCGGGGTCGGCGATGCCGATGCGGCTGGCGATCCGGCCTTCGCCGGCGCGGGTGTCAAACTGCGCGGTGATCAGATAGGTCTCCATCCCGCGCTCGCCATAGTTGTGGGCGGCCTGCAAGAGCAGGGTCGATTTCCCGGCGTTCATGGTGGAGTAATTGAAATACAGCTTGGCCATGGCGGAGCACCTAGCCGATTTCACCACAGATCCGCAAGCATTGGCCGCGCTGCTAAGGCGCCCGCCGCGCCGACTGGGGGACACCCGGAAGGCACCAGGGCGCGGCGGTTCCTTACACGGGCCGATGATCAAGGCATCGGTCACTCACTACATACCGGCAAACACCCGGCGGCCCTTGGATGCCAGAGATGGGTTAACGATCCGTTAACATGGAGAAAAGGCGCGGCTGCTTTGCCTTCGGGCAGCCGGTCTCGCGGTCTGGCACCGTTAACTTTTGAGCGGGCGGTGGGGAGGGGCGGGCGTTTTTGCGCGCGGGCGGCGGGGCACTGCCCCATCCGCGCACAAGAAATAGCAGGCCTGTGTTGTGCAGATATGAAGACACCGCCACGGGGGCGGTGTCATCCAGAGCAAAAAGCAAAGCGTCTGCGCGGATGTCCGGGCCGACGCGGGCGGCGTCAGCTGCTGCGACGCTGACCGGCAGGCTTGCCACCGTCGGACCGGCGCGGGGCATTGCCGCCGCCCATGGGCTTTGGCTTGGCGGCAGGGCGCGCGCCTTGCGGTTTCGACCCGGCCGGTTTGGCCGCTTGCGGGCGGCCGCCTTGCGGACGGGCCGGACGCTGGCCCCGGTTTTGCCCGGGCTTTGGCGTCGCGGCCACGATGTCGGCGGCCCAAGGTGCCCCACCCAGAATGGGGAGCGGCTTTTTCAGCAGCTTTTCAATGGCCTGCAACTCTCCCATCTCGGCTGGCGCGCAGAAGCTGACCGAGCTGCCTTCGGCACCGGCGCGGGCGGTGCGGCCGATCCGATGCACATAGTTTTCGGGCACGTTCGGCATGTCGAAATTGTAGACGTGCCGCACCGTCGGAATGTCGATGCCGCGCGCGGCCACATCGGTGGCCACCAGCACGTCCAGCTCGCCGTTGCGGAACTCGGTCAGGGTGCGGTCACGCTGGGATTGCGACTTGTTGCCGTGGATGGACCCGGCCTTGAAGCCCCAGCCTGCCAGCAATTTCATCAGCTTTTCAGAGCCATGCTTGGTGCGGCCAAAGACCAGCGCCTGTTCGCCGGGATGCTTTTTCAGGTAATCCTCGAGCACGCGGGCCTTGTCGCCATTGGGCAGGAAATGCACGCCTTGGGTCACCTTGTCGGCGGTTTTGCCGGTGGTGGTGACCTGAACCCGAACCGGGTCACGCAGGTAAGTGTCTGCAATCTCGGAGATATCCTTTGGCATCGTCGCCGAGAACAACAGGGTCTGGCGTTTCAGCGGGATATGCTTGGCGATTTTGCGCAAGGAGTGGATGAAGCCCATGTCCAGCATGTGATCGGCCTCGTCCAGCACGAGATAGCCGCATTGGTCAAGCTTGACATCGCCACGCTCGAGCAGGTCGATCAGACGGCCGGGGGTGGCGACGAGGACGTCGCTGCCTTTTGCAAGTGCCTGCGCCTGCCGGAACAGCGAGGCGCCGCCGACCACCATGGTCACCTTCACCGGGGTTCCCTTGGTGAAGACTTCAAGGTTGTCCTTGATTTGCAACGTCAATTCCCGCGTCGGCGCGAGGATCAGCGCGCGCACGTTCTTGGGCCCCGGCGGGTGGCCGATGTCGAGCAGGCGGTGCAAAAGCGGCAGGCCAAAGGCGGCCGTCTTGCCCGTGCCGGTCTGGGCAAGGCCCATCAGATCGCGGCCCTGCATGATGTGCGGGATTGCCTGCGCCTGAATGGGCGTGGGCGTTTGAAGTTTGGTTTTTTCGAGGGCCTTCAACAGCTTGGCGCTGAGGCCGAGATCGGCGAATGTTGTCATCTGGTCGTTCCATCAAACAAGGAAACGGCGGTCCTCGTCCCCCGACAGTTCGGATGACCGTGCGCGCCGTCGGCGCCCCTGCGTGATGGTGGGAACCTATCGTCCGGGCCTTTCGGTGCTCACGCGGCACGGGCTTCGGTCTGAGGGGCAGATGGGCCTTTTTCCGGCAGAAGTCAAGGGTCTGGTTTGGGTGCGGCCTGCGTCTGGCCCGCGTATGGCTTGTGTCATGCGGGTGGCGCGCGTGCGGTTAACGCCTTTTGCGGGGAGTGTAGGACAGACTGACCGCCGGAGGTGCGCCATGAGCACAAAGGATGACAATCGCAAGGCCAGCTATCACCGCATGGCCGAAGGGCTGCGCGATCTGGAGCGCGCGCTGCACGGGCCGCGGCGCGGGCAGGGGGCGGTGCCCGAAGCGTGGCATGCGATTGCGCAAGCCGTGGGGCCGGGCCGCAAGGTGAAGCTGACCCTGTGGGTGGAGGCCGATGTGCTGCGCTTCTTCCGCAGTCTGGGCAAAGGCCACACAACGCGCATGGCCGAGGTGCTGGCGACCTTCATGCACGCAAGGTTGGCGGGGGTGGTGAAAGGGCCGGAGGATGTGGATTACAGCGGGCTCTATCGGACCGAGGAGGAAGCGGCGGCACTGGCCGCGCGCCAGAAGCGCGAGCGGGACGCGCTGGAAGCAGACCTCCGGCGGCTGGGGCGGTGGGAGTAGAGGGGGCGGAGTCGTTTCCGGCCCACTCCCCCCGTGACTTGCACGTCTGGGGCGCGCAGGTGTGCGCGCCCATTAAACGCTGAAAACGGTCCACTGGACCGTTTTTGCCCCGGCAAGGCCGTGGCCGCGTTTAACCCTGCAACGTCCGCACGCCATACCCCTCACCCCGGGCCTTCATCGCGGCGACGGCGGCGATGCTGGCGGCGGCGGTGGTGAAGTAGGGGATCTTGTCCATCAGGGCGACGCGGCGGATGTCGCGGCTGTCGTTGATGGCTTGGGTGCCTTCGGTCGTGTTCATCACCAGCGCGATGTCGTTGTTTTTCAGGCGGTCCACGATGTTGGGGCGGCCTTCATAAACCTTGGCGACCGGCGTAGAGGCGACGCCCACCCCCGCGAGCCATGTGGCGGTGCCTTTGGTGGCGACGATCTCGAAGCCCATGGCCACCAGATCGCGGGCGGCTTGCGCAAGGCTTTCGGTCTTGTCCATGTCCTTGACCGAGAGGAAGACGCGGCCAGACTCGGGCAGGATGGTGCCTGCGCCCATCTGCGCCTTGAGGAAGGCGAGGGCGAAGGTGCGGTCCCAGCCCATGACTTCGCCGGTGGAGCGCATTTCAGGCCCGAGCATCGGATCGACGCCGGGGAAGCGGGCGAAGGGCAGCACGGCCTCTTTCACCGAGAACCACGGGGTGATCGGGTCGGCCAGCGTGAAGGGATCGGCCAGCGGCAGATCGGTGTCGGGGCCGACCCCGGCCTCATAGGGCGCGCGCAGCGGGAAGTTTGCCATCGGCTCGCCTGCCATCAGCCGGGCGGCTATGGCGGCGATGGCGGAGTCGGTGGCTTTGGCGACGAAGGGCACCGTGCGCGAGGCGCGCGGGTTCACTTCGAGGACGTAGATGGTGCCGTCCTTGATCGCGAATTGCACGTTCATCAGCCCGACCACGTTCAGCGCGCGGGCCATGGCGATGGTCTGGGTTTTCAACTCGGCGATGGTGTCTGCCGAGAGCGAGTGCGGCGGCAGGCAGCAGGCGGAGTCGCCCGAGTGCACGCCCGCCTCTTCGATATGCTCCATGATGCCCGCGACATGGACATTGGTGCCATCAGAGAGCGCGTCCACATCCACCTCGATCGCGCCCGACAGGTAGCTGTCGAGGAGAACCGGGTTGTTGCCCGAGACCTGCACGGCTTCGCGGATGTAGCGTTCCAACTGCGCGTCGTCGCGGATGATCTCCATCGCGCGGCCGCCGAGAACGAAAGAGGGGCGGATCACCAGCGGATAGCCAACCTTGGCCGCCACAGCGAACGCCTCATCGCGGCTGCGCGCGGTGCCATTGTGCGGCTGCTTGAGGTTGAGAGTGTTCAAGAGTTGCTGGAACCGCTCGCGGTCTTCGGCAAGGTCGATCGCGTCGGGCGTGGTGCCGAGGATCGGGATGCCTTCTTCATGCAGGGCGTTGGCGAGTTTCAGCGGCGTCTGACCGCCGAATTGCACGATCACGCCGTGCAGGGTGCCGTTTTCCTGTTCGACGCGCAGGATTTCGAGAACATGCTCCAAGGTGAGCGGCTCGAAATAGAGGCGGTCGGAGGTGTCATAGTCGGTGGAGACCGTTTCGGGGTTGCAGTTGACCATGATGGTTTCATAGCCCGCATCGGTGAGCGCGTAGCAGGCGTGGCAGCAGCAATAGTCGAACTCGATCCCCTGACCGATCCGGTTCGGGCCGCCGCCAAGGATGACGACCTTTTTGGCATTCGAAGGCCGGGCTTCGCATTCCACATCGCCCATCACCGGGGTTTCATAGGTGGAATACATGTAAGGCGTCTGCGCCTCGAACTCGGCGGCGCAGGTGTCGATGCGTTTGAAGACAGCGGTGACGCCAAGGTTGCGACGGGCGCGGCGCACTTGCGCTTCGTCCCGGCCCGTGAGCTTGGCGAGGCGGGCATCGGTGAAGCCCATCATCTTCAGCTTGCGGATGCCGGTGGCGTCGAGCGGCAGGCCGGACTTGCGCACCTCGGCCTCGGCCTCGATGATTTCGCGGATGCGGGCGAGGAACCACGGATCGAAAGAGGTGATGGCCTGAATCTCGTCATTCGAGAAGCCGTCGCGCATGGCTTGGGCGATAACGCGCAGGCGGTCGGGCGTTTGCAAGGACAGGGCCTTGGAGATGGCGGCGCGGTCGGGGCCGCCGGGAATGGCGATTTCGTCAAAGCCGGTGAGGCCGGTTTCCAAGGAGGCCAGCGCCTTTTGCATGGATTCGTGGATGGTGCGGCCAATGGCCATCACCTCGCCCACGGATTTCATCGCGGTGGTGAGGTTGTTTTCCGATCCGGGGAATTTTTCAAAGGCAAAGCGCGGGATCTTGGTCACGACATAGTCGATGGAGGGCTCGAAGCTGGCCGGGGTGACTTTGGTGATGTCGTTGTCGAGTTCGTCCAGCGTATAACCGACGGCAAGTTTGGCGGCGATCTTGGCGATGGGGAAGCCGGTGGCCTTGGAGGCGAGCGCCGAGGAGCGCGAGACGCGGGGGTTCATCTCGATCACCACCATGCGGCCATCGGCGGGGTTGATCGCCCATTGCACGTTGGAGCCGCCGGTTTCGACGCCGATTTCGCGCAGCACGGCGATCGAGCCGTTGCGCATGATCTGATATTCCTTGTCGGTCAGCGTGAGGGCCGGGGCCACGGTGATCGAGTCGCCGGTGTGCACGCCCATCGGATCGATGTTTTCGATGGCGCAGACGATGATGGCGTTGTCGGCGGTGTCGCGCACCACCTCCATCTCGTATTCTTTCCAGCCGAGCAGGGATTCATCGACGAGGATCTGCGCCATGGGCGAGGCTTCGAGGCCGGAGCGGCAGATGGCTTCGTAGTCGTCGCGGTTGTAGGCGACGCCGCCGCCGGTGCCGCCAAGGGTGAAGGCGGGGCGGATGATGGCGGGCAGGCCGACGTAATCGAGCGTGTCCATCGCTTCGCGCAAGGCGGCGTTGATGTCGTATTTGCCATTTGCCAGTTTGGGGGCGGCGATGATGGTGGCCTTCGGGTTTTCAAGGCCGATCCGGTCCATCGCCTCGCGGAAGAGCTTGCGATCTTCTGCCATTTCGATGGCGGCACGCTTGGCGCCGATCAGCTCCACGTTGAACTTTTCCAACACGCCGAGGTCGGCGAGGGCAAGCGCGGTGTTCAGGCCGGTCTGGCCGCCCATGGTGGGCAAGAGCGCATCGGGGCGTTCTTTCTCGATGATCTTGGCGACCACTTCGGGCGTGATCGGTTCGATATAGGTGGCATCGGCGAGGCCGGGGTCGGTCATGATGGTGGCGGGGTTCGAGTTCACCAGAATGACGCGGTAGCCTTCCTCGCGCAGGGCCTTGCAGGCCTGTGCGCCGGAGTAGTCGAATTCGCAGGCCTGTCCGATGACGATGGGGCCGGCACCGATGATCATGATGGATGTGATGTCGGTTCTTTTTGGCATGGCGGTGGCCCCTGTGCATGGCTGATCCCGGCGCGGTGACACCGGGTCGCGGATTCGAGCGGTCTGACAAATTGACGGGGGTTTAGGGGGTTGCGCGACCGCGCGCAACCCTTTGCGAGCGGGTTGCGGGCAGGGGATTTGGGGTGGGGCGGGGTTCGCCCCGGCTGCGCCCTTCGCAAGGCGAGGTGAACCCCGCCCGACCGATGCCTTGCGGGGCGGTGCGATGGCAAAGGCGGGGTCGCATCGCGCCTGTTCGGGCCGGGGGGCGCGTGCTAGATGCGAGAGGCGGCGCGCGGGTCAGGACAGGCGGGCCGGGGGTTCTGAGGCCGGGGAAACCGCATGATCATCATCGAGCATGGACCGGGGGGGCAGGCGGCGCTGTTTGCGCGGCCGCGCGCGCTGTTCGTGGCGCAGCAGGCAAGCGAGGTGCAGGCGGCTCTTGCCGCGGCGGAGGACGCGCGCGCGGCTGGCGCGTGGATTGCGGGCTATATCGGCTATGAGGCGGGCTATGCCTTGGAGCCACGCTTGCAGCGGGTGATGCCGGAGGCGCCGGGGGGGCCGCTGGTCTGCCTTGCCGCCTTTGACGGGCCGGAAGATGCCGAGGCGGCGCTGGCGCGCGCAAGCGCGGAAGGGCAAGGAATGCGGCTGGCGCCGCTGGCGCCTGTGGTGGGCTTTGAGGCCTATGCCGCCGCCTTCGCGCGGGTGCAGGCCTATATCGCGGCGGGGGACTGTTATCAGATCAACCTGACCTTTCCGATCGCCTCGCATCTGGAGGGTGGCACGGCCTTGGGCCTCTATGGGGCGCTGCGCGCGGGGCAGCCGGTGGGCTATGGCGCCTTTGTCGATCTGGGGGTGGGGCCTGCCATCGTGTCGCGCAGTCCGGAGCTGTTTTTCCGGGTGGCGGCGGGCGTGATCGAGAGCCGCCCGATGAAGGGCACGGCCCCGCGCAGCGATGACCCGGTGGAGGATGCCGGGTTGGCGGCGGCCTTGCAGGCGAGTGAAAAGGACCGCGCCGAGAATCTGATGATCGTGGATCTGCTGCGCAATGACATTGCGCGGATGTCGGAGGTGGGGTCGGTCAAGGTGCCCGAGCTTTATGCGGTGGAGAGTTTCGCCACCGTGCATCAGATGAGCAGCCGGGTGCAGGGGCGGCTGTTGCCGGGCGCGGGCCTGCCGGGGCTGATGGCGGCGCTGTTTCCTTGCGGGTCGGTCACGGGGGCGCCGAAGATCCGGGCGATGGAGATCATCGCCGAGGTCGAGACCGAGCCGCGCGGCGTGTATTGCGGCGCTGTGGGCTGGGCCGCGCCGGACGGGGCGGGACGTGCCCCCGCGCCCGGAGGGGCGCAAGCTTGGTCCGCGCCCGGAGGGGCGCATTGTTGGTCCGTGGCGATCCGCACGGTGCGGGTGTGGCCGGAGGGTGCGGTGCGGCTGAATGTGGGGGGCGGGGTGGTGCATGATTCCACCGCGCAAGGCGAATGGGAGGAGGCGCTGTGGAAAGCACGCTTTGCGGCGCGGCTGGCACGCCGGGACTGAAGCTGATCGAGACAATGCTGTGGGATGGCAGCGCGGTGCCGCGCTGGCCTTTGCATCTGGCGCGGCTGCGGGCGGGGGCGGCGGCCTTGGGCTGGGGGCTGCCGGAGCTGCACCCGCAGGGGCCGGAGGGGCAGGCGGCGCGGTTGCGCCTGACGCTGGATCCGGCGGGGGAGGCCCTGATGGAGGCAGGGCCCGTGCCGCCGCCGATCGGCTGTTGGCGGCTGGGGCTGGCGGCGGCGCGCTTGCGATCGGACGATCCGTGGTTGCGGGTGAAATCGACGCAGCGCGCGGTCTATGACCGGGCGCGGGCGTCCTTGCCTGCGGGATTGGACGAGGTGCTGTTTCTGAACGAGCGCGGCGAGGTCTGCGATGGCAGCATCACCACGCTGTTCTTTGACCGAGGCGCAGGGCTGCGCACGCCGCCCTTGAGCAGTGGTCTTTTGCCGGGGGTGTTGCGGGCCGAGATCGGCTGCCCCGAAGAGGTGCTGCTGGCCGAGGACCTGCCGCGCGTGCGCCTGTGGCTGGGCAATGCCTTGCGCGGGATGTCA
This sequence comes from Pseudorhodobacter sp. MZDSW-24AT, assembly GCF_002794355.1. Taxonomy (GTDB): domain Bacteria; phylum Pseudomonadota; class Alphaproteobacteria; order Rhodobacterales; family Rhodobacteraceae; genus Pseudotabrizicola. The sequence goes on along the minus strand of NZ_PGOI01000008.1, from coordinate 439,257 downwards.
GAGGCGGTGTGGCTTGGCTGAGAGCGGGCAGGCGCGGCGCTGGCGGGGAGGCCAAGGGCGGCCGGACCTGCGCCTGAGGCCGAGGGCAGACGCCTCCGGCGGGAGTATTTCAGAAAGGTGCAAGCCATGAGCGGGGTGCGACTGTTCGGCTGGACGGCGCTGGCCATGCTGGCCTTTGCGGCGAATTCGGTGCTGAACCGGATGGCGGTGGCCGAAGGGGGGATGGATGCGCTGGGCTTTGCCGCGCTGCGGGTGGTGGCGGGGGCGGGGATGCTGATGCTGCTGCTGGCGCTGCGCGGCACGGCGGTGTGGCCCAAGGCGCGCGGGCGGGGGCCGGGGGTGTTTGGCCTGTCGCTGTATCTGATCGGGTTTTCGCTGGCCTATCTGGCGCTGGGCGCCGGGGTGGGGGCGCTGATCCTGTTCGGCACCGTGCAGGTGACGATGTTTGGCGGCGCGCTTCTGGCGCGGGAGGCGGTGCCGGTGCGGCGCTGGCTGGGGGCGGGGCTGGCCTTTGCCGGGCTGGTCGGGCTGGTGGCGCCGGGGGGTGCCGAGGTGCCGGTGGCAGGCGCGCTGGCCATGGCGGCGGCGGGATTTGGCTGGGGGATCTATTCTCTGGCCGGGCGGAAGGAGGCCGATCCGCTGGCGGCCACGGCGGGGAATTTCGTGCTGTCGGTGCCGGTGGTGCTGGCGGTGGCGCTGCTGTGGGGGGGCATGCAGGCCACCCCGGCGGGCGTGGCGCTGGCGGTGCTGTCGGGGGCGGTGACCTCGGGGCTTGGGTATGCGCTGTGGTATCGGGTGGTGCCGCAGCTGGGGGCGGCACGGGCCGGGGTGGCGCAGCTGACGGTGCCGATGCTGGCGGCGCTGGGCGGCGCGCTGGTTTTGGGCGAGGCGGTGGGCTGGCGGTTCTGGGCGGCCTCGGCGGTGATCTTGGGCGGGGTGGCCTTGGCGAGCCTGCCGCTGGGGCGGGGTCAGAGCGGTTTGACGAGGCGGTGAAGGCTGTGGCCGGTGTCGGCGTCTTGGCGCGACACGCCGGTGGGGGCAAAGCCATTGCGGGCCCAGAACGCGGCGCCGCGCGGATTGGCGTCGAGCACCGCAAGAAAGAGCTGCGTGGACCGGGCGCGGGCAAGCGCTTCGAGATGGGCGAGGAAGGCCGCGCCATGGCCTTGGCCCCGGGCCTGTGGGGCGAGGATCATCAGGCCAAGATAGGCGTCTTGCGGGCCGGGAAAGCCGAAGGAGAGCTCGGCCACGCCTTGAAGCGCGCCGTGACGCCAGAGGCCGAGCCGCTGCGAGGCGGCGGGATCGCAGCCCGGCGGCGTGCCGGTGAACACATCCTCAACCTCGGCCGGGCCGGGGGCGTGGCCGAGCCAAAGGTGGTAGTAATCTTGTGCCTGCGTGAGCAGCAAGGCCACCGCCGCGCGGTCGTCTTGCGGATGCAGCGCGCGGATCACGGCGCCGAAGACACCGGAGGCATCCGGCCCATCCAGTCGAAATCGCGCACCGTGATGGTGCCCGAGGTGATGATGGCGGCAAGGATCGCCCAGACGATGACGGCGAAAAGCGTGGTGATCTTGGCCTTGCGGCCCACCATTTCATCGCGCGGGGCGCTGGGAGGGGTGCCGGGCACCACGCTGCCCGCATCGCCTTGGGTGGTCAGGCGCAAGGGCAGCACGATGAAGAACACCATGAACCAAGTCACGGCGAACAGGACGGCGGCGGCGGTGATGGTCATGTCTGCTCCAGTTCGATCAGGCAGCCGTTGAAATCTTTGGGGTGAAGGAAGAGCACCGGTTTGCCATGGGCGCCGATCTTGGGCTCACCGCTGCCGAGCACGCGCGCCCCGGCGGCCTTGAGACTGTCGCGCGCGGCGAGGATGTCTTCCACCTCGTAGCAGATGTGGTGGATGCCGCCTGCGGGGTTCTTGTCGAGAAAGCCTTGAATCGGAGAGTTCTCGCCCAAGGGGGTGAGGAGTTCGATCTTGGTGTTGGGCAGGTCGATGAAGACCACGGTGACGCCGTGATCGGGTTCGTCCTGTGGCGCACGCACGGCGGCGCCGAGGGGGCCGGCATATTGTGCGGCGGCGGCGGCAAGGTCGGGCACGGCGATGGCGACATGGTTCAGGCGGCCGATCATGGGCAACTCCTTGAGGCGATGCGCGGGTTATGGGCGGGCGCGGCGGATCAGGCAAGGGGCCGAACCGCCGCAGGGGCCGTTCCGCTGCGGCCGATGCGGGGCTTAACCCGATTTTAGCAGCTTTCCCCGTTTGATGGGAGTCTGCCGCTGCGGCCTTGACCTTTCCCGACGGAGAACCGCCATGCCCTTGCCTGAGCCTGCTGCTGCCACGCCCGCCCCCGGACTTGCGCCGCGGGGGGCCTCGATGCCGTCTCACGGGATGCCGGCGCCTGTCGCGGGGGCACTGCCGCTTGCCGGGGTGACGGTGCTGTTGGTGGAAGACAGCCGGTTCGCTTCGGATGCGTTGCGCCTGTTGTGCCAGCGGTCGGGCGGGCGGCTGCGCCGGGCGGAAACGCTGGCACAGGCGCGGCTGCATCTGCGCACCTATTGCCCCGATGTGGTGCTGGTCGATCTGGGCCTGCCGGACGGGGAGGGGGATCAGCTGATCCGCGATCTGGCCGGGGGGGGGCGGCCAGCGCCGGTGGTGCTGGGTCTTTCCGCCGATCCCACGCTGCGGCGCCGGGCGCTTGCTGCCGGGGCGGCGGGGTTTCTGGAAAAGCCCTTGGCCGGGATCGGGGCCTTTCAGCGTGCCATCCTGCGCCATTTCCCAGACCGCTTTGCCCCGACCGCGCGCGAAGGCGATGCGGCGGCCATCTCGGGCGATCCTTTGGCCTTGCGCGATGATCTGACCCATGCCGCAGAGCTTATGGCCGAGGCGATCGATGCGCGCGGACGCGATTATCTTGCGCGTTTCGTGGCCGGGTTGGCGCAGACCATCGGCGACCGGGATCTGCGCGCCGCCGCCACCGAAGCGGGTCTGCGGGCCGAAGCCTTGCCGCGTCTGCAAGAGCTTGTGCAGCGCAGGCTTCACCAGAGTGCCGCATTTTGACAGGGGCCTGCGCCTGTGGCCGGGGGTTTGCGCTGTGGCGGCTGCGCCGGCTACAGGGCTGGATCAGAGCCTGCGCGCACAAGGCGCGACAGATCCGACAGACGTTCCCGCTGCTGGCCCTGCGCGTCGAAATTGGCGGGAGAAAGCCAGGCGGCAAAGGCCTCCCGCAGGGCAGGCCATTCGCTGTCGATCACCGAGAACCAGGCGGTGTCGCGGTTGCGGCCCTTGACGACCATATGATGGCGGAAAATGCCCTCGAAGCTGAAGCCAAGCCTTTGGGCGGCGCGGCGCGAGGGCAGGTTGAGCGCGTTGCACTTCCATTCATAGCGCCGGTATCCGCTGCGAAAGGCCCAGTCCATCATCAGGATCATGGCCTCGGTGGCGGCAGGGCTGCGCTGCAGGGCCGGGGAGAGGCAGATGTGGCCCACCTCGATGCTGCCTTGATCCGGGGTGATTCGCAGATAGGCGGCCACGCCGCGCGCCTGCCCGCTGGCCCGATCGGTGAGGGCAAGGAAGAGCGGGTCGGCACGGCCCTGATGATCCTTGATCCAGCGGTGATAGGCGGAGGCCGAGGAAAACGGGCCATAGGGCATATAGTCCCACAGCGCATCATGGCCGGAGAAGGCGGCGAACAGGCTGGCCGCATGGGTGTCGGCGTCGAGCGGGTCAAGCCGGATATGGGTGCCGCTGAGCGAGAGGCGTGCGGGGGGCGGCGGTGGCGGGGCCCATTTGCCCAGAGCCTGCCCTTGTGGTGCTTGTCCTTGCATGCGCGCGCCCTCGTGATCCTGTGGCGGTTATGTCCTGCCGTGGGGGCAGGGCGCAATGGGCATTTGCCGATGGCATCAGGCGAGGATGCCCGGGTCATCCCCCATGGACAGGCCGGGAAAGACGCTGGTTTCCAGCAGGCTGCGGTCGAACCCATACATCCCGCGCAAGGCCCAGGCCGCCCAGGCGCGCACATCGGTGGTGGGCATCAGATCCCGCCGTTGATAGAGCGCGGCCTCGTCCAGCCCCGGCCAGCGTCCCATGACCCGCCCACCGCGCAAGGCGCCGCCCGCCAGAAGCATGGCGCCGCCGGTGCCATGATCGGTGCCCTTGCTGCCATTTTCCGCAACGGTGCGGCCGAATTCTGTCATCGCCACCAAAAGCGTCTTGCCCCAGATCTCAGGACCCAGACGGTCGGACAGGCGCAGCACCACCCGCTCCAGCCGCCGCAAGGGCAGGGTGATGCCGCCCGACTGATTGCGGTGCGTATCCCAGCCGTTGAGCGAGAAAGAGGCGATCCGGGTGTCGGCGCGCAGCCGCTCGGCGGCGAAGTCGGTCAGGCGGTCGATGCCGGCGAGCGGCCCGGTCGTCAGCGCGGGGGCCATGTCGGTGGGGTCAAGGCTTTGGGTCAGCGTGACGGCCTCGCTCGCGGCTTCGCGGAACAGCGCATCGTCGTGGTAAATATGGTCGAGCAGCAACCGGCTTTGTGCCGAAAGGTCCAGCCGCAGATCGGGCTGCCAGTTGCTGACGGGGGCCGGGCCTTGGAGCACGGGGGCAGAATCGGTGCCGATGGCAAAGGCGGTTTGCGCGTGCAGGCCTGGCACGGCCTGCAACATACGATTGAGCCAGCCGTCGCGCACCGCCGCATCGGGCAGGTCCAGCCCGGTGCCAGCCTCAAGGATGTCTTGCCCGTCAAAATGGCTGCGCTGGTCACGGTAGGGGGTGGAGGTGGCGTGGACAAAGCCAAGCTGCCCCGCCCGCCACAGGGGTATGAGCCCGGTCAACGCGGGGTGAAGGGTGAAATAGCCTGTGAGATCCGGCCCTTGTTCCGCCAAGAGCGTGGGGCGGTAGCCTGCGAGCAGCGAATCACCCGACGGGCGCACCAGATCGAGCCCATCCATCGCGCCGCGCAGAATCACCACCACGAGCCGATGCGCCCCCAAAAGCGCGCTGTTCTCGGAACCGGCAAACGTGACGGTCGTGGTCAGCGGATGCGCGGCGATCGAGCAGGCGGTGCCGGTCAGGGACTTGAGAAAGAAACGACGGTCCATGGCGGCTACCTTCGGTTGAATTCGGGGCTGGCGAGCACGAGACCGACCGCCTCGCGCGCGCTTTCTGCGCGCGGGATCGCCCAAGCAAGGCGCTCTCCGACATGGCTGCCCAAGGCGCGCGTCATCAGCGCGACGGGGTCCGGCAAGGGGTTGACCAACTGCGCGGGCATGTCCATCGCCCAGGTGATGCGGATGGCCATGGCTTCGGGGGTGATCCAGGCCTCGGCCGCCTCGGGCCAGCCATCGGGGCCGGGCGGGCTTTGCCAAGGCTGTCCCATGGCGGCCAAAGGGGTCAGCACGACTTGGCGGAAAACCGCATCCGACATGCGCATCACATCCGCGCCGTCGACCCCCAAGGCGCGCAAGGAGGCCACCAGAAAATCGAAAGGTTGCCGGGCCTTTTCCTGGAGCTTGCTCCAGGCGGCAGGCTGGGTCAGCAAGGCTTCGGCCACGGCCAGCATATCGCCGCCCGAGGCGCGCCAGGCATCGGTCAGGGCTTGGACCAGGTCGGGGTTCGGCTGATCCGACACGAAATGCACGGCGAGTTTGCGCGCCAGATGCGCCGCTGTGTTGGGGTGTTCGGCCAGATCGTCGAGCGCCTTGAGCACCGCCCCCAGCGAATCGCCCTCATAGACTTTGCCCAGCACGCTTTCGGGCCCGGGCTCGGCGCGACGGCTGTCGAACGTGGGACCGGATTTGCCCACCGTCAACCCGGTGAGCAATTCGGCCATCTGCGTCACGTCTTCCTGCGTGTAGCCAGAGCCAAGCGTGTGCAGCTCCAGCACTTCGCGGGCCAGGTTTTCGTTCAGCCCGCGGCTGCGGCGCTGCCCGATGCGGGAATTGGGCCCGAAGCTGCGCGATTGATCGAGATAGCCCAGCATGGCCGGGTGCTGGATCACCGCGCGCAACATATCGGCGAAGCGGTCGGTGATATGGGGCCGGATCGCCTCTTCCACCAAGGTGGCGGGCAGTGGACGGTCACGGCGGGCGCGGGCAACGGTGGTGAAATGATCGGCCCAGAACTGCACCAGCCGTTCGCGAAAGCCATCGGGCGCATCAAGGGCGCGGGCGACGGTGGTCTTGGCGGCGTGTTGAGTGACGCTTTCCAGCTGCGCGATTGCCTGCCGGTAATCCTGCCGGGCCGCCTTGGCCTCGGGCGCGGCGGCACGGCGTGCCGTGCGCAGCATGCTGTCGGCACGGGCAAGAGTTTCGGTCAGATCCGCGAGCCGCGGACCCGAATAGGTTTCGGCCATGACATCGGGTCCGCGCAAGGCGGCAAGCATCGAGGCGGGCTCGCTCGGCGCTTGCGCGGGGAGGGGCAGGCCATAGCCAAAGCGAAAGGCGGCGGTGGTGCTGTCTTGGGTCATGGGGCGGTGGGCATTGGGCCTTTGGGGCGTTTGGGCGATGTTAAGCACAAATGCGGGCGCTGTGCACCGCTTGGTGGCACGCGGCGGATCACCTGTGCGTGGCCGGGCGTACCGGTGCAGGGCAGAAGGCGGCGGTGGGGCTGTCTTGGGTCATGGGGCGGTGGGCATCGGGCCTTTGGGGCGTTTAGGCGATGTTAAGCACAAATGCGGGCGCTGTGCACCGCTTGGCGGCATGCGGCGGATCACCTGTGCGTGGCCGGGCCGACCGGGGCAGGACGAAAGGCGGCGGTGGTGCTGTCTTGGGTCATGGGGCGGTGGGCATCGGGCCTTTGGGGCGTTTGGGCGATGTTAAGCACAAATGCGGGCGCTGTGCACCGCTTGGTGGCGCGCGGCGGATCACCTGTGCGTGGCCGGGCGGACCGGTGCGGGGCGAAAAGCGGCGGTGGGGATGTCTTGGGTCATGGGGCGGTGGGCATCGGGCCTTTGGGGCGTTTGGGCGATGTTAAGCACACATGCGGGCGCTGTGCACCGCTTGGCGGCATGCGGCCCACCCCCTGTGCGTGGCCGGGCGGACCGGTGCAGGACGAAAAGCGGCGGGTGGGAAGGTGGTGGGGTTTGGCGCGCAGGGCGCTGCGCAGGCGGGGGACGGGCACGCGCGGCTTATTTGCGAGTGTGCGGCCCCTCGAAGTGGAAATCGGGGGGATAGGCGTGAAGGCCGTCGAAATCGGCCTTGCCAAGCGGCACCCCCGCAGCGCGCAAGGCGGCGTAGCCCATGGTGACATGGAAGAAGAAGTTGGGCAGACCGTAAAGGAACAAAAAATCCTGCGCGGGCTGTTCCAGATCGGCAAAGCCCGCGCGATGGTGGATGACGCGGTCGGCTGCGCCTTCAAACTCGGCCGGTTTCATCGCGCCGAGGGTGGCGCGGGCCACCGCCATGCGCGGCGCGAGGGCCGCAGGAAGATCGGGCACCGCCCGCCCGGCAAGCGGGCAGGCGACCCGCAAGGAGAACCCCGCCGCCGTTGCAAAGTGCTGCGAGGCGCTGAAGCTGTCGGCAATCTGCGCGGTCATCGCGCCCCGCCCCGCTTTCTCCACGATCCCCGCCATTTGGGCGAGGTAGTGGCGAAAGACAGGGACGGTGGCGCTGTACATCACGCCTCTTTCGGCAACACGCGCAGGCGCAATTCGCGCAACTGTTCGTTGGTGGGTTCCGAAGGCGCATTCATCAGCAGATCTTCGGCGCGCTGGTTCATCGGGAACATGATGACTTCGCGGATGTTGGTGGTGTCGGCCAAGAGCATCACGATGCGGTCGATGCCCGCCGCGCAACCGCCGTGGGGCGGCGCGCCGTATTTGAACGCCTTGACCATGCCGCCAAAGCGCTTTTCCACCTCGGAGTTGGGGTAGCCTGCCAGTTCAAACGCCTTGAACATGATTTCCGGCTTGTGGTTGCGGATGCCGCCCGAGATCAGCTCATAGCCGTTGCAGGCCAGATCGTATTGATAGGCGTAGACGTCGAGCGGATTGCCCTGCAACGCCTCCATCCCGCCTTGCGGCATCGAGAAGGGGTTGTGGCTGAAGTCGATCTTGCCGTCGTCGGTTTTCTCATACATCGGGAAATCGACGATCCATGCAAAGCGGAACGTGTCTTTCTCCGTCAGGCCCAGTTCTTCGCCGATCACGTTGCGCGCGCGGCCTGCGACCGCCTCGAAGGCTTCGGGTTTGCCGCCAAGGAAGAAAGCGGCGTCGCCCATGCCAAGGCCAAGCTGCTGGCGGATGGCTTCGGTGCGCTCGGGGCCGATGTTCTTGGCCAAGGGGCCTGCGGCTTCCATGCCCGAGCCATCTTCCGCCTCGCGCCAGAAGATATAGCCCATGCCGGGCAGGCCCTGTTGTTGGGCAAAGGCGTTCATGCGGTCGCAGAATTTGCGGCTGCCGCCTTTGGGCGCGGGGATGGCGCGGATCTGGGTGCCCTCTTGCTCCAGCAGTTTGGCGAAGACGGCAAAGCCGGAGCCTGCGAAATGCTCGGACACCACCTGCATCTTGATCGGGTTGCGCAGGTCGGGCTTGTCGGAGCCATACCAGAGCAAGCTGTCGCGATAGGCGATGCGCGGCCAGTCTTTCGAGACGGATTTGTGCGGGGCGAATTCCTCGAACAGGCCCGAAATCACCGGTTGCACCACGGCGAAGACGTCCTCCTGTTCCACAAAGCTCATTTCGATGTCGAGCTGGTAAAAGTCGGTGGGCGAGCGGTCGGCGCGCGGGTCTTCATCGCGGAAGCAGGGCGCGATCTGGAAATAGCGGTCAAAGCCCGCGACCATGATCAGCTGCTTGAACTGCTGCGGCGCCTGCGGCAGGGCGTAGAACTTGCCCGGATGCAGGCGCGACGGCACGAGGAAATCGCGCGCGCCTTCGGGGCTGCTGGCGGTGATGATCGGGGTCTGGAATTCGTTGAAGCCCATGTCCCACATGCGGTTGCGCAAGGAGCGCACCACGTTTGACCGCAGCATCATGTTGCGGTGCATGCCTTCGCGGCGCAGATCGAGGAAACGGTAGGTGAGGCGGGTTTCCTCGGGGTATTCGGTTTCGCCAAAGACCGGGAGCGGGAGTTCTGCCGCCTCACCCAGAACGGTGAGACCGGTGGCGTAAACCTCGATCTCGCCGGTGGGGAGTTTGGGGTTGATCAGCGCGGCGTCGCGCGCCTTGACCCGGCCTTCGATCTGGATGACCCATTCGGCGCGGACCTTTTCGATCTCGGCAAAGGCCGGGCTGTCGCTGTCGGCCAGCACTTGGGTGATGCCGTAATGGTCGCGCAGGTCGATGAACAGGACGCCGCCATGATCGCGCACCCGATGCACCCAGCCCGACAGGCGGATGGTTTGTCCCACATGGGACGTGTTCAGGGCGGCGCAGGTATGGCTGCGATAGGCGTGCATCGGTATTCCCCTTTCAAGGGTTCAGGCGTCATCGCGCCGATACACCCCTTGCTGCGCCCGAAGTCAAGCCAGACCTGCACTCAGGGGGCTTGGTCCGGCGAGAGCAGGTCTTCCACGGCGGTGGTATAGCCCAGATCGGGATCAAAGGCGCCGCTGCGCAGGAAGAGGATGGTTTCGCGCAGGACCACCGGATTCATCATCAGGAAAGTGTGGGTGGCGGGGACAGTGAGATGTGCGGTCATGCCTTCGACCCGGGTGGAGGCCACGCTGACCTTGCCGTCATCGGGGCCGGGGATCAGGCTGGAATAGACCGGGTTCAGCGATTGGGTGCCCGCGATGATGCCCAAGGGGTAATCGGGATTGGGCAGCGAGAGCGGCACCGAGTCCGGGTCGGTGCCCAGCTGCGCGCCTGCGGGGCCGTTGATCCAGCCAAAGGGCGCGATATCGGCGAAGGCATCCACCAGTTCCGAGCCTTGGTTGGGCGGGGCCAGCATGACCACGCGGCCAAGCGCCTTGGGGCGCGTCTCGGCGAGGTAGTGACGCACGAGGATGCCGCCCATCGAATGGGTGACGAAATGCAGCTTTTCGCCTTCGGCCAGCGCACAGGACTCGATGCCGTCGCCCACGAAGCTGGCGAGATCGGGGATCGGGGCCGAGGTGGAAGGATAGGATTGATTGACAGTGCGGAAGCCCGCGCCTTCGAGCGCTTGCGCCATCAGGACGAGGGAGGCATCGCTGCGCGCCAATCCATGCAGGAGCACGACGCAATCGGCGCTGGCCGGGGTGGCGAGGAGGGCAGAGAGAACCAAGGCACGCAACATGGCCCCAAGATGCAACCGCATGCCGCTGTTGCCAAGGGGGAGTGGACAAAAGGCGCGCAACGTCACAGGGTGGGAGAATGTCGAACCGCTCTCCCCGTCTGGCCACCCGCGCGATGATCCTGCAGGATGACCGGCTTTTGCTGGTGAATGCCTTTCGCGGCGGGGTGTCGGATCTGTGGTGCGCCCCGGGCGGCGGCGCGGTGGTGGGGCAATCGCTGCATGACAATCTGATCCGCGAGATCTGGGAAGAGACCGGGCTGACGGTGGCGGTCGGCGCGCCGTGCCTTGTGAACGAGTTCCACGATCCGAAGCGGGGCTTTCATCAGGTGGATCTGTATTTCCGCTGCACGGTGGTGGCGGGCGAGATCAGCACGGGCTGGCGCGACCCGGAAGGCGTGGTGACCGAGCGGCGGTTTTTCAGCCGCGCCGAGATGGCGGCGATCCGCTTCAAGCCCGACAGCCTGCCCGAGGCGGCCTGGGGCACGGCGGAAAGCCTGTATGACCCGCTGGAACTTCTCGTGCGCTGAGGGGGCTGGTGCGGGGGGGCGCGGTGCGGGGGGGGGCAACCCCCGGGGGCTTTGCCCCCGGACCCCCAGAGTATTTGGGAAAGCTGCAAGAACAAGGTGGTGTCAGAGGTCGATCCAGAGGGTGACCGGGCCGTCATTGGTGAGGCTGACGGCCATATCTGCGCCGAACTGGCCCGTGGCGGTGGAGATGCCAAGTTTGCCCAGGCTCTGGGTGAGGTGCTCGTAGAGCGTTTTGCCGAGTTCGGGCGCGGCGGCGGTGGAAAAGCCGGGGCGGTTGCCGCGCAGGTCGGCGGCGAGGGTGAATTGCGACACCACCAGCGCGGCGCCGCCGGTGTCGAGCAAAGAGCGGTTCATCTTGCCGCTGTCATCCTTGAAGATGCGCAGTTTGGCGATCTTGCTGGCCATGGCTTCGGCCTGTGCCGGGGTGTCGCCTTGCATGGCGCAGATCAGGATGAGAAGGCCGGGCCCGATCTCACCGATCAGCGCGCCGTCCACCCGCACCGAAGCCGCGCTGACGCGTTGGACGACCGCTCTCACAGCTCATGCGCCCATGGCGGGTTGGCCCCGGCGCGGCTGACGGTGATGGCGGCGGCGCGGGTTCCCAAGGAAAGGGCCGCGTCAAGCGTGGCATCGGAGAGGGTGGCGAGAGCGGCTTTCGACAGGGCGCCCGCGCTGTGCAGCGCCGCCAGCGCGCCCGCGTTGAACGTATCGCCCGCGCCGACGGTATCGGCGACGGTCACGCGGGTGGCTGCGACGAAACGGTCTTTGGTGGCGGTGACCGCCCGCGCGCCCGAGGCGCCTTCGGTGATGAAGACGAGTTTCGGCCCTTTGGCGATGATCTGGCGCGCAAGCGCGGTGAGATCGCCCGCGCCCATCAGCCAGTGCAGGTCTTCATCGGAGAGCTTGACGATATCGGCGCGGGCGATCATCCGCTCGATCCGGGCGCGGTAGCTGTCTTCTTGTCCGGCGATGAAGCCGGGGCGGATGTTGGGGTCGATCATGGTGACGCGGGAGGCGCTTTCCCGGGCCTGCAAGGCCTCATAGGTGCTGGCGGCGGGGTCGTTCACCAAAGAGATGCCGCCGAAGAACAGGGTGCTGACGCTGTCGGGCAGGGTGGGGAGCTGATCAAGGGCGAGCATGCGGCCTGCTGTCGCCTCGTCATAAAAGGCATAGGTGGCCTGCCCTTCCACCAGTTTCACGAAAGCCACCGTGGTGGGGCGGTTCGATCGGGCGAGGAACTGGATGTCCACCTGCGAGGCGGTGAGGGTTTCGGCCAGAATCTCGCCCAGCATGTCGGTCGAGACGCCGGAGAAGAAGGCCGAGGGCGTGCCAAGGCGGCCCAGAGCGATGGCGGTGTTGAACACGGCACCGCCGGCATAGGGCGCAAAACAGGCCTCGCCGCTGGTGGCGGTGCGGGGCAGCATGTCGATCAGGGCTTCGCCACAGCTGAGAATCATCGGGGTCTCCGGCACGGGAACAGGGGATGGATGCGGCGCAGTATATGCGGTCTGCCGCTGTTAGCGCAAACACTCGTTCTGATCCGCGCGGAAATCCAGCCGCGCAATGACCTGTCCTGCCGCGAAGCCCCAGTCGAGATGACCGTCGAGTGTGCTGGCGTAGGTTTCACAGATCGTCGTGCCCAAGCCCCCGCGCGCTGTCTTGGGGCCCGAGGCGGGGTTGGTGACGGTCAGCAGCGCGGTGCCATCGTCGCGGCGGTGCAGGCGCACCTGCACCGCGTCCCCCGCCAGACCGTGGCGGACGGCATTGGCGACCAGCTCACCCAGAATGATGGCAAGCGCCGAGGCACGGTCCGACTGCATCGCCAGAGGCCCCGCTTGGGCGGTGTCGACCTGCACCGGGCGGTCGAGCGAGAGCGCGAATTCGGAGCAAAGCCGCTGCACCAGCGGCACCACCGGGATGGTGCGCAAATCCGTGCTGGATTGCAGCAATTCATGCACCCGGGCGATCGACGCCACCCGATGCGCGGCCTCCTCCAGCGCGGGGCGCACGCTTGGGCTGGCGCGGCGGGCCTGCAGGCGCAGGATGGAGGCGACCTGCGCAAGGCTGTTTTTCACCCGGTGATCCACTTCGCGCATCAGGAAATCGCGCTGCGCCAGCAGGTCGGATTTTTCTGCCAATTCCTGCTCGAGCGCGGTGGCATAGGCGCGCTGTTCGCGTTCCCGCAACACCCGTTCGGTGATCTCGCGCGAGGAGACGAGGATCTTTTCCACCGGGCCGCCCGCCGCGCGCAGCGGCAGCACCGACACATGCCACCATTTCGCGGTGCCTTTCACGGTGGGGCATTCGGCCTCGAAACTGTCGCGCCCGCCCGAGCGGGCCTGCGCCAGCGCCCTTTCCAGACGCGGGCGCAAGGCCTCGGGCCAGAGATCGGGCCAAGGACAGCCGAAGAGGGTGGCGAAGTCGTCCACCTCCATCCGGGACATGCCGTTGCGGTTCATGAAGGTCAGGGTGCCGTCGGGTTCCAGCAGTTTGACGCAATCCTGCGAAGCGTTGAGGATCGCGCGCAGGAAATCGGTTTCGAGCGCGCCCGAAATCTTGAGTGCCAGATGATCGTCGGGCTCTTGCATATGCGGTCCCCGGATCCTGTCGATGTCAAAGTGCACGCGAGTGGTGGGCGACTGTCAAGCCTTGGATGGCGTCGTGAACCAAGGCGAGAGGTTGGCGCGAACGCGGTCCAGCGGGGTAGGGCCCGCGTTGTCGGGCTGGAAGGGCTGCCCGGTGATCATTTCATAGGCCTCGACATAGACCTGCGCGGTCTGAGCGATGATTTCGGCCGGAATCTCAGGGATCGGGTCCGTATAGGGGTTGCAGCGGGCGGCCACCCAGGCGCGCACCACATCCTTGTCGAAACTGGGCGGGCGGGCGCCTGTCTCGAACGCCTCGGCATAGCCTTCGGCGCGCCAGTAACGGCTGGAATCGGGCGTGTGAATCTCATCGGCGATCAGGATGCGGCCTTCGGCGTCGAGGCCGAATTCGTATTTGGTGTCGGCAAGGATCAGCCCGCGCGCGGCGGCCATCTTTTGCCCGCGGTCAAACAGGGCGAGCGCATAGGCGGAGATCGCTTCCCATTGATCCGGCGTCAAAAGGCCCTGAGCCAGAATCTCATCGGCCGTGAGCGGCGCGTCATGGCCGCCGTCGAAGGCCTTGGAGGTGGGGGTGATGAGGGGCTGTGGCAAGGCCTGATTGTCGCGCAGACCGTCGGGCAGGCGGTGGCCATACATCTCGCGCTGACCCGCGCGGTAAAGCGTGAGCACCGAGGTCGAGGTGGTGCCCGCCAGATAGCCGCGCACCACGATCTCGACCGGAAGGATGCTCACATGCTGGCCGATCACCACATTCGGGTCGGGGTAGCCCAGCACATGATTGGGGCAGATGTCGGCGGTGTGGTCGAACCAGTGGCGTGCGGTCTGGGTCAGAACCTGCCCCTTGAAGGGGATGGCGGCAAGGATGCGGTCAAAGGCGCTGATCCGGTCGGAAGAAATCAGGATCCGCCGCCCGCCGGGGTGCTCGGGGCTGGGCGGCAGGTCATAGCAATCGCGCACCTTGCCGAAATAGGGATGGGGCAGTTCCGGGATGCGGGCATGCGGCAGAACGCGGGACAGATCAAGCATCGGGGCCTCCGGTCGGACTATACTGCGCTATTGCGCGGGCGGCACGGGGAGTCAACGGGCCAGCGACACGCAAGCCCCGGCGTGATCTGCCAAGGTGATCTTATGGTGCGGCTGCGCCGCGTTGTTTTTTGTCTCGTCGCGCGCGTGCCGCGCGTCTCCTCGGGGATGCGCTCCGCGCGGGGAGTATTTGGGAAAGATGCAAAAGCAGGGGGCTCTGTCTGCTTTGCACCTTTTCCAAATACTCTCGGGGGGTGCGGGGGGCAGACAGCCCCCCGTCCGCAGGGTCAGCCGCGCAGGGTTTGCAAAAGGGCGGCCGAGGGTTCCCCGGTCACCGCCATCCCGCGGGCACGTTGGAAGCCTTCGATTGCGGCGCGGGTCTTGGCCCCAATCACGCCATCGCTGCCTTCGGTGTCAAAGCCTGCGGCGGTGAGGCGGCGTTGCAGTTCTTGCCGGTCCTGCATGGTCAGTCCGGCGGAATCCGGGGGGAAGCTGGCGCGCAAGGGGCCCGCGCCGCGCAGCCGGTCTGACAGGTGGCCGACGCCGATCACATAGTTCACCGCGTTGTTGTAACGGGCGATGGCGTTGAAATTGTTGAAGATCAGGAAGGCTGGCCCGCTTGGTCCTTGCGGAATGAGAATCGAGCCTGCGCCGTGGTTGGGCAGGCGGCCGCCGTCGGCGGTCGTGACACCGAGGGCCGCCCAGTCAGAGGGCGCCCGCCCCTTGCCGCGTCCGGCCAGCGCGGTGTTGAAGCCTGCGGGCAAGCGCACTTCGACGCCCCAAGGCTGACCCTTGCGCCAGCCCGCGCGCGACAGGTAGGCGGCGGCGGAGGCCAGTGCATCGGTCGGATCGTCGGCCCAGATGTCGCGGCGGCCATCCCCGGTGAAGTCCACCGCATATTCCAGATAGCTGGTGGGGATGAACTGGGTGTGGCCCATGGCACCCGCCCAGCTGCCGGTCATGTTGGCGGGGGTGGTGTCGCCGTTCTGCAGAATCCGCAGCGCGGCGGTGAGTTGCTGTTCGAAAAACGCGCCCCGGCGCCCGTCATAGGCCAGCGTGGCAAGGGCGGAAATCACCGGCACGGTGCCGCGACGTTCGCCATACTGGCTTTCCAAGCCCCAGACGGCGGTGACCACCTCGGCCTCGACCCCGTAGCGGGATTCGATGGCCGACAGCGTCGTCCGGTGGCGGGCGAGTGAAGCGCGGCCTTTGGTGATGCGGTCGGGGCTGGCCGCGATGGCGAGGTAATCTTCCAGTGTGCGGGTGAATTCGGTCTGGTTGCGGTCCCGTTCCACCACGCCGGGCAGGAAGCCTGCCGAGCGGAAGGCGCTGTCCAGTGTCGAGGCGGCGATGCCGCGTCCGGCGGCGCGGGTCTTGTAGCTGGCAACCCAAGCGTCAAAGCCGGCATTGGGCACCGGGCTCATCCCCGGTTCTGCGGCGCGCGAGACGACGCCCCCCATGCTGCGGCCACCGCCGCCAACGCAGGCCGAGAGCGACAAGGCTCCCAAACCAAGGATGAACGCGCGCCGTTTTGCCTGCATGATCTGCCCCGTCTTGCTTTTGCCGTGCCTGATATTGGCTGTGGATGCTAAACGATTGTGGCGGCTGGGGAAAGACAGGCCGGGCTTACATGCCGCCCAGATACGCGACCCCGCCGATCACGATGGCGGCAAAGAGGACCGCAAAGGCGATCTTCCACGCCGACCATGGCCGTTCGCCCTGCACCTTGCCGGTCTGGCCGTTCACCACAAAGCGGTAGGTCTTGCCGTTGTATTTATAGGCCGCCATCCAGATCGGCAGCAGGATGTGCTTGAAGGTTTCGGCACTATAGGCGGTGTTGACCTGATCGATGCGCTGCTCGTCGCCGCCGATGTCGCGGCGGATGTCTTGCGCGATCTGCGCGGCCATCACCTCACGCGCGATCGTCTGGCCATCGGCAAGGCTGACGGTATAGCCTTCAGCGGTGAAACCCGCGAGGTAATCGGGAGAATAGGGCAGCAGCGCCCCCAGATCCCAAGGGGCAAGCCCGTCGGTATAGCGGCGCGGCAGCGAGGTGCTGGCCAGCACCAGCACATCATCAAACCGGCGCGAGACCCAGCCCGAGGCGGCCCGCCAGCGGGTCTTGCGCACCTGTTGCTGGCGCTGTTCGTTGCGGCCATTCACTTGCACGGTGACGGTGCGGGTTTCATAATAGTAATCGCCGCGCGCGCCCGCATAGCGGCTGCGGGTGGCGGCATCATAGGTCCAGTAAGGCACATAGAGGCCCGCCAGCGTGCGGCCTTTGCGGGCATATTCGACAAGACCATTCGGCGCGAACCAGAGGCTGCCGAGCCAAGCGGTCATCGCCTCGCGTCCTTGGCGTTCGGTCAAGGCGAAGGGCAGCACCGCTTGCGGTTTGATCAGGCGTTGGGTGCCGGTGCCGATGGCCACGGGGCTGGCGCAGAAAGGGCATTGGGTGGCGTGCTCGGCGCCTTGAAATTCGACCTGCGCGCCGCAAGAAGGGCAAGGGGTGATGCGCACCTCTTCCATCCGCGCGGGCGGCAGGTCGTTGTGCAGCGCGCGGTTCAGATCGAGCTCTTCCAGCGCGGTTTGCCGCGCCGGGGGCGCGTCGGGCAAGGCCTGTATATGGCCGCAGTGATCGCATTTGAGCGCGGTGGCGCCGGGGGCAAAGCGCAGGTCAGCGCCGCAACGCTCGCAAGGCCAGCGGTGTTCGGTTTCAGCCATGGTCGGGGCCTGTCACGCGCCGGGCGGCGGCGGCGGTGGCACCTGATCGAACAGGCGGGCCAGAGCGGTCTCACCGGCGGGCTTCCAGCCGTCTTGCCCGGCGGTCCAGACCATGCTGGCGCGTGAAAGCTGTCCTGCGCTTGCCATGCCGGCCAGCGTGGCTTCGTCGAAGGGGCCTTTGGTCGCGCCGTTTTCGGCGAGGTGCCACAGGGGGGCGGCGGGCGGTGGTGGCGGCGGCGGCGGGGACACGCCTTGCGCGGGGGCGGCGGGGGCGCCCCATGGCCCGACGGTCTGCGCCATCGCGGCCCCCATCCCGGCGGCCATGCCGGCCCCCATCATGGCCCCCGCGCCCGAGGCGGGGTTGGCGATGCCTTCGGCGGCGTTGAACTGCATGTATTTGTTCAGATCCCCCGCGATGCCCACCGACGTCCGCTTGTCGAGCACTTTTTCCACCTCTTCGGGCAGGCTGATGTTCTCGATGTAGAATTCTGGCAGCGTCAGCCCGTATTCGGCGACGGTTGGGTTGATCGCGGTGGTGACGATCTGGCCCAGATCGCGGGTGTTGGCGGCCATGTCGAGCACGGGGATGCCCGATTTGGCGATGGTCTGGCTGAATTCCTGCACGATCACGTTGCGGATCTGGTTCGAGATTTCATCGGCGGTGAATTCGCCATCGGTGCCGACGATTTCACGCAGGAACAAGGCCGGATCGCTGACGCGCAGGGAGTAGGTGCCGAACGCGCGCAGGCGGACCGGGCCAAACTCCGGGTCGCGGGTCATGATCGGGTTCTTGGTGCCCCATTTCTGATCGTTGAAACGGGTGGTGTTGATGAAATAGACCTCGGATTTGAAGGGGCTGGAGAAACCGTGATCCCAGTGCTGCAAGGTGGTCATGATCGGCATGTTGTTGGTTTCGAGCATGTAAAGCCCGGGGCCAAACACATCGGCGATCTGGCCTTCATGCACGAACACCGCCGCTTGCCCTTCGCGCACCGTCAGCTTGGCGCCGTATTTGATCGCCTGCCCCCGGCGTTCAAAGCGCCACACCATCGTGTCGCGGGTGTCATCCAGAAAGGAGATGACATCGATGAACTCGCCTTTGAGGAAATCAAAAACCATGGCCAAAACTCCTTAAAGCCCGCGAAAACACCCGCGAAGGCTGTTCAACTTTCGCCGCCCAGCAGGGCGCGTGCAAGGGATTCGATGATGGGCCGCGCCTCGGATTCGGTCATGCCGGTGCGCAGGGCGGGGTTGTAGAGCATGCGCAGCATCAGTTCGTCCTGACGGGTGAGCAGGGCGAATTCCTCGTCATCGTTGAAGATCGAGGGGCGGGCGCGCGGGCTGTCATTGGCGAGGCCAAGGCCTTGGGCGATTTCCTCGTGCATGCAGGACAGGCGCAGCAGATCGGGGTGTTCCGAGCGGATCACGGCAAAGGCGCGGCTGTAGCGCCCGGTGTTGCCTTCGGACATCGCATAGACAAGGCAATAGGTGGACAAAGGCATGTTGGTGATGCCTGCCAGTTCCCCCGCGCTGAGCCCCGGCAGTTCGGCATTGACGGTGGGGCCGAGGGCGCGGCGTTCATCTTCGTTCACGATGTAGATCATGAAGTTGGGCTGCGCATCGCTGAGCGAGATGGGGTGGCTGGTGAGGCGGCTGAGCCGGGCCAGATAAGAGCGCACCCGGGCGGTATCGGTGGCGCGCGCCTGTGGGCTGACCGAGGCCCCAAAGCGCAGGCCGACCCGCACGGGCGATTCCCAGCGGCGCAGGCGGCTGGCGGTCTGGCGCTGGATCGGGCCACCGGCCCCGCGCACATATTCGTCATACAGCGCGATGCGGATAAAGTTTTCGGCCAGCATCCGGTCGGTGAAGGGCGTGTCGCGCCCGCCGCCATCGGTGCGGAGCAGGCCGTTCGAGAGCAGGTCGGCCTGCACGCGCGCGAAATGCTGCCGCACCGCCTCGCTTGCGGCGGAAGGCGGGGTCTGCGGCACCTGCACGGCTGCCGGAGCGGGGCGCGCCGGGGCCTTGGGGGCGGTGCGCGGAGCCTGCGGGCTGGCCACGCAGCCCGCAAGTGCCAGACCGCACAGGGCCGACAGAGACAGACGGAGAACGGCGGAAACGCGCATGGGGCGGGCTTTATCCTTGGGACTGGGACGGAGAGGGACGGGCCGAGGCCGAGGCGAGGGTGTCGCGCAACTCGGCCTCCATCTTTTGCAGCTCGGCCTCGGCGGCGGCGCGGCGGGCCTTGCCTTCGTCGGCGATGGCCAGACTGTCGTTGATGGTGGCGATCAGCTGTTCATTGGCCTGCCGGACCGATGCGATGTCGAACACGCCGCGTTCCATTTCCTCGCGCACCACGCGGTTGGTTTCGCGCAGGTTTTCGGCGTTCTTGGTCAGCAGGTCATTGGTCAGGTCATTGGCGCCGCGCACCGCCTCGGCTGCTTCGCGCGAGCGTTGGATGGTGACGGCCTGCGCGAGCTGGGTTTCCCACAGCGGCACGGTGTTCATCAGGGTGGAGTTGATCTTGGTGACAAGGGATTTGTCGTTTTCCTGCACCAGACGGATCGACGGCAGCGATTGCATGGTGACCTGCCGCGTCAGGCGCAGGTCGTGCACCCTGCGCTCCAGATCATCGCGCGCGGCGCGCAGATCGCGCAATTCCTGCGCTTTCTTCACCTGTTCATCCTCGGAAGCCGCCGACACCTCGGCGATCTTGGCGGGAATGTCGGTGGCATCCAGCGCGTCAAGCTTGGCCTGACCCGCCGCGATGTAAAGCGCCAGCTCGTCGTAGAAATTCAGCGTTTTTTCATAGAGCATATCCAGCGCGCGGATATCCTTGAGCAAGGTGTGTTCGTGGCGCAAAAGCTCGTCCGTGACCTTGTCGATCTGGCCTTGCACCGTTTCGTAGCGCGCGACGAATTTGGCAAAGGGGGCAGCGCGGCCTGTCAGTTTTTCCCACCAGCTGCGGTCGCGCCGCATGTCCAGCTCTTCCGAGCTGAAGCCCCGGATCGTGGTGACGATCTGGCGCAGCGACTCCCCGGCGGGGCCTGCATCCTTGTTCTTCACATCGGCCAGCATCTCTTGCGAGATGACTTGCAGTTCCGCCTGTGCCTTGGAGCCGAAAGAAATGATCGACTGGGTGTTCGACATGTCCAGCTCCGCCATGCGGGCGCGGATCGCCTCGTGCTTGTCGCCCGAAGCAGCGTCAAGGGCCACGATTTCGGTGCCGGGCTCGGGCAACACGACGGCCGTGACCTCTTCGATCTGGGTCAAGGTGCGGGCGGCCTCTTCGCGGGTGGTCTTGGTCATGGGATCATTCTCACTGTTGTCGGGCACTCGGGGAAAACGGGGATCAGGCTTCGGATTTCAGCCTGTCGCGCAGCACGGAAATCTCGACCTCAAGATCGCTGCGGCTGTCGTCCAGCAGGCGGCGCGAGCGATCGGCGAAGGTGGTTTCCAGATCATCCAGCAGGGCCAGATAATCGGCGCGGGCCTGTGCGTCGCGCGCACGGGCGTAATGATCGACAAATTTCACCGTCGCGTCGCGCGCGCCCAGCAGATAAACCGACAGATACTTGCGCGCGGCGGTCAGATCGCGCGGGTCATCCTCGACCGTGCGAAAAAGGCGGCGGGCCGCGGCGGTAAAGCGGTCGACGCGGGATTCGAGCTGGCGGTCATTCGCGCGCAGGATGGCATCGCGCATGGCGGACAGATGGCCCTCCGCCTCATCCACGGCGCGGGCGACCCGGTCGGTCTGGAAGGTGTCGATGCCTTCGGCGCCCTTGTCGCGCAGGGGATCGGCGCCGAAGGTGTTGAAATGCAAGGCCGCGCCAGCAAACCCAAAGAGCAGCGGATAGAGCAGGGCGTCATGGCTCATCAACCCGCCCGCGACCAAGGCGGCCCCGGTGAAGAGCGCGCCAAAGATCTTGCGCGGGAAGGCCGGGCGGCGGGCCACCTTGCGCTCGTCATAGGCGGCATGGGCCTTGATGCCTTCGCGCGTGAGGAAGGCGGCCGCCAAGAGAAGGCCCGTGGCCACCAGCCCGAACATCAGCGCGCGCGGGCTGCCGGTAAAGGCGGCGGGCAGGAACAACAGCCCCATGACGCCCAGAAAGCGCGCGCGCCCTGCGCCCTTCAGAGGCTGTTTGCCATCAAAGGGGTGCGCGGGCGGCAGGCTGCTTTTTGCCTGTGGCGGGGCTCCCGGGCTGTATTTGCCACCAAACCGCTGTGCCATCACACGCCTCCTCCGAACGCGACATAGGCCACAAGGCAGATCAGCAGAAGGAAAGACAGGGTTTGCGTCCCGTTTCCGGTCATATCAGCCTCATTCTGGCGGTGGCACGGCGTCGGGCGGGCCTATCCTATCAGTATAGGAGATGCGGCAAGGCCTTGCCAGAGGCAGCGGGAGAAGTCGCCCATCGGCCCCCCCGTTTTGTTCACTTTCGCCGCGTCGGCGGCTTTGCGCTGCCGTCGCGGGGGGCGTTACGGGTGCTGGGTTTGGCCCCCGAGGGTTTCCGGCTGCGCGGTTTGGGCGGCGCGGTTTCGCCTTCTTCGCGCGGGGCGGATGCCCGGCGGTTGGGCTTGGACTCGGCCTTGGGGCCGGGGCGGGTGGCGGCAGACCAGCTGTCGGCCAGCTGGCCCAAGGCTTTGCGCCCGCGCGTGCTGCTGATCGCGCCGGGCGCTTTTTCCGAGGCGGCGCGGCCGGACGGGCTGGCCGCGGCGCGGCCGGGCTTGGCCACGCGGGCGGAGGCCTGTGCGGCGGTGCGGGCGGGGGCCTCTGCCGCGGCGCCGCGCGGCGCGCGGGTGGTGCTGTCGGCGGCCCCGGCGCGGGGCGCGCGCGCGGAGGTGTCTGCCGGGGCGCGAGGGCTGCGCGCCGCCGTGTCGCGGGGCGGGCGGTCGGCATCGCCCGCGGTGCGGCTGGTGGTGCGCACACGCGCCTTGGGCTTGCCGCCAAGATCGGAGGCGTCGTCGATCTGGCCCGAAATCAGCGCGCCCAGTTGATCGCGCAGGATGCGGGCCTTGATCTCTTGCACCTCGCCCGGTTCCATCTCGTTGAGGCGGAAGGGGCCATAGCTGATGCGGATCAGCCGGTTCACCGTCATCCCGATCGCCATCATGGCGCGGCGGATCTCGCGGTTCTTGCCTTCGCGCAGGCCAATGGTCAGCCAAGCATTGGCGCCTTGATGGCGGTCGATCTTGACCTCCATCGGCTGGAACCGCTCGCCATCGATGGTGATGCCTTTGCGCAGGGGTTCGATCTCGGGCTCGGTCGGGTTGCCCTTGACGCGCACGCGGTATTTGCGGAGCCATCCGGTGGAAGGCAGTTCCAGCTGGCGTTTCAGCGCGCCGTCATTGGTGAGAAGCAGCAGGCCTTCGGAGTTGAGGTCGAGCCGCCCGACAGACATGACGCGGGGCATGTCTTCGGGAAGGTGGTCGAAGACCGTGTCGCGGCCCTTTTCATCCGAGGCCGAGGTGACGAGGCCTTCGGGCTTGTAGTAGAGCCACAGCCGGGGTGGTTCCGGCGCCCCCACGGGTTGACCGGAGACGGTGATCTTGTCGGCGGCGGTGACATTCAGGGCGGCGGAGGCGATGATCTTGCCATTCACCGTGACCTCGCCCGCCTCGATCAGGCGCTCGGCTTCCCGCCGGGAAGAGATGCCCGCGCGGGAGAGCACCTTGGCGATGCGCTCCCCTTCGGCTGCGGGGCGGGCGGCGGTTTTCGGGGCCGCTTTCGGGCGGCGTGGCTTTTCATTCTCGGCCATGACTGTCATCCTTGGCGCGGGGTGGCCAGCCCCGGGGGCTGTCTGCCCCCGGACCCCCGAGGATATTTAGAAACAGATGAAAGAGCAACGCGGGTTTACCTCCTTCATGGATCTGGCGCTGGAAGAGGCGCGGGCGGCGGCGGCGCGCGGCGAGGTTCCGGTGGGGGCGGTGGTGGTGGCGCCGGGGGGGCAGGTGGTGGCGCGCGCGGGCAACCGGACGCGCGAACTGCACGATCCCACGGCCCATGCCGAAGTGCTGGCGATTCGCGAGGCCTGCCGCCTGGCGGGGTCAGAGCGGCTGGTGGGGCATGCCCTTTATGTGACGCTGGAACCCTGTCCGATGTGTGCGGCGACCATTGCGGCGGCGCGGGTGGCGCGGCTTTACTATGGGGCGGCGGACCCCAAATCTGGCGGCGTCGCGGTCGGGGCGCGGGTGTTCGCCCATCCGCAATGCCACCATGTGCCCGAGGTTTATGACGGGATCGGGGCCGCAGAGGCCGAGGGCCTGCTGCGGGATTTCTTTGCCCTGCGGCGCGGGTGATCTGCGCTGTCCCCGCGCCGCGGCGCGCCTTAGAGCCGGATCGGGTCCATCACCTGCGGCTCGATCATCGTGACGCCGGGGGGCAGGCCCGCCTTGAGCTCGGAGGCATCCTGCGCCAAAGCGCCGAAGGTTTTGTAATGGCAGGGGATCACGGTCTTGAAATTGAAATAGCGGCGCGCGGCATAGGCCGCACGCGCCATATCCATGGTGTAATGCCCGCCGCAGGACAGGATGCCGATGTTGGGTTTGTGGTAATCCGCCATCCAATCCATATCGGCCATGATGTCCGTATCGCCCGAGACATAAATGACCTGACCTTCGCCCGCGATCATGAAACCGGCTTCCGATCCGCCATGGATGGCATCGCCGCCTGCGAAATCGATGCTGGAGGAGTGGCTGGCGTTGACCATCGTCACCTTGGCGCCATGCGCCTCGAGCGTGCCGCCCTTGCCAAAGCCGATGACGTTTTCGGCGCCCTGCCGCTTGAGATATTCGGCGAGTTCATGGATGGCGCAGAGCGTGGCGCCGGTGTCCTTGGCGATGGCAAGCGCGCTGGAGGCGTGGTCGCCATGCGCATGGGTCAGGAAGATATGGGTGGCGCCTTGCGTGGCGGCGGCGCGCTGATCGGCGGGGAACATCGGGTTTCCCTCGAGCCACGGGTCGATGAGCAGGACGGCGTTTTCGATTTCGATCCGAAAGCCAGAGTGGCCAAGCCAGATGATCTGCATGGGGAAAGGTCCTTGAAGCTGTTGTGAGGTGGAATTGAGCGCGCGGCGCGGCTTTGACAAGGCGCGAACGGATTGCGCGGGCTTGCAGGCCTTGGACCGGGGGGCTAAACGAAGCGGATCATCGCAGGAAAAAGGGGGCCAACCCATGTCCATCGACATCGACACCGCGCGCAAGGTGGCGAAACTTTCCCGAATCCGGGTGGAAGACGGCGATCTGCCGGCGCTGGCCGAGAAGCTGTCTTCGATCCTTGGCTTCATGGAGCAGTTGAAGGATGTCGATGTGGAGGGTGTGGAGCCGATGACATCGGTGACGCCGATGCGTCTGAAGCGTCGGGTGGATGTGGTGACGGATGGCGGCCAGCAGGCCGCCGTGCTGAAGAACGCGCCCGATGCGCGCGAAGGCTTCTTTGCAGTGCCGAAGGTGGTGGAATGAGCGTGGATATGACGGGTGCCAACGGATGGACCATCGCGGCGGCGCGGGATGCGCTGCGCAAGGGTGAGGTGACGGCTGTCGATCTGACGATGGCCTGCCTGACGGCGATGGATGCGGGCGACGGGCTGAACGCCTTTGTGCACAAGACCCCGGAGCTGGCGCTGGAGCAGGCGCGGGCGGCGGATGCGCGGATCGCGGCGGGCGATGCCCCAGCGATGTGCGGCATTCCGGTGGGGGTGAAGGATCTGTTTGCGGTGAAGGGTGTGCCGACACAGGCCGGGTCGAACATCCTGCGCGGCTTCAAGCCGGAATATGAATCGACGGTGACGGCCAAGCTGTGGGAGGCGGGGGCAGTGTGCCTTGGCAAGCTGAACATGGACGAATTCGCCATGGGGTCGTCGAACGAATCCTCGTGCTATGGGCCTGCGGTGAACCCGTGGAAGGTGGATGACCGTCGGCTGACTCCCGGTGGATCGTCGGGTGGCTCGGCCGCGGCGGTGGCTGCGGATCTGTGCCTTGCCGCGACGGGGACCGACACGGGCGGGTCCATCCGCCAGCCTGCGGCGTTTTGCGGGATCACGGGCATCAAGCCGACCTATGGGCGCGTGAGCCGTTGGGGCGTGGTGGCCTATGCGTCGAGCTTGGATCAGGCGGGGCCGATGACCAAATCGGTGCGCGATGCGGCGATCATGCTGGGGGCGATGGCTGGGCATGATGCGAAGGATTCGACCAGCGCAGATCTGGCCGTGCCGGATTTCGAAGCCGCGCTGACCGCCGACATTCGCGGCAAGAAGATCGGAATCCCGCGCGAATACCGGCTGGACGGGATGCCCGCCGAGATTGCGGCGCTGTGGGACCGCGGCATGGACATGCTGCGCGATGCCGGGGCCGAGATCGTCGATATCAGCCTGCCGCATGCGAAATACGCGCTGCCCACCTATTACATCATCGCCCCGGCCGAGGCGTCTTCCAACCTCGCCCGCTATGACGGGGTGCGCTATGGCCACCGCGCCAAGCTGGCGCAGGGCGATGGCATCACCGAGATGTATGAAAAGACCCGCGCCGAAGGCTTTGGCCCCGAGGTGCAGCGGCGTGTGATGGCGGGCACCTATGTGCTGTCGGCAGGGTTCTACGACGCCTATTACAACCGTGCGCGCAAGGTGCGGGCGCTGATCAAGCGCGACTTCGAGCAGGCCTTTGCGGCCGGAATCGATGCGATTCTGGCGCCCACCACACCGTCTTCGGCCTTTGGCTTGGGCGAGCAGGGCGGGGCGGACCCGGTGGAGATGTATCTCAACGATGTGTTCACGGTGACGCTGAACCTTGCGGGTCTGCCGGGGGTGGCGGTGCCGGTGGGGCTGGATTCCAAGGGGCTGCCCTTGGGCCTGCAACTGATCGGGCGGCCGTGGGAAGAGGCGGATTTGCTCAATCACGCCTATGTGCTGGAGCGCGCGGCGGGTTTTGTGGCCAAGCCTGCGAAATGGTGGTAGTTCCTGCCGCTGAATTCTTGAATGGGTCTGTCAGATCATGCGTCTTTCCCTGATGATGCTTTTGCCCTTGGCTCTTGTGGCCTGCGCGCCGACCGTGCCGGACAGCGGGTCGGGTGTCGGGTTTCAGGATTACAATTCCTATATGCGCGAACGCGATGCGGCGGCGGGCCGTGCGCAGCCGATCGTGACTCCGGGCTTTTCGCCCGACCAGATCGGCGCGGCGATTGACCGGGCCGACGGGCGCGGTGGGATTGCGCCAGCCTCGCCCGCTGGTGCCGCATCTGGCCCTGCGCAGGGTGCGGTGATCGGCGCATCGCCGGGGGGCATCGTGAGTGGTGACCGGCCGCGCGGCAATGCACCGGCGGGCATCCGCGAGGAAACCGGCGAGGCGGCGCGGATTGCGGCGCTGGGCGGCGGCGGCAGTGTGGCGATCTCGGACGAGAATGATTTCGAGGCGGTGTCCAGCCGCGAGACGATTGAAAGCGACCGCGCGCGGATCGACCGCAACCGGGCACAATATCAGGTGATCCAGCCGGGCGCCTTGCCGGTGCGTCCGGGGGCCTTGGGGCCGAACATCGTGGATTATGCACTGGCGACCAACCATCCTCGCGGCACCCAGCTTTATCGGCGCTCCAGCTTTGGCGTTGGCAACACGGCGGCGAAATGCGCGGCCTATGCCTCGCCGGATCTGGCGCAAGAGGCGTTTCTGGAGCGTGGCGGGCCCGAGCGCGACCGGCTGGGCCTTGACCCGGATGGGGACGGCTATGCCTGCGCTTGGGACCCGGCGCCCTACCGCCTGCGCTGAGGATGGCGGCCCTGCCGTCGCCGAACTTCGGCCCGCGGCGGGGCGGGGTGCGGCCGTCGCTGATCGTGATCCATTACACCGCGATGGAAAGCTGCGCGGCGGCGCGGGCGCGTTTGTGTGACCCGGCGGCCGAGGTCTCGGCGCATTGGCTGATCGCGCGCCAAGGCGCGGTGGAGGCGCTGGTGGACGAGGCTGACCGCGCGTGGCACGCTGGCGCGGGCGCTTGGGCCGGGCTGGAGGATGTGAACAGCCATTCCATCGGGATCGAGCTGGACAATCGTGGCGCGGAGCCTTTCGCCGCGCCGCAGATGGATGCGCTGGAGCGGCTGCTGGCCGAGATCATGGCGCGCTGGGCCATTCCGGCGCAGCGGGTGATCGGGCATTCCGACATGGCGCCCACGCGCAAATCCGATCCGGGCCCGCGCTTTGACTGGCGCAGGTTGGCGCGGGGCGGGCTGTCGGTCTGGCCCGAGGCCGGGGAAGGCGCGGACCCGGGCGATTTCGCGGCTGCGGCCTGCCGCTTCGGCTATCCGCCGCTGCCGCTCGAGACGCTGCTACAGGCCTTCCGCCTGCGCTTTCGGCCCGGAGCGGTGGGACCGGTGACGCCGCTGGATGCGGCGATGGCGGCCAACCTTGCCCTGCGCTTTGGCGTTGACGCCCCGCCCGCGCCAGCGTAAGCCCCGCATCGCGCGGATGGCTGGATGATCGCGGGGGGGCGACCCTTCGAGGAAAGTCCGGACTCCATGAAGCAAGGGTGCCGGGTAACGCCCGGCGGGGGCAACCCCAGGGAAAGCGCCACAGAGAACAGACTTCCCTGCTGTTCGCGAAGGTTCGCCTTTGGCGTGGCAGGGAACAGGTGAAACGGTGGGGTAAAAGCCCACCGCGGGACTGGCAACAGGACCGGCACGGCAAGCCCCACCCGGAGCAATGCCGAATAGGGGCCTCGTGTGGAAAGGTCTGCGCCTGTCTGACGCGCAAGCGGAAGGCGACAGCAGAGACCTCCACAGGGACGCTTCAGCCCAGAGGCCCGGGTTGGCAGCTTGACTGCATCTGGCAACAGATGTGGCAGAGGAATGGTCATCCAGAGGCGCCCGTCGCAAGAGGGGGGCCTTGGACAGAATCCGGCTTACAGGCCGTCCGCGCGCATTATCCCAACCGGTGTCAGGGGGCTTTGCCCCCTCGGCTTCGCCTCACCCCCAGGATATTTAAGAACAGATGACAGCCCTGGTGCGTGTTCTTGATGAGTGTCATCTGTTCTTAAATATCCCCGCCGGAGGCTCTTTTTCACCGGGTGGGGCAGGGTTGCCGGGGGCAAGTCCGGGGCTTGTGCGTTTTGCGCGCAGAATTCGCGCTTTGGGTCTGTTTGCGTGTTGACTCTGACTGGGGCACGGGTAAAAGGCGGGCTTCAAGGATTTCGCGGGGCAACGGTGTTTCCCCGATGCAGGAGAGACGACTATGGCCAAACCGGCGACGATCAAGATCCGTCTGAACTCGACGGCTGGCACCGGGCACTTCTATGTGACCAAGAAGAATGCCCGGACCATGACCGAGAAGATGACGGTCCGCAAATACGATCCCGTGAAGCGGGAGCATGTGGAATACAAGGAAGGCAAGATCAAGTAAGATCCTGCTGTCTTTTGTCTGAAGGCCGCCTTTGGGCGGCCTTTTGCATTTCGGACGCGCGACAGATCGGGGACCGGAGCCGCGCGGGGCAAGGAAAGGGAAGATCCCGTGGCGGTGCAGCGGATCATGATTGTCGGGCAACCGGGATCGGGCAAGTCGACGCTGGCCCGCATGTTGGGGGCGCGCACGGGTTTGCCGGTGGTGCATATCGACCATATTCACTGGATGCCCGGCTGGGTGGAGCGGCCGCGCGACGAGAAGACGCGGCTGTGCCATGTGGTGGAGGCGGGAGAGGCCTGGATCTTCGAGGGCGGGCATTCCGCCACGTGGAACACCCGTCTTGACCGTGCGCAGATGTTGATCTGGCTGGATGTGCCGGTGGGGCGGCGCCTGATGCGCGTGCTCGGGCGCAGTCTGCGCTGGCATGGCCGCAACCGGCCCGACTTGCCACCAGACTGCCCTGAGGGCTTTCACCGCGAGACGCTGCCGTTCTGGCGCTTCATCTGGCGCACGCGGCACAGCGCCCGTGCAGGGTTGCAGCGGCTGTGGGACCGGGTGCCGGACGGCAAGGCCCGGGTGCGGCTGCAATCCCCGGCGGAAGTGGCGCGTTTCGTGGATGGCTTTGCCCGGTCGGTGCCGCCTCGGTAGAGCGGGGCGCCGGCCCGGCCTTTGGGGCAAAAGCGGCGCTGGCAGGGCGGGGGCGCGTGCCAGAAAAGGGGCGCGCGCATGAAAAGGGCCGCCCGGAGGCGGCCCAGTCGGTCACGTCTGTGCGCTTTGCGCTTATTCGCGGTTGCCCATGAATTGCAGCAGGAACATGAACATGTTGATGAAGTCGAGGTAGAGGCGCAGGGCCCCCATGATGGCCGACTTGCCCAGCCATTCCTGATCCATCGCAGCGGCGTGCTGCACATATTCGTTCTTGATGCTTTGCGTGTCATAGGCGGTGAGGCCTGCGAAGATCAGGATACCGATCACCGAGATCGCGAACTGCAGGGCCGAGGAGGCCATGAAGATGTTCACGATCGAGGCGACGATCAGGCCGATCAGACCCATCATCAGGAAGGTGCCCATGCCCGACAGGTCACGCTTGGTGGTGTAGCCGTACAGCGAGAGGCTGGCGAAGGCGATCGCCGTGGCGAAGAAGGTTTGTGCGATCGACACGCCGGTGTAGACGGCGAAGATGAAGCTGATCGACAGACCCATCAGCGCGGCGAAGGTGTAGAAGAACAGCTGCGCTGCCGCGGCCGAGAGGCGGTTGATCATGGCGCTGAAGGCGAAGACCATGATCAGCGGGGCAAACATCACCAGCCACTTCACGGGCGTGCCAAAGATGGCCGCGATCATCGCGTCATTGGTGCCAACAGCCCAGGCGACGCCGCCGGTGAGCACCATGGCGACGGACATCAGCCCGTAAACCTTGTTCATATGGGCGCGCAGGCCCTCGTCGATCTGAGCGGCGCGGACACCTGCGCCGGCTGTACGGATCGTTGTATAGTCAGCCATGTGAAAGCCTCCGATAGTTACCCCGTGCCCTGCGCGGTTCGTCCGCGCAGGATTTATGGGGTCAATATCGGGAAGGCTGCGGCTGAATTCAAGGATTTCCGGGCCAAACCTGTGCCGAAAAAGCGGCTTTTTCGTCGCAGTCCGGCATCGGGTGCCGGGTCCTTGGGCCGATCAGGCGAGGATGCGGCCGTTCCAGTTGGCGGGAATGTCCCACATCGGGCGTTCGGCCTCGGTCAGGGCCTGATCGCGGGTGAGGCCGATGTCGGCCAGCGTGCGGTCGTCGAGGCGGGCAAGAAACTGGCGCTGGCGGTGGGCGGCGAGGGCCGCCTGCACGAGCGCAAGAAGGCGCGGAGCGCGTCCAGCCGACTGCACGCGCCGGGTGGCGAGTGTTGCGGTGTGGAGCGAGGCAAACATGGTCTTTCCTTTCAGGATGAACAGCGGTGCGAGGCGGGCTGCGCCATCGCACTTGCCCAAGGGTTTGGGCACTTGCCGGATATAGGCGAATCAGCGACATTAGAAAAGTGAATGCTTTTGAAGTCTGGCATCAAGGAATGTGATGTGGCGCGCAATCTGGACCTGACCGCCTTGCGGTCTTTCGTGGCGGTGGCCGATGCCGGGGGGGTGACCCGCGCCTCGGGCTTTTTGAACCTGACGCAATCGGCGGTGTCGATGCAGATCAAGCGGCTGGAGGAGATGCTGGGGGTGGAGGTGCTGGACCGCTCGGGCCGGCAGGTGGCGCTGACGGCGGCGGGGGAACAGCTGTTGGGCTATGCGCGGCGGATGCTGGCCTTAAACGATGAGGTGATGGAGCGGCTGACGCGCGACCCGCATGAGGGCGAAGTGGTGCTGGGGGTGCCGCATGACATTGTCTATCCGGTGATCCCGCAGGTCTTGCAGCATTTCGCGCGCAGCTATCCGCGGATGAAGGTGTCGCTGATTTCGAGCTTCACGCGGGTGCTCAAGGCGCAATTTGGCCGGGGGGAGTGTGACATCATCCTGACCACCGAGGATTTGGTCGATCCGGGCGGGGTGACGCTGGCCGAGCTGCCCTTGGTCTGGGTGGGGGCGCCGGGGGGTGTGGCGTGGAAGGGGCGGCCCTTGAAGCTGGCTTATGAGCACAATTGCATCTTCCGGCAGGGGGTGCAGGCCGCGCTGGACCGGGCGGGGGTGCCGTGGCAGATGGCGGTGGAGAGCGACAGCACCCGCACCATCGAGGCGAGCGTGAGCGCCGATCTGGCGGTGCATACGGTGCTGGCCGGGTCGGAGCCGCCCTATGTGGAGCGGGTGAGCCATGGCGGCGCCTTGCCGGAATTGCAGCGCATGAAGGTGAACCTGTATGTCGCCGACCCGGCGCACAGCCCGGTGGTGCTGGAGATGGCGGCCATGATCCAGCGCGCCTATCAGGCGCGCGGCGTGGTGCGCGCGGCAGGGTGAGGCCTGTCGCCGCGCGAATGCGCAAGAAGCGGATTGAGGCGCGCGGGGCGCTTGGGGAATCCTTGCTGGCACGACAAGGAGGGGAACCATGGCGCGGATCAGATTTCTGGGGGTGTCGACAGCGGTGGCGCAAAGGCTGCGGGACGGCGGCCCCGATGCCTATGGCTGCGCGCCCGAGGTGACGGTGTCGGAAGGTGGCGGCTCCCCATGCCGCCACTGTCTGGACCATGTGCCGAAAGGGGCGGGGATGCTGGTGCTGGCCTATCGGCCGTTTGACGCAGTGCAGCCCTATGCCGAGACAGGGCCGATCTTTCTGTGCGCGCAAGACTGCGCGGCTTGGGCAGGCGAGGGCTTGCCGCCCGCACTGGACAGCGCGGACTATCTGCTCAAGGGCTATACGGCGGATCAGCGCATCCGCTATGGCACGGGCAAGGTGGTGCCAAGGGACCAGATCGAGTCCTATGCGGCGTCGCTGCTCGCGCGGGATGAGATCTGCTTTGTCGATGTGCGCTCGGCGCGGAACAATTGCTTTCAGGCGCGGATCGTGCGGGCGGATGCGGCAGAAGGCCTTTCTTAGGCTTGGCTGTCGTAGCGGGCGATTTCGATCAGATTGTGGTCGGGATCGCGGATATAGACAGAGGTGATCGGCCCGGTGGCCCCGGTGCGGGCGACGGGTCCGTCCTCGATCGTGGTGCCGGTGCGGGCCAGATGGGCGATGACGCTGTCGAGCGGGCGCGTGGTGATCAGGCACAGATCGGCCGAGCCGGGGGTGGGGTGGCGGGCCTTGGGGTCAAACGGGCGGTCTGCCGGGTGCAGGTTGATCTTTTGATGGCCAAAGGCCAGCGCCTTGCGGCCTTGGCCAAAGGTAACCACCTGAAAGCCAAGGACGGTTTCGTAAAAGGCGCAGGTTTTGTCGAGATCGGCCACCGTGAGCACAAGGTGGTCGAGATGGGTGATATCGAGCATGCAGGGGCCTTTGCGGGACGGGGAAAAGATCAGCGCCCCCATCGTGGCAAGGAGCGCCACGGGGTGCAAGGGGGGGCAAGGCGGGGGGATCAGCCGATCTGGATGACCACCTTGCCCGTCGCCTTGCGCTCTTGCAGCAGGGCGAGGCCTTCGGGGAGGGCGTCGAGTGGCAGGTGGTGGGAGATGTGAGGGCGCAGGCCGCCGGTTTCATACCAGCCCATCAGGGTGGTGAGGCTTTGGGTCACCAGATGCGGGGCGAAGTCGAGGTAGGCCCCCCACCAGAAGCCGATGACCGAGATATTCTTGACCAAGAGGATATTGGCGGCGGGTTTGGGCACGTCCCCCCCGGCAAAGCCGATACAGAGGATACGGCCATCGGGCCGCGTGGCGCGCAGGGCGGCGTCAAAACCTGCGCCGCCGACGGCGTCATAAGTGACATCGACCCCGCCGAGCGCCTTGAGCTGGTCTTTCAGGTCGGGCGCGTCGCTGTCGATCAAGTGATCGGCCCCTGCGGCGCGGGCGACGGCCAGTTTCTCGGCCCCGCGCGCGGTGGCGATGACGCGGGCCCCCATGCGTTTGCCGATCTCGACCGCGGTGAGGCCGACGCCGCCTGCGGCCCCGGTGACCAGCAGGGTTTCCCCCGGTTGTAGGCGCGCCTTGTGCCAGAGCGCGAGATGCGAGGTGCCGTAGGCGATCAGGAAGGCCGCGGCGTGGTCATAGGGCATGGAATCGGGGATCGGGATCAGCCGGTCCACGGGGAAGGTGCCGTAATCGGCCAAGCCGCCGTGCCCGGCATAGCAGGCGACGCGGGTGCCGGGGGCGGGGCCAGTGGTGTCGGGGCCAAGCGCCACCACCTCTCCGGCCAGTTCGAGGCCGGGGGTGAAAGGCAGCGGCGGTTTGGATTGATACTGGCCCTTTGCCATCAAGAGATCGGCGAAGTTCAGCGCACAGGCGTGAATGCGCAACAGCGCCTGACCGTGGCGCGGCTCCGGCATCGGCACGTCGCACAGGCGGGCGGGGGTGGTCAGGCTGTCGATCTGCCAAGCGCGCATCGGACCCTCTTTGAGCGACGGTTTCCCCCGGGGGGCTTTGCCCGGCAGTTTATGCGCTTGGCTGCGGCGGTGCCAGTGCCCCGCGGGGGCGGGGCGCGTGATCTGTTTTGCGAATGCATTGCAAATTGCAATGCATTATGAAAAACACGCAGGACGAGAATTGTCGACGATGCAATTCCTCCACAGGTAACAGATCGCGGGATTTGGTCAGTTGTGCAATTCTGGCCCCATAAACCGGGCCGGACCGGAGGCATTGTTCATAATTCTTACCAAGTGAAACCATATCGTTACTTTGGCACGCAAGTTGCTTGTGATATGGATAGGGAGTCCCAAGGTCGGAGAATGTGATGAAGCACCCAGTTGATACCCATGTCGGGAAGCGGATCCGCCATCGTCGTTGGATGGTGGGCATGACGCAACAGCAACTTGCCGACAAGGTCGGGATCAAGTTTCAGCAGATCCAGAAATATGAGACCGGGATGAACCGCGTCAGCGCGTCGCGCCTGTGGGACATCGCCGACACGCTGGGCGTGCAGATTTCCTTCTTCTTTGAAGGCCTGTCGGAAGAGGGTGCCGCCCCGGCCGAAGCCACCGCCGGTGATTTCTTCGCCGACAAGGAAGCGCTGGAACTGGTGCGGTCCTATTACGCGATTCCCGAAGCGCAGCGCCGCCGCCTGTTTGATCTGGCCCGCGTGCTGAGCGAAGCGGCCTGAAGCCCTTGCGGCCCTGAGACAAAGCTTGACCCCGGTTCCGTGCGGCGCTAGCGCGCTGTGAACCGGGGGCATGGCGCGCCCCGCGCACCGCAGGGGGACCCCATGGCAGATTTGACCGATGATGTTCAGCGCGCGCTGAAAGACACCGCCCATGCGCTGGCCGAAGCCGCGCGGGAGGCGACGCTTTTGCATTTCCGCAAGGCCGGATTGGCGGCAGACAGCAAAGAGGCGGCGCGCTTTGACCCGGTGACCGTGGCCGATCGGCTGGCGGAAGAGCGGATGCGCGCGATTCTGGCCGAGCGGCGGCCTGAAGATGCGATTCTGGGCGAGGAATATGGCCGCAAGGCGGGCACATCAGGTCTGACTTGGGTGCTGGACCCGATCGATGGGACGCGCGGCTATCTGTCGGGCACGCCGACATGGGGGGTGTTGATCTCGGTCGCGGATGCGACGGGGCCGATTTACGGGCTGATCGACCAGCCCTTTATCCGGGAACGGTTCGAGGGCGGCTTTGGTGTGGCCCGGGTGGTGGGGCCGTCGGGGGCATTTCCTCTGGCGTGCCGACCGGCGCGGCCTTTGGGCGAGGCGATCCTGCTGTCGACCTTCCCTGAGGTGGGAACGGCGGCAGAGCACGCGGCCTTTCGCCGGGTGGCCGAATCCGTGCGGCTGGTGCGCTATGGCATGGATTGCTATGGCTATGCGCTGCTGGCCGCCGGGCAAGTGGATCTGGTGATCGAGGCCGGGTTGCAGGCCTATGACGTGCAGGCGCCGATTGCGGTGATCGAGGCGGCGGGCGGCGTGGTGACCGATTGGCAGGGCGGGCCTTGCCATCAGGGCGGGCAGGTGCTGGCGGCGGCCAATGCGGCGGTGCATGCCGAGGCGCTGGCGCTGCTGAACCGTTGAAAGGGGGGCTGTCTGCCCCCCTCGGCCTGCGGCCTCACCCCCCGAGGATATTTGTGAACAGATGAACATGGCTTGCCGGGGGCTTTGTGGCCTTGGTAGGGTTCTGCTGCGGTGACCGAGTCCTTTTCCCCTTCTGTCGGCCCGCCTTTGGGTCCAGCGAAGGGGCGGAGGGACCGATTTTGCCGGATATTCTGATTCAAGATGCGGATGTGGTGGTGACCATGGACGCGAACCGCCGTGAGATGGCGGGGGCGGATGTTCTGTTGCGCGGCGGCGTGGTGGCGGCGGTGGGCGTGGGGCTGAAGGCGCCGGGGGCCGAGGTGGTGTCGGCGCGGGGCTGTGTGGTGACGCCGGGCTTGGTGAATACGCACCATCATCTGTATCAGACGCTGACGCGGGCGGTGCCGGGAGGGCAGGATGCGCTGCTCTTTGGCTGGTTGAAGACGCTGTATCCGATCTGGGCGCGGTTCGGGCCGGAGGAGATGTTCGTCTCGGCGCAGGTGGGTTTGGCGGAACTGGCGCTGACGGGGTGCAGCCTGACGTCGGATCATCTGTATCTCTATCCCAATGGCGCCCGGCTGGAGGATACCATCGCGGCGGCGGCGGAGGTGGGACTGCGCTTTCACCCCACGCGCGGGGCGATGAGCATTGGCGAGTCGGAGGGCGGCTTGCCGCCGGACAGTCTGGTGGAGCGCGAGGCGGCGATCTTGGAGGATATGATCCGGGTGGTGGACGCGTTCCATGACCCGGGTGAAGGCAGCCTGTGCCGGGTGGGGCTTGCGCCATGCTCCCCCTTTTCGGTGAGCCGCGATCTGATGCGCGAGACGGCCTTGCTTGCGCGCGACAAGGGGGTGATGCTGCACACCCATCTGGCGGAAAACGCAGAAGATATTGCCTATTCGCTGGCCAAGTTCGGGGTGCGGCCGGGGCAATATGCGCAAGATCTGGGCTGGACGGGGCCGGATGTCTGGCATGCGCATTGCGTGAAGCTGGATGCGGGGGAGATTGACCTCTTTGCCCGCACGCGGACCGGGGTGGCGCATTGCCCGTGCTCCAACTGCCGGCTGGGGTCGGGGATCGCGCCGCTGCGGGAGATGCGCGACGCCGGGGTGCTGGTGGGCTTGGGCGTCGATGGGTCGGCCAGCAATGATGCGGGCAATCTGATCGGCGAGGCGCGGCAGGCGATGTTGTTGCAGCGGGTGGCGCGCGGAGCGGATGCGATGAGCGCGCGCGAGGCGCTGGAGGTGGCGACGCTGGGCGGCGCGCAGGTGCTGGGGCGCGAAGATTGCGGGCAGTTGGCTGTGGGCAAGCGGGCGGATGTGGCGATCTGGGATGTGTCGGGGATTCAAGCGGCGGGCTCATGGGACCCGGTGGCGGCGCTGATCCTGTGCGGGCCGGGACGGGTGCGCGATCTCTTTGTCGAAGGGCGCAGGGTGGTTGCGGGCGGGCAGATGGTTACGCTAGACGTGGGCCGGATCGTCGAGCGCCAGACCGCCTTGGCGCAAAAGCTGAGGGGTTGAGCATGGCACATGATTTCGAAGCGCAACGGCGCGAGACATTCGACAGTTTTGACGAGATGAAAAAGGCGGGTGCGACGCTGCCGCAGACATCGGTGGTGGAGTTCTATTTGCTGGCGGAAAGCGAGGAGGCCAATTGGAAGGCTTGCGAGAAGGCCTTGCACGCCAAGGGCTATGCCACCGAGCGCGACGCGGAAGAGGACACGTTGATCGTGACTACCAAAACGGCCTTGCGCATTTCCCCCGAAGTGCTGTGGGAGGAAGAGCGCAAGGTGAGCGAGATTGGCGTGGCCTATGATTTCCTGCCTGATGGCTGGGAATTCGGCTTTGACTGACGCCGCCTAGCGGCTGTGCACCCGCGCGCCTGCCACGTAGGTGGCGCGGATCGCGCGGTCATCCCCCATCATGATGGTGGGGAACAGCGCCTGCCAGAGGTCTTCGGCCCTTTGCGTGGCTTGCGCGATGGCCGGAGTGGAGGCGAGATCGACCACCACCAGATCGGCCTCCCGTCCCGGGGCGATGGTGCCGATCTGGTCATCGGCATGCAAGGCGCGCGCCGAGCCTGCGGTGGCGAGCCACCAGAGTTCTGACGGATGCAAGGCGCGGCCCTTGAGTTGGCCGACCTCATAGGCGGCGGCCATGGTGCGCAACATGGAAAAGCTGGAGCCGCCGCCGGTATCGGTGGCAAGTCCTATGCGGTGGCCTGCGGCTTTCAGCCCGCCCATGTCAAAGAGCCCGGAGCCGATGAAGGTGTTCGAGGTGGGGCAGTGGATCAGGCTGGCATCGGTTTCAAGGATGCGGGATTTTTCCCGCTCTTCCAGCCAGATGGCATGGCCCAACAGCGCGCCTTTGCCCAGAAGGCCGTGGCGTTCATAGGTATCAAGATAGTCGCGCGCGGTGGGGAACAGGGATTTCACCCAGGCGATTTCATCGGTCTGCTCGCTGAGATGGGTTTGCATCAGACAGTCGGGGTGTTCGGCCCAGAGCGCGCCCATAGCGGCGAGTTGGACTTCGCTTGACGTGGGCGAGAAGCGCGGCGTGATGACATAAGACGCGCGGCCTTGGCCGTGCCATTTCGCCAGAAGCGCCTTGCTGTCGTCATAGGCGGATTGCGCGGTGTCGCGCAGAGCGTCGGGCGCGTTGCGGTCCATGCAGGTTTTGCCCGCCCAGACGCGTTGATTGCGTCGGGCGGCGGCGGTGAAGAAGGCGTCCACGCTTTCGGGGTGGATGGTGGCGTAAGAGCAGACCGAGGTGGTTCCGTTCGAAACGGTCAGGTCGAAGTAGCGGTTTGCCACGTCTTGCGCATAAGGCAGGTTCGAAAAGCGCATCTCCTCGGGGAAGGTGTAGCTGTTGAGCCAGTCGATCAGCCGCTTGCCCCAAGAGGCGATGATGGCGGTTTGCGGATAATGCACATGCGCATCGACAAAACCCGCGCTGATCAGGTTGCGGCCATAATCGGTGACGCGGGCGTCGGGGTGCTGGCGGCGGAGCGTATCGGCGCTGCCCACGGCGCGGATGCGCCCCGCTTCGATCACCAGCGCCTCATCGACACGGGCGGCGCCAAGGCCGTGATCAAATGGATCGGAGGTGTAGCGCAGCACTTGGCCCAGCAAAAGTTCGGTCATCGGCATTCCAGAGCGTCCCCTTGTGATCGGCGCAGCCTATCGTCTTTCCGCGCTTGGGTAAATTTGCCGGATGCCCCCTGTTTGCCGGAAACAGCTTTCGCTAGTGTTGGGGTAATCGGAAAGGACGAGCCATGGCAGATGACGCGCGCTTCGAGGCGGAAGATGGTCTGGATGCCCGGCGGGTGGCGGCCATTCTGCAGGCGGTGGAGGCAGAGGACCGGGCGGCGCTGGCGCGGCTGTTGCAGCCGATGCACCCTGCCGACGTGGCCGACCTTCTGGAGCAGATCAGTGCCGAAGAGCGCGGGGCCCTGCTGGCGCTGGGCGCGGGCGAGATTGACGGGGAGATCCTGTCGGAAATCTCGGATTCGATCCGCGAGGAGGTGATCGAGGCCTTGCCGCCCGCCGTGGTGGCCGAGGCAATGCGCGATCTGGACACCGATGATGTGGTGGACATCCTTGAGGATCTGGAAGAGCCCGCGCAGGAGGCGATCCTGTCGACGCTGGACACCGCCGACCGTCTGGCGGTGGAGCAGGCGCTGGCCTATCCGGAGTATTCCGCCGGGCGCTTGATGCAGCGCGAGGTGGTGACGGCACCTGCCCATTGGACAGTGGGCGAGATGATCGACCATTTGCGCCGCGCCGAGACGCTGCCTGACCAGTTCTATCACGTGATTCTGGTCGATCCACGGATGAAGCCGGTGGGCTATGTCACGCTGGGGCGGATGCTGTCGGCGCGGCGTGAGGTGCCGTTGCAGGCGATCGTGGAAGAGAGTTTCCGCACCATCACCGCCGATGACGCAGAGGCGGATGTGGCCTATCTGTTCAACCAGTATCACCTGATTTCCTGTCCGGTGGTCGATGCTTATGGCCGTCTGGTCGGCGTCATCACCATTGATGACGCGATGAATGTGCTGGACGAGGAGCACCAAGAGGACATGCTGCGCATGGCCGGGGTGAGCGATGACGCCAGTGTTTCGGACGGGGTGTTCGAGACGTTGAAGGGGCGCT
This sequence comes from Pseudorhodobacter sp. MZDSW-24AT, assembly GCF_002794355.1. GTDB lineage: Bacteria > Pseudomonadota > Alphaproteobacteria > Rhodobacterales > Rhodobacteraceae > Pseudotabrizicola. Next base: position 400,068 of record NZ_PGOI01000008.1, on the reverse strand, counting down.
TGCCGTGGCTGTTCGTGAACCTTCTGGCGGCCAATCTGGCGGCCTTTGTGATCTCGCGCTTTGAAGCGACGATTTCGGCGGTGGTGGTGCTGGCGGCGCTGATGCCGATTGTGGCCTCGATGGGGGGCAATGCCGGGACGCAATCGCTGACCGTGGCGGTGCGGGCGCTGGCGACGCGGGACCTCACCTCGTCCAACGCGCTGCGGGTGGTGCGGCGCGAGGCCACGGTGGGCTTGCTGAACGGGATGGTGTTCGCGGCGCTGATGGGGATGGTGGGCTGGCTGGTGTTTGGCTGGGCGCTGTTGGGCGTGGTGCTGGGGGTGGCGATGATCATCAACCTTCTGGTGGCGGCGCTGGCGGGGGTGGTGGTGCCCTTGACGATGAACAAGCTGGGGGCGGACCCGGCGCTGGCTTCGGGCACCTTTGTGACCACGGTGACGGATGTGGTGGGTTTCTTTGCCTTTTTGGGACTGGCGACATGGATGTTGATCTGAAGGCGGCGGCGCGGCAGGCGGGTTTTGCCGCGCGCAAGGCGGCCTTTGCCGCCGGGCAAGGGCAGGCGGCAGAGATTCTGGCCGATGTGCTGGCGTCCGAGCGGGGAAAGGTGCTGGCGGGCTATATGCCGATGCGGACCGAGATCGACCCTTTGCCCGCGATGGCGGCGCATCAAGGCCCGGTCGGGGTGCCGGTGATCATGGGGAGGGCGCAGGCCTTGCGGTTTCGCGAATGGTCGCCGGGCTGTGCGCTGGTGCCGGGGGAGTTCGGCGCGCAGATCCCCGAGGAGGGGGCTTGGGTGGAGCCCCGGGTGCTGATCGTGCCGCTGCTGGCCTTTGACGCGCGCGGCTATCGGCTGGGCTATGGCGGCGGGTTCTACGACCGCACGCTGGAGGCGTTGCGCGCGCGCGGGCCGGTGCTGGCGGTGGGCTTTGCCTTTGCCGCGCAAGAGGTGGCCGAGGTGCCGATCGAGGCGACCGACCAGCGGCTTGACATGCTGGTGACCGAGCGCGGGGTGCGGCGGTTCTGACGCGCGCAGACGAATTTTCTGCGAAAATTCGGCGGAACGCGCCTGATTTTTCGCAGAAAAATCGTTACTTGGCGATCTTTTCGTCCCGCACGAACATATTGCTCCACGCGCGGTCGATCAGGTCGGGGCGCATCTGATAGGGGATGCCTTCGAATTCGCAAATGGCGATCATCTGATCGATCAAGAAGGTGGGCTGATAGTTTGCGAAAGTGTTCTGGATCGTCGGATATTTGGTTTTGAGCATGTGCAGCAGCGTGGCTTCGTCGAGCGGCATCTTCTTTTTGCGGGCCACCATGGCGAAGATCTTCAGAAACATCTCTTGGTTGGGACCATCCACCTTGATCTTGAAGAAGATGCGGCGCAGGGCGGCGCCGTCGAAAATCTCGTTCGGGTGGAAGTTGGTGGAAAAGATCACCAGCGTGTCGAAAGGCACGGTGAATTTCTCACCCGATTGAAGCGAGAGGATGTCGCGCGCCTCTTCCAGCGGCACGATCCAGCGGTTGACCAGTTTCTGCGGCGGTTCCGCCTGACGGCCAAGGTCGTCCACGATGAAGATGCCGCCAGAGGCCTTGAGTTGCAGCGGCGCCTGATAGGTGCGGGCCACCGGGTTGAACTTCAGATCCAGCATGTCGAGCGTCAGTTCGCCCCCGGTGATGACGGTGGGGCGTTCGCAATAGACATAGCGGGTGTCGAAGCGGCCCGAGGTCCGGCGCAGGGAATTCGGGTCATCCACCGATTCCTCGGCCGAGGTATGCACGATGGGATCATAGACGGTGATGACCTGCCCGGCGTATTCAAGCGCGCGCGGGACATAGATCTTGTCGCCCATGGCGGCGCGAATGCCGTTCGAGATCGAGGATTTGCCATTGCCGGGCGGGCCATACATCAGGATGGACCGGCCCGAGGTGATGGCGGGGCCAAGGTTGCTCAGAAGATCGGGGGGCAGGATCAGGTGGCCCATCGCGCCCATCAGCTGTTCCCGCGTCAGGCGGATGTTGCGCACCGATTGCCGCCTCATCTGCTCGGCATAGGTGGCCAGTGGCACGGGGATGGCGCCGTAATATTCGGACTGCGACAAGGCGTCGAGCGCGCGGGCCTTGCCGCTGTCGGTGAGCTGATAGCCCATTTCATTGCCCGAGGTGGCGTGCAGGGTGCCCGTCGCCTCGACCAGCTTTTGCCCGCGCGCGATGTCGATCAGTTCTTGCGTCAGCATCGGTGGCAGGGCGATCACCCGGCTGATGTCGGACACCAGATCAAGGTTCATCCGGAAGATGGTTTTCAACAGGATGTCGCGCATCATCACCAAGGACAGGCCCGTATCGGCCAGCGATTTGGGCGTGGGCGGGGCAATCACATTGGGGGTGAAGGGCATGTTCATGCGCGGGCACACCTTGGGTTGGAGGCGGGAGAGGGCGGTGCCAGCCTGGCACGGCCCTGCGCCGCAGATTGTCCTAGAATGCGCCCGAAATTGTGAGCAAAAGATGGAAAATCAGTGTTCCGGCAAGGGCCAGCCCCATCGGGAAATCGCGGCTGGTCCAGCTGATCCAATCGGGGGTGGCGCGGCGGATTGCGCCGATGCTGCGGGCGATGCGATGGGCGATGAAGGCGCCGATCAGGCAAGAGGCCGCAAGGACAAAAACCATGCGCCAATCGGCCCCGACGAAGAAAGGGGCCATGGCGGTGGCGAATTTGGCATCGCCGCCCCCCACAAGGCGCAAGGCATTGGCGACAAAACCCACCACCAGTGTGACGGCGGCCAGCGCCCAGCCCCAAAGCCAAGATTGCAGCGGCAGTTCCGTCAGCAGCACGGCGCCCAAGCCCACCCCCAGCCAGACCGCCAGCAAGGCGAGCATGGTCTTGTTGGGGATCTTCATCCGCTTCATGTCGGACCACGCAACCCAAACCCCGATGACCAGCGCAAACGGCAGGAAGGCGAGGGCGGCGCCCGGGGTCAGCGGGGCGAGGGTGGGAAGCTCCATAGCTCAGGCCTCGAGTGCGGCCAGCGCGCGGGCGGCGGTTTCAAAGTGCTGCGGATGGGTGTCGACGGCTTCGCGCAACAGTTGCTTGCCGGTGCTGACATCGCCTTGCTTGATCGCTGTCAGCGCCATCGTGTAAAGCAGTTCGGCCTTTTCCGCCTGTGTCATCTTCACGACAGGGAGTTCATATTTGCGCTGCGCGCCGCGCGCCAGAACCAGATTGTTCTTGGTCGTGAACATATTGGGATCGAAGGTGAGGGCCTGCACGAACAGGCGCTCGGCCCCGACGGCATCGCCGCGCGTCAGTTTGGAAAAGCCCCAGTTGTTGAGCACGCCCGAAGGTTTGGTGGTCAGACCGGCCGCGATTTCATAGAAACTGTCGGCCTTGCGCCAGTCTTTCTTGCTGTCGGCGATCATCGCTTCCAGCCGGTAGCGTTCGAAGGTTTCAAAGGTGGGGGGCACCTTGTTCAGCTCGGCCTCGGCGGCGGGCCATTCATTGGCGCGGATCAGCGCATCGGCCAGCGCGACACGGTCTTCGTTGGTGACCTGCGGATGGGCGACGACGCTGCGCCAGACGGTGGCGGCCTCGGCGGGACGGTTGGCACGGATCAGCGATTTGCCAAGCCCGCGCCGCAGATCGATGCGGTCAGGGTTCTGGTCGGCGGTGCGCTGGAAATAGGAGACGGCCTCATTGGGATCGCCCACGGTGAGCATGATGTCCGAGAGGTTGGACTCGTCGATCACGTTCACGTCTTTCAACGCGCGTTGCACTTCGGCATCGGGGGACTTCTGGCAAGCACTCAGAGCAACCGCGCCGGAAAGGCACAGTGCCGCTACGATCGGTCGGCGCATTCGCGTCCTCTTTGACTGCTCCGGCCCTTGGCCCGCGTTACAGTTCGGACAGCAATTCGTAAGTGCTGTAGCCGCGCCGCACGAGGGTGAACCGTGATGTTTCCTCGGGCTCAACATACACGGCATCTTCGCTTTTTGCGATGGCGCGCATCAGGTTTTCGCGGATCATGTCTGTTTGGCCACTATCGGCCGCAAAGGCGCGCTGAAAGAAGATCCGGGCCTCGCCGTAATTGCCGCGCTCCATCAGCACCACGCCAAGATTGTTCAGGGCCGGGACGAAATTGGGGTCTTCGGTGACGGCGTCGCGCAGCAGCTTTTCCGATTGGTTGAGGCGGCCAAGGTGGAGGTTGGCAGAGCCAAGGGCCGACAGCACATCCGAGGTAAAGCCCTGCTCGCCCGCCGCGCGCAAATAGGCCTTGAGCGCAAGATCATATTCTTGGGCTTCCATCAGCCGATGGCCCACGATCAGTCCGTCGACCGAGTCTTCGCGCGGATTGACGCCAAAGGGGGTTTCACGGGGGGCGCTGCCGCCAAAAAGCCCGACGCCGCCCGAGGACCCACAGGCGGCGAGGCAGATTGTCAGCGCCAGAAGCACGCCTGTGTGAAATTGGGTCTGTGGAATCTCAGCCTCCACCCCCGATGCCGCTGGCAAATTTGGCAAGAGAGGGTCCGATCAGGATAACCAGAAGTGGCGGCAGGGTGAAGAGCATTGTGCCCAAGGTAAGCTTGGTGGGAATGGTGTTGGCCTTTTCTTCGGCCCGCATGATCCGTTTGTCGCGCATCTCGGCGGAGTAGACGCGCAAGGCATCGGCGATCGAGGTGCCGAAGCTGGCGGATTGGATCAGGGTGGTGACGAAAGAGGTGATGTCGGGCAGGCCCACGCGTTCTGACAAATCGCGCAGCACGGTGACGCGTTCCTTGCCGGCCTTCACCTCTTGCGCGACGGTTTCGAATTCTTCGGCCAAGGCGGGGTAGCCGTTGCGGGCCTCATTGCCGACGCGGATGATGGATTGGTCCAGCGATTGGCCCGCTTCGACGCAGACCAGCATCATGTCGAGCGCATCGGGGAAGCCTTCGGTGATTTGTTGCTGCCGTTCGGCGATGCGGCGGGTGACCCAGTAGACCGGGGCATAATAGCCGATGGCGGCGGGCAGGATGGTGTAAAGGACCATCGTCTGCGTCGTCATCTCGGTCTGTGACGATTTGAGCAGGGCATAGAGCAGGCCCACCACCAGAATGCCGATCCCCAACGCGAATTGCGAAAAGTGGAACATCCGCACCGCGCCCTTGCCACGATATCCCGCGCGCAGGAGCTTGAGCTTGGTGGCCGAGAGTTCCTCGGCGCTTTTGGGTTCAAGATAGGTGGCGAACCGTTCCAGCTTGTCGGCCTTGGACGGGCCGCCCCGGCGCAGCTTTTCTTCGGTGACCGCCTTGCCGGTCCGCAAGGCGCGGATGCCATCCAGCGGGTCTTTCTGCTTTTGCAGCATGGAGGGCAGGGCCGCGATGATGAGCACGATGCCGACAAAGCCAAGCGCCAGCAAGGGCCCCATGGGACCCAGCAGATCGATCAGCAGCGCATTGATTTGGTCAAGGATTTGCATGGCCTGCCTCAGACTTTGATCGTGGTCATGATTTTCATGTAGATGATGTTGAAGGTCAGCATCACGCCGACGAAAATGCCGGCGGGCACGAACATCGGGGAGTCCTTGACCTCTTCGTAATAGAGCGGGTCGATCAGGTTGATGACGATCAGGGCGACGATGGGGAAGGCCGACAGGAACATGCCCGACCATTTCGCTTCGGCGGTGATGGCCTTGACGCGACGGAAAAGCTTGTAGCGGGCCCGTACCACCTTGCCCAGACCTTCGAGGATTTCGGCAAGGTTGCCGCCCGATTGTTGCTGGATGGCGACGGCGACCGCGAGAAAGCGCAGGTCCTGATTGTCCATGCGTTCGGCAAAGGACTTGAGGCTGTCGGCGATGTTGCGGCCATAGGCGGCTTCATCCGCGATCATGCCGAATTCGGTGCCAAGCGGGTCGGGCACCTCTTTGGCGACAATGCCGATGGCCGAGGCGAAGGGATGGCCCACGCGCAAGGAACGCACCATCAGTTCCACCGCTTCGGCCAACTGATCCTCCATCAGCGAGATGCGGGTCTTGGCCTTTTTGTTGACCCAGAAATAGACGCCGCCCACACCCATCACCACCGCGATGGCGATGCGGACCGGGGTTTCAACGCCCGTTCCGACCGTAAGGCCGACAAAGGCAAAGACGGTGACGAGGGCCATGATCCCGACCAGTTGGCGCGGCGAGAAGGCGATATTGGCCTTCTGCGCCTTGTCGGCGAGCAGCGCATAGAGCGGAATCCCGCGCGAGGACATGTGCTGGCTCATCTCCTTGCGGAGCTGTTCCAGAACCTGCTCGCGGTTGCCGTTCTTTTGCATCAGCGCCAGACGGCGGCTGACGCGGCTGTCCATGCTGATGGATTTGCCAAAAACGGTCAGGTAGAGGCCTTCGACAAGGACCACCACCGCGACGAAAATCAGGATGTAGATCAGCGGTGCGGCTGAGATTTCCATGGTGCTGTCCTTTAGACAATCGGCTCGTAGATGGAGGCGGGCAGATCATAGCCCCATTGCCGGAAGCGGTCGGAATAGGCCGAGCGGATGCCGGTGGCATTGAAGCGGCCGATGATCTTGCCATTGGGTTCGGTGCCAAGACGTTCGTAGCGGAAGATTTCCTGCATCGAGATCACGTCGCCTTCCATCCCGGTGATTTCGGTGATCGAGGTCATCCGGCGCGAGCCGTCTTGCAGGCGGCTGGCCTGCACGATGAGGTTCACAGCCGAGGAAATCTGGCTGCGCATCGCCTTGATGGGCATTTCGATGCCGGACATGGCGATCATGTTTTCCAGACGGCTGATGCCATCGCGGGCAGAGTTGGCGTGGATCGTGGTCATCGACCCGTCATGGCCGGTGTTCATCGCCTGAAGCATGTCGATCACTTCCTCGCCGCGGGTTTCGCCGACGATGATGCGGTCGGGGCGCATCCGCAGCGCGTTGCGCAGGCAGTCGCGCTGGGTGACGGCGCCTTTGCCTTCCACGTTGGGCGGGCGGCTTTCCATGCGGCCGACATGGACTTGTTGCAGTTGAAGTTCGGCAGTGTCTTCGATGGTCAGCACACGTTCCGCATTGTCGATGAAAGACGACAGCGCGTTGAGCGTGGTGGTTTTGCCCGAACCCGTGCCGCCCGAGACGATGATGTTGAGCCGTGTGGCGACAGCGGCTTGCAGATAGGCGGCCATTTCCTCGGTGAAGGCACCAAAGCGGACCAGATCGCTGATCCCCAGCTTTTCCTTCTTGAACTTGCGGATCGACACCAGCGACCCATCCACCGCCACCGGCGGCACCATGCAGTTGAAGCGCGAGCCATCGGCAAGGCGGGCGTCGCAATAGGGGTTGGATTCATCGACGCGGCGGCCCACGGCCGACACGATCTTGTCGATGATGCGCAAGAGGTGGCGTTCATCCTTGAAGGTGATGTCGGTGAGGGTGAGCTTGCCTGCGCGTTCCACAAAGATGCGCTTGGGGCCGTTCACCAGAATATCGTTGACGGTGTCATCTTTCAGCAGCGCCTCGAGCGGGCCAAGGCCCATGACCTCGTCGTAAAGTTCCTGATGCAGCACCTGCCGGTCTTGCGCGTTCAGCGCCACGCTCATCTCGTCCAGCGCCTCGGCGGTGATCGAGGCGATTTCCTGCTTCAGGCTGGCTTCGGACGCCTTTTCCAGTGCGGACAGGTTCAGGTTGTCAAGCAGGCGCTTGTGAAGCTCGACCTTGAGCTCCATCAGCTTGTCCTTGCGCTTTTTCTCCTTGTCTGCCGCCATGGCCTCGGCGGGCGATTTCGGCGCTGCGGCGGCCGTCAGCGGGCGCGCGGTGACGGCCACGGGCTTTGGCGTCGCCGCCGCGATGGGGGCCGTCGGGCCGGACGCCGTAACGGGCTTTAACCCGGTCGCTGCCGGGCCTGCTTCGGGCTTCTTGAATCGCGAAAACATCGTGGTTGCCCCCTTGGCCCGATCAGGCCTTGCCAGACTCCACGCCCCGGTTCAGGTCGTGCAGCGATTTGGCGAGTTTCTGGATTTCCTTGCGCAACGGATTCTTGGCCGAGGTTTCTGCCAAGGGCAGGCCGTGGTCATTGGCTTGGGTGACTTGGCTGCTGCCATCAGGCAGTTGCACTTCGATGGCGATATCAAGGCTTTCGGCCATCCGCTTGACGCGGCTTTTCCCGGAAAGGTCAGTGAATTTGGGCGCGCGGTTCAGCACATAGCGCAGCTTTTCATGCGGCAGCGCCTCGGCCTTCAGGGCCCGGATCAGGCGCAGGATGTTTTGCGCAGAGCGCAGATCCAGTTCAAGCAGCGCGAAATAGACATGGGCACGGGTCAGCACGGCTTCGGTCCAGGCCACAATGGTTTTGGGCATGTCGATGATGACATAGTCAAAATTCGCGGCGGCCATGTCGATGATCCGGCCAATGTCCTCGGGGCCGAGGATGTCGAGCGGCAGCATGTCGGCTGGTGCGGTAAAGACATGCAGCTTGTCGTTGAAGGTGAGCATGGATTGCAGAAAGGAATCGCTGTCGATGCTGGCGGTGTCGGACAGCACTTCGAACACGATCTCTTTGCGTGGCAGATCGAGATAGGTGGCGGCGGAGCCATATTGGAAATCCAGATCCAGCAGACAGACGCGCGGCGCATCGGTCTTGGAAATGGTCGCCAGTTCCCAAGCGAGATTGACGGCAAAGGTAGAAGCGCCGGTGCCCCCTGCCAGACCATGGACGGGCAGCACCACGCCTTCGCGGTCGCCCTTGGCCTTGAAGCGGGGGGTGGCCACGGCCTCCAGATCGGGGTCGTCGAACGGGGCGGGCGCTTGCGGCTCGGGGGGGGGCGTGGCCACGGCGGGTTTGCGCAGGCGCGCGATGGCCTCGTCAAGCGCGCCTTCGGGCAGCGGGTAGGGCACGAAATCATCGGCGCCCAGACGCAGCAGCTGGTGCAGCGCAATCGGGCTGAGTTGATCGGCGATCAAGATTACCTTGATGTCGCGCGCCTTGGCCCCGCGCACGATCTCGGAGATGCGGGACATATCGGCTTCGTCCTCGGCATCGACCGCAAGGGCCACGAATTCAAGAGTTGCGGCCTCTGGCTGGCCCATGAAGACGAGGGCATCTTCAAACGACAGATCGCCCCAGCTTTCGCCAAGGGCGTTTTCCATGTCGTCGATCAGCAGATCGAAGTTCTGCACATCCCGCGAGATGGTGCAGGCCTTGATCGGAGCCGGATCAGGGTGAAGGGTTGCCACGCTCGTCATCTCGTTTCTTGTCCTTCCAGAAGACGGTTCCAGAGGCGGAGTGTCGGTGCCGCACCGATACCAAAAAGAAACGTGCCTCGGACCCGTGCGGGATTGCGCCCGCGACTGTTTCCATGAGGGCAAGGAATGCTGGCCAATGGTGGCAGGATTGGGGCCAAAAGATCGTGATTCTTTGGTATTTGGCCGGGGCGGCTCGGGCCTTCGTGGCGCGGTGTTCCGGATGCAGAAAGGGGGCAGATGACTGCCCCCTTTTTGGAAACACTGCGCAGAGCACGCAAAAGGCGGCGGTCAGCCGCCGGGATTGACCTGGCTGCCTTGCCCGCCGGAGGTGTGGGGAGGCACTGCGCCAGCGACATATTCGCGGAAGATCACGGCGGCATATTTGCCGTTGAGCGGCGCGCCCTGACGGCGGTGGAAGCCGGACACTTCGGTGACGGTGCGGCGGTTGGCCTCTTCCGGCCCTTGGGTGGCGATCACCGGGCGGGTCTTGCCGTAAGACACCAGCGCCTCGAGCCTGTGGCGGCTGATGCCTTGGCTGGCAAAGAAGTTCACCACCGCCTGCGCGCGGCGTTTGCCCAGCGCCTGATTGTAGGCGTTCGAGCCGACAAGATCGGTATGGCCATAAACCGAGAACCGCAGCTCGGGGAACTGGCGAATCCAGTTGGCCTGTTGCGCAAGGATGCGCCGGGCTTCGGGTGTCAGGTCATCGCTGTTGAAGGCAAAGGTCACGGTGCTGGGCACTTCGGCGCGGAAGCGCGTGTTGAGTTGCATCGTGGCATCGATCTCGCCCGACATGATCGCCGCATTGTTGCGGGTGGCAAGACCGGTGTTGATGTTGTCAAGCTCGTCTCCCAGCGGGCGGTCAAAGCCCGAAGAAGCGGTGCAGGCGGCGAGGGATGTGGTCAGCACGAAGGTCAGCAACGCAGTGGATGGCTTGAGCATCGGCCTTACTCCATCACATAGCCATAGGAAGAGCTGAAGTCCTGTCGCGCCACCTCGCCAGCCGCGCCGCGCGGGGTGCTGGCGACAACGCCATTGAGGAAGAATTCGCGTTCGGTGGGCAGGCGCACCCGATCTGTCGGCAAGGCATAGACATCGCCGCGCGTGGGGGTCACCAGATGCGGCGTGATGATGATGACCAGTTCCGACTGGTTGCGCTGGTAATCGGAAGACCGGAACAGCGCCCCCAGAACAGGGACATCCCCGATCCAAGGCAGCTGGTTGTTCAGGTTGCGGAAATCGTCTTGCAGCAGACCGGCGACGGCAAAGCTTTCTCCATCGCGCATTTCCACCGTGGTCGAGGTTTCGCGGCGCTTGAAGGCGTTGATGGCGAAACCGCCGGATTCGATGCTGATGGTGGTGTCGATCGAAGAGACGGCGGCATTGAGCTGCAGGTTGATGATATCGCCATCCACAACCGTGGGGGTGAAGCTCAGCTCGACACCGAAGGGTTTGTAATCGATCACCACGCCATCCGAACTCAGCACGGGAATCGGGTATTCCCCGCCGCCCAGAAAGCGCGCCTCTTGTCCTGACAGGGCGGTGAGGTTGGGTTCGGCAAGCGTGCGCACGACGCCTTTGGATTCCAGCGCTTCAAGCAAAACCGCGAATTCCACCGAGCCCGCGTTGAAGCCGATGTTCAGCGCGCCGCGCGTGCCGGGCGCGACCGTGACCGGAGCCCCGATGCCGTTGTTGCCGGACAGGAAGGTGCCTGTTTCTGCGGCGCTGATGTTGCGGCCGCCATTCCGCGCGGCCAAGGACACGCCAAGGTTCTTGGCGACCGAGCGCTGCATTTCGGCGAAGCGGACCTTCAGCATCACCTGCTGGGTGCCGCCCACGCTCATCAGATTGGACACGCGCTCGGGCGCGTAGCGGTTGGCCAGATCCAGCGCGCGGTCAAGTTTGGCGGTGGAGGAGACGACGCCCGACAGCACGATGCCATCATTGGCGGTGCGCACCTCGATGGGTTCGCCCGGCAGGATCTGCTGCAGGCGTTCCTTGAATTCCGCAATGTCGGGGGTGACGTGCACATCGACGTTCGAGATCAGCCGCCCATCGGGGGCAAGCAGGGTGAGCGTGGTGCGCCCCGGCGTCTTGCCCAGCACATAGATCGAGCGGTCAGACAGGGTGGAAATGTCGGCGATGCCGGGGTTGGCGATCGAGAGTTCGGCAAAGGCGGTATCACTTTCCACCACCACCGCGCGGTTCATCGGCACCTGCAACGGGGCGGAGACGGACCCTCGCATCACCCGCAGGGTCTCTGCCGAGGCGGCGCTTGTCAGCGCCGACGTGGCCAAGGCGGTTGCCATCAGGCCTGCCTTGAGAAGGATGTTCATGCTCATGTGACCTGCCCTTTTGATCACGCCTCTTTCCGGGTCTTTTCGCCCGTGATTGCGGCGAGGATGCCTGCAAAGCCGTTTTTTTGCAACAATCAAACGGTTATTCGGTAAAGCTTATGTGGATAAGATACCACACCCCGCAACAGGTCGGTCAAAGCTTTCCGGCGGCCACCAGATAAGGTGGCCGCCGGAAGGCCCGGATGGTTCAGTTGGTGCAAGGGATCGGCACTTCGACCCGTTCGTTGCCGTTGCGCTGAATCACGGTGCAGACCTTTTCGGTTTCGACCTGCACGACTTCGGGCTTTTGAATGTTCAGCAATTCGCGGCTGTTGATCGAGATGGTTTCCGTGATGCTGTCATCGCCGGAGCCCACGAGCGAGAGGGCAAGGCGCCCGGTGGCCTGTGCCTGCGCCAAGCGCGCCACCTGTTCCGGCGTGGCGGCAACGGTGACGGTGCGGGCCACCATGGCGCCTCCCAAGGCATCGGACTGTTGGTCCACTGCGATGATGCGGGTGGAGCTTTCGATCAGGCGGGTGATCTCGCCTCCGGTGCCATCCACCGCGCCGGTCCAGTAGACATCGACCCGGTCACCGGGCTGCACGAAACCTGAGACTCCCGAGGCCACGTCGACCTTGATGGCAAAGGCGCGCATGCCCTTGGCGATCTGTCCGGTCAGGCCCGCGCCTTGGCCCGGATCGGTGACTTTGGAAGCAAGGATGGGTTCAAACTTGTCCATCTGGCGCAGGACGAAGCGGTTCTCCTTGACCCCGGTGGGAAAAAGGGTGGCTTCTTCCAGGAACACGCCTTCGGGAAGAGAGTTCTTGGGCCAGTAGACCAGCTGCACATCGGCGGGCTTCAGCTCTTCGCCGTAATTCTTGGTCTTCGCCGCAACATAGACCTGCACGATCGGCCCCACCAGCTCGCGCAGCTGGCGTTCCTTGGCCAGTTGGGACTGGGTTTCTCCGATATAGCCTTTGGCCAGATAGACAGCGCCGCCCGCAAGGGCGATGCCTGCCACCAGAACCAGTCCGAACATGCCGCGCATCATCTTACCCTTTGTTTGGGCCGGGCCCGTCAGTCGCGGACCGTGGCCTCTTGAATGTCTTCGTTGATCGACACGGCTGCCTCGCGGAAATGATCTTCGGTGATGACCGTGAACAGCCAGATCGCAAGACCGACGGTACAGGCGGTGAGCACCACCCAATCGACGGTGACGGCACCGTCCTCACAGTCACGGAAGCGTTTGACGTTCAGAAACGGCTTGAGACAGCGAAAGGCCATCGTCGACACTCCGTTGGACAGGCGGGCCCCCTTGGCCAAGGGCCGGACGGGCTGCAGGGGTTGCGGACACCAGATTTGCAATGGTCGGCCGACGCATCGCCGTGACGAGCAGGGGGCGCGGACCGTGTTTCGGCCCGCGCCCGCCAATGTGATGGGCAACGGTGTGTTGCCGGAACGCCTTACTCTTCGGCTGCTTCGCGGCCCAGAGCGGTTGCATTTGCCAGGTCGGTGGCGATGGTCGTGCCAGCCGTTTCGATCTCCGGGGTCACAGCGTTGATCACGATCAGGCCGAGGCCCACGACGGCGGCGGTCAGAACCACCCAGTCAACGGTCACAGCGCCGGATTCGTCGTTCTTGAAGTTTTTGATCATGGTCAGGAATTTCATGACAAGTCTCTCTTTCACTGTTGCTTTGGTTTGTTCCACCGCGCGGCGTCTTTTCGGTCTGGCCTCTGTTCCGTTCCGTCTTCCGTTCGGTATGGCCTGTTGTCCCTTTGCACGGTGGCAAGATCTGGGCGCGCATCGGGTGAATTTTCGTCCTGTGGAAATTTTTCGAGCGAATTGTGCAAGTCTCTGAAAAGGAATTAAAATACCGTTAATGGTGAATGTAGTTTTGGATTGATTTTGGTGCACAAGCCTGCAATTGCGGCAATTTCGCCAGAATTGCGGCCTGAATTTCCGCCCCGGATGGAGTGGCGCGCAGATTCATGCGAGGATGCGCGCAAGCACAACAACAGACAGGCATCGAGCAGCGATGCGATTCATGGCAGGAGTATTGATCGCGGGCCTTGGGGTCGCGCCCGGTGCGGGTGTGGCGCAGGGCTTGTCGGGCGAACGCGACTTCACCTTCAAGCGGGTGAAGGTGGGGGAAGCCGCGGGACCACGCCGCATCGTGCAGATTGATCCCGAAGAGCAGGCCCGCCTGCTGGCACTGGCGCCAAAGGTGGTGCCGCGCCTGCCCACGGCCGAGCCCGAGGGGGAAGCGGGGGCGGCCTCTCCGGGGGCGTCTCCGGGGGCGCTGACGCAGCTGCCGCCGAAGGCGGCGAGCTATGACTGGTTCTGGCAGACCGTGCCCACCAGCCGCGCCGCGGTGGCAGACCGCTTTGCACTGGCGATGGCCACGCTGTCGAAGGGGCCGCAAGGCGCGCGGGTGGCGGCGCCGCGCTTGCAACACATGCAAGGCATCGCCGAAACCTATGGCAAGCATATCCTGACCGCGACGATCGGCACCGAAGTGTCGCCCGCGCTGGTGTTGGCGGTGATCGGTGTGGAAAGCGCGGGGCGGGCGGATGCGGTGTCCCATGCCGGGGCGCAAGGCCTGATGCAGTTGATCCCGGCGACGGCGACACGCTTTGGCGTCACCGATGCCAAGGACCCGGGTCAGAACATAAAGGGCGGGGTGGCCTATCTGGACTGGCTCCTGAAAGAATTCAACCGCGACCCGCTGATGGTGCTGGCGGCCTATAACGCGGGCGAGGGGGCGGTGCGGGCCAATGATGGCGTACCCCCCTATGCCGAAACGCGCGACTATGTGCCCAAGGTGCTGGCGGCCTGGCAGGTGTCGCAAGGCCTGTGCCTGACCCCGCCGGAGCTGGTGACCGATCCTTGCGTCTTCAAGGTGATCGCCGCGGGCGGCTGAAGCCGCAGGCACGATTTTTCTGCGAAAAATCAGGAAGAAGAACCGGGACCGATTTTTCGCAGAAAAATCGTGGGTGGCGGCCTGTGCCCCAAGGCGTGGATCAGGCCACCAGCCCCCCGCGGTCAGACCGCGAAGACATCGGCCCAGTCCGGGTGGCGCTTGCGCATCGCGTTCACGAAAGGGCACAGCGGGACGATCTTGATCCCGCGCGCGCGGGAGTCTTGGGCCATGAAATGCACCAGCGCCACCCCGGCCCCGGTGCCGCGCAAGGCATCGGGGACATGGGTGTGATCGGCGATGATGAGGCTGGGGGTGGTGACCGAGAATGTGATCTCGGCCTCGAGCCCGTTTTTCAACAGGACGTAGCGGCCCTTGCTGCCGGTCTGTTCGCTGTGGATCGCGCCCTCAGTTGACAAGGGTGGCCTCCGTCGCGGCGCGGAATTCGGCTTCGGACACGCCCTCTGCCAGTTCCACCAGTTTCAACCCGCCGGGCACCACATCCAGCACCCCTAGATTGGTGATGATGCGGTCCACCACCGCCTTGCCGGTCAGCGGCAGGGTGCAGGCTTTCAGCACCTTCGAGTCGCCATGTTTCGAGGTGTGGTCCATCACCACCACCACGCGGCCCACACCGGCCACCAGATCCATCGCGCCGCCCATGCCCTTGACCAGCTTGCCGGGGATCATCCAATTGGCCAGATCGCCGTTTTCCGCCACTTCCATCGCGCCGAGGATGGCCATGGCGATCTTGCCGCCGCGGATCATCGCAAAGGATTGCGCGGAATCGAAGAAGGCGGTTTGCGGCAATTCGGTGATGGTCTGTTTGCCCGCGTTGATGAGGTCGGCGTCTTCTTCGCCGTCAAAGGGGAAAGGACCCATGCCGAGCATCCCGTTCTCGGATTGCAGGGTGACGCTGATCCCTGCGGGTATGTGGTTCGACACCAGTGTGGGGATGCCGATCCCAAGGTTCACATACCAGCCATCCTGCAATTCCTGTGCGGCGCGTGCGGCCATCTGGTTCCGGTCCCAAGGCATGATCTGTCTCCTCTTCAGGCGGTTATCGGTGCCGCAGGCGCGGCGGATGGGGAAAGCGGGGCCGCGTCCAGCAAGGCGCGGAAGGCAAGACGGCCGTAATCGGCGTTCAGGTGGCGGCCATCGCGGGTCGGGTCGTCAAGGTAGCGGTCGGCGCTGAGAAAGGCGGTGGCCAGGGTGGCGCGCGGTTGCAAGGCAAGGCGCAGCCCGTGGCGGGCGGCGCCAGCGGTGATTTCGGCTTCGTAAAGCGCCATCAACGCGGCCGCATCCGGCAAGGCGGCGGTGCCAGCGGTGAGGGGTTCATAAAGCGGGCTGCCGGTTTGGGTGACAGCGGCTGCGGGGTAGGGGGCGGGCATCAGCGTGACCCGAGGCCCCAGCGGGGTGCGGTCCATCTGTGCGGCAAGGCAGCTGTCCACCTCGGCGCGCAGCGCCGCGCGGAGCAGGCTGTCGGAAACACCGAGCGCGCCGGGGCGGCGGCCAAGGTCCAGCGGTTGCAGGGCGTGCAAGAGGCTGTGCACCCGTTGCAGGTTGAACCGCAGGCCCACGAGGAAGATCTGGTCAAAGGCGGTGAGGTCGATTTCGGGGGCGATGCCCCAGTGTGCCGCCTTGCGCAGGCTGATCCGGTCTGTGGGGTCGGGGCGCAGCAGGCCATCGGGTCCGGTGCGGGCCTTGGCGAAAGCGCCGCCGGGCAGGCCCCAGAAGCAGAGATCCATGTCCGGATGCGCCGCTGTGATGGCCGGAAAGGCGCGGCGCAGGGCGGCGGCGTGGGAATTGCCAAGGATCAGGAGGCGGGTCATCGCGGCCCCGCGCGCAAAGACGGATCGTTCAGCTGTTCGTCGCAGAGGGCCGCGTCATCGCCTGCGTCGGCGGTGGCGGCTGCGCCGGGCAGGTCGGCCAAGGCCTCTGTCGGCGCTGCAAGAGCATGGGCAGCCATGAACTGTTTCATCACCACCGAGATGCCTTTGGGGGTGGGGTGGCGCAGATTGGGCTGAAAAAACCCGCCCCGGGCAGCGGGATTGGTGATGATCTCATAGGAGGGAAAGTAGTCCACCCCGGGGTCTTCGGCGACCAATGTCGCGGCGGCCGCGCGCAGGATGGCCTTGCAGGCGGTGGAGGCGGGCAAGACGTGATCATCGCTCGCGGTGGCGACCAGCGGGCCGGGGGCCACGGTGAGCAAGAGCTTGATGTCAGGGGTTTGCGTGCGCAACAGGGCAAGCAGCGCGCGCAGATCGGCGGTGATGGCATCATGCCCCAGCGCGAGAAAGCCGATGTCCGCCCCCTCGGGCGGGACGGCGAGCACGCCGGGCGCGGTTGGGTAGACGGTGCCACTGGCGCGGTCGGCCCAGGTTTCGGTGAGGCCGAGGGTGAAGATCACCACGCGGGCCTGCGCCACCGCCGCGCGGACGGCCGCCAGATGATCGGCGCGCGCCAAGGCAACAGAGGTGGCGGAGGCATGGCCCTCGGGGTCAGTGTTGGGGCGCAGCGCATCAAAGAAGCGGCCGTCGCGCTGCCAGATCGGATGGGCGGGGCGATGATCACCCGCCGCTTCGCGCAAGAGCTGCAGAAGGTGGCGGGGGGTGTAGAGATTGCCATAACGGGCGGAGAAGGTGCCGTAAAAGAACCGCGCCGCCACGGCGGGATCAAGGCAGGCGGGGGCGGGTTCGGTCTCGATCACCGCAAGCCCCGCGCCCTTGAGCGCGCGGTGGACATGTTGGGCAAAGCAGCTTCCCGCCGTCAGGATGGGCGTGTCGGGGCCGATGGCAAAGCGCGGGCGATAGAGATCACGCAGGCGACCGGGCCCGCGTGCGGCCACGGCCTTGCGCCAATAGGCCCGGTCGGGAAGCCCATCATAGGGAGAGCCGGCCACGCGCGCGCCCCCGGTTCTAGCTGCGCGGGCGGACGGTGCGCTGTTCGATGCGCTTTTCGTGCTGCCCTTGGATGATGCGGTGAACATAGATGCCGGGCAGGTGGATGTGATCGGGGTCGAGGCTGCCCAGCGGCACGATTTCCTCGACCTCCACCACGCAGACCTTGCCACAGGTGGCGGCGGGCGGGTTGAAGTTGCGCGCGGTCTTGCGAAAGATCAGGTTGCCCGAAGGGTCGGCCTTCCACGCCTTGACGATCGAAAGATCCGCCACGATGCCGCGTTCCATGATATACTCTTGCCCGTCGAAGGTCATCGTGGGCTTGCCGGTCGCGATCACGGTGCCAACGCCGGTTTTGGTGTAAAAGCCGGGGATTCCGGCGCCGCCCGCCCGCATGCGTTCGGCCAGCGTGCCTTGGGGGTTGAACTCCAGTTCCAACTCTCCGCTGAGATACTGGCGCATGAATTCGGCGTTTTCGCCCACATAGGACGAGATCATTTTCTTGACCTGCCGGGTTTCCAGCAGCAGGCCAAGGCCAAAGCCATCGACGCCCGCGTTGTTCGAGGCCACCGTCAGGCCCTTGGTGCCCGCGTCACGGATCGCGGCGATCAGCAACTCTGGGATGCCGCACAGGCCAAAGCCGCCCGCCGCGATGAGCATGCCGTCGAACAGCAGGCCATCGAGCGCCGCTGCCGCATTCGGATAGACCTTTTTCATGGTGACTTTCCCCGCAAAACCGTTGCGTTCATAAAGCGGGGGAAGCGGCGTGCTGTCAATTGCCGCAGAGCAGCATTGTGGGCGGGCTTGGAACGGCTGAGCCGCGCGGCCTTTTGTGCGGCATCTTCGGCCGCCGCAGGAATCTGCGCGCGCCCCCCTTTCCCCTGACGCGCGCATCGCTATGCTGGCGCGGCACTGCCCGCGTGGTGAAATGGTAGACACATGAGACTTAAAATCTCCCGATCGCAAGGTCATGCCGGTTCAAGTCCGGCCGCGGGCACCACCTTTTCCTAAGGCCGGACGGGTCTTGGTCTGCCGCCGGACCCCTCAGATCGGGCCTTCTTTCACGGATTCCATCGCCACATAGGTGGAGGTGCTGGTGACATGGGGCAGGGCCGAGATGCGCTCGCCCAAGACCCTGCGATAGGCCTGAATATCGGCGGTGCGCACTTTCAGCAGATAGTCGAAGCGGCTGGCGATCATGTGGCACTGCTCGATTTCCGGCACCGTTTGCACGGCCCTGTTAAAAGCCTGCAAGGCCGCTTCGCGGGTGTCAGCCAGTTTCACCTCGACAAAGGCGACATGGGCCAGACCCATCTTGATGGGGTCAAGCCCCGCGCGATAGGCGGTGATCACGCCCAGATCTTCCAGCCGTTTCATGCGTGCCTGTGTGGGGCTTTTCGACAGGCCGATGCGGCGCGCAAGCTCGACCGCGCTGATGCGCCCTTCGGCCGAGAGGATGCGCAGGATGGCATGATCGAAGCGGTCCAGTTCGGGCAAGGCGGATGGCATGGTTTATTTCCTGAATTGCGGGCGGAATGGCTGTCAATCCCTTCATAATCAGGAGAACGGCCTTTGAATAGCGCAGTATCATGGGACAAACAGGAGAGGCCAGATGCCGCACGATTCCCAACCCCAGCCCATCGAGATCATCCGCAACGCGGCCCTGCGCGACGAGGCGGCGCTGGTGCAGCGCCTTGTGGCCGAGGCGGATCTGTCGCCAGAGGCGCGCGCCGCGATTTCTGCGCAAGGGGCAGAGTTGGTGACGCGCATTCGCAAAAGCGCCAAGCCCGGGTTGATGGAGGTGTTTCTGGCCGAATATGGCCTGTCCACGGATGAAGGCATCGCCCTGATGTGCTTGGCCGAGGCGCTGTTGCGGGTGCCGGATGCAGAAACCATGGATGCGCTGATCGAAGACAAGATCGCGCCCAGCGATTGGGGGCGGCATCTGGGGCGGTCGGCGTCTTCGCTCGTAAACGCCTCGACTTGGGCGCTGATGCTGACCGGCAAGGTGCTGGAAGAGCGCGAGCCGGGGGTGGCGGGGCATCTGCGCGCCGCCGTCAAGCGGCTGGGCGAGCCGGTGATCCGCCGCGCGGTGGCGCAGGCGATGAAAGAGATGGGCCGCAACTTCGTGCTGGGCGAGACGATCGAGCGCGCCATGGACCGCGCCCGCGATCTGGAAGCCAAGGGCTATACCTACAGCTATGACATGCTGGGCGAGGCCGCCCGCACCGAAGGCGACGCGCGGCGCTATCATCTGGCCTATACCCGCGCGATCACGGCGATTGCGGCGGCGGCGCGCGGCAATGACATCCGCGCCAATCCGGGGATCTCGGTCAAGCTGTCGGCACTGCACCCCCGCTATGAGGTGGCCAAGCGCGCCCGGGTGATGGCCGAACTGGTGCCCCGCGTGCGGGCGCTGGCAGGGCTCGCGCGGGCGGCGGGGATCGGCTTCAACATCGACGCCGAAGAGGCCGACCGGCTGGAGTTGTCGCTCGAGGTGATCGAGGCGGTGCTGGACGATGCCTCGCTGGCCGGGTGGGACGGGTTCGGCGTGGTGGTGCAGGCCTACGGTCGGCGCGCGGGCGCGGTGATCGACTGGCTCCATGATCTGGCTGGGCGGCTGGACCGGCGCATCATGGTGCGGCTGGTCAAGGGCGCCTATTGGGACGCCGAGGTGAAGCGCGCACAGGTGCTGGGGCTTGAAAGTTTCCCGGTGTTCACCCGCAAAGAGGCGACGGATGTCTCCTATATCGCCAATGCGCGCAAGCTGCTCGGCATGACCGGACGGATCTATCCGCAATTCGCCACCCATAACGCGCATACGGTGGCGGCGGTGCTTCAGATGGCGTCGGCGATGGGGGTGGAGCCCTTGGCCTATGAATTCCAGCGCCTGCATGGCATGGGCGAAAGGCTGCATGACATCGTGCTGAGCGATCAGGGCACGCGCTGCCGGATTTATGCGCCGGTGGGGGCGCATCGGGATTTGCTCGCCTATCTGGTGCGGCGCTTGCTCGAGAACGGGGCGAACAGCAGTTTCGTGAACCAGATCGTGGACGAAGACGTGCCGCCCGCGCGGGTGGCCGCCTGTCCGCTGACCGCGGTCGAGGCGATGAGCCTGCCCAACAAGGCGCTGTTGACCGGGCCAGAGCTGTTCGGCACGCGCCGGAACGCGCGCGGGTTTGACCTGACGGCAGCCCCTGATCTGGCGGCGATCGAGGCGGCGCGCGCGCCCTTTGCCGACCATATGTTCGAGGCGGCCCCGATGCTGGCGGGGCGTGCGGTGGGCGGGATGCAGCGCGCGGTCATCAACCCCGCAACGGGGGTAAGGGTGGGCTTTGTGACCGAGGCGGCGGCCCCCGACATCGACACCGCGCTGCGACTGGCCGAGCCTTGGGCCGCCGAGGCGGGCCTACGCGCCGAGGTGCTGCGCCGCGCGGCGGATCTCTATGAGGCGGAGTTCGGCCCGATCTTTGCCCTCTTGGCGCGCGAGGCGGGCAAGACGCAAGCCGATGCGGTGGCGGAACTGCGCGAGGCGGTGGATTTCCTGCGCTATTACGCGGATGGGGCAGGCGTGCTCCGCCACCCTTGCCGGGGTGTCTTCGCCTGCATCAGCCCTTGGAACTTCCCGCTGGCCATTTTCACCGGGCAGATTGCGGCGGCCTTGGCGGCAGGGAATGCCGTGCTGGCCAAGCCTGCGGAACAGACGCCGCTGATCGCGGCGCTTGCGGTGGGGCTTTTGCACAAGGCGGGGGTTCCGCTCAGCGCCTTGCAACTGCTGCCCGGCGATGGCGCGGTGGGCGCGGCGCTGACGGCGGATGCGCGGGTGGCGGGCGTGGCCTTCACCGGAGGCACGGAGACCGCGCTGAAGATCCGCGCCAGCATGGCCGCGCATCTCGCGCCCGGCGCGCCGCTGATCGCGGAAACCGGCGGGCTGAATGCGATGGTGGTGGATTCGACGGCGCTCCCCGAGCAGGCGGTGCGCGACATTCTCGCCTCGAGCTTCCAATCGGCGGGGCAGCGCTGCTCGGCCCTGCGCTGTCTCTATGTGCAAGAGGACATCGCCGAGACCGTGCTGGAGATGCTGTTCGGCGCGATGGAGGATCTGGCCTTGGGCGATCCTTGGGATCTGGCCACCGATGTGGGGCCGGTGATCGATGCCGAGGCGCAGAAGGGAATCGCGGATTATGTCGCGCAGGCCCGCGCCGAAGGGCGGGTGCTGAAGGAATTGGCGGCGCCAGCAGGCGGCACCTTCATTGCGCCCGTGGTGCTCCGGGTGCCGGGCATCGCCGCAATGCCGCGCGAGATCTTTGGCCCGGTGCTGCATGTGGCGACCTTCCGCGCTTCGGACTTGGATCAGGTGATCGCGGCGGTGAATGCCACCGGCTATGGGCTGACCTTTGGCCTGCACAGCCGGATCGATGACCGGGTGCAGCAGGTGGTGGCGGCGGCGCAGGTGGGCAACATCTATGTCAACCGCAACCAGATTGGCGCGGTGGTGGGCAGCCAGCCCTTCGGCGGCGAGGGCCTGTCGGGCACCGGGCCAAAGGCGGGCGGGCCGCATTATCTGCACCGCTTCACCCGCGCCACCGCGCCCCAAGGCGCGACCGAGACCGCGGACAAGACTGCGGGCAAAAGCACAGAGGCGGATCTGCGCGCGCGGCTGCGGGCGCCGCAGGCGGCGCCGGCCGCGGTGACAACCGATCTGCCAGGGCCGACCGGCGAGTCAAACCGGCTGACCACGCTGGCGCGCGCCCCGCTGCTGTGCCTTGGCCCGACCGCGGCACAGGCGCTGGCGCAGGCGACGGCGGTGCGGGCGCTGGGCGGGCTGGCGGTCGAGGTGCCGGGGCTGGAGCCCGCGGTGCTGGCGACGGAAACGGGCTTCTCCGGCGCGATCTGGTGGGGCGACGCCGCCACCGCGCGCGCCTGTGCGCAGGCCTTGGCGTCGCGCAAAGGTCCGATCCTGCCGCTGATCACCGATCTGCCGGACACCGGCCACGCCACACTCGAGCGCCATGCCTGCATCGACACCACCGCCTCCGGCGGCAATGCGCAGCTTCTGACCGAAGCCGCAGGCTGACGCGGCGGGATCTCAAGGCGCGGCTGCGCCGCAGGTTTTTGTCTCGTCGCGCGGCGGTGCCGCGTCTCCTCGGAGAGGCGCTCCGCGCGGGAGTATTTGGAAAAGGTGCAAGGCAGGCGCGGTCTTGTATTGCACCTTTTGAAAATACTCCGGGGGGGCCGAAGGCGGGGGGCAGCGCCCCCCTCTGTCGCTGCGGCCGCGTGCCGCGCGAGACGAAAGGCGGCCTTGGGCTTGACGGCGTTCGGGCGATGGGAAAAGCTGCCGGTCATGTTTCCCATCCGCGACCATAACCCGTCGGGGCGCAGGCCCTATGTCACCTGGCTGCTGATCGCGGCGAATGTGGGGATCTTTCTTCTGTTCAACCAGATGATGGACGAAATCACGCTGGCGCGGTTTTTCTATGTCTGGGGCTTCGTGCCGGCCTTTGTCTCCGAAGGCTTTGGGGTGCAGGGGGTTTTCAGCCACATGTTCCTGCATGGCGGCTGGATGCATCTTCTGGGCAATATGCTGTTTTTATTCATCTTCGGTGACAATCTCGAAGATGAGATGGGGCATTTTGGCTTTGCGCTGTTCTACCTCGCCGGAGGGCTGGCGGCGGTGGGGTTGCAATATGCCGTGGACCCATTGTCCCAGATCCCGATGGTGGGGGCCTCGGGGGCGATTGCCGGGGTGATGGGCGGTTATCTCTTGCTGTTTCCCAAGGCACGCGTCGATGTGCTGCTGATCATCGTGATCTTTTTCCGCATCTTTCCCATTCCGGCCTGGATCGTGCTGGGGGTCTGGTTCGGGCTGCAGCTGTTCAACGGCGCGGTGACGCCAACCGAGGACGGCGGCGTGGCCTATTGGGCGCATACGGGCGGTTTTGTGGCGGGGGTGCTGTTGACGCTGCCCTTGTGGCTGCGCCGGGGGGGCATCGGTTTCTGGAGCCGGACCCATGGCGCGCCGCCGCATCCCGAGGCGCGCTATGAGCTGACGCGCTCGCGCGTGCCGCAGGTGCCGCGGCGGCCCCGCTAGGGGCCTGCCGCGCGGGCGGGGTGGGTCAGCCGTCGTTGCGGATGATCTTGCGGAAGGGTTCGAACAGGCCTTCGTTGCCGGCGACGATGCTGCCATCTTCAAGCGGGTCCTGACCATCGCGGATGCCGCTGACCATGCCGCCTGCTTCTTTCACCAACAGGATGCCCGCTGCGACGTCCCAGGCGTTCAGCTCGCGTTCCCAATAGCCTTCATAGCGACCGGCGGCCACATAGGCGAGGTCGAGCGCCGCTGCGCCCCAGCGGCGCACGCCCGCGCAGGCGGGCATCAGGCGGGCCAGATCCTGCAAGGTGGCGGGCAGGGTTTTCTTGGCGCCAAAGGGCACGCCGGTGGCGAAGACCGCTTCCGACAGGCTGCGGCGGCCCGAGACGCGGACACGGCGGCTGTCGTTCAACCACGCGCCCGAGCCTTTCTCGGCCCAGAACATCTCGTCCTTAGCGGCATCATAGACCACCGCCGAGACGATCTCACCTTTGTGTTCCAGCGCGATCGACACCGCCCAATGCGGCATCCCGTGCAGGAAGTTGGTGGTGCCGTCGAGCGGGTCGACGATCCAGCGGCGGGTGGGGTCGGCCCCGGCGGCGGCGCCGGTTTCCTCGCCCAGCCAGCCATAGGTGGGGCGCGCGCCCATCAGGTCGTCGCGGATCATGCGTTCCGCTTCGCGGTCGGCCTTGCTGACGAAATCGCCGGGGCCCTTGGTGGAGACTTGCAGGTTTTCCACCTCGCGGAAGTCTTTCACCAGACTGCGGCCCGCGCGGCGCGCGGCCTTGATCATCAGGTTGAGGTTGGCGCTGCCTTGCATGGTGAGAACTCCGTTCCGCGTCAGCGCCCGCGTATAGGCCCGACCGGCGCACAAGGAAAGGGGGGATGGGGATTTCCTGTGGTTTCGGCGCGATTCGGGCGAGGAGCGGCTGTTGGCGGTCAGCCGCGTTGCAGTTTGACCGGCTCGGTCCGGCACAGGCGCAGGAAATGCGCCATGAAGGGTTTGGCGGCATCTTCCTCGCGGGTGGCGGCAAACAGGCGTTTGGTCACGGTTTCGGGGCCGAGCGGTCGGGTGACGTAATCGGCGTTGGACTTGATGTCGCGCAGCACCCAATCGGGCAGCACTGCCACGCCCCGGTTGGAGCCCACCAGCATCAGGATCACCGCGGTCAGTTCCACCGGGCGCTGGCCGCGCGGTTCGATCTTGGCGGGGGTCAGAAGCTCGGTAAACACATCCAGCTTGTCGCGGGCCACCGGATAGGTGATCAGCACCTGATCGCGGAAATCCTCGGCCGTGATCACCTCTTTGGCCGCCAGCGGGTTCTGCGCCGAGGCGAGGAACACCGGGTGGTAGTCAAAGAGCGGGTTGTAGGCGAGGCCCGGCAGCGGTTCGGGGTTGGAGGTGATCACCAGATCCACCTCTTCGCGCAACAGCGCGGGAAAGCTGTCGAAGGCCAAGCCTGCGCGGATGTCGACATCCACTTCGGGCCAGGATTGGCGGAAGAGTTCCAGCACCGGGAACAGCCAGTCAAAGCAGGCATGGCACTGAATGGCGATGTGCAGCCGCCCGGTCTTGCCCGCACGCAGCGCGCGGAATTCTTCTTCCATCTGCTCGATTTCCGGCAGGATGCGGTCGGCGGCGCGCAACATGCGGATTCCGGCGGCTGACAGGCGCATGGGTTTCGAGCGGCGCACGAACAGCTCCATCCCGGCCTGATCCTCCAGATTGGCGACCTGATGCGACAGCGCCGATTGCGTCATGTTCAGCAGATCGGCCGCGCGCGCAAGGCCGCCCGCCTGATGGATGGCCCGGATCGTGCGCAGGTGGCGAAGCTCGATATACATGAAGGGAACCACATGATGATGGTGAAGTTTATGAATTTGTCTCACATCGTCGAATCTGCGACAAGGGGGCATCACAAGGAGACGACCATGGCCACGCCGCGCATTTCGTTCGAGTTCTTCCCGCCCCAGACGCTGGATGCGTCGTTCCGTCTTTGGGAAACCGTGCAGGCCTTGGCCCCGATGCAGCCGGAATTCGTGTCGGTCACCTATGGCGCCGGTGGCACCACCCGTAAGCTGACGCATGAGGCGGTAACGGCGATCGGCAAGAATTACGGGCTCAATGTGGCGGCGCACCTCACCTGTGTCGACGCGACCCGCGCCGAGACGCTGGAGATCGCGGCGGCCTATGCCGAGGCGGGTGTGACCGAGATCGTCGCCCTGCGCGGCGATGCGCCCAAAGGGGCAGAGCGGTTCACCGCGCATCCCGAGGGCTTTGCGTCTTCGGTGGAGTTGATCGAGGCGCTGGCGGCGACGGGCAAGTTCACGCTGCGGGTGGGGGCCTATCCCGAGCCGCACCCCGATGCCGCGGATACGCTGGCCGATGTGCGCTGGCTCAAGCGCAAGATCGACGCGGGGGCATCCAGTGCGATCACGCAGTTCTTCTTTGATGCGGAGACGTTTTTCCGCTTCCGCGATCTGTGCGTGAAAGAAGGCATCACCGCGCCGATCATTCCGGGCATCCTGCCGATCACCAGCTGGGCGGGGGCCAAGAAATTCGCGCAGCGCTGCGGGTCGGCGGTTCCGGCGCGGTTGGACGAGGCCTTTACCACCGCCGCGCGCGACGGGCGGGAAGAGCTGTATGCCTTGGCCCATTGCACCCAGCTTTGCGACAATCTGCTGCAAGGCGGGGTGGAGGATCTGCACTTCTACACGCTGAACCGCCCGCATCTGACCCGTGAAGTGGTGCGCGCGCTGGGCATTCAGCCCGAGGTGGTTCTGGAGAAAGTCGCCTGAGATCAGGCCAACGACGTCTCCCTGAGGCCCTTGCCCTTTGTGGCTTGGGCCTTTTTTTTGGGGCACGCTCTTTTCGTCTGACGTCAGAGGTCTTACGGCTGGCATCGCCTGCGGGCGCAAATGCCGGTTTCCTGTTGCGCGCGCTGTAGATAGCATGGGGGCAGATGCAAAGAGGACAGTATGGCAAAGCCGATCTATATTCTGAATGGTCCCAACCTGAACCTGCTGGGCCTGCGCCAGCCCGAGATCTATGGGCGTGAGACGCTGGAGGATGTGGCCAATGCCTGTGGCGCGCTGGCCGAGGATCTGGGGCTGGGGATCCGGTTTCACCAATCGAATCATGAAGGCGTGCTGATCGACTGGATTCATGAGGCGCGCGGGCAAGGGGCGGGGATCATCATCAATCCCGGGGCCTTTACCCATACCTCGGTGGCGATTCTGGATGCGATGAACGCCTTTGAAGGCCCGGTGCTGGAGGTGCATATCTCGAATGTGCACAAGCGCGAGTCCTTTCGGCATCACTCTTATGTCTCGTTGCGCGCCGAAGGGGTGATCGCGGGCTTTGGCACCGAAGGCTATCTGCTGGCGCTGCGGCGGATGCGCAGTTTGGTTTCGTCCTGAACCCGGTCATGGGCGGTGCGCGGCGGATGCCTCCGGCGGGAGTATTTGGGAAAGCTGCAAGTCCTTGGTTTTCATGGCATGAGGCGGCGCGCCTGATCGGGCCGGACGGGGCGGAAGTGCGGCGGGAGGCCGCGTTTGCGCCTGTGGTGCCGGATCGTCCGGGCGGGCATGCGCTGGCGGCGGTGTTGGCCGGACAAGGCCGTGGCTTTCGGGTGGGCGGCGCGGGCGCGCTGGAGGCGGGCTTTGGCGCGTTTGAAACCCTGACGGGCGGTTCCTTGGGCGGCGCGCGGCGGGTGCGGCGCAGCCAGGCTTCGTGGTTGGCAAGCTTTGCCGTGAATGCGCGGCTGTTTGGCATCGGGCCGGGGGTGCGGGTGGCGGTGCCGGGGCGCTTGACGCAATCGCTCGCACTTTATGCGGCACTGGAAGGGCTGGCGCTCGGGGCCGAGGTGCATCTGCTCGACGGGGTGCGCCCGGACCGGATGGCGCAGGCCGTGGCGGCGCGCGGCATCGGCGTGATCTATGCCACGCCGGTGCATCTGGCGCAGATGCTGGCCAGCGGGGTGGTTTGGCCTTTGGTGCGGCTTGTCTTGGTGGGGGGCGCGAAGCTGGAGGCCGGGGTGCGCGCGGCCTTGCACGCGGCGGCGCCCAACGCCGACGTGCGGGAATTCTATGGGGCGGCGGAAGCGAGCTTTATCACGCTGGCAGGCCCCGAAGATGCCCCCGAGTCGGTGGGGCAGCCTTATCCGGGGGTCGAGGTGCAGATCCGGGACCCGGCTGGGCGCGAGGTGGCGTCGGGCGAGACGGGGGCGGTCTGGGTGCGCAGCCCCTATCTGTTCGAGGGCTATGCCGGAGAGGACGCGGGTTCGGCGCGCTGGGATAGGGGGTGGCTGAGCGTCGGAGAGATTGGCGCGCTGACGCCCGCCGGATTGGTTCTGCGCGGGCGCGCGGGGCGGATGGTCACCATCGCGGGGCAGAATGTGTTTCCCGAAGAGATCGAGCGCTTTGCCGCCACGCTGCCGGGGGTGGCGCGGGCGGCGGTGCTGGCCCGGCGCGATGCGCTGAGGGGGCATCTGCTGGTGGCGGTGCTGATGGGCGCGCCTGCGGCGGAGGCGGCGATTCTGGCGGCACTGCGCGCGCGTCTGGGGCCGCTTCTGGCGCCGCGCGGGGTGATCTGGCGCAGGGATTGGCCGGTGCTGGCCTCGGGCAAGACCGATCTTGCCGCGCTGCAAGCCGAGGTGGATGCATGGCGGTGATCCTGTCGGCGCGGCGGACAGCGGTGGTGCCCAAGGGGGGCGCCTTTGCGCGGCTGTCGCTGGAAGATCTGGCGGTGCCGGTGCTGCGAGCCTGTCTGGCGGATGCCGGGGTGGAGGCCGCGTCTGAGGTGATCTGCGCCAATGCCATCGGACCGGGCGGCAACCCGGCCCGGCGCCTTGCGCTGGCGGCGGGTTTGCCCGAGGCCGTGGCGGGGCTGACGATCGACCGGCAATGTGCGGGCGGGCTGGATGCGCTGCGGCTTGCGGCGGCGCTGGTGGACTCGGGGCAGGCGGATCTGGTGCTGGCGGGCGGGGTGGAGAGCTATTCGCGCCGCCCGCTGCGGCTGGCCACTGACCCCGATGGCGGGCCGCCCATCGCCTATGACGAGGCGCCCTTCACCCCGTGGCCCGCGCGCAACCCGCGCATGGCCGAGGCGGCGGCGGCGCTGGCGCAGGCCTGCGGCTATGGGCGCGCGGCACAAGAGGCTTGGGCAGTGGAAAGCCATGTCAAGGCGCTGGGTCAGGCGGACTGGCCCGAAATCGTGCCTCTGGCGGGCGTCGCGCGCGATGCCTTTGCACGGCGGCTGACGCCGGGGCTTTTGGCCCGCGCGCCTGCGGTGGCGGGCACGGTCACGCGGACCACGGCAGCGGTGGCGGCGGATGGGGCGGCGTTCTGTCTGGTCGCGGCGGATCGTTTTGCCCGCCCGGGGGCTTTACGCATCCTTGGCGGGCGCACGCTGGGCGCGGACCCGGAACAGCCGGGTCTTGCCCCCGTTCCGGCTGTGCAGGGCCTGCTGGCGGCGCTTGGCCTGACCGTCGATGACATCACGCAGGCCGAGGTGATGGAGGCCTATGCAGCACAGGCGATGGCTTGTGTGCAGAGGCTGGGGCTGCACCCGCCGTCGGTGAACATCGGCGGCGGGGCTTTGGCGCGCGGGCACCCGATTGGGGCTTCGGGGGCCATTCTGGCGGTGCGGCTGTTTCACAGCCTGCGCACAGGGGTGGGATTGGCCGCGATTGCCTCGGCCGGAGGCATCGGCACCGCGCTGGCGGTTCAGCGCGCGCGATGACTACTGCCTGGCGGCAAGCGCGGCCCCCGCCGCGCTCAGGCGCGCGCGAGCAAAGCGCCGGGCCGCGCGCGGGCGATGGCTTGCGTCACCAGTCCGGCCAGCGCCGCCTTGATCACATCGCCGGGCAGGAACCCAAGTCCCAGCAAGGCGGCTTCCGACAGCGTCTTGTCCAGCACGATGGCCATGCCGCTGATTCCGAAGACATAAAGCACTCCGATGCCGCCAATCACACCGCCCGAAGCCGCCGCCCAGAACGGCGGCAGCGTGGTGCGCTCCATGATCCAGCCCGCGACGAAGGCGGCGATGGGGAAGCCCACAAGGAAGCCCGCCGAAGGCCCGACAAACACGCCAAGTCCACCGCGCCCGCCTGACAGAAGCGGCAAGCCAAGCGCCACGA
Source organism: Pseudorhodobacter sp. MZDSW-24AT (assembly GCF_002794355.1). Lineage (GTDB taxonomy): Bacteria > Pseudomonadota > Alphaproteobacteria > Rhodobacterales > Rhodobacteraceae > Pseudotabrizicola. The sequence continues at coordinate 370,471 of NZ_PGOI01000008.1, read as the reverse complement.
GAAGCAGGAACAAAAGCACCGCCAGCGCCCCGCGCTTGGCGCCCAGCACGGTGCCGCACAGCATGATGCCCAGCGATTGCGCCGTGATCGGCACACCGGCGGCCAGATCGACGCGCGGGACAAGGCCCAGAACGGCGATCAGCGCGGCAAACAGGGCGATATGGGTCAGGTTGCGTTCCATCTGGTCCTCGGGTTGGATGCGAAAAAGCGGGCTGTCCCGGTCACGCGCCGGGCCACCGCAAAGCTGGTGGGGCTTCCTAGCCTGCGCCACCGCGCGCGCGCAAGGCTTCCGCGACGGTCTCGGCATCATCCAAGGCCGCCAGCGCCACCGGGCCGAACAAGCGCCAGCGCGGCGGGCGCCCGGATCGGGCGCGCCACGCCTGCGCCAATTGTTCGGCGCGTCCTGACAGCACCGGGATGAAACGGATCACCAGCGCGATGGCAAGCGCCAGACGGCGCGGCGGCAGCACCGGTGCCAGCGGGCGGGCCAAGCCTTCCAGCACGGTGATCATGTCGGACAGCCGCGTGGTCATGGTGACAAGATTGGCGGCGGCCACGGCCGTGACCATGCGCAGCACCACGACCGCGCCCATGGCCAGATCCTCCAGCCACAGATGCCAGAGCGCGACCACCGCGACAAAAGGCCAAAGCGGGCGCAGCATCTGAAGCCCGTGGCGGGCAAATCGCAAGCCCCCTGCGCCAAGGTAAAGCCCTGCCACCAAGATCAGTCCAAGCCCGAGCACAAGGGCAGAGTGAGTCCAGAACAACGCGAAGGTGAACAGCGCCAAGGCGCCCAGTTTTCCGCCCGCGCGCAAACGGTGCAAAGGCGTTTCAACCGGCGAGGTCAGCGTCAGCATCCAGCCCTCCCAGTCGCTGCATCTCGGCTTCAAAGCGGGGCAGCACCGCCTCGGGCGGGCCATCTGCGGCGACGCGGCCGTGTTCGAGCCAGATCACCCGGTCACAGCCCGCCAGACTGCCGGGATCATGGGTGATGGTGATCAGCCGCTGCGGAAGCGCGGCCAACGCCCGCGTCAGTCGGGCCTGCGTGGGAAGATCCAAGCCGGCGAAGGGTTCGTCCAGCAAAATGCTGCGCGGCTGCATCAGAAGAACCGCTTGCAGGCACAGCCAATGGCGCTGGCCTTGTGACAGCGTGGCGGTCGAGACGCCTTGCCAATGGCTGCGGCCATGGCGGGCCAGCAAGGCCATCACCTGCGCCTGCGCCTCGGCTTTCGGCAGGCCCATCTGCTCAAGACCAAAGCGCAGTTCCTCTTCCACGGTGGGAAACAGGATCTGGTGATCGGGGTTCTGAAACAGGATGCCCAAATGCGACAGCATCTCGCGTCGCGCACGAAAGGGATCGACGCCCTCCACCTGAACGCGGCCCGTGCTGGGGGCGATCAGCCCGGCCAACAGCCGCAAGAGCGTGGACTTGCCCGAGCCATTGCGCCCGATGATGCCGATTCGCTGCTCTTGCAGATGCAAGGTCAGGTCGTGCAGCACCGCCTTGCCCGCCAGCGAAACGCAGGCGCCTGTCAGAACAAGGCCGGGCGGGGCAGCGGATGGGATTTGGGTCATGCGAGGCGGCCTTGGGTGGCGATGCGTGCCCCGGTCTTATCGGGTGAGGCGCGGCGTGAAAAGGCCGCTGGCAGGTGCGCAAAGCGGGACGCACGTCGAGCGCCCCATGCAAAAGGCGGGCCCGGTTGCCCGGACCCGCCTTTGCTGTGCCTTGCGGCAGATCAGCAGGCCGCGATGAAGCGGTTGCCGTTCTGGTCGCGGTAGTAGCACTGGCCGCGCTGCTGTGCGGGGCCGATCAGGGTCGAGGCCGCAACGCCTGCGGCTGCACCGATCAGTGCGCCGGTGGTGCGGTCGCTGCCCGAAGAGACGGCCGCGCCGACAGCCGCACCGCCCAAAGCGCCCAGAGCGGCGTTCTGGTCAGAGGTTTGGCAAGCGGCCAAGGACAGGGCGACAGCGGAGAGAAGGGCGAATTTTTTCATGGAGAGGCCTCGTTGAATTGGCAAACTAGTGTTCCTATGCATCCATAACGCGGCAAAGGAGCGAAAGGTTCCAGTCATCAAAATGTGACTCGTTGATTTTCGGCGCCCTTTCGCCATCGCGCCTGCGCGGGGGCGCGCAAATGCGAACAGGCCCGGAAGCCGGGCCTGTGACGGACGCGGGGCAGGGGGCGCGCCGGATCAAAGCGGCGTCACCAAGATCAGGTCCAGCTCAAGCATAAGCCGTTCCAGCGCTGGCAGCATTTCGCTGTGGGCTGCGGTTGCAAGGGCCGCCGGTGGCATGCGTTCGATCCGCAGACACAGACCCTCCACCTCTTGCGCCTGATCGCCCAAGGCGGCAAAGCCAAAGCTGGCGGCGGTTCCCGCGATTTTATGGGCCATTCGCCCGATGTCTTGCACGGCTTCAAAAGCATCGCCCCCCGACAGCAGGGAAAAGCGTGCGACATCCAGTTCGATCTGACGGCCTGCCGTCATGTCAAGAAATTGCGGCAGGATGGACTCGGCCCAAGAATTGACCTCGCCCAGAACGCCGGTCATCACAAGTCGCGTGTCATGCTGCATTTTTACCCTGCCAAATACTGCATCTGGTAACCCGATTGTCCGCGCACGGCGGCGCGGGCGCGGCCAAGCATCGTTTTCACTGCCGAGGTGGAGAACAGGCCGGAATGCACGGTCGCGCCGATCCGCACCTGCAACATCGGCAGGCCCAGACTTTCATAGACGGCATCATAGACCATCAGCTCGGACGCCAGCTCGTTCTCCAGCTCCAGCATATCGACAGGTTCGGTCCGGTTGAGCACGGCCACGAATTCGCCGCTGCCCGCATAGGCCAGCAGAAAGGTCTGCCGCTTCAGGCAGGCCGCGATGGCCGACCCGACATCGGCCATGCAATCCAGAAAGGCCACACGATCCAGCCGCTTGAACAGCGAGCCGCTGCCCACCACTTGAAAGGCAAGGGCAGTATGCGCATGCAGCTTGAGCCGGCTGAGCGTGAGCAGGTGGTTTTCCAGCGCCAGATATTCGATCAAGGATCCGCACTTCGGCAAGGCAACCGCGTCTTCGAACGCAAAGCCAAAGCTTTGCATGTCGTCCATCGACTCCATAGCAAACTGAAGCGAGCGCAGATGCGCCTGTTCCTTCACCAAGCGGTCCAGCATGCCCAGACGCGCTTGCAATTCGATCCGGTTGATCGGTTTGGTCAGGTAATCGGTCGCGCCATAGGCGAAGGCCTGATCCACATATTCGCGCCCGTTCATGGTGGTGATCATCATGATCGGCGTATCGCGGCGGTGGGGCATGTCGCGGATCAGCCGACAGGCTTCGATTCCGCTGGTTCCGGGCATCTGAATGTCGAGCAGGATGGCGTCGAAGTGTTCTTGCGGGTCGGCAAGCCAAGCCAAGGCCTCGTCTGCGGACATCACGCAAACCGGGGCTTGGTAGCCAAGATGGGTCATCGTCTTCGTCAGAACAAAGTGAAACGCCGGATCATCATCGACCGCCAAATACCTCATGCTCGAAGACATCTTCACCACCCGCAGTTGCTTCGCACAACCTAAGCTGGCATTTACGGCATAAATACGGCGTTAACTGTGAATCTTTTCGGCACCCAGATTGGGCTGCCGGTTCAGCAGACGCAGAACCGTAGAACGGAAGACATCGGCCGGGATCGGCTTGGGGATGACCGCATCGGCGTGATCATTCTGGCCCGGGTCAAGGGTGGCATGGGTCACCTCCGCCGTGAACTGGATGATCGGGGTTTGTGTGTTGGGGGTGCGCGCGGCCTTGAGATGCCGGATCACCCGGTCCCCGGTGATCAGCGGCATCTGACGGTCAAAGATCATCAGATCGAACGGGCGCGAAATGGCCGCTTCCAGCGCCATCTTGCCATCGGACGCCACCACCAGGTCAATAAAAGGAAAGTCCGCCAGAAGATGACGGACAACCTGCTGATTGATTTCATCGTCTTCGGCCAGCAGAACTACTGCTGGCGAAGTGTCAACAACCCGGGTCATTACTGAGCCCCCCTCGGACACACACTGCAACTAACTTGATGGTCAACGCGTAATGGACATAATTCATGCGCTCTTATCCCATCAGATTGTGGCTGCACCAAGGATTAAAATGGGCTCTTGCCGCCCCATTACCCGGTATCCGGAATGCGCCGTTAACGTTCACAATTTTGGGTTGTGAAATGCGCGCAAGGATTGTGTCATTTCCGCAGAAGAAGCGTTGAGATTGCATGCAGCAATTCGGCTTGGCGGAAGGGTTTGGGAACATGCGAATCAAAGCCCGCCATGATGTATTCCGACACCTGATGCGACATCGCATTGGCCGTCACCGCGATGGCCGGTGCCTGTGCGCCGCGCTGGGTGTGCTTGCGGATCGCGTTCAGTGCCCCGATGCCATCCAGCACCGGCATGGCGATGTCGAGGATGAGCATGTCGAAGGGCTTCCCGGCCTCTGCCCGCTGCCGCCAAAGGTCGACCGCCTCCGAGCCGTTGATGGCCAGCACAATCTCGGCCCCGGTGTCCTTGAGCATCTCGCTGATGACGATGCGGTTGGTTGGGGAATCGTCGGCGATCAGCAGCGACACCCCGCGCAGCGATTTCAGCACGGTCTGCTCGCTGCGCGCGGGTTCGGGTGCTGCCGGTTCGGTGGTCTCGTCCAAGGGCAGGGTGATCCGCACCCGGGTGCCTTGGCCCAGCTTGCTCGACACCGTGACGGTGCCGCCCATCAGTTCGACCAGATTGCGCACGATGGGCATGCCCAGACCCGTGCCCCCAAAGCGGCGCGTGGTGCCGCCTTCGGCCTGTTCGAAATTGTCGAACACACGGTCCACCTGTTCGGGCGACATGCCGATGCCGGTGTCGCTCACCTCGATGGTCAGGGGCTTGCCGTCGCGCGCCGACATCACCAGCGACACAGAGCCGCTTTCGGTGAACTTGATCGCATTGCTCAGCAGGTTGTTCAGGATTTGCTGGATGCGGAAGGAATCCCCCAGCCGCAGCTTTTCCGCGCCTGGATTGGTCAGAACCTCGAAGTCCAGACCCTTTTCTTCGGCCCGCAGCCCATGCAGCGGCTCGATCTGCCGCGCGACCTCGGCGGGCACGAAAGGGATCCGCTCAATGATCATCTTGCCAGCTTCGATCTTGGACATATCCAGGACTTCGTTGATGACGTTGAGCAACAACTCCCCAGACCGGCGAATGGTTCCAATCATTTCTTTGCGACGCGGATCGTCGATCAGCCCGTCCAGCAATTCCGCCATCCCCAGCACGCCGTTGAGGGGCGTGCGGATTTCGTGGCTCATATTGGCAAGGAAGGTCGATTTCGACTGGCTGGCGGTCTTGGCCTCGACAAGCGCCTGCTCCAGCCGGGCGGCCTTGGCGAGATCTTCGGTGATGTCGACAAAGGTGGCGATGATGCGCCGCTCGGGGTTTGACGGATCTATGCCCTGATGCGGCACCGCATTGACCGAAAGCACGCGCCGGGTGCCATCCTCAAGCTCGATCGCAAGCCGCACATCGCGCACGATGCGGTCTTCTGCAAGCGCTCGGGCCACCGGCAGCGCTTCCACCGGCATCGGGCTGCCATCGGCATGGGTGATGCGCCAGATCGCATCCTTGAAGTCCATCCCTTCCATCACGGCCCGTGGACGGCCCAGGATGCGCTCTGCCTCGGCGTTGGCATAGGTGATGAACCCGGCGCTGTCGATCACGACGATGGCGGAAATCGACGCATCCATCACCTCGGCCAAGAAGGCCTGATTGCTGAGCACAAGGTCTTCCAGCTTCTTGCGTTCGGTGATGTCCAGATGGATGCCCACCACTGCCTTGTGCTTGCGGTCGGCCGAGCGTTCGGTGACGGCCGAACGGGACAGGATCCATGCCCAGCTGCCATCCTTGCGCCGCATCCGCAGCTGATGCTCGCGCACCGGTTCGCGCCCGTCGGGAAGGGGGGCGAAATCGTCCATCTCGGTCATGTCGAGCCGGGACATGTCGTCGGGATGAACCAGATTGCGGAAGGTATCGTTGGTGGGGTCGCCCAGTTCTTCGGGCGTGTAGCCCAGCATCTGCGCATAGCGCCCGCCGATCTGGAGCGCGCCCGTGTCCACCCGCCAATGCCATGTGCCGACATCGGCGCTTTCGATGACCTGCGCAAGGGAATCGCGCGCTTCGGCCAGCGACCGATGCGCCTCGTCCAAGGCGCGCAGCTGGCGGTGACGTTCGGTGGTGTCGATGCGCACCGCGATGCGCCCGCCATCGGGCGTGCGCAGGTCCACCCGGCGGATCCAGCGATCGCCTGCGCGCTGAACCTCGTCGGTGTTGGGGTTGCGATAGCGTTCCAGTTGTTCGCGCAGCCAGTCTTCCTCGCGCCCGAAGGCTTCGGGAAAGGCCTTTTTTGCCAGACCGATGCGCAGCAAATCCTCCTGCGCGGCCCCCGGCACCATGTCCTTGGCCGCTTCGGAATACATGCGCTTGTAGGCGGAATTGGCAAAGACCAGCCGTTCGTTCGAATCCCAGATCAGCACCCCGTCGGGCAGGGTTTCGATGGCATTGTAAAGTTGCGCGCGCGTCCGGTCGGCCTCATCGGCCAGTTGCGCCATCTGGGCTTCGCTTTCCTTTTGCGCGGTGACATCGGTTTCGATCGAGACATAACCGTTCACTTTGCCTTCCCGGTCATGCAGGGGCAGGATGTTGAAATCGATCCAATATCCCACGCCATTCCGATCAAAATTGATGGTAGAGCCGTGATAGGGCTGTGCCAGTTTGATGGCGCGTGTCACCTCGGCCGCGTTTCGCGGTTCGCTGTATTTGCCGCGCACCACATCGGCCAGTTTGCGCCCGATCACTTCGGGCAGGGTCCAGCCGGTGCGGGTTTCCCACGCCCGGTTGACCCATGTGATGGTCTGATCGGTGTCGACCAGCGCCACCAGATTCGACATGTTCTCGACCACCCGCCCCAGCCGCCCCAGATCTTCCGAGATCTGCATGTCGCGCGTCACGTCATGCACGACAAAGATCACCGTGCTGGGGTCTTCTTTCGATCGGCCCAGCTTGCGCGCGGCTGTGGCCTCGAACCAGCGCAGGCCAAGCGGGGTCATCAGTTTGAAGCGGTTGGAGGCGCTGCGGCCCGTCTTGAGCGCTTCGTTCAGGCTTTTCCGGCTGCGGGCGGCCACATCGGGCGGAAGCGCTTCTTCCAGCGTCTTGCCCGGCAAGGTTTCGCGCGCGTCGCCCAGTATGTCAGAAGGGCCCGCCATGAAATCAGTGTAGCGGCCATCTTCCGTCAGCTCAAACACCAGATCCGGCAGCACCCCAAGGATGGCTTGCAAACGCTGATGTGCCGCAATGGCATTGTGTTCCTTGACCGAAGGATCGGCGCGTTCGGAACTGATCCCGGTAAAGCCCAGAAAGCGGCCATCTTTGTCGCGGCGCGGGGTCGCGCTGCTGCGCAGCCAGCGTTTGCTGCCATCCGCCAGCGTGACCGCGTGCACGAGGCTGCGAAAGGGTGTTTTCTGCGGGAGCCGCGCGCGGATCTCCGACCAGTCGGTGCCCGCCCAGTCGGCCTGCCGCAGCACGCTCTCGGGAAAACCGGGCCCGCCTTCACCGTCCTTGGGCGAGGTCAGATAGGTCACATTGCCCTGCGCATCCATATCCCAGACCCAGACCCCGACCAGCCCGGCAAGCTCGGTCAGCCGGTCCGAATTGCGGCGGGACAACACGGCCTCCACCGTGATCCGCAGCACAGCGCGCAACCCGTCCAGCGCGCGCTGCACCTCGGGCGGCACCCTGTCTGAACGCAGCGTCAAAAGCAGGTGGGCCGGCAGGCCCGCGATCAGGCCAAGGCTGATGCGGAACTGGCCGGGGGCAGGGCCGTCGGGTGGTGGGGCCGCGCCCGCAAACAGCGCGCACAAAGGCTCCAGCTCTGACTCGGGCCATGCCATGCGCAGAAAGGCGCTGGCATCCGGCGCGCCAATCAGCAGCAGGGCGGATTGCGCGCCGCATTCGCGCAGTGTCCATGCCATCACCTCGTCCAACCGGTCGCGATCGGACGTTTCTTCAAGCGATTGAAGCAGGTCTGTGGTGAACGAAGTCACTGTCGTCATTCTTCCAGAAGCCGGTTCGTCAGGTGTCTTGCCCAGAGCTTACAACTCATTCGCGAACACTTGCCACAGCTTCCGCAGAAGGCGAGCCATATTCTGGTCATGCAGCCCGCAACTGTGCTCAAACTGCCAGCCCGCCCCTTGCCGCCGGGAGACGGCGGCAGGGGACGGTGGCCGTGTTTAGCCTTGGGCTCAGCCTTGGCGCGCGGCCGCGACCGAGGCTTCCAGAATGTCCAGACCTTCGGCGAAATGCGCGTCGGGAATGGTGATGGGGGCAAGGAAGCGCACCACATTGCCATAAACCCCGCAGGTGAGCAGGATCAGCCCGCGCTTTTGCGCCTCCATCCGCACGCGGGCGGTGAAGCCTGCGTCGGGCTCTTGCGTGCCGGGGTTGGCAAATTCCACCGCCACCATGAAGCCGGGGCCCCGGATGTCGATGATCTCGGGGGTGGTGGCGCGGATCGCCTCCAGCCGCTGCTTCAACCGGCTGCCCAACTCATTGGCCCGGGCGCACAGGTCTTCGTCCTCGATCACATCCAGCACCGCATGGGCGGCGGCAATCCCCAAGGGGTTGCCGGCATAGGTGCCGCCCAAGCCGCCGGGATTGGCGGCATCCATCAGCTCGGCCCGGCCTGTCACCGCCGCCAGCGGCAGGCCGCCCGCAAGGCCCTTGGCCATGGTCGTCAGATCCGCCGCCACGCCATAAGCTTCCATCGCGAACAGATGCCCGGTGCGGGCAAAGCCGGTTTGCACCTCATCGGCGATCATCACGATGCCATGCTTGTCGCACAGCGCGCGGATGCCTTTGACCAGATCGGCGGGGGCAGGGTAGAAGCCGCCTTCGCCTTGCACGGGTTCAAACACAATCGCCGCCACCCGCGCCGGGTCCAGATCGGATTTGAACAGCTTTTCAATCCCCGCCATCGCATCCTTGGTGGAAATGCCATGCGGCGCCATCGGGAAGGGAACGTGGAACACATCCGGCATCATCGCGCCAAAGCCCTTTTTATAGGGTTCGACCTTGCCGGTCAGCGACATGCCCATGAAGGTGCGCCCGTGAAAGCCGCCGCCAAAGGCGATCACCGCATTGCGCCCGGTGGCGATGCGCGCGATCTTGACCGCATTCTCGCAGGCCTCGGCCCCTGTGGTGACGAAAATGGTTTTCTTGGCGAAATCGCCCGGCACCTTGTCGTTCAGCCGCTCGGCCAGACGGATGTAGTTTTCATAAGGCATCACCTGATGGCAGGTGTGGGTAAAGCGGCCCAGCTGTTCGGTCACCGCCGCCATCACGCGCGGATGGCAATGCCCGGTGTTGACCACGGCAATCCCTGCGGCAAAGTCGATGTAGCGGTTGCCCTCGATGTCCCAGACCTCGGCATTCAGGGCGCGGTCGGCGTAGATCTGGGTCATCATCCCCACCCCGCGCGAGATGGCATCATCGCGGCGGCGGGCAACTTCGGCGTTCAACATGGCTTGGCACTCCCTTTGGCCCGACATGGGCCGTTGCCCAACATTTGATCAAACTTTCGCGCGCGCGTCCATCACCTTCCCGACCCTGCAAGGGCCGTTTTCGCCATGCGGCCGGACCGCAGCCGCCTGCTTTGGAAACGGGCGCGAAAAAACCGCAGCGGGCCTTGCGGGATTCATCCGCCGTTAACCTTGCCCGGTGCAGTCTGGCCCTGCGAATGAGGCGAGGCGGCCATGGGACAGACATCCAAACCCACACCCCACCCCACACCCCTGGACGATGACCCGGTGGATTGTCTTCGTCTCATTCGTTCCCGCAAGGTGGGGCCGGTCACCTTCCACCGTTTGCTGGCCGAACATGGCTCGGTCCGCGCCGCGCTGGCCGCCTTGCCCGCCGTGGCGCGCGCCGCCGGTGTTGACGATTACACGCCCTGCCCGCCCGAGGTGGCCCGCCACGAACTGGGCCAAGGTCGCGCCTTTGGCGCGCAGCTCATTGTCTGGGGCAGCGCCGCCTATCCTCTTGCGCTGTGCGATTTGCCCGACGCCCCGGCGGTGCTGTGGGTCAAGGGCGATGCGGCGCTGTTGCAGCGCCCGCTGATCGCCATGGTGGGCGCGCGCAATGCCTCATCGCTTGGGCTGCGCATGGCGCGGCGGCTGGCCGAAGGCGTGGCGCAGGCCGGCTATGCCAGCCTGTCGGGCCTCGCGCGTGGCATCGACACCGCGGTGCATGAGGCGACGCTGTCCAGCGGCACTGTGGCGGTGCAGGCGGGCGGCGTGGATGTGCCCTATCCCGAAGAAAACACCCGGCTGATGGCACAGATCGCCGAACAGGGCTGTCTGGTGTCGGAACAACCCATGGGTCTGCACCCTCAGGCACGCCATTTTCCACAACGCAACCGCATCGTCTCGGGCCTTGCCCGCGCCGTGGTGGTGGTCGAGGCGGCGGCACGTTCGGGCTCGCTCATCACCGCGAAAACCGCGCTGGATCAGGGGAGGGAGGTGCTGGTGGTGCCGGGCCATCCCTTCGATGCGCGCGCGGCGGGCTGCAACCTGCTTTTGCGCGACGGGGCCACGCTGATCCGCGGGCCAGCCGATGTGCTGGAAAGCCTGGGCGCGCAGGTGCTGCCCTTCCGCGCAGAAACCGTGCCCGAGGCGCCGCCCCTGCCGGGGCCGGTTCCCGCCCGTCGCCCGCTTTCGGACATGGCGGCGGTGCACAGCCAGATCCTGTCACGCCTTGGCCCCAGCCCTTTGGCCGAGGATCAGTTGATCCGCGATCTGTCGATGCCCCCCGCGACGGTGGCGCAGCACCTTCTGACGCTGGAGCTGGAGGGGCGGGTCCACCGCGCGCCCGGCGGCTTGCTCAGCCGGGTGGAATAACCGCGCCCAAGTCCTGCGGATCGGTCATGAAGATTGTTGCATTGACATTCGCACCGCTTCCCCCACATCTTGCCGCGCCTCTCGGGGCTTCGTGCAAAAAAGGGTAATTCATGGCCGTCGTCGTAGTCGAATCTCCTGCCAAGGCCAAGACAATCAACAAATATCTTGGCCCCGAATTCACGGTTCTGGCTTCTTACGGCCATGTCCGCGACCTGCCGCCCAAGGATGGGTCTGTCGACACCGAGCATGAATTTGCCATGAAATGGGAAGTCGCGGCCGACAGCAAAAAGCACATCCGCGCCATCACCGAAGCGCTGAAGACCGATGACACCCTGATCCTTGCCACCGACCCTGATCGCGAAGGTGAGGCGATTTCTTGGCACCTGCAAGAGGCGCTGGCCAGCAGCCTGAAAAAGGGCAAAAAGGTCGCCCGTGTTACCTTCAACGCCATCACCAAGGATGCGGTGACCAAGGCGATGCAGGAACCGCGTGAGATTGATACCCCGCTGGTCGAGGCCTATCTCGCCCGCCGCGCGCTGGATTATCTGGTGGGCTTTACCCTGTCGCCGGTCCTGTGGCGCAAGCTGCCGGGGTCCAAATCCGCAGGTCGCGTGCAATCGGTCTGCCTGCGCCTGATTGTTGAGCGCGAGATGGAGATCGAGGCCTTTCGTGCCCGCGAATACTGGACTGTAAAGGCCGTTCTCGTCACCCCGCGCGGCCAAGAGTTTGAGGCGCGGTTGACGGTGCTGGGCGGCAAGAAACTGGACAAATTCGACATTCCCACCGCCGAGGCCGCGGAAATTGCGGTGCAGGCTGTCACGTCCCGAACCCTCACCGTGCAATCGGTGGAGGCCAAGCCCGCCACCCGCAACCCCTATCCGCCCTTCATGACCTCGACCCTGCAACAAGAGGCCAGCCGCAAGCTGGGCATGGGCGCCAAACAGTGCATGAGCACGGCGCAGCGCCTCTATGAAGCCGGGCACATCACCTATATGCGGACCGATGGCATCGACATGGCCCCCGAGGCCGTGGCGCAGGCCCGCGACGCGATCAAGGACCGCTTTGGCGCCGCCTATGTCCCGGACCAGCCGCGCCTTTACAAGAACAAGGCCAAGAACGCGCAAGAGGCGCATGAATGTATCCGCCCCACCGATATGGCCGCCGCGCCCGAAAAGCTGCGCCTGTCGGAAAAGGATCAGGCCAATCTCTATGACCTGATCTGGAAGCGCACGATTGCCAGCCAGATGGCCGCCGCGCGGCTGGAACGCACCACGGTGGATGTGGGCAGCGCCGACGCGCAGGTAACCTTGCGCGCCACGGGGCAAGTGGTGCAGTTCGACGGCTTCCTCAAGGTCTATGACGAAGGCCGCGATGATGAGGATGAAGAAGGCGGCCGCCTGCCGCAGATCATGCAAGGCGAAGCGGCAGAAAAGCGCGATGTCGCACCCGAACAGCATTTCACCCAACCGCCGCCCCGCTATACCGAAGCCACGCTCGTCAAGCGCATGGAAGAACTGGGCATCGGGCGTCCGTCGACCTATGCTTCGGTGATCTCCACCATCCAAGACCGCGAATATGTCCGCAAGGACAAGAACCGCCTGATCCCCGAAGATAAAGGGCGGCTGGTGACGGCCTTCCTCACCAATTATTTCCGCCGCTATGTGGAATATGATTTCACCGCCGATCTGGAAAACCAGCTGGATGATGTCTCTGCCGGGGCGCTGGATTACAAGGATGTGCTGGACCGTTTCTGGCGCGATTTTTCCGCCGCCATCGCGGAAACCGCCGATCTGCGCATCGGCGAAGTGCTGGACAAGATTGACGATTTCCTGTCGCCGCATCTCTACCCCTTGCGCGAAGATGGCTCTGACCCGCGCTCTTGCCCCACCTGCGGCACCGGGCGTTTGCATCTGAAGACCGCGCGCTCCGGCTCGGCCTTCATCGGCTGCGGCAATTACCCCGAATGCCGCTACACCCGCCCGATCTCGGGCGGCGAAGACAGCGCCGGGGCCGATGGCCGCATCTTGGGCAATGACGAAAACGGCCTGCCCATCTCCTTGCGCGCGGGCCGCTTTGGCCCTTATGTCCAGCGCGGCGAGGCGACCGAAGAGCAGCCCAAGCCCGACCGCGCCAGCCTGCCCAAAGGCTGGGGCGCCGACAGCCTCACGCTCGACCGCGCGCTGGAGCTTTTGTCGCTGCCGCGCCACATCGGCCTGCACCCCGAAGATGGCGAACCGGTGGAGGCGGCGATCGGCCGCTACGGGCCTTATGTGAAACATGGCAAGACCTATGCCAACATCCCCGATGTCGAGGAAGTCTTCACCATCGGCATGAACCGCGCGATGGAAGTGCTGGCGCAAAAGGCCAGCCGGGGCAGGGGGGCCGCCGCCCCGGCCGAGCCGATCAAGGCGCTGGGCGACCACCCCGAAGGCGGCGCCATCAGCGTGATGCCGGGCCGCTATGGGCCTTACATCAAATGGGAAAAGGTCAATGCGACCATCCCCAAGGAGATCCCGCCCGAAGAGATCACCTTTGATCAGGCGCTGGAACTGATCGCGGAAAAAGCGGCCAAATCGCCGGCCAAGAAGAAAGCCGCGCCGAAAAAACCCGCCGCCAAGAAAGCTGCGCCCGCAGCAGAAAAGGCCGCAAAACCCGCAGTGAAGAAGGCGCCCGCGAAAAAGCCCGCCGCCAAGAAAACCGCAACGAAAGCCGCCCCCAAGGCGGCGGAATAGGCCAAAGGGGGCGGCGCGCTCACCCCGTGCGCGGGTTGATCAGCCGCCCCATCACCGCCCCGGCGCGCAGCACCCCGATGCGCGCGCCCGCCTCCACCACTGCAAGCTCGCCCGCCCCGTCGCGCATCAGCGCCATGATCTCGCGCACCGGCGTCTCCGCCTCGACCACTTGCGCGGCGGCGGTCTCGCCCGCCACCATCACATCCCGCGCCGTCAGCACCGACAGCGGGTTCATGTGCGCCACGAAATCCTGCACATAGGCATCCACCGGATTGGCAATGATCTCGCGCGCGGTGCCGCATTGCACGATCCGCCCGCCTTCCATCAAGGCGATGCGGTTGCCAATCTTAAAGGCCTCGTCCAGATCATGGCTCACAAAGATGATGGTGCGCTTCAGCGTCGATTGCAGCGCCAGCAGCTCATCTTGCAACTTCGCCCGGATCAGCGGGTCCAGCGCCGAAAACGGCTCATCCATCAGAAGGATTGGCGCCTCGGTCACAAAGGCGCGCGCCAGCCCCACGCGCTGCTGCATGCCGCCCGACAGATCGCCCACCTTGCGCTCGGCCCATTGCGTGAGGTTCACCAGCTCGAGCTGCGCATCCACCCGCGCCCGCCGCTCGGCCACCGGCACCCCGCCCAGCTCCAGCCCCAACCCCACATTCTCGCGCACCGTTCGCCACGGCAGCAGGCCGAATTGCTGAAACACCATCGCCACCCGGCTCAACCGCATCCGGCGCAAGGTGGCGGCATCGGCATGGGTCACATCCACCATTCCCGCGCCATCCGACACATGCACCGCGCCCCGGCACACCGGGTTCAGCCCGTTCACCGCACGCAAGAGCGTGGATTTGCCCGACCCGGACAGCCCCATCAGCACCAGAATCTCGCCTGTGGCCACCTCCAGGCTGCAGTCATGCACCCCCAGAACCTGCCCGGTCGCCTTCTGGATCTCGCCCCGGCTCTGGCCCTTGTCCATAAGCGGCAAGGCCCGCTCCGGGTGATCGCCAAACACGATCGACACCGTGTCAAACCGCACCGCCAGCCCGGCGCTGTCTTTCCCATCGCGCACAGCGCTCATTTGCGGGCCCCCAGTCGCAGCATCCGGTCCAGCATGATGGCCACCACCACGATGATGATGCCCGATTCGAAGCCAAGCGAGGTGTTCACCGTGTTCAGCGCCCGCACCACCGGCACGCCCAGACCATTGGCCCCGACAAGCGCCGCGATCACCACCATCGACAGGCTCAGCATGATGGTCTGGTTCAACCCCGCCATGATCTGGGGCAGCGCATAGGGCAGTTCCACCTTCCACAACCGCTGGCGCGGCGTCGCGCCAAAGGCGGTCGCCGCCTCCAGAAGCGGGGTGGGCGTCGAGGACACCCCCAGATAGGTCAGCCGGATCGGCGCGGGCAGCACAAAGATCACCGTGGCGATCAGCCCCGGCACCATGCCAAGTCCAAAGAACACGATGGCCGGGATCAGATAGACAAAGGTCGGCAGCGTCTGCATCAGATCCAGCACCGGCGACAACGCCGCATAAAGCCGGGGCCGGTGCGCCGCCGCAATCCCGATCGGCACGCCCAGCCCCATACAAACCACACAGGCCGAGAGGATCAGCGTCAGGCTCTCCATCGTCGCGGTCCAATAACCTTGGTTCAGGATGAACAAGAACCCGACAAACACCCCCAGTGCCACCGTCCAGCGCCGCTGCACCGCATAGGTGAGCCCCACAAAGGCCGCCACCACGACCAAAGGATGCGGCGTCGACAGCACCCACAGGATGGCATTGATCATCGCCTCCATCCCGTCCGAGATCGTGTCGAACACCCCCGCCATATTGTCGTTCAACCAGTCGAACGCGGCTTTCGCCGTGCGCCCGACCGGAATCTTGTGCTCCGTCAGCCAATCCATCACTTCGGCCTGCCCCTGCTGTTCTTTATCTTGGCTCAAATATCCCGCGGGGGTCCGGGGGCGCGAAGCCCCCGGCGACAGGCCGCAAGACGGCCCTGTCACTCCCGCGCGCCATCAGTTCAGCGCGGCCGCCACCGCGGCTTTCGCATCGCCGCCCTCTTTGGTCGTCACGCCGTCCAGCCAGGCTTCCCAGGTGGCCGGGTTTGCCGCAAGCCAGGTCTTGGCCGCCTGCGCCGGATCTGCGCCATCATTCAGGATGGCGCCCATGATCTCGTTTTCCATGGCCAGCGTGAATTCCAGATTCTGCAACAGCTTGCCGGTGTTGGGGCATTCCGCCACATAGCCCGCGCGGGTGTTGGTGGCCACCGTCGCCCCGCCCAGATCGGGACCAAAAAAATCATCCCCGCCGGTCAGATAGGTCATGGTGAAATTGGCGTTCATCGGATGCGGCTCCCAGCCCAGAAAGACGATCGGCGTGTTGCTGCGATTTGCCCGCGCCACCGCCGACAGCATCCCCTGTTCCGAGGATTCCACGATCGTGAACCCTTCCAGCCCGAAAGGCCCGCTTTCGATCATCTCCAGAATCAGCCGATTGCCGTCATTGCCGGGTTCGATCCCATAGATCTCGCCGCCCAGCGCGTCCTTGTGCGTCGCAATGTCGCTGAAGTCGGCGATGCCCAGCGCAGCCCCCGCCTCATTGGTGGCCAGCGTGTATTTCGCCCCTTCCAGATTGGTGCGCACCGTGTCCACCGTGCCCGCCTCGCGGTAAGGCGCGATATCGGCCTCCATCGTCGGCATCCAGTTGCCAAGGAACACATCGATATCATTGCCCGCAAGGCCGGTATAGGTCACCGGCACCGACAACAGCTTGATCTCGGTCTCATAGCCCAAGGCCTCCAGCACCACCGTCGTGGCGGCTGTGGTCGCGGTGATGTCGGTCCAGCCCACATCGGAAAAGATCACCTTGTCACAGCTGGCGGCAAAGGCGCTTCCTGCAAAAGCGAAGCTGACGGTTGTGGCCAGAAAGGCAGAACGAAGGGTCATGGAACTTCCCTGTTTTTTGTTGATTGACGAGTCAATGAACTTCAAGCTTACTTGGTTTGGCAAGGAATTTCCACAAGGTTACCCCAGAATGCCCAAACTCGGGATGGAGCCTATCCGAAAGGACGCCCTGGTCAAAGCCACGATCTCCGAGATCGGGCGGGCCGGGTCTCTGGACGTGACGGTGTCGCAGATCGCCCGGCGGGCCGGCATGTCGCCTGCGCTCGCGCACCATTACTTTGGCTCCAAGGAAGAGATGTTTCTGGCCGCCATGCGCCACATCCTGTCGCTTTACGGGGCCGAGGTGCGCGGCGCTCTGGCCGCCGCCCAAGGCCCCGAGGCGCGGCTTCAGGCGATTCTGCGCGCCAGCTTCAGCCCCGGCAACTTCCGGCGCGAGGCGGTGGGGGCGTGGCTCAACTTCTGGGTTCTGGCGCAAACCGTGCCGCAGGCCCGCCGCCTCTTGGCCATCTATCAACGCCGCCTGCGGTCCAACCTGATGGAATGCCTGCGCCCCCTCGCCGGGGACCGGGCCGCGGCCCTCGCCACGGGTCTGGGCGCGCTGATCGACGGGCTTTATCTGCGCGAAGTGCTGAAATCCGGCCAGCCCGACGGGGCGGCGGCGGTGGCCACGGCGCTCCATTATCTCAACTCACAACTCACGGGGGATGCCGCATGAAAGCGCAACCAACCGCCAGCCATTTCATCGATGGCGCCTTTGTCGAAGACACCTCCGGCGCGGTGATCGAGGTCATCTACCCTGCCACCGGCGCGGTGCTGGCGCGCCTGCACGAAGCGACTCCGGCGCTGATCGACCGCGCGCTGGCCGCCGCGGCCCGCGCTCAAGGTGACTGGGCGGCGCTGCGCCCGGTGGAGCGCGCCCGCATCCTGCGTCGTGCCGCCGATCTCATCCGCGCGCACGGCGAAGAGCTGGCGCGTCTGGAAACGCTCGACACCGGCAAGCCGCTTCAGGAAACCCGCGTGGCCGACTGGCCTTCGGGGGCCGATGCGCTGGAATATTTCGCGGGCCTCGCCCCCACCGTGACGGGCGAAACCATCCCCTTGGGCCGCGATTTCATCTATACTTTACGCGAACCGCTGGGTGTTTGTGTGGGCATCGGCGCCTGGAACTATCCCAGCCAGATCGCCTGCTGGAAATCCGCCCCCGCGCTCGCCTTTGGCAATGCGATGGTGTTCAAACCTTCCGAAGTCACCCCGCTCAGCGCGCTCAGACTGGCCGAGATCTACATGCAGGCCGGGCTGCCGCCGGGCCTGTTCAACGTGGTTCAAGGCCGGGGCGCCGTGGGCGGCGCGCTGATCACCGATGCGCGCGTGGCCAAGGTCTCGCTCACCGGATCGGTGCCGACGGGGCGCAAGGTCTATGCCGCTGCCGCCGAAGGCATGCGCTATGTCACCATGGAACTGGGGGGCAAATCGCCGCTGATCCTGTTCGATGACGCCAATCTGGACGATGCCGTGGGCGCGGCGATGATGGCCAATTTCTATTCCTCGGGTCAGGTGTGCAGCAACGGCACCCGCGTCTTCGTGCAAAAGGGCCTGAAAGACGCCTTCCTCGCCCGTCTGAAAGAGCGGTCCGAGGCGATCCGCCTTGGCGACCCGCTGGAGGAGGCCACCCAGATGGGCCCGCTGGTGTCGCAAACGCAGTTGGACAAGGTGATGGGCTATATCGACACCGCCAAGCGCGAAGGCGCGCGGCTGGTCACGGGCGGCGCCCGCGCCGATCTGAACAGCGGCTATTTCGTGCAGCCCACCGTCTTTGCCGATGTCACCGACGACATGACCCTCGCCCGCGAAGAGGTGTTTGGCCCGGTGATGGCGGTCCTTGATTTCGACACCGAGGCCGAGGCGATTGCCCGCGCCAATGCCACCGAATTCGGCCTTGCCGCCGGGGTCTTCACCGCCGATCTCACCCGCGCGCACCGCGTGGTGGGGCAGTTGCAGGCGGGCACCTGCTGGATCAACGCCTATAACCTCACCCCGGTCGAAGGGCCATTCGGTGGCAACAAGGCCTCGGGCGTGGGCCGTGAAAACGGCCATGCGGCGGTGCAGCACTACACGCAGGTCAAATCGGTCTATGTCGGCATGGGCCCGGTCGACGCTTCTTTCTGAACCTGAAAAATACACGAAAAGTCAAAGACATGCACGCGGATTACGTTATCATCGGGGCCGGCTCTGCCGGTTGCGCAATGGCCTATCGTCTGGCCGAGGCCGGGCGGCGCGTCACGGTGATCGAAGCGGGCGGCTCTGATGCCGGCCCCTTCATCCAGATGCCCGCCGCGCTGTCCTATCCGATGAACATGGGGATCTATGATTGGGGCCTGCACTCGGAACCCGAGCCGCATCTGGGGGGGCGCCGTCTGGCCACCCCGCGCGGCAAGGTGATCGGCGGCTCCTCCTCGATCAACGGCATGGTCTATGTGCGCGGCCACGCCCGCGACTTTGACACTTGGGCCGAGCTGGGGGCCGATGGCTGGGCCTATGCCGATGTGCTGCCCTATTTCAAGCGCATGGAACAGTCACACGGCGGATCGGGCCCCGAATACCGTGGCACCGATGGCCCTTTGCACATCACCCGTGGCCCGCGCGACAACCCGCTCTTCAACGCCTTCATTCAGGCGGGGGCGCAGGCCGGCTATCCGGTCACCGAGGACTATAACGGCGCGGCCCAAGAAGGCTTTGGCCCGATGGAGGCCACGATCTACAAAGGCCGCCGCTGGTCTGCCGCCAATGCCTATCTGAAACCCGCGCTCGCAGGCGGCAATGTGCATCTGTTGCGCGCCAACGCCCGCCGCGTGGTGATCGAAAATGGCCGCGCCACCGGGGTTGAGGTGGATCAGGGCGGCGCTCCTTTCGTGGTGCAGGCCGGGCGCGAGGTGATCCTCGCCGCCTCGTCGCTCAACAGCCCCAAGATCCTGATGCTCTCGGGGATCGGCCCTGCGGCCGAACTCGCCCGCCACGGCATCCCGCTGGTGGCCGACCGCCCCGGCGTGGGGGCGAACCTGCAAGACCATCTGGAAATCTATTTCCAATTCGCCGCCGCCCAGCCGATCACGCTGTATAAGCACTGGAACATCTGGTCCAAGGCGCTGATCGGCGCGCAATGGCTGTTCACCGGCAAGGGCCTTGGCGCGTCCAACCAGTTCGAGGCCTGTGCCTTCATCCGCTCGCATGCGGGCATCGACTACCCCAATATCCAATATCACTTCCTGCCCATCGCGGTGCGCTATGATGGGAAGGTGGCGGCAGGCGGGCACGGCTTTCAGGCCCATGTCGGCCCGATGCGGTCGAAATCACGCGGCGCGGTCACCCTGCGCTCGGCCGACCCGTCGGCCCCCCCGGTGATCCGTTTCAACTACATGTCGCACCCTGATGACTGGACCGAATTCCGCGCCGCCATTCGCCTGACTCGCGAAATCTTCGCGCAAGAGGCGATGGCGCCTTACGTGAAATCGGAACTCCAGCCGGGGCCTGATGTGCAGAGCGATGACGAGATCGACGCCTTCCTGCGCGCGCATGTGGAATCGGCCTATCACCCTTGCGGCACCGCGCGGATGGGGCGGCGCAGCGATCCGATGGCGGTGGTCGACCCCGAATGCCGGGTGATCGGGGTCGAAGGGCTCCGCCTCGCCGACAGTTCGGTTTTCCCGCAGGTGACCAATGGCAACCTGAACGCGCCCTCGATCATGGTGGGAGAAAAGGCGGCGGATCACATCCTGGGCCGCGCGCCCTTGGCGCCCAGCAACCTTGGCCCGGTGATGAACCCGAATTGGCAAAGCGCGCAGCGCTGAGCGCCGTCCCTTGCGCCCGCGCACGTTAACCCGCTGTTAACTTTTGGCTTGCGCCGCCGCGCCAAACCCCCGATCAACGGGGGATGTTAACACTTCGTTCGCTCCTTGTTCTGGCCGTGCTGGCCGGAACCGCGCCCGCCGCCCATGCCGTGACCGATGATGTGCGGGTGATCGACGGCGATACGCTCGACTGGCAAGGCCAGCGGGTGCGCCTGTTCGGCATCGACGCGCCCGAACGCGGCCAGCGCTGCGAACGCGGCGGCAAAAGCTGGGACTGCGGCGCCTGGTCGGCGCAGCAACTCGCCCGCACCCTCGCCTCTGGCCGGGTGAGCTGCACCCGCGAAGACACCGACCGCTATGGCCGCATGGTCGCCACCTGCACGGCCGGCACGCGCGACCTGTCGCGCGCGCAGGTGCAGGCCGGGGCGGCCCAAGCCTATACCCGCTATTCCACCCGCTACGTGGCCGAGGAGGCCAAGGCCAAGGCCGCGCGCAGTGGCATCTGGGCCGGGGCCATGGTCTCGCCCGAAGCGCATCGCGCCCAGTCCAGCACCTCCCGCCAAGGCGCGCCCACAGGCTGCGCCATCAAGGGCAATATCGGCAGCTCGGGCAAGATCTACCACCGCCCCGGCCAGCGCGACTATGACGCCACCCGCATCGACACGGCCAAGGGCGAGGCGTGGTTCTGCAGCGAAGCCGAAGCGCGCGCCGCTGGCTTCCGCCCCGCCCGGCGCTAGGCCTGCGTGACCCGCGGCGCAAGAAGGGGGGCGTTGCCCCCCGCCTGCGGCTCCCCCCAGAGTATTTCGGAAAGGTGCAAGCGGAACGCGGCCTCCATTTGCACCTTTCTTAAATACTCCCGCGCGGAGCGCGCAGGGGGGGCACAGGCGATCCCGCGTCAGGACAGGATCTCATAGGGCAGCACATCGCGGCGGTCCGGATTGACGCGCAGGCGGCGTTCCAGCGGCGGCACCGAGCGTTGGTGGCAGTCGGGCCGTTCGCAGATGCGGCAGGAGATGCCGATCGGCTCGAAACGACCTCTCAGGTCCAGGCCATCGGCATAGACCAGCGCGTTCGCGTGCTGCACCTCGCAGCCCAGACCGATCGCATAGCGGCGGGTCGGCGCGTGAAAGGCGCCGCCTGATTTCGACACGTCGCGCGACAGGCACAGATAGCGCACACCATCGGGGGTTTCCGCCAGCTGGCGCAGGAAGCGGCCCGGGGTTTCAAAGGCCTGATGCACGTTCCACAAAGGGCAGGCGCCGCCAAAGCGGGCGAATTGCAGCCGCGTCGCCGAGTGGCGTTTGGTGATCGTGCCCGCCTGATCCACCCGCACGAAGAAAAACGGGACCCCCTTGGCGCCGGGGCGTTGCAAGGTGGACAGGCGATGCGCCACCTGTTCGATGCTGGCGCCGAAGAGATCGGCCAGCCGCTCCAGATCATGCCGATGGGTGGTCGCGGCCTCGAGGAACGCGCGGTAGGGCAGGAGGGCCGCGCCCGCGAAGTAGTTCGCCAGCCCGATCTTGGCGATCTCGCGGGCCTCCGGGCTTTGGAACCGGGCCAGATCGAGCGTCGCCTCCAGAAGGTCATTCTGGGTGATCAGCGCCACCTGATGCAGCAATTGAAAGCGCTGTGTGGGTTCAGAGGCGCGGGCCGAAACATCCAGCCGCCGCGCGGCCGGATCATAGCGGCGCATCGCGCCGGTGTCGCTGAAGTGCAAGGTGATGCCGCGCCGCTCCAGCGCCTCGCGCGCGGCTTGCACCACCGGGCGGCGCCCCTGCGGCCCGGTGACAAAGGCTTCGGCGGCGCGGTCGACCGCATCGATGTAATTGTCGCAGTAGTGAAAGAAATCGCGCACCTCTTCCCAAGGCGAAGCACGCAAGGCGGCATCGTCACGCCCCAGCGCCTCGTCGAGTGAGGCGAGGCGTTCATGCGTTTGCCGGTAAGCCCGGTGCAGATCGAGAAAGGCCCGCGCCAGCGCCGGGGCGTTCGAGGCCGCCAGCCGCAGATCGGCCAAGGGCGGGCTGGAGGCGCCGAACACCGGATCTGCCAAGGCCTCTTTCATGTCGCTCACCAACCGCTCGCTTTCGCCGACGGTCAGTTCGGTGACATCCAGCCCGAACTCCTGCGCCAAGGCCAGCACCACCCCGGCCGAGACCGGGCGGTGGTTGTTTTCCATCTGGTTCAGATAGGGCAGCGACACCGCCAGCTTGTCGGCAAACAGCTTTTGCGTCAGCCCCAGCCGGGCCCGCATCTCGCGCAGTTTTGCCCCTGCATACAGCTTTTGCGTGGCCATCGCGCTCCCCGGATTTGCAAAGCCATCATTGCCTTTGCAAAGGGCGCGTCAAGCCCCGAAACCCGCCCGCCGTTCAGCCCGGCAGGCCAAGCGCCCGCGCGCGCCGCATCACCCACAGGATCGACAGCAGCGCCCCGCTGGCAGAGGCCAGCATCAACAGGACCAGCGGCATCTCGGACGCACCCGGCCCCAGCAAAGCCCCGGCCAGTGCCGCCAAGGCCGCGCCGCCGCCGATCATGATGGCGCCGCCCAGACCCGAGGCCGTGCCCGCCAGTTCGGGCTTGACCGACAGCAGGCCCGCATTGGCATTGGGCAGCGTCATCCCGTTGCCAAGGCCGACAAAAGTGGTAAAGCCAAAGAACACCAGTGCCGAATGCACGCCCGCCAGCGTCACCAAGGCCAGCGCGCCAAGGCCCAGCAGCGTGATCAGCGCGCCCAGAAACACCATCCGGTTCATCCCCACCCGCACCGAAAAGCGTCCGGCCACGAAGTTTCCGGCCGCATAGCCCACCGCCGTCAGTGCAAAAAGCGCGCCCACGCCGGACGCCGACAGGCCGAAGACCTCGGTTCCCACATAGGGTGCGCCGCCCAGATAGGCGAAGAAGGACCCGGACGAGAAGCCGGCACAAAGCGCGTAGCCCCAGAACCGCTGCGAGCGCAACAGCTTGGGATATTGCCGGATCTGCGCCCCCAGAGTGACCGGGCGCAGCGTGGCGGTCTCGCCCAGATCCGCCCATGTCAGCCACAGCGTCAAAAGGCCCAGCACCAGCAGCAGGCCAAAGTTCGCCTGCCAGCCGATCGCCTCTTCCAGCACGCCGCCGATCACCGGGCCGACCATCGGCACGATGCTCATGCCCATGGTGACATAGCCGATCATGCTGGCCGCCTGCGCATCCGGCACCATGTCGCGCACTACCGCGCGGCTCAGCACCATGCCGGCGGCGATCACCGCTTGCGCCATGCGGAACGCCAGAAACACGGTCGCATTGGGCGCCAGAAGCGTGCCCACCGTGGCGATCAGGAACAGGATCAGCGACCCCAGCAGCACCTTGCGCCGTCCATAGCGGTCGGAAATCGGGCCGATCACCACTTGCAGCACCGCCGACAGCGCCAGATACAGCGCGACCGAAAGCTGCATCGTGGCATAGGGCACCCCGAACCACTCGGCCATTCCGGGCAGCGAGGGCAGGAAGATGTTCATCGTCAGGGCCGAAACCCCGGCGAGCAGGATCAGCGTCGCAATATGCGGCGGCGTCCGGCGATCTAGGAAAACACTGTCAGCCATCCGACCTTGCTATGCTGGGGCGCGCGACCTGTCCACGCCATTCCGGCAGAGTGGTCTGTGCAGCTATGCCCATTTGTGAAAGATGAAGAACGCCCCCGTTGCGATGAACGCAAAGCCGACAAGGTGGTTCCAGCTGAGCGGCTCTTTCAGGTAAAAGACGGAAAACACGGCAAAAACGCACAAGGTGATGACCTCTTGAATGGTCTTCAGCTCGGCGGCGCTGAAATGGCCATGCCCGATCCGGTTGGCGGGCACCATCAGCAGATATTCGAAGAACGCGATGCCCCAGCTGATAAAGATCACCGTGACCAAGGCGGTGCTTTTGAACTTCAGATGTCCATACCAGGCGAAGGTCATGAAGATATTGCTGGCCAGCAGAAGGCCGATGGTGGTGACGGGAACGGAAAAAGGAAGGGCCATGATGCGGGAGTCCTGAAAGGGGCCATGCGGCATTTGCGCCGCGTATAAGGAAAAGGGCGGGCGTGCCGCCTCAGCGAAAACTGATGTCACGCGGCTCGGGGCTTGTCCATCTGGGGCATGGCCCAAGGGTGATCGCGCCGCCGGCTGCAGCCTTGTGCGGCGGCCAGCTTTGCCGGATCTGGGGGGGAGGTCTGGGCGCCTCCCGACGCCTCGCCGCTTTGTGATGGCGTGTGGTTTGCCTTTGCCCGGCATATGCGCATCTGATCGGGTGCGGCACCGTCGCCGCTGCCAGCTTTCGGGGTCTCATGCTGTCGCGCCGCACCTTCACCGCCGCCGTTGCCGGTCTTGCCTTGTCGCCGGGCCTGTTGCGCGCGCAATCGGTGTCTTTGCCCGACCTGCGCGACACCGCGCTGAACCTGCCGCAACTGCATGCCATTCTGGTGCAGCGGGGCGATGAGGTGGTGCTGGCCGAGGCGCCTCGGGGCAGGGGGCTTGCCGCGGCGGCCAATATCAAATCCTGTTCCAAAAGCCTGCTGGCGCTGATCCTTGGCAGCGCCATCGCACGCGCCGAGATCGCGGGGCTGACCGCGCGTTTGGGCGATGTGGCGCCGCAGCTGATTCCCGCCGATGCCACCGAAGGCGTGGCCGACCTGACGATGGGCGATCTTGTGACCTTGCGCGGGGGGCTTCAGGGCACCTCGGGCGGCAACTACGGTGCGTGGGTCAATTCGCGCAACTGGATCGCCTATGCCCTGCGCCAGCCGCGCATCGCCGCCAATGGCGGGCGGATGATCTATTCCACCGGCACCACCCATGTGCTGGGCGCGGCCATCGCCGTGGCCACCGGCAAGGACCTGCGCACATTGGCCCGCGAACGGCTGGGCCAGCCCTTGGGCATCGACGTGCCGTCCTGGACGCGCGACCCGCAGGGCTATTACTTCGGCGGCAATGAAATGGCGCTTTCGCCAGAGGCGATGCTGCGCGTCGGCCTGATGCTGCGCGATGGTGGCCAATATGACGGCGCGCAGGTGATCGCCGCGGATTGGATCACGGCCTCGCGCAGCGCCGTGACCCGCTCGCCCTATTCCGGGCTGGACTATGGCTTGGGCTGGTTTCTCAGTCCGACGGGCTGGACGATCGCGCGCGGCTATGGCGGCCAGATCATCGCCGCCCATCCCGAGCGTCGTCTGGCCGTGGCCATCACCTCTGACCCCACGCAGACGGCCCGCTCGGGGGGCTATTTCGGCGATCTGATGCGCCTTCTTGACGGGCCTGTGCTGGCGCTGGCCTAGACGCGGCACGCCCCGGCGCGCGTGAAGTGCCTGATCTGATGCCACTTTCCCTTGCGGCATGCACAACCCCCACGCGCAGGCCAAGGGCTGACCTATACCGAAGAGTGGGTAGTTGTGGTAAAACAAACTTACCAGTGCTTGCTTTTCATGTCCTCCGCATTACACTGCCCCGGATAACAGGCTGCGGGGAGCAGCCACAATCGTCTGGGAGGACACCATATGACCGATACCCGCGACACCGGGCTTTCCCGTCGTTCGTTCCTGCGCAAGGGGGCGCTTGGCGGTTCTGCCGCCGCTGCCGCCTCGGTGCTTGCCGCACCGGCCGTGCTAGCGCAGGCCCCGATTGTGATGAAGATGCAGACCTCTTGGCCTGCCTCCGACATCTGGATGGATTTCGCCCGTCAATATGTGACCCGGGTCGAGGAAATGTCGGGCGGGCGGCTCAAGATTGACCTGTCGCCCGCAGGCGCCATCGTCGGCGCGTTTCAGGTGATGGATGCCGTGCATGACGGCGTGATCGATGCCACCCACACCGTGCCCGTCTACTGGTATGGCAAGCACAAGGCCGCGTCCTTCTTTGGCACCGGGCCCGTGTTCGGCGGCTCGGCCTCCACCATGCTGGGCTGGTTCTACGAAGGCGGCGGCGCCGAGTTCTACCGCGAGCTGACTCAAGACATTCTGGGGCTGAACGTGATCGGCTTCATGGGCATGCCGATGCCCGCCCAGCCCTTTGGCTGGTTCAAGACCGAAGTGAACACCGTCGCCGACATTCAGGGCTTCAAGTATCGCACCGTCGGTCTGGCAGCGGACCTGTTGCAGGCAATGGGGATGTCGGTGGCCCAGCTTCCGGGCGGCGAGATCGTCCCCGCAATGGAGCGCGGCGTGATCGACGCATTCGAGTTCAATAACCCCTCTTCCGACCGCCGCTTTGGCGCGCAGGATGTGGCCAAGAACTACTACCTGTCCTCCTACCATCAGGCGTCCGAAGCGTTTGAATACACCTTCAACCGCGATTTCTTCGAAGATCTTGATCCCGATCTGCAAGCCATCCTGAAATATGGCGTCGAAGCCTCGGCCACGGCAAACCTCGCCTTGGCGCAGCGCGAATACTCCAAGGATCTGGCCGAACTGCAAAGCGAAGCCGGTGTCACCGTGCACCGCACCTCCAAAGAGATCCTCGCCGCGCAGATCGAGGCTTGGGACAAGCTGATCGTCGATCTGGAAGCCGATCCTTTCAACAAGAAGGTGATGGACAGCCAGCGCGCTTGGGTCGAGCAAGTGTCCTATTACGAGCTGATGGGCGCGCCCGACTTGGGCCTTGCCTATGAGCATTACTTCCCCGGCAAGCTCAAGCTCTGACCTGCTCTTCAGGGGCGCGCCCGGCGCGCCCCTGTCTGCTTGGCCACTCTGCCCCGCTTTTTCCCGCTGATGCCCCGGCCTGTCCGGCGCCTTCCCCGTGATCCCTGCTGCGCGCGGCATCGCCTTGCCTGCCGCATGAACGGAGCCCTTTCCCATGATCTGGTATATTCGCTTTGCCGATCGGCTCTCTGCCTTCTTCGGCAAGACCTTTGGCTGGCTGATCATTCTGATGACCTTTGGCATGGCCTATGAGGTCATGGTGCGCTATCTGTTCAACCGCCCCACGCCTTGGGCGCTGGACCTCAGCTTCATCATGTATGGCACGCTGTTCATGATGGGCGGGGCCTACACGCTGTCGCGCAACGGGCATGTGCGGGGCGACTTCCTTTATCGCACGTGGCGGCCGCAAACGCAGGCCTTCGTCGATCTGGTGCTTTACATCACCTTCTTCTTCCCCGGCATTCTGGCGCTGGTGTTTACCGGCTGGAAATACGCCAGCCGCTCTTGGGGCTATGGCGAAGTCTCGGTGAACAGCCCCGCCGGCATCCCGATCTATCAGTTCAAGGCGGTGATCGTCGCCGCGGGCCTCTTGCTGCTCATCCAAGGTCTCGCGCAGGTGTTCCGCTGCATCCTTTGCATGCGCACCGGCACATGGCTCGAGGCGGAAGAAGACGTCGAGGAAACCGAACAGCTTCTGATGCGTCAGGCCGCCGAAGAGGCTGCCGCCAAGGCCAACGCCGCCGCCCCCCGATAATCGCCGCTCAGGCCATCGGCCCCACCGCCGCCCCATTCCCCGGAGTTCGCACCCGTGACCGACCCGCAAATCGCCCTCTTGATGCTGGGCATCTTCATTGCCTTCGTTTTCCTGGGCTTTCCGATTGCCTTCACGCTGATGGCGCTGGGCATCGCCTTTGGCTACTACGCCTATTTCGACGCTGGCCGCATGTGGCGCGGCTACAACCGCCTGACCGAAGACGCCAGTTGGTGGGACAGCACAAGCCTGTGGATCGAGGGGTTCTACAACAACCGCATCTTCGACCTCTTCGTGAACCAGACCTATACGGTGATCTCGAACGAGGTGCTGACGGCGATCCCCCTGTTCCTGTTCATGGGCTATATCGTCGAACGCGCCAATATCGTGGACAAGCTGTTTGGCACGCTGGCCATTGCCACCCGCAACATCCCCGGATCGATGGGCGTGGCCGCCCTGATCACCTGCGCGCTGTTTGCCACCGCCACCGGCATCGTGGGCGCGGTGGTCACGCTGATGGGCCTCTTGGCGCTGCCGCAGATGCTCAAGGCGCGCTATGACCATTCCTTCGCCACCGGCATCATCTGCGCGGGCGGCACGCTGGGCATTCTGATCCCGCCCTCAATCATGTTGATCGTCTACGCCGCCTCCTCGGGCGTTTCCATCGTGCGGCTTTACGCGGGGGCCTTGCTGCCCGGCTTCACGCTGGTGGGTCTTTATCTGATTTACATCGTCGTGCGCTCGATCCTGAACCCCAAGCTCGCGCCGAAACCCACCAAGGAAGAAATGCCCGAGGTGCCCTTTGCCAAGCTGGCTTGGATGCTGGCCACCAGCTTCCTGCCGCTGGCCATCCTGATCTTTGCCGTGCTGGGCTCCATCCTCTTTGGCCTTGCCACCCCCACCGAAGCCGCCTCCATCGGCGCCTTGGGCGGCATCGTGCTGGCGGTGGCCTACCGCGCCATGACCTTCCAGCGCCTGCGCGAAAGCGTCTATCTCACGGTGCGCACCACGGCGATGGTGTGCTGGCTCTTCGTCGGCTCCTACACCTTCTCGGCGGTGTTCAGCTATCTGGGGGGCGAGCATGTGATCGCGGAATTCGTGCAAGGGCTTGATCTGACGCCCTTCCAGTTCCTGATCATGGCGCAGCTCATCATCTTCCTTCTGGGCTGGCCGCTCGAATGGTCGGAAATCATCATCATCTTTGTGCCGATCTTCCTTCCGCTCTTGCCCGTCTTTGGCATCGACCCGCTGTTCTTTGGCGTGCTGGTGGCGCTGAACCTGCAAACCAGCTTCCTGACCCCGCCCATGGCGATGAGCGCCTATTACCTCAAGGGCATCGCGCCGCCGCAGGTGAAGCTCACCGAAATCTTCTCCGGCGTGCTGCCCTATTGTGGCATGGTCATTGTCTGCATGGCGCTCATGTATATCTTCCCGCAGATCGTCTTCTCCTTGCCGGAGGCATTCTATGGCCCGGGCCGCTGACAAGACCCAAGCGATCCTGTCGCTCAGCGCGGTTGAGCTGCGCGACAGGCTCGCCTCGGGCGCCTTGCGCGCGGTGGAACTGGTCGAGGCCTGTCTTGCCCGCATCGCCGCGCGTGAACCCGACGTGCAGGCCTGGGCCTGGCTGGATGGCGACTACGCGCTGGAGCAGGCGCGCACGCTCGACAAACGCCGCTTGGCCGGACTGCCGATCGGCCCGCTGCATGGCCTGCCGGTGGGGCTGAAAGACATCATCGACACCAAAGGCATCCCCACCGCCAATGGCACCGCCATCGATGCGGGGCGCGTGCCCACCGAGGATGCGTGGCTTGTCGCCCGCCTGCGCGCGAGCGGCGCCATCGTGATGGGCAAGACCGTCACCACCGAATGCGCCTTCCTGCATCCGGGCAAGACGCGCAACCCGCACAACCCCGACCACACCCCCGGCGGCTCCAGCCAAGGCTCTGCTGCTGCCGTCGCCGCCGGGATGGTCCCCTTGGCCATCGGCACGCAAACCGGCGGCTCGATTATCCGCCCGGCAAGCTATTGCGGCGTGGTCGGCTTCAAGCCCAGCTTTGGGCTGATCCCCCGCAGCGGCGTGCTGATGCAGTCGCCCTTCCTCGACACCATCGGCGTCTTCGCCAAAACGCCCGAGGATTGCGCGCTGCTGGCCGAAACCCTCACCGGGCATGACCCTGCCGACACCGCCACCGCCCCGCTGCCCACGCCAAGACTGCTCGATGTGGCGCTGTCGCCGGCGCCGGTCACGCCAACCTTTGCCATCGTCACCTTGCCCGGTCAGGATCAGGCCGATCCGCAGATGCAGGCGGCCATGGCGGAACTGGCAGGCCTGTTGCCCGACTGTTTCGAACTGCCGCTCTCGGGGTTCGAAGAGGTCGCCGCCGCCCGGCAACGCATCAATTTTGCCGAAATGTCGAAATGCTATTTCGGTTTGGAACGCCGGGGCCGCGATCTGATGTCAGACCCGCTGCGCGCCGCAATGGACGAAGGTAAGGCGGTGCTCGCGCGCGATTACATCGCCGCGCTGGACTGGCGCACCCTGATGAACGCAGGGCTGGAACAGATCTTCGAACGCTGCGACGCCATCCTCTGCCCGGCAGCGCTTGGCCCTGCGCCACAGGGGCTCGCCTCCACCGGCTCCCCGCTTTTCAACGGGTTGTGGACGCTGGCGGGCGTGCCCGCGCTGACGCTGCCGCTGTTTACGGCTGAAAACGGCCTGCCGATGGGCTTGCAACTGGTGGGGCGGCGCGGCGATGATGCCCGCCTGCTGCGCAGCGCCCGTTGGCTGTCCCAGCATCTCCTTTCCCTCAGTGACGGAGCCTGAACCGATGAACAAGCTTTTGGGGCTCTTTGCCTTTGCCATCTTCTGCGCCTTCCTTGGCATCCTCTTGTGGAAGGTGCCCCGGCTCGATCTGCTTGCGGTGGTGGGCATCACCGTGGCGCTGGCCGGTTGGGACATGCTGCAAACCATGCGTCAGAACCGCCGCTAAGGGCGGGCATCGGCCCCGCCGCACAGTGCAAGCCCCCTTCGGCAGGGAAGGGGGCAAGGGTC
The DNA here is from genome assembly GCF_002794355.1 of Pseudorhodobacter sp. MZDSW-24AT. Classification (GTDB taxonomy): domain Bacteria; phylum Pseudomonadota; class Alphaproteobacteria; order Rhodobacterales; family Rhodobacteraceae; genus Pseudotabrizicola. Next base: position 339,570 of record NZ_PGOI01000008.1, on the reverse strand, counting down.
TTTCAGTCCTCGCGCCGGGTCGCCAACAGCTTGTCGATCCGGCGGCCATCCAGATCGATCACCTCGATCCGCCAGCCGCGCAGATCGACATAATCGCCCAGTTTCGGCAGCGACCCCATCCGGGCAATCAGAAAGCCCGCCGCCGTTTCATAATCGCGGTCGCTTTCCAGCGGGATGCCAAGACGTTCTGCGAATTCATCCGCTGGCATCCAGCCCGCCACCAACAAGCTGCCATCTTCGCGCTCGGCGATTTTCTCTTCGGTCTCATCGCCATCAATGAATTCACCTGCAATCGCCTGCAGCACATCCATCGGGGTGATGATCCCCTCGAAATTGCCGTATTCGTCGAAGACCAGCACCATATGCGCGGGCGACCTGCGCAGGGTTTCCAGCACATCCAGCGCCGCCATCCCGTCGCGGATGCCCGGTGCGGCAATCAGCTTGGCGCGCGGGTCAAATCCTTGCGTCTTGCGCCCCGCATCCAGAAAATCGCGCGATTTGAACACACCGATGATGTTGTCCGCCGCGCCTTCGCGCACGACAAGCCGGGAATGGCCCGTCTCGCGGAACCGGCGGATGATGGCGGCGGGCGTCTCCGTCACCTCGATGGTCTCCACCTCATGGCGCGGCACCATCAGACCGCGTGCGGTGCGGTCGGCGATCCGCATCACCCCCGCGATCATCTCTGTCTCGGCCTGTTCCATGACGCCCGAAGATTGCGCCTCGGACAGCACCATCTTGACCTCTTCATCGGTCATGTTGCGATCCACCGCGCCGGATTGACCCAAAAGCGCAAGCAAGGCCTGTCCCGATTTGTTCAACACCCACACCAAGGGCGCGGCCACGGTGGCGATCAGAGTAAGCAGCGGCGCGATGCGCACCGCCGCCGCTTCGGGCGCGCGCAGGGCGATTTGCTTGGGCACCAATTCGCCGAACACCAACGAGACATAGGTGATCAGCACCACCACGCCGCCCACGCCCAGCGTCTGCGCAAGGTCTGCGCCCAGCCCTGCCTCTTGCAAGGCCGCCGCCAGACGCACCCCCAGCGTCGCCCCCGAAATGGCCCCCGACAGCACCCCCACCAGCGTGATCCCGATCTGCACGCTGGACAAGAACCGGCCCGGATCGGCGGCCAGCCGGATGGCATGCGCCGCCCCCCGGCTCCCGGCATCTGCCATCACCTGCAACCGTGCCTTGCGTGACGACACGATCGCCAGCTCCGACATGGCCAGCACCCCGTTCACAAGGGTAAGGGAAAAAACGATCAGCAGTTCAAGCCACATGGCTGGGATATCCGTTAAGGTTGAAAGGCGCTTCAAAATGCAAAAAATCGGGCGTCATGCCCAAGACAGGCGGCCCGGAGTCGGTTTGCCCGGCAGGGCAGGCCGACTCCGGGCCAAGAAACTGTGGCGGATCAACCGCGCGGCTGCAAGGCCGGGGTCGATCCGCCCGTGCCGCGTGCTTAGCGCAAGGACTCGGCCTTGGGGGCCTCAACCTGCGCCGCTTCGGGGCTTTTGGTCTTCCACAACGAGAAGGCCACACCCGCGCCAAGGATCGCAAAGGTGATGCCCAGCGACCATTCCGGCGGGAACTTCTCCCAGCCCATGGCATCGGCGATGAAGATCTTCGATCCGATGAAGATCAGCAGCACCGATAGCGCATATTTCAGATAGGCAAAGCGGTGCAGGATCGCCGCCAGCGCGAAATACAGGGCGCGCAGGCCAAGGATGGCAAAGATGTTCGACGTGTAGACCAGATAGGGGTCGGTGGTGATGGTAAACACCGCCGGCACCGAATCCACCGCAAAGACCAGATCGGCAATCTCGATCATCACCAGCGCCAGAAACAGTGGCGTGGCATAGCGCACCATGCGCCCGGTTTGCGGGTTGGGCTTTTTCACAAAGAAATCATGCCCATGCAGCTCTTCGGTCACGTTCAACCGCCGCTTGAGAAAGCGGATCAGCGCATTGTCTTCGATCTTGTGCTCTTTGTCGGCGACAAACAGCATCTTGATGCCGGTCAGGATCAGAAAGCCCGCGAACAGATACAGCACCCAGTGATACTGGTCCACGATGGTCGCCCCCAGCGCGATCATGATGCCGCGCAGCACGATCACACCCAGAATGCCCCAGAACAGCACCCGGTGCTGGTATTCGCGCGGGATGGCAAAGAAGCTGAAGATCAAGGCGATGACAAAGATGTTGTCCATCGCCAGCGTCTTTTCCACCACAAAGGCCGTCAGATATTGCGCGGTCGCCGTTGCATCCATCTGCCACCAGATGAAGCCCGAGAATGACAGGCCCAGCACGATATACATCGCCGACATGCGCAAGCTTTCGGCCACGCCGATCTCATGGTCGCCCTTGTGCAGAACGCCCAGATCAAAGGCCAGAAGGCCCAGCACCAGCGTGATGAACAGCAGCCACATCCAAAGCGGCTTGCTGAGGAAAAGCAGGAAAAGAAAGTCCAATTTTGGCTCCTCGGTTGCATGAACGCGCCGAGACACCGCTGGACCGGAAACGGAAAGACCCAAGGATGCATCGACGCTGTCGATGCGGTCCGACATCATGCAGGCACTGCCTGCACCAGAGGGGCCCGGTCCGCATCCACAATCTTGTGATCCGCGCGTGATCCCGCAAGGGACGACCGGATCTTTTTTTCGCTGGGCGGGCGGCACCGGATCTTTCCGGTGCCGCCCCGGTGTCAGGCGTCGATATGGGCGAATTCGTGATCCGCCCCGCGCTTGGCCTTTTCGCTGCGGTCAACGCCAAGGAACAACACGATGTTCTTGGCCACATACAGCGTCGACCATGTGCCAAGGATCACCCCCAGCACCATGGCAAAGACAAAGCCCCGGATCACATCGCCGCCAAAGACCAACAGCACGATCAGCGCGATCAGCGTGGTCATCGCCGTCATCAGCGTGCGGCTCAGCGTCTCGTTGGCCGACAGGTTCATCAACTCCCGCAGCGGGGTGGTCTTGAACTTCACAAGGTTCTCGCGCAGCCGGTCAAAGATCACCACCGTGTCATTGACCGAATAGCCCAGAATGGTCAGCAGCGCCGCCACGATGGTCAGGTCGAACTTCAACCCGAACAGGGCGAACACCCCGACCGTCACGATCACATCATGCAGCAGCGCCGCCACCGTGCCGACGGCGAATTGCCATTCAAACCGCAGCCAGACATACACCAGAATGCCCGCCGCCCCGGCCCCTACCGCTGCCAGCGCCAGCCAGATCAGCTCGGCCGAAACCTTCGGCCCCACCGATTCCACCGCCGTGAACTGCACCGCCGGGTCCACCGCCTGAATCGCGGCTTCCACCGTCGCCACCACCTCGGGCGACAGGGCCTCGGCACCTTGCTGTGCCTCGATGCGAATGGTGGCAACATGCTGATCGGCCCGGAAACCCGGATCGAACACCTCGGTGATCGAGACATCCCCCAAGGAAAGCTCGGACAGCGCCGCACGATAGCTGCCCACGTCGATGCTCTGTGTCGTTTCGGCGCGGATCGTGGTGCCGCCCTTGAAGTCGATCCCGAAGTTCAGCCCCATCGTCACCACCAGCAACAAAGAGGCCACAACCGCCACCACCGACACCCCAAAGGTCAGCCATTGGGCGCGGAAAAAGTCGATGGTGGTGTGCTCGGGCGCCAGCCGCAGCCATCCCTTCAGCGTGATCTGGCGCGGCCGCTTCCAGCGCATCCATGTCTCGATGATCAGCCGCGTCACGTAAACGGCGGTGAACATCGAGGTCAGGATGCCCAAGCCCAGCGTCACCGCAAAGCCCCGCACCGGGCCCGAGCCGATGGCGAACATGATCAACGCGGTCAAAAGCCCGGTGATGTTGCTGTCCATGATCGCCGACAGCGCCTTTTGAAAGCCGATCTCGATGGCGCGGCCTGCCGCGCGGCCTTGCCGCAACTCTTCTCGGATGCGCTCAAAGATCAGCACATTGGCATCCACCGCCATGCCCATCGTCAGCACGATGCCGGCAATGCCGGGCAGGGTCAGCGTCGCCCCCATCACCGACAGCGCGGCCAGCAGCAGCCCCATGTTCAGCCCCAGCGCCAGCGTCGCCACCAGACCAAAGCTGCCATAGCAGGCCAGCATGAACACCACGACCGCCGCCATCCCGATGACGGCGGCGCGCTGCCCGGCCTCGATGCTGTCGGCCCCCAGTTCGGGGCCAATGGTCCGCTCTTCCAGAAAGGTCATGCCCGCAGGCAGCGCGCCCGCCCGCAACAGCACGGCAAGCTCGGTCGAGTCCTCCACCGTGAACTGCCCGGTGATGATCCCCGATCCCCCCGCGATATGGCTTTGGATCACCGGGGCGGAAATCACCTCGCCATCCAGCACGATGGCAAAGGGCTGGCCGATATGTGACGCCGTGTAATCGCCAAACAGCCGCGCCCCCGACGGATCAAAGCGAAAGCTCACCGCCGGGCGGTTGTTCTGGTCAAAGGCGGGCTGCGCATCCACCAGATTTTCGCCGCTCACCACCGGGCTGGAGTCCAGCACATAGAATACCCCCGCCTCGTCCGCCGATGGCAGCACCAAGGCACCGGGCTCGCCCGCTTGTTCCTGTGTCGCGCGGCCCAGCACGGTGTGAAAGGTCAGCTGCGCGGTTGTCCCGATCAGCGATTTCAACTCTGCCGCCGATCCGATGCCGGGCACCTGAATCAGGATGCGGTCGTCGCCTTGCCGCATGATCGTGGGCTCGCGCGTGCCCACCTCATCCACCCGGCGGCGGATGATCTCCAAAGACTGCTGCAAGGTGCGCGCGTCCGAGGCCTCTTGCTCGGCAGCCGACAGCGCGATGACCAGCGTATCGCCCTCGGCCCGCACGTCGATGTCGTTCTGGCCGATCCCGGTCAGCGAGACCACGGGCGTGGCCAAGGCGCGCACCGCCGTCAGCGCGGCGGGCATTCCGGCAGGCTCCCCAAGGCTCACCCGCAACTCCCCCGGTGCCGCCTCCTGCCGCCGCACGTTGCCCACCTGATCGCGCAAGGCGCGCAAGGCATCGCGCACCTGCGGCCACAGCACTTCCATCCGCGCGGCATGCACGTCTTCGACATGCACTTCCGCCAAAAGATGCGCGCCCCCGCGCAGATCCAGCCCCAGCGCCACAAGGTTCGACGGCAACCACGCGGGCCAGCCCGCCAGATCCGCGGCCCGATCGGCGGGCAGGGTGCCGCTTTCCGCCATCAGCGCGGCGGCATCGTTGTGCCGCTCCACCTGCGGATAAAAGGCATTGGGCAGGGCAAAAAGAATGCCCCAAAGACAGACGCCCCAGATAAGCAGGCGTTTCCAAAGCAAAGTATGTGACATGACCTGTCCTTGCGTCAGCCACCCGTGGCGCGCACGCCTGCGGGGCCGACCCTGATATAACCGTGAAAGGCACCACAGGCGGCAGGGCGCGGCGCCTTCGGCGTCCGGCACTCCCATCCGGGTCTGTGGCCGATTTGCGGCCCGCACGCGGCAGGCCGTCGGGACCTTGGGTCAGATCAGGGGCGGGGCCCGGGGTTCAGGCCGCGTGCGGTGACGCGCCGCACAAGGAAGATCCCGCTGGCAAAACGCCCAAGCATGGCGCGCGCCCGTGGCCGCAAGCGCCAGCGCAGGCGACAAAAGCACGGCATCAGGCTCATCCCCGGCCCGGAATTCCGGGGCCCGGTGCAGCTTCCCAGCCGCCGACAGCGTCGCCACCGGCTCGGCGCTTTGCACCGCCGCCAGCGTGGCCAAGGCGGCATGGCTCGGGAATTCGGTGCTGCGCGAGGGCGCCGCGCTCCACACCAGCGCCATGGCCAAGAGCAGCGTCCAGGCCACAAAGGCCTGACGCAGGTCTGCCAGCAAGGGGGTGCGCCGTGTCATCCCGTTTCTATGGCATGGCCTTGAGGCCAAAACAACAGGCGCGCGCGGCCGCCTTGCGGGCGTGACGCACCGACAGGATTTGCAATTTTGCATTTCGCAACGCTTTGCCTGTCCGCTTTATGCAAATTTTCCCATTTCTCCTTTGCGCCTGCAGCATCGGCTCCTATTGTGCCGGAAATCCGCAGGGGGAGTCGGTGCGATGAAAGACATTCTGGCCCAGCTTGAGAACCGCCGCACTGCCGCCCGGCAGGGCGGAGGCCAGCGCCGCATCGATGCGCAACATGCCAAGGGCAAGCTGACCGCCCGCGAACGGATCGAGCTTTTGCTCGACGAAGGCAGCTTTGAAGAGTTCGACATGTTTGTCGCCCACCGCTGCACCGATTTCGGGATGGAGGCCGACCGCCCCGCCGGGGATGGCGTGGTCACTGGCTGGGGCACCGTGAACGGCCGCATGGTCTATGTCTTCAGCCAGGATTTCACCGTCTTCGGCGGCTCGCTGTCTGAAACCCATGCGCAGAAGATCTGCAAGATCATGGATATGGCCATCCAGAACGGCGCCCCTGTCATCGGCATCAACGATTCGGGCGGCGCGCGCATTCAGGAAGGCGTCGCCAGCCTTGCCGGCTATGCCGAGGTGTTTCAGCGCAACATCATGGCAAGCGGTGTGGTGCCGCAGATCAGCCTGATCATGGGGCCCTGCGCGGGCGGCGCGGTCTATTCCCCGGCGATGACCGACTTCATCTTCATGGTGAAGGACAGCTCCTATATGTTCGTGACCGGCCCCGATGTGGTGAAAACCGTCACCAATGAAGTGGTCACCGCCGAAGAGCTGGGCGGCGCCTCCACCCATACCAAGAAATCGTCCGTCGCCGATGGCGCCTATGAAAACGATGTGGTGGCGCTTGCCGAAACCCGCCGCCTGATCGACTTCCTGCCGCTCAACAACCGCGAAAAGGCGCCCGTGCGCCCCTTCTTCGATAATCCCGCCCGGGTTGATCCCAGCCTTGATACGCTGATCCCCGACAACATCAATCAGCCCTATGACATGAAAGAGCTGATCACCAAACTGGCCGATGAAGGCGATTTCTTCGAAATTCAGGCCGCCTTCGCCGCCAACATCATCACCGGCTTCATCCGGCTCGAAGGCCAGTCGGTCGGCGTGGTGGCCAATCAGCCCATGGTGCTGGCGGGCTGCCTCGACATTGATGCCAGCCGCAAGGCCGCCCGCTTCGTCCGCTTCTGCGACGCCTTTGAAATCCCGATCCTCACGCTGGTCGACGTGCCCGGCTTCCTGCCCGGCACCGCGCAGGAATATGGTGGCGTCATCAAGCACGGCGCCAAACTGCTGTTCGCCTATGGTGAGGCGACGGTGCCCAAGGTCACCGTCATCACCCGCAAGGCCTATGGCGGCGCCTATGATGTGATGGCCTCCAAACACCTGCGCGGTGATTTCAACTACGCTTGGCCCACCGCCCAGATCGCGGTGATGGGGGCCAAGGGGGCGGTGGAAATCCTCTATCGCAGCGAACTTGGCGATCCCGAGAAAATTGCCGCCCGCGTCAAGGATTATGAAGACCGCTTTGCCAACCCCTTCGTCGCCGCCGAAAAAGGCTTCATCGACGAGGTGATCATGCCGCAATCCACCCGTCGCCGCGTTTGCCGCGCCTTCGCCGCGCTGCGCACGAAGAAGTTGGCGAACCCGTGGAAAAAGCACGATAACATTCCCCTCTGACATCCGAATTCAGGGGGAAAGCACCGATGGCACAGTTTCACAGGGCAGGGCAGGGGGCGCGGCGATGACCGACCCGAAACCCGAACAGCAAGGCAGCGCGCACAGCCTGCCCGGCGATGCCACCCTGATTCCCGTGCCGTCGGGCCAGCCGGTGGCCTTGCAGGATGTCATCTGGAACGTGCCCGGCCCCGATGGTCTGGCCGTGCGGTTTCGCTTTGTCGCGCCACAGATCGCGCGCGACAGTGGCACCATTTCCTATGAAGTGGCGGCCGAGGATATCTTTCACCTGTGCCAAACCTACGCTCTGCCCCGGCTCAGCGAATTTGGCCCGCAGCCCACGCAGATCATCATCTCTTTCTCCGATCAGCCGGTGCCCTTTGGCGAAACCGCCCCCGAGGCCACACAATTTTTCGAGGCCTTCACCTTTCAGGATGGCGCCTGCATATGGGAGATTTACTGATGCAACCCCAAGATATGGTATGCGTCAAGGCTCTGGCAGCCGCCCCTGATGTAGCAGAGTCACAGCGGGCAAACTTGGAAAACTTCCCATGTCAAACCCGGCAGCAATCCGCTACTGTGGCGAAAGGCCGGACCCAAGCGGCCTTTGCCTCAGATGAAGGGTGTGCTATCGGGCGTTCCGATGCAACCTTCCAAGAATATAGGAGTCGAGGATGTCTAAGAGCACGAACATTATCCTGGCGTTCGCCATGGTCGCCTTTGTGGCTGCCTGCGCCAAGAAAGAAGCTGAAGTCGTTTACGTGGACGAGCCGGTTTCGGTCGAACCCACCTACACCGGCAAATACAAGTAAGTCGGTCGGGCGGGCCGCCGAACGCGCTTCGGTCCAGTCCGCCCCATCCCTTTATCCGCGCCCCGGCGCGGCCCACGTTTGCCCAAGGGCTGACGTATCCTTTTCGGCCGCATCTCGCTTCCGCAGCCCGCCATCGCCCCTTGGCCTTGCTGCCCCAGATGCCTATTGCTGTGCCCATCCACACCAAGGGGGCACACCATGCTGAAACATCGCGGCTTTCCCGGCCGCCTTCCGGGCACCGATTTTCAATTCACCATCCGCCGCGCCAATAAAAAGGACGGCCCCACCAAACTCATCAAGCGCGAGCGCTATCGCGACCGCAAGCTTGCCGACCGCAAGGCCGACGAAGGCTTCATGGCGGCGCTCTGGCAATGCTTTGGCGAAGAACCCTTTGAACGTGGCAATCTCGATGCGGGCCGCCTGTCTTGGCTGTTCGGGCGCGAGGTGGTGGCGGCCGAAGACCCTTTCGATCCCGAAAGCTATGAGGCGCTGCTGCGCATCAACCTCAAGGTGGCGCAAGTCTCCTTCCCGGCTGTCTTTGCCGCCGATGCCGAAGACGTGATCTGGGATGATGAAGACGATGAGGATGATGTGTGATGCGCGCGCTTCCGCCGGTCTCTGTGCCTGTTTGGCAAAGCGGCGCCCATAGCGGGCAAGGCGGCGGATTTGCATTTGATTTCAATGCGCAGCACACCCATCCTTTGCAGGGTCGGCCTGTGGGCAACAGCCCCTTGTCCGGCCTCCACGTGACGACCCTATCCCTGACCTTGCGGTCCGGTCCCCTTGGGGCCGGACCGTCCTTTGCCGGGTGGCAAAGCCTTGCCGATGCCGCGCCGGGCGGAAATTTCCCCTTTTCCGTCGCCAAGGATGCAGTAGAGTCAGAGCCAATAAAAACCCTGACACGAGGCAGTCACACATGGTCACGAAACACATCCTTATCGCAACGGTTCTTGCCACCACGCTCGCAGGTTGCGTGCAAAACAACGGCTACGGCAACTCGTCGCCGCTCAACAGCGCGGCTGTCCGCACCGTCGGCGGCGCTGCCACCGGCGCTCTCATTGCCGGGGCCACCGGCGGCTCCAGAACGCAAGGCGCGCTCATCGGCGCTGTCGCGGGCGGCGGCTCGTGCATCATTCCGGGCACCAACAACTGCTACTGATCCGGGTGCCGCCACTGCGCGGCCCGGCCTCGCGTCCATTGATCTGAACGCACATGAAACGAACACAGGGTCTTCCAGCCTCGGCGGCTGGGAGGCCCTTTTTATTTACGGCGCAGGGTCCGGCCCGACCCCGCCCGAGGGGAGAGAGAGCCAATGTTCCAGAAGATCCTGATCGCCAACCGGGGCGAAATCGCTTGCCGCGTCATCAAAACCGCCCGGAAAATGGGGATCAAGACGGTTGCGGTCTATTCCGATGCCGACCGCAACGCCCTGCATGTCCGCATGGCAGATGAAGCCGTGCACATCGGCCCGTCGCCCGCCAACCAGTCTTACATCGTGATCGACAAGATCCTTGATGCCATCCGCCAGACCGGGGCCGAGGCTGTGCATCCCGGCTATGGCTTCCTGTCGGAAAACCGCAACTTCGCCGCCGCGCTGGAAGCCGAAGGCGTTGTCTTCATCGGCCCGCCTTCCGCCGCGATCGAAGCGATGGGCGACAAGATCACCTCGAAAAAGCTGGCAATGGAAGCCGGGGTCTCCACCGTGCCGGGCTATATGGGCCTGATCGCCGACGGGGATGAGGCCATCCGCATCTCGGGCCAGATCGGCTATCCGGTGATGATCAAGGCCTCGGCAGGCGGCGGCGGCAAGGGCATGCGAATCGCGTGGAGCGAATCAGAGGTCCGCGAAGGCTTTCAGTCGTCCAAGAACGAAGCCGCGAGCAGCTTTGGCGATGACCGCATCTTCATCGAAAAATTCGTGACCCAGCCCCGCCACATCGAGATTCAGGTGCTGGCCGACAAACATGGCAATTGCGTCTACCTGCACGAACGCGAATGCAGCATTCAGCGCCGCAATCAGAAGGTCATCGAAGAGGCCCCGTCGCCCTTCCTCGACGCCGCCACCCGCAAGGCGATGGGCGAACAGGCCTGCGCGCTGGCCCGCGCCGTTGGCTATACCTCGGCGGGCACGGTGGAATTCATCGTGGATGGCGACCGCAACTTCTACTTCCTCGAAATGAACACCCGCCTTCAGGTCGAACACCCGGTGACCGAACTGATCACCGGGGTCGATCTGGTGGAACAGATGATCCGCGTGGCAGCGGGCGAGCCTTTGCCCTTCCGCCAAGAGGATCTGAAGATCAACGGCTGGGCCATGGAATCGCGGCTTTATGCCGAAGATCCCTACCGCAACTTCCTGCCCTCCATCGGTCGGCTGACGCGCTACCGCCCGCCCGTCGAAGGCCCCACCGCCTTGGGCGGGATCGTGCGCAATGACACCGGCGTGTTCGAAGGCGGCGAGATCAGCATGTTCTACGATCCGATGATCGCCAAGCTTTGCACCTGGGCCCCCACGCGGGGGCAAGCGATTGAGGAAATGCGCCTTGCGCTGGACACGTTCGAGGTGGAAGGCATCGGCCACAACCTGCCCTTCTGTGCGGCAGTGATGGACCACCCCCGCTTTACCAGCGGCGCCATCACCACCGCCTTCATCGCCGAGGAATTCCCCGAAGGCTTCCACGGCACCACGCTGGACGACGCCACCTTACGCCACGTCGCCGCCGCCTGCGCCGCGATGAACCGCGTCGCCGAAATCCGCCGCACCCGCATTTCCGGCACCATGGACAACCACCAGCGCCGTGTCGGGGACGCTTGGGTGGTCAGCCTGCAAGGCAGCCAGATCCCCGTCACCATCGCCGCCGACAAGGCAGGCTCCACCGTCACCTTCCCCGACGGCCAATCCTTGCGCGTGCAATCCGATTGGACCCCAGGCGACAGCCTCGCCCGGCTGACGGTGGATGGCGCGCCCTTGGTGCTCAAGGTCGGCAAGGTGCCGATGGGCTTTCGCATCCGCCTGCGCGGCGCCGATCTCAAGGTGCTGGTGCAATCCCCGCGCCAAGCCGCGCTGAACGCGCTGATGCCGGAAAAACTGCCGCCGGACACCTCGAAATTCCTGCTTTGCCCGATGCCGGGGCTGGTGGTCAGCATCAGCGTGGCCGAAGGCGACGAGGTGCAGGAAGGCCAGGCGCTCGCCACGGTCGAGGCGATGAAGATGGAAAACATCCTCAAGGCCGAACGCCGCGGCGTGGTGAAAAAGATCACCGCCACCGCAGGCAGCAGCCTCAAGGTTGACGATGTGATCCTGGAGTTCGAATGATGGCGCGCCCCCTAGCGTCCCGCCGGGTTGCGCTCCAGAATCTCTTGCCGACGCAGCGGGAACTTGTCGATCGCCGCGACGATTTCCCGCACCTCCCAAGGCAGCGGCTTTCGGATCACCGGGCGCAGATCCTTGTCCATCAGGACAAGGCTGAAGCCGCGTGGGCGCAGCCGCGTGCGCCACTCCCCGCGCGCCTCCGGGTCGGTGTCGGTCACCAGCACCACGTCGCGCAATTCCAGCGCGGGCAGATCCCGGGCCAGAAGCTCCATCTGGCGCAGGAAGTTCGGGTCTTCCGGGCTGTCACCGAACACCACCAAGGGGCGGTATTCAAACATCAGATCGTCAAAGACCACATCGGCCGCATCGCGCGGCCCATAGGCGGCGGCTTCGGTCGACTCGACGGTGGCCCTTACGCCACCCCCTGACGGATCCAACGCCCCCGCGTCCTGCGCGGAGGCCACGAACGGCAGCAATGCTGCGAATGCAAGAAGATATAGCGGTTTCATGCGGCTCCCTTTCCCCCAGACATAGGGCGGCCGCGCCGGAAACCCAAGAGAAGATGCCACGCGCAAACGGACGGAGAACACCGATGACCGACGCCTTGAAAACCTGGGCCGCGCTCGCCACCAAAGAGCTCAAGGGCAAAGATCCCGAAAGCCTGACCTGGCACACGCTGGAAGGCATCCCGGTCAAACCGCTTTACACCGCCGAAGATGTGGCGGACCTGCCGCATCTGGGCGGGGTGCCGGGGGCCGCCCCCTTTACCCGCGGGGTGAAGGCCACGATGTATGCAGGCCGCCCTTGGACCATCCGGCAATATGCGGGCTTTTCCACCGCCGAGGAGTCGAACGCCTTCTACCGCAAGGCGCTGGCGGCGGGGCAGCAGGGGGTGTCGGTCGCCTTCGATCTGGCCACCCACCGCGGCTATGACTCGGATCACCCGCGCGTGGTGGGCGATGTGGGCAAGGCAGGTGTCGCCATCGACTCGGTCGAGGACATGAAGATCCTGTTCGACGGCATCCCCTTGGATAAAGTCAGCGTTTCCATGACGATGAACGGCGCGGTGATCCCGATTCTGGCCAATTTCATCGTGACAGGCGAAGAGCAGGGCGTGGCGCGGCACCTGCTTTCGGGCACCATTCAGAACGACATTCTGAAGGAATTCATGGTGCGCAACACCTATGTCTACCCGCCCGAGCCCAGCATGCGCATCATCGCGGACATCATCGAATACACCTCGGCCGAGATGCCGAAGTTCAACTCGATCTCGATCTCGGGCTACCATATGCAAGAGGCAGGGGCGAACCTTGTGCAGGAGCTTGCGTTCACGCTGGCGGATGGGCGCGAATATGTGCGCACCGCGATTGCGCGCGGAATGGATGTGGATGCCTTTGCGGGGCGGCTGTCCTTCTTCTTTGCCATCGGGATGAACTTCTTCATGGAGGCCGCCAAACTGCGCGCGGCGCGCCTGTTGTGGCACCGGATCATGTCCGATTTTTCTGCGAAAAATCCCGCCTCGCTCATGCTGCGGACCCATTGCCAGACCAGCGGGGTTTCCCTGCAAGAGGCGGACCCTTACAACAATGTGATCCGCACCGCCTATGAGGCGATGTCGGCGGTGTTGGGGGGCACGCAAAGCCTGCACACCAATGCGCTGGACGAGGCGATTGCCTTGCCCACCGAGTTTTCCGCCCGCATCGCGCGCAACACGCAGTTGATCCTGCAAGAAGAGACCGGGATCACCCATGTCGTCGATCCGCTGGCGGGGAGCTATTATGTTGAAACGCTGACGCATCAGCTGGCGGAAGAAGCGTGGAAACTGATCGAAGAAGTCGAGGCGATGGGGGGCATGACCAAGGCGGTGGCCAGCGGCATGCCCAAGCTGCGGATCGAAGAAAGCGCCGCCCGCCGTCAGGCTGCGATTGACCGGGGCGAGGATGTGATCGTCGGGGTGAACAAGTATCGCAAGGCCAGTGAAGATCCGATCGACATTCTCGACATCGACAATGTGGCGGTGCGCGAGGCGCAGATCGCCCGGCTGACCGCCACCCGCGCGGCGCGCGATGAGGCCGCCTGTCAGGCGGCCTTGGCCGAGCTGACCCGGCGCGCCGCCGAAGGCGGCAATCTGCTCGACGCCGCCGTCACCGCCGCCCGCGCCCGCGCCACGGTGGGCGAGATTTCCGACGCGATGGAACGTGTGTTTGGCCGCCACCGGGCCGAGGTCAAAACCCTCGCCGGGGTTTATGGCGCCGCCTATGAGGGCGACGCCGGATTTGCGGCGATTCAGGCCGATGTCGAGGCCTTTGCCGCCGAGGAAGGCCGCCGTCCGCGGATGCTGGTGGTGAAGATGGGCCAAGATGGCCATGACCGCGGCGCCAAGGTGATCGCCACCGCCTTTGCCGACATCGGCTTTGACGTGGACGTGGGCCCCTTGTTCCAGACGCCCGAAGAAGCGGCACAGGACGCGATTGACAATGATGTCCATGTGATCGGCATTTCTTCGCAAGCGGCCGGACACAAGACGCTGGCGCCCAAACTGGTGCAGGCGCTGAAAGCGGCAGGGGCGGAGGATATTCTGGTGATCTGTGGCGGCGTGATCCCACAGCAGGATTACGCGTTTCTTCATGAGAACGGGGTCAAGGCGATCTTTGGCCCCGGCACCCATATTCCCACGGCGGCCAAGGATATCCTGACCCTGATCCGCCAGACCCGGGGCTGATCCTGCCGCCCGACGCACCCTTCGACCTGCCGCCGGAGCCTCCGGCGGGAGTATTTAAGAAAGGTGCAATGGACAGGCGCGGTCTTGGCTTTGCACCTTTTGAAAATACTCCGGGGGGGGCCGAAGGCGGGGGGCAGCGCCCCCCTTCTTAAAGGTCGATTTCCCCCGGAGCAGGCGGTGGCAGACGCGGCGCATCCTCGCGGCGCGGGATCAGGATATCGCCATTTTCCAGCACGCGGGGCGCTTCGTAATTGCGGATGTCATCGATCAGCCCCAGCAGCTCTTGCAGCGCGGGCTCCATCTCGGCCAGAGCCTTGCCCATTTCGGTCAGCGCAGGCTCCATCTCGCGCATCAGGCCGCGAAACAACAGCTGCGCGCCGTCCTGCATCAGATCAAAGCCCGGGCGTTCTTCTTCTTCTTCTTCGGCAGGCGGGGTTTGCGCCAGCGCGGGCAGGGCTGCGAGCAGCAGGAGCGGCAAAAGCAGGGTTCGGAGGTGCTGTGTCATGCGCGCAGCATGCCCGGGGACGGACCTGAGGGCAAATCACGTCTTGTCGCGCGGCCATGTCAGATCCAGCGTCACCGGGAAGTGATCCGAGGCCTGTAGCAGCGCCTCGTGCAGTTCGGCTGTGTTCAGGCAGGCCGGATCGTTCCACGGGTGCCAGATCCGCCACGCGGGGCGTGTCTCGGCCAGCCGGGGCGAGACCATGATGAAATCCAACAGCGCCTCGAAGTAACGCTGCTGCGGATGCAGCCAGAACCGCGCCGTGGTGGGGGCAAGGTTCATCCGCCCGGCCTGCGCCATTGCGGCGTGCGGATCATACATCTGCGCCTCGGGGGGCACGTCAAGGCCCAGCACGATTTCGACGCCGGAATGGCCGAACAGCTTTTCATAGGCGTCCAGCCCCGGACCGTCGTTGAAATCGCCCAGCACGATCAGATCCTCGCCGCGCGCCAGATGGTCCGCCACCCGCGCGCGCAGCCAGATGCATTCCGCCAGCTGCTTGCGGCGGTTCTCGATCGACAGGCGGGTGATCTCTGCCGGGCTGCGTGCGCCATGGGGCGCTTTCGACTTGGCATGCACGCCGATCAGCCGCAGCGTGCGACCTGCCGCCGTGGTCACCGCCAGTTCCAGCGGCGGCTTGGAAAAGCGGATCAGCTCGGGCGCGGCATCGGCGTTCAGATCATAGCGGAAGGTGCTGTCAAAGCGGGGGGCGTCGCGGCTGCCCTTCTTGCCCACCGGATCGCCCCGCGGATCATGCCGCGCCGTCAGCCGGTCGGGATCGTATAGCAGCGTGATCTCTTGCTCGGTCTCTGACATGAAGCCCGTCACAGCGCGCCTTGTGCGCAGACCGAAAGTGGCGGCAAAGGTTTCCAGCGCGCGCACCGAGCTGCGGCGAGACCCGGTGTCGGGCGCTTCGATCACCATCACCGCATCGGCGTCCAGCGCGGTGAACACAATCCCCAGCGCTCCGGCCTGTTCGGCGCGGCGGATCTGATGCCGGGCCGAGGGCGCGCCATCCGCCAAAAGTCGCCCGTCTTCGTCGAACAGGGCGTTGAACCATTCCACATTATAGGTGGCGATGCGCAAGCGCTCGGCCCCGGCCATCACGCGGCCTGTTTGCCCGAAATCTCATGCCATGCGGCATTGATCGCGATCAGCCGCCGCTCTGCAAGCTTTACCGCCTCGGCGGGCACCCCGCGCGCGATCATCGCATCGGGATGGCTGTCCTTGACCGCCTGCCGCCACGCCGCCCTCACCTGCGCGATCGAGGCCCCGGGCTCCACCCCCAGCACGTCATAAGGATCACGCGGCGCGCCTTCGACAAAGCGCGCCCGCATCGTGGCATAGCAGCGGTCATCGAGCCCGAAGATCCGCGCCACCTCGCGCAGGAACGTATCCTCGGCCGGATGAAAATCACCATCCGCCATCGCGATGTGAAACAGGCCTTCCAGCAGGTCGATCAGCACATTGCGGTCATCCGCACAAAGCGCTTGCCCTTCGGGGCGGAACAAGGCCGCCACCTTGCGGGCATATGCGTCAAATCCGGCCACATCCTGCCGCGCCAGATTGAACACCCGCGCCGCATTGGCCGCTTCCTCATCCGGAATCGCAAAGATCTGCCGGAAGGTTGCCACTTCGTGGCGCGACACCGCGCCATCGGCCTTGGCCATCTTGGCCCCCAGCGCGATCACCGCGATGGTGAAGCCCACCGATTTTTCCGGCGTCGATCCCACACCCCGCAGCCGGTCAAACACCACGGAAAGCCCTTCGCCTTGCGCGAGGGCCGAAAGCGCGTCAGCGATGCGGGTCCAGATCGACATGGGGGCAGGATAGCGCGACCCGCGCCGCTTGTCAGGAGAGGATTTTCTGCATCAGCACAAGATCCATCCAGCGGCCGAACTTGCGCCCCACCTGCGGCATCCGCCCGACCTCATGATAGCCCAAACGGCCATGAAACGCTTGGCCGGCGGCGTTTTCCGCCGTGACGCCCGCCACCATCACATGTGCGCCAGCTTTTGTTGCATGCGCCTCAACCGCCGCCATCAGCGCGCGGCCCACACCGCGCCCTTGCGCCCCCGGCGCCAGCAGCACGGTGTGCTCCATACTGTGCGCATAGCCGACCCCGCCGCGAAACTGGTCATAGGTGGCAAAGCCCAGCACGCCACCCGCCCCCTCGGCCACCAGAAAACAGCGTTGCACCTGCCGTGCGGCGAGTGTGGCCGCCACCTCGGCCACGCTTTTCTCGGCCGAATTGAAGGTGGCCACGGTGTCGCGGATGTAATGGTTCCAGATGGCCGCCACCGCCTCGGCATCCGCCGCTGATGCCGCGCGGATCATGCCAGCACGCGCCGCCCGTGCGGCGTGTCGATCTCGGCCTGCAAGCCCAGCGGCCCTGTCTCGATCACCAGCCGCGCATCCTGCACCCCCGCCAGCGCGGCACCCAGATCGCGCGCCTGCGGATGCGTCACCACCAGCCGCGCAAGACGCGCGCCCCTATCGGGCAGGCGCGGGGCAGGGTGTGGCCCCAGCCACTGGATCAGCGCTGGAAACGCCCCGCCAAAGGGCAGAAGCCCATTCCCCGGCACCGCCATGCGCCAGCGCAGATCCCCCCGCGCCAGATCCACGGGCACGCCCGCACCTTCCGGCGCCACCGCCACCGCAGCCTCCAGATCCGGGCAAGCCGCCACCCAATTGGTCAGGCGCGGCGGGCCCGAAAATGCGTCCAGCGCAAACCAGCGCGGCCAAGCCGGGGCAGGGGCCTCGGGATTGATCGCGATCACCTCCAGATACAGATCGCCCAAGCTCAGCAGCCGGTTATGCGTGCCCATATGGGGATGCTCGCCCCCCGGCGCCAAAGGCAGGCCCAGCGCTGCCTCGATGGCCGCCACGCCTTCGGCCAGATCGGTGCAACTCACCGCCAGATGGTCAAGCGTCAGCATGTGCACCGGGCAGCAACACTTGCCCCTTGGCGCGCAGCGCCTGCGCCAGTGAGTTGAACCGCGCCTGCGCCACCTCGCCAAACAAACCCGCCCCCAACGGAGTCAATTGCAGCGCCAGCGCCCGTTTCTTTGGCTTCCAGATCAAGGCGCCTGCCGTGGCCGGGTCGCCTGCGGCAAACATCGCGCCAAAGCGCATCGCTTTGCCCAGCACCTCGGCCTCTTGAATCTCATCCTCGCTCAGAAGCCGGAACAGCGGCTCCAACCGGCTGCCGGATCGGTTGTTCTTATACCGGTGCAGCAAGGCCAGCCCCAGAAACACCCGCCCCGGATGGTCCAAGCCGCCAAGGTTGGCGCGGGTGGCATTGTCGAAACACACATCGGCCCGGTAATCGGGATGCGCCCGCCATGAGGTATCGTGCAGCAAGCAGGCGGCCTTGATCAGCCGCAGCCGGTCCTTGGTCCGATCCTCGAACAGCGGCATCAGAAACTTATACAGCGCCTTGCCGGTCCCCGGCAGCCGCGCGCCGGTCTGCTCTGCCGCCCGCGCCGCCTCGATGAGCGGGTCGCGCGCGCGCAACTGCTCGGGCATCTGCTCATACAAAAGCCCCTCGCGGATGCCATAGGACGAAATGTCCAGTTCCGACGGCTGGAACACACGGATCACCTCGCGCAGCACCTCGCAGGCAAGCGGCACCAACTCCATCCGCTCCACACTGGTGCCGGTGCGGCCCCGCAGCATCGGAAGGTCCGCGCCCTCGAGCCAGTCCAGCGTATCGAGCGCCGATTTGGCGGGCATCCGGTATTCGTGCAGCACCGTCAGCGGATAGCCGCGCCGCTCCATGTCCAGCCGCGCGATCACCCGCCACGACCCGCCGACAAGGTAGAACCGCTCGCCTTCGGTTTTCATCTTCTGCTGCGCGGTGGTCAGCACTCGGTGGATCAGCGCGCGGCGCTTGTCGGCGCCGCCTTGCACCTGTTGCAACCGGAACGGGCCCAGTTGCACCGACAGGCGTTTGCCCACCTTGCCATCCCCGATGCGGGCCAACTCCATCGAGTTGCCGCCGATGTCGCAGACAATCCCCTTGGCCTCGGGCCAGCCCAAGAGCACGCCTTGCGCCGAAAGCCGGGCCTCTTCATCGCCGTCGATCACATGCAGCTTCAGTCCGGTTTCTTCCAGAACCTGCGCGGTAAAGGCGGGGCCATCCTTGGCCTCCCGCGTGGCGGCGGTGGCCACCACGGTCAGGGGCGCGGCTCCCATGCCTTCGGCCAGCAGCGAAAAGCGCTTCAGCGCCGCCAGTGCGCGGTCCTTGCCGGCGGGGTTCAGCATTCCCGTTTCGGCCAGACCCTTGCCCAGACCGCACAGAATCTTTTCGTTGTAGAAATAGGCCGGACTGCGCGCCGCGCCATCAAACACCACCATCCGCACCGAGTTCGACCCCACGTCGACCACGCCCACCCGGCTCAAGGCGCGGCTGGCCGGATCTTCGAACAAGGACCGGCCAAAGGGGCCGAAATCCTCATCCTCCGCCTCAATGTCGTTTTTCTGGCGTGTCATGATGTCCTCAGTGGCTTTTTCGTTGTGCAGGTGTCCGCCGCAGAACCCATACCCTATTCCTTCAGCGCCGCGAGCTTTGGCACATCCTTGGCCCCCGCCGTCCCGCGCCCCGACAACGACGGATTCTCCATAAAGAACGTGTGGCAGGCGAAAAGTTTCCCGTCCTTTGGCTGCAACTCCCGCGCCGAGCGTCCGTCCGGCCCCAGCACCCAGCTTTGCGCCTCGTCGGCCAGATTGGCGGCCATGATCTGGCTCACGATCTGCGCCTTCACGGTGTCATTGTGCACTTCCACCAGCGTCTCCACCCGCCGCGTGAGGTTCCGCCCCATCCAGTCCGCGCTGGAGAAAAACACCCGCGCCTGCTTGCTCGGCAACCCATGCCCCGAGCCAAAGCACACAATCCGGCTGTGCTCCAGAAAGCGGCCGACGATGGATTTCACCCGGATGTTCTCGCTCAGCCCCGCAATGCCGGGCCGCAAGCCGCAGATCCCCCGGATCACCAGACTGATCTTCACCCCGGCGCGTGACGCGTCATACAGCGCATCAATCACCTCCGGGTCGATCAGGCTGTTCATCTTCGCCCAGATCTCCGCCGGCCGCCCCGCCCGCGCGTGATCGGCCTCGGCCGCGATCAGCGCAAGCAGGCGCGGCTTCAGCGTGATCGGGCTGATCGCCAGATTCTCCAGCCCCTCGGGCTGCACATAGCCCGACAGATAGTTGAACACCTTCGTCGCATCCCGCCCCAAGGCCGGATCGCAGGTAAAGAACGACAGATCCGTGTAAATCCGCGCGGTGATCGGGTGATAGTTCCCGGTGCCGTAATGCGTATAGGTCACCAGCTGGTCGCCTTCACGCCGCACCACGGTGCTGATCTTGGCATGGGTCTTGTAATGGATGAAGCCATAAACCACATGCGCCCCCGCGCGCTCCAGCCGCCGACTTTGCCGGATGTTGGCCGCCTCGTCGAACCGCGCCTTCAGCTCGACCAGCGCCGTCACCGACTTGCCCGCCTCCGCCGCCTCGCACAAGGCACTCACCACCGGGCTGTCCCAACTGGTGCGATACAGCGTCTGCTTGATCGCCAGCACATTCGGGTCGCGCGCCGCTTGCTCCAGAAAGCGGATCACCAGATCGAATGTCTCATAGGGATGGTGCAGCAGAATATCCTTCTGCTTGATCGCCGCGAACAGATCGCCTTCATGATCCTGCACCCGCTCGGGCACGCGAGGGCTGAAGGGCGGCCACAGCAGATCGGGCCGCGACGACAGCACCAGCTCTTTCAGATCGGCAATCCCCAGCAGGCCCTTGACCTCGACCACCTCGGCCTCGGTCACATGCAGCTCATCCATGATCAGCGCGCGCAAATCCGCTGGCGCCCCCGCCGTCATCTTCAACCGGATCACCTCGCCGCGCCGCCGCCGCTTCAGCGCGGTCTCGAACTCGCGCACCAGATCCTCGGCCTCGTCTTCCACCTCCAGATCGCTGTCGCGCAACACCCGAAACGCGCAATGCCCCCGGTCGGTATAGCCCGGAAACAGCATGTTCAGATGAAGCAACAACAACTCTTCCAAAGGCAAAAACCGCTGCGCCCCCGCCTTGCCCGGCAAGGGCACAAAGCGCGCAATCTGCTGCGGAATCGGCAACAGCGCCTTGAGAGTGCGCCGATCCGTCAACCGCTCGAGTTCCAGCGCCAGCGAAAACCCGGTGTTGGGAATGAACGGAAACGGATGCGCCGGATCAATCGCCAAGGGCGACAGCACCGGAAACACCTTGTGCAGGAAATGCGCCTCCAGATGCCGCAGATCCGCCGCCGTCAGCTTCGACCGGGTGACCACGCAGATCCCCTCGGCCTCCATCTCCCGCTTCAATCCGTTCAGCACGGTCTGCTGGCGTTGCATCAACCGCCGCGCATCGGCATGGATCAGCACCAGTTGCTCGGCCGGCTTGCGCCCATCCTCGGACAGAACCGCATTCCCCGTCCGCACCAGCGCGCGCAACCCCGCCACCCGCACGGTAAAGAACTCATCCAGATTGGTGGCCGAGATCGACAGGAAGCGCAGCCGCTCCAGCAGCGGCACCTGCGGGTTCGCCGCCTCATCCAGCACGCGCCAGTTGAAGGCCAGCCAGCTCAGCTCACGATTGAAAAACCGCCCCGGCCCCGAGATCTCATCTGCCGGCAAACGCACCGGAGGGGGGAAGGGGGCCTTGAGAAAATCGGATTGTGTCATGACCGGAACTTATGCTGCTGAAGTTTTGCACTTTTATGGCAGTCTTTCATTCCGCATCATCGCTGTCCAGCAAGCCTTGCGCCGTTGCCTTGGTAATCGGCTTGCCTTGCGCCAAGGCGCGCTTGTCCATCGCCGAAACCAGCGCCCGCGCGGCGGCGATCGACCGTTCCATCCGCGCGACCAGCCAAGGCACCAAGCTGGGGGCCACTGTGGTCTGCCGGTCGGCAAACAGCTTCACCAGCACGGCTGACAGCAGATCATCATCGGGCGGTTCCAGCCGTGCCACCGATGCCGCCTCGACCCGGCTTTTCAGATCGGGCAAGCGCAAACCCCAGTCGCGCGCAGGCCCCCGGGCCGTCAACAGCAAGGACCCCTGCGGCACCACCATATTGTGCAAGTGAAACAGCGCCACTTCCGCCGCGTGCTCTCCGGCCACGGAATCGGCATCCTCCACCACCACGGCCCCCGCCGCGGCCAAACTGGGCAGATCGGCCTCGGCCAGATCGGCCCCCGACACCATCACCGCCCCCGCGGCCTCGCGCCACATATGCGCCAGATGGGTCTTGCCCGCGCCGGGTGGCCCGATCAGCAGCAACTTGCCGCCCGGCCAGCCGCGCCAGCCTTCAATCGCCGCCAAAGCATGCGCATTGGCAGGCGAGGCAAAGAAATCTTCCCGCCGATACACCGCCTGAAACGGCAGATCGAACGCCAGTTGCTGCGTCAAACCACATCCTCTTTGCCTGCCACGCGCGCTGCCGCCGGGTTTGGCACCTGCGGCCCCTCTGGCACGGGGTCTCGCGGCACCGGAGCGCTGTCCAAGCCTCGGTAAAGCAGACTGCCCTGATACTGCCCAATGGCAAAGCGCAGCAAGACCCCCAGCACCGCCGCGACCGGCACCGCGATCAGCATGCCTGCAAAGCCCAGCAAGGACCCAAAGGCCGACAGCGCCAGCAGCAGCCAGACCGGATGCAGGCCCACGGAATCGCCCACCAGTTTCGGGGTCAGGATATTGCCTTCGATGAACTGGCCAAAGGCAAAGATCGCCGCGATGATCCCGATTGCCACCCAATCGCCCCAGAACTGGAACAGCGCCAGACCAATCGCCAGAACGCCGCCGATGATGGCCCCCACATAAGGAATAAAGGTCACTGCCCCTGCGATGGCCCCCACCACAAGGCCGAACTGCAACCCGGCCACCATCAGCGCCACCGAATAATAGGCCCCCAGCACAAAGCAAACCGTCAACTGTCCGCGCACGAAACCGGCCAAAACCTCATCCACTTCGCGGGCAAGCCGCCGCACGGTGAAAATGTGATCGCGCGGGATCATCGCATCCACCCGCGCCACCATCTTGTCCCAGTCCAGCAACAGGTAAAAGGCCACCACCGGCACCACCACGATGAACACGATGGCCGAGATCACCGACATCGCCGAGGTCAGCACCCCCTGCGCCAGATCGCCGCCCTTGGACTGGATGAAATCGCCAATATCCGCCAGCGTCTTGCGCATGATGCTGGTTTCATCCGAAAGCTCGGGAAAACGCTCTGTCAAAAAGGTCTGAAGGTTGCGCGAAATTTCGGGTGCTGCGTTCACAAGCGCCGTGGTTTGCTGGATCAGGGTCGGGATCACGGCCAAGACCAACAGCACGATCACCAGAAACAGCATCAGCATGATCAGCGCAGTGGACAGAACCCGGCTCAGGCCAAGGCGTTGAAGCCGGTCGGCCACCGGGTCAAGGAAATAGGCAATCGCGCCGCCCACCAGAAACGGCACCAGCACATTGCCCATCAGCCACATCAGCAGCAGGAACACCGCCGCTGCGATGCCCCAGTATTTCGCCTGCTGTGTCATCGGAAGTGCCATTGCGCGCGTCCCTGTTTGCCTGTTCGACTGTCTGCCTTGGTGGGCGGTCTGCCTCTGTGGCGGTCGGCCCGTCTGGGTCTTTGCCCGTCTGGATCTCTGCCGGTTTGGCGGTGTGTGTGCTGGTCAGGCGCTTTGCCAGACCGGGTCGGGTTTCGCTCCTGATATTGCCGCTGCGGGGTGCGGGCGCAAGCCTGCTCTTGGCAATCTCTGCACCGCCCGCCATTCACCGCATGCCGCCGCCCGCTGGGCCGCGCGGCACGGCGCGCGCCGCCCAAAGGCGCGGCAGGACGGGCGCTTGGTGCGGCCTCCGCCACGCGGGCCATCCGCTCAAACGGGAATCACCCTCGCCCCCGCCCACTTCGCCGCGCGCGGTCCGCTCTGCCGCACGCGCCACCCCCCCGCGCCAGACAGCCCGACCCTTGGGCAGGGCAGGGCACAAACGCGCGCCGCGCCGCCGGAAAGTGTTAAAACTTTCTGAATCTCGAAGGGCTAAGATATTGATTTCAAATGGTCCCACGGTTTGTAACACAGGGGGCACGCCCATTCTTTCTCCCACAGAATCGTGATCCCTCCGCCGCCGCTTCCACGCTAGTCTTGCCCCATGCGATGGCTCATCCCTCTCCTCCTCTTCCCCTTGCCCAGCCTCGCCCAAGAGGTGGACCTCGAACTGGTCCTCCTCGCCGATGCCTCAGGCTCGATCGATCAGGAAGAGGTGGTTTTTCAGCGCCAAGGCTACGCCAGCGCCATCACCCACCCCGATGTTCTCGACGCCATTTCCACCACCCTGACCGGCACCATCGCCGTCACCTATGTCGAGTGGGCGGCCAATCAGGTGGTCGTGGTCGACTGGCAGGTGATCGACGGCCCCGAGGCCGCGCAAGACTTCGCCGCCCGCCTCCTCCTCCCGCCCCGCCTCGCGACGGGCCGCAACGCCATCGGCGCGGCCTTGCTCGAAGGCAAGCGCCTGATCGAAGACAACCCTATCACCAGCCTGCGGCAGGTGATCGATTTCTCGGGCGACTCGGTGGGCAATTTCTCCGGCCCCCGTATCGCCGACGCCCGCGCCGAGGTGCTGGCCGCCGGCATCACCATCAACGGCCTGCCCATCCTGCGCGACGACCGGGCGGAAGATCTCGTCACCGCCTATGAGAACCTGATCATCGGCGGCCCCGGCGCCTTCGTCGTGGCCGCCACCAGCCGCGACACCTTCGCAGCCGCTGTCCGCCGCAAGCTCGTGCTCGAAATCGCGGGCGAACTGCCGCAAATCCAGGTCGCCCAAACGCCCTGACCGATCAGCGGACCTGAAGCGTCTTCAAATGCTCGGCAATCTGCACCAGCCGCTGCGGCGTCGGCGTCAGGATGCCATCCCCGCCGTCATAGGGCAGCAGAGCGCTGTCCAGAAGCGGCCCGAAGTTCGGCATCACGCCCTCACCCTTGCCGCCGGTATATCCCCAAATCTTCGCCATCACCGCGGTGGTCGGGAAGGTTCCGTCATTGCGCCGTGCCAGCAAGGTTAGGTCCGCGGGGCGCCGGGACAGCGTGGACGCCACCTCACCATCCCTCTTACCCGAAATCCCGTGGCACCCCGCGCAATAGTCAGCGAAGTCCTGCGCCCCGCTGGGCACTGGCGCGGGCGCACCGGCAATCACGCAAGCCCCCAGACCAAGGGCTGCGACAAGCGACAGGAATGGCGGGGATTTTGCCATGATGGGCTCCTTCTGGTTGCCCGCAGAGTGACACCCCTGCAGGCGCCAGACAAGCGCTCAGGCCACGCGGCCTTGATCCAGCCGCACGATCCTGTCCATCCGCGCGGCGAGATCCATGTTGTGGGTGGCAATCAGGGCCGCAAGCCCGGTCGCGCGCACCAGATCCATCAGCGCGGCGAACACCTGATCAGATGTGCCGGGGTCGAGGTTTCCGGTCGGCTCATCGGCCAGCAGCAGACGCGGCGCGTTGGCCATGGCACGGCAGAACGCGACCCGCTGTTGCTCTCCGCCCGACAAGGCCGCTGGCCGGTGATCGGCCCGTCCGGCCACGCCAACCCGGGTGAGCAGATCCATTCCGCGCGACCGCGCTTCGGTCTCGGAAACCCCATTCGCCAATTGGGGAATGACGATGTTTTCCAGCGCGGAAAACTCGGGCAGAAGATGGTGGAACTGATAGATGAACCCAACATCCGCCCGCCGCACCTCGGTCCGCATCTTGTCGGGCAAGCCGTTCATGTCGCGCCCGTTCAACCGCACCTGACCCGCATCGGGCGTGTCCAAAAGCCCGGCGACATGCAGGAGGGTGGACTTGCCGGCGCCCGAGGGGGCCACAAGTGCCACCACTTCCCCCGGTTTCACCTGCAACGTCGCGCCGCGCAGCACCATAACCTCTGACGCTTTGCCGCGGTTGTAGGTCTTTTCAATCCCTGCCAGATCAAGTGCCAGATCACTCATAGCGCAGCGCCTCCACCGGGTTCATCCGCGCCGCGCGCCGGGCCGGAAAGATCGTCACAATGAAGGACAATCCCAAAGACAAGGAAACCGCCGACAGCACGTCGCCCCATTGCAGCTTGGCGGGCAGCGCGTAGATGCCGCGGATCGACGGGTCCCACACGCCGCCGCCCGCCAAATAGTTGACGGCGGAAAACAGCGGGTCGATGTAAAGCGCAAAGAGACAGCCCAGCACGACTCCCATCACCGTACCCACCACGCCCGTGAACGCACCACACATGAAGAAGATGCGCAAGATCGCGCCTTCGGTCAGCCCGATCGTGCGCAGAATGCCGATGTCGCGCCCCTTGTTTTTCACCAGCATGATCAGACCAGAGATGATGTTCATGGTGGCGATCAGCACCAGAATGGACAGGATCACAAACATGATGTTGTCCTCCACATCCAAGGCGCGCAGGAAAGCGCCCGAGGAATCGCGCCATGTCCAAAGGATGGCATCCTCGCCGCCTGCTTGCAGGATCGGCGCGGTGAAGCGGTCAATCTCATCGGGGCGATCCACCATCACCTCGAATTCATCGGCCAATCCTTCCCGATTGAAATAGCTCTGCGCTTCGGTGAAGGGCATATACAGGCGTGTTTTGTCAATGTCATAGCGCCCGGCGGTGAAGATGTAGACCACCTCATAGGCGTTCACCCGGGGGCTGCTGCCAAAGGCTGTCTTCACCCCGTCGGGCGAGATGACGCGCAAGCGATCCCCCACGCCCACGCCCAGATCGCGCGCCAAGACCGAACCGATCGCGATGCCTTCCTCAAAACGCTCGATGTCGCCCTCGGCATCAGACCCAAGGCCCACGCGCGGGATGGATTTCAGATCTTCTTCCGAAAGCCCATAGACCTCGGCCCCGTTGGTGGCGCCTTGGCTGGAAACCATCACCTGCCCCCGGATCATGGGGGCAGCCCGCGTCACGCCCGGCACCGCCGCCAAAGCGGCGGCGCGCGCCTCATAATCGGGGAAGCCCTTGACGAGGTTCCCAAATTCATCTGCACGGCCGGCGGAATAGACCGTCACATGCGCATTGGCGCCCAGAATGGTGTCCACGAATTCCGCTCGGAACCCCGCCCGGACCGCCAGCGTGGCAATCAACGCAAAGACGGCCAGTGTAATGCCGATCAGACTGATCCATGTCATCACGCTGACCCCGCCTTCGGCACGTTTGGCGCGCAGATAGCGCCAGGCGATCATCCGTTCAAAGCGGGAAAAAGGGGCTGTCTGGGGCATGTCTGCTCTGTCTTTTGTTTGCGCGGACAGTGTCGCGGCCCGCTGGTCGCGTCAAGGCGGCATGGCGCGCCTCGGGCTCACTTCGGCGGGATCACCCGTCAGCCAACCGCGATTGCAACCGCGGCAAAATGCAGTCCGGCGGCCACCGCCACGCACAGGTGCCAGATTGCGTTGTGAAACCGCAGACGATGCCATTTGTAAAAGGCAACCCCGCCCACATAGGTGATGCCACCCAGCACGATCAGCCAAAGCGACGCCTCCGGCAGCGATGCCCGCGCGGGTCCGATCGCCAGAACCCCCATCCAGCCAAGCGCCACATAGGAAATCACCGAAAGCCTGTCGTAACGGCCGGGCAAGGCCAGCTTGACCACCACGCCAAGCACCGCGCCTGCCCAGACCACGGCTCCCAAGGCCCAGACGAGCGGGGCAGGTTCAAACTGCGCCAGGATTGCTGTGTAGGTGCCCGCAATCATGACGTAGATCGCAGAGTGGTCAAAGCGCCGCAGCATCCATTTCAGCGCAGAGGGCGGTGCCATGTTATAGGCAAGCGAAAAGCCGAACATCAGAAAGAAGCCGGCCGCATAGACCGCAAGGGCTGCAAACACCCCGAACTCTGCGCGTGCCAGCACGTGATAGAGCAGGGCGGAAAACCCAATCAGCCCGGCCAGAAGGGCCAATGTATGCACAACCCCATCAGCCACCAACTCGCCCAACGTGAAGGGCCGTTTCATCAGTCTGGGGTGATCAGCGGGCAATGACATGGGGGCATCCGGGATGAAGGTCTGTATAATGATCGCCCGCGGGCGCCTTGCGTCAATCCATCCCAACTCTGACGTCGCGTCAGCGCGCCGCCCAGAGCAATCCGCGCCGCATGAGTTCGGCGGCAGGACCGCTGGCCACCACCTCCGCCTGATGGCCAAGGGCATTGTAATAGACACGGCCTTGCCCCCAACGCTTGGTAAACACCACCGGCATCTCCACCGGGCCATTGGGGCTATGAGGCCCGGCTACCACGGGAAAATCGCAGACCGCATGCACGGTGACGGCAGGATCGATGTGCAGATAGTATTGCTCGGTTTCCACGTCGAAATCCGGGATCCCCGAAATCAGCGGGTGCGCGCCAACCGTCCGCACCCGGTAGGGAACGCCGTCATTGCCGGGATGCGCAACCCATTGCGCGCCGGTCATGAACTGCCATGTGACATTGCTGCGAAACGCATCGCACATGCCGCCATGGCACCCGGCAAGACCCACCCCCGAAGCCACAGCCGCCGCGGCATGCTCGGCCTGTTCCTTGCCAATCTCGGCCATGGTCCAGACCGGCACGATCAGGCTCAATGCGGCCAGCCTTCCCGGATCGTCAAAGCATGACAGGCTGTCGGTCACTTCCACCTCCATCCCGGCCGCGCGCAACCATCCGGCAAACAAGGCTGCGACCTGATCGGGCTGGTGTCCGTCCCAACCGCCCCAAGTGATCAATGCAGCGGCCATCCTACCCCTCTCGATCTTTATCTTGGCTCAAATATCCCGCGGGGGTCCGGGGGCGCGAAGCCCCCGGCGGGCGGGGCTCAGCGATGCGCAGCGTAAATCTGCGCCACCCGCTCCACCGCAGCCTCGGCGCTCATTTCCTCCGAGATGCCGGTGCGGCGGCTGGTCAGCTCCACCACGCCATTCGCCAGCCCGCGTGGACCAACGGTGATGCGCCACGGCAGGCCGATCAGGTCCATTGTGGCGAACTTGGCGCCGGCGCGCTCTTCGCGGTCATCATAAAGCGCCTCAAGGCCCTTGGCGGCCAGCGCCTTGCACAGGCTTTCGCAGGCCAGATCGGTGCTGGCATCGCCTTGCTTCAAGTTCACGATCCCAACCGGGAAGGGGGTCACGCCTTCAGGCCAGATGATGCCCTTGTCGTCATGGCTGGCTTCGATGATGGCGCCCAAGAGACGGCTGACGCCAATGCCATGACTGCCCATCTCGACCGGAACCTTGGTGCCTTCTGGTGTGACGACGGTGGCGCCCATGGCTTCGGAATATTTGGTGCCGAAATAGAAGATCTGCCCCACCTCGATGCCGCGCCCGACCTTGCGGCGGTCTTCGGGGATCTGATCGAAGAGCGTGGCGTCATGGGTTTCGTCGGTGCGGGCATAAAGAGTGGTGAACTCTTCGCAGATGCTGGCCACCTCGGCGCGGTTGTCGAAATCGACCTCGCGCGCGCCGAGTTTGAGCTCGGTCACGGCGGCGTCGTAGAAGACTTCGGATTCGCCGGTGCTGGCGAGGACGAGGAATTCATGGGTGTTGTCGCCGCCGATCGGGCCGGAGGCGGCGCGCATCGGGATGGCGGTCAGGCCCATGCGCTCATAGGTGCGCAGATAGCTGACCATGTGGCGGTTGTAGGCGTGCAGGGCTGCGTCCTTGTCGAGGTCGAAGTTATAGCCGTCCTTCATCAGGAACTCGCGGCCACGCATCACGCCGAAGCGGGGGCGGACTTCGTCGCGGAACTTCCACTGGATGTGATACAGGGTCATCGGCAGGTCTTTGTAGCTGCCGACATGGGCGCGGAAGATATCGGTGATCATCTCTTCATTGGTCGGCCCGAACAGCATGTCGCGGTCGTGGCGGTCCTTGATCCGCAGCATTTCCTGCCCGTAGTCGTCATAGCGGCCGCTTTCGCGCCAGAGGTCGGCGGGTTGCAGGGTGGGCATCAGGAGCGGGATATGGCCCGCACGGGCCTGCTCTTCGTGGACGATCTGCTCGATCCGTTTCAGGACCCGATACCCCAGCGGGAGCCAGGAATAAATCCCGGCGGCCTGCTGTTTGATCATGCCGGCCCGCAGCATGTAGCGGTGGCTGACGATCTGGGCCTCGGCGGGGTTTTCCTTGAGGACGGGGAGGAAGTATCGGGAGAGACGCATGAGGGGCGGCCTATCGCTAAAGGGGGTCGGAAGGTTCCTAGCCGCTTCGGACAGGTCAGGCAAGGGCGCTGGCTTGTCCCCCTGTGTTACACCGGATTGAACCCTTTGAAATCAATGGGTTGGCTCTGCGGGATTCAGGAGTTGTTAAGGTTTGCGCGGGGGGGGCGAGGCCCCCCTCTGCCCGCCGAGTTACTTCTTGACCTGCTGGCCTGCGATGGTGGTGCCATCCTTGCGCACCCCGGTGTTCGAAGTGGCCAGCACCTTGACGACCTCTTTCTTGGGCTTCTTGGCTTCCTTGTTGCCCTTGTTTTTCTCTTTTCCCATGGCGTTCCCTTTCCTGCCGAGGTTCCCGCCAGCCCATGCCGGAAGGATCGCTGCACACTGGCCCGTTGGGCGCAGCAGGCATCAGGGGTGCCCCGGTGATGGGGGCGGAGCCTGTGGTGTGAGGATGGGCGCTTTGGAGAGGGAAGGCAAGGTGAACCGGATCTGAAACAGCCAGTGGACTGTTTTTCCGGTGAACGCCCGAGCAAGTTTGTGAGAGTGGGACCTATTTTGAAATGGAAGGGAGTATTTTAAGATAGGAAAAATTTAACAGGCTCTAATCAGCGTATTGCTGCAGTAATTACTTTTATGACGTTTTGATACGCGGGGTGAATGCGATGCGGTCTCTTAGTGCATCTAGATCAGACGGATCATCCATTTTGTGAATAAGCCTGTGACAAGTAGGGCAAAGCACCATGAAATCATCCGGTATTTTGTACCTGCGACTTTCGCCCTCCGCTAAATTCATTATTGGCTTTGAATGATGCACGTCTAGAGGGATTTCGTTAGGTGGGCCCGTGAAACGTAAATGAGTCTTAGGATCAAGGCCGCATCCCTCGCAAACCAAACCCTTTCTTTCCAAAACTCGCGGGCGTACGTTGGAAGCACGTTCAATCCGTCTTGAAAGAATATATCTTCTCGTTTCTTCTATGTCAGTTGTTCCTGCTTCTTCCTGCATGACGTCCGAAGGTGTCATGCCGCCTAAGTCGATTAGATATTGATAAGCAGAAAGCATGCGCTCTAGATCGATATCAAACTGATCTTTATCTATCTGGCGGGCATCATAACGTCGCCCAAACGCATGACCAGCCATGTAGCCTTTTGGAAGTGATGCTTCGCTGCCAAGATTAATTGATTCAGCATCGAAGAGCTTTGAAAATTTTGAAACTCTTTCGCACATATCGAGTGCGCGTCGTCTTAAGACATCTTGACCTTTTGCTTCGCCGTATTCTCGATAAATGGCAGTCGTTCCTTGATTCAACGAAAGAAAAATTTCGTTTGTGTCTGAATTAACCAAGTAGACGATGTAAAAACCTGTCGTGGCAGTCTCGGTGATCAGTGGGTCGAAGAAAGCTAGCCATGGGACAGCTGCCCACACACCTGCACCTACACTAGCCTTAACTTTTAGGTCGTAAGGTAAAAATAAGATGTGTTTTTTTGCTTCTATTGCTAAATCGTGGCGAACAAAATTACCAAATTCACTTCCAGCGAAGGGCTTTGTTCTTTCATAGCTATATTCTAAGGCTAGACGAGATAGGCCCTTGTGCAGCATGTCGCTATTTCCTTCCCCTCACACATCCAACTCCTCCACAAACCGCGCGTTTTCCTGAATGTACTGGAACCGCAGTTCTGGTTTCTTGCCCATCAGGCGGTCAACCAGATCGCCGGTCATGCCCGGTTCATCCTCATCAATGGTGACGCGGATCAGTTTGCGGGTTTCGGGGTTCATGGTGGTTTCTTTCAGGTCTTTGGCATCCATCTCGCCCAAGCCCTTGAAGCGTTGCACGTCGATTTTGCCTTTGCCGCCCAAGCCTTTGGAAAGCCAGAGGTCCTTTTCCGCGTCATCGGCCACATACATGCGGCGCGGGCCTTGGGTCAGGCGGTAGAGCGGCGGGCAGGCGAGGTAGAGGTGGCCCTTGTCGATCAGCGGGCGCATCTGGGTGAAGAAGAAGGTCATCAACAGGCTGGCGATATGGGCGCCGTCGACATCGGCGTCGGTCATGATGATGATCTTGTCATAACGCAGATCATCGACGTTGAACTTGGTGCCCATCTGGACGCCAAGTGCTTCGCAGATATCGCGGATTTCCGAGTTGTCATTGAGCTTGTTGCTGGCCGCGCCCAGCACGTTGAGGATCTTGCCCTTGAGGGGGAGCAAGGCTTGGGTTTCGCGCGAGCGTGCGCCTTTGGCGGAGCCGCCGGCCGAGTCGCCCTCGACGATGAACAGCTCCGTGCCTTCGCGGTTTTTCGCGGTGCAATCGGTGAGCTTGCCGGGCAGGCGCAGTTTCTTGGTCGCGGATTTGCGGGCGGTTTCCTTTTCCATCCGGCGGCGCAGGCGTTCTTCGGCGCGCAGGATCAGGAAATCGAGGATGGCGCCCGCCGATTTCGGATCGGCGGCGAGCCAGGTGTCGAAGTGGTCGCGCACGGCGAGTTCGACATAGCGGGCGGCCTCTTCGGTGGCGAGGCGGTCCTTGGTCTGGCCCACGAATTGCGGTTCACGAATGAAGCAGGAGACCAGCGCGCAGCCCCCGGTGAGCAGGTCATCGCGGGTGATCTGGTCGGCCTTGCGGTTTTTCACCCGCTCGCCATAGGCGCGGATGCCCTTGAGGATGGCGGACCAGAAGCCGGATTCATGGGTGCCGCCTTCGGGGGTGGGGACGGTGTTACAGTAGGATTGGATGAAACCGTCGCGGGCGGGCGTCCAGTTGATCGCCCATTCGACGGAGCCGGGGACGTTGAATTTCTCGGTGAAGGGGACTTTGCCCGCGAAGGGGCGGTCGGCATAGGTGGTGGATTTCGCCAGCGTGTCGGTGAGGTAATCGGCAAGGCCGCCGGGGAAGTGGAAGGTGGCCTCGAGCGGGGTTTCGCCATCGTTGACGGCGGTTTTCCAGCGGATCTCGACCCCCGAGAAGAGATAGGCCTTGGACCGCGCCGCCTTCATGATGCGGGCGGGTTTGAGGGTGAGCGAGCCGAAGATCTGCGGATCGGGGTGGAAGGTGACGGTGGTGCCGCGCCGATTGGGGGCGGGGCCGACCTTTGCGACCGGGCCTTGCGGGATGCCGCGCGAGAATTCCTGCACGTAAAGCTCGCGGTTGCGGGCGACTTCGACGCGCATGTGATCGGAGAGCGCGTTGACGACAGAGGCGCCGACACCGTGGAGGCCGCCGGAGGTGGCATAGGCATCGCCGCCGAACTTGCCGCCCGCGTGCAAGGTGCAGAGGATGACTTCCAGTGCGGATTTGCCGGGGAATTTCGGGTGCGGATCGACAGGGATGCCGCGGCCATTGTCGCGGATGGTGACGGTGTTGCCTTCGTGCAGTTCGATCTCGATGCGGGTGGCGTGGCCGGCGACGGCCTCGTCCATGGCGTTGTCGAGGATTTCGGCGACAAGGTGATGCAGTGCGCGTTCATCGGTGCCGCCGATATACATGCCGGGCCGCTTGCGCACCGGCTCCAGCCCCTCGAGCACCTCGATGGAGGCGGCGGTATAGGCGGGGGTGGCGGCGGAGAGAAGATCATTGGCCATGGCGTGCTCGATTCTTGTTCTGGGTCAGGGCTGGGGGGCATTAGATCATCTGCAGGGGAGGGGGCGCAAGATCCGGGGGGCATTGCCGGGGGCGGCGGTGTGGACTAGGTCAGGGTCGCAGGATGGAGGATGCAGGATGCGGGTTTTCTTTACGGGCGGATCGGGCAAGGCGGGCAAGCATGTGATCCCCTATTTGGTGGCGCAAGGGCATAGGGTGCTGAACTTCGACCGGGTGCCGCTGGGGAGCGCAGGCGTGCATGACCTGATCGGCGATGTGACCGATGCGGGGCAGGTCTATTCGGCGCTGCATGGCCATGCGGGCTATGACGAGCTGGAGACGGGGCAAGGCGCGCGGGCGTTCGACGCGGTGGTGCATTTCGCCGCCGTGCCGCGGATGCTGATGTGCCCTGATACGGAGACATGGCGGGTGAACGTGCTGGGCACCTATAACGTGATCGAGGCGGCGGTAAAGCTGGGCATCCGCAAGGTGATCGTGGCGTCGAGCGAGACGACCTATGGCATCTGCTTTGCCGATGGTGTGACGGACCCGCATCAGCTGCCGCTGACGGAAGCGTATGACATCGATCCGATGGACACCTATGGCACCTCGAAGAAGGTGAATGAGGTGACGGCACGCAGCTTCGCACAGCGGTCGGGCGCGGATATCTACGCGCTTCGGATCGGCAATGTGGTGGAGCCGCATGAATATGAGACGCTGTTCCCGACCTATTTCGCCCAACCCGATCTGCGGCGCAGGAATGCCTTCAACTACGTCGACGCCCGCGATCTGGGGCAGATCGTCGATCGGTGCCTGAAGACGGATGGTCTGGGGTTTCAGGTCTTCAACGCCTGCAACTCGACCAACGGGATGAACATCCCCAACGCCGAGCTGCTGGCGCGGTTCTTTCCCAATGTGCCGGTGACCGAGGCGCTGGGGCCTTGGGACAGCCTAATGTCGAACCGCAAGATCCGCGAGATGCTGGGATTTCAGGACCAATACGACTGGCGCAACATGCTGCCGGACCACGGGTGATCCCAAGGCGCGGCTGCGCCGCAAGTTTTTTGTCTCGTCGCGCGGCGGTGCCGCGTCTCCTCGGAGGTGCGCTCCGCGCGGGAGTATTTGGAAAAGGTGCAAATCAGGCGCTCTCTTGCATTGCACCTTTTGAAAATACTCCGGGGGGGCCGAAGGCGGGGGGCAGCGCCCCCCTACTCGGGTTCGGCTGCGCGCCGCGCCCAGACGGTTTGGAACCCGGGGCGGGCCTGTGCGGCGGCGAGCCAGCGCGCGGTGTTGGGATGATCGGCCAGAAGCGGGGCGTGGCTTTGGCCGTAGCGCAGGCATTCGGCCACCATGATGTCAGCGACGGTGAAGCGCGACATCAGCCAGTCGCGGCGGGCAAGGTGCTGTTCCAGCCGGGCCAGCGGGCGCCGGAGCTTTTCGGCGGCGAGACGGATGATGCCTTGGCCGGTGGGCGTATCGGCCTGACCGTCGCGGGCGGTGTAGAGGATCTCGATGGCGGCGGGCTCGACCGCGGTGGCGGCGAAGAGCGCCCATTGTTCCATCTCGGAGGCCTCATCATCGGAGGCAGGGCCGAGGCTGCCGCCGTATTTGCGGGCGATGTGCAGGCAGATGGCCAGCGATTCCGTCAACAAAAGCGCGCCGTCGCGCATCGCGGGCACCTGACCCAAAGGGTTGATCGCCAGAAACTCGGGCATGGCGGTGTTGAGGGGTGCGTCAGGGCCGCTGCTTTGCGTCAGGCGGTAGGACTGGATGACGGGCACATGGGTGAAGGGGGCTTCGCATTCTTCCAGCACCCAGAGCGGGCGGATGGCGCGGGACCGGTAGACGCCATAGATGGTGAGCATCGGGGTTTGTCCTTTTCTGATTGCGTGGAGTGCAGCATGTCGGCCGCGCGCGGGCAAGGGTGATTTCGGGGGGCTTGAGGGATGATCTGTGCTCTGGCGCGGTGGGCGCGACGCTTGGCCGTGCCGCGGGTGAGCGGTGGGGTGCCGCCCGGTGATCCCGTCCGTTGGCGGGCATGGCGGCGGGCGCGGCTTTGGGCTAGGGTGGCGGCATGCAAGGACTGTTCGCGGCGGTGTTCGGAAGTGTCTTGGCGCTGCCCTTGGCGGCGGCGGCGCATCCGCATGTCTTTATCGATGCCACGCTGGAGGTGATCTTTGACGCCCAAGGCCGGGCCGAGGCAGTGCGGGTGGGTTGGCGCTATGATTCGCTGTTTTCGATGGCCTATGTGGCCGAGCAAGGGTTCGACCCGGATTTCGACGGCGTGTTGACGCCGGAGGAAGAGGCGGCGCTGGCGGGCTTTGACATGGGGTGGCATGCGGATTTCGCGGGCGACACCTATGCGCTGTTGGGGGAGGCACCGCTGACCTTGTCGGGGCCGCTGGAGCCGACGGCGGCCTATGTGGACGGCAGTCTGATCTCGACTCATCTGCGGCGGCTGGCGGCGCCGGTGGCGCTTGGCGCCGAGGAGTTGGTGGTGCAGGTCTATGATCCGTCGTTCTACACCTCTTATCTGATTGCCGAGACACCCGTGGTGAGGGGCCGCACCGACTGCCGGGTGCAGGTCTATGAGCCGGACCGCGCGGCGGCGGATGCGCGCTTGCAGGCGGCGCTGGACGAGTTGGCGGGGAGCGCGGATGCCGAGAGCGAATTTCCGGCGATCGGCGCCGCCTATGCCGAGGAGGCGCGGATTTCATGCACAGAGTGACGGCACGCGCGCGCGGGCTGGCCTTGGCGGGGTTGCTGCTGGCCTTGGGGCTGGCGGCGGTTTGGGGCCTTGGCGGGCTGGAGCCGGTGCAGCGCTGGGCCGCAGGGCAGCAACGGGCGGTGCAGGACGCGCTGGCGGCGGCGGTGCGGGCCTTGCGGGCGGGGGAGCCGGGGGCTTGGGCCGCGCTGATGGCGGTGTGTTTTTCCTATGGGTTTTTCCATGCGGTGGGGCCGGGGCATGGCAAGGCGGTGATCGGCGGTTATGGGCTGGCGCGGCGGGTGCGCCTGCCGATGCTGGCGGGCTTGGCGCTGGCCTCATCCCTGGCGCAGGCGGCGGTGGCGGTGGCCTTGGTGGCCGGGGGCGCCTTTGCGCTGGGCTGGACGCGGGTGCGGATGGAAGGCTTTGCCGAGACCGCGATGCTGCCGCTGTCGCATGCGCTGGTGGCCGGTTTGGGGCTTTGGCTTGTCTGGCGGGGCGCGCGTGGGCTTTGGGCGCAGCGGGCCGGGGCGGCGGAGGGCGAGGGGCATCACGCGCCTCCTGTCCCTGTTCACGATCACGGGCATTCCGCTCATCATCATCATGACGCTTCCCGCGAGGAAGCGGCGGCCTGTGGCTGTGGTCATGCGCATGGGCCGACGGTGGCGGAGGTGGCGGACGTCACCTCGCTGCGCGATGCGTTGGTGTTGATCGGAGCGATCGCCTTGCGGCCGTGTTCGGGGGCCTTGTTCCTGTTGATCCTGACCTTTGCCATGGGGATCGGGGGGGCCGGGGTGGCGGGCACCTTTGCCATGGGGCTTGGCACCGCAACGGTGACGGTGGTGGTGGCTGGGCTGGCGGTCTGGGCGCGGGAAGGCGCTTTTGCGGCGCTGCCCGGGGCGGGGTTGGCGCGGATCTTGCCCGGCGTGGAGCTTTTGGCAGGGGCGGTGATTGCGGTGGTGGCGCTGGGATTGCTGGCGGGCACATTGTGACGCTTGCCTCGGCGCAGGGTGCGGCGTATCGCTCGCTGCATGAAAAATGATCATGTCTCTGCTGTGCCGCCGCAAACTGCCGCGGATCATGTGCGCGCCACGCTGGCGCTGGGATTGCCGCTGATCGGCAGCCATGTGGCGCAGTTTGCGCTGCATGTCACCGATACCATCATGCTGGGCTGGTATGGGGTGGTGCCGCTGGCGGCGGGGGTGCTGGCGGCTTCAAGCTTTTTCGTGCTGTTCATCATGGGGTCGGGCTTTGCCAAGGCGGTGATGCCGATGGTGGCCAATGCGCAGGCGCAGGGCGATGAGGTGCAGGTGCGCCGGGTGGCGCGGATGGGGCTGTGGCTGTCGATCCTGTTTGGCGTGCTGATCTATCCGGTGTTCTGGTGGTCGGAGCCGATCTTGCTGGCTTTGGGGCAGGCGCCGGATGTCTCGGCGCTGGGGCAGGACTATTTGCGGATCGCGGGGTTGGGGATGATCCCGGCGCTGTTGGTGATGGTGCTGAAAAGCTATCTGTCGGCTTTGGAGCGCACGCAGGTGGTGTTGTGGATCACGGTGGCGGCGGTGCCGCTCAATGCGGCGATCAACTGGGCGCTGATCTTTGGCAATTGGGGCGCGCCCGAGTTGGGGGTGCAGGGGGCGGCGATCGCGACGGTGATCATTCAGGTGTTGTCCTTGCTGTTCCTGTGTCTTTATGCGGGCCTGTTGCCGGGGCTGCGGCGCTATCAGCTGTTCATCCGCTTCTGGCGACCGGATTGGGCGGCCTTTGGGGCGGTGTTCCGGCTGGGCTGGCCGATGGGGCTGACGGGCCTTGCGGAGAGCGGGTTGTTTCAGGCCAGTGCCTTGATGATGGGCTGGATCGGGACGGTGGAACTGGCGGCGCATGGGATTGCGCTGGAGATCACCGCGCTGACCTTCATGGTGCATGTGGGATTGTCGAATGCGGTGACGGTGCGCACGGGACGCTTTGCCGGCGCGGGGGATTATGCGGCGATGCGTCTGGGGGCGAAGGTGGCGATCGGCCTGTCGCTGGCGGTGGCGGGGCTGACGGTGGTGCTGTTCCTGACGCTGCCTGCGCCGCTGATCTCGGTGTTTCTGGATCCGGCGGAACCGGCGCGGGCGACGATCCTGCTGGTGGGGGCGGCGCTGCTGGCCTGTGCGGCGCTGTTCCAGCTGGCGGATTCGATGCAGGTGATGGCGCTGGGGCTGCTGGCGGGCGTGCAGGACACACGGGTGCCGATGATCTATGCGGCGATCAGCTATTGGCTGATCGGGATTCCGGCAAGCTATGTGCTGGCCTTCCCGCTTGGCTTTGGCGCGGTGGGGCTGTGGCTGGGGTTGGTGATTGGTCTGGCCTGTGCGGCGGTCAGCCTGATGGCGCGGTTCTGGGCCCGGATGCCGGCGGCGCCTGTGGTTTGAGGGCGGAGGGGGGCGCTGCCCCCCGCGCGTGCCGCGCCCCCCCGGAGTATTTGGCAAAGGTGCAATGGCAGGCGGGCAGGTGGGGTTGTGCCGGGCGCCTCGCGCAATTGGCGGGTTGAGGGGGGGGCGGGGGCGCGCTATCTGAGGCGAAACTTTGCGAGGGATGCCCTGATGCCTGTGTTCTTGACCCATAGCGATGCCGATTTCGAGGCGGATTTTGCCGCGCTTTTGGGGATGAAGCGGGAAGAGGCGGAGGATGTGGATCAGGCGGTGGCCGCGATCATCGCCGATGTGCGGGCGCGGGGCGATGCTGCCGTGCTGGAGCTGACGGCGCGCTTTGACCGGCTGGAGCTGACGGCGGAGGGGATGGCGTTTTCGCCAGCGGAGATTGCGGCGGAGATTGCCAAGGTCTCGGCCGAGGACCGGGCGGCGCTGGAGCTCGCCGCCGAACGCATCCGCGCCTATCATGACCGGCAGCGGCCCGAGGATGCGAGCTGGACCGATGCGGCGGGGGCGCGGTTGGGCTGGCGTTGGACGCCGGTTTCGGCGGCGGGGCTCTATGTGCCGGGGGGGCTCGCGTCCTATCCGTCAAGCGTGTTGATGAATGCGATCCCGGCCAAGGTGGCGGGTGTGGAGCGGCTGGTGGTGACCTGCCCGACGCCGGGGGGGGTGGTCAATCCGCTGGTGCTCTTGGCCGCGCAGATCGCCGGGGTGGATGAGATCTACCGCATCGGGGGCGCGCAGGCGGTGGCAGCGCTGGCCTATGGCACCGACACCATCGCGCCGGTCGACAAGATCACCGGGCCCGGCAATGCTTTTGTGGCGGCGGCCAAGCGGCGGGTGTTTGGCCGGGTCGGCATCGACATGATCGCGGGGCCATCGGAAATTCTGGTGATCGCGGATGCGGGCAATGATCCGGACTGGATCGCGCTGGACCTGCTGAGCCAGGCCGAGCATGACCAGAGCGCGCAGGCCATTCTGATCACCACCGATGCGGAGCTGGGGCGCGCGGTGGCGGCGGCGGTGGAGGCGCGGCTTGAGACGCTGGAACGCCGCGACATCGCGGGCGCAAGCTGGCGCGACAATGGCGCGGTGATCGTGGTGCGCGATCTGGCGCAGGCGGCGGAACTGGCCAACCGCATCGCGCCCGAGCATCTGGAGATCATGGTGGAGGATGCCGAGGGGCTTGCCGCCGCCATTCCGCATGCGGGGGCGATCTTCCTTGGGCCTTGGACGCCCGAGGCGATTGGCGATTACATCGGCGGGCCGAACCATGTGCTGCCCACCGCGCGCTCGGCCCGGTTTTCCAGTGGTCTGAACGTGCTGGACTTCATGAAGCGCACCACTTTGGCGCGGATGACGCCCGAGGCGCTGAAGGCGATCGGCCCCAGT
Organism: Pseudorhodobacter sp. MZDSW-24AT; assembly: GCF_002794355.1. Taxonomy (GTDB): domain Bacteria; phylum Pseudomonadota; class Alphaproteobacteria; order Rhodobacterales; family Rhodobacteraceae; genus Pseudotabrizicola. The sequence continues at coordinate 299,334 of NZ_PGOI01000008.1, read as the reverse complement.
GCCGAGCGGCTGGCGATCAGCGAAAGCCTTGAGGCGCATGGCCTGAGCGTGCGGGCGCGGCTGGACCGGCTGAACGGGTGAGCTCCGCCGCCGCGGGCGGCGGAAGCTGCGCGGGCGCCTTGTAGTGTGGGCGCCGGGCGGTGCGTGCGAAAGGCGCGCGGTCGCGCGGTGCGTGCGAAAGGTGCGTGCCCGCGCGGCGCGGGGGGAAAGGCGCGCGGTCGCGCGCGGGGGAGGGCACAGACGCTCTTGCGCCATGCGCGGCTGTCAGGCATCACCTGTCTATCCACGAGCAAGGCCCAGCCCATGACGAACCGCATCTGCCATATCGAGATTGACGACAAGGGACTTGCCCGCCCCACGGCTGAGATCGAGCAAGAGCGGCGGGTCGCCATCTTTGATCTGCTGGAAGACAACAGCTTTGCCTTGCCTGCGCGTGAGGGGCGGCCGGAAGTGCCGGGGCCCTATCGGCTGGGACTGGCGATCCGCGAAGGGCGGCTGGTGTTTGAGCTCGGATCGGAAGAAGGCGCGCCGGTGGGGGCGTTCCATCTGTCGCTGGGGCCGTTCCGGCAGGTGGTGAAGGATTACTTCCAGATTTGCGAGAGCTATTTCGAGGCGGTGAAGCGCCTGCCGCCCAGCCAGATCGAGGCGATCGACATGGCCCGGCGCGGCATTCACAACGAAGGCGCCCGCGTGCTGCAAGAGCGGCTGGAGGGCAAGGCCGTGGTGGACACCGATACGGCGCGGCGGCTGTTCACCCTGATCTGCGTGCTGCATTGGGGCTAAGGCAAACTGGGGGTGAGCAATTTGGGTGAGTTTCCCCAATCGGTTCTGTTCTGTTGCGATCATAATGCGGTGCGCTCGCCCATGGCCGAGGCGCTGATGAAGAAATTCTACGGGCAGCGCGCCTATGTGCAATCGGCCGGGGTGCGCAATGACATGGAGGTGGACGGGTTTTCGGTGGCCGTCTGCCGCGAGATGGGGATCGAGCTGGCCCGGCATCGCAGCCGCAGCTTTGAGGAAATGCAGGAATGGGGCGATGATCTGTCGCAATTCGACCTGATCATCGCCTTGTCCCCGGCCAGCCAGCGTTTGGCCTTGGAATTGACGCGGCATTTTCATCTGGATGTGGAATATTGGCCGATCCTTGACCCGACCGGGTTGGGGGAATCGCGCGAGCACAAGCTTTCGGCCTATCGTCAGGCGCGCGACCAGATCCGGGACCGGATGGTGGCGCGCTTTGGCGCCCCCAGCGCAGACGGCGCGGCCTAGGGCTGTGCCGCTTGCTTTTGGGGGGTGGGCAGGATGCGGGGCAGGTTGCCTTCGATCCAGGCGGTGAGCGCCAGCACATGCGTCGCGGCCTCCGCCCCCAGCGGGGTGAGGCTGTAGGAGACATGCGGCGGCACCACATCGCGCGCTTCGCGCAGCACGAAACCATCGGCTTCCAGCTGTTGCAGGGTCTGGGCCAGCATCCGCTCGCTGACGCCGGTGATGCGGCGGCGCAACTGGGAAAAGCGGTGCGGTCCGGTGGCCAGCGTGACCATCACCAAGGTGCCCCATTTGCTGGTCAGGTGTTGCAAGATGGTGCGCGACGGGCAGGCGGCGGCGAGGACATCGCCTGTGTCCCAGCGGTCGATCAAGGCTTGTGCGGTGGAAGCGGGGGTCATGTGCACCTGTGTGGAATACGAACAAAAATGTACGTACTTACGAAAAGGAAGTAAAGCCGGTAGGTCTTTTGCATTCATTTGCAGGAGAACGCCATGCCCACCATCGCCATCACCGGAGCCAGCGGCCAGTTGGGCCGTCTGGCCCTTGCCGCCCTTGCTGCCCGTGGGGAGGCGCCGATTGCGCTGGCCCGCAGCCCGGAAAAGAGTGCCGATCTGGGGCTTGAGACGCGGGCCTTTGACTATGCCGCGCCCGATGTCGGGGCGCTTGCCGGGGTCGAGGTGCTGGTGCTGATCTCGTCCAATGATTTCACCGACCGTGCGGGGCAGCATGCGCGGGTGATCGCGGCGGCGAAAAGCGCGGGGGTGGGGCGGGTGATCTATACCTCGATCCTGAAGGGCGCGGAGTCGCCGCTGCTGTTGGCGCAGGATCACATCGCCACCGAGACCGCCCTCCGGGCCTCGGGTCTGAGCTACACGCTGCTGCGCAACGGGTGGTATCTGGAAAACCTGACCGGCGCGCTGGGCGCGGCCTTGGCGCAGGGCGCGGTGATCGGCGCGGCGGAAGATGGGCGCTTTTCGGCAGCGGCGCGCGCGGATTTCGCCGAGGCGATTGCGGTCACGGCCACGACGCAAGGCCATGACACTGCGGTCTATGAACTGGCGGGCGATCAGGCCTTTACCATGGCCGAATTCGCGGCGGAACTGGGACGGCAAGCGGGCAGGCCGATGCGCTATGACAGCCTGCCAGAGGCGACCTATGCCGAGATCCTGACCAGCTTTGGCCTGCCCGAAGGCTTTGCCCGCATTCTGGCCGACAGCGATGCCAAGGCCGCGCGGGGCGCGCTGCAAGACGAGAGTGGCACCCTGTCACGGCTGATCGGACGCCCGACCACGCCGATGGCCGACGCGATTGCCGCGGCGCTGGCGCGGCTTTGATCTTGCGGCGTTGATACTCTGGGGTTGCCCCTTGGTGTCGCCTTTGGGTCAAGACACCAAGGGGCTGGGGCGCGCGCCCCACGCCTGCGGTGGGTCAAAAGGGACTGGCCATCCGAGAGATTGGCGTTATCGTGCGGTCGATTGCCGGAGGATCGCCATGTCGCAAGCCGAAGCCACGATTGCCGCCTATTACGCCGCTTTCAACGCGGGTGATCCTGCGGGGATGCTGGCGCTTGTGACCGAGGATGTGGAGCATCGGGTGAATGAAGGGGGCATCCGGCGCGGGCGGGAGGCCTTTGCCGAATTCTGCGCCCATATGGGGGTGAGTTACCGCGAGGAACTGCGCGATCTTGTGATCTTTGCCACGCCCGATGGCCGCCGGGGGGCTGCGGAATTCGTGGTGCATGGCGCCTATCTGCAAACCGACCCCGGCCTGCCCGAGGCGCGGGGGCAGCGCTATGTGCTGCCGGCGGGGGCGTTCTTTGATCTGCGCGAAGGGCGGATTGCGCGGATCACCACGTTTTACAATCTGTCGGATTGGGTGGCACAGGTGTCGGCATGAGCCGGGCGGCGCTGCCAGAGGGCATTGAGCTGCGCGCCTTGCAGGGGGCGGAACTGGATGCCACGCTGGATGCGGTGGCGGGGCTGCGCATCGCGGTGTTCCGTGACTGGCCTTATCTTTACGACGGCACGCTGGACTATGAGCGCGACTATCTGCAAACCTATCGCGAGTCGCCGCAGGCGCTTTTGGTGGGCGCCTTTGACGGGGGGCGGCTGATCGGGGCCTCGACCTCGACCCCGATGGAGGACCATGCCGCCGACTTCGCCGCACCGCTCGCAGGGCTGGGCCTGCCGCTGGACCGCATCCTCTATGGGGCCGAATCGGTTCTGTTGCCCGCCTATCGCGGGCTGGGTCTGGGGCATCGCTTCTTTGACCTGCGCGAAGATCATGCCCGCGCGCTGGGGCGCAGCCATGTGGCGTTTTGCTCGGTCCAGCGTCCCGAGGATCATCCGCAGCGCCCCAGCCAGCATCGGGGCAACGAGGCCTTCTGGCAGGGGCGCGGTTATGCGCCGCTGGCCGGAGCGGTGGCGGAATTCGCGTGGCGCGATGTGGGGGAGGCCAACGAGAGCCGCAAGCCGCTGCAATTCTGGATGCGCGCGCTGTGACCGCCTTTACGCTGGCCGCGGCGGCCTATGACCTGACGTGGTTTGACCATTTCGATGACCATGCCGCCAAGCTGGAGGCTTGGGTGGTGGCGGCGGCAGGGCAGGGGGCCAAGCTGCTGGTTTTTCCTGAATATGGCGCGATGGAACTTGCGAGCCTTGGCGGGCGCGCGGTGGCGGGCGATCTGGAGGCGGCGCTGCACGAGGTGGCGCGCCACGGTGCGGCCAGTGACGCGCTGCATCTGGACCTTGCGCGGCGGCACGATTGCCTGATCCTTGGCGCCTCGCGGCCGTTTTTCGCGGGCGCGCGTCCGGTAAATCGCGCCACGCTTTACGGGCCAGAGGGCATCATCGGGCATCAGGACAAGCAGATCATGACCCGGTTCGAGCGCGAAGAGTGGGATGTGGTGGCGGGCCAAGGGATGGTGCCCTTTGACACCGATCTGGGGCGGATCGGAGTGACGATCTGCTATGACAGCGAGTTTCCCTTGCTGGCGCGGCATCTGGTGGAGCAAGGGGCCGAGATCCTGCTGGCGCCTTCGTGCACCGATTCGCTGGCGGGGTTCACGCGGGTGCGGATCGGGGCGATGGCGCGGGCCTTGGAAAATCAATGCGTTGTGGCGCAATCCCCCACGGTGGGCCTGTGCGATTTCTGCCCCGCCGTGGATGAGAACGTGGGATCGGCCGCGATCTACGGGCCGCCCGATCTGGGCTTTCCGGCCAGTGGCATTCTGGCCGAAACGGCGCGGGATGTGCCGGGCTGGGCCATGGCCGAGGTGCGCCTTGACGCGATCCGCCATGTGCGCCGCGAGGGACGGGTGCTGAACCATCTGCATTGGGCCGAGCAGGCGCAGCGGCTGGGGCGGTGATCTGCGGCGCGATTTAGAGTTTGCGCCGCTCCGCCGACCCGACGCGCGGCATCGCTTGGGGCGTGCGTTTGGCCAGCGAAGCGGCCTGTAAAGGCCGATGCGCGCCGACTTGGGGCAGAATCTTCTTGAAAACCCCGGAAATCAGGCGCATATGCCCCGCCTATGGCCTGCGGTTCCCGCGGGCTGATACGTATTGGAGTGACCATGGCCAAGGAAGACATTCTCGAATTCCCCGGTGTCGTCAAGGAACTCCTGCCGAATGCGACATTCAAGGTTGAACTCGACAATGGCCATGAATTGATCGCTGTGATGGCAGGCAAGATGCGCAAGAACCGCATCCGTGTTCTGGCGGGCGACAAGGTGCAGGTGGAAATGACCCCATATGACCTGTCAAAGGGTCGTATCAACTATCGTTTCAAGTAAGTTGCGGCTGATCCTTGGTTCCGCCAGCCCGCGCCGGAAGGAGCTTCTGGCGCAGCTTGGCCTAACGCCGGACGCCATCCTGCCCCCTGACATTGATGAAGATCCGCGCCCGCGCGAATTGCCCCGCCCGTATTGCGTGCGGCTTGCGCGCGAGAAGGTGCAGGCGGTCGAGGCCGGGCCGGAGGATGTGGTGCTGTGTGCCGACACCACGGTGGCGCTGGGGCGCCGTATTCTGGGCAAGCCTGCCGATGTCGGCGAGGCCGCCGCTTTTCTGACCTTGTTGGCCGGGCGCCGGCATGAGGTGATCACGGCGGTTGCCGTGCGCCGTGGGGAGCGCATCCTTGCGCGCGAGTCGGTGAGCACCGTGAAGATGAAGCGGCTGTCGGATGCCGAGTTGAACGCCTATCTGGCCAGCGGTGACTGGCAGGGCAAGGCAGGCGGCTATGGCATCCAAGGGATGGCGGGCGCGCTGATCCCTTGGATTCAGGGCAGTTACAGCGGGATCATGGGGCTGCCGGTGGCGGAAACCGCGGTGTTGCTGGAGGCCATTGGCTATCCGGTCTGGAGGCAGGCATGAAGGGTCGGGTGGTGATCGTCGACGAGATCGGCGCGCGGCAGGTTTCGGCGCTGGTGGTGGACGGGCAGCTGATGGAGCTGTCGGTGGACCCGGAGGGCGATGCGGTGCTGCCGGGGGCGATTTACCGCGCCATTGCCGACCGGCCGGTGAAAGGGCAGGGCGGGATTTTCGTCAAACTGCCGGAAGGCTCGGGCTTTTTGCGCCAGATCAGCGGCATAGCGCCCGGTCAGCGGCTGCTGGTGCAGGTCTCGGGGCCAGCGGAGCCGGGCAAGGCGGTGCCGGTGACGGCGCGGCTGCTGTTCAAGTCGCGCTTTGCCATTGTCACTCCGGATGCGCCGGGGCTGAACATCAGTCGCCGCATCCGCGAAGAAGACGCGCGGGCGGAGTTGGCCGCGATTGCCGCCGAAGGGATGGCGGGCGCGGCCGAGACGCTGGGGTTGATCCTGCGTTCGGCCTGCGACGGGGCAGAGCCCGACGCGATTGCCGAGGATATTGCCGCGATGCGCGGGCTGGCCGAGGCAGTGCTGGCGGACCTCAAGGGCGATGCAGAACTGCTGGTGGATGGTGCGGGGGCGCATGACATTGCGTTCCGCGACTGGCTGGACCCCGCGCCGGATGAGGCGGTGATGGAGCCCGGCGGTTTTGCCGCACATGGCGTCGATGAGATGGTGGCGGCGCTGTTGCAGCCCCGGGTCGATCTGCCGGGCGGCGGGCATATGATGATTGAGCCTACCCGCGCCTTGGTCGCGGTGGATGTGAACACCGGACCCGACACCAGCCCGGCGGCGAGCCTGAAGGTGAACATTGCCGCCGCCCGTGATCTGCCGCGCCAGTTGCGGCTGCGGGGCTTGGGCGGGCAGGTGGTGGTGGATTTCGCACCGATGTCCAAGAAAGACCGGGCGATTCTGGATCAGGTGATCAAGGCCGCGTTCAAAGGCGATGGCGAGGCCAATCTGGCGGGGTGGACAACGCTGGGCCTGTATGAGCTGACCCGCAAGCGCGACCGCTTGCCTTTGGCCGAGGTGGCGCGGGGGCTGTTCGCATGAGTTGTCCGATCTGCAAGAAAGACACCGATCCGAAGTATCGGCCTTTTTGCTCGCGCCGCTGCGCCGACGTGGACTTGGGGCGGTGGCTGAACGAGAGCTATGCGATTCCCGCGCCGGACGGCGAGGAAGACGGGCGGCCCGGGCTGGAGGATGAAGACCGGCTGCCGCGCGGCTAAGGCGGGGGAGTGGCATCTGCCTGATTTGCCTGTGTTTTCAGGGTTTACGCAGGGCGTGGAAAACATTCCGGTGCCGGAATGGCGAAAAAGGCGAAAAAGCCTCTGGACAGCCTCGCCGCCCTGACGTATCACCCGCCAACCCAAGCGGAACACCCGCTTGATCCGGTGCCCGGATAGCTCAGTTGGTAGAGCAGCGGATTGAAAATCCGCGTGTCGGCGGTTCAAATCCGTCTCCGGGCACCACTTTTTCTTTGCAAGATCAAATGTGTTGTTGCGCCGCCTTTGGCCTGTGCGCCGCGGGTTAGAACCATTGGCCGGGTTCCATCAGGCCGAGATCCATCAGCTGCTGGCTGTGCCAAGTGAAGGCGGTGGAGTTGCGCCAGCGGAAATCTTGGATGCTGAAGCGCGAGCCGGGATTGGTGCGCAGGGCCTTGGCGGTGCGGAAAGAGGCGAGCACCGTGGTGATGTTGTTGTGCCACGGGCAGGCATAGGTGTTCATCTCTTCATCCGAGAGCGTGAAATCGGGGCGCAGGGTGAGGCCGGGTTTGGTGCGGAACAGGCTGATGCGGTCGATCTTGCGGCGCTGCGGCGGGATGTGTTCTTCGAACCGCCAGCGCAGACCGCCGAAGAAATCGAGTTGGCGTTCGCGCGGGTGATTGTGGTTGGCAGGATCGGGGCGGCCAAGCGCGTAATAGCCCGACTTGTCGAGATGCGCGTCTTCGAGCGAGACGGCATTGGGGTGACGTGTCAGATCGCCGGCGTAAAGGTCGATCACATAGGTGAGCATGGCGCAGCGCCGCTCTTCGCTGTGAAAGGCGAGCAGTTCCAGCACGTTGCGCGTTTCGCAGAAAGGGTGGAACAGGTATTCGGCATTGTAGCCGTAAAACAGCCAGACATCGGGCACCGCCGCGATCAACCGATTGACGGCTGTCACGAGCGCGCCTTCGGCGTGCACATCGTGAGGGATGCGGTGGATGCTGGCTTCGAGCTGGGGGTCAAGATCGATTTCCGAAGGCGCGAGCAGGACCACCACGGGAAAGCCCGCGTTCTGGTGATGGCGCAGGGTGCTTTCCACCTCGACCCCGTCTTCCGCCAGGATCACCGCGACCGGGCCCGGGCCGATGAGGGCGGGGGCGCGGGCAAGAAACTCGGTCAGGCCGCCGTGGCGCATGGGTCCTCCGCTGTGGTTGGGGCGCAGGGTCGGCGATGGGGGGGCGCATTGCAAGAGCGTGCCCACGGGCCTTGCGCATTTTGCGCCGGAGGGGTGGGGTTTTGCGGGCCACGCGGGCTTGCGTTGCGCCCGGCGGCGGTTCGCGCTAGAACACGCGCTGTTCCACGCCGGGGTATGCCATGTCTGAGGCCAAGAAGCTGTTCATCAAGACCTATGGCTGTCAGATGAATGTCTATGACAGCGAGCGCATGGCGGAAGCCATGGGCGCAGAGGGCTATACGCTGACCGATGTGGTGGAAGATGCGGATATGGTGTTGCTCAACACCTGCCACATCCGTGAGAAGGCCAGCGAGAAGCTGTTTTCCGATCTGGGCCGCTTGCGCCCGTTGAAGGATGCGCGACCGGATCTGAAAATCGGGGTGGCGGGCTGCGTGGCGCAGGCCGAAGGGGCAGAGATCCAGCGGCGCATGCCCTTGGTGGATATCGTGGTGGGTCCGCAGGCCTATCACCGGCTGCCCGCGCTGGCGCGGGCGACGGGGCCACAGGTGGACACCGATTTCCCGGCCGAGGACAAGTTTGACCATCTGCCCGAGCGCAAGGCCTTGCGGGGGCCGACGGCGTTTCTGACGGTGCAGGAAGGCTGCGACAAGTTCTGCGCCTTTTGCGTGGTGCCTTATACGCGCGGCGCCGAGGTCAGCCGCCCGGTGGAGCGCATCTTGCGCGAGACGCGGGATCTGGTGGCGCGTGGGGTACGTGAGGTGACGCTGCTGGGGCAGAATGTGAACGGCTATCATGGTGCGGGCGCGGATGGCGACTGGACGCTGGGGCGGCTGATCCGGGCCTTGGCAGAGGTCGAAGGTCTGGAGCGCATCCGCTATACCACCAGCCATCCCAACGATATGGACGACGATCTGATTGCCGCGCATGGCGATGTGCCGCAGCTGATGCCTTATCTTCACCTGCCAGTGCAGTCGGGATCTGACCGCATCCTCAAGGCGATGAACCGCAAGCACACGCGGGACGATTATTTCCGGGTGATCGACCGCATTCGCGCGGCGCGGCCGGACATTCTGTTTTCGTCGGATTTCATCGTGGGCTTCCCCGGTGAGACGGAGGAGGATTTCGACGACACGCTGGATCTGGTGCGCCGGGTCGGGTTCGGGCAATCCTATTCCTTCAAATACTCCGCGCGGCCGGGCACCCCGGCGGCAGAAAAGACTCCGGTGCCTGCCGAGGTGGCGGATTCGCGGTTGCAACGCTTGCAGGCGCTGATTTTGGAGCAGCAGCGGGCCGGGCAGGAGGCCATGGTGGGGCGCGAGGTGACGGTGCTGTATGAAAAGCCCGGACGCCAGCCAGGCCAGATGGTGGGCAAATCAGACCACCTGCACGCGGTGCATGTGGCGGATGCGACCGGGCGCGTGGGCGAGCTTGCGCGCGTGCGTGTGACAGCTTCGCTGGCCAACTCTCTGTCGGCGGTCAGAATTTCGTAATCCTGCGCAGTGATCCGGTGGGGCCCGGAGTGTTGCCGGGCGCAAGACAATGCCGCAAGATGTAGCGCGCCTCTTGCTGTGAGCTGCTAAGGGTTGCGCGATAAATGCCCTGAATCGCTGAGATTTCGCTTTACTTCACTTTTCCTCGACGTCAATCCTGAGCGTATTGTTCTGCTCGTTTAGTGTCACATGAGGGAAGGGGGCTGCGGCTGTGGAACGGTTTTCCAAAGCATTGCGGATGATCCTTGGGGGAGCGGCGCTCGCGGTTGGTATGTCGGGTGCGACTGCCGCCTTGGCGCAGGGGGCTCCGCAGGTCACCGGAAAGATTGAATGGGGTGTGTGGATCGATGATGACGGCTGCATGCACTGGTGGGCGGATGGCGGATTGGAAGGCTATATGGTGCCGCGCCGCAACCCGAAGGATGGCAAGCCGGTCTGTCTGAAGCGCAACACCTGTTTGGTGGAGAACACCGACCAGCTTTTCGCAACGGATTCGGCGCAGCTGAGCGCGCAGGGGCGGGCGCGGTTGCAGCAGTTCTTCCGCTCTGCCGGGGCCTTTGGCTATGCCATCTATGGCCATACCGACAGCCGGGCTTCGGATGAATACAACATGCGCCTGTCCGAGCGGCGCGCGGCGGCCGTGGCCAATGTGGCGCGGTCGGTGGGCGCGCATGTGGAGCGCGAGATCGGCTTTGGCGAGCGTCAGCCTGTGGCCTCGAATGCGTCGGCGGCGGGGATGCAGAAGAATCGGCGCGTCGAAGTCGTTTGCTACCGGTGGTGATGAGCATGAACATGACATTCAAACTTGGCGCGGCCTTGGCGGTGATGACACTGGGCGGCTGTGTGGCGGGGGATGGCCTGACGCCTTATCGCGGGCCGGATTCGGTGATCGCGACCGGGCTGGACAAGGGGCGCGACTCGGGGGTGCTGCGCAACGGGCAGGCGGCGATTGCCTATGATCCGGATGGCTGCCAGAACTGGATCATGGATGATGGCGTGGAAGGCTATTCCAGCCCGCGCTTTGACCCGCGCACGGGCCTGCCGATCTGCAACGATCACTATCCCCCGGGGACCGTGATCCGCAATTATCAGACCGGAAGCGAAGGCCTGCGCGATTATGTGCCGGGGCCGGGCATCCGCACGGTGGTGCGCCGCAGCAACTGAGCGGCACCGAGGGGAAAAAATCGGGGGGCTGCGGGGAACCGTGGCCCCTTTTGCCTGTTGAACGCTATGCCCGGCATTTGGGCAGGTGTCACATTTGCGTGCAGGTGCTGGATATAAACTGAGACCGACACGAAATCGATGCTTGCCAGATCCTGTGACGCGGCGCACGATACATACAGGCCCTAGCCGAAGGAGACCTCATTGGGCATCAGCGCGCTGACCCCCCCGACCAAACCCGAGGACATCATCGAGACTGTTCTTGAATTTCCAGACAACCGTTTGCTGATTGATCTGTGCGGCGAATTTGACCGCAATCTGGCACAGGTCGAGCATCAGATGGGCGTGCATATCCTGCGGCGGGGCAATCGCCTTGCGGTGATCGGGGACAAGGGGGCGCGTGATCAGGCGGCGGCGGTGCTGCGCAGTCTGTATGCGCGGCTGGAGTCCGGGCGCACCGTGGCCGCGGGCGACATTGATGGCGCGATGCGGCTGGGGCAGGCGACGATCAGCCCGGAAGGGGAGCAGATCGAGCTGTTCAACCCCGGCATGGAAATCCGCACCCGCAAGAAGCCGGTGGAGCCGCGCACCGAGGCGCAGAAGGCCTATGTGGCCAATCTGTTCAGCCATGAGCTGGGCTTTGGCATCGGACCTGCGGGCACGGGCAAGACCTATCTGGCGGTGGCGGTGGGTGTGACCATGCTGGTGTCGGGCGCGGTGGAAAAGATCATCCTGAGCCGTCCGGCGGTGGAAGCGGGCGAGCGTTTGGGCTTCCTGCCCGGCGACATGAAGGAGAAGGTCGATCCTTACATGCAGCCGCTTTATGATGCGCTGAATGATTTCCTGCCCGCCAAGCAGGTGCAGAAGCTGATGGAGGAAAAGCGCATCGAAATTGCGCCTTTGGCCTTCATGCGCGGGCGGACCTTGTCGAACGCCTTTGTGGTGCTGGACGAGGCGCAGAACGCGACCACCATGCAGATGAAGATGTTCCTGACCCGTCTGGGGCAAGGCAGCCGCATGGTGATTACGGGCGACCGCACGCAGGTGGACCTGCCGCGCGGCATGCCTTCGGGCTTGGCCGATGCGGAGCGCATTCTAAAAGGGGTGCGGGGGGTGACGTTCAATTATTTCACCTCGAAAGATGTGGTGCGGCACCCGTTGGTGGCGCGGATCATCGAAGCCTATGAGGCGGATGAGACGCCACAGGCCTGACGCTTGCGCGGGTTGAGATGTCCGGGGGCTGTCTGCCCCCGGGCCCCCGAGGATATTTGTGAACAGATGACAGGGTTGGCCGTTGTTCGGCTTGTCTGGCCGCCGGTCTTGCGCTAGGGCGCAGCGATGGAACCGCTTGTGGATTGCGTGATCGAGGATGCCCGTTGGGAGGGCGCGGGGCTGGAGCCCTTGTCCTTGCGCGCGGCCGAAGCGGTGCTGGCGGCGCTGGATCTGCCGCGGGCGGGGTTCACGCTCTGCGTGCTGGGCTGTGATGACGCGCGGATTGCGGTGCTGAACGCCGAGTTTCGCGGCAAGCCTGCGCCGACCAATGTGCTGAGCTGGCCTTCGGAAGAGCTTGCGGAGCCGGGGCCGGGGGCGGAGCCCGCGCGGCCTTTGACGGGGGAAGCGGAGGCGCCGTGGTCTTTGGGCGATATTGCGATTTCCTATGACACCTGTGCGCGGGAAGCGGCGGCGGCGGGAAAGCCGCTGACCGACCATGTGACGCATCTGGTTGTTCATGGACTGTTACATCTGCTGGGCTATGATCACATCGAGGATGCGGATGCCGCAGTGATGGAAAAATGGGAGGTGGCCATACTTGCCACCCTTGGGGTTGATGACCCATATTGACGCGGCATCCGCTTTTGGGATGTTTTTTGGGAAAAGGACTGATGGGCAGTAGCAACGACGGGTCTATCGCAGCGCATGGCGCGCTGTCTGATGTGCAGACTGACGAAGATCAACCTCCGAGTAGAAGTCTGTTCGGACGTTTGATGGGGGTGTTTTCGGGGGCTGACAGCCCGGCGGGGGGAAGGTCGGAAGAGCCTGTGCCCATTGCCGCCAGCAGTCCCGGATCGAGTCCGGGCTTGGGCAACCTGCGACGGTTGCGGGTGGATGATGTGGCGATCCCGAAGGTGGATATTGCCGCGGTGCCCATCGACATTGGCCGTGACGAATTGGTGGAAGTGTTCCGCGAGCAGGGCTTTTCGCGCCTGCCGGTCTACAAGGGCACGCTGGACCATCCGCAAGGGCTTGTGCTGTTGAAGGATCTGGCCTTGCAGCACGGCTTTGGCAGCTCGGGGCGGTTTTCGCTGCGCAAGCTGTTGCGGCCCTTGCTTTACGCGCCGCCGTCAATGCCCATCGGTGTGTTGCTGCAAAAGATGCAGCGCGAGCGGGTGCATATGGCGCTGGTGATCGACGAATATGGCGGTGTCGACGGGCTGGTGACGATCGAGGATCTGATCGAGACGGTGATCGGGGAGATCGAGGACGAGCACGACGAGGATGAAGGCCTGCTGTGGAAGGAAGAAAAGCCGGGAGTCTTTCTGGCGCAATCCACAGCGCCCTTGGAAGAGTTCGAGGCCGCGATCGGGTTCAAGCTGCGGCATGGCGAGGACGATGAAGAGATCGACACGCTGGGCGGCCTGATCTTTGTGCGCACCGGACGGGTGCCGGTGCGCGGCGAGATCGTGCCGCATGAAACCGGGGCCGAGTTCGAGGTGGTGGACGCCGATCCGCGCCGGATCAAGCGCTTGCGGGTGCGCCTGCCGGGCAGTCTGCCCGATCCGGTGGCCGAATTGCCCGCTCCGGCCCCGCTGATGCTGGAGAAGGCCGCGTCTTGATCGGGCGCGGACGGGTCTTTCGCGCAGCGCCGGATTGGCGCGCGGCGACGCTGAATGTTGTGGCGGGGGTGGCGGTTGCCTTGGGGCAGGCGCCACTTTCGGCGTGGTATCTGGCGTTTCCGGCGCTGGTCTGGGCCTTGGCGCGGATGGCCCGGCCCGCGACGGCAGGCGGGGCTTTCTGGGCCGGTCTGCTGGTGGGGGCGGGGTATTTTGGCGCCTCATTGACCTGGATCGTGTCGCCGTTCTTCATTGATCCTTGGGTTTACGGCTGGATGGCCCCGTTCGCGGTGGTTCTGATGGCCTTTGGCTTTGGCCTGTTCTGGGGGGGCGCGGCGGCCTTGGCCGCGCGCTTTCCCATGCGCCCTGTGGCCTTGGCGGCGACCTTGGCCGGGATGGAGATCTTGCGCGGCTATGTTCTGACCGGATTCCCTTGGGCGCTGGTGGGGCATATGTGGCACGGGGTGCCGGTGGTGCAGAGCGTGGCGCTGTGGGGGGCGACCGGGCTTACCGTGGTGACGCTGGCCTTGGCGGCTGCGCCGCTCATTTGGCGCGGCTGGGGCATCGCGCTGGCGGCGGCGGGGCTGGCGGCGGGCTTTGGCTTTGGCCTGTGGCAGTTGGGCCAGCCGGAGGCTGCAGCGCGCATGGCGAGCCTGCGGCTGGTGCAACCCAATGCCGAGCAACATCTGAAGTGGGACCCGGATCAGGCGCGGGTGCTGTTTCAGCGGCAACTGGATCTGACCCGCGCGGGGCAGCCTGCGGATCTGACGATCTGGCCCGAAACGGCGGTGCCCTATCTGCTGGAATATTCGCCCGAGGTGGCGCCGATCATCACCGCGGCTTCGGGCGGGGCCAAGGTGGCGATTGGCATTCAGCGGGTGGAAGGCGACCGCGGCTGGAATTCGCTGCGGGTGCTGGAAGGCGACGGGGCGCTGGTGGCGACCTATGACAAGTTTCATCTGGTGCCCTTTGGCGAATACATGCCGATGGGCGATCTGTTGCAGGACTGGTTCGGCATCGGGGCCTTTGCCGCGCAGGTGGGCAATGGCTATTCGGCGGGGACAGGGCCGCAGGTGCTTGACCTTGGGCCAGATCTGGGGCGGGTCTTGCCGCTGATCTGCTATGAGGCGGTGTTCCCGCAGATCCCGCGTGGCGCGCCAGAGCGGCCGGACTGGATGCTTCAGATCACCAATGACGCGTGGTTTGGCACGCTGACCGGGCCGTTCCAGCATTTCGAGCAGGCGCGGATGCGCGCGGTCGAGCAGGGCTTGCCGTTGATCCGGGTGGCCAATACGGGCGTCACGGCGGTGATCGATGCGCGCGGGCGGGTGCTGGACGCGCTGCCTTTTGGCGAGGCGGGGGCGTTGGACGTGGCGCAGATCCCGGGGGCGCTTGCCATCACCCCCTATGCCCGTTGGGGCGAGGGTCCGGCGGTTCTGGCGGTTTTGCTGCTTTTTGCCGCTGCGTGCTGGCGGCGCAGGGCGCGCATCGCTTGACGCTGTGGGGCGCAGGCTCTAGGTGCGGGGCTGAACTGTCACAACGGCTTCCTGGCGTGGCAGGGATCACACAAATGGAGCACGACCCCAATGAGCCGCAAGAACTATGTTTTCACCTCGGAATCGGTTTCCGAGGGGCATCCTGACAAGGTCTGTGACCGGGTCTCGGATGCGGTGCTGGATGCCTTTCTGACGGAAGAGCCCAATGCGCGCGTTGCCTGTGAAACCTTTGCCACCACCAATCGCGTGGTGGTGGGCGGTGAGGTGGGGTTGTCGAGCAAGGCCGCGACCGATGCCATGCTGGAGCGGGTCGAAGGCATCGTGCGCGATTGTGTGAAGGACATCGGTTACGAGCAGGACAAGTTCCACTGGAACACCTTGTCGGTGCACAATTATCTGCACGGCCAGTCGGCGCATATCGCGCAAGGTGTGGACAAGGATGGCGCCGGTGATCAGGGGATCATGTTCGGCTATGCCTGCCGCGAGACGCCCGAGTTGATGCCCGCGCCGTTGCAATATGCGCAGGCGATCCTGCGGCGTCTGGCGGAAGTGCGCAAATCGGGCGAGCAGCCGACGCTGGGGCCGGATGCGAAATCGCAGCTGTCCTTGCGCTATGAGGATGGCAAGCCGGTGGAGGTGACCTCGATCGTGCTGTCGACGCAGCACGCGCTGGAGACCCAGACCTCAGACGATATCCGCGCGATCGTGGAGCCGTATATCCGGCAGGTGCTGCCCGAAGGCTGGCTGACCGAGGCCACGAAATGGCATGTGAACCCCACGGGCATTTTCGTGATTGGCGGGCCGGATGGCGATGCGGGCCTGACCGGGCGCAAGATCATTGTGGACACCTATGGCGGGGCGGCGCCGCATGGGGGCGGTGCTTTCTCGGGCAAGGACCCGACAAAGGTGGACCGTTCGGCGGCCTATGCCGCGCGCTATCTGGCCAAGAACGTGGTGGCGGCGGGGTTGGCCGATCGCTGCACGCTGCAGGTGTCTTATGCGATTGGCGTGGCCGAGCCGCTGTCGATCTATGTGGATACTCATGGCACTGGTGAAGTGGACGCGGCGCAGATCGAACGCGCTGTTGCGGCCTGCATGGATCTGACCCCGCGCGGCATCCGCACCCATTTGAACCTGAACCGCCCGATCTACGCCCGCACCAGCGCCTATGGCCATTTCGGGCGCGCGCCCGAGGCCGATGGCGGCTTTAGCTGGGAGCGGACCGATCTGGTCGAGGCCTTGAAGAAGGCGGTGTGAGCCAAGCCGCCCGCGCCGGGCAGGGTTTGGCGCGGGCGGAAGTTTGCGGGCCGGCTATGTCTTGACCGCAGGGGTCCGGCCTGACACTAGGCGCGCCAGAGTTCGCAAACAGGATGAAGCCGCATGTCAGACCAGACAGAACGCCGCAATTTCTATGGCCGGGTGCATGGCAAGACGCTGCGCGCGAGCCAGAAGGACTATCTGGCCCATGATCTGGAAACCCTGCGACTGCCGGGGGTGACGGTCGAGGACAACCCAAGCCGCGCGCCGCTGGATCTGGCGGTGTTTCCCGGCGCCCGCCCCTTGTGGGTGGAGGTGGGCTTTGGCGGCGGCGAGCATCTGGTGCATATGGCCGCACGTTACCCGGAGGTGGGGATCATCGGCTGCGAGCCCTTTGTGAACGGGGTTGCCATGCTTTTGGGCAAGATCCGCGCGGCGGGGGTGCGCAATCTGGCGATCCATCCGGGGGATGTGCGCGATCTGTTCGATGTGCTGCCTGCGGCCAGTGTGGACAAGGTTTTCCTGAACTATCCCGACCCTTGGCCCAAGGCGCGCCACCACCGCCGCCGCTTTGTGACGCCGGGCTATCTGGCGCTGCTGGCCCGCGTGATGAAGCCGGGGGCCGAGTTCCGGGTGGCGACGGATATCCCCGATTATGTGCGCCAGACGCTGGAAGAGGTGCCACACGCGGGCTTCGTGCTGGAGCATCAGGCCGGAGAGGGCGGGGCATGGGAGGATTGGCTGTCCACCCGCTATGAGCAAAAGGCGCTGCGCGAGGGGCGCGCGCCGCATTACCTGACCTTCCGCCGCGCCGCCTAAAGCGGCGGAATCGCCCAAGCCTCACCCGGGGCGAGGGGGCGAAAGCGCGCGGGCGCGATGCCCTTGGCCGCAAGTGCTGTGTCGAGCGCCAGAAGCGGCGCGTCCCGCGCCTCATCGGTCAGCTGGAACGTGCCCCAATGGTGGCCGATGGCATGGGCCGCACCCGACATCACAAAACCTTCGACCGCTTCGGCGGGGTTCTGATGCTGGCCTTGCATGAACCAGCGCGGCTCATAGGCGCCGATCGGCAGGATGGCGGCGCGGATGGGCCCATGCTTTGCCGCGAGATCGCGGTAAGGGCGGCCTTGGTCAAAGCCGGTGTCGCCGATGTGCAGCACACGGCCGGGGGGGCCTTCGATCACAAAGGCGGCCCAAAGGGCCATGGAGCGGTCGCGCGTGCCGCGCGCCGACCAATGATGGCAGGGCTCGAAATGCAGGGTCAGCGGGCCGAGCGGGGCCGATTGGCCCCAGTCGCGCGTGGTGATCCGGGCCTCGGGCAGGGCGTCGCGGATGATCGCATCATTGCCCAGCGGCGTGAGGATCTGCGGCGCATGGGCGGCGTGCAGGCTGGCGAGGGTGGCCAGATCCAGATGATCGTAGTGATTGTGGCTGATCAGCACCGCATCGATGCGCGGCAGATCGGCAAAGGCGATGCCGGGGGCCGCCACCCGTTTGGGCCCGGCAAAGGCGAGGGGGCTCGCGCGGTCGGACCAGACCGGATCGGTGAGCAGGTTCAGGCCCGCCATCTGAATCAGCAGGCTGGCATGGCCGACCATGGTGATGGTCATGTCTGCCACCTGCGCGGCAGGGCGCGCCGGGGTGACGGGCACCTGTTCGGGCCAGCTTTGGCGGGTGCCGCCGAATTGCCATTTCAACAGGTCGGAAAACCCGCGCGGGGCGGTGCCGCCGGGGTTGAAAAACCTCACCCCGTCAAAGTGATCCGAGACCGGGCCGCTGTAATAGCGGTTGCGAGGTGACGTGAGGGCCATGGCAGCAGCGCCCCCGCCGACCCCGAGGGCGGCGAGAAGGGCGGTTCCTTTGAGAATGGTGCGACGGTGCATGGCCGTCGATATGCGGCATGGCGCGCGCACATCAACCCCCCATGGACCGCAGTCCCTGCTTGCGCTATCAGGCGGGCGTTCACATTCGGGAGAAGATGATGTCCGGCCATGGCGATGCGCAACCGATGACCTCTGCGAAAAGCGGACCGCTGAAGGGCACCGCCGCGGTGCCGGGCGACAAGTCGATTTCACACCGGGCGCTGATCTTTGGCGCGATGGCGGTGGGCGAGACCCGGATCACCGGGCTGCTGGAAGGGCAGGATGTGCTGGACACCGCCCGCGCGATGCGCGCCTTCGGGGCAGAGGTGACACAGCACGGCCCGGGGGCATGGTCGGTGCATGGCGTGGGCGTGGGCGGGTTTTCGGAACCCGCCGATGTGATCGATTGCGGCAATTCGGGCACCGGCGTGCGGCTGATCATGGGCACGATGGCCACCACGGCGATGACGGCGACCTTCACGGGAGATGCCTCCTTGCGCAAGCGCCCGATGGGGCGGGTGACCGATCCGCTGAGCCTGTTCGGGGCAGAGGCCTATGGCCGCAAGGGCGGGCGCTTGCCGATGACGGTGGTGGGTGCGGCGAATCCGGTGCCGGTGCGCTATGCGCTGCCCGTGGCCTCGGCGCAGGTGAAATCGGCGGTGCTCTTGGCGGGTCTGAACGCACCGGGTGAGACGGTGGTGATCGAGCGCGAGCCGACGCGCGACCATTCGGAGCGGATGCTCTTGGGCTTTGGCGCTGAGCTTTCGGTGGAAAAGACCAGCGAAGGCCATGTCATCACGCTGCAAGGTCGCCCGGAATTGCGCCCGCAAACGGTGGCGGTGCCACGCGACCCAAGCTCGGCCGCGTTTCCGACCTGTGCGGCGCTGATCGTGGAAGGCTCCGACATTCTGGTGCCGGGGGTGAGCCAGAACCTGACGCGCAACGGGCTGTATCTCACGCTGTCCGAAATGGGGGCGGAGATCGAGTTCCAGAACCCGCGCACCGAAGGCGGCGAGCCGGTGGCGGATCTGCGCGTGCGGTTTTCGGACAATATGAAGGGAATTGAGGTGCCGCCCGAGCGCGCGCCGAGCATGATCGACGAATACCCGATCCTGTCGGTGGTCGCGGCCTTTGCCAGCGGGCGCACGGTGATGCGCGGCGTCAAGGAGTTGCGGGTGAAGGAATCCGACCGCATCGATGCGATGGCGCGCGGGCTGGAGGCCTGCGGTGTGCGGATCGAGGAAGACGAGGACACGCTGATCGTCCATGGCTTGGGGGCGGGCGGCATGCCGGGCGGCGCCACCTGCGCCACCCATCTGGACCACCGGATTGCCATGTCCTTCCTTGTGGCGGGCATGGCCTCCAAGGCGCCGATCTCGGTCGATGATGCCTCGCCCATTGTGACATCCTTCCCGATCTTCGAAGGGCTGATGAACGGCCTTGGGGCGTCGATCCGGCGCGGCGCGGCGCAAAACCTGTAAGGCCGCGCCTCGGGCTGCGGTCGGATGCCTCCGGCGGGAGTATTTGAAAAAGGTGCAAATCGGGGATCTCTCTTGGGCTTTGCACCTTTCTTAAATACTCCCGCCGGAGGCGCCTTGGGGCTGCGCGGCGTTGGGGTTTTTGAGACAGGAAGGCTGGAGCATGATCTTTACCGTGGCGATTGACGGGCCTGCGGCAGCGGGCAAGGGCACCATCAGCCGGGCGGTGGCCGAGGCTTTTGGCTTTGCGCATCTGGACACTGGTGCCCTTTACCGCGCCGTGGGGGTCAAGGGCGGCGATCCGGTGCAGGCCGCGCAAGGCCTTACGCCCGAGGATCTGGCGCGCGATGATCTGCGCACGCTGGAGGCGGGGCAAGCGGCCAGCCGTGTGGCCGTGATCCCGGAGGTGCGCGCGGCGCTGCTGGCGTTTCAGCGCCGCTTTGCCCGGCGTCCGGGCGGCGCGGTGCTGGACGGGCGCGACATTGGCACCGTGATCTGCCCCGAGGCCGAGGTGAAGCTTTTTGTGACCGCGAGCGCCGATGTGCGGGCACGGCGCCGTTGGCTGGAGTTGGGCGGCGCGGCGGCGTCGCGCAGTCTCGCCGATGTGCTGGCTGAGGTGCAGGAGCGGGATGCGCGCGACATGGGGCGGGCCGATGCACCCTTGCGCGCGGCCGAGGGCGCGCAGGTGATCGACACCAGCGCGCTGAGCAGCGCGGAGGCCATCGCAGAGGCGGTGGCGCTGGTCCGGCAGACACTGGGGCGCTGAGCCGCTTTTCCTTTGAGTTGCCGAGCGTTTGGCCCGGATCGAACAGAGCCTGTGCGCCGCTGCACTTTGGTTCCGGCTGTCGCTCGCTTACATGCAGGCATGACGCAATCGAGCCGATCCGGGTCCCGGATCGCACAGCACAAGGCGGATCATCATGCTGCACGAGAAACTGAACTGGCGCTATGCCACCAAGAAAATGGACCCGTCCAAACCTGTCGACCAAGACAAGGTGGACCGTATTCTGGAGGCCATCCAGCTGGCCCCGACCTCGAGCGGGTTGCAGCCGTTCGAGGTGATCGTGGTCACCAATCCAGAGGTCAAGGCGCAGCTGCGCGAGGTCGCCTTTGGGCAGGCGCAGGTGACCGATGGCAGCCATGTGCTGGTCTTCGCGGCATGGGATAACTACACCGAAGCGCGGATTGACGCGGTGGTGGACCAGTTGGTGGAAGAGCGTGGCATTCCGCGTGAGGCCGTTTCGGGCTATTACGACAATCTCAAGACCATGGTGCTGGCGCGCGACGCCGAGGTGAACTTCGAACATGCGGCGCGTCAGGCCTATATCGCCTTTGGCATCGGGCTGACGGCGGCGGCTTTTGAAGAGGTGGATTCCACCCCGATGGAAGGGTTCGACCCGGCCAAGGTGGATGAGATTCTGGGTCTGCGCGCGCGCGGTTTGCGCTCTGTCACGCTGTTGCCGCTGGGCTATCGCGCGGCGGACGGCGACTGGCTTTTGGGCATGAAGAAGGTGCGCAAGCCGATGGCGGAGCTGGTCTCGGAGGTCGCCTGAGGCCTTTGGTCCCCCGTATTGTGAGAGGGTGCGGCATCCATGGGGGCCGCACCCTTTTTCATGGGGCCTGCGCGCCTGTTTCGGGGGCGTGCGGCCTGTGGGATCGGTCTTGCAGGGCGCGCGGTGATGGCGGATCTTGCCACAGCGACAAGAGGGCGGTGGCATGACGCAGGCGGGTATCGTTTTTCATCTGCCCGCGCGGCATCTGGAGAATTGGCGCGAGACGCGGCATCTGCGGCTGTTTGCGCGGATCGAGGCGGTGTTCGCGCCTTTGGGCGCGCGGATCGCGGTGGCGGATCGGCGCGCGCGTCTGTTTCAGGCGGGGGAAACGGCGGCCTATGACGATGGAGATCTGCACATCATCGACTCCGGGCGGGCGCGGGGGGCGGGGGTTCTGAACGCCTCCATCGCCTATCTGCCGCCCTTCTGGCATCTGGACCCGCTGGGGATGCAGGCCGAGAGCAGCATCGCTGGGCGGGTGTTCGACCCGGCGGAGGTGCCCGCGCGGGCGGCTGCCGGGTTTTTCGAGCGGATGCGGGGGCGCTATACGTTGCAGCGGCGGTCGCGGCGTGCGCAAGAGGAGGCCGAGGCGCGCTTTGCCCCCGGCGCGATTGCGGTGTTTTTGCAGGGAAGCCAGCCAGAGCAGAACGGGCTGGCCTATCTGACGGGGCGGGAGATGCTGCGCGCGGTGGCGCAAGGGGCCGGGGGGCGGCAGGTGCTGGTCAAGCCGCACCCTCTGGCGCCCGATCATGATGCAGCGGTGATTGCAGAGGCTTTGGCCGAGGGGCTGGCGCTGACGCCGACCACGGCCAATGTGCATGACATCATCGCGGCCTCGGTGGCGACGGTCAGCGTGAATTCGGCCTGTGCGCTTGAAGGCTTTTTGCAGCGCAAGCCCGCGATCCTGTGCGGGCCGTCGGACTTTCACCATGTGGCGCACACGCTGCGGCGGCCAGAGGCCTTTGCCGCCGCCCTTGCGCGGGCCTTGGCGCCGCCGGTGCCGGAGTATGAGCGGTTTTTGTATTGGTATTTCGTGCGCAACTGCGTGAATCTGGGGGCGCCGGATTTTGCCACCAAGGTGGAGGCGATTTTCACCGCCGCCGGCTTCCCGCCCGCGCGATTGGGGATTGAGGCGAAGGGCGCTTGAACGCGCGCTTTGGCTTGCTCTTGTTGCGTTCTGGCGCTATAGGCCCCCCATCCTGCCAGAGATCTCTGGCCCGGTTTTGCGGGCTGTGGTCGGGTCAGCGGGGCGATCAAAGACCGGCGGAGCCAACCGCATGGCCAGAAAACCACGAAAAAGGACAAACTGCATATGTGCGCTAAAGCTACCATGGAAGACTTTGAAGCCCTTCTGAAAGAGAGCTTCGAGATTGACACCCCCGAAGAAGGTTCGGTTGTCAAAGGCAAGGTCATCGCGATTGAAGCAGGCCAAGCCATCATCGACGTCGGCTACAAGATGGAAGGCCGCATCGATCTGAAAGAATTCGCAAACCCCGGCGAGCAGCCCGACATCAACGTCGGCGACGAAGTCGAGGTTTATCTGGACCGCGTGGAGAATGCGCGCGGGGAAGCCCAGATCAGCCGTGAGAAAGCCAAGCGCGAAGAAGCTTGGGACCGTCTGGAAAAGGCCTATGCCGCCGAAACCCGCGTCGATGGCGCGATCTTTGGCCGTGTCAAAGGTGGCTTTACCGTGGATCTGGGTGGCGCTGTGGCCTTCCTGCCCGGCAGCCAGGTTGACGTGCGCCCGGTGCGTGACGCTGGCCCGCTGATGGGCTTGAAGCAGCCGTTCCAGATTCTGAAGATGGACCGTCGCCGTGGCAACATCGTTGTGTCGCGTCGCGCCATTCTGGAAGAATCGCGTGCCGAACAGCGCGCCGAAGTCATCGGCAACCTGACCGAAGGTCAGACCGTGGATGGCGTGGTCAAGAACATCACCGAATACGGTGCGTTCGTGGATCTGGGCGGCGTTGACGGCCTGCTGCACGTGACCGACATGGCTTGGCGTCGCGTCAACCACCCGTCGGAAATCCTTGCCATTGGTGAGACTGTCAAGGTGCAGGTCATCAAGATCAACAAGGAAACCCACCGTATTTCCTTGGGCATGAAGCAGCTGCAAGAAGATCCGTGGGATGCTGTCGAGCGCGCCTATCCGCTGGGTTCGGTCCACAAGGGCCGCGTGACCAACATCACCGATTACGGCGCATTCGTCGAGCTGGAAGCCGGTGTCGAAGGTCTGGTTCACGTGTCGGAAATGTCGTGGACCAAGAAGAACGTGCACCCCGGCAAGATCGTTTCGACCAGCCAGGAAGTGGACGTCATGGTGCTGGAGATCGACTCCGCCAAGCGCCGCGTGTCCTTGGGGCTCAAGCAGACCCAGCGCAACCCGTGGGAAGTGTTCGCCGAGAACAACCCGGTGGGTTCGACCATCGAAGGCGAAGTCAAGAACATCACCGAATTCGGTCTGTTCATCGGTCTGGAAAACGACATCGACGGCATGGTTCACCTGTCCGACCTGTCGTGGGATCAGCGCGGCGAAGACGCGATTGCCAACTATCGCAAGGGCGACACCGTCAAGGCCGCCGTTTCGGAAGTTGACGTCGAGAAAGAGCGTATCTCACTGTCGATCAAGGCTTTGGGCGAAGACACCTTCACCGATGCGGTGGATGGCGTGAAGCGCGGCTCGGTGATCACGGTTGAAGTGACCGCGATCGAAGAGGGCGGCGTCGAGGTGGAATACAACGGCGCTAAGTCGTTCATCCGCCGCAGCGACCTGAGCCGCGACCGTGGCGACCAGCGCCCCGAGCGGTTCTCGGTGGGCGACAAGGTTGACGTGCGCGTGACCAATATCGACGCCAAGACCCGTCGCATGGGCCTGTCGATCAAGGCACGCGAGATCGCCGAAGAGAAAGAAGCGGTTGAGCAGTATGGCTCGTCCGATTCGGGTGCATCGCTGGGCGATATCCTTGGCGCGGCACTGAAAGGCGACAAGAACTGAGGCTTTGGCCTCGATTGTTGAGGAAAGGCCCCGCCGAAAGGCGGGGCCTTTTTGTATCTTACGGGGATTCCAGCCTTTTCGTTTGTGTGGCGCCGAATTATTTGCCTATAGTCGGTGCAGAATAATCACAGCGGCGGCGGCATTTGCGCAGGCAGATCGCGGACCGATCGCAGGGGGGACACTTCGGATGATCCGTTCGGAACTGATCCAGAAAATCGCGGATGAGAACCCGCATCTGACACAACGCCATGTCGAGCGCATCGTGAACACGGTGTTCGAAGAGATCATCGAGGCGCTGGCCAAGGGGGATCGGGTGGAGTTGCGCGGCTTTGGGGCCTTTTCGGTCAAGTCGCGCGACGCACGCACCGGGCGCAACCCGCGCACCGGGGAGGCGGTCGAGGTTGAGGACAAGAAGGTGCCCTTCTTCAAGACCGGCAAGCTGTTGCGCGATCGGCTGAACGGCAAGAGCTGAAGGGCCAAAGCGGAAGGCTTGGGCAGGGCAGGGGCCGACAGGACTTGCACCTGACGCCTCCAGCGCCGATATTCGGGACTGAGTTTCCGGGAGTGGTTTGATGATCCGTTATCTGCGCTATGTGCTTTTGGCTGTGCTGGCCATCAGCCTGTTGACCTTGGCCTTGGCCAACCGGGGCGTGGTGACGCTGCGGGCCTTGCCGGACGATCTGGCGACGTTTTCGGGCTTTGGCTGGCAGGTGGATCTGCCGCTTTACGTGGTGATCTTTGCCAGCATTCTGGCCGGGGTGTTGATCGGTTTCGTCTGGGAATGGTTCCGCGAGCACAAGCACCGTGCTTATGCGTCCACCAAGGCGCGTGAGGTTTCCAAGCTGGAGCGGGAATTGGCCGTGATGCGCGACACCAAGCCCGAAGCGCAGGATGATGTGCTGGCCTTGCTGGATCAGCGCAAGGCGGGCTGACGGGCATGGCAGAGATCAGGGTCAAGATCTGCGGTCTGCGGACCGTGGCGGATGTGGCTGCCGTGGCGGCGGCAGGGGCGGCCTATGCGGGCTTTGTGTTCTTTCCCAAAAGCCCGCGCCATGTGACCCTTGCGCAGGCGCGCGCGCTGGCCTTGGCGGCCCCGGTGGGCTTGGCCAAGGTGGCGCTGGTGGTGGATGCCGATGATGCGGCGCTGGACGCGATCATCGAGGCGATGCCTTTGGATATGCTGCAATTACATGGGCACGAGTCGCCCGAGCGTGTGGCCGAGGTGCGCGCGCGCTATGGCTTGCCGGTGATGAAGGCGGTCGGCGTGGCGGATGAGGGCGATCTTGCGGCGGTGCTGGAATATTCTTTGGCGGCGGATCAGATTCTGGTGGATGCCAAACCCCCGAAGACGGCCGCTCTGCCCGGAGGCAATGGCCTGTCGTTCGACTGGCGGCTGGTGGCGCAGCGGCGCTGGTTGCGGCCGTGGATGTTGGCAGGCGGGCTGACCGCCGGGAATGTGGCGGAGGCCATCCGGCTGACGAATGCGCGTCAGGTTGACGTGTCCTCGGGGGTGGAGCTGTCGCCGGGGGTGAAGGATGCGGCGAAGATCGCGGCCTTTGTGGCGGCGACACGCGCGCCAGCCGTGCCCATTTTGCGCTGAACCTGTGGGGCTTGGCACCAGCGGGTGCCGCAGCAACAAGAAAGGGGGGCTTGCGCCCCCCTTTCTCACTGAAGCGATGCCGACCCGGGGGGCTTACATAGCGGGCAGGATCGTCAGGTCGCGCAGCACCTCTTCGGTGCCGGTGATGTCCCACGACTGGGTCACGGCGCCGGTGGCGAGGTCCACTGTGTGCAGGGCGCCATTGGCGACCAGCCATGCCGTGTTGGTGCCGTCTTCGGTGGTGGCGATGTCGAAGGCGACCGGGCCTTCGACCGTGGCGCCCAGCATGCCGATGCTGGCATTGGTGCCATCGTTCGGGGCGGTCTGTTGCAGCAGGCCCGAAAGCCCAGTGTCGATGTTATACATCGCGGTGTTTTCGGGTTTGCCGAAGCTGTTGCTATAGGCGGTCGCGCCGACCATCAGGCCTGCATTGGCATTCGCATCACCGGCCTCCCACGCAAGGTCGCCGTCCACCGTGACTTCGCCGGTGTCCATGTTGATGCGGTGGTTGGTGGTGCCCGACATGAAGCGCAGCCGATCTGCCGCCGGATTCACGTCGACGATGACCGGAGCGCCATCGGCGATTTCCATCTTGGTGTTCATGGTGGACAGCGGCGTGGTTTCGCCGGTCATCGGATCGATGGTGACGATGGCCTGTTCATCGGTGACACCGATGACGGTCATGGTGCCGGGACGATAATCGATCCCGTGCAGCTTGTTGACGCCTTGCACCTCGACAGTGCCGGTCACGGCAGCGGTGGCGGGGTCGATCATCACCAGCGTCTTGTCGCCAGCAAGGCCCAGAGCGGTTTGCGCGAAAGCGGGCGCGGTGAATGCGGCTGTGGCGAGAAGAGTTGCAAGAATACGCGTCATGGTGTCACTCCATCTTATACAAAAATCATGGCCTTAGCGGCCGATGCGCAATGGATACGTTTGCCAGCCACCTCGAGTTTCAGCCCGGGTGATAACGAAACCGTTATGACGAAGCTGTGGCGCGGCTTTACCGCGTGGCATGGGCGCGCTAGGTAATCGCAGACATATCAGGAGGCGGACCATGGCCGAGGACGGAATCAACAGCTTTATGACCGGGCCAGATGAGGCCGGGCGTTTTGGCATCTTTGGCGGGCGCTTTGTCTCGGAAACGCTGATGCCGCTGATCCTTGAGCTGGAAGAGCGCTATGAGTTCGCCAAGACCGACCCGGCGTTCTGGGCCGAGATGGATGATCTGTGGAAGCATTATGTGGGGCGCCCGTCGCCCTTGTATTATGCCGAGCGGCTGACCCAGCATCTGGGCGGGGCCAAGATCTATCTGAAGCGCGACGAGCTGAACCACACGGGCGCGCATAAGATCAACAATGTGCTGGGGCAGATCATTCTGGCGCGGCGCATGGGCAAGACGCGGATCATCGCCGAGACCGGGGCCGGGCAGCATGGGGTGGCCACCGCGACTGTCTGCGCCAAGTTCGGGCTGAAATGCGTGGTCTATATGGGCGCGCATGATGTGGAGCGCCAAGCGCCGAACGTGTTCCGCATGCGGCTTTTGGGGGCCGAGGTGGTGCCGGTGACATCGGGGCGCGGCACGCTGAAGGATGCGATGAACGATGCGCTGCGCGACTGGGTGACGAATGTGCGCGACACCTTTTATTGCATCGGCACGGTGGCCGGGCCTGCGCCCTATCCGGCGATGGTGCGCGATTTCCAGTCGATCATCGGCAAGGAAGTGCGCTGGCAGCTGGCCGAGCAGGAAGGCGAAGGGCGGCTGCCCGACACCATCATCGCGGCGATTGGCGGCGGGTCGAATGCAATGGGGCTGTTCCATCCCTTCCTTGACGATCCTTCGGTGAAGATCATCGGCGTTGAAGCAGGCGGCAAGGGTGTGGATGACCGGATGCAGCATTGCGCCAGCCTGACCGGCGGTCGTCCGGGCGTGCTGCATGGCAACCGCACCTATCTGCTTCAGGACGAGGACGGGCAGATTCTGGAAGGCTTCAGCATCAGCGCGGGGCTTGATTATCCGGGGATCGGGCCGGAACACGCTTGGCTGCATGACGTGGGCCGCGCGGAATATGTGAGCATCACCGATGCCGAGGCGCTGGAGGCGTTTCAACTGTCGTGCAAGCTGGAGGGAATCATCCCTGCGCTGGAGCCGAGCCATGCGCTTGCCCATGTGATGAAGATCGCGCCGACCTTGCCGAAAGACCATATCATCGTGATGAACATGTGTGGCCGTGGCGACAAGGACATCTTCACGGTGGCCAAGCATCTGGGATTTGACATGAAGGTCTGAGCTTTCGCTCTGCCGGATGGCCTTTGCCCGCGCCCGCGTCCTGCTGGCGGGGGTTTTCTTTGCGCAAGGGCCATAAACCTTGGTTTAGGCGCGCAAACCAGAGGCCGAGGCGGGCCGGATTAAACCGCCGGTGCATGGCAGCGGGCCGCGGCCTGCGTTTTGCTGAGCCTGTCGCCGATGGGAGCGATGAAGGCCGGATCAAGGGCGACCTTGGGACGGGCCGCATTCGGAGAAAGATCATGACACTGAAGGTTGGTGTGCTGGTGCTGGGGTTGATGCTGCCAGCGGGGACGGGCTTTGCCCTGACCGCCGAACAGGCGATCGCGGATTTGCAGGCGGCGGGCTATTCGCGCGTCGAAGTGAAGCGGGGCCTGTCGCAGATGAAGGTAGAGGCGATCCGTGGCACCGAAAAACTGGAACTGGTGCTGGACCGCGCTACTGGCGCGGTGCTCAAGCGCGAGCAAGAGACGGTGCGGCCGGGGGAGACCACCACGCCCGGCGTGAGCATCCGCGACCGCAACCGTGATTTCGTGCGGGGCGGTTCCGCTTCGGAGGATGACGATGACAACGGGCGCCGGGGCCGGGGCAGCGATGACGCGCCGGGAGATGACCGCGGTGGCGACCGGGACGACGATGACCGTGACGATGATGACCGTGACGATGATGATGACGGTGACGATGATGACCGTGACGATGATGACGATGACCGTGACGATGATGATGATGACCGCGACGGGGAGGATTGACCGCGCGCGCCATGCGGAAGGGATGCCCCGCTCTTGCCGGGGCATCCGCCTTGTAGGATAGTGCCTTTGCGCAACGAAGCCGCGCCTGTGCTGGCCGGAAAGGAAGTTATGCAGCGTCGCAGCCTTTTGGGGCTTGTTTTGGCGGTGGCCTTGATGGGGCATCCTGCCTTTGCGAAAGACTTTACCGAACATGTGCTGGAACAGTTGCAGGATCAGGGCTTTGGCGCGATTCAGGTGGAGCGCACCCTGTTGGGTCGCACCCGCATACTGGCCGACAGCGGAACCGGACGGCGCGAGATCATCCTGAACCCGCGCACGGGCGAGATTTTGCGCGATCTGTGGATCCCTGCCTCGGGCGGCGGCCGCAGTGGCGGGCTGATCCGTGACGCCGAGGCGGATGACAGCGGTCGGGGCCGGGGCCGGGGGCGCGGCGGAGACGATGACGAGGACGAAGAGGAAGACGAGGACGACGACGACAGCTCTGGCGGGAGCGACGGCGAGGACAACAGCGGCAAGGGCGGTGGGTCGGATGATGACGATTGATCCTGCCGCTGAGGAGCGCGGGTGATGCGGCGGGTTGCGATCCTTGCGCTGTTCGTGGTGCAGGCCCTGTGCGCGTTTTTCTTTGTCTCGGACATCCTGTCTTCGCTTTTGGGGCTGCGCAGCACGCCGCTGGCGTGGGAATTGCGCGAATTGCTGGAGATCGGCGCGGCCTTGGGGCTGATCTTGGGCCTGATCTTGGGCGCACTGGTGCTGCGGCGCAGTTTCCGCGACCGGGCGCGGGCCGAGGCGCGGCTGCGGCGGGCTTCCGGCGCGTTCATGGACCTACTTTCCGAACGGTTTGACGATTGGGGCCTGACCCCCGCAGAGCGCGATGTGGCGTTGTTCTCGATCAAGGGCATGAGCACGGCCGAGATCGCAGGTTTGCGCGGCACCAGTGAAGGCACGATCAAGGCGCAGACCAATGCGATCTACCGCAAGGCCGGGGTGACGGGGCGGCCGCAGTTGCTGAGCCTGTTCATCGAGGATCTGATGCGGGACGATGGCGCGGTGCGGCAGGCGGCCAAAGCCCCGGACGCGGCCTAGCCAAGCCGGGGCGGGCCTGTGGGCGTGTCACGATCCTGAATGGCGATGTGCATCCCGCGCCCGATGCGATGCGCAAGCGCCGACCAAGCGGCGGCGGTCTGCTCGGGCAGGGTGCGGCGCAGGACCGAATCGAAGAGGCCCAGCCACACGCCGAACATCGGCGCCCGCACATCGCCTGCCGCCATATGCACGGCCATGGGGTTGCCGTCATAGCTGCGCTCGAACAAGATCGCGTTGCGCCAGAAGCGGGCGATCTTTTCTTCATGCGCGGGCCAGTCGGTGACATGGCGGGCAAAGACAGGGCCAAGGCCGGGATGGGCGCGCACGCAGGCGTAAAACTCGGCCAGCGTGGCGTTGATCTGATCGGCGGTGATCGGAAAGCGGGGCGGGATCATGCGGCGCTGGTGCGGATCAGCGCGGCGCGGGGGCCGCGTATTGGGCAAGCACCTCCAGCGGGACCACCTGAAGGGTGATCTGATGGGTGGCGTTCAGATGAACCTGAGGCGCGGCACCTTCTTCATGCGCCTGCAAAAAGCGGCCCGCGCAAAGGCACCAGCGATCCCCGGGCTTGAGCCCCGCAAAGCCATATTCGGGGCGCGGCGTGGAGAGATCATTGCCGAGGTATTTGGAAAACGCGAGGAACTCGGCCGTCATCACCGCGCACACCGTGTGCAGCCCCCGGTCCATCGGGCCGGTGTCGCAGCAGCCGTTGCGGAAAAATCCGGTGACGGGATCGGTCGAGCACGGCTCCAACCTGCCGCCCAGCACATTTACGGATGGTTCTTTCATGCGCGTCCCCTTGCTTGGGCCAAGGATAGGCCGCGCGCGGCGCAGGGTCCAGTGGCGCTTTGGTCTTGGGCGGCCCGGCGTTGACCTTGGATGGAGCACAACTGCGCAGGGTGATCTGGACCACCGACATTCTGCCGCGTATAAGGCGCCTCATGTGGATGACCCGGATCATAGCGCGAATTAGTCGCCCGGCGTTTTGACGGTTTCGTTGAAGCGTCCGGGATGCGTTCTGCCTTGCGCGCGGCCCGATGGGGCCGCTGACTCCATACCCCCTTCCAAGGAATTCGCCGATGTGCGCCGACACCACCAATACTTCTGCCCCTGACACCACCGCGCCCGATTACCGCGATACGGTGTTCCTGCCGGAAACGAGCTTTGCGATGCGCGCCGGACTGCCTGCGCGTGAGCCGGACTGGCTGGCCCGCTGGGAGCGGCTGGGAGTCTATGACCGCCTGCGCGAGACGGGCCGCGCGCGCGCGCCGTTCGTGCTGCATGATGGCCCTCCTTATGCGAACGGGCACCTGCACATCGGGCACGCGCTGAACAAGGTGCTGAAGGATATGGTGGTGCGCAGCCAGCAGATGATGGGCAAGGATGCCCGCTATGTGCCGGGCTGGGATTGTCATGGTCTGCCGATCGAGTGGAAGATCGAAGAACAATACCGCGCCAAGGGCTTGGACAAGGACGAGGTGAACATCGTCGATTTCCGTCAGGAATGCCGCAAGTTCGCCGAAGGCTGGATCGACGTACAGCGCGCCGAGTTCAAGCGCCTTGGCATCACCGGCAAATGGGACAAGCCTTATCTCACCATGGATTACCACGCCGAGGCGGTGATCGCGGATGAGTTCATGAAGTTCGTGATGAACGGCGCGCTCTATCAGGGGTCGAAACCCGTGATGTGGTCGCCGGTGGAGAAAACCGCTTTGGCCGAGGCCGAGGTGGAATATCATGACCATACCAGCCATCAGGTCTGGGTGCGCTTCCGGGTGGTCGCAGGCGATGCGCTGTTCACCAAGACGCCGACCGATGTGGTGATCTGGACCACCACGCCTTGGACCATCCCGCAGAACCGCGCGATCAGCTTTGGCCCCGGCATCGGCTATGGCCTTTATGAGGTGATCGGTCGCCCTGCCGAAAGCACCGCGACCATCGGTCAGCGCGTGATCTTGGCCGACAAGCTGGCTGAGGCGGTGTTTGCCCAAGCCAAGCTGGCAGGGCCTGATATGCTGCGCCGGTTGTGCGACGTGTCGGCCGATGATCTGGCGGCACTGATCTGCGCCCACCCCTATCGCGGCATCGAAGGCGGTGCGGGCGAGTGGGATTACGATGTGCCGATGCTGCCGGGCGAGCATGTCACCGATGACGCGGGCACCGGCTTTGTGCATACCGCGCCCAGCCATGGCGATGACGACTACCAGATGGGCGTCAAGTTCGGCCTGAAGATGACCTATAACGTCGAGGCCGATGGCAGCTATCGCGCCGATCTGCCGC
This sequence comes from Pseudorhodobacter sp. MZDSW-24AT, assembly GCF_002794355.1. GTDB lineage: Bacteria > Pseudomonadota > Alphaproteobacteria > Rhodobacterales > Rhodobacteraceae > Pseudotabrizicola. The sequence continues at coordinate 267,189 of NZ_PGOI01000008.1, read as the reverse complement.
TGTTCGCAGGCCAGCACATCATCCTGCCCGATGGCAAGGAAGGCCCGGCGAACGTGTCCAACATCAAGGCCTTGGCCGGGGCCGGGGCGCTTTTTGCCAAGGGCAAGCTCAAGCACAGCTACCCGCATTCCTGGCGGTCGAAAGCGCCGGTGATCTATCGCAACACCCCGCAGTGGTTTGTCGCCATCGACAAGCCGCTGGAGGATGGCATGGGCGCGCATGGCGACACGATCCGCGCGCGCGCGCTCACCTCGATCTCCGAGCTGGTGACCTGGACCCCGCAAACCGGGCGCAACCGGCTGCATTCGATGATCTCGGCGCGCCCCGATTGGGTGCTGTCGCGTCAGCGTGCCTGGGGTGTGCCACTGACCTGTTTCGTCAAGAAAGGCGCGCGCCCCGATGCGCCCGATTTCCTGCTGCGCAACGCCGAAGTGAATGCCCGCATCACCGCCGCCTTCGAGGCCGAAGGCGCGGATGTCTGGTATGTGGAGGGCTTCAAAGAGCGGATGCTGGAAGGGCTGGTCGATCCGGCTGACTATGATCAGGTGTTCGATGTGCTGGATGTCTGGTTCGATTCCGGCTCCACCCATGCTTTCGTGCTGCGCGACCGCGCCGATGGGGCCGAGGACGGGATCGCCGATCTTTATCTCGAAGGAACCGATCAGCACCGTGGCTGGTTCCATTCGTCCATGCTGCAAGCCTGTGGCACCAAGGGCCGCGCCCCCTATCGCGGCGTGCTGACCCATGGCTTCACGCTGGATGAGAAGGGCATGAAGATGTCCAAGTCGCTGGGCAATACCGTGGCCCCGCAACAGGTGATCGACGAATACGGCGCCGATATCCTGCGGCTTTGGGTGGCGCAGTCCGACTACACGGTGGACCTGCGGATCGGGAAGGAAATTCTGAAGGGCGTGGCCGACAGCTACCGCCGCTTGCGCAACACCATGCGCTACATGCTGGGCGCGCTGCACGGCTTCACCGAGGCCGAGCGCCTGCCGGTGGCAGAGATGCCAGAGCTGGAGCAATGGGTGCTGCACCGTCTGGCGGAACTCGATGCCGAGGTGCGGGCAGGCTATGCCGCCTATGATTTCCAAGGCGTGTTCCAGAAGGTCTTTACCTTCGCGACCACCGATCTGTCGGCCTTCTATTTCGACGTGATCAAGGACACGCTCTATTGTGACGCGCCCGAAGCCGTGACCCGCCGCGCCGCGCGCACGGTGCTGGATCTGCTCTATCACCGCCTGACCACTTGGCTCGCACCGATCCTGGTGTTCACGATGGAAGAGGTCTGGCTCGAGCGTTTCCCGGGCGACGAGTCTTCGGTTCACCTGACCGATATTCCCGAGACCCCGGCGGCTTGGCGCAACGAGGCGCTTGGCGCAAAATGGGCGCAGGTCCGGCAGGTGCGCCGTGTGGTCACCGCCGCCCTCGAGGTGCAGCGCACCGCCAAGGTGATCGGTTCCTCGCTGGAAGCCGCCCCCACGGTGCATGTTGAGGCGCCGGCCGTGCAGGCTGCGCTCGACCGGGTGGATCTGGCGCAGGTGGCCATCACCTCGGCGCTCGCGCTCGAGCACGGATCGGCACCTGCGGGGGCCTTTACCCTGCCAGACGTGCCGGGTGTCGCCGTAGTCTTTGCGCAGGCCGAAGGACAGAAATGCCAGCGCTGCTGGCAGATCCTTCCGGATGTCGGCACCCACAGGCATCCGGGCGTTTGCAAGCGCTGCGATACCGTTCTGGGCTGATCCTGCCCCCTCGCCGCTGCGTCCCCGTCGGACGCCTCCGGCGGGGGAGTATTTGGAAAAGGTGCAAATCGGGCGCGCGCTTTGTCATTTGCACCTTTCTGAAATACTCCCGCCGGAGGCGTCCGCGGGTGGCACTCGGCGCAAGGGTGGGTCAGTAAAAGCTCTGCGGGTCGATGTCGATGGCGAGGCGTAGGGTATTGGGCAGCTTGATCTGGGCCACCCATTCACTCAGCGCCGCTTGCAAGGCGGTGCCCTTGTCGGCCTTCACCAGAAGACGGACGCGGTGGCGGCCGCGCACCCGGGCGATGGGGGCGGGGGCCGGGCCAAAGACCTGCGCGCCGATCCGGCGCAAGGGAGCGTCGAGGCGCGCGAGTTCGGCGCCGATGTCAAAGACCTGTGCCACATCGGGGCCGGAGAGGATGATTCCCGCCATCCGGCCATAAGGGGGCACGCCTGCGGATTGGCGCTCGGCGGCTTCGGCTTTCCAGAAGGCTTCTTCATCCCCGCCCAGAATGGCGCGGATCACCGGGTGATCGGGCTGGTGGGTTTGCAGCAGCGCGGTGCCCCGCAACTCTGCCCGTCCTGCGCGTCCGGCCACCTGCCGCATTAGTTGAAAGGTGCGCTCGGCCGCCCGCAGGTCTGACCCCTGCAACCCGAGGTCGGCGTCGATGACGCCGACGAGGGTGAGCAGGGGGAAGTTGTGGCCTTTGGCGACGATCTGCGTGCCGATGATGATGTCGGCGCCGCCCGCGGCGATGGTCTCGATCTGCGCTTTCAGCGCGCGGGCGGAGCCGAACAGGTCGGAGGACAGCACGGCCACCCGCGCCTCGGGGAAGCGGGCGGTGACCTCCTCGGCCAAGCGTTCCACTCCGGGGCCGACGGCGGCCATCTTGCCTTCCACCTTGCAGGCAGGGCAGGCGGTGGGCACGGGTTTGGTGGCGCCGCATTGATGGCACACGAGGCGCTTGAGAAAGCGGTGTTCGACCATGCGGGCATCACAGTCATCGCAGCCGACCTGATGGCCGCAGGCGCGGCACAGCGTGATCGGCGCATAGCCACGCCGATTGAGGAACAAGAGCGCCTGTTCCCCCTTGGCCACGCGCGCGGTGACGGCGGCGGCGAGGCTGGGGGAGACGAAGCGATCGGGGCTGAGCGTTTCCGCCCGCATGTCGATTGCCTGCATCCGGGGCATTTCCGCCGCGCCATAGCGGGCGCCCAGATCCACGCGCTGATATTTCCCGGCGTCCGCATTGGCCCAGCTTTCCAGCGAGGGCGTGGCCGAGGCCAGCACCACCGGGCAGCCCGCAATCGCCCCGCGCAGCACCGCCATATCGCGCGCGTTGTACAGCACGCCTTCTTCCTGTTTGTAGGAGGTGTCGTGTTCCTCATCCACCACGATCAGGCCAAGATCCTGAAAGGGCAGGAACAGGGCAGAGCGCGCGCCCACCACGAAGCTGGCGCCGCCTTCGGCCACCATGCGCCACAGGCGGCGGCGCTCGGTCATTGTCACGCCGGAATGCCATTCGGCGGGGCGGGCGCCAAAGCGGGCCTGCACGCGCGTCAGGAAATCGGCGGTCAGCGCGATTTCGGGCAACAGCACCAGCGCCTGACGTCCTTGGCGCAGGCATTCGGCGACGGCTTCGAGGTAGACTTCCGTCTTGCCCGATCCGGTCACGCCTTTGAGGAGGGTGCAGGAATAGTCCCCCCTGTCCACCGCCGCCACCAGCGCATCCCCGGCGGTGATCTGATCGCCTGCGAGCCGCCCTTCGGTGCGGGCATTCAGGGGCGGATAGGGCGTGTCCTTGGGGGCGTCTTCTTCGGCCAGCACGCCTTTGGCGACCAAGCCCTTGACCACCGAAGCGGTGCAGCCTGCGGCTTCCGTCAGTTCTGACAGCGTGACCGATGCGCCGCCGTAATCGCGCAAGGCCTCGATCACTCGAAAGCGCGCATCGGTAAGCTGGTTCGGCACCGGCCCGGCAAGGCGATAGACCCGGCGGGTCGCCGCCCCCGACATCAGCCCCGGGGCGCGGGTGGCCAAGCGCAGCATCGCGGGCAGGGGGGTCAGGGTGTAATCGGCAGCGCGGGCGAGAAAGGCGCGCAACTCGGCCCGCATCGGGCGCGCGTCAAGCACGCGGGCAATGCTGCGCAGCTTGGCGGCGTCATAGCTGCCTTCGCCCGCGCCCCAGACCACGCCAAGCACCTTGCGCGGGCCAAGCGGCACCTCGACAAAATCGCCCGACCCGCAGCCGCCCTCGGGCGCGCGGTAATCCAGCAGGCCCAGACCCGAGCGGCCCAGCGACTCGGTGATCAGCACGCCCACCGTCTCGCCTGCGGCAAAGGTCCGATCTGTGACTGTAGGCGCCATCCGCTGTCTTTCGTTCTGTGTGCTGATGGGGTAAACCCCCGGTGAACCCCTCGCAACCCATCGAAGGACGCGCCCCATGAGATTTTTCGTAGACACCGCCGATGTCGAGGCGATTGCCGAGTTGAACGACCTTGGCATGGTGGATGGTGTGACCACCAACCCCTCGCTGATCCTGAAGTCCGGCCGGGACATTCTGGAAGTGACCAAAGAGATCTGCGGCATCGTTTCGGGCCCGGTGTCGGCCGAAGTCGTGGCGCTCAAGGCCGATGACATGATCGCCGAAGGCCGCAAGCTGGCCGAGATCGCCGAGAACATCGCCGTCAAGGTGCCGCTGACCTGGGACGGATTGAAGACCTGCAAGGTGCTTTCGAGCGAAGGCTTCATGGTGAACGTGACCCTGTGCTTCAGCGCAAATCAGGCGCTGCTGGCAGCCAAGGCGGGGGCGACCTTCATCAGCCCCTTCATCGGGCGTCTGGATGACATCAACCTGGACGGGCTGGAACTGATCGGCGACATCCGTCAGATCTATGACAACTACGGTTTTGACACGCAGATTCTGGCCGCGTCGATCCGCACCGCCAACCATGTCACGCAATGCGCGCTGATTGGGGCCGATGTGATGACGGCGCCGCCTTCGGTGATCAAGGCGATGGCGGGCCATGTGCTGACCGACAAGGGCTTGGATCAGTTCATGAAAGACTGGGCCAAGACCGGTCAGAAGATCATCTGATCAGGAGAGTGACAGCCACAGGCGGGCGAGCGCGAGTTCGGCCGTCTCATGGCCGCCGTTTTCCACTCCGGCAGACCAGAGCGCGGCCCCGGCCGCATAGGCGGCGGGCATCAGCCCGCCGTTTTCGCATTGGCTGACCGCACGCAGGCGGCAGCCTGCGGCAGTGGCGTTGCGCAAGGCCGCGATGAGGGCGGGGTCTTGCATCATGGTGCCCGCACCAAAGACGCGCAAAACGGCGCCGTCGAGTTCGGCCAAGGCGGCGGCGAGGGCTGGGGCGGGCAGGCCGGGGGAAAGCGACAGGATGGCCAGCCGACGCGGCGCAAAGCGCGCGGCAGCGGCGGGCTGCGGGGTCTGGGCTGTGCTGCGGAAGGCGTCGGCGCTGTGGCTGTCTTGCTTGACCAGCCCCGCACCGGGCAGGAGCTTGCCGGCAAAGGCGAGCCAGACACCGGGGGGCGCTGTCTGGGCCGAGGCGAGCGCGAGGGAAAGGTTTGCCTCTGCATCGCCGCCCGTGTTCAGCGGTGCCATGGCGCCGCAAAGGATGACGGGCAGGCGGGGCGTTGCCAGCGCGGCGGAGAGGGCGGCGCCGGTATAGGCCATGGTGTCGGTGCCATGCACGATGATCACCGCCGTGCCTTGCCATGCCGCGATCCGGTCGAGCATGTGGTTCCAGTCGGCCGGGCGGATATTGGCACTGTCGATCAAGGGCGAGAATGTCTCGACCGTTGTCTGTGTGCCGGTCGGCGTGAGCGTGGCAAGGGCGGTTTCCAGAACGCCCGCGCCGGGATGCAGGCCTTCGGGGCCGGGGACCATGCCGATGGTGCCGCCGGTGTAAAGGATCAGAATTTCCGCCAAGACTGTGCCCCCTTCCGCGCATTGCCAAAGCGACATAACAGATACAGCGGGGCGGCGGAATGCGACACCCAGCCAAAGGCGGCGGCACAAGACCTTCCCCATGCGGGACGCTTTTTGCTATGATCGCAGACAAATCACCAAGAAGAACCGGGCAGAGAGACGATGATCGAACAAGACCTGCGCGACCGCCTGATTGCGGAGCCCGAGACGATTCTCGAGGACCGCGATCTGATGGCCGCGCTGATCGGCGCGAACGAACGCGCGATGGGCAGCAATGTGGTGGACCTGCGCGGGATCGCGATGGAGCGGTTGTCAAACCGTCTGGACCGGCTGGAAGACACGCATCGCACGGTGATCGCGGCGGCCTATGAGAATCTGGCGGGCACCAATCAGGTGCACCGGGCGATCATGCAGATGCTGGACCCGCTGAGCTTTGAGGATTTCCTGAAAAATCTTGCCACGGATGTGGCGGCGACCTTGCGGGTGGACAGTGTGCGCTTGGTGCTGGAATCGGTGCAGGATGCCGAAGACCCGGCCTTGCGCAAGCTGGGCGAGGTGCTGTTCGTGGCCGGGCCGGGGTTCGTGGGGGAATACCTGTCGGGCGGGCGCAACGTGCCTTTGCGTCCGGTGACGCTGCGCCAGACCATTCCGGCCTCGGACATGATTTATGGCGAAAGCGCGGGCTGGATTCGGTCGGAAGCGCTGTTGAAGCTGGATTTCGGCAAGGGGCGGCTGCCGGGCATGCTGGTGCTGGGGGCCGAGGACCCGCATCAGTTCAAGCCGACGCATGGCACCGATCTGCTGGCGTTTTTCGCAGGCGTGTTCGAGCGGACCATGCGGCGCTGGCTGGCATGACGACGCTGTCTCCTCAGGTGCGCGCGGCGCTGGAGAGTTGGAGCCAGCAGCTTTCGGGTGTGCATGGGGCGGCGCGCAATACGGTGACCGCCTATCTGCGCGATGTGACGGGATATCTGGAATTTCTCGCGCGGCATCGTGGCGGCACCGAGGGGTTGGCGGATCTGGGGCATCTGCCGCAAGGCGATTTGCGGGCGTGGATGGCGCATGAGCGCGCGCGGGGGCTGTCGGCGCGGTCGCTGGCGCGGGCGCTGAGTTCGGTGAAGAATTTCACCGCTTGGGTGGCGGATCGCGCGGGGGCCGATGCGACAACGGTGCTGTCGGCGCGCGCGCCGCGGTTCAAGCGCAAGTTGCCGCGCCCGCTGAGCGTGGAGGGCGCGCAGGACATGATCGCGGCTGTGGGTGAACAGGCGCGGGAAGATTGGGTGGGCGCGCGTGACCGGGCGGTGGTGACGTTGCTGTATGGCTGCGGCTTGCGGATTTCTGAAGCCTTGGCCCTGACGGGGGCGGCGCATCCGCTGCCAGAGGTGTTGCGCATCACCGGCAAGGGCAACAAGATTCGGCTGGTGCCGGTGCTGCCGGTGACACGCGCGGCGGTGGCCGATTATGTGCGGCTGTGCCCGTTCCCACTGGAGGCGGATCAGCCGTTGTTCCGGGGCGCGCGGGGCGGGCCACTGAACCCGCGCCTGATCTCGGCCGTGGTCGAGCGGGCGCGGATGCAGTTGGGCCTGCCCGCGACCGCCACCCCACATGCCATGCGCCACAGCTTTGCCACCCATCTGCTGGCCGCGGGCGGCGACTTGCGGGCGATTCAGGAATTGTTGGGCCACGCCTCGCTGTCGACCACGCAGGTTTACACGGCGGTCGATGCCGCGCGCCTGATGGACGTGTATGAAAAGGCACATCCGCGTGCCTGAACTTTGTGCAAGGAGCGCCTGAGCGGTTGCGCCCGACCGCGCTTTGCGCCATCAAAACGTGATGGATCTACGTTACAAAGCCCTCTCCGTTCACCTGCTGACCGCTTCTGGCGCTGTTTTGTCGATGTTCGCCATGCTGGCGGCTGTCGAGGAAAAGTGGAGCCTGATGTTTTTGTGGCTGGTGTTTGCCCTGATTGTCGATGGCATCGACGGGCCTCTGGCACGGCGCTACGAGGTGAACAAGAACTGGCCGAATTATGATGGGGTTCTGCTGGACCTGATCATCGACTTCCTGACCTATGTTTTCATTCCGGCCTATGCCTTGTTCAAGTCCGGCCTGCTGCCGGGCTGGACAGGCTGGATTGCAATCATTGTGATTGTCTATGGCTCGGTGATCTATTTCGCCGATACCCGCATGAAGACAAAGGACAAATCCTTTTCAGGCTTTCCGGCCTGCTGGAACATGGTGGTGCTGGTTCTGTTCGCGGTGGCTCCGAGCAAAGGTGTGATTCTGGCGATTGTGATCGCGCTGACGGTGGCCATGTTCCTGAACCTGAAGTTCATCCACCCGACCCGCACCAAACGCTGGCGCGCGGTGTCCTTGCCGGTTTCGCTGCTGTGGGTGATTTTTGCCGGTTGGGCGGCGTTCGTGGAATTCCACCCGGCGTCTTGGGCGCATTGGGGGCTGATCCTGACCTCGCTTTACCTGACCTTCGCGGGGATCGCGCAACAGGTGATCCCGGAGCGGCCGGGCCTGCGTTAAAGCCGGGTGAGCAAGACCCCTGCGACGATGACAAGAGCGGCGAGGGCTTTCTCGCCGTTCATTTTTTCGCCGAAGGCGATCCATCCGATCAGCACGGCGAACAGGATCGAGGTTTCGCGCAAGGCGGCCACCACCGCGATGGGGGCGATGGTCATCGCCCAGATCGACACGGCATAGGCCCCATAGCTTGCGGCCGAGGCGACAGACCCAAGCGCCCAAGCCCGGCGGTTCATCGGCAGGACAGACCGGCCGCGCAGCGCGAGCATGCCCAAGGTGAAGATCAGGCCATCGGCGACGAAGACCCAAGCCACATAGGCGGCGGGCGCGCCGGAAATGCGAGCCCCCATGCCGTCGATCATCGTATAGGTCGCGGTGGCCGCCGCCGAGCCCAAGGCGAAGGGCAAAAGGCGGCGGTCCTCGCCGCTGGAGAAGACGCCGCGTGCCATCAGAAGGATGCCGCAGCCCAGCACGGCGATGGCAAGATATTGCTGGCCGCTGACCGCATCGGGCAGCATCAGCGCGCCCACCAGCGCCACCACCATGGGCGCCGCGCCACGCGCGATCGGATAGACGCGCGACAGGTCGCCCCGGTCATAGGCGTAGGTGAGGAAGAACTTGTAGGCGAAATGCGTGCATCCCGCCGCGATGACCCAAGGGATCGCCGCCGGGTCGATGGGGGGCGAGACCGCGATGACGGCAAGGCCGATGGGCACTTCGATCACCGAGAGGATCACCATGGTGCCCACCTTCGAGGTGCCCAGCTTGATCAGCGCGTTCCACAGCGCATGCAGGAAGGCCGCGCCCAGAACGGCCAGAAACACCCCAAGGCTCATGCCCATGCCCTCGTTTTCTCCATGCGTAAGCGGGTGCTAAGGAGGGCGCAAGACGGGCCTCTGTAACCCACACAATCGCGCGCTTGGCACGGCGCGCGCTTCGGGTGTAGGGGATTTGCTATGTTCGAGCGCATGTCCCTTGATGATGCCCACAGCTTGCCGCGTTGGCGCAGGCCCGAGGCGCTGCTGTATGTGATGGCCGCTGCGATGCCTTTGGCCTTTGCCACATGGTCGGCGGTGCTGAACAACTTTGTGATCGAGATGGCCGGGTTCACCGGGGTCGAGATCGGCTGGCTGCACACGGTGCGCGAGATTCCGGGCTTGCTGGCGGTGCTGGTGATCGCGCTTTTGCTGGTGTTCCGTGAACAGGTGCTGGCGTTGTCGAGCCTGCTGCTTCTGGGGCTGGCAACGGCGGTGACGGCGTGGTTTCCCAGCTTTGGCGGGTTGCTGATCGTGACCTTGCTGTCGTCGATCGGCTTTCACTACTTCGAGACGGTCAACCAATCCTTGCAACTGCAATGGGTGGAGAAGGGCCGCGCGCCACAGGTGCTGGGGCGGATTGTGGCGGTGGGGTCCGGGGCGGCGCTGCTGGCCTATGGCCTGCTGGTGGTGCTGTGGGAGCGGTTCGCGCTGACCTATGACACGGTTTACATGGTGTCGGGCGGGGCGACGATCCTGCTTACGCTTTTTGCGGCCTTGGCCTATCCGCAATTCGTGAACCCGGTCAAGCAGCGCAACTCCATCGTGCTGCGGCGGCGCTATTGGCTGTTTTATGCGCTGCAATTCATGGCCGGATCGCGGCGGCAGATCTTTGTGGTCTTTGCCGGGTTCATGATGGTCGAACGCTTTGGCATGAAAGTGTCAGAGATGACGGCGCTTTTGCTCATCAACTATGTTCTGCAGATGGTGGCGGCCCCGGCGATGGGGCGCGCCTTGGGGCGGTTTGGCGAACGTTCGGTGATGGCCTTCGAGTATCTGGGACTGACGCTGGTGTTCCTGCTGTATGGCGGGCTTTACTGGTTCGGCTGGGGGCTGGTGATCGCCGGGGCGCTGTATATCGCCGATCAGATGTTCTTTGCGCTCTCCTTTGCCCTGCGCACCTATTTTCAGAAGATCGCCGATCCTGCCGATATTGCCCCTACGGCGGCGGTTTCCTTCACCATCAACCACATCGCTGCGGTGTTTTTGCCGGCCGCGATGGGGTATCTGTGGGCGACTTCGCCGGATTACGTGTTTCTGCTTGGCGCGGGGATGGCGCTGATCGCTTTCGCGCTGGTCCTGCTGATCCCCCGCCATCCCGAGCCGGGATATGAAACAATCTTTGCACGCGGCCTGCCACAACCGGCGGAATGAGTGGCGGTTCGGGCGATCGTTCCTATATATCGAGTCTGGCATTAGGAGAGTTTCAAGATGTTCTTCATGGACCGCGCCAAGACGCAGATGGTTGACCCCAAGAACGCGCTGCCCGGGCGGGCAGAGCCGCTGCCGACCGCCGAGACGCATTTCATTTCCGGCATTCCGCTGAAATCCCCCGTGCCCGAGGGCATGGAAGAGGCGATGTTCGGCATGGGCTGCTTCTGGGGCGTCGAGCGCAAGTTCTGGCAGGTGCCCGGCGTCTGGCTGACGATGGTGGGCTATGCCGCAGGCTACACGCCGAACCCGACCTATAAGGAAACCTGCACCCAGCTGACCGGGCACAATGAGGTGGTGCGGGTGATCTATGACCCGTCGGTGGTGAGTTACGAGCAGCTGTTGAAGCTGTTCTGGGAAAACCACGATCCCACACAAGGCATGCGTCAGGGCAATGACGTGGGGTCCACTTACCGCAGCGGCATCTACACCTACACGCCTGCGCAGGCCGAGGCCGCCGAGGCCAGCAAGGCCGTCTATCAGGCCGCGTTGACGGCGGCAGGGCGGGGCGCGATCACCACCGAGATCCTGCCCGCCCCGGTGTTCTACTATGCCGAGGACTACCACCAGCAATACCTTGAGAAGAACCCGAACGGCTATTGCGGGATCGGCGGCACGGGTGTGACCTGCCCGATTGGCACCGGCGTTTCGGCCTGATCTTGCCGCAGCCCGCACTGGATGTGCTGGTGATCGGGGCCGGGCCTGCGGGTGCGGCCGCCGCGATCACCGCCGCATCCGCCGGGCTGCGGGTGGCCTTGATCGACAAGGCGGCTTTCCCGCGCGACAAGCTGTGTGGCGGTGGGGTTACGGCGCGGGCCTATGGATATGCCCGCGCGGTTTTTGGCGACCTGCCGCAGGATCTGTTTCATGTCAGCCGCGCGGTGCGGTTTTCCAGCGGCACCGCCACCGTGGCACGGGTGGAACCAGCGCCCCCGATTTACATGACCATGCGGAGCGGCTTTGACGCGGTCTTGCGCGCGCGGGCCATCGCGGCGGGGGCGGTGGATTGCTGCGGCCAGCGGATGATGGACTGTGCTCCCGAGGCAGGGCGGGTGACGCTGGCCGATGGGCAGGTGTTGCAAGCGGCGGTGGTGATCGGGGCGGATGGCGTTCACTCGGCGGTGGCGCGCGCGCTTTTGGGCGGCGGGCCGGACCTGCGCAGCATGGGCTTTGCGCTGGAAGCCGAGGTGCCGGGCGCACCGGGGCCGGAGACCGAGCTGGATCTGACAGCGCTGCCTTGGGGCTATGGCTGGGATTTCCCGAAGCCGCAGGGGCGCACCTTGGGCATCGGCGGACTGGCGGTGCAGGATCAGGATTTGCGCCCCCGGTTTCACGCTTGGTTGCGCGCGCGCGGCGTGGATCCGGCACTGGTAAAGATCAAGGGGCATCACCTGCCGTCGGGCACGTCGCGGCCTCAGGCAGGGCGGGGATCCGTGCTTTTGGCAGGGGATGCGGCGGGTCTGGTCGATCCGATCACGGGCGAGGGCATTGGTTGGGCCATCCTTTCGGGCCAGATGGCAGGGCAGGCGGCGGTGGAGGCGCTTCGGGCGCGCGCGCCGGACTCGGCGTTTCAGCGCTATCACAGGCGGATGGGTCCGGTCCGGGCCGAGCTGGTGCGGGCGCGGCTTTTGGCGAAGCTGGTGTATCACCCGGCGCTGCAACCACGGCTTTTGCGCAGCCTCGCCGGTTCGGATCACCTGCAACGCCGCTATCTGGCGCTTTTGGCGGGTGAGATGGATTACGCCGATCTGGGGCCACGCCGTCTGGCCGGGGTGATGTGGCGGGTGCTGGCGGCACGCCATGCGCGCAGTCGCCTTGACGCCACTGGCAGCGGCGGCTAGGCCCTGAGGCGCAACTGCCAGAGGTTTTGCCATGCCCACCTATACCGCCCTGACCACGATTGCCGGTGACGATGCCGCCGAAGCCTTGGCGCAGGCGCTGGAGCGGATGCAGCCGGAACCGATGGAGGTGGAGATTTACGACGAGGCCGAGACGCCCGGTCTTGCCCGAGTGGTGGCCCTGTTCGCCAAAGCGCCGAATGGCGCGGTGCTGGATGTGCTGGCCGAGGCTTTCGGGGCGACGGCCTTCACCGTGACGGAGCATGCACAGCGCACCTTTACCGCGCTGACAACCCTGCCGGGGGAGGGGGCTGCCAAAGCGCTTGCAGAAGCGATCGAGGCGATGGAACCCGCGCCTTATGGCGTTGGCGCGTTTGAAATCGAGGATGACTCCGGTCTGTGGGAGGTGGGGTCCTATTTTCTGGAGGAGCCCGATGCCGCGATGCTGGATCAGCTGGGCAGTGCCCATGGCGCAAAGCCTTTTGTGATTTCCGAACTGCCGGAGATCGACTGGGTGGCCAAGGTGCGGCGCGAGTTGGCGCCGGTCGAGGCGGGGCGCTTCTTTGTGTTTGGCAGCCATGATGCCGAGCGGGCGACCGGGCTGGGGCCGGATCGGGTGGCGTTGCAGATTGAGGCGACGGTCGCCTTTGGCACCGGGCATCATGGCACCACGCTGGGATGTTTGCGTGCCTTTGACCGGCTGTTCAGCGAAGGCTTTGCCCCCGCCCGTGTTGCCGACATCGGCTGCGGCACCGCCGTTCTGGCGATGGCGGCGGCGGCCGTGCTGCCCGAGGCTTTGGTGCTGGCCAGCGACATCGACCAAGTGGCGGTGGATGTGGCGCGGGCGAATGTGTTGATCAACGGGTTGGAAGGCCGGATCGAATGCATGGAGGCCGCAGGCTTTGCGCATCCGCGCCTTGCCGAGGCCGCGCCCTTTGATCTGGTCTTTGCCAATATCCTCAAGGGTCCGCTGATCGAGCTGGCGCCGCCGATGGCGGCCCATCTGGGGGCAGGGGGATTGTGCATCCTGTCGGGTCTGCTGGTGGTGCAGGCCGAAACCGTGACTGCCGCCTATGTCGCGGCTGGTTTCGAGCCGGTGGGGCGTGAGGACATCGGAGAGTGGTCCACGCTTGTGATGCGCCGGATTTGAGACAAAGCCCGGCGATTGTTGCCAAGGCTCTGAGAAAAGCGCCGCGGCGACGCCACATTTCTGCCCTAGGATGGTCTCGTGGGGTGTATGAGTGTGGAGTTTGGTCATGTATGACCCAGGCATCGCTGAGTTCAACAATCGCATCGAACGCATCCAGAAGGCCCGCGCCAAGGGCTATGGATTTGAGGCCGAGGGCGCTTTGGGGCGCTCTTTCTACAGCCGTAAGAACACCAGACGCGGGCGCTTTTGGCGCGTGCCGGTCCTGCGGCCGCTTGTCATCGCGTTGATGTTCGGCACGGTGCTGAAAGCGTTGGTTCTGTATGAGCTTGGCGGACCGGCCTATGAGATGCGCGTGGCTGGCTTGCTGGCGCAGGACGGGGTCGCACGGATCGGGGGCTGGCTGATGCAAGCCGATCCGCTGACGGCCACGCTTGCAGGGCAGATCGGCGCCTTGGCGCGGCTGGACGGCTGAGCCGCGCCGCGCCCGGCGGTCCCAGCGCAGCAAAAAGGCCACCAGAGCGCTGCTCGGTGGCCTTTGGCATTCGGCTGAGAGGGCTGATTGCGAGCGGGTGCGCCCTTGGATCAGCGGGTCAGGCTCTCGATGTCGCCGCGGCACAGACCGATATCGTCAAGCTCACGGTCCGAAAGTTTGGACAGGGCCTTGCGGGTGATGCGGGCATCGTTCCAAGCGGAGACAGCAGCGAACATGCTGCCGATGCCTTGAACGGCGCGGAAAATCGAGATGGCGCCGAACGGCGCCGTGCGGGTCGTCTCATAGGCGGCCATGGCGGTTATCCTTTTTAAACTGCTTACTGGAGAGGCATTTTTGCCCTCGCGTTGCCACATAACGATGCTGCATATGCAAAGCAAGTGGAGCGATTGGCATGGCAGCCATGCAGCGCCTGCATGGGAGGAGGCCGCAATTTTACCTTAATTTTAAGGCTCTGGCGGCCTTGGCGGCGATTGCGTCGCGGGTGATCTGCGGAAGGTCGCTTTTGCTGCACCTGCGTAACAGACCCGTGACGCGCGGCACCTGTTTTGCGGCGCGCGTCGCCGGATTTCGGGAAGGGCTTGGCCTATGTTCCCCTTTCGTGCTAGCCCTTGGTCAAGAAAGATTTTCACAAAACAGGGGCAAGGGCGGGCATGCGGGTTTTGGGAATCGATCCGGGGTTGCGAAACCTTGGCTGGGGTGTGATCGATGTGATGGGCGCGCGCATCACCCATGTCGCCAATGGCATCTGCCATTCCGAAGGGGGTGACGGCACCTTGGCCGAGCGTCTGCGCAGCTTGCACGCTCAGCTGACAGAGGTTCTGCGGATCTGGCAGCCGGAAACGGCGGCGGTGGAGCATACATTCGTGAACAAGGATGCGGTGGCCACCTTGAAACTGGGGCAGGCGCGGGGGATCGCGCTGCTGGTTCCGGCGCAGTTCGGGCTGGAGGTGGGGGAATATGCCCCCAACGCGGTGAAGAAATGCGTGGTGGGCGTCGGCCATGCCGCCAAGCAACAGGTGGACCATATGGTGCGGCTGCATCTGCCGGGGGTGGTGATCAAAGGGGCGGACGCCGCCGATGCCTTGGCGATTGCGATTTGCCATGCGCATCATGTGCAATCCTCGGGCCGGTTGCAGGCTGCAGTGAAAAGGGCGGCAGGATGATCGGGAAGATTTCGGGCAGGTTGGATTGGCGCGGGCCGGGCGAGGTGCTGATCGATGTGCGCGGCGTGGGCTATATCGTGCATGTGTCAGAGCGCACGCTGGCGGGCCTGCCAGTCTTGGGCGAGCCGGTGTCATTGTATACCGAGCTGGTGGTGCGCGAGGATCTGCTGCAATTGTTCGGCTTTCCGAGCATGCTGGAGAAGGAATGGCACCGTCTGCTGGTGACGGTGCAAGGCGTGGGGGCGAAGGCCGCGCTTTCGATTTTGGGGGCGCTGGGGCCCGAAGGGGTCGCACGCGCAATCACGCTGGGGGATGCCCGCGCCGTGCAGGCGGCGCCGGGGGTGGGGCCAAAGCTCGCGCAGCGGGTGATCCTGGAGCTGAAGGCCAAGGCGCCCTCGGTGATGGCGGCGGGCGTAAGCCTGTCGGCGCGCGCTGAGGTGGATGCGGCGGTGATCGAAGAGATCGCGGCCGCGGATGCGCCGCGCAAACGGGCGGCGCCGAAAACGCCTGCCAAGGCGGATGACGCCCCGGCGCGACGGGCGGCCATCACGGCCGATGCGCTTTCGGCGCTGCTCAACCTTGGCTACGGGCAAGGCGATGCAGCCCAGGCTGTGGCGACAGTGGCAGGCGAAGAGCCGGAAGCGGACACCGGCACCTTGATCCGCAAGGCGCTGCGCGTGCTGGCCCCGCGCTGAGAAAGGGGGGCTCTGCCCCCCCGCCTGCGGCGTCCCCCCGGGATATTTTGGCCAAGATAAAGGTCATGGGGGTTTTCAGCCTCGGTGGGCCTGCCCATATCCTGAGGCAACACAGAAAGGGCACCCGATGGCTGGCTATGTGAAGACAGGCATGTTGATGGCGGCTTTGACCGCGCTTTTCATGGGCCTTGGGGCCATGCTGGGCGGAACGGGCGGGGCGGCGGTCGCGCTTGTGCTGGCGGCGGCCATGAATGTTTTTGCCTATTGGAATTCCGACAAGGCGGTGCTGTCGATGACGGGCGCCAAGGCGGTGGATGAGAGGAGCGCGCCGGGGTTGGTGCGCATGGTCAACCAGCTGGCGGATGGGGCGGGCATGCCGCGGCCCAAGGTATATGTCATCGAGACCGACCAGCCCAATGCCTTTGCCACCGGGCGCAACCCCGAGAATGCGGCGGTGGCGGCGACGACGGGGCTGCTGCGGCGGCTGACCGAAGAGGAGGTGGCGGCGGTGATGGCGCATGAGCTGGCCCATATCCGCAATCGTGACACGCTGATCATGACGGTGACGGCGACCTTTGCCGGGGCGATCTCCATGCTGGCGAATTTCGCGCTGTTCTTCGGCGGCGACCGCGAGCGTCCGGGGGGCGTGATCGGCACCTTGGCTTTGATGATTCTCGCGCCTTTGGCGGCGGCTTTGGTGCAGATGGCGATTTCGCGGTCGCGCGAATATGAGGCCGATCGGGTGGGGGCCGAGATCTGTGGCGAGCCGCGTTGGCTGGCGGATGCGCTGCGCAAGATCGAGGCTTTCGCCAAAGGCATCGACAACAACGCGGCCGAGCGCAATCCGGCGATTGCGCATATGTTCATCATCAACCCTTTGCATGCCCATGCCCATGACAAGCTGTTTTCCACCCATCCCAACACGGCCAACCGGATTGCCGCGCTGGAGGCGATGCCGCCTGTGCGACGGGCGGGCAGGGCAGAGGCGGCCATGACACGGTCATCGGTGCCGCGCGCAGGCGGGCGGTCGGGGCCGAAGTCGGGGCCGTGGGTCTGATCTGACCGCTTGCCAAAGTGCGCGCGTTCGGGGATTGTTCCGCCATGTTGGAACCAGACCCCGCCCTGCGCCCGGAGCGCCTGCCCGAAGACACTGACCGCGCCTTGCGCCCGCAGGGGCTTGAGGAATTCATAGGTCAGGCCGAGGCGCGCGCCAACCTGCGCGTCTTCATCGAGGCCGCGCGCATGCGGGGCGATGCGATGGATCACACGTTGTTTCATGGCCCCCCCGGCCTTGGCAAGACCACCTTGGCGCAGATCATGGCGCGCGAATTGGGGGTGGGCTTTCGCATGACGAGTGGCCCGGTGCTGGCCAAGCCCGGGGACTTGGCGGCGATCTTGACCAATCTGGAACCGCGCGATGTGCTGTTCATCGATGAAATCCACCGGCTTTCCCCGGTGGTTGAAGAGGTGCTGTATCCGGCGCTGGAGGATTTCGCGCTGGATCTGGTGATCGGCGAGGGTCCGGCGGCGCGCACGGTGCGGATCGATCTGCAGCCGTTTACATTGGTGGGGGCGACCACGCGGTTGGGCTTGCTTACAACGCCGCTGCGCGACCGCTTTGGCATTCCCACCCGGTTGGAATTCTACACCGAAGGCGAGTTGCACGAGATCGTCAGCCGCGGTGCGCGGCTTTTGGGTGTGCAGGCGGAGCCGGAGGGCTGTCTGGAGATCGCGCGGCGCGCGCGCGGCACGCCGCGCATTGCCGGGCGGCTGCTGCGCCGGGTGGTGGATTTCGCTTTGGTGGAGGAGGGGGGACGCATCAGCCGCGCCTTGGCTGACCGCGCGCTGACGCGGTTGGGGGTGGACAAGCTGGGGCTGGATGGCGCGGATCGGCGCTATCTTGTGCTGCTGGCCGAGAATTATGGCGGCGGGCCGGTGGGGGTGGAAACCATCGCTGCGGCCCTGAGCGAGCCGCGCGATGCCATCGAAGAGGTGATCGAGCCCTATCTGCTGCAACAAGGGCTGATCCTGCGCACGCCGCGCGGGCGGATGCTTGGGGCGAAGGCGTGGCGGCATCTGGGACTGGAGGCACCAAAGGTGCCGGGGCAGGGTGATCTTTTCGCGGAAGGATAGGCGCAGATGAAACGGCTGGCAGGCGCGATTGCTTTGGCATTGGCTTTTGGAGGATCGGCACCGCTGCTGGCGCAGGATGCAGCGCAGCGCATCGACACGCCCTCGGGTCCGGCGATCCTCAGCCGTGACGACATTCATTCCGTCCTGACCATTGGCGGCCAGCGCTTTGTGTTCGACGGGATGCCCTATGCGGCCTTTGGCACGCGGCTGGGGGATGTGGTGCTGCTGTCGGTGTCATCGGGGGGCAGCATGTGCCCGGCGGAATTCGTTTGGCTGGACACGCGGCCGGGCCTTGTGCGGCTGTCGGATCGTTTTGGAACCTGCTCGGATCTGGCCGAGGTGACATGGGATGCCGAGTCTCTGATCGTGACCATGCCTTCGATGCGGCCCGGAGAAGGGCAGGTGGCTTTTCACTGGGATGGCAAAAGTGCTGCCGTGCGTGAGCAGGCCTTGGCATCGGCCCCCAGCGGCGTTGGCGTGGACGCCCCGGCGCGCGTCTGGATTGGCCGCCATCCGGCCGAGTTTCTGGCGGCGCCCGAACAAACGGCCCGGCTGACGGCGCTGTTGGGGCCAAATGCGCTGCAGGAAGCGCAGCGGATCATTTCGGTTGCCACCTTTTTCACAGAGGAGGCCGGCTGGATCACCGCCAGTGGCTGCCAGCCGCACCAATGCGATGTGACCCAAGGCGCGGTGGCGCTCCATCCCGATGGGCGTGTGGGTATTGCCTTGTGGCAGCAAGGGGAGGTGGCCCGGGTTTGGGGCACGTTCGACGGGATGCCCCCGCCCGCCATTGCGCGGGTCTTGCAGCGCCAATAGCCCGTGGAGGGTTCAGGCGCGGGTCCAGTGGCAAAGCATGTCTTGGCCTAGGCTGCGTTGCGCCAGCCGCCGGAAACGGGGCGCATCGGCAAGGCGCAGCAGCGCCAAGGCCCCCAAGGCGGGTGTCCCCTCTGCGCCGATGATCTTGCCTGCGGTCAGGTGGATCAGATCGTCCACCAGCCCGGCCTGTATCAAGGCCGCCGCGATGGTGCCGCCGCCTTCGCTCAGGATGCGGGTCAGACCCTGCGCGGCCAGCTGTGACAGCGCCGCGCCAAGGTCCAGATGGCCCTCGGCAACCGGGCAGAGCATCAGTCGGGCCCCGGTGGCCGTCCACGCCTGTTGCGCCTCCTGCGGGGCGTCGGGGCCGTGAAGCACCCAGACCGGATGCGCGCGCGCCGTCTGACCAAGACGGCTGGCGGGACTGTGGCGCAGCTTGCGGTCCAAGAGGATGCGCACGGGTTGATGCGTGGCGCCGATGTCGCGTGCGGTCAGATCCGGATCATCGGCATGCGCGGTGCCCGAGCCCGCCATCACCGCATCATGGGCAAGGCGCAGGCCATGCACATAGCGGCGGGCTTCGGGCCCGGTGATCCAGCGCGACTCGCCCGAGGCTGTGGCGATGCGGCCATCGAGGGTGGTGGCAAGTTTGAGGGTGACAAAGGGCAAGCCCTGCGTCACGCGCTTGAGAAAGCCCGCGTTCAGGCGCTGCGCTTCTGCGGCCAGCACATGTTCCGTCACCGCGATTCCGGCGGCGCGCAGCATGGCATGGCCTTTACCGGCGACGCGCGGGTCTGGGTCTGTCAGCGCGGTGACAACGCGGGTGACGCCCGCCGCAATCAGGGCTTCGGCGCAAGGGGGAGTCTTGCCGTGATGGGCACAAGGCTCCAGCGTGACATAGGCCGTGGCGCCGCGCGCTTCACCCGCCTGATCCAGCGCGCGGCGTTCGGCATGGGGGCGGCCGCCCGGCTGTGTCCAGCCGCGGCCAAGGATGCGGCCATCGCGCACCAGCACGCAGCCAACCGCCGGGTTGGGCCAAGTTCGGCCCAGCCCGCGCG
This sequence comes from Pseudorhodobacter sp. MZDSW-24AT, assembly GCF_002794355.1. GTDB lineage: Bacteria > Pseudomonadota > Alphaproteobacteria > Rhodobacterales > Rhodobacteraceae > Pseudotabrizicola. The sequence goes on along the minus strand of NZ_PGOI01000008.1, from coordinate 247,379 downwards.
CAGCCAGTGCGAGGGCATGGGCCATATGTCCGTGGTCTTCCGCGCTCACTCTTCGGGTTTTTCGCCGGGGCGCAGCTCGCTGACAAACTTGTCAAAGTCATCGGCTGCTTGGAAGTTCTTGTAGACGCTGGCAAAGCGCACATAGGCCACGGTATCGATCCGCGCGAGGCTTTCCATCACGATGTCGCCGATCGTGCGGGACGGGATGTCGGTGTCGCCGATGGATTCCAGCCGGCGCACGATGCCGCTGATCATCTGGTCAATGCGATCCGGATCAATGGGGCGCTTCTGCATGGAGATGCGGATCGCGCGTTCCAGCTTGTCGCGGTCGAAATCTTCCCGCTTGCCGCTGGATTTGATCACCACAAGATCGCGCAGTTGCACGCGTTCATAGGTTGTGAAGCGGCCGCCGCAGGCCGGGCAAAAGCGCCTGCGCCGAATGGCGACATGGTCTTCGGCGGGGCGCGAGTCCTTCACCTGGGTGTCGATATTGCCGCAGAATGGGCAGCGCATGGCCCCCTCCTCGCTTGTTCGTTGATGTGCCTGCCTCTGAACCCGGTGTGTTCCGGGCATTTATCCACAGACTATAGGGGGAAGCCTGTGATCTGGGCTAGGCCGAAGTTGCGACCACATGATCTAGGGGGGAGAGGTGTGGCGTGGGAGACTCAGGCGCTTTAGGTAAAGAGCGTGTCACCCAGCTGATCGATCGCCTGTTTGGCCTTGGCGATGCTGGCCTCGGTTGCTTCATCCTGTGTGCTGCGGGTATCGGCGCGGATGAGCTGATGCGTTTTCACGGTGTCGCCAAAGGTTTTCTCGACCCGGGCCGCGATGCGGAACACGCCGCCTTCCTTGATCGGATCGGGGAAAATGCGAAAGTCATTGTGCAGGATCGGCTCTGCCGCAGGGGCCGGGTCCGCGGATTTTCCGAAAAGGCGGGAAAGGAAAGAGGGCATGTGCAGGCTCCTGTCGGGGTAAGGCAAAGGCACAGGGAGGACGCGTGCGGAGGGCCTTTTGCCGCGTGGGGGAGGGCGGAAGGTCCGCCGCCTTTGGCCAGAAGAAAGGGCGGGGTTCCCCCCGCCCTGTATCTTGGATCACTGGTCGAGGAAGCTGCGCAGCTTGCGGCTGCGGCTGGGGTGCTTGAGCTTGCGCAGCGCCTTGGCCTCGATCTGGCGGATGCGTTCGCGCGTGACGCTGAACTGCTGGCCCACCTCTTCCAGCGTGTGATCGGTGTTCATGCCGATGCCAAAACGCATGCGCAACACGCGCTCTTCGCGGGGCGTGAGCGAGGCCAGAACGCGGGTGGTGGTTTCCTTCAGGTTTTCCTGAATGGCGGAATCCAGTGGCAGGATCGCGTTCTTGTCTTCGATGAAATCGCCGAGCTGGCTGTCTTCCTCGTCGCCAATCGGGGTTTCCAAGGAAATCGGTTCCTTGGCGATTTTCATCACCTTGCGGACCTTTTCCAGCGGCATTTGCAGCTTCTCGGCCAGTTCCTCCGGCGTGGGTTCGCGGCCGATTTCGTGCAGCATCTGGCGGCCCGTGCGGACCAGCTTGTTGATCGTCTCGATCATATGGACCGGGATGCGGATCGTGCGGGCCTGATCGGCGATTGAGCGGGTGATCGCCTGACGGATCCACCATGTGGCATAGGTCGAGAACTTGTAGCCGCGGCGGTATTCGAACTTGTCCACCGCCTTCATCAGGCCGATGTTGCCTTCCTGAATGAGATCAAGGAATTGCAGCCCGCGGTTGGTGTATTTCTTGGCAATCGAGATCACGAGGCGCAGGTTGGCCTCGACCATTTCCTTCTTGGCCTGACGCGCCTCTTTCTCGCCCTTTTGCACCTGATTCACGATGCGGCGGAATTCGCTGATGTCGACGCCGATGTATTGGCCGACCGCGGCCATTTCGGCGCGCAGCTCTTCCACTTTGTCGCGCGAGCGTTCCATCAGCGCCTGCCAGCCGCGCCCGCCCTTGGCGGCCATGCGGTCGCACCAGCTTGGGTCCAGCTCATAGCCTTGATATTCGTCGATGAACTCGCGGCGGTTGATGCGGGCCGCATCGGCAAGCTTCACCATGCCGGAGTTGATCGTCATGATCTTGCGGTTGATGCCATAAAGCTGGTCGATCAGCGCTTCAATTCGGTTGTTGTGCAGGTGAAGCTCGTTCACCAGAACCACGATCTCTGACCGCAGCTTCTGATAGGCGGCCTCGTCGGCAGAGGAGAAGCGGGTCTTTTCCGACAGCGTGGCGTTCATCCGCGCTTCTTGCATATCGGCCAGCTTGACGTAATCGCGCGCGATGATGGCGAGCGTTTCAAGAACCTTCGGCTTCAGCGCGGCTTCCATGGCCGCCAGCGACATGTTCGAGGCTTCGTCATCCTCATCGTCATCGTCGCTGCGCATCAGCGGGTTGCCGTCGGCGTCCAGTTCCGGTTCCGAGCTTTCGGAGCGGCGTGGCGTGGCCGCGCTGACATCGACGCCTTCCAGATCGGCCGCGCCCATCGGGCCGTCCATGTCATCGTCGCCATCAAGGCTGCGGCCAAAGGTGGCCTCAAGGTCGATCACATCGCGCAGCAGGATGTCTTCGTTCAGAAGTTCGTCGCGCCAGATCGTGATGGCCTGAAAGGTCAGCGGGCTTTCGCACAGCCCAAGGATCATCGTGTTGCGGCCAGCCTCGATGCGCTTGGCGATGGCGATCTCGCCTTCGCGCGACAGCAGCTCCACACTGCCCATCTCACGCAGATACATCCGCACCGGGTCATCGGTGCGGTCCAGCGTTTCGGTGGTGGTGCCTGCGACAGCAACCTCGCGCGAGGTGGAAGAGGACTCGACCAGTTCGCCGCCAAGCGGTGCCTCACCGTCTTCGACTTCGTCATCCTCGATCACGTTGATGCCCATTTCGGACAGCATCGACATGACGTCTTCGATTTGCTCGGACGACACCTGCTCCGGCGGCATGACCTGATTGAGCTGCTCATAGGTGATGTAGCCACGCTCACGCGCGTCGGCGATCATCTTCTTGACGGCGGCCTGGCTCATGTCGAGGGAGACATCGGCCTCGTCTGCGTCGGGTTTGCCGTCGTCGGTGTCTTTCAGGGCCATGGGTGCTCCTTGAGGGCGCGCGGGGCGAATCGTTGCGGACTTTTCCGAATCAATACCGCGAATCACGCCGGGTTAAAGGCCGGATGCTGCATTTTCTTGCCCGATTGGTCGGGAAAAGGGTTACTCATTGTTTACCACCTCGGCCGCCGCGCGTGAAATCAATCGAGTCATGCAACGATCGGGCCCGGTTCAACTCGTCACGATCCAATTCGATTCCATTGGGCGCGATCACGGATTCACCCTTGGTATCTTGTGGGCCGCGCGCGGCAGAGTGGCGGGCCTCAGCCGCTTTGGACAGGCGCCATGTCAGGCCTTCATCTGCCACACCTGTTACATCGTCTTCGGCATCGGCAATTTCAAGCCTATGGGCGCGATCCGCCTGCAAGCGCGCCAAAGCCTCCGCGAGACAGTTCTCGGCGGCCTCGTCGGACGCCTCTGGTCCGATTGCCAATGTGATGCGCACATGCGGGTGCAAAAGGACCGCCTCGGTGGGCACGGGAGCCTCGGTCATGAGGAGCGCGCGCAGGTCCGGGGCTGCCTGATGATAGAGGATGAGGCTGCGCAGCATGTCATGGCCATGGCCCAGAAAATCCAGCCGCTCCAGCGCCGATTCAAAGCGCGGGATCAGGCCGGGGTGATGGATGCAGGCCGCGAGCACCACCGCCTCGCGCAGGCTGTCCGCGACCGTGTCGGCAGGCGAGGCCAGCAGCGAAAGCTTGGTGGTGGCCATCGGCGCTATGGGCTGAAACGGCTTGCCCTTTTGCCCCGGCTGCCAAGGCGCGCGGGGCGGGCGGGCGGCAAAGGGGGTGAAGGGCCGGGCATTGGTGCCAAAAAGATCACCGAGCAGCCGCTTGATCTCTTCGCCATAATGCCCGCGGATTCCCGGATCGGTGATCCGCTCCAAGGCCGCGCGCAGGGACTTTTCCAAGGCGGCCTTGCGCTCGGGGCTGTCGAAGTTCTTGCCTTCCGTCTCGCGCCGCCACAGCAGGCTGACCATGGGCTGGGCGCCCTCGATCACCTTTTGCATCGCGGGCGCGCCTTGCTGCTTGATCAGATCATCGGGGTCGAGCCCGGGGGGCAGGACGGCAAAGCGCAGGCCCTTGCCGGCCTCGAGCAGCGGCAAGGCAAGGTCGATCATCCGCAGCGCCGCCCGGATGCCCGCCGTATCGCCATCCAGCGCGATCACCGGCTCATCCGCGATGCGCCACATCAGGCGCAGTTGGTCTTCGGTGATGGCGGTGCCAAGGGGGGCAACCGCCGCATGAAAGCCAGCCTCGGACAGGGCGATCACGTCCATATAGCCTTCGGCGACGATCAGCGGCTTGCCTTTGCCTGCCGCCTCCCGCGCGGGGGCATGGTTGAACAGGTTGCGGCCCTTGTCGAAGAGATCGGTTTCCGGGCCGTTGAGGTATTTGGCGCGGGCATTGGGGTCCATCGCGCGGCCCCCAAGGCTGATGGCCCGGCCTCGCGCATCGCGGATGGGAAAGATGATGCGACCCCGGAACCGATCATAGATCGACCCGTCATCGGCCTTGGCGCAAGCGCCGGAGCCGACGATCAGATCGGCGGTAAATCCTTTCTGGATCAGCGCGTTGAACAGGGCTTGCCGCGCATCGGGTGCAAAGCCGATGTCCCACCGCTCGACCGCCGCATCGGACAGGCCGCGCTTGGCGATATAGGCGCGGGCCTCGGCCGCAGCGCCGGTCTTGAGTTGCAGGCGGAACCACTTCACCGCCTCTTCCATGACTTGCGCCAACTGGGCGCGGTGATCCTGCTTTTCGGCGGCCTTTGGGTCGCGGGCGGGCATCTGCATCCCGGCCTCGCGTGCGAGGATTTCCACCGACTCCATGAAGCCGGTGTTTTCCGACTCCTTGATGAAGGTCAGCACATCGCCTTTGGCATGGCAGCCGAAGCAGTAATAAAAGCCTTTGCGATCATCGACGTGAAAGCTTGCGGATTTTTCCTGATGGAAGGGGCAGGGCGCCCACCAATCTCCCTTGGCCATGTTGGATTTGCGCATGTCCCAAGTGACCTTGCGCCCCACGACTTGGGAGAGCGAGATCCGGCTGCGCAATTCGTCAAGGAATCCGGGTGGCAAGGACATGAGGCCTATATCGGGTCTCTTGGCCTGTGAGTCCAGCGCGGCTGCCACTGTCGCCGCCTCCGGCGGGAGTATTTGGGAAAGGTGCAAGGGGCAGGCGTTGTCTGTGTCGGCCGGGACAGCTATGGGCAGGGCAAGAACGGAGGGTGAAATGGACGCGGATCAGATTGCGAAACTGTTCACACGCGGCGACGGCAGCTATCTTTGCGCGCGGTGGGGGCGGCCGATCGTGCCGGTGGTGTTTGGCGTGGAAGATGCCACGCTGGGCGTGATCAAGGGCGGGATTGAGGCCGTGGTGGGCTTGGCCGGGCACAAGATGGCCGAGACCGACCCAGAGCTTGGGGCCAATCTGATGCTGTTTTTTTGCCGGGATTGGGCCGAGTTGCGCGTGGTGCCCAAGCTTGACCGCCTGATCGAAGGGTTTGGCGGTGTGCTCGACCGGCTCGAGGCGGCGGGGGCCAACCAGTACCGGCTGTTTCGTTATGACGCCTCGGGTGCGATCCGGGCCTGTTTCGTGTTCCTGCGGATGGATGCCGCTTTGGCGGAGGTGCCTGCAGGCACGCTTGCGTTGTCGCAGGCGGTTCAGGCGATATTGGTCTGGAGCGATCAGGCCTTTGTGAGCCGCCCGCCGCTGGGGATGCTGGATGGGGTGGCGGTGTTGAAGCCTGAGATCGCCGAGGTGATCCGCGCGGTCTATGATCCGATGATGCCGTTGGTGGCCACCGATGCGAGCCACGCCTTGCGGCTCGCGGCGCGGATGCCTGCGGTGCGCTGAGTCGCGTGACCTCGCGCTCAGGGGCGGGCGAGGGGGATCACCGAGATCGACATCTTGCCCGAGCCTTGCGTCAGTTCGCTGGCATGGGCGAGGTAGACGAGGGCGTTGTTGGGTTCATCATAGATCCGGGTCACGCGCAGGGATTTGAGGATGAGGGACTGGCGTTCGGAAAACACCGTCTCACCGCTGCCGTCGCGGTCGATGTCGCCCAAGGTGATGGGGCCTGTCTGCACGCAGTCGACGGCGGAATAGGACGGGTCCTCGAACCAGTTGCCGTTTGAGAGCCGGTCGATGAGGGAGCGGTCGAAATAGGCGACGTGGCAGGTGACGCCTTGCACCTTGGGGTCGGCGATGCTTTCGATGATGATGTCATTGCCCACCCAGTCGACGCCGACGCGGCCGATTTCTTCGGCGTGGAGCGGGGTGGTGAGCAGGGCGAGGGCGAGGAGGGGGGCGGCGCGCGTCATGGGGAACTCCGGTCAGGGACTGGGGAAACGTGGGGCGGGCGGCGCGGTTCCGCGCGATTGGAAAAAGGAGACGGCTGTGGCGCATCGGTTTGAGCTTCGGGTCTATTATGAGGATACCGATCTGGCGGGGATCGTCTACTACGCCAACTATCTGCGTTTTATCGAGCGGGCCCGCAGTGAGTGGGTGCGGGCGGTGGGGGTGGATCAGCGGCGGTTGCGGGCCGAGGCGGGGCTGGTCTTTGCGGTGCGGCGGCTGGAGGCGGACTATCTGCGACCGGCGGTCTTTGATGACCTGCTGGAGGTGACCACGGAGCTGGTGGAGCTGGGAGGGGCGCGGATCGTGCTGGATCAGGCGGTCTGGCGGGGGGAGGAGCGGCTCTTCGCGGCCCGGGTGGTGCTGGTCTGTGTGGGGGGTGAAGGGCGGGCGGCGCGGCTGCCGGCCGAGGTGCGGGCCGCGCTGGCGGGGGCGGTGTAACACGCGCGGACAGTTTTTCTTTGCCTTTTAAATCAACAGTTTGGCCCTGTGAGATTCAGGGATTTTTAACTTTTGTCCACGCCTTTCTGGTGCGGGGAGGGTGCGTGCGCGCACGCACCCTACGCGGCGGGCGCCGGGCGATAGGAGCCTTGGGCCATCGCCTGATGCACCGAAGACCAGGGCCAATCCTCGGGCCGCGCGACGAGGCCGTGGCGCACCGGATCGCGCCAGCACTGCTGTAGGTGCGCCGCCAGATCCTGCGGGTCGCGCAGGTGATGTTCCCAATAGCGCCGCTGCCAGAAGCCGCGTTCGTTCCGGCGCAGATCCGAGGCGCGGCGCGGCCCCATGGGCAAGGCGCGCGACACGCGGGATTTGATCAGCCGCCACCGGGTGGGATAATCGCGGTCACCTTCGGGCAGCGACCAGATGCAATGCATGTGATCGGGCAAGACCACCCAGGCCAGAATGTCGAACGGGCGCTCTGCCCGCGTTTGCCGCACCGCCGCGCGCAGCAGATCGACATGGCGGAGCAGCGCATCGCTGGGGCGCTGGGCCAGCGCCACGGTGAAATAGATCGGCACATCTGTGATCTGGGGGCGGCGATATTGAGGCATGAGGGAGCCTTGCCCCTGCAAGGTTAAATACCGCTTAACGGGTGCAAGGGGCGACCCGTGTAGGGTGCGTGCTTGCACGCACCTTACGCAATGTTTCAGCGATCTGCCGCCTTGTGACGCAGTTGTGTTGGCAATCCGCTTTAAATCCAGATAGAATCGCTGCTAACAGGCGGCCAACAAGGCCCCGGACAACAAGAGCAGGCGTAATGGATACCGAAACCCTTGCGATGGCGCAGGAGATTGATTTCTCTTTGATCGCCCTTTTTGCACGCGCAACGCTGACGGTGAAGATCGTCATGCTGATGCTGATGATCATGTCCTTCTGGTCTTGGGCGACCATCGTGCAGCGCCATATTGTCTACCGCGCCGCCAAGCGCGAGGCCGAGGTTTTCGACCGCGCCTTCTGGTCGGGCGAGCCTTTGGATGAATTGTTCGAGAAGATCGGCCCGCAGCCTGAAGGCGCCAGCGAAAAGATCTTTGCCGCCGGCATGCTGGAGTGGCGGCGCAGCCACCGGCAGGATGGCGCGCTGATCGCAGGCGCGCAGGCGCGCATCGACCGGGCGATGAATGTGGCCATCGCGCGGGAGAGCGAGAAGCTGAACAGCGGCCTTTCGTTTCTGGCCACGACCGGGGCCACCGCGCCTTTCATCGGGCTGTTCGGCACCGTCTGGGGCATCAAGCACAGCTTTGAGCAGATCGCCATCAGCCAGAACACCAACCTTGCCGTCGTGGCCCCCGGCATCGCCGAGGCGCTTTTGGCCACCGGCATCGGCCTGATCGCGGCTATTCCGGCGGTGGTGTTCTACAACAAGCTCAATTCCGACAGCGAGCGCATCCTGGGCGGCTATGAGAGCTTTGCCGACGAATTCGCCACCATCCTGTCGCGCCAGCTGGACGCCTGAGCCATGGGGGGCGGCGTTCAGCAAAAATCGGGCGGCGGATCGGGGCGGCGGCGGCGCGGCAAATCGACCGCGATGGCCGAGATCAACATCACGCCTTTCGTGGACGTGATGCTGGTGCTGTTGATCATCTTCATGGTGGCGGCGCCCATGCTCACGGTGGGGGTGCCGGTGGAATTGCCGCGCACCGCCGCCAGCGCCTTGCCGACCGAACAGGAAGAGCCGCTGACCATCACGCTGACGGCGGATGGCCGCACGCTGATTCAGACCACGGATGTTCCGATGAACGAGCTGATCCTGCGGCTGACGGCGATTGCCGCCGAGCGGACCAGCAACAAGGTGTTTTTGCGCGCCGATGGCGCCATTCCTTATCAGCGGGTGGCGGAAGTCATGGGCGCGCTGAACGCGGGCGGGTTTAACAGCATCGGTCTGGTGACCGATACGGATGGGCCTGCCATGAACGGCAGCGGCAACTGAGGCCAGCGGTGCAAGACGGGCGGTTTCAGACGGGCACCCTTGTTTCGGGTGCAGGCCATGCGGCCCTGATCCTCTGGGTGATTCTGGGGGATTGGCTGTTTGCATCCAATGCCCCGGCGGCGGTGGAGGTGGCGGAGGTTTCGCTGATCTCTTCGGCGGAATTCGATGCGATGGTGGCCTCGGCCCCGTCCACGCCTGAGCCTGCCCCCGTGGCGGAGCCCGCGCCCGAGCCGCCGGCGCCAGCGCCCGAACCTGCGCCAGCGCCCGAAGCCGTGGTGGAGCCGCCGCCGCCTGTGGTGCCGGATCTGCCCGCGCCCACCGAGGCGCCGGCGCCCGAGCCGGTGCCCGAGCCGGAGCCGGTGCCTTTGCCGGAAAACAACGGCGTGGCCGATGCCTTGCCCTTGCCGGTGAACCCGGACCCGATCCCGGAAGTGCCCTTGCCGCCCAGCAGCAGTCCGCGCCCCAAGCCCGCCCCGCGCGTGGCTCCGGTGCCGGTGGATGCGCCCGAGCCTGCGGTGGAGGTGGCCGAGGCCCCGGTCGAGGCGGTGACGCCCGATCCGGTCGAGGCGCCCGAGATCGTGGAGCCCGAGCAGCCGGAGGCGCAGCCCGAAGAGGCGGGCACCGTGCTGGAAACAGAAGCGAACCGCGACGAGGAGGTTGTGGCCTCGGGCGCGCCGCCCAGCAGCCCGCGCCCGCGCGGTCGCCCGGTGCGCAGCGAAGCCCCGCCGGTGGAAACGGCGGCCCCGGCCGCGACCCCGACCCCGACGCCGGAGCCTGCGCCCGAGAGCAATGCCGATGCGGTGGCGGCGGCCTTGGCCGAGGCGTTGGCGGCAGAAGAACCTGCCCCGAGCGGGGGCGCGAGCAATGCCCCCGTCGGCCCGCCGATGACCAGCGGCGAGCGCGATGCGATGCGGGTGGCGGTGCAGCAATGCTGGAACGTGGGCAGCCTGTCGTCGGATGCGCTGAACACCACGGTGGTGGTGTTTGTCTCGGTGGGGCAGGATGGCGTGCCGGATGCGGGCTCGATCCGGATGGTGAGTTCCTCCGGCGGATCCGAGGCCGGGGCGCGCGGCGCCTTTGAGGCGGCGCGGCGGGCGATCATCCGTTGTGGGGCGCGCGGCTTCCCGCTGCCGCCCGAGAAATACGACCAATGGCGTGAGATGGAACTGGTGTTCAATCCCGACGGGATGCGGATGCGATGATCACGATTGCGCCAGAACTTGCTGAAACGGGGCGTTGTGCTTTCGTTTTCTTCCTAACCCCGGCAAAGGCTGCGTTATGCTGCCTGCGACAGACCGAGGACAACCCGAGGCCATGATGACAGTCAAACACTTGTCTCTTTCCGTACTTGCCGTTGCCCTGATGGGCCTGTTCGGGGCGCAGGCCCCGGCGCAGGCGCAATCGGGGCCTTTGCGCATCGAGATCACCGAAGGGGTGATCGAGCCCTTGCCCTTTGCGGTGCCCGATTTTGTGGATGAAGGCGGCGCGGGCGAGTATGCGCGCAACATCGCCCGTGTGATCGCGGCGGACCTGTCGGGGACGGGGCTGTTCCGCGAGATCCCGCGTGAGGCGCATATCAGCCGGGTGAGCAGCTTTGACAGCTCGATCGCCTATGAGGACTGGAAGGCGATCAATGCGCAGGCGGTGATCACCGGGGCGGTGACGGTGTCTGGCGGGCGGATCGTGGTGAAGTTCCGCCTGTTCGACGTGTTCAGCGGCCAGCAACTGGGCGAAGGGCTGCAATTTGCCGGGACGCCCGAGACTTGGCGGCGGATGGCGCATAAGGTGGCGGATGCGGCCTATAGCCGGATCACCGGCGAGGGCGGCTATTTCGACTCGCGCGTGGTGTTCGTGAGCGAGTCGGGGCCGAAGAACAACCGGCTGAAGCGGCTGGCGGTGATGGATTACGACGGCGCGAATGTGCAATATCTGACGGACAGCAGTTCGATCGTGCTGGCACCGCGCTTTTCGCCCAGTGGCGACCGCATTCTTTACACCAGCTATCAGACCGGTTTCCCGCGCATCACCTTGATGGATGTGGGGTCGTTGCGCACGCAGACGCTGGCCGAGCAGCAAGGCACCATGACCTTTGCGCCGCGCTTTTCGCCCGATGGCGGGCGTGTGGTGTTCAGTCTGGAGCGGGGCGGCAACTCGGACCTCTATATGCTGACGCTGGGGTCGGGCAATCTGGTGCAGCTGACCAATGCGCCGTCGATCGAGACCGCGCCGAGCTTTAGCCCCGATGGCAGCCAGATCGTGTTTGAAAGCGACCGGTCGGGCACGCAGCAGCTCTATGTGATGGGTGCCAATGGCGGTGAGGCGCGGCGGATCTCGGCCGGGCAAGGGCGCTATAGCACCCCGGTCTGGAGCCCGCGCGGCGATATGATCGCCTTTACCAAGCAGCATCAGGGCCGGTTCCATATTGGTGTGATGCGCACCGATGGCAGCGAAGAGCGTCTGCTCACGGCGTCTTTCCTGGATGAAGGCCCGACTTGGGCGCCGAATGGCCGGGTCATCATGTTCACCCGTGAAACCAGCGGGGCCGGCGGACAGGCGGCGCTGTATTCGGTGGATATTTCGGGGCGCAACCTGCGCCAGATCCCGACCGAAGGCGCGGCTTCGGACCCGGCGTGGTCGCCTTTGCTGCCCTGACCTGACTTGCACGCCCCGATCGGCCCCCCAATTCTGCGGGGGCCGATTCACAGGGCGCGCCAAACCTGATACGCTATGGCCATCGAGCCAAGAAAAGGAAACTTACCATGTCGCTTCTTCCCAAGGCCCTTCTGGTCGTCGCTGCCTTCGGACTGGCAGCCTGTAACAACCCCGACCGCTTTGGCGCGGGCGGTGCCGGTGGCGCGGGTGGCGCGGGCGGTGGCATGGGCGGCGGTTTCGTCGACACCACCGGCTTGGGCGATCCGAATGACCCGCGCTCGATCGCGTATTTCAACCAGCGAGTCGGCGACCGCGTTCTTTTTCCGGTGGACCAGCACACGCTGACCGAGGAAGGCCGTCAGACCCTGTCGGGGCAGGCGCAGTGGCTGATGACCAACAGCAGCTATGCCGTCATCATCGAAGGCCATGCCGATGAGCAGGGCACCCGCGAATACAACTTGTCGCTGGGCGCGCGCCGTGCGGCTTCGGTGCAGAACTACCTGATTTCGCAGGGCGTTCCGGCCAACCGCATGCGGACCGTGAGCTATGGCAAAGAGCGTCCGATCGAAGTCTGCTCGTCCGAAGCCTGCTATGCCCAGAACCGCCGCGCTGTGACGGTTCTGTCGATGGGCGCGGGGATGTAAGCGGATGCTGCGCGCAATCGTGACGGCTTTCGTTCTGATGGGAGGGCCTGCGTTCGCGCAGGCCAACCCGCAGACGCTGGCCGATATCCGGGCCGAGCTGGGGTCGCTTTCGGCGGAGTTTACCCGGCTGAAGGCGGAACTGGTGCAGACTGGAGCCTCGGGCGGGGCGCTGGCGGGCGGATCGGCGCTTGAGCGCATGGACACGCTGGAGGCGGAACTGTCGCGGTTGACGGCGCGGGCCGAAGAGATCGAGCTGCGGCTGAACCGGGTGGTCAGCGATGGCACCAACCGGATCGGAGATCTGGAATTCCGCCTGTGCGAAGTGACGCCGGGCTGTGACATCGCCACGGTGGGCACCACGCCCTTGCTGGGCGGCGATGCCGCGGGCGGCGGCACGGCGGCGGTGGTGCCGTCGCAGCCGCCGAATGCGGTGGTGATTGAGGAACCTTCGGCCCCTGTCGGGGGTGGCGCAGCCACGGGCGGCGCGGCCTCGGGCGGTGCAGAATTGGCGATTGGTGAGCAAGCGGATTTCGACCGGGCCCGGGCGGTGCTCGGTCAGGGTGACTTTCGCACCGCCGCGGACCTCTTTACGACCTTTACCCAATCCTATCCTGGCTCGCCGCTGAGTCAGGAGGCCGAATACAGCAAGGGTGAGGCGCTGGTGCAGTTGGGGGAAACCTCGAACGCGGCCCGGGCCTATCTGGAAGCGTTTTCGGTGAACCCGGACGGGCCCTTTGCCGCCGAGTCGCTGTTGAAGCTGGGCGAGGCGCTGGGGGTGCTGGGGCAGACGCCCGAGGCCTGCGTGACCTTGGCCGAGGTCGGCACCCGCTATCCGGGCAGCATCGCGGCCACGCAGGCGCAGGTGGCGATGCAGGGGTATCAGTGCCAGTGAGCGCCGATACCCATGCGGGCTTGCCCGAGGAAAGAGTGATCGAAAGCGCCCGGCGGGCGCTTTCTTCCGTTCCGGGGGACGGGGTTCTGGGCTTGGCCGTGTCGGGCGGGGGCGATTCCATGGCGATGCTGCATCTGGCGGCGGCGCTGGGGCGGCCTTTGGCGGTGGCCACGGTGGACCATGGTCTGCGCCCCGAGTCGGCGGCGGAGGCGGCCAAGGTGGCGCAGATCTGCGCCGGGCTGGGGCTGCCGCATGCGGTGCTGCGCTGGGAGCATGGAGCGGTGGCGGGCAATCTGATGCAGGCCGCGCGCCGGGCGCGCTATGGGCTGCTGACCGATTGGGCGCGCGCGCAAGGCGTTGCAACGGTGCTGGTGGCGCATACGGCGGATGATCAGGCCGAGACGGTGCTGCTGGGGCTGGCCCGCGCGGCGGGTCTGGATGGTTTGGCCGGAATGCGGCCGCTGTGGGAACAGGGGGGCGTGGTGTTCCGGCGCCCGCTGTTGGCCGTGACGCGTGCCGCCTTGCGCGGATATCTGACGCAGCGCGGGCTGTGGTTTGTGGATGACCCGAGCAATGACGATCCGGCCTATGACCGGGTGAAGATGCGCCGCGCCTTGCAGGGCTTGGCCGGGGTGGGGATCACCGCGCCGGGGCTGGCGGCGGTGGCGGGCCATCTGGCGGCGGTGCAGAGCGATGTGCGCGGTCTGGTGGCGGAAGCGGCGGCGCGGCTGGTGGTGGAGCGGGCCGGAGCTTTGGAGATTGACCGCGCAGGGTTTGCCGCCCTGCCGGGGGAGGTGGCGCGGCGGTTGTTGCAGGCGGGGCTGATGTGGCTGTCGGGGGCGGCGCACGCGCCGCGGGCGCCTGCCTTGGCGCGGATGGGTGCGGCCTTGCGCAGGGGGCAGGCGGCCACGCTGGCGGGCTGTCGCATGGTGCCGCGCGGCGGCGGTATGGTGCTGGTGCGCGAGGCGCGGGCCTTGGGGCCTGAGGTGCCCTTGGGCGCGGTCTGGGACGGGCGCTGGCGGGTGACAGGCGCGGGCGCGGGCGTTGTGCGCGCGCTGGGGCCTGCGGGTTTGGCGCAGCTGCCCGATTGGCGCAGCGCAGGGCTTTTGCGGGCGGTGGCCGAGGCGACTCCGGCGGTTTGGGAGGGCGAGACGCTGCGCGCGGCACCGCTGGTGACGGAGGCGAAAGGATTTGCTGCGACATTGACGGCAGGTTTCGGCTTATTCCTGTTATCGCATTGAACCCCGCGCCGTTCTGTCTATCTTAGGGGTCAAGACCGCCGCCCCGTTCCGGGCGGCGGACATGTGAGGAGACGCTTCGTGGGAAATGCACGAAATATCGCTTTCTGGGTCGTTCTGTTCTTTCTGATCCTGGCCTTGTTCAATCTGTTCAGCGGGAATCAGGCCACCACGTCCTCGCGTCAGATTTCCTATTCGGATTTCGTGCAGCGGGTGGATTCGGGTGAGGTGACCAGCGTGGTCATCGATGGCGAACGGCTGCAGGTGCGGGGCCGGGATGGCAACACCTATGGCGCCATCGTGCCGCAGGGCACCGATGTGACCGACCGTCTGGTGGCGGCGGGCGTGGAGGTGCGGGCCGAGGCGCAGCAGCAATCGGGCTTTGTCTCGATCCTGATGACCTTCCTGCCGTTCCTGTTGCTGATCGGTGTGTGGATCTTCTTCATGAACCGCATGCAGGGTGGAGGCAAAGGCGGTGCGATGGGCTTTGGCAAATCGCGCGCGAAGTTGCTGACGGAAAAGCACGGGCGGGTGACGTTTGACGACGTGGCCGGGATTGATGAGGCCAAGGAAGAGCTGGAAGAGATCGTGGAATTCCTGCGCAACCCGCAGAAGTTCAGCCGTCTGGGCGGCAAGATCCCCAAAGGCGCCTTGCTGGTCGGCCCTCCGGGCACTGGTAAGACGCTTCTGGCGCGCGCCATCGCGGGGGAGGCGGGCGTGCCCTTCTTCACCATCTCAGGGTCGGACTTCGTGGAGATGTTCGTGGGTGTCGGTGCCAGCCGGGTGCGGGACATGTTCGAGCAGGCCAAGAAGAACGCGCCGTGCATCGTGTTCATCGATGAGATCGACGCGGTGGGCCGTGCCCGCGGCGTGGGCATCGGCGGCGGCAATGACGAACGCGAGCAGACGCTGAACCAGTTGCTGGTCGAAATGGACGGGTTCGAGGCGAATGAGGGCGTGATCATCGTCGCCGCGACCAACCGCAAGGATGTGCTGGACCCGGCACTGCTGCGCCCCGGCCGCTTTGACCGTCAGGTTCATGTGCCCAACCCTGATATCAAGGGCCGCGAGAAGATCTTGGGCGTGCATGCCCGCAAGGTGCCTTTGGGCCCCGATGTCGATCTGCGCACCATCGCGCGCGGCACGCCCGGATTCTCGGGCGCCGATCTGATGAACCTTGTGAACGAGGCGGCGCTGATGGCCGCCCGCGTGGGCCGTCGCTTTGTGGCGATGGACGATTTCGAGAACGCGAAAGACAAGGTCATGATGGGGGCCGAGCGGCGCAGCATGGTGCTGACGCAGGACCAGAAGGAAATGACCGCCTATCACGAAGCGGGCCACGCCATCGTCGGCATGGCGCTGCCGAAATGTGACCCGGTCTACAAGGCGACGATCATCCCGCGCGGTGGCGCGCTGGGCATGGTGATGAGCCTGCCCGAGATGGACCGGCTGAACTGGCACCGCGACCAGTGCGAACAGCGCATCGCCATGACCATGGCGGGCAAGGCGGCCGAGATCATCAAATGGGGCCCGGATGCGGTGTCGAACGGTCCTTCGGGCGACATTCAGCAAGCCTCGGCCTTGGCGCGGGCGATGGTGCTGCGCTGGGGCATGTCGGATGTGGTCGGCAACGTCGATTATGCCGAAGCGGCCGAAGGCTATCAGGGCAACACGGGCGGCTTCTCGGTTTCGGCGGAAACCAAGCGCCTGATCGAGCAGGAAGTGAAGCGTCTGATCGATGAAGGCTATGAAACCGCCCGCCGCATCCTGCTGGAGCGCAGCGAAGAGTTCGAGCGGCTGGCGCAAGGCCTGCTGGAATACGAAACGCTGACCGGTGATGAGATCAAGAAGGTGGTCGCGGGTGAAAAGCTGGGCGGCGGCGATGATGCCGACAAACCTGCCTCGGGCGGGGGGATCGCCTCGATCCCGTCGATCCCGAAGCTGAAGCCCAAGGCGACGGGCGGCATGGAGCCCGAACCGCTGGCGTGATCTTGATGCCAAAAGAGCATGGCCCCGGAACCAAAGCAGGTTCCGGGGCTTTTCTTTTTCGGCAAGTGCGGCAAGCGTGCTGGCCACCTTGGCAGGCCAAGCCGCTGTGATTGGGGCGGCGCCGGGGCGCGATCTTTGTTGTGCGTGGCTTGGGTCGGATGACGTTTGCGGTGCGTGGTGCGGGGTGGCGTGATCTTTGGCGGGCGTGGCTTGGGTGACTGCGCAGTTTCGTTGAGGGGCGCGCGGGGCGGGGGTGTCTTTGTGAGTTTCCCCACAGTTGCGTAGCGCCGAGGGCTTGCGGGGCGCGGTACGGAGTGTGCGGGGCTAGGTTTTCGCCTGTCGGGCTTGGCGGGCTTTGGTGGAGCCGGGGGTTCCTGCGCGGGCGTCGGGCTGTGCCCGTGAGCGCCGGGCGGGACTTGGCTTGCGCGGTTTTGCGCGCGCGGCTGGCCGATGCGGTGCGGGCGCGAGACGCGCTTTCGCGTGCGGCTGAGAGATGGGGTTTAAGAGGGCTTGCTTGCGCGCGGGCCCAGACCGGGCCAGAGTTCGGCCAGAGGCGGAGGCGGGCGCCCCTTTACGGCGGCGCTTTGCCGGCGCGGGGCGACGGGGCACGGCCCTGCGGCGACAGAAATGACAGGAGGCCAGTATGGCAGCGTTGAAACCGAGCGGATTTGTGGGGCGCATCACATGGTTGGGGGTGGTGCCTGACCGGGATCGCCAATTGCAGGCCGATCCGGTGACCGCGTTGCGCGCGAGCTTTGCCGGGCCGGAAGGCGAGGCGCATGGCGGGCTGACGCGGCCCGCCTGTAGCCGGGTGAAGGCGCAGTATCCGCGCGGCACCGAGATTCGCAACACGCGGCAGTTTTCCATCATGGGCGCCGAGGAAATGGCTGAGATTGCCGAACGCATGGGCTTGCCTGCGCTGGACCCGGCCTTGCTGGGTGCGACGATGGTGATTGAAGGGCTGCCGGATTTCACGCGGTTGCCGCCGTCCTCGCGCCTTCAGGCCGCAGGCGGGGCGACGCTGGTGGTGGATATGGAAAACCGCCCTTGCGTGCTGCCCGGCAAACCGATCGAGGCCGCGCATCCCGGCTATGGCCGCCTGTTCAAGACGGCGGCCAAAGGGCGGCGGGGCATCACGGCTTGGGTCGAGCGCGAGGGCACGTTCCATCTGGGCGAGGCGATCACGCTGCACATTCCCGACCAGCGGGCTTGGACCCATCTGAAAGAGGTGCGCCGCGCCTGAGCTTTGGGCGCGGCAGGCGCGCGCGTTTGCGGCGGAATTCGTCGGTCAGAGGTCGGAAATGCCTGTGTTTCGGGCGACTCCGTCGCTAACACTGAGGGCAAGCGCCGCAACAAGGCGCAGGACTGACCTTGGGAGAGAGACATGGCCTTTGCATCCGACATCGAGATTGCCCGCGCGGCAAAGAAGCAGCGCATTCAGGCGATTGGCGCCAAGCTGGGGATTCCCGAGGCGGATCTGCTGCCCTATGGCCATGACAAGGCCAAGCTGGGGCAGGACTTCATCGCCGGGCTGAAGGATCGCCCCGATGGCAAGCTGATCTTGGTGACGGCGATCAACCCGACCCCGGCGGGCGAGGGCAAGACGACCACGACGGTGGGCTTGGGCGACGGGTTGAACCGGATCGGCAAACGGGCGGTGGTGTGCATCCGCGAGGCGAGCCTTGGCCCCAACTTCGGGATGAAGGGCGGGGCGGCAGGCGGGGGCATGGCGCAGGTGGTGCCGATGGAGGAGATGAACCTGCATTTCACCGGCGATTTCCACGCGATCACATCGGCCCACAACCTTTTGGCGGCGATGATCGACAATCACATCTACTGGGGCAACACGCTGGACATTGATGCGCGCCGGGTGGTGTGGCGGCGCGTGATGGACATGAACGACCGCGCCTTGCGCGACGTGGTGGTGAACCTTGGCGGGGTGGCCAACGGCTTTCCGCGCCAGACCGGGTTCGACATCACGGTGGCCTCGGAAGTGATGGCCATTTTGTGCCTTGCGCGCGATCTGGAGGATTTGCAGGAGCGGCTGGGCAATATCGTGGTGGCCTATACGCGCGGGAAGGCTCCGGTCACGGCGCGCGACATCAAGGCCGATGGCGCGATGACGGTGCTGTTGAAAGATGCGATGCAGCCCAATCTGGTGCAGACGCTGGAGAACAACCCGGCCTTCGTGCACGGCGGGCCGTTCGCCAATATCGCGCATGGCTGCAATTCGGTGATTGCCACCACGACGGCCCTGAAGCTGGGCGAGTATGTGGTGACGGAGGCCGGGTTCGGGGCGGACCTTGGGGCGGAGAAGTTCTTTGACATCAAGTGCCGCAAGGCGGGCCTGCGCCCGGCGGCGGCGGTGATCGTGGCCACGGTGCGCGCGATGAAGATGAACGGCGGCGTGGCCAAGGCCGATCTGGGGGCCGAGAATGTGGAGGCCGTGCGGACGGGCTGCCCCAATCTGGGCCGCCATATCGAGAATGTGCGCAAGTTCGGCGTGCCGGTGGTGGTGGCGATCAACCATTTCGTGAGCGACACGCCCGCCGAGATTGCCGCCGTGCAGGCCTATGTGGCCGAGCAAGGCGCCGAGGCGATCTTGTGCAAGCATTGGGCGCAAGGCTCGGCCGGCATCGAAGAATTGGCGCAGAAGGTGGTGGCGCTGGCCGAAAGCGGGGCGGCGGATTTCGCGCCGCTCTACCCCGATGCGCTGCCTTTGCTCGCCAAGATCGAGGCAATAGCCAAGGAGATCTACCGCGCCGAGGCGGTGGTGGCCGACAAGGCGGTGGTGGATCAGTTGCGCGCGTGGGAAGCGGCGGGGCATGGCAACTTGCCGGTGTGCATCGCCAAGACGCAATACAGCTTTACCACCGACCCCACGCTGCGCGGTGCGCCCACGGGCCATGTGATCCCGGTGCGCGAGGTGCGGCTTTCGGCAGGGGCGGGGTTCGTGGTGGCGATCTGCGGCGAGATCATGACGATGCCGGGCCTGCCGCGGGTGCCTTCGGCCGAGGTGATCCGGCTGAACGCGGAAGGCCATGTCGAAGGGCTGTTCTGAACGCTGTGAGGCAAATCCCCGCGTTGCCCTTTGCCGGGCAGGCGATTATGTCGGGGGGGTCTGAACGGGAAGGGTCCGATGCGCAAACCTGCGGAATGTGAAACCATGGTCCATATCCGGGCTGAAATCGACCGGCTGGACGAAGATCTGGTGCGGCTGTTTGCGGAACGGGCGGGCTATATCGACCGCGCCGCCGAGATCAAGGCCGAGGTGGACCTGCCCGCGCGCATCGGCTCGCGGGTGGAGGAGGTGGTGGCCAATGTGCGCCGCCATGCCCAGACCCATGGTCTGCCGCCCGATCTGGTCGAAAAGCTGTGGCGGCGGCTGATCGATTGGTCCATCGCGCGGGAGGAAAACCGCCTGGGCCCGGATTCCATGCGAAAGGACGGCTGAGATGGCGGGCCAAGTGATCGACGGCAAGGCGTTTGCGGCGGATGTGCGCGCCCGGGTGGCAGCCCATGTGGCGCGGCTGGCCGAGGAGCAAGGGCTGGTCCCCGGCCTTGCGGTGGTGCTGGTGGGGGAGGACCCGGCCAGTCAGGTCTATGTGCGCAACAAGGGCGTGCAGACGCTTGAGGCGGGGATGCGGAGCTTTGAACACAAGCTGCCCGCCGACACGCCCGAGGCCGATCTGCTGGCGCTGATCGCGCGGCTGAACGCCGATGCGCAGGTGCATGGCATTCTGGTGCAGCTGCCCTTGCCCGCGCATATGAACGCCGATCTGGTGATCAATGCGATTGACCCGGCCAAGGATGTCGACGGTTTTCACATCTCGAACGTGGGCCTTCTGGGCACCGGGCAAAAGGCGATGGTGCCCTGCACGCCCTTGGGCTGTCTGATGATGCTGCGCGCGTATCACGGCTCGCTTTCGGGGCTGAACGCGGTGGTGGTGGGGCGCAGCAACATCGTGGGCAAGCCGATGGCGCAGCTGCTGTTGGGCGACAGCTGCACGGTGACGATCGCGCACAGCCGCACCAAGGATCTGGCCGCGCTGTGCCGCAGCGCTGATATTCTGGTGGCGGCGGTGGGGCGGCCCGAGATGATCACCGGTGACATGGTCAAGCCGGGGGCAACCGTCATCGACGTGGGCATCAACCGGGTCGAGCGGGACGGCAAGACCCGGCTGGTGGGTGATGTCGATTTCGCAAGTGCTGCCGCGGTGGCGGGGGCCATCACCCCGGTGCCGGGCGGCGTGGGGCCGATGACGATTGCCTGTCTTCTGGCCAATACGCTGACCGCCTGCTGCCGTGCCCATGGCCTGCCCGAGCCTGAGGGGCTGACCGCCTGAGCGGCAGCCACATGCGCGGCTAGCGCGGCATTGGGATCGCGCGGGCCACCGTGCCCCCGGCCAAGATGGCCAGAGCGCCGGGCTGCATCAGCCCGGCAAAAGCGGCGTCTTGGCACCAGAGCCCGCCGGTATAGGTGCCAAAGGCCGGCAGGATCACCCGGTTGCGGTCGGCGAGAAAGCAACGCCAGGCCTTGCCCGCCAGCCGGGCCTTGGGGTGGTAATGACCCGACACCTCCCCTTGCGCCCCGGCTTCGGCGATGTGGCGAAAGGTGAGCGGCCCCAAAGGCACCTCGGCCCGGTGGGTGCCCGCAATGTCGAGCGGCCCGGCATCATGGTTGCCCGCAATCCAGATCCAGTCGCGCCCCGCGATGAGCCGGGTGAGCCACAGCCTGTCGTCCTCTTCCAGCCCGTCAAGGCTCGCGGCATCGTCGAAACTGTCGCCCAGACAGATCACCCGCCGCGCTGCCGTCGCCTCCACCTCGGCCTCCAGCCGCGCCAGTGTCTCGCGGGTTTCATAGGGCGGCAAGAGCGTGCCCGCGCGGCGCGCCATGCGCTCGGATTTGCCAAGGTGCAGGTCCGACACACAGAGCAGCCCCGCCTCTGGCCAGAACAGCGCCCCGGAAGGGCGGGCGATCAGGGTGGTGTCGGCAAGGCGGAAGGTCAGGCTCATGCCGCCTGATCTGGCCGGACCGTCCCCGAAATGCAATCCCCTGCCGCTTGCACCTTTCTGAAATACTCCCGCCGGAGGCATCCGACGGTCGCCTCCGGCGGGAGTATTTCAGAAAGGTGCAAATCCTTGTCAGCCGCGCGCTTCAGGCCAGACCCGCCGCTTCCATCAGCTTGCGCGCCGCGTCTTCGGCCAGCCGTTCGCGGCCCATGCCCTGCACCGGGATGCGGCCGGGTTCCAGAAACAGCGGGGCCGAGAGCGGCGAGAGCCGGGGCAGGCGGCGCGTCTCGATCCGGCCTGCGACGCGGGCGAGCATGTCTTCGATGCGGGAAAAGTCGATCAGGCCGCGCATCGCCTCTTCGCGGGTGATCTGCAAGAGCAGATGGTCGGGGTCATATTTGCGCAAGGTGTCGTAAAGAATGTCCGACGAAAACGTCGCCTGCCGCCCGGATTTGCGGCGGCCTTGGTGGCTGCGCTCGATCAGGCCCGCGATGATGGCGCTGGCGCGGAAGGTGCGTTTCATCACCGCATTGCCCGCAAGCCAGGTTTCCAGCCCGTCTTGCAAGGCGTGCAGATCGAACAGGGGGGCGGCATCCTCGACCGCGTCGATGCCCCAGATCAGCGTGGCATAATCGGTGGCGACAAAGCCCAAGGGGGCAAGGCCCGCCTCTTCCATCGCCTTGGTGAGCAAAAGGCCAAGGGTTTGCTGGGCGTTGCGTCCGGCAAAGCCATAGACCACCAGATGCGCGCGCCCGTCATGCGGAAAGCTTTCGCAGAGCAGCGTCTCGGCATCGGGCAGGCGCGACACCTCGCGCTGGAGGGCGAGCCACTGGGCGGTGTGGGCGGGCAGGTCTGGCCAGCGGGGTTGTTGGAATATGTCAAGAATCCGCTGGGTCAGCACAGTGGATGTGGCGAATTTTGTTCCATTAAACACAGCGACCTTGGGGTCGCGGCCGGGTTGATTGGTGACTTCGACGGTCATTTCGCGCAAACCTTCGTAGCGCACGACCTGACCACCCATCAGGAAGGTATCGCCCGGGGTGAGGGTGGCGGCAAAGCTTTCCTCGACCTCGCCCAAGGGGGTGCCGCCGAAGCGGTTCTTGAGGCGGACCTTGAGCGTTTCGACATCGATGATGGTGCCAAGGTTCTGGCGGATCACGGCGGCGGCGCGCGGATCGCGCAGGTGCCATGTCTCGCCCGTTTGTTTCAGGCGTTGCCAGCGGTCATAGGCGCGCAAGGCGTAGCCCCCGGTGGCGACGAAATCGAGGGTGGCGTCGAATTGCGCGCGGGTGAGGGCGGCATAGGGGCCGGCGGTGATGACTTCGGCATAAAGCGCGTCGGCGGTGAAGGGACCGGCGCAGGCGGTGAGCAGGATGTGCTGGCACAGCACATCGCGCGGCCCGGGGCCGCGCGGTTCGCCATCGAGCGTGCCCTCGCGCACGGCATCGAGCGCGGCCTTGCATTCCACCACTTCAAAGCGGTTGGCGGGCAGGAGCAGCGCTTTCGATGGCGCGTTGTAGCGGTGGTTGGCGCGGCCGATGCGCTGGACGAGGCGTTTGACGTTCTTGGGCGCGCCGACCTGAATCACCAGATCCACATCGCCCCAGTCGATGCCAAGGTCGAGGCTGCCGGTGCAGACGATGGCGCGCAACTGGCCTGCGACCATCGCGGCCTCGACCCGTTCGCGCTGTTCGCGCGAGAGGCTGCCGTGGTGGATGCCGATGGGCAGGTCTTCGGTATTGTTCAGCCAGAGGTCGTGAAAGAACAGCTCGGCCTGCGCGCGGGTGTTGTGGAAGATCAGCGTGGTGCGGTGCTGTTTCACCTGTTCGAGGATGGCGGGAATCGCATAGCGCCCGCCGCCGCCCGCCCAAGGCGGGGGAGCTTCGGTTTCCAGCATCTGAATGTCCGGGGCGGGGCCGGGGTCGGCCAGCAGGATGCCGGTGTTGGGCGCAAGGAAGCGGGCCAGCGCGGGCGGATCTTCGACCGTGGCCGAAAGGCCGACGCGGCGCAGGCCGGGCGAGAGGCTTTGCAGACGCGCGAGGAGCAGGGTCATCTGATCGCCGCGTTTTGATTCCGCCAGCGCGTGGATTTCATCCAAGACCACCCGTTGCAGCCCGGCGAAGATGCGGGGCGCGTCCTCATAAGACAGCAGCAGCGCCAGTGACTCGGGCGTGGTGAGCAGGACATGCGGCGGGTCGGCGCGTTGGCGGCGGCGCTGGGTATAGGTGGTGTCACCGGTGCGGTCCTCGACCCGGATCGGCAGGTTGGCGCCTTCGATCGGGGTGCGCAGGTTGCGGCGGATGTCGGCGGCCAGCGCCTTGAGCGGCGAGATGTAAAGGGTGTGCAGGCCCTTTGGCGGCGCCTTGGCCAGTTCGGCCAGCGTGGGCAGGAAGCCTGCAAGCGTCTTGCCGCCCCCCGTGGGCGCGATGAGCAAGGTGGCGGGATCGGCGGCGCGGGCCAGCATCTCGGTCTGATGTGGGTGCAGGGTCCAGCCTTTGGCGGCGAACCAGTCAGACAGCGCGGGGGGAAGGCGTTCCATCCCCGCAAGGTAGCCGTGTGCGGTGCCGCGTCAACCGGGCGCGGAGGCGGCTGCGATTTTGCTTGAAGGGGCGCGCGGCGCGGCTTAACCCGGGGGCCATGCGAATGCTTTTCCTTGGCGATGTGATGGGGCGGACCGGGCGCGCGGCGATTGCCGAGCGGCTGCCGGGGTTGCGCACGGAATGGAACCTCGATTTCGTGGTGGTGAATGGCGAAAACGCCTCTTCCGGGGCGGGGCTGACGCCGGATCATGCCAAGATCCTGCTGGGGGCGGGGGCGGATTGCCTGACGCTGGGGGATCATGCCTTTGACCAGAAGGACATGCTGAGTTTCATCGAGCAGGAGCCGCGCATCCTCCGGCCGATCAATTTCAGCAAGGTGGCGCCGGGCAAGGGGTGGCGGGTGTTCAGCGCCACGCAAGGGCGCAAGGTGCTGGTGGCGCAGGTGCTGGGGCAGGTGTTCATGAAGCGCCCCTTTGACGATCCGTTTTCCGCGATCGAGCAGGTGCTTAAGACGCATGCCTTGGGCGGCGCGGTGCAGGCGGCGATTGTGGATGTGCATGCCGAGGCGACATCAGAGAAGATGGCGATGGGGCATTGGTGCGACGGGCAGGCGAGCCTTGTGGTGGGCACCCATACCCATGTGCCCACCGGCGACGCGCAGATCCTGAGCGGAGGCACCGCCTATCTGACGGATGCGGGCATGTGCGGTGACTATAATTCGGTGATCGGGATGGAGCGGATGGAGCCTTTGCGGCGGTTCATCACCGGGATGCCGAAGGCGCGGTTCGAGCCTGCCGCCGGGCCGGCGACGCTGTCGGGGGTGTTCGTGGAGACCGATGACCGCACTGGCAAGGCGCTGCGCGTGCGGATGATCCGGGTGGGCGGGCGGCTGGAAGAGGCGCGCCCTTGAGCGAACACCGGCTGTTTGCCCTTGTGCTGATGGCGTTGGGCCTTGGCTGGGGCATGACACAGCCTTTGGGTAAGCTGGCGACCAGCACGGGGCACCAGCCCTTTGGTCTGATCTTCTGGCAATTGGTGATCTGCACCGGCGTGCTGGGGGCGCTGTCACTGCTGCGCGGCAAGGGGCTGGTGTTCACCCGGCGCGCGCTGGGCTTTGCGCTGGTGGTGGCGGTGCTGGGCACGCTGGTGCCCAATGCCACCTTTTACACCAGCATTCAGCATCTGCCTTCGGGGATCATGTCGATCCTGATTTCGGCGGTGCCGCTGCTGTCGTTTCCGATGGCGCTGGCTTTGGGGATGGACCGGTTTTCAAAGCGCCGCATCCTTGGCTTGGGCCTTGGGCTGATGGGGGTGGCGCTTATCGCGGCCCCGGGCGCGGGGTTGCCGGGGCATCTGCTGGCCTTTCTGCCGCTGGCGCTGGTGGGGCCATTGTTCTATGCGATGGAGGCCAATTACGTGGCGCGCCACGGCACCGGCGGCATGGATGCCGTGCAGGCGATGTTCATGGCCAGTCTGGTGGGGATGATCCTGTGCCTTCCGGTGGCCGTGGCCAGCGGGCAGTGGATTGATCCGCGCGCGCCTTGGGGCCTGCCAGAGGCGGCGCTGATCGCATCGAGCGTGGTGCATGCGCTGTGCTATGCGGGCTATGTCTGGCTTGCCGCCCGCGCGGGGGCGGTTTTTGCGGCACAATGCTCTTATCTGGTCACGGGCGCGGGTGTGGTCTGGGCGATGCTGCTTTTGGGCGAGCGCTTGCAGCCTTTGGTGTGGGCCGCGCTTGTGGTGATGCTGGCGGGCGTGGCATTGGTGCAGCCAAGACAAGCAGCGCAAGGCCTGCAGGGGGAATGATGTTCGGCTTGGATTTGGATCAGACGGTGCAGGCCTATCTGGCGCTGGCCATTCTGGCGGGCATGCTAGTGCTGTTCGTGCGCGAGACCTATCCGGTGGAGGTGACGGCGATTGGCGGGGCCTGTCTGATGCTGCTGCTGGGCATCCTGCCACAGGCGGATGCCGTGAAGGCGCTGTCCAACGCGGCCCCTTGGACGATTGCCGCCATGTTCATCATCGCGGGCGGGTTGGTGCGGACGGGCGCGCTGGATTCGGCCACGCAAGCGGCGCTGCGCTATGTGAAAACGCATCCTATGGCGTCATTGGGGGTGATCTCGGCGTCGGTGGCGGCGATGTCGGCCTTTATGAACAACACGCCGATCGTGGTGGTGATGATCCCGGTCTTCATGCAGATCGCGCGGCAGCTTTCGCTTTCGCCATCCAAGCTGATGATCCCGCTGTCTTATCTGGCGATCTTTGGCGGGACGGTGACGTTGATCGGCACCTCGACCAATATCGTGGTGGACGGGGTGGCGCGCGAGCGGGGGCTGGAGCCGTTCGGGATATTCGAGATCACGCCCTTGGGCATTGCCGTCTGTCTGGTGGGGATGACCTATCTGGCGCTGTTCACCAAGCGGCTGTTGCCGGACCGGGACAGCATGGCGATGATGCTGACCGACCGCAGCCGCATGAAGTTTTTCACTGAAGTGGCGGTGCCCGAGGACAGCCCGATTGCGGGCCAGAAGGTGACAGAGGTGGCGCTGTTCAAGCGCGACAACATGCGGGTGGTCGATGTGCTGCGCGGCGACGCCAGTTTGCGGCGGCAATTGTCGGAGGTGGTGCTGGAAACCGGCGACCGGGTGGTGCTGCGCACCCCGATGTCGGAGGTGCTGGCCTTGCAGGAAAGCCGGGACCTGCGGATGGTGGACAAGCTGTCTTCGGTGCAGACGACGACGGTGGAAGTGTTGATCACGCCGGGCTGCGCGATGGTGGGGCGCAGTCTGGGCAGCATGCGCTTGCGGCGGCGCTATGGGGTGTATCCGCTGGCCGTGCATCGCAAGAATCAGAACATCGGGCGGCAGCTGGATGATCTGGTGGTGCAGGTGGGCGACACGCTGCTTTTGGAAGGCGCACCGGCCGATATTCAGCGGCTGGCGGCGGATATGGATGTGGTCAACATCTCGGAACCGTCGGACCGGGCCTATCGGCGGACAAAGGCACCGATTGTGGTGCTGGTGCTGGCGGCGGTGGTGGGCCTGTCGGCGCTGAATGTGGCGCCGATTCTGGTGCTGGCGATGATTGGTGTGGGTGTGGTGCTGATCACGCGCTGCATTGATGCGGATGAGGCCTTTGGCTTTGTGGATGGGCGCCTGATGGCGCTGATCTTTGCCATGCTGGCGGTGGGCGCGGGGTTGGAACATTCGGGCGCGGTGGAGATGATCGTGGGCTGGGTGGCGCCGTTCATGCAAGGCCTGCCGCCTTTTGCGCTGATCTTCGTGATCTATGCGCTGACCTCGGTGCTGACGGAAATCGTGTCGAACAATGCGGTGGCGGTGATCCTGACGCCCATCGTCATCGGGCTTGCCGTGCAGATCGGGGTTGATCCGCGGCCCTTTGTGGTGGCAGTGATGTTTGGGGCCTCGGCCTCGTTTGCGACACCGATCGGCTATCAGACCAATACGCTGGTCTATGGTCCGGGGGGGTATCGATTCAGTGATTTTCTGCGGATCGGCGTGCCGCTGAACCTTGTGATGATGGCGGCGATCTCGGCGTTGATCCCGTTGTTCTTTCCGTTTTGAAGGGAATTAGGATGCGTAAGCTGTTGATCTGTCTGGTGCTGGCGGGCTGTTCGGGGCCTTTGGGCGGGGCGCCGGTGGCGCAGGAGGCGCGCCTTTCGGACCAGGTGCTGACAGTGGTGGTGTCGGATGGCCGGGTGTGCCGGGTGACGAATTGGCGCGCGGTGCCCGAAGGCGCGTTTGACGCCTGTCTGCCGGGGCATCGCTATGCGGTGCAGGTGGTGGAGCGGCCCAATCTGCTGCGGCAGGCCTTTGCCGGGCTGACAGCGGCGCTGGGCGCCGAAGGGGCGGTGCCGCCGATGGCAGAGGTGGTGATCACCGATGCCATCGGCCAAGCGCGGGTTTTCGTTTCGCCCCCCGCGGTGGAAGATATTTTCGAGGATTGAGGACATGGCGCCGAAATTTGGAACGAGCGGACTGCGCGGTCTGGTCAGCGAGCTGACGCCTGCGCTGGTCGCGGATTACACGCGGAGCTTTCTGGCGGTTTGTCCGGTGGGGACGGGGCTGTGGGTGGGGCGGGATCTGCGCGACAGCTCGCCCGATCTGGCCGAGGTGGTGATCGCGGCGGCGCGTGGCGAAGGGGTTGCGGTCACCGACTGCGGGGCTGTGCCGACGCCCGCGCTGGCGATGGCCGCAATGGCGGCGGGGGCCGCGGCGATCATGGTGACGGGCAGCCATATTCCGGCGGATCGCAACGGGCTGAAGTTCTATGTGCCCGAAGGCGAGATCACCAAGCGCGATGAAGAGGCGATTCTGGGCGGCTTGGGCCGGGCGGCGGCCGGGCTGGAGGCGTCGCGGCGCGGCACGTTTCAGGCGACGGGGGATTGGGCGGCGCGCTATCGCGGGGCCTTTGGCCGCGCGCTGGACGGCCTGAAGGTGGGCGTCTGGGCGCATTCCGCCGTGAGCCGCGACGGGCTGGTGGCCTGTCTGGAGGCGATGGGCGCGCGGGTGGCGGTGCTGGGGCGTTCGGACAGCTTTGTGCCGGTGGACACCGAGGCGGTGCCCGCCGAGGTGCGCGCGCAGTTCAAGACGTGGGCCGAGGGGCTGGATGCCATCGTCTCGACCGATGGCGATGGCGACCGGCCTTTGGTGGCGGATGCGACCGGGCAGATCGTGCCGGGGGATGTGCTGGGCCAGATCACGGCAGCCTTGGTGGGGGCCGAGGAGGTGGTGACCACGGTTTCGGCCAATTCGGGGGTGGATCTGTCGGGCCGCTTTGGCCGGGTGCTGCGCACGCGCATCGGCTCGCCCTTTGTGATTGCGGCGATGGAAGCGGCAGGCGGGCGCGTGGTGGGATATGAGCCCAATGGCGGGTTCCTGCTGGGCTTTGACGCGCAAGGGCCGGAGGGCGTCTTGCCGCGGCTGATGACGCGCGACAGCCTGTTGCCGATCGTGGCGGCGCTGATCGAGGCCAAGCGGGCCGGATCGCTGGCGGCGCGGGTGGGGCAAGAGCCTGCGCGCTTTACCGTGACCGACCGGCTGGAGCAGGTGCCGGTGACGGCGTCGCAGGCGCTTTTGGCCGCGCTGGAGGCCGGGGGGCTGGAGGCCTTTGTGGCGCCCTTTGGCACGGTGGCGTCGGTGGAGCGCACCGATGGGCTGCGGCTCACGCTGGCGGATGGGCGGATCGTGCATTTGCGCCCGTCGGGCAATGCGCCGGAGTTCCGGGTTTACGCCGAGGCTGACAGCCGTGAGGCGGCGCAGGCACTGATGGTGCAGGCCTTTGCGCAGGTGCGGGCCAAGCTGGCCTGAGCCTTGCAGGCGGGCTTGCCGCTGGTGTAAGGGAAGCCAGCACGCAAAAGACGGGTAGGAGTACGGGTCATGGCTGGCCATTCAAAATGGGCAAACATCCAGCATCGCAAGGGCAAGCAGGACAAGCTGCGCTCGAAGATGTTTTCGAAGCTGGCGAAGGAGATCACCGTCGCCGCCAAGATGGGGATGCCCGACCCGGACATGAACCCGCGTCTGCGTCTTGCGGTGAAGGCCGCCAAGGCGGTGTCGATGCCCAAGGATGTGATCGACCGCGCCATCAAGAAAAGCCAGATGGGCGATGGCGAGGATTACACCGAAATCCGCTATGAAGGCTATGGCGTGAACGGGATTGCGATCATCGTCGAGGCGATGACCGACAACCTGAACCGCACCGCGAGCAATGTGCGCAGCTATTTCAGCAAGGCGGGCGGCAATCTGGGCACCACCGGATCGGTGGCGCACAGCTTTGACCGGGTGGGCGAGATTTCCTATCCGGCCTCGGTGGGCGATGCCGATACGGTGATGATGGCCGCGCTGGAGGCCGGGGCGGATGACGTGGAGTCCGATGAGGAAGGCCACTGGATCTATTGCTCGGTCGAGACGCTGAACGAGGTGTCGGACGCGCTGGAGAAATCCTTGGGCGAGTCGACGGAATCGAAGCTGATCTGGAAGCCGCAATCGCGCACCGAGGTGGATCTGGACACGGCGCAAAAGCTGATGCGGTTGATCGACCTGCTGGAAGAAGATGACGACGTGCAGACCGTCACTCATAACTTTGACATCCCCGAGGATGTGGCGGCGCAGCTGTAAGGCGGCGCCTGTCAGGCCTGACGCTGACGCAGGCGGGCCATGCCCGCCGCGTTGAGCGCGGTCAGCTGATCGTAAAGCGCGTAATCGGCGGCGAAATGCGTGCAGACGGCGGCGCGCAGATGCCTGGGGATGCGCGCGGCCTCGCGCGGGATGGCGCTTGTGTTCAGACGCGGCACTGTCGTGGGCAGGCCAAGGGCCGCCAGCACGGGCGGCAGCAGGCTGTCGAGCAGGTGATAGGGCAGGATCACATCGGCCAGCGGGGAGCCGCTTTCGTCCAGAAAGATGCGGCCCTGTGAATAGGGCGCGCCTTTGTCATCGCGGATGTTCCAGTCGGCGGCGTGCCAGAAGGCCTCAAAGCTCATGTCGGGGGGCAAAGGCGCTTCGACCAGATTGCCCTTGCGGTAGCGGAACCAAGACAAGATCCAATCCATCGGATCGCGCATGACGCCAAAGCGGAAAAAGCTGTCGAACGACTGGCCGGGTGCATCGAAGACCGGGGCGAACTGCTGGCGGATGCGCGCCAGCGGCAGATGCTTGCCCTTGGGGCCGGGGGGGCCTTGAATTTCGGCATGCGGGGCGAGGATGGCTTCGATGGAGGTGGAGGCGGCCTTGGTATTGGCGACAAAGAGAAACTTGTGTCTTTTGCTGATCAGCATGGCCGCTCCGCCTGCGCGCGGCCGCTTTCCGGGGCGCCGCTCTGCGTTGTGATCGCCGCTTTTCGGCAGCCGTTCAAGGGGTTTGCAGCGGGGTGCGGCGCGGGGAGAGGGGTTTCTTGGCAAGCCCCTTGTGTTTGAGGGGGAAGTCGCCCATATAGGGGGGGCAAAGCTTCTTCTCTTTCGGTCTTCTGTCTGCTTCGGCCCACAGTTTCGCGATCTAGACGACTCTCGGCCGGGCCATCGCATGTTGTGGGTGGCACACATTACAGGAGATCTCACGATGGCCAACGGCACCGTGAAATGGTTCAACGCCACCAAAGGCTTCGGTTTCATCGCTCCGGAAGGCGGCACCAAGGACGTGTTCGTGCACATCACCGCGCTGGAGCGCGCTGGTATCCGTGCGCTGAACGACGGTCAGGCTGTGACCTTTGATCTGGAGCGTGACCGCAACGGTCGCGAATCGGCGACCAACCTGGCTCTGGCGTGATCATTCACGTCTGACCCTTGGGTTAGGCATTTGAAACGGGGGTGGCGCAAGCCGCCCCCGTTTTGCGTTGCGCCCCCGGTTTGCATTGCGCCTTAGGCCCCGGCGATCAGCGCGGCGGCGATCAGCCACATGGTGACGCCGATGATGGCTTCGAGCCAGACCCAAGCGCGCGGATTGGCAAAAAGCGGGGCCAGCAGACGGGCGCCAAAGCCAAGCGCGGTGAAGAAGGCAAAGCTGCCTGCCATGGCGCCAAGGCCAAAGATCCAGTGCTGTGGCGTGTATTGCGCCGAGAGCGCCCCCAAGAGCACCACCGTATCGAGATAGACATGCGGATTGGCCCAAGTGAGCACCAGAACAGTGCCCAAGGTGCGGCCAAGGCTGGCCGAGGCGCCGGAGGCCGGACGCAGCGCCTCACCGCCCTTGAAGGCGGCTTTGAAGCGCAAGGCGCCGTAAGCGATGAGGAAGGCGGCCCCGGCGTAGAGCATCGCGCTGGTGATCCATGGCGCGAGGGCAGCGAGAGTGCCAAAGCCTGCCACTCCGGCGGCGATCAGCACGGCATCGGACAGCGCGCAGGTGAGCACCACGGGCCCCACATGCTCGCGCCGCAGGCCTTGGCGCAGGACAAAGGCGTTTTGAGCACCAATGGCGGCGATGAGCGACAAGGCGGTGAAGAATCCGGCGAGAAGGGCGGTCATAGGGATTTTCCGTGGGGCTTTTCTTTGGGCTGGCTTGACTTAGGCCGAGGCTGCGGCATCAATCCAGATCATCTTTCTGATGATGGATAAGCTGTGCTGATCTTTGACCCTTTGCAACTGGCCGCCCTTGCCGCTGTGCATCGGCGCGGGTCGTTTGACCTTGCGGCGGCTGACCTGAACATCACGCAATCGGCGGTGTCGCAGCGGGTGCGGGCGCTGGAAGAGCGGGCGGGCACCTTGCTGATCCGGCGCGGCAGTCCGAGTGCGGCGACCGAAGCGGGGCTGCGTCTGATCCGGCATCATGATGCGGTGGTTCTGCTGGAACGGCAGGTCGCCGAAGAATTGCCCGGCGTGCAGGGCGGGGCGGTGAGCCTGCGCATCGCGGTGAACGCGGATTCTCTGGCGACATGGGTGATGCCGGCGCTGGCGCAGGTGCCGGGGGTGCTCTTCGATCTGGTGATCGATGACCAAGACTTCAGTCAGGACTGGCTGCGGCGGGGCGAGGTGCTGGCGGCGGTGACGTCCCATGCGGGGCCGTTGCAAGGCTGTGACACCCAGCCTTTGGGTGCGCTGCGCTATGTGGCGACCGCGAGCCCGGCCTATATGGCGCGCTGGTTTCCGGGCGGGGTGACGGCGGCGGCGGTGGCGCGGGCTCCGGCGCTCACCTATTCCGACAAGGATCGATTGCAGGCGCAATGGGTGGCGGCGCGGGGGCTGGGCGCGCGGGCGGAGTTTCCCAGCCACCGCATCGCCTCGACCCACGGCTTTGTGGATGCCTGCCTTTTGGGCCTTGGCTGGGGGTTGAACCCGCTGCCGCTGGTGGCAGGGCATCTGGCGGCGGGGCGTTTGGTGGAG
Organism: Pseudorhodobacter sp. MZDSW-24AT; assembly: GCF_002794355.1. Lineage (GTDB taxonomy): Bacteria > Pseudomonadota > Alphaproteobacteria > Rhodobacterales > Rhodobacteraceae > Pseudotabrizicola. The sequence goes on along the minus strand of NZ_PGOI01000008.1, from coordinate 214,669 downwards.
CTGGTGCCGGGCACGCCGCTGGATGTGGCGCTGCACTGGCAGTTTGCGCGGCTGACGGCCGAGGCGATTGCGCCCTTGACGCGGGCGCTGCGCGCGGCGGCGGCGCAGATGTTACGGATACAATAAGGCGCTTGTCTCTGTCGGCGCCGAGGACCAGAAAACGCGCATGATGGTCAAGACCGATACCAACCCCGTGCATGCGATCCTTTGGATGCTGGCCTCTGGTCTGAGCTTTGTGGGGGTGACGGGGATCGTGCGCTATCTGGGCACCGATCTTCCGGCGGCGCAATCGGCCTTTGTGCGCTTTGCCTGGGGGGCGCTGTTTCTGGCGCCTGCGTTGATGGGGCTGTGGCGGCAAGGCTTTGCCGGGTTGCATCTGCGGCTGCATCTGGGGCGGGGGGCGGTGCATGTGGCGGCGGTGATCTGCTGGTTCTATGCGATGGCGCGCATCCCGGTGGCCGAGGTGACGGCGATTGGGTATCTGAACCCGGTGCTGCTGACGCTGGGGACGGTGGTGTTCTTTGGTGAGCGCCTGTCGCTGCGGCGGGTGATGGCGATTGCGGTGGCGATGGGGGGCGCGCTGATCGTGCTGCGCCCCGGCCTGCGCGAGGTGACGGATGGCCATATCGCGCAGATTGGCGCGGCGGTGTTTTTCGCCGGATCTTACCTGTTTGCCAAGCGGCTTTCGGCGGTGGCCACGGCAGGGCAGATCGTGGCGATGCTGTCCTTGATCGTGACGCTGGCGCTGGCACCGCTGGCGGCTTGGGTTTGGGTGCCGATGAGTCTGGAGCAGTTGGCGTGGCTTGCCGTGGTCGCGGCCTGCGCGACCTCGGGGCATTACTGCATGAGCCGGGCCTTTGCGGCGGCGCCGATCGCGGTGTCGCAGCCGGTGGTGTTCTTGCAGCTGATCTGGGCGGCGCTTTTGGGCTGGTTCATCTTTGGCGAGCGGGTGGATCTGTTCGTGCTGATCGGCGGCGCGGTGATCGTGGGATCGGTGAGCTATATCACCTGGGCCGAGGCGCGCGAGCGGCGGCGCGCGCTTGTGGCCGAGGGGCCGTAGTCCGACGCCGCGGGGGGGCGCCAAACCCTCGGCAAGGCGATGCGCGCAGGCCTGCCTTTCCTCTGGCCATGTGCGCGGTTGTTGGCTAGACTTCGCATCAGACCCGGCAAACGGGCAATCGGCAGTGCAGAGAATACAGGCGGTTTTCCCATGACTGAAATGGTCTATGGCTCTAATCCCGTTCGGGTGACAGAGCCTGTCATTCCCCGTTGGTGGCGCACCATCGACAAATGGTCCTTGACCGCGATCATGGTGCTGTTCGGCATCGGCCTTTTGCTGGGGTTGGCGGCGAGTGTGCCTTTGGCGAGCCGCAACGGGTTGAACGATTTCTATTATGTGCAGCGCCAAGCCGTCTTTGGCGTGGTGGCGCTGGTGGTGATGGCGGGGGTGTCGATGATGCCGCCCGCGATGATCCGCCGTCTGGGCGTCATCGGCTTTGCCGGGGCCTTTCTGGCGCTGATGCTGCTGCCGTTCTTTGGCACCGATTTCGGCAAGGGCGCGGTGCGCTGGTTCAGCTTTGGCTTTGCCTCGGTGCAGCCTTCGGAGTTTCTGAAGCCCGGCTTCATGGTGATCGTGGCTTGGCTGATGGCGGCGAGCCAAGATCTGAACGGGCCGCCGGGAAAATCGGTGTCGTTCGGGCTGACCTTTGTGGTGGTGATGCTGCTGGCGATCCAGCCCGATTTCGGGCAGGCGGCGCTGATCCTGTTTGGCTGGGGGGTGATCTATTTCGTGGCCGGAGCGCCGATCACCCTGATCGGGATCATTCTGGGCATTGTCGGCTTTGGCGCGACGATTGCCTATGAAAGTTCCGAGCACTTTGCCCGCCGGATCGACGGGTTCCTGAACCCCGAGATCGACCCGCGCAGCCAGATCGGCTATGCCACCAACGCCATTCAGGAAGGCGGCTTCTTTGGCGTGGGCGTGGGCGAAGGCCAGGTGAAATGGACGCTGCCCGACGCGCATACCGACTTCATCATCGCGGTGGCGGCGGAAGAATATGGGCTGATCCTCGTGCTGATCATTCTGGCGCTGTATGGCACCATCGTGGTGCGCAGCCTGTTCCGGCTGATGCGCGAGCGCGACCCGTTCATCCGGCTGGCGGGCACCGGGCTTGCCTGTATCTTTGGGGTGCAGGCGATGATCAACATGGGGGTGGCGGTGCGGCTGTTGCCCGCCAAGGGGATGACGCTGCCCTTTGTCAGCTATGGCGGGTCTTCGGTGATTGCCGCCGGGATCACGGTGGGGATGCTGCTGGCCTTGACGCGCAGCCGCCCGCAGGGTGAGATTGGCGATATCCTCCGCAGGGGGCGCTGATGGCCAAGGAAAAGCTGCTTTTGATCGCGGCGGGCGGCACCGGGGGGCATATGTTCCCCGCGCAGGCGCTGGCCGAGGCGATGGTGCGCAAAGGCTGGCGGGTGAAGCTGTCGACCGATGCGCGCGGCGCGCGCTATACGGGTGGCTTTCCGCATGTGGTGAAGGTGGAGCAGGTGGCCTCGGCCACGTTTGCGCGCGGGGGTGTGCTGGCGCGGGCGATGGTGCCGTTTCGCATTGCGGGGGGCGTGTTGGGCGCGGTGCTGGCGCAGATGCGCGACCGGCCAGCGGTGGTGGTGGGGTTCGGCGGCTATCCGACGATCCCCGCGCTGGTCGCCGCTTGGGTGCTGCGACGGCCTCGGATGATTCACGAGCAGAACGGTGTGCTGGGGCGGGTGAACCAGATGTTCGCCACGCGGGTGGACCGGGTGGCCTGTGGGACATGGCCGACCGACCTGCCCGATGGCGTGGAGGCTGTGCACACCGGCAACCCGGTGCGGCTGGCGGTGCTGGACCGGGCGGCGGCGGGATATATCGCGCCGGGAGATTACCCGATGTCCTTGGTGGTGATGGGGGGCAGTCAAGGCGCGCGCATCCTTTCGGATGTGGTGCCCGAGGCGGTGGCGAGGCTGCCCGATGCGATCCGGCGCAATCTGCGGGTCGCGCATCAGGCGCGGGCCGAAGATCTGGAGCGGGTGGTCGAGGCCTATGCGCAGGCGGGCGTGCGGGCCGAGGTGCAGACCTTTTTCACCGATATTCCGGCGCGGCTGAGCGAGGCGCAACTGGTGATCTCGCGGTCGGGAGCATCGTCGATTGCCGATATCTCGGTAATCGGGCGTCCGGCGATCTTTATTCCCTTTGCGGCGGCGACGGGCGACCATCAAACTGCCAATGCGCGCGGGCTTGCGGCGGCCGAGGCGGCCATCGTGATCCCGGAAAAGGTGCTTGACGCGCCCACGCTCAGCGGCCACATGGCGGCGGTGCTGTCGCAACCCGATGCGGCCAGCCGGATGGCGCGCAATGCCTTGTCGCAAGGCCGCCCCGATGCCACCGAACGCTTGGTGGCGCTTGTTGAAGCCCTCGCAGAAGGAGCCCCGCAATGAATGCAGCAACCAAATTGCCGCTGGAACTTGGCCCGATCCACTTTGTGGGGATCGGCGGAATCGGCATGTCGGGCATTGCCGAAGTGCTGATGACGCTGGGCTATACGGTGCAGGGGTCGGACGCGAAGGCCAGCAAGATCACCGATCGGCTGGTGGCCTTGGGGGCCACGTTCTTTGAAGGGCAGGCGGCCGAGAACATTGGCAATGCGGCGGTGATCGTGATTTCCTCGGCCATCAAGAAGGGCAATCCCGAGCTGGAAGAGGCGCGGCGGCGCAAGCTGCCGGTGGTGCGCCGGGCCGAGATGCTGGCCGAGCTGATGCGGATGCGGTCGAATATTGCGGTGGCGGGCACGCATGGCAAGACGACCACGACGACGATGGTGGCGACGCTTTTGGACAAGGGCGGGTTTGATCCGACGGTGATCAACGGGGGCGTGATCCATTCCTATGGGTCGAACGCGCGCGCGGGCGCGGGCGAATGGATGGTGGTGGAGGCGGATGAAAGCGACGGGAGCTTCAACCGCTTGCCCGCCACGATTGCGATTGTGACGAACATCGACCCCGAGCATATGGAGCATTGGGGCAGCTTTGACGCGTTGCGCAAAGGGTTTCTCGACTTTGTGTCCAACATTCCCTTCTACGGTCTGGCGGTGTGCTGCACCGACCATGCCGAGGTGCAGGCGCTGGTGGGGCGCGTGGCGGATCGGCGGATCGTCACCTTTGGCTTCAACGCGCAGGCAGATGTGCGGGCGGTGAACCTGAGGTTCGAAAATGGCAGCGCTTTGTTCGATGTGCTGCTGAACAACGAGGATGAAGGTTCTAAAATTGAAGGCTGTGTGCTCCCGATGCCGGGCGATCACAACGTTTCGAACGCGCTGTCGGCGATTGCGGTGGCGCGCCATCTGGGCATGAAGAAAAGCGAGATCCGCGAAGCCTTGGCCGGGTTTGCCGGGGTGAACCGGCGGTTCACCAAGGTGGCCGAGGTGAATGGGGTGACCATCATCGACGATTACGGCCACCATCCGGTGGAGATCGCGGCGGTGCTGCGCGCGGCGCGGCAATCGACCAAGGGCCGGGTGATCGCGGTGCATCAGCCGCACCGCTACAGCCGGTTGTCGAGCCTGTTCGAGGATTTCTGCACCTGTTTCAACGAAGCGGATGTGGTTGCGATTTCCGAGGTTTACGCGGCGGGCGAAGACCCGATGCCGGGCTTTGGTCGCGACGATCTGGTGGCGGGGCTGATCGCCCATGGCCACCGCCATGCGCGGGCGGTGATGGATGAGCCGGATCTGGCGCGGCTGTTCCGTGAGCAAGCGCGGCCGGGGGATATCTTTGTCTGTCTGGGGGCTGGCACGATCAGCGCTTGGGCCAATGCGCTGCCCGCGAAGCTGGTGGAGAAAGCCGCATGAGCCCCGCGCTGACCGCAGCGCTGATCTGGCTTGTGGTGGCCAATGTGATCGCCATGCTCCCCAGCCGTGACCACCACTGGCGCGCCGCCTATGCGCTGATCGCCGTGGGCATCCCGCTGGTGGGCTGGGTCACGGCGGAGAGCGGGCCGCTGTGGGGAATGGTCATCATGGCGGCGGGGGCGAGTGTGCTGCGCTGGCCGCTGATCCATTTCTGGCGCTGGATCAAGGCGCGCGCCGGAACGCCCGCCGAGTAAGGGTCAGGCTTTGCCCTGATCGGGCGCCGGAGGATAGGGTTCGGCGCGGCGGGGATCGACCTCCCGCGCGGCGGCGCTTGGGTCCATGGTGGGGCTTTCTGGACGGGGGAGGGGATCGGTCTCGCGCATCCGGCGCGCGCTCCACAGCCCGGCGGGGATGCCTGCGGCAAGGCCGATGATGGCGGCGGCCGCGAAGAGTTGCCAGCCGTAAAGACCGGCTGTCAGGCCCGCGATGATCGCGGCGCCGGCAAAGCAACCGACAGCAATCGGCACGATGGTGGATCGCAGATATGGGAAGGCCATGGCGTTCTCCTGCTTTTTGCGTGTGGCGGTGTGATTTGCCAACGCGCGGCGGCGCAGCAGGGTTCCGCCTTGGCTTCCCTGACGGAAACGGGGGAACCTTCGCGGCGCCTGCCGGTTGAGTCTGGGTATGGCAAGCAGCGTGGCCGTTTCTTGGTCGCCTTTGCCCTTAACGGAGGACTTGAGATGCAGACCCAATCTTTTGCGAATGCGACATCCACCATGCCGACCGGCAGCAGCCTGATTTCCGGCAAGACGGTGCAGGGCACCCGCGTCTATAGCCCGGCGGGCGATGAGCTGGGGCATATCGATGATGTGATGGTCGATACGTCGTCGGGGAAGATCGTCTATGGCGTGCTGGAATTCGGTGGCTTTCTGGGGATCGGCAGCGATCACCACGCCATTCCTTTTGGCAAGCTGAAGTATGACACCGCCCGCGAAGGCTATGTCACCGATCTGACCAAGGAACAGCTGGAGCAGGCGCCGAAACAAGACGAGACATGGCGCGACAACCGCGAGTGGCAAAAGCGCAGCCATGAATATTACGGTGTGGCGCCGTATTGGCTGTAAGCCAAGGCGATGAGAAACCGACGGGCGCAGCAAGGCTGCGCCCGTTTGGCATTTCGGGGTCTTGTCTTTGGCGGCGGGGCGCGGGTAGCAAGGGCGCATGACACAGAGCCTTCCCACCCCCCGCGGCACCCTGACCCCCAACCGGCCTTTGGCCGATCTAACATGGCTGCGCGTGGGCGGACCTGCGGATTGGCTGTTCCAGCCTGCGGATGTGGAGGATCTGGCGACGTTTCTGGCGGCTTTGCCCGGGGATGTGGCGGTGTTTCCGATGGGCGTGGGGTCGAACCTGATCGTGCGCGATGGCGGATTGCGCGCGGTGGTGATCCGGCTGGGGCGCGGGTTCAACGCCATCGGGATCGAGGAAGACCGCCGGATCACGGCGGGGGCGGCGGCACTGGATGCGCATGTGGCGCGGCGGGCAGCGGAGGCGGGGCTGGACCTGACCTTTCTGCGCACGATTCCGGGCAGCATCGGCGGCGCAGTGCGGATGAATGCGGGCTGCTACGGATCTTATGTGGCGGATGTGTTGGAAAGCGTGCGCGTGGTGCTGCGGGACGGATCGATCGTGGATCTGCCCGTGGCGGCATTGAACCTGCGCTATCGGCAATCGGACCTGCCCGAAGGCGCGGTGGTGGTGAGCGCCACCTTCCGCGCCCCGGAAGGCGACCCAACTGTTTTGGCGCAGCGGATGGAGGAGCAGTTGGCCAAGCGCGATGCCAGCCAGCCCACCAAGGAACGGAGCGCCGGATCAACTTTTCGTAATCCGGTCGGCCATTCCTCGACGGGGCGGGCGGACGACACGCATGAGTTGAAGGCGTGGAAAGTGATCGATGACGCCGGAATGCGCGGCGCCACGCTGGGCGGGGCGCAAATGAGCCAGATGCATTCCAATTTCCTGATCAACGCCGGAGGGGCGACCGCCGCCGATCTGGAAAATCTGGGCGAGGCGGTGCGAAAAAAGGTTTTCCAAACCAGCGGGATCACGTTAGAATGGGAAATCATGCGTGTCGGCGAAGCGTAACGGCCAAGCGCGCGCAAAATAACAAGAATATGGGCCAAAAACAGGCCCGAGAGGCAGTAAATGGCGGGTGCATCTGGCAGGGTGTCCCGCGTGGCGGTGATCAAGGGCGGCCCCTCTGCGGAGCGGGAAGTTTCCTTGTCGACAGGCAATGCCTGTGCAAAAGCGCTGCGCGAGGCGGGATATGAGGTGGTCGAGGTCGATGCGGGCCCGGACCTGCCCGCGCGCCTGACCGAGATCAAGCCAGATGTGGTGTTCAACGCCTTGCATGGCCGCTGGGGCGAGGATGGCTGCGTGCAGGGTCTGCTGGAATGGTTGCGCATTCCTTACACGCATTCCGGGGTGCTGGCGTCGTCGCTGGCGATGGACAAGCAGCGCACCAAGGATGTCTACCGCGCGGCGGGCTTGCCGGTGGCGGAATCGGTGATCGTGGCGCGTGAGGTGGTGGAGGCCGGGCATGTGCTGCCGCCGCCCTATGTGGTGAAGCCCAACAACGAAGGCTCGTCCGTGGGGGTCTATATCGTGCGCCCGGGCAGCAATGCGCCGCGGCTGAGCGCCGAGATGCCTGCTAAGGTGATGGTGGAGGCCTATGCGCCGGGGCGCGAGCTTTCGATCAGCGTGATGGGAGATCGGGCGCTGTGCGTGACCGATATTCTGACCGATGGCTGGTATGATTACGATGCCAAATACAAGCCCGGGGGCAGCCGCCACGAGGTGCCTGCCCGGATTCCGGCCGAGGTCGAGGCGGCCTGTCTGGACTATGCCTTGCGCGCGCATCGGGCGTTGGGGTGCCGGGGTCTGAGCCGGACCGACATTCGCTGGGATGAGGCGAAGGGTGTGGACGGATTGATCCTGCTTGAGACGAACACCCAGCCGGGGATGACGCCGACGTCGTTGTCGCCAGAGCAGGCGGCGCATATGGGAATTTCTTTTCCCGCGCTGTGCGCATGGATCGTGGAGGATGCGTCATGCAACCGCTGAGCGCGCCGCGCCGCACGCCGACGCTGACCGTGCACCCGCTGCGCCGCGATCCGGCGCCGTCGCGTTGGGCCTATCGGATGCAGCGGCTGTGGCTGACGCCGTTGTTCCGGGTGATGTTCCGGGTGGGCGTGCCGACCTTTGTGCTGGCGCTGGTGGTGGGGCTGGTGCTGGCCGATGAAGACCGGCGCACCGCGATTGCGGGCGGGATCACCGAGATCCGCACGCAGTTCCAGAACCGACCTGAGTTCATGGTGGGGCTGGTGTCGGTGGTGGGGGCCTCGCCCGAGCTGGCCGATGTGGTGCGGGCGCGGCTGGACCTGAAGCTGCCGCAATCGTCTTTCGACATTGATCTGGTGGCGGCGCGGGCGCGGATTCAGGAGCTGGACGCGATTGCCCGCGCCGATCTGATCGTGCGGTCGGGCGGCGTGCTGGAGGTGGCGATCACCGAGCGGGAACCGGCGTTGCTGTGGCGCACCGAAGACGGGATCGAGATGCTGGATGCCAGCGGGCACCGGGTGGCGAGCCTTGCCGCGCGCAGCGACCGCCCGGATCTGCCGCTGATCGCGGGGGAGGCAGCCGACAGCGCGACGCCTGAGGCTTTGGCCTTGCTGGCGGCGGCGGCGCCGATTGCCGACCGCGTGCGCGGGCTGGTGCGGGTGGGCGAGCGGCGCTGGGACGTGGTGCTGGACCGCAACCAGCGCATCCTGCTGCCCGAAGAGAAACCGATTGCCGCCATCGAGCGGCTGATCGCCCTGCATCAGGCGGGCGATCTTTTGGGACGCGATATTCTGACCGTGGACCTGAGAACCGAACACCGCCCCGTGCTGCGTCTGGCGCCTTATGCGCTGAGCCAGCTGCGCCAGTCACAGGGCATTGACATCAGCGGGAGCCAGCTATGACCGATCTTTATCAGGCGCAGCGCGCCATGCGGAACATGCGCCGTGCGGCCATGCAACGCGGCGTCATCGCCATTCTGGACATTGGCACCTCGAAGATCGCCTGTCTGATCCTGCGCTTTGACGGCACCGACAGTTTCGGGGATGACACGGTCGGGCCGATGGCAGGGCAATCGTCCTTTCGGGTGATCGGCGCGGCCACCACCCGGTCACGCGGGGTGCGGTTTGGCGAGATTGCGGTGATGGCCGAGACCGAGCGCGCGGTGCGCACGGCGGTGCAAGCGGCGCAGAAGATGGCCAATGTGCGGGTGGATCATGTGATCGCCTGTTTCTCGGGCGCGGAGCCGCGCAGCTATGGTCTGGCGGGCGAGATTGATCTGGAAGACAGCGTGGTGACCGAGCAGGACGTGGCGCGGGTGCTGGCGTCATGCGAGCTGCCCGACATCGGGCACAACCGCGAGGTGCTGCATGCGCAGCCGGTGAACTTTGCGCTGGATCACCGGTCGGGTCTTGGCGATCCGCGCGGGCAGATCGGCAACCGTCTGGCCACCGACATGCACCTGTTGTCGATTGATGGCACGGTGGTGCAGAACATTCTGCACTGCATCCAGCGCTGCGATCTGGAATTGGCGGGGATGGCGTCTTCGGCCTATGTCTCGGGCATTTCGGCCTTGGTCGAGGATGAGCAAGAGCTGGGCGCGGCCTGTATCGATATGGGCGGTGGGTCGACCGGGATTTCGGTGTTCATCAAGAAGCACATGATTTACGCCGATGCGGTGCGCATGGGCGGGGATCATGTGTCGAGCGATATCTCGAAAGGTCTGATGGTGCCGATGGCGGTGGCCGAGCGGATCAAGACCAAGCATGGCGGCGTGCAGGCCACCGGCATGGACGACCGCGAGATGATCGAGGTGGGCGGCGACAGCGGCGATTGGGAAAAGGACCGCCGTCAGGTGAGCCGGGCCGAGCTGATCGGCATCATGCGGCCTCGGGTGGAAGAAATTCTGGAAGAGGTGCGGGCGCGTCTGGATGCGGCCGGGTTTGACAGCCTGCCCAGCCAGCAGATCGTGCTGACCGGAGGCGCCAGCCAGATTCCGGGTCTGGACGGGCTGGCGAGCCGCATTCTGGGCCAGCGGGTGCGGTTGGGGCGTCCTTTGCGGGTGCAAGGCCTGCCACAGGCGGCGACGGGCGCTGCCTTTGCCTCGACCGTTGGGCTGTGCCTCTTTGCGGCGCATCCGCAGGACGAATGGTGGGACTTTGAAATCCCCGCCGAGCGTTACCCGGCGCGGTCGCTCAAGCGGGTGGTGAAATGGTTCAAGGACAACTGGTAACCGCAAAACCTTGCGTGACTGGCGAAATCCCGCTGAAAAATGAGCGATGAGCCCCATATTTTGTGGGGTTCTAGCGCTTTTTTAAGTGACGACTGGCGGCCTTGTGGATATTCTAGGCGCTAATTCGAGGTTAAAACGCCCGGGACAGGCGTGCGGACCCCGATCAGGATATCAAACGCGGCGGCAAGAAGACCTCTGGCGGCACAACAAAAGACAGGCGGATAGGCAATGGCACTCAACTTCATCGTGAACGCGCAGCGCGAAGAGCTGAAGCCCCGGATCACCGTGTTTGGTGTCGGTGGTGCAGGGGGCAACGCAGTCAACAACATGATCGAGCAGAACCTGGAAGGGGTTGAGTTCGTCGTGGCCAATACCGATGCGCAGGCGTTGCAACAGTCGAAAGCCACGTCGAAGATCCAGATGGGGATCAAGGCGACGGAAGGGCTTGGGGCAGGCGCGCGCCCGACGGTGGGGGCTGCCGCTGCCGAGGAGACCATCGAGGAGATCGTCGATCATCTGGCGGGGGCGCATATGTGCTTTATCACCGCTGGCATGGGCGGTGGCACCGGCACAGGGGCGGCCCCGATCATTGCGCAGGCCGCGCGCGAACTGGGCGTGCTGACGGTGGGCGTTGTCACCAAGCCGTTCCAGTTTGAAGGCAACAAGCGCATGAAGCAGGCCGAGGACGGGATCGAGGCGCTGCAAAAGGTGGTGGATACGCTGATCATCATTCCGAACCAGAACCTGTTCCGGTTGGCGAATGAGCGCACCACCTTTACCGAAGCCTTCGCCATGGCGGATGACGTGCTGTATCAGGGCGTCAAGGGTGTGACGGATCTCATGGTTCGTCCGGGTCTGATCAACCTTGACTTCGCGGACGTGCGCGCCGTGATGGACGAAATGGGCAAGGCGATGATGGGCACCGGGGAAGCCTCGGGCGAGGATCGCGCCGTGCAGGCCGCCGAGAAGGCGATTGCCAACCCGCTGCTGGACGAAATCAGCCTGAACGGCGCCAAGGGCGTGCTGATCAACATCACCGGTGGATATGATCTGACTTTGTTCGAACTGGACGAGGCCGCGAATATCATCCGTGAGAAGGTCGACCCGGACGCGAATATCATCGTGGGCTCGACTCTGGACACCAGCATGGAAGGCATGCTGCGCGTTTCGGTGGTGGCGACCGGGATCGATGTGGCCGTGGCCAAGGCGGAAACCCCGGTGGCGCGCCGGTCGATGGCGGCGCCGCTGCCGTCGCACCTGACCGCCCCGGTCGAGGCGCCTGCGCCGCAACCGGCCCCTGTGCAGCACATGGCACCGGCTCCGCAGCCGATGCAGCATCAGCCTGCGCCGCAGCAACCGCAGCAGCCGCAACTGTTTGATGCCGTGCCTGCCCGCGCGCCGTATCAGGCCCCGGCGGCCGAGGCGCATGACGATTTGCCCGAACCGGCCTATCGCCCGCAGCCTGCCGCCGCCCGTGGTGTGCCGATGCATGACGATGCCGCCGCCTTCGTGGCACCGCGTCCGCGCGCCGCTGGCACCCCGTCGCCCGAGGCGCTGGCGCGGTTGCAGGCTGCCGTGTCTCGCGGTCCGGCACAGGCCGCGCCCGCTCCGCGTCAGCCCGCAGCGCCGCGTCAGGCTGCACCGGCACAACCGGCGGCCGAGCAGGCGCGTCCCCGCTTTGGCATCGGGTCGCTGATCAACCGTATGGCGGGTGGCGGCCATGAGCCGCAGGCGGCCGAGCGCCCGGCGCCGTCGCGCCAGCAGCCTCCGGTCACGTCCTATGATGACGAGCCGGAATTGAGCGCCGATCAGGAGCGCATTGAGATTCCAGCGTTTCTTCGCCGTCAGGCGAACTGAGACAGATCTGTAACATTTGCAGGAAAGCCCGCAGCTTGTGCGGGCTTTTTTGTTTTATATCATCGCCTTACCTGAGTTTTCTGGTGTCATCCTTCGACATAAAGCGTGAGTTGGCTTTGGCTTCATGAATCCTTAATTCACTATCAGGGAACGGCGCGGCCAATGGGGCTGTTGTCTTTCCGTGATATGTTTCGATAGGCCAGGGGTCTGACTGTGCAGAATACGCTGAAATCCGCTGTGGTGTTTGAAGGCCGGGGTTTGCACTCTGGCGCGCCCGTGCGCATGGTGGTGCGGCCTGCTTCGGCAGATTACGGCATCTGGTTCAAGCGCACGGATATTGCCAGCGGCGATACGATGATCGCGGCGCGTTGGGATCAGGTGGTGCCGTCGCAACTGTGCACGCTGATCCGCAATGCGGCGGGGGTGGAGGTGTCCACCATCGAGCACATCATGGCGGCGCTGGCGGGCTGTGCGATCCACAATGCGGTGATCGAGATTGACGGGCCGGAAGTGCCGATTCTGGACGGCTCGGCGCTGGCCTTTGTGGATGCGTTTCTGGCGAAGGGGCTGATCGAGCAATCGGCACCGGTGCGGGCGATCCGGGTGTTGAAGCCGGTGGAAGTGCGCGACGGCGCGGCAGTGGCGCGGCTGGACCCGGCAGATATGCTGGAGATCGATTTCTCGATTCATTTCGAGGAAGCGGCGATTGGCTCGCAGGCCAAGCATCTGAACCTGTCGAACGGCGCTTTCGTGCGCGAACTGGCGGACAGCCGCACGTTCTGCCGCCAGTCGGATGTGGATGCGATGCGCGCGCGCGGGCTTGCGCTGGGGGGCACGCTGGACAATGCGGTGGTGTTCGAGGGCGACCGTGTGCTGTCGCCGGGCGGCTTGCGCCACCGCGACGAGCCCGTGCGCCACAAGATGCTGGACGCGATGGGCGACCTGTATCTGGCGGGCGGGCCGATTCTGGGCCGCTACACCGGAATCCGCGCCGGTCATGCGATGACGAACCGGTTGCTGGTGGCCTTGTTCGCCGATCCGACCGCGTGGCGCATGGTGGAATGCGGCGCAATGACCGTTGGCAAGTTGCCCGGGATGGGCGTGCATCGCAGCGATCTTCCCGCAACGGCCTGACAGGCTTGTGATCGGCAGTGCAAAGGCGTTTTGCGCCGCCGATTTTTCTGTGCTAGGACGACTGCAACAGGGCGGACAGGGCGCCATTCTGAGCGCAGGGTCCGGGTGGTTTGATGGATAGGCAGACGATGGCAGTCGGAAAATCGGGCGCGAAATGGCTGAGCATCGCGCTCGTTCTGTCGTTTCTTTCGGCTTGTGGCGGTGGCACGCAGGAACGCGCGCTGGACAGCTATACGGCGGAAGAGATTTACAAGCAGGGCGAGCTGGAGCTGGAAACCGGGTCACGCCCCAAGGATGCGATCCGCTATTTTCAGGAAGTGGAACGGCTTTATCCCTATTCGGAATGGGCCAAGCGGTCGCTGATCATGCAGGCTTTCAGCCAGCACAAGGCCAAGGAATATGAAGAGGCGCGGTCCACCGCGCAGCGTTTCCTTGACACTTATCCCGGCGATGAGGATGCGCCCTATGCCGCCTATCTGATGGCGCTGTCCTATTATGACCAGATCGATGAAGTGGGCCGCGATCAGGGCCTGACCTTTCAGGCGCTGCAAGGCATGCGGACGGTGATTGAGCAATATCCGGACAGCGATTACGCGCGGTCGGCGATGTTGAAATTCGAGCTGGCCTTTGACCATCTGGCGGGCAAGGAAATGGAGATCGGCCGCTATTACCTGAAGCGGCGGCAATATACGGCGGCGATCAACCGGTTCCGCACCGTGGTGCAGGATTTCCAGACCACGACTCACACTGCCGAAGCCTTGCACCGGCTGACAGAGGCCTATCTGGGGCTGGGGCTTACGGCCGAGGCGCAGACGTCGGCGGCGATTCTGGGCTTTAACTATCAGTCTTCGCCTTTCTACGACGACAGTTTCCGCTTGCTGAAAGGCCGGGGGCTGGCGCCAGAAGCGCGGGGTGACAGCTGGCTGTCGCAGGTCTATCGGCAGATGGTGCGCGGCGAATGGCTGTGAGGATGGCGGGGTAAGCCCCGCCCTACGGGAAAACCTATGCTCCGTTCGCTTGATATCCGCGATGTGTTGATCATTGATCGGCTGTCCCTTGAATTGGGGGCAGGCCTGAATGTGCTGACCGGGGAGACCGGGGCGGGGAAATCCATTCTGCTGGATGCCTTGGGCTTTGTGCTGGGCTGGCGCGGGCGGGCCGAGCTGGTGCGCGCAGGCGCGGCGCAAGGCGAGGTGACGGCGGTGTTTGATCTGGCGCCCGGCCATGCGGCGCATGCGGTGCTGGCCGATGCCGGGATCGAGGCCGAGGATGAGCTGATCCTGCGCCGGGTGAACACGGCCGATGGCCGCAAGACCGCCTATGTGAACGACCGCCGGGTGTCGGGAGAGGTGCTGCGCGCGCTGTCGGAAGGCTTGGTGGAACTGCATGGGCAGCATGATGACCGGGGCTTGCTGAACCCGCGCGGGCATCGGGCGCTGTTGGACACATTCGCCGGGCTGGATCTGGGCGCCTCGCGCCGGGCCTGGGCGGCGGCGCGGGTGGCGCGGGCGGCCTTGGCCGAGGCGGAGGTCGCGCTGGCGGCGGCGCGGGCGGAGGAAGAGTTCCTGCGCCATGCGGTGGCGGAGTTGGACAAGCTGAACCCCGAGCCGGGGGAGGAGGCGGTGCTGGACCTGCGCCGCCGCGCGATGCAAGGGGCCGAGCGCATCCGGGCGGATGTGGCGCGGGCCTTGCAGATGCTGTCGGAGGATGGCGCCGAAGCGGCGTTGCGCGATGCGACGCGCTGGCTCGAAGGGGCGGCGGACCGGGCCGAGGGGGCGCTTGAGGCGCCCTTGGCGGCGATCGGGCGGGCGCTGATCGAGCTGTCCGAGGCGCAGGCCGGGGTAGAGGCCTGTCTGGCCGGTCTGGATGTGAATCCGGGCGACCTGGAGGCGGTGGAAGAGCGCTTGTTCGCGATTCGCGCGCTGGCCCGCAAGCATGGGGTGTTGCCCGATGACTTGGGCGGCTTTGCCGGGGATCTGCGCGCGCGCTTGCTGGCCTTGGACAATGGCGCGGCGGGGATCGGGGCCTTGCAACGGACGGTGGCCGAGGCCGAGGCCGCGTGGAAGGCCGAGGCCGCGCGGCTGACGGCGGCGCGGCAAGAGGCTGCGGCGCGTCTGGACCGGGCGATGGCGGCCGAGCTTGCACCCTTGAAGATGGAACGGGCGGTGTTCGTGACGGCGGTCACGCGCGGCGAGGATGGGCCGGAGGGCGCGGATGAGGTGACCTTTACCGTCGCCACCAACCCCGGCGCGCCTTCGGGGGCGCTGAACAAGATCGCGTCAGGCGGGGAGTTGAGCCGTTTCCTCTTGGCGCTGAAAGTGTGTCTGACCGGGCAGGCCGAAGGGCTGACCATGATCTTTGACGAGATCGACCGCGGCGTCGGCGGGGCGACCGCCGATGCGGTGGGGCGGCGGTTGAAGCTGTTGTCGGACACGGCGCAGGTGTTGGTGGTGACCCACAGCCCGCAGGTGGCGGCGCTGGGGGCGCATCATTGGCGCGTGGAAAAGCGGGTGGAGGCCGGGCAGACCCTGTCGACCGTGGTGCCGCTGTCTCCGGGCGAGCGGGTGGAAGAGATCGCGCGGATGCTGTCGGGCGACACGGTGAGCGACGCCGCACGCGAGGCGGCGCGGGCGCTTCTGGGGTAACGACGGCGTGCGGATCGACCCTGCGGGAGAGAAGGGCGCTCCGCGCGGGAGTATTTGAGAAAGGTGCAAGCCGGTGGGGCGGCTCAGCCTTGCGTGAGGCGGCGCGGGCGCTTCTGGGGTAACGGCGGCGCGCGGATCGACCCTGCGGGCGAGAAGGGCGCTCCGCGCGGGAGTATTTGAGAAAGGTGCAAGCCGGTGGGACGGCTCAGCCTTGCGCGAGGCGGCGCGGGCGCCGGTGGGGTGAGGGCGCCGCGCGTATCGAGCGTATGGGAAAGAAGGGCGCTCCGCGCGGGAGTATTTGTGAAAGGTGCAATGCAGCGCGGGGGCGCCGGGTCAGCCTTCCACCACCGCGAAAGTGGCGGTGAGCGCAAGCCAGCCGGTGCCTTTGGCGACGAGGACAGCGGTGAGCAAGGCGCCGATGCGCGGTAATTCGGCGCCGCTGGCATCGCGCAGGCCCGTGACGACAAAGCGCTGGTGCAGGATGGTGGCCCCCGGGCCGATGGGGCGCAGGGTGACTTTGCCGGTGACGAGCCGCGCCATGCGTGACAGGCCCGCGAATTCCTGCTGAAGCCCGCGGGTGATGTCGCGGCGGCCTTCGGCCCAATGGCCTGTCAGGCTGTGGAAGCTGCCGTCCTCGCCAAACAGCGCGGCCAGAGCCTCGGCGTTCTGGCTGCCGAAGGCGGCGGCAAAAGCGCGGGGAAAATCGGTGGGTTGAGTCATTGGGGCACCAGTTTGCCGGGGTTGAGCAGGCCTTGCGGATCGAGGGCGCGTTTGATGGCACCCATCACCGCCCAAGCGGCGCCATGTTCGGCGGCCATATGGCCAAGCTTGCCAAGGCCGATCCCATGTTCGCCGGTGATGGTGCCGCCCAGACGCAAGGCGCGCGCCGCCATGCGGTCAGAAAGCTGCTTGGCAATCGCCTGTTCGGCGGCATCCTCGGGCTGGACCAGCAGGATCGCGTGGAAATTGCCATCACCGACATGGCCGAGGATGGGCCCGGGGATGCCGCTGGCAGCAATGTCGGCGCGGGTTTCCTCGACCGCTTGCGCAAGCGCGGAGATCGGGACACAGACATCGGTGACGAGCGCGGTGGCGCCGGGGCGCCGTGCGAGGATGGCGGGATAGGCCTGATGGCGCATCTTCCACAACCGGGTGCGGTCTTCCTGTGCCTTGGCCCAGTGAAAGCCCGCGCAGCCATGGTCGCGCGCCATCTCGCCAAAGCGGGTGGCCTGTTCGGCGACGCTTTCGGGACTGCCGTGGAATTCGACGAGCAGGTGTGGCGCCGGCGTGAGGGCTTGCCCCGACCAGGCGGCGCAGGCGGCAACGGCCTCGGTGTCCAGAAACTCGATCCGCGCCATGGGCAGACCCATCTGGATGGTCAGGGTGACGCAATCCACCGCCGCGGCGATGGTGGGGAAGGCGCAGAGGGCGGCAGAGACCGCTTCGGGCTGGCCTTGTAGGCGCAAGGTGAGCTCGGTCACCAGCCCCAGCGTGCCTTCGGAGCCGACCAGAAGGGCGGTGAGATCATAGCCGGAGGCGGATTTGGGCGCGGTGGAGCCGGTGCGCAGGATCTGACCGTCTGCCAGCACAACCTCGAACCCCAGCACATTGTGGCGCATCGTGCCATAGCGCACGGCGGTGGTGCCCGAGGCGCGAGTCATGGCCATGCCGCCCAAGCTGGCATTGGCGCCGGGATCGACCGGAAAGAACAGCCCGGTGGCGCGCAGTTCGGTATTGAGCGCCTCACGCGTGATGCCGGGTTGCACGATGGCGATGCGATCTTCGGGATGGACGGCCAGCAGCTTGTTCATGCGGCTGAAATTGAGGGTGAGCCCGCCTTGCACGGCGAGGGCATGGCCTTCGAGCGAGGTGCCTGCCCCCCAGCCGATCATCGGCAGGGCATGGCGGCTGCAGATGCGCGCGATCTGCGCCACTTCGGCGGTGGTTTCGGGGAAGGCCACCGCATCGGGGCTGCGGCTGCGGATATGGCTTTCGGACTGGCTGTGATGGTCGCGCACGGCGCGATGGGTGCTGAGCCGATCGCCAAGGAAGGCAAGCTCCGAGAGCGCGGCAGGGAGCGGAACGGGGCTGGAACGCATGGCACCTCGGGCGAAGCCTCCGGCGCAGGCTGCGCGCGGGTCTGAGCGTGCAGATTAGGGGGCGGCGCCGGGGGCTGCAACCTTTGCCAAGGTGATGGCAAGGTCGCCATAGCCGGTAAACCGCCGTTCATAGGCAAGGTTCAGCCGGGCAGCGCAGGCGGCGGCCTTGGCATCGAGCGCGGGGTCGTTGGTTTGGGCCTGATAGATCAGCTTGGTGTAATGGGCAAAGTAGATGTCACGCAATTCGGGGTGGCGGTCGAGCCCCATGGGGCGCCAGACAAAGGCATCGAACTGGCGCACCAGAAAATCGGTGAGGTAGAAGGCCGTGAATTCGTCTTCGGCCTTGGCGGCAAAGGCGGCATTGCCTTCGAAAAAGCTGTAGCAATGCGGGCCTTCCACCATTTGCACACCCAATGCGGCGCATTTGGCCTGCAAGAGCCCGCCCGTGCCGCAATCGGCATAGACCACAAAGATCTGGGCATAGGCGGCACGGTGGGACAGGACGGCTTGTTCGACTGCGGCGGGGATGCGGTCAGGCCAGAGGTGGAGATTGGCGGGCAGGCATTGCACATCGAGATGCGCCCAAGCATTGGCTGCCTTGAGCGCGAGGATTTCATGCGCAAGCGCGCCGCAGGCGATGAGCAGAACCCGCTGCGCGGCCGCCGTTGCCGGTGGCGAGAGGGCAAGCCCGCGCGTGGTCAGCGTGTCATCATCAAGGGGCGTTAGCGCCACTGCCGCAGGCCGAGCATGAAGCTGCCCGCAAGGGCCGCGAGGGCAAGCGCCAGAAGCGGCACCTGCGCCCAAAGCGCAAGGGCCAAGGTGGCGCCGGCTGCGGTGATCACAAAGGCCAGCATCGCCAGAAACAGGGGGAGGGGCATCCGATACTCCTTTTCCTTAAGGGGAATGTGGTCGCTTGTGTCAGGAATGTGAAGCCCGAAATGCATAAAAAAGCCCCGGTCGTCGCTGACGCCGGGGCGGTTCGTTCTTTGCGGGCGCGGTCAGGCGCTGAGTTGGTTGTGCTTGCGCGCGACCCAAGCCTTGGCGGTTTCCACGGCCACGGCGGCATCGCGGCAATAGGCATCGGCCCCGATGGCGCGGCCGAATTCCTCATTCAGCGGCGCGCCGCCCACCAGCACGATGTAATCGTCGCGCAGACCCTTTTCCTTCATCGTGTCGATCACGACCTTCATATAGGGCATGGTGGTGGTCAAGAGCGCCGACATGCCGAGGATATCGGGCTTTTCGGCTTCCAAGGCCTCGAGATACTTTTCGACCGAATTGTTGATGCCCAAATCCAGCACCTCGAAGCCTGCGCCTTCCATCATCATCGCGACAAGGTTCTTGCCGATGTCGTGGATGTCCCCCTTGACGGTGCCGATCACCATTTTCCCCATGCGCGGCGCGCCGGTTTCCACCAGAAGGGGCTTCAGGATGAACATGCCGGCCTTCATCGCATTGGCCGACAGCAGCACTTCGGGCACGAAGAGGATGCCGTCACGGAAATCATTGCCGACGATGGTCATTCCCGCGACGAGCGCCTTGGTGAGCACGTCATAGGGTGTCCAGCCGCGTTCGATTAGGATATTGACGCCTTCCTCGATCTCTTCCTTCAGACCGTCGTAAAGGTCGTCGTGCATTTGCAGCACAAGTTCGTCATCCGACAGTTCGGAAAGGATGATGTCATCGTCAGCCATGGGGCGCGCTCCTGCGGCGGGGGGTCTTGGACTCTGCATGGGGCCAAATCGCATTTGCGACTTTGCGAATTGCGACATGCCCCGACTGAAAGCCGACAGCAAGGGGGGCTGCCGTGAGGGGTTGAACTTTGCCATCCTTTTGTTCATGGTTTGTTTTATGCGCAAGCCTGACTCTTTGTTGCCAGATGCCAGCCTGATGCCTGGCCAGCGCCTGCGGGCGCGGGGGGCTGCCTCCAACGCGGCGGGGCGGTTCGAGACGCAAGCCCGCGCGCGGCTGGAGGATGGCTGGGACCTGCCCGAGGAGGAGCGGCTTCTGGCCACCGATGTGCGGCTGGAGCGGCCCCGTTCTGCGCTGTCCTACAACCGCTCGCCCGATCTGCCGTTTGACCGTTCGGTGAACCCCTATCGTGGCTGCGAACATGGCTGCATCTATTGCTTCGCGCGGCCGAGCCATGCCTATCTGAACCTGTCACCGGGGCTGGATTTCGAGACCAAGCTGATCGCACGACCGGGGATCGCGGCGGTTCTGGCGGAGGAGCTGCGCGCGCGGGCCTATCGCGTGGCGACGGTGGCCTTGGGCACCAACACCGACCCGTATCAGCCGTGTGAGGCGGAGCATCGGCTGATGCGGCAGGTGCTGGAGGTGCTGGCGGCGTTCCGCCATCCGACCGCGATCACCACCAAGGGCGCGCTGATCGAGCGCGATCTGGACATTCTGGCGCCGATGGCGGCGCAGGGCCTGCTGCGGGTGGGGATTTCGGTCACCACGCTGGATGCGGGCCTGTCGCGGCGACTAGAGCCCCGCGCGCCCAGCCCGGCACGGCGGTTGCAGATGATCCGGCGCTTGACCGAGGCGGGGGTGCCGGTGCGGGTGATGGTGGCACCGGTGATTCCGGGACTCACCGATCCGGAGCTGGACCAGATTCTGGCGGCCTGCCGGGAGGCAGGGGCGCAAGGGGCAAGCTGGATTGCGTTGCGCCTGCCGCGAGAGGTGTCCCCCTTGTTTCAGGACTGGCTGGCCCGGCATGTGCCCGAGCGGGCGGCCAAGGTGATGGCGCGGGTGCGCGAGATGCATGGGGGGCGGGATTATGATGCGGATTGGGGGCGGCGGATGCGCGGCACGGGCGTCTGGGCCGGGCTGATTGCACAGCGCTTTGACAAGGCGGTGGCGCGGCTGGGGCTGGCCAAAGCGATGCCACCGTTGCGCTGCGATCTGTTTGCGCCGCCACCGCGTGCGGGAGATCAGTTGAGCCTGTTCTGAGGCGGACGAATTTTCTGCGAAAATTCGAAGGGGTTTTTTCTGCGAAAAAACCTTTCGCTGCCCTTTTGTCGAAGGGGGCGCGGTTGATTTTTCGCAGAAAAATCGTGGTCAGCCGCGGCGGTTGCGCCGTTCGCGGCGAGGCTCGTTCGACGTGTCGCCGGTGCCATCCGAGGCCGAGGAGAAGCCGCCCAGTTTCGCGGAGATGTCTTCCAGCGTGGGGCGCGGGCCTTGCGGCCTTGCCTCCAGCGCGGCCCGCATCGCTTTCAGATGCTCGGGCATGGTGCCGCAGCAGCCGCCAATGATGCGCACCCCGGCGTCCCGCGCAAGCACGGCATATTCGGCCATCAGCTCGGGCGTGCCATCATAGTGGATGTGGCCATCGTGATATTTCGGGATGCCGGCATTGCCTTTGGCGATGAGCGGGCGTTCGGTGCCGGTGGAGACAAAGCCCAGCACGGTGCGCATCAGGTCAGAGGCGCCGACCCCGCAATTGGCGCCGAAAGCCAAGGGCGGGTTGGCGAGTTTTTCCACCAGTTCGGCCATGGCCGCCGAGGTGGTGCCCATCATGGTGCGCCCGGCGGTGTCAAAGCTCATGGTGCCACACCATGGCATCCCGGCAAGGGCGGCGGCTTCGGCGGCGGCGCGGTATTCTTCGGGCGCGCTGATGGTTTCGATCCAGAGCACATCGGCGCCCCCGGCCTTGAGCCCTTCCGCCTGTTCGTGGAACATCTCGACCGCGAGCGCATGGGTCAGGGTGCCCATGGGTTCAAAGATCTCACCCGTGGGGCCGACAGAGCCCGCGACCACGACCGTCCGGCCGGACGCATCTGCAATCTCGCGCCCCAAGGCCGCCCCGAGGCGGTTGAGTTCGTGCACCCGGCCTTGTGCCTGATGCAGCTTCAGCCGGCTGGCATTGCCGCCAAAGGTGTTGGTGAGGAAGATGTCGGAGCCTGCCTCCACCGCGCCGCGATAGAGCGCGCGGATGTTGTCGGGCTGATCGACGTTCCACAGCTCGGGCGGTTCGCCCGAGGAGAGGCCCATGTTGAACAGGTTGGTCCCGGTGGCGCCGTCGGCCATCAGCCAGTCGCGGGTGGAAAGCAGCTTGGACAGGGCGTCTTGGGACATCGGGGCCTCGGAGCATGGAAAGGGACGGGCGCCGCAGGGCAAGGCCCTTGGCGCGAGAGACGGCGCGCGCGGCCCGGGCCTGCGCAGGACCGGGCCGCGGCACGCGGGCTTAGATTTCGGTCATCAGCTGGGCTTTGGCGGTCACGAGCAGTTCCGACATCTTGGCGCGGATCTCGTCCGCGCTGGCCTTGCCGTTCAGATCGGCGGCAACCTTGCGCACCACATCTTCGATCCCGGCTTCTTCGAAATCGGCTTCCACCACCGACATGGCATAGGCCGCGGCGTCATCGCCGGACTTCCCCATCAGCCCTGCGGCCCAGAGACCCACCAGCTTGTTGCGACGCGCTTCGGCGCGGAACTGCATTTCGGCGTCATGGGCGAATTTGGTTTCGAAGGCATTTTCGCGATCGTCGAAGCTGGTCATTGGGGAGCCCCTTGGTTGGACAGTCTTGGAGTCAGATATGCCCTTCCGGTCGCCGTGCCGCAAGGGGCGGCGGGCGGCTTTGCGCAGAGCACCCGGTGGCGCGGCGATGACGTTTGCGACAGGCGCGCAGACGAGGGCTGCGACGGGGGCAGCGACGGAAGCGGAGACGGGGAGGCGAGACGCTGTGTTGCCTGCGCGGTGCGGCGGCTTGCAGTGCCGGCTGGCTTCGCTTATAGGCCAGACAAAGTCAGCCGGGGCGGTGCTTCACCGCCCCTTGCTGCATTTGTTTCGGAGAGTTCATGGCACGGCGCAAGAAGGTCTATGAGGGCAAGACGAAGATCCTCTATGACGGTCCGGAACCCGGCACCCTGATTCAGTATTTCAAGGATGAGGGCATCTCGTCCGAGGCTCCGGTCACCAGCGAGGCCAAGGGGACCGAGGGCAAGGGCGTGCTGAACAACCGCCTTTCGGAATTCTTCATGACCGGGTTGAACAGTGTGGGGGTGCCCACGCATTTCATCAAGCGGCTGAACATGCGCGAGCAGCTGGTGCGGATGGCCGAGATCCTGCCGCTGGAAGTGGTGGTGCGCAATTTCGCGGCGGGTGAGCTGTCGACCAAGCTGGGGATTCCCGAGGGGACCGCCCTGCCGCGCCCGATTGTGGAGTATTACTACAAGGACGACCGGCTCAGCTCTCCGATGGTGGCGGAAGAGCATATCGTGGCCTTTGGCTGGGCCAGCCAGCAGGATCTGGATGATGTGGTGCTGCTTGCGCTGCGGGTGAATGATTTTCTGTCGGGGGTGATGATGGGGGTGGGCGTGCGTCTGGCCGATTTCCGCATCGAATTCGGCCGGGTCTGGGAGGGCGATTACATGCGCCTGATCGTCGCCGATGAGATCAGCCCCGACAATTGCCGCCTTTGGGACATGCGTCCGGTGATCGACCGGGGCGATGGTCAGCCGGTGGCCGAGCCCGGTCCGATGGCCGATGTTTACACTGAACTTGCGCGGCGGCTGGGCGTGTTGCCCACCAATGTGACCCACAGCCCGAAGCCCACGCTGATCAATTAGCTGGACTCGCGGCCGGGGCGGGGCGCATTGCGCCTTGTGAGCCCCGCGCGCCCTCTTGCTCCGAAGGGGAGGGGGCGCTAAGGGTGGGGCGAAATTTGGACAGCCATGTGGGGAATTGCCATGAAAGCCCGTGTCACCGTGATGTTGAAGGCCGGCGTTCTGGATGTGCAGGGTGAGGCCGTGCGCCATGCGCTGGGGACATTGGGATTTGCGGGCGTGAACGGTGTGCGTCAAGGCAAGGTGATCGAGCTGGATCTGGCGGCTTCGGATGCCGCTCAGGCCGAGGCGGACGTGAAGGCCATGTGCGAGAAGCTCTTGGCCAATACGGTGATCGAATCCTATCGCGTCGAAATTCTCTGAACGCGCATCCGCGCGCCCGGCGCGGCCTTTAGGCGCGTCTCGCGCAGAGCGTCGTAAGGACGCGATGAGCGGCTGGCGGTGACGGGGGGCTGTTTGCCCTCCGCCCTCCCGAGGATATTTTTAAACAGAACATGCAGATGCCTGCGCCCGTCGGGTGAACGTCAGCCGAATGCCATGGGCCGCGCGGACGGTCAGATGGGCAACCGGCACCGGGACATCGCCCGCAATCGGCGCGACCTGATAGGCGCGGAGCAGATGCGCAAGCAGCAGCGTGCCTTCGACCATCGCAAAGCTTGCGCCGGTGCAGACGCGCGGGCCTGCGGAAAAGGGCATATAGGCGGCGCGGGCGCAGAGCTTTGTGTCCTTGCGCGTCCAGCGGTCGGGGTCGAAGTGGTCGGGATCTGACCAGAGCCTTTCGTGCCGGTGCAGGTGCCAAGGCGACAGGACAATCTGCGCGCCACGGGGCACGGGGCGGCTGCGGAAGGTTTCGGGGCAGGTGGTTTCGCGCACCATCATCGGCACCGGGGGATAGAGCCTCAGGGTTTCCCGAAAGACGTCACGGGTAAATTTCAGCCGGGACAATGCGGCGAAATCGGGTTGATCGGGTAAGGTGGCCGCCTCGGCCGCGACGCGGGCCTGTGCCTCGGGGTGGGTGGCCAGAAGATAGAGCGCCCACGCGAGGGCCGAGGCGCTGGTTTCATGGCCCGCAAGGAAGAAGATGGCGACCTGATCGACCATTTCGCCGGTGTCGAACCGATGCCCGGTTTCCGGGTCGGGCGTTTGCATGATTTTGGTGGCCAGATCGTCGGGGGCGGTCCCGGCGGCGATCTCGGCGGCGCGGGAGTCGGTCATCGCGGTGATCAGGGCGCGGATGCGGGCCGCGGCGCGCAGGGTTTGTCTGCGGTGCAGGCGGGGCATCCAGCGCGGCAAGGGCAGGAAGGCCGCAAGATTGAGGATCGGCTGGCTGCGCTGATAGGCACGAAACTCGTGGAAAACAGCCTGCGCGGTCTGATGCTCGATCGGGATCGAGAACAGGGTGCGGAAGATCACATCGGCGGCGGCATGGCTCATCGCCTCTTCCACCTCGACCGTGCCGGGGGAGAGGCGGGCGGTGGCGGCGGTGGCCGCGGCCCAGATAGCGGGGAAGGTGTCGCGCAGGCGTCCGCCTTCGAAGGCGGGGTCGATGATGCGGCGCTGACGTTTCCACTCGGCACCGTTGGTGACAAAGACCGAATTGCCGAGGAGCGGGTTCAGGCCTTCGCGGATGCGGTTGGATTTGGGGAAATCATCGGGCCGGGCCTTCAGCACCAGATCGATCAGGGCTGGATCGTTGCACAGATAGCTTCGGAAAAAGGGCGTGCGAAATTCCGCCATCCAGGCGCGGTAGAGTCGGGCAGGCTGGGCCGAGAGGATGTCTTGCCGGAACAGCCGCAGGTGACGCCAAAGCGAGACACGGTCGGGACGGGAAGGGGGCTTGGGCGGGATCATGCCGTGTGTGTATAGCGGTTGACCGCGCGCGTGATGCGGCTTTTGGACGGGGCGCGGGTGGCATAGCGCTGGGCCAGCGGCACAGGCCCGGCGGTGATCTGGAAATAGTCGTAATCGCGCGGGCGGTCGAAGGCGCAGAGGTATTGGAAGTGCAGGCGAAAGAAGCGCCAGCGCAGGGCTTTCCAGCGGGCGGGCGACAGGGTTTGCGAAAAGGCCGCCGAAAGCACCAGTGGCCCGCGGGGGCGGGGCGGCGCCACGCCGCTGACCGCCACCGGATCGCACAGGGCGAAGGCGCAGCCATCTCCGGGCGCGGTGACATCGACCCAAGTGATGTCGTCGCGGGCCGCGAGAAAGGCCAGATCGGCGCGCAGGCGGGTGGCGCCGGGCAGGAAGCTGACCATGGGCACCACTTGGCCCAAGGAGAGGAAGGCCAGCGGCGGGTGGCCTTGCGACAGGCCCGCGCGCAGCAGATCGGACAGGATGGAAATGGCCAGATGGGCGCCCGAGGAATGGCCGACCACCAGCACCTCATCGTGATCTTGCGCCAGTGCCGCCCGGATGGTGGCGGCGAATGCAGCCATCCGCGCCTCGAGCAAGGGGGGATGGGCGCCGTTCCAGCGCGCCGAGAAGGCGAAGTCGTGCATCAGGTAATAGGCGAAGATCTTGTTGTCATGCGCCTTGAACCAGCGCAGGACCAGCGGCACCGGGATCAGTCCGGCGAGGATCAGGGCGGGGTGGAGCGTGGCCGCCAGCACGTGGCCAAGCGCCCAGCCGATCGCGCAGGCCAAGGCCAGCTGTGCGAGCAGAAGGACGATCGGGTAAAGCGCCGCGATCACCGGCCCCTTGCGCAGACGCATGAGCCGGAACAGCGCGCCTGAGCCGATATAGGCCCAAGCGGTGCGCAAAAGCTGCGCATAGGTGGCAGGGATGCTGTTCGACATGCTGTCGCGCACGATATCGGACCAGACCAGCACCGAGATCTCGGCTTCGGCCCGGCGGCCGCCGATCTGGCTTTGCACCTGCCAGCCATAGAGGCCTTCGCCATGATGCGGCTGCACGCAAAGCCTGTAGCCGGAGACGGCGGCCTGATCGGCACCTTCGCGGCGGTAGAGTTCGCGGTAGCGGCGCGGGTGGATGGGATCATAGCCCGGGATATAGAAGACGCGGCGGCGAAAGGGCCTTGGCCCTTGCACCGCTGTGTCGGGCGTGATCGGTTCCTGCACTGCCTGTGTCTCCCGTTGCCAGCGCAGTTTAGGCGGCATTTCGGGCAGAATTAAGGGAAAAGCGGTCAGCCCAGAAGCGGGATTCCCAGACGGTCGAAGGTTTCCAAGAGCCACCAGCTGAAATCGGTGAAGGCCCCGGTGACCAGCGCAAGACCGACGATCAGCAGAAGGCTGCCCATCACCCGTTCAATCGTCTTCATATGGGGCTTGAGCCGCTGCATCAGGCCAAGCGAGCGTTCCACGAACACCGCGGCCAGCAGGAACGGCAGGCCGAGGCCGAGCGCATAAAGGGCCAACAGGGCCGTGCCGCGCTGGACCGAGCCTTCCTGTGCGGCCAGCGACAGGATGGCGCCCAGCTGCGGGCCGATGCAGGGTGTCCAGCCGAAGGCGAAGGCGAGACCCAGAACATAGGCGCCAAGCGCGGTGCCGCCTCGGTCGCCTGCATCGAGCCGGGCTTCGCGGTCGAGCAAGGGGATGCGGAAGACGCCAAGGAAGTGCAGGCCGAAGACGATGACCACCACACCGGAAATGCGCGAGAACAGCACCTGATTTTGCAGGAAGAACGCCCCGAACACCGAGGCGGTGAAGCCCAGCAGAAGAAAGACGGTCGAGAGACCCAGCACGAAGAACAAGGCGGGCAGGATCACGCGGCGGCGGGCGCTGGCATTGTCGCGCATGTCGCCCATCGAGATGCCGCCCATATAGGCGAGATAAGGCGGCACAATGGGCAGCACGCAAGGGGAGAGGAAGGACAGCACACCTGCGGCCAGTGCAATCAGCATGGCGGGCAGCAGGCCTGCGTCGATCAGGTCGATTCCGAACATGGATCATGGTCCCCTTTCGCCCTGTGATAGCTTGCTGTGCTGCGCGCGTCACGGGGGCGGGGTGTCACATCGGCGTGGCCTTGGTGAAACATCGCATGCGCAGCGGATAGAAAAAGGGGCGGCAGAGTGATCTGCCGCCCCGATCTGGTCATGGCGCCTTAGCGATTGAGCGACCACCAGCCTTTGCGCTTGGGCTTGGCGGCGGTGTCTTCGGCGGCGGGTTCCGTTGCAGGCGCCGCGGCCTCCGGTTCCGCGGTGGGGGCCTCTGGAGCGGCCTCTGGGGTGGCTGCGCTGGCATCGGCCGTTTCCACCGGTGCCGGGGCGTCCACCTGCGGTGCGGGTGCGGCCACCTGCGGGGCGGGGGCTTCCACCTGAGGCGCCTCGGCGGTCGGCTCCGGTGCCGGTGCGGGCGCTGACACGGCGTCTGCCGCGGCCTCGACCGGGGCCGCTGCGGCTTCGGTCACTTTAGGCTTGCGGCTGCGGCTGCGCTTTTTGGGCGCTTCCGGGGCGGGTTCCGCCTCAGCAGTGGGTTCAGCGACAGGCTCGGCGGCGAGGGCTGTCGCATCCGCTGCGGCAGCCTCGGCCGGAGCGGCCTTGGGTTTGCGGCTGCGGCTGCGCTTTTTCGGCGCTTCGGCCTCGGGGGCGGGGGCGTCGACCGTTGCCTCTGCCGGGGCCACGTCGGCCTCGGGTGCGGCAACAGGGGCGGCGGCTTCGCTGGCCTCGGCCTCGTCGCCGTCATCGCCTTCGGCGTCGCCCTCATCGGTCGCGCCATTGCCTTCGGCCTCCGCGCCATTCGCGCCCGGACCCTTGCGGCGGCGGCGGCGACGGCGCTTTTTCTTGCCATTGCCGTCGCCCTGACGCGCATCGGCGGCGGGCTCTGCCTTGGCTTCGGCCTCGGACTCCGACTCAGGCTCGGCCTCGTCTTCGACATCCTCCTCGATTGGCAGATCCTCGTCATCCTCTTCGGCCACTGGCGCGCCCATGAGGCTGGAATTGCCCGAGATCACCGCACCCGGTTCCGGCACCACGCGCAGCGCGGTTTTGAACTTCTCGATGGTGTAATCCGGGCTGATCATCGTGGGATCGGCTTCAAGCCGCACGGACATGCCATAGCGGGCTTCGATCAGCGCGATATGTTCGCGCTTTTGGTTGATCAGGTAGTTGATGATGCCGACCGGCGCCTTGAGCAGCACCTCTTTCGAGCGTTTGCGGGTGCCTTCTTCTTCCAGCGCGCGCAGAACCTGCAAGGCCATCGAATCATCCGAGCGGATGAGGCCGGTGCCGTGGCAATGTGGGCAAGGCTGGGTGGTGGATTCGAGCATGCCGGGGCGCAGGCGCTGGCGGCTCATCTCCATCAGGCCAAAGCCCGAGATGCGGCCCACCTGAATGCGGGCGCGGTCGGTTTTCAGCTTGTCTTTCAGGCGCTTTTCGACGGCGGCGTTGTTGCGACGCTCTTCCATGTCGATGAAGTCGATCACGATCAGACCGGCAAGGTCGCGCAGACGCAACTGACGGGCCACCTCCTCGGCGGCCTCGAGGTTGGTTTTCAGCGCGGTTTCCTCGATCGAGCCTTCCTTGGTGGCGCGGCCCGAGTTCACGTCGATGGCGACCAGCGCCTCGGTGATGCCGATGACGATGTAACCGCCGGATTTGAGCTGCACGGTTGGGTTGAACATGCCGCCCAAGTAGCCTTCGACCTGATAGCGCGCGAAGAGCGGCGTGGGGTCGGTGTAGCGCTGCACGGCCTTGGCATGGTTCGGCATGATCATGCGCATGAAGTCTTTGGCGGTGCGGAAGCCTTCTTCGCCTTCGACCAGAACCTCGTCAATCTCGCGGTTGTAAAGGTCGCGGATCGAGCGTTTGATCAGGTTGCCCTCTTCGTAGATGGGGGCAGGAGCGATGGATTTGAGCGTAAGCTCGCGGATCTGTTCCCACAGCCGCATCAGGTATTCGTAATCGCGCTTGATTTCCGCCTTGGTGCGCTTGGCGCCTGCGGTGCGGATGATCAGGCCAGCACCTTCCGGCACTTCGATTTCGCCCGCGATTTCCTTGAGCTTCTTGCGGTCGGCGGCATTGGTGATCTTGCGGCTGATGCCACCGCCACGCGCGGTGTTGGGCATCAAGACACAGTAGCGGCCTGCGAGGGAAAGATAGGTGGTGAGTGCGGCGCCCTTGTTGCCACGTTCTTCCTTGACCACCTGCACCAGCATGATCTGGCGGACTTTGATCACTTCCTGAATCTTGTAGCGACGGGCGCGGGGCTTGCGCGGGGCGCTGATTTCCTCGGCCACGTCTTCTTCGGCGATCGACTCGATTTCGTCGTCGGTGTCGGAGGCATGGTCCATCGCGCGGTAGGGCGTCTCGCCCGTGCCACCGTCGGCGCCCGCATCGCCGTTTGCGTCGGCCGCGGCGTCGTGGGTGCTGGTGTCGTCTTGCTCAGGCACGGCCGCGGGGGCTGGCGTGTCGTCACCCTCGTGATCTTCGTCGAGGTCGACCACATCCATGCCCGCCGGGCCCGAGGTCACGGCGTCATCGGCCTTGGTCTCTTCGGCGGCGGGTTTCGGGCGCGGGGCGCGGCGGCGCGAGCGGCGGTTTTCTTCTTCTTCCTCGGCGCGGGCGAACGCGCGCTCTTCCTCGATCAGCGCTTTGCGATCGGCGACCGGGATCTGGTAATAATCGGGATGGATCTCGGCGAAAGCCAGAAATCCGTGCCGGTTGCCGCCGTAATCGACAAAGGCCGCCTGAAGCGACGGTTCGACCCGCGTTATCTTTGCAAGATAGATGTTGCCAGCAAGCTGGCGCTTGTTGACGGTTTCAAAGTCAAACTCCTCGACCTTGTTTCCGTCGACCACCACGACCCGAGTTTCCTCGGCGTGGGTGGCATCAATAAGCATTTTCTTAGCCATATCATTCCATTGCGCCTGCGACGCATCAATGGCTCTGGCGGACCAGAGGGGCATTGATACGGAGAGAGGCGGCTTGTTCGGGCGGGGGCGCGCGTCAGGCATGACGGCGGAATGCCCATTGGGCACCCCACGCCGTTCATCCTTTTCGTCGCGCGCATCATCGCGGTTCACGTCTGAGGGGCGGCTAGGCCCCCCACCTTAAAAAAGCCCGTTCATCCAAGGACTTGCGGGCAATGACAACAGCCTTGCGGCCGATCCGGCTGCTTGCCCGCACGTCGCGTTTCATCGCATCGGCCATGGCTTGCAGAGAATTCTGTGCATAAGTCTGCTTATGCCTGCTAACCCTAGCGGCAAAGCGCGCGCAAGAGCAATGGGCAATTTGTGCCATTGGCGCGCGGCGCGCGTCCTTGCGCTGCCTGTCAAAAGGGCAGTGTTCGGGCGTCAGTAGCGGGAGGGGACGTAAAGCTCGGGCGGCAGGGCGGCGCGCTCGTAATCGGGATTGAAGACGCGCTGGGGCAGATGAACCTCTTCATGCGGGACGGGTTCATAGGGGATCAGGCCCAAAAGATGATCGATGCAGTTCAGCCGCGCGCGCTTTTTATCGTTGCCTTCAACGATATACCACGGCGCTTCGGGGATGTTGGTGCGGGCCATCATCTCTTCCTTGGCCTTGGTATATTGCTCCCAGCGCACCCGGCTTTGCAGATCCATGGGAGAGAGTTTCCATTGCTTCATCGGGTCGTGAATGCGCATCAAAAAGCGCATCTGCTGTTCTTCATCGGTGATGGAAAACCAGTATTTGATCACGGTGATGCCGGAACGGACCAGCATGCGTTCAAATTCAGGCACGTCGCGGAAGAATTGCTCGACCTGATCCTCGGTGGCAAAGCCCATGACCCGCTCGACCCCGGCGCGGTTGTACCAGCTGCGGTCGAACAGCACGATTTCGCCGCCCGCAGGCAAGTGGGGCACGTAGCGTTGGAAATACCACTGCGATTTTTCGCGGTCAGAAGGCGCGGGCAGGGCCACGGTGCGCACCACGCGCGGGTTGAGCCGCTGGCTGATGCGCTTGATCACGCCGCCCTTGCCCGCGCTGTCGCGGCCTTCGAAGAGCACCACCACCTTTTTCTTGTGATACTGCACCCAATCCTGCAGCTTGATCAGCTCGGATTGCAGGCGGATCAGCGCGTGGAAATAACGGTGGCGGTCGATCGTGTCGGGGTGCTTTTGCTTGTAGATCCGCGCGATTTCCAGCGAAAGCTGGGCATCTTCCAGTTCTAGCTCGAAATCTTCGTCGAAGCTGTCGGCGAGTTCGGCCTGAAGCCAGTCTGGCACAAGGGTTTGCACGGGGGTCGTCACGGGCGGGACCTTTCGATGAATGCCCGTCGTGATTACCCCCGCGCCTGTAACAGGCATGCGACAGGGTCAGGTGTAATCCTGCCGCTGGAGACCGTATTTCGCCATCTTTTCGTTCAGGGTGCGGCGCGGCAGGCAAAGTTCGTCCATCACGGCGACGATGCTGCCCTTGTGGCGGCGCATGGTGTTGTCGATCAGCATTTTTTCAAAGCTTTCGACATATTCCTTAAGCGGCTTGCCTTCGGTCGTCATCGCGGGGCCCGAGGCTTCGTTATCGGCCATCAGCAGGCTGGCGATGGAGCCCGAGCCGCGCCGGTTTTGCAAGACCGCCCGTTCGGCGATGTTGACCAGCTGGCGCACGTTGCCGGGCCAAGGGGCTTGCAGAAGCTGCGCTGCCTCTTGCGCGGTGACTTGCGGGGCCTCGCAGCCATATTCTTCGGCGAATTGTTCCGACATCCGGGTGAACAGCGTCAGGATGTCTTCCCCGCGCGAGCGCAGGGGTGGGCAAAGGATCGTCATGGCGCCAAGGCGGTAATAAAGATCGGCGCGCAGGGCATCTTCCAGCGTCTTGTCGGGCGCGTGTTCGTTGCAGATGGCGATGATCCGGGTTTCCGGCGGGGTGCCCTGATCGTTGATCAGCGTCAGAAGCCGGGCTTGCAGCGACTGGCTGAGCGCCTCGACATCCTCAAGGCAAAGCGTGCCACCGCGCGCCTCTTCCACCAGCGGGATCGTGCCATCCTCGGCCGGTCCGAAAAGTTTGGCGGAAAGCTGGTCTTCCGACCATGCGGCGCAAGAGATGGTGACGAATTTCTTGGTGGCGCGCGGACCCACGGCATGAAGCGCGTGGGCGACCAGCGTTTTGCCGGTGCCGGTTTCGCCGTCGATCAGCACATGGCTGTCGGCTTGACCAAGATCAAGGATATCCTCGCGCAGGCGCTCCATCACCGGGCTGGCACCGATCAGCTTTTTCATCAGCACGGACCCGTCCGACAATTCGCGGCGCAGCGCGCGGTTGTCGAGCGTGAGGCGGCGCGCTTGGGTGGCGCGCTTGGCCAGTTCGGTCATCCGGTCGGGGTTGAACGGCTTTTCCAGAAAATCATAGGCCCCGACGCGCATCGCCTCGACCGCCATCGGCACATCGCCGTGGCCAGTGATCATGATGACGGGCAGACCGGAATCCATGCTCATCAGACGTTTGAGGAAGGCCATGCCATCCATGCCGGGCATCTTGATGTCGCTGACGACGACGCCTGCAAAATCGGCGCTGATGCCCTTGAGCGCGTCTTCGGCGCTGGCATAGGTTTCGGTGTCAAAGCCAGACAGCGCGAGCCATTGGCTGATCGATTGACGCATATCGGCTTCGTCATCGACGATGGCCACTTTCATTGTGCGCGACATGAAAACCTCATTCCGCAGCTTCCTGCTCTTTCATGGGCCCGATCAAGGGCAATTGCATTTCAAACACCGCGCCACCGCCTTCGGCATTGCGCGCGGTCAGACGGCCCCCCAGATCCCCCACGATGCCCGAGGAAATGGCGAGGCCAAGCCCCACCCCTTCGCCGGGTTTCTTGGTGGTGTAGAAGGGCTCGAAAAGATTTTCGAGATCGGCGATCCCGTGGCCATTGTCCCGCACCATCAGCAAGGCAGTGTCGCCTTGGCTGAGGATCAGGTCGATCTGCGGACCTTGCCGGTCCTTGGTGGCATCCAGCGCGTTGCGCAGAAGGTTGATGATGACCTGTTCCAGCCGGATGCGGTCGGCCAGCACCATCACCGGTTGGCGGGGCAGGGTGCGGGTGATCTTGACCACCCGTGCCTTGAGCTGGGGTTCCATCATCGACAGCGCAGAGCTGAGCGCTTGGCGCATGTCGACCGGTTCAAAGGCTTCACCGCCCTTGCGGGCATAGGATTTCAGCTGCCGGGTGATCGCGCCCATCCGCTCGATCAAATCGTCGATGCGCTGGAACGAGGACAAGGCCTCTTCGGGGCGGCGGCGTTGCAGCAAGAGGCGCGCGCCCGCCAGATAGGTCTTCATCGCGGCCAGCGGCTGGTTCAACTCATGGCTGACGGCGGCCGACATCTCGCCCAAGGCGGCGAGTTTGGACGATTGCGCCAGCGTCAGCTCGGCCACGGCGAGGTCTTTTTGCACCTTTTCGCGCTCGGCAATCTCGCGTTGCAGGCGGGCGTTCAGCAGCCGCAGTTCCGCCGACTCGCGCCGGAAGCTCATGCTTTGGGACCATGCCTTGCGCGACAGGGCGTAGAAGGTGAGCGCCAGAAGGATGGCAAAGCCCATGATTTCCAGCGCAAGCACGCCGTTCACCCGTTCCCGCACGGAATCGTAGGCGGTGAAGGTGACCATGCGCCACCCCCGGAAAGGCACCCGCGCCTCGGTTTTCATGACGGCCTGACCGGAAAGATAGGCATCGGGCGGGTTCTGCGCCCAGTCGGCGGTGGCTTGCAGCGCGCGGCCCAAGGCCGAGCGCTCTTCGCGCACAGCCAGTGCCTCGGCCAAGGGCAAGCCGCGCCAGCGCGGTTCGGTGGCCAGAATCACGGTGCCTTCGCTGTCGGTGACCAGAACGGCGTCCTGAAACCCGGCCCAAGCGCGTTCGTATTTCATCAGATCGACGGCAACGGCGATCACCCCCACCGGGCGGCCATCCATCACGATGGCGCGCGAATAGGTGAAATCAAAGCCCGCCGTGCCGCGCCGGGCGGCGGTGAAGATGGTGTCCTTGGCGCGCAGCGCATCGACGTAAAAACTTTCGGTGCGATAGAGCGTGCCCAAAAGATTGCGATTGGTTGCCCCCACCACGCGGCCATCGCGGTCCATGATCATGATCGAGGCGACGCCGATTTCGGACTGCACCTTGATCAGCCGCTGCGAGGTTTGCGAGAAATTGCCTTGCCGCAGCGCCTCGCCAAAGGCGGGGTCGGTGGCCAGCAACAGCGGCACCACAGAGGTGCGTTGCAGTTCCGAGATCATATTCCCGGAATACAGGGCCAGACGCAGATCGGCCCGGTTGCGGGTGGTTTCCGAGAAACGCTCTGTCAGCCAGCGGTTGGTGACAAGCACGACCCCGATCGCCAGCACGATCATCAAGGTCACGACCAGTTTGACGCGCCAGGAAACGCCCTGCGCATCATCGGTCTGGTCTGTGGGAAGCCGAGTGTCCGTCATGCGCGCGACTCTAGGCGCAGGTCGGGCCTGCCTCAAGCCGGGGGCGGTCAGGCAAGCGCCATCCCGCCCATCAGCGACTTGAACATTCCCGCGCCATCGGTGCCGCCGTGAACCGGCTCACAGGCGCGCTCGGGGTGGGGCATCATGCCCAGCACGCGGCGGTTGTCGGACAGCACCCCCGCGATGTCGGCCATCGAGCCGTTGGGGTTCTGTTCATAGGTGAACGCGATGCGGTCTTCGCCTTGCAGCCGGGCCAAGCCTTCGGCATCGATCGTGTAATTGCCATCATGATGCGCGATCGGAATCAGGATTTCCTGCCCGCGTCCGTAGGTGGCGGTATAGGCGCTTTCCGTGGTGGCCACGCGCAAAGCCACCCGCTTGCAGGCGAATTTCAGCCCGGCATTGCGCATCAGCACCCCCGGCAGCAGGCCCATTTCGGTGAGCACCTGAAAGCCGTTGCAGATGCCAAGGACAAACCCGCCGCGTGTGGCATGGGATTTGACGGCCGCGGCGATGGGGGATTGCGCGGCAATTGCGCCGCAGCGCAGGTAATCGCCAAAGGAAAAGCCCCCCGGCACACCGACCACATCCACGCCGGGCGGCAGTTCGGTGTCTTTGTGCCAGACCCGGGTGACCTGAAAGCCCGCCTGTGCGAAGGCCGATGCCAGATCCCGGTCGCAGTTCGATCCGGGGAAGGTGATGACAGCGGCTTTCATGGGGCTCTCCCTGATGGTGCACTCTGCCTTGCCCATACCCCAAGCGGCGGCGCGCTTCCAGTGTGTGAATGGGCTATTTGCCGCGATAATGCCGCAAGACAAAGACCCGGATGGCCGAGGCGAGCCCTTCATCGCCCGTCCGGCCCGCGTCGATGCGGGCGGCAAGGGCGTTGACCGTTTCCCCTTGCTCGGCGGCGATGGCGCGGAAGGCCTCCCAGAAGCTGGGCTCCAGCGAGACGCTGGTGCGGTGGCCGTGGAGGGTGAGCGAATGTTTGGCGGGACGGGTGGTCATGCAGGCAGTCTAGCGGTGCCGCGCGCGCGCGCAAAGGGGGGAACCTGTTGGGCGCTGACGGGTTTTGTTCGGGATGACTTTGCAAGGGCTTGGCGTGATCCGGGCCCGCCCCGCCCAAACCCATGCGCTTGCCCCCCGAACTCAAGGAATGTTTCTGATGTTGCCGATTGCCACCTATCGCCTGCAACTGCGCAACGGCGTGGATTTCCCCCGGGTGATTGCGGATCTGGACGCGATCGCGCGGCTGGGGGTGAGCCATGTGTATTTGTCGCCGGTGTTCACCGCGACCACGGGCTCTACCCATGGGTATGACGTGACCAACCCGGACGAGGTTGATCCGGCGTTGGGGGGCATCGAAGGCTTGCGCGCGCTGGCATCGGAGGCACGGGCGCGGGGTTTGGGCCTGATTCTGGATATTGTGCCGAACCATACGGCGTTCTCGCTGGAAAATCCGTGGCTGCTGGATGTGCTGCGCCATGGGCAGGCCAGCCGCTACGCGTCACATTTCGATATTGACTGGTCGGCAGGTCCCTTGGTGTTGCCGTGGTTGCCGCGCCCCGTGCAGGCGCTGCTGGCGGAAGGCGCGCTGCAGGTGGCGCAAGACGCCGTTTTGGGCAAGGTGCTGGAGGTGGGCGATTTGCGGCTGCCGTTGCAGGGTGAGACGGAGGGCCCGCTGGAGGAGGTGCTGGCGCGGCAAAGCTGGCAGTTGGCCGATTGGCAGGCAGGCACCGACAGCATCACGCATCGGCGCTTTTTCAACATCACCGAATTGATCAGCATGCGGGTGGATCAGCCCGAGGTGTTTGATGACATGCACCGTCTGATTCTGGATCTGGTGGCCAGTGGCGATGTGCAGGGGCTGCGCATCGACCATGTCGACGGGCTGCGCGCGCCCGGCGCCTATCTGGCGCGGTTGCGCGACAAGGTGGGGCCAGAGGTGCCGATCTGGGTGGAGAAGATCCTTGTTGGGGAGGAGCCTTTGCCGCAGTGGCCGGTGGAAGGCACCACCGGCTATGAGCACGGGCGCGACATCGCCCGGGTGCTGACACCGCCGGACGGTCTGAGCGAGGTGACCAAGCTTTGGTGCGAGGCGGTCGAGCGCAGCCCGGACTATGCCTCGACGCTGACGGCGGCGAAGCGCGAGATCTTGCGCCATGATCTGGCGGCCGAGGTGCTGCGGCTGGTCGATCTGGGCCGCCGCGCGCTGGCGCAGGACCCGGAATATGATCCGGGTCCCGAGACCTTGCGGCAATCGGTGATTGGAATGCTGGAAGGGATGCCGGTCTATCGGACCTATTTTGGAGAGCCGCATCAATCGGCCGCCTTCGCCGAAGAGGCGCTGGCGGAGATGCGTGCCCATGTGACAGCCACGCTGCGCCCGCCGTTGACGGCGTTGCGCCTGATCGAGGCGGTGGCCAAGGCACAGACGCCCGAGGAAGCGGCGTTCCGCGATCTGTTCCAGCAGACGAGCGGCGCGGTCTTGGCGAAATCTGCCGAAGACACGGCGCTTTATCGCTTTTTGCCCTATCCCGCTGCTTGCGAGGTGGGAGCGTCGCCCGATGCCGCCACGCTTTCGGGGGATGCTTTTGCCGCCGCTTCGGCCCGCTTGGCTCCCGGCGCCATGGTGCTGACCTCGACGCATGACACGAAGCGCAGCGAAGATGCGCGGATGCGGCTTGTGGCTTGCGCGCACCTCCCGGATGCGGTGCAGGTTTTGTGGCGCGAGACATGTGCTTTGCCGCGTGTGCAGGAGGCCTTGGCCGCAGGGGTGCGGCGCGATGAGGTATGGGCGCTGATGCACAGCCTGCTTGCGGCGTGGCACCCTGCGACAGAGGCGCCGGATTTGCCGGACAGGGTGGCGGCCTATCTGCAAAAGGCGATCCGCGAGGCCAAGGAGATTTCGGTGCCCGGATACCCCGATGAGCGCGCGGAAGCGCCCGCGCTGGCACTGGCCCATGATCTGGCGGCGGCGTGGCAGGCAGATCTGCCCGAAGCGGCGGCCGCCTTGATCGACCGGGGCGAGGTGCTGGCTTTGGTGCAAGTGGCGCTCAAGACCCTGTCGCGCGGTGTGCCCGACTTTTACCGTGGCTGTGAGGGCGCGTCGTTCTGCCTGACCGATCCAGACAACCGTGCCGCCGTTGATCCGACGGGGCTGATGGCACTGGAGGCGGCAGAAGATTTCGCGGGCCGCAAATACCGCCTGACGCGCGCCTTGCTTGCCCTGCGCCAAGGTCGCATCGCAGATCTGAGGGGCGCGGGCGAGACCCGGGTGGAGCGGGCAGGGCGCGGCTACACCGTGCGTCGGCTGACCGAAGGCGGCGCGATCTGTGTTGAGGTGCGCGCCGGGCGCGAGCCACGCGTGGAGGAAGAGCCGCGCGAGATCGCGGCATGAGGCATGGCTTGGCAGCGCAGCCCCCGCCATAAAACGCAAAACACCCCCGAACCGACAGGTTCGGGGGTGTTTGCAGCTTGGGGGAGCGGTTTAAATGCCCGCGTGGCCTTTTGCCTTAGAACGTCAGGCTGAAATGTTCGCCCACATCCGGTTGCTTGCCGGTGAGTTTGGATTTCACCAATTCGAAGGCAAAGCCCAGACCGCCCGAGGTCAGCCAGATTTCGGCCTCGGCGGGCACCAGCCGGATCAGGCGGATGTCGGGGTCGTCGATGCCGTCGAACCAGCTGCTGGCAACGGGGTTCCAAAGCTCTTCCAGCTTGGCGCGGTCTTGCACGATGCTGGCGGTCCCTTCGATGCGGGCATGGATATTGCTTTCTCCGGTGACGATGAGGGAGCCCTCGGAGGCGCCGCGCGTGATCGCTTCGACCAGCTCGGTGCCTTGTGCGGTGATGAACCAGATCGCGCCGTCATTCTGCCGCGCGTAAGGCGACATCGGCACGTGGCGGGCCTCGCCTATGCCCAGCATGGCGGAGTGGACGCTCTCCATCTCTTTCCAGAAGCGATCGATCAACATAGGATACCTTCATTCAGCAGGGGCGGGCGTCTGGCCGGAATGGCCTGTGCCCGCGTTTCACATGTCAACGCCAAGGCCGTGGCGCGGTTCCGGGGCGGACAAGCCGTTCACGCTGTTGGCATTTGGTGCGCGCGCCAAGCGCGCCTATCTTGCGGACATCCGCCAGCCGGGTTCCGGCCATGTATCAAGGAGCCGCGGTCGCATGACGCCACCCCCCACCAGTTCCGAAGCGCGCGGCCTGCATGCCGCGCGTGAAATCGAAGGCCATCTGAAAGCACTGGAAACCTTCACGCCGATGGCCTTGGGGGTTTTGTCGGTGGCGTCAGGGATTTACACCTATCTGGGCGTGTCATCGCTTTTGAACACCAGCGGCGCTTTGAGCTTTTTCGCCGCCGTGGCCTATTCGTTGGCGGTTTCGGTCGCGATCTTCGTGTTCTGGAGCTATTTGATCCGCCTTTTGCCCGCGATGCGTTCGGCGGCATCGCGTCTTGGGCTGTTCCTGTCGATGGCCTTGGGGTCTTTGGCGATCATTGCGATGTCGAGCTGGCTGAACGCGGCAGCCTTGGCCGGATCGGCGGCGGTAGAGCAGCACTTGGCCAAGACGGTGCAGCAATATCAGGTCGGGTTGGAACAGGCCCACAGGGTGACGGTGGCCGCTCAAGGCTTGGGCCTTGATGTGGCGCGCACCCGCCAGAGCTTTCAGGACCTGTCGGCCCAAGAGGCGACCGGCAATCTG
This sequence comes from Pseudorhodobacter sp. MZDSW-24AT, assembly GCF_002794355.1. Taxonomy (GTDB): domain Bacteria; phylum Pseudomonadota; class Alphaproteobacteria; order Rhodobacterales; family Rhodobacteraceae; genus Pseudotabrizicola. Next base: position 175,085 of record NZ_PGOI01000008.1, on the reverse strand, counting down.
TCAGGCACCGCCGGGCGGGGTGCGGTGTTCCGCGTGCTGGTGCAGAAAGCGGATGAGCTGGCGGGGCTGGAAGCGCAGATTGCCGCCCAAGGCCCGTTGGTGGATGCGGCCTTTGCGGAAGGCAACCAGATCCTGAGCCGGATGCGCGCGTTGACCGCCTCGGTCGGGGATGTGGAGCAGCGTTCGGTTGAATTTGCCGAGGAGTCGGTGCGGCTTGCCGGGCTGATCGCGCAACTGCGCCAGCTTTCGGTGGCCCCTTTGGTGGCACGGGCGGCACAGGATTTATCGGCCTCGGTGGTGGTGCCGGAACTGGACGGATCGACCGACAGCATCCGCAGCGACCAGCGCAGCACGATTGACGCGGTGCTGACTTTGCTGGCGCAGCGGTCGACCACCCTGAAGGCGGCGGCGGATGAGGTGCTGGCAATGCCCACACCGGATGACACCACCTATGCCCCCATCTCGACGGCCGATGCCGTGCTGCGCTATGCGGGCGATTTCGTGCCCTCTTGGGCAGGGGCCATCGCGATTGATCTGCTGCCGGCGGTTCTGGTGCTGATCATGATGGTTGCGCAAGGCGCGATCCGGTCGGAACGCGGCACCACGGCGCCCGAAGAAACCATGACACTGGCCGAGATCCGTGCCGCTGTCACCGCCTTGCGCGCGCTGGATGGGCCACAGGCACCGGAGCCGAGCGCCGAAGCGGGTGGTGCGTCACAGGCCACGACAGAGTTGCCAAGCGCGCCGCCGCCGCAGCTGATCCACGGCGCACGCTGAATGGCGGGCTGGCGGGTGCCCCGCTCGGGGCGGGTGTTGCAGGCGATGCTGGGGGTGCAGATCCTTTTGGCAGGGCTGATTGTTGCGGGAGATTTTCAGCGGGTCTTGCCCGGCCTGTTCCGGTCGGGGACCGCGCCGCCGGCCGCCGTCCCGGTGCGTCCGGGCGATCAGACGCGGCGTTATGCGCCGCGCGATCTGCCCAGCGAAGTGCCGGCAGGCCCTGATTTTCCGCGCAGCGATTCGGTGCCCGCGCGTTTGCAATTCACCGAGACCGAAGCCTTGGGCCGCAAGACCCTGCTGCTGGAGGGCGCGATTGAACCCGGCGACAGCCAGCGTTTTGCCGAGTATCTTGACCAGCGCGCCAGTTTGCCCGAGCAGATTGCCCTGCACAGTCCGGGCGGCTCGGTCACCGATGCGCTTGAGATTGGGCGCGCGATCCGCAGCGCGGGCCTGCCCACGTTGATGCAATCGGGCGCGGCCTGTTTCTCGGCCTGTCCCTATATCCTTGCCGCCGGCACCGAGCGCCGGGTCAGCCGCGACGCGCTTGTCGGGGTGCATCAGCATTACTTTGGCGAAAGCACGTTGCTCCCGGCCTTTGTGGCGGTGGAAAGCATTCAGCACGGGCAGGGCGAGGTGCTGGATTACCTGAGCGAGATGGAGATCGATCTGCGCCTGTCGGCCCGCGCGATGCAGACCCCGCCGGCGAGCATCTACATCTTGCTGGAAGAAGAGCTGACCGAGTTCAAGCTGGCCACCGAAATGCTGGAATGATCCCAACAAGGGCCAAGTCAATGCCCTTGGCTGGCGTGGTTGGGTGGCTCCGATGCGGCGTCTGCGCCGAATGGAGCGAGGTTGGCCGGTTGTGGCGACAGCTTTGCCGCCGCGCGTGGCGTGCAGCCTGAACTGTGCGGCGATTACCGTGCCGTTTGGAGTGCGCTTCGCCAAGATGGCGTGCCCCAGACCGTGCTGCCCCTGTGCCTTGATTGTGGCGCAGGACAGGCAAAGGCAGGTCTGACGCTTCAGAAGCCGCCCGTCATCACACAGGCCCGCTGCGGCAAAGGGGAGCGCGCCGCCTTGCGTTTGGTGACGCGATGTTAACGGCCCGCGCCTATTCTCGCGACAGACCCCAAATCGAGCGTGACCATGACAACACCCTCCAAAAGCGCAGACTTCGAAACGCCCCACGATCTTCTGGCGCGATTGATGGGGCCGGTCGCTGCACGTGTTCTTGAGCAGGATGTCATTCTGGTGTTCGACGCCACCAGCACCTGCCTTGTCAGTGCTAACGAAACCTCGCTTGTCAGGCTGGGGGTCGATCTGTCAACGGCCTTGCAGCCCAGCTTTGCCGACTGTGTCGGGATCGGTGCGGCTGACCGCTGGCAAATGATCCTTGCCGGAGAGGTGGCACGCTGGACGGGGGAGATTTCGGGCGCGCTTGGCTTGTCGATGGCGGGGGTGATCGTTGCCGTCGCGAGCAAGGATGCGCGCCACGTTATCCTGACGCTGCGGGAAGGGGGCGCCGCACCCGCCCAGCCTCTTGCCGCCACCGGCAATTTCGATGCGGTTGTAAGCGCTTCGGTCGGGGTGATCGTCTATGACATCGACGGCAACATCCTGTCGATGAACGAACGCGCCCAGACGGCGATGGAAGATTATGGCGAAGAGCTGATTGGCCGCAACCATGACACGCTGTGGCCCGAGTCGATGACAAAGGCGGATTCCTATTTTGATTTCTGGGAAAAGCTGCGTCAGGGCCGGATCTTGGATGGGCGCCACCAGCACATCACCGCCGTCCAGAATGAGGTTTGGTTTCAGTGCACCTATACGCCGATCAAGAATGACGATGGCTTTGTGAATTGCGTCGTCCAATCCTTGATGGATGTCACACAGTTCCATTTCTCGGCCCGTCAGGCGATGGAGCGCAGCACCGCATTTTGGGCGGGATTGCCAGCCTGCGAATATGATCTTGAGGGTCACATCGCTTCGGTGAATGATCCGATGGCCGAATTGCTTGGCCTGTCTGCCGAAAGCTGCGTTGGTCAGCACGACAGCAATTTTTGTGATCGTGAATTTGCCCGCAGCGGTGCCTATGCCGCGCTTTGGCAAGATCTGCGCGCAGGTCAGACCCGCAAGTTGCTTGTGCCACAAAAAACCAAAGCGCAGCGCGCAATCTGGTTTCAAGCGTTGTTCGTGCCGATTTTCGATGCATCGGGAAAAGTGGTGCGGGTGTTGAAGACTGGCGAAGACGTCACCGAAACGCACGAAGGTCTGCGCGATGCGACCGCGTTGTTGACCGCGTCCGATCGGCTGATCGGACGCTGCGAGTATGATCAGAATGGCAAGATCCTGAAGGCCAACAAGATGTTTGAGCGGTGCTTCAAGATCCCGATGGCCGATGCGGTGGGCAAGGAACACCGTGATTTCTGCACGGATGATGTCAAGACATCGACCAAGTATCGCGATTTCTGGGACAGGTTGCAGGCCGGCGACACGTTGGAAGACACCTACGAGATGCGCCGTATGGATGGTCAGCCGATCTGGCTGACCGCGATTTTCTGCCCGCTTTTCACGCCAAATGGCAACTTTTGGAAGGTGGTGCAATTTTTCCTGGACAGCACGGCCAAGGTTCAGGAGCAGGCCGAAGTGCAAGGCCGCCTCCGGGCGATCGACCAGTGCCAGATCATGGTGGAATATGATCTTGATGGCACGATCCTCCGCGCCAACCGCGCCTTTCTGGACGCCTTCGGCCACAGTGAAGAGGCGGTGATCGGCCTGTCTCATCAAATGCTGTGCCACAGTTCAGCAAGCGAGACAGAGGAAGCGCGCAAGGTCCTTGATCAGGTGCGCAGCGGCAAACCGCAGCGCGGCGGCTTCCGGCGCCGCACGGCCTCGGGCGAAGACATCTGGCTCGCGGGGAGTTACACGCTCCTCCCCTCGTCAAAGGGGTCGACCCCGCTCATCCTGCAGTTTGCCCAAGATGTGACAGCGCAAAGGCGCGCTGCACTCGATGCGCAGTCCCGTCTGACCGCAGTGCTGAGTGTGCAGGCCGTCGCGGAATTCGACCCGCAAGGGTATGTGCTCACTGCGAATGACGCCTTTCTGAAGTGCTTTGGCTATTCGCTGCGCGAGGTTGTCGGCCAGCATCACAGCATTTTCTGTCCGCCGGATTATGTGCGGTCGCGTGAGTATCGCGAATTCTGGATCAACCGCGCGCAGGGCGAGCCTTTCATTGAGCGCGTGCATCGCATCGGTCGGTTTGATCGCGATGTCTACCTGCAGGCCAGTTACGCGCCGGTCGTCGATCTTGACGGCAAGGTGATCAAAGTGGTGGAGACCGCAGTGGACATCTCTGATCAGGTGGGCCTTGAAACTCTGGCCAATGCCAATGCCGAGCGCATCTTGCAGAATGTTTCTGACGCGAACGGGATCAGCGACTCTATCAAGGCACAGGCATCAGAACTGCGGGGCGTTGCCACCCGCGCCTTGGGCTTCACCCACGACGGCGTGAAGACCTTGTCGGAGTCGCTCGATGTGTTCAAGAACGCCACGACCTCGGTCGCTTCGGTGTCTGAAATTGCCACCGTCATCAGCGAAATCGCCGTGCAGACCAACCTCTTGGCCTTCAACGCAGCGATCGAGGCCGCGCGCGCCAAGGAATACGGCATCGGCTTCTCGATCGTCGCCGATGAGGTGCGCAAACTTGCAGAGCGCAACGTCGAAGCCGCGCGCGGTATCAGCCGACACATCGATGCGGCCATGGATCGGATTCAGGCAGGAACGGCCGGGGCGGAGGCGGTTGTTCACCTCTTGCGCGATCAAGAGTTGCTCTTCGCGGAAAGTGGGGGTGGGCTGGAGCAGTTGATGGCCCATTCCAACACCCAGACACAGCATCATGAACAGGTCGCCGATCTGGTAACCGAAATTCAAAAGGCCATTCATGCCTGAGTCTGTCCCGCTTATCCCGGGAACGGAGGCCAAGCCCGCGCCTTCGGGCGAATTGTGCCTTGGTATTTGCCGATTAAAGGATGTGTGGGTGGGCGTGCCGATCGGCGCTCTATCAGAAGTGTGCCAGATCAACGGTTTATCGCCATTGCTTTTGCAAGCCTCGTTTTTGTGTGGCGGGATTGACCTGCGGGGTCAGTTGATCCCGGTGATCGACATGCGCGCTCTGTGCGGCCTACCTGCGCCATCACACCCCGCCAGTTTTGCCGTGGTCTTGCGTCTCGGTGATCGGCACATGGCCTTTCTCGTCGATCAGGTGCAGGGCATCAGTCGGGTGGCGCCCGAAAAGGTACAAATTCTTTCGGAAGGAATGCGTTCGGACCAGCCGCTTTGCGTGCGTCAGGTCTTTATCGAAGATGGCAAGACTGTCTCGATCCTTGATGTGGACCAACTCTTCGCCCTGCCGGGCGTCTACTCTGCCGCGCTGCCGCCGAAAAGCCAGCCCAGTTCTGTCGAGGATGGCCGGACACCGATGCTGACCTTTACGGTTGGCGGGGCGCGCTTTTGCGTTGAAGCGAGCGATGTCTACGGCACCGTGCCTCGCCAAAACATTGATACCGGCGCCCTGACTTCGGGCTATTGTCTGGGGTCCATCAGCTATCACCAGCGCAGGGTGCCGGTGCTGAACACGGTCGATGTGCTCGGCCTTGGTCAGCGAGACCGATGGGCTGCCTCCGAGGTGGTGATCCTGCGCTGTCCCGACGCGCGACTGATCGGACTCGCGGTTGACGGCATTCTTGACATTCAGCGCATCGATTTGCGGCGCCATGCCGAGGTGCCAAAGATGATCGCGCGTAAAACGGGGTTCTTGACCCAAGTCATCTTGCGTGAGGATGCAGGGCAAGTGTTTGTCTTGTCCGTCGAAAATTTGACCAACGATCCGGGCATCAGAGCCATTGCGGGCCTGACTTCCGATCCCGTTGCCGTCGAAGGTCGCGAAGCCGTCCGCCGACAAGGGGGCAGCCGTTACTTGTTGGTGCAAGCCGGGCGCACCTTCGCTATTCCTCTTGAACAAGTGACGGGCATCATCCCCATTCCCTCCCATCTTGTGCCTTGCCATCGTCCGGAGACTGGGGTGCTGGGATATTTTGCACGCGCGCCTTGGTCTGTCCCTCTGGTCGATCTTGTGTCTTTGCTGGGTCGCCCCCCCGGCGAAACCGACATGGCGCGTGTTCTGCTGACCGGTGAGACACGCGAACAGGTCGGTTTTTTGGTTGAAAAAGTGTTCAGCATCGAAACTGCGGAGTGGCGTCTGGAAGCACTTCCGCTTGCCGGTGGTCAAGAAGAGCCGCTGGTTCAATTGAAACAAGGTTCCCTCAGCCTTGCCACTCCGGTGCTCGACCTTGTCCGGCTTGTCCAGCAGCCGCCCCTTTGCCCGGTCCCATAAAGTGCAACAGGGGAGCGAACGCCCTTTTGAGGCTTAAACCCTGGTTAACCAAGACTGAGGTAGCCTGCGCAGACGTTCATGAGGGACCTGCCTATGCATCTTCGTCAGTTAATCGCCCAAACCATTCTTGTCGATCGCCACCTTTCTCTTGCGGATGCGGTGCACGTGGCTGACGGTGTCAGCAAAATTGCACTGACTCCGTCGGCAATAGAAAGGTGTGGCGCAGCGCACGCGCGTCTTGCTCGGCTCATTGCCGAGCAGCGGCATATCTATGGCATCACGACGGGTTTCGGACCGTTGGCCAATCGGTTGGTGGATCCTGCCGAAGGCGCAATGCTGCAGCAAAATCTTGTGAATCACCTCGCGACGGGGATCGGCCCACATTTCAGCTGGCGCCAAGCGCGCGCCATCGTGCTCGCGCGTTTGATGTCAATCTTGCAGGGTGTTTCCGGCGCATCCCTGCCAACCGTGAACGCGCTGGTTGCCTTGCTCAATGCGCGTTTTGCTCCGGTCATCCCCAGCAAGGGGACAGTAGGGGCATCGGGCGATCTGACGCCTTTGGCACATATGGTTTTGTGCTTCCAAGGCCAGGGGGAATTCCTGCTGCCGGATGAGCGTCGTGTTCCAGCCACAGCGGCGCTTGCCGAGATGGCCTTGCCAGCGCTTGATCTGTCGCAGAGAGACGGTTTGGCACTGGTCAACGGAACCTCGGCGATGACTGGCATTGCGGTGCTCAACGCTTTGGCCATGCACCGCGCGATTGATTGGGCGGTGACGCTGACAGCCGCTTTGGCCGAGGTGCAGTCTGCGCGGGTTGAAGCATGGGATGCGGTGTTTTCCGAAGTGCGTCCGCATCCCGGTCAGCAATCGATCGCGGAAGACCTGCGCGCCAGAGTGCAGGGCAGCAAACGGCTAAAGGCCGGCCGCCTTTGCGATCGGCGCCTTCTGGGGCTTGTGCCCGCCACCGAAAGCCTTGCCGGGCAAGATGCCTATACGCTGCGCTGTGCACCGCAAATCATTGGTGCGGTCCGGGACACGGCCCACTGGCATGATGAAATTGTGGTGGTTGAACTGCTCTCCGCAACAGATAATCCCATTTTTCCTGATGCACCTGAAGCGTTCGCGCTTCACGGTGGCAATTTCATGGGCCAGCATGTCGGCCTCGCATCGGACGCGCTTGCGAATGCGGTCGTGGTCCTTGCGGGACTGGCCGAACGGCAAGTGGCACGCGTGACCGACGAAGCGCTGAACCAAGGTCTTCCGGCATTTCTGCATCGCGGGGCGGGCGGGCTTAATTCCGGCTTGATGGGCGCGCAGGTTACCGCGACAGCCCTTTTGGCGGAAGCGCGCAGCATTGGCCCCGCATCGGTGCATTCCATCTCGACCAATGGTGCCAATCAGGATGTGGTGTCGATGGGCACCATTGCTGCGCGTCACCTTTCTGATAAGCTCACAACACTTTCGCAAATACAGGCCATTCTGGCGTTAGCCGTCGTGCAAGCGATGGATATTCTCGATCTTTTTGATCCTGATCTTGGCTTTAGCCGTTCTGCACAAGGACTGCGGCGGATGGTGCGTGCGCTTAGCCCGGCGCTGCAAACCGATCGACCTTTGGGGCGGGAGATCGAGTTGTTGTCACACGCACTCACCCGGACTGACCCGCCCGACCCCTAGGGGCGCACCTCAGGCCGTTGTCGGGTCCAAGGTGAGGCCGACCGCTTCAGCATATTTCAGCCAGGTCTCAACCGAGGCGACAACCGCCCGGATTTCAATTGCGACCAATTCGATCCCCACCAGCGAGATGCGGACAAAGGCATCAATCACGACACCCTTGTCCAGAATGCGGTCCACGACTTCGGCGATGGAGGCAGATGCAATGTTTTTTTCGATGGCCATGATGTACTCTCCGTGCACGGTTGAAGTTCAAGCCCCCTCGGATGGGCTCGGTCAACAGGCTACTTCTGCACCTCTAAAAGACTCTTATCAGACTTCTGGCCGAGCCCAGCAGAATACAAAAAATGTGAAGCATCTGGCCTACTTTACCGATGCCGGTGTCCAGCCAACGCCAGCTAGGGCACTGGCCAGCGCTTCAGCCAACGCGAGCCGCTGTGTTTCCGGAGCGGCGCCCGTTTTGAGTTGGCTGGCGAGCAAAGCAAAGATCGCCTGCACCGTCATATCCTGCACATTGCGGGCTGCGTCGTGAATGCCTTCGGTCCGGTCTTCCAAGCGCTGAAGACCCGCGCGGAGGGCGATTGCAATTTGAGCAACACTTTGACGGTGAAGCGTCAGGTCCGGCACGGGAGGGGGACGATCAACGGCCTCTTTGAGCTGCCAGCTGAGATCGGAGATTGCGTCAAGCGCCTCGGGGAGTCGCGAAAGCGGTGCCTCAAGATCTTTGCGCAAGCCATGCAGTGCTTCCAGGAATTGAACGCCGCCCTGATCGTTCTCGACAGTCTGGACGGCGCTTTCGATCCGCTCGACGATGTGGTGCAGCACAGTCGCGAATTGCGCAAAACTTTGGCGTTGCGCGGTGAGGTCCAGAACCGGGTCGGGCCGCTGGGCCAATGCCTGCAACTGGTCTGACACCCTGACCAGGGCCTCCGGTGTCGACGCGATGAGTCGGCAGGCGGTGTCCATGCTGCTTTGCAGCGCGCCAACTGTGCGTGAGAGCGCTTCGATGGCGATCGCAGCCTTGCGTGAGCCATCGATCTGCGCACCAAATGTGGCCAACTGAGCATGAATTTCGTCTAGTCTTGGGTCCGCAGACGGAGTTTCCAAGCGGTCCACTGTGTTGTCAAGGCGACGCAACCCCGTGTTCAGGGCTTCAAAAAACTGCGCAAGCTCTTGCCTCGCCTGCAGAAGTTCGATCTGGCTGATGCGGCCGGATCCGATGTCCGCGATGTCCTGGTTCAGCTGCACCATCTTTTCAAGGATTTTCGCCTGATCGGGTGCCTGCGCCAGCAAACGGTGCACGCCATGGTCGATTTGCGCAATTTGCAGACCAAGAGACTGTACCGTTTGCGTCTGGTTTAAATGAACCAGCAGGCGTTCTTCGAAGTCTGTAAAGTGATGCCGCACCTGCTCCAGAAGACTCGAAGCCGGCGGACCGGACGTGGCCGCGGCCTCAGCGCGGCGCAACCCGCTGATCAGCGCAGTTTTGACGTCTTCTAGCCGCGCGACGATATCGGCACCGTCTCCCTGAGCGCGTTGAAATTGGTCAAGCCGCAGGCTTATCTCGTCCAGCTTGGTGAGAACGTGCGGAATTTCGATCTGGCGCACAGGGAGGGGAGGCTCACGCAGTGGAGAGAGCACATGCACCACGCCGGACAGTTCAAGCGGGACACCTTCAGGACAGCAAAGCACGATCGAGCCATCCGCGAGATAAGCGGCAAAAACCACTTCGGGCGGTGCGATCAGAGGAGTCAGATCTGGCCGCAGGCGACTTAATGCTGCGGGGTCAGCAAGTCTGTGGGTGGCATAGCGGCGGATCAGGGCATCAAAGCCAAGGTCCAGATCATCGTGCTCGGGGAGCTCTGTCGTCGGGACCGTGTCAGGTGCACCAATCGTCATCGAGCGGATCTGCACATCAAGGCGCTCCATGTGTTAAATCGTGCGTCCGAGAGGGCCGAGATCAAGCGCCAGATCACCCGGGGCTAGGCCGAATGCCGCAGCGATTTGATGCAGGGCCGCTTCGCTGCGCATCAGTGTGGTTCCAACGGCTTCCTCTTGCTCGGGGGTGAGAAGGCCAGCTTCCATCTGGCGGATCGCTTGCAACTCCATCAGCTGTCGTAAAAATGCAACAACGCCTAGCACCAGCTTTGCCAGGTCTTGCTCTGCCGAATTGGGATTGAGCCGCAGGCGTCCATCGGGCGGGACCACTTTTGACAGCAGCGATCGCACATGATCCGGGTTGAGCGAAAGCGCATCGGTCATGCCAGCACCTCACTGTGAGACAGCGGTGCACCAACAAACTCGAATGCGGGCCAAGGGCCTGTCAGACATATGGAAATGCCGCTATCCGCTGAGGCCGTCTCCTGCAGGTAATGCCGGAAATCCGCAAAGTCGGCACGGGCCAGAAGCAGGCTTTGGCTTAGGCTGCTCGGCCCATAGCGCAGCTTACCTTGCTGTGCGGGCTGGAAGGTGATCAGCTTGGCAAACAATTCAGCCGCGCGGTCTTTTTGCATCTGTGTGTCACGGTGTTGCCGCGTGACCTTCCGCAACCAGTCGCGCCCCGAACCATCGGGGGGACAGAGCATGACGGAAGCAGACCAGTGGAGAGTGAGCGTCGCCTGACACTGCCCAGCAAGATCCGCAAGCTTTGTGTCGAGATCATCCGCCGCTGACTGCGTGAACTTGCAGACTTCTTCCGCCTGCCAGATGGGGCCCGGAGCCAAAGGCAAAAGGTCTATCCCGTCGTCAAAGGCTTGCTGCTGCCATGACAGACGGTCTCGTGCTGCGCCGACAAAATCTGTGCAAAGTACCGCCACTTTTCCGCATGGACGTAGTGTCATCGGAAGCGGGGGGTGACAGGTCGGGCGGCACCAGCCAAGAGCGATCATATGCAACTCCGATCTTTGCGCATCTTCTGGGGAGACGTCAACAACAGGTCGGCCCCGATAAACACGAGGTCGACATCTGCGACGGTGAGCCAAAGTTCGGCGCGCAAGACGACACCATGCGTGAGCAGACCATCAACCAACTCGACAAGCGTTGTCTGCGTGGACCCGAGCACTTCGCCCGGTGTGGCATATTGAAGATCAAGGGCCATCGCACAGCTCTGCAATCGATGGGCGGTAGCTGTAGGCGGGCCATGGTCCGCTGAAGGAAAGCTCTAGATGAAGCTCCTCAGCAGCGGGTCCAAAGCGCTGGACCATGGAGTGAAGGTCTGGCACATCGGCCTTTCGAAGCAGAATAGCCACATCAAGCAGTCGGTCTGGCCGAGATGTGGGGCTGGTTTCGACCTGTAGGGCGCGCGGCAGCAAGGCTGCAGAGATCTCGCGCTGTAAGGCTGCACGCCGAACCGTCAGCGCTGCGCGCCCAGCACGGTGCTCTCGACCACGTGCCAGATATTCCCGGCCCGACTCGATCTGAGGGCGAGGCTGATCCACCTCTGCAGCGACGCTCAATCTAAGGGTAAACTCTTCAACACAGCTTAACGCGTGCAGTGCTTGGGTGATGCCGGTCGCAAGGTCTTCCAAATGGGTGGCCAAGGCGGTGCGAGAGGAAAACAAGCTGCCAAAGCGCGCAGGCAAGACTGGCCCTTTCAGACAATAGGCTTGAAGCAGTGCGTGATGCGCGAGAACCGCCACTGCCATGTCATCCGCGCCATATGTGGCAAAGTCCGCAGGCGCGACGGTGCTTAGCGCGGTGATCGCGCGACTGCTCACGCGCTCGTGTGGGGGGGCGTCCGTTGGGCAGGGGCATTCGGGCAGCACGAACCCATGCAGGAGGATTTCAGGCATTCCTAGGCCACCGCTTGCTGCGCATTGTTGGCGATGGAGTGACCTTCAGTGCGCAGGCCAGCCAATGAAAGCCCTTCTTCCGGAGTCGGCAAGCGTGCTGCCGCTTCGGCAATGCGGGCGAGCAGACGTATAGAGTCTCGCTTTTCTGCGTTTTGGCCTGCCGCCTTTAGGCCAGCACGCAGGCCCCACTGAATTGACGGCGCTGTGCGAAAGGTCGCATTCGCCTGTGCCACTTGCGCCGGCGTCACTGTTTCGAGAGTGACAAGGGCAAAGGAGGCGATCGGTGCGGGGCCGATTTGGCTGATCGCAAACCCGTCGCTCCAGATGGCGTCGATCTGCTCAATGGCGTCGTCGAGGTCGGAAAGCCTGCCCAAGGGCAACAGCAGTACCCCATTCCAAAGGATCGACCTGGTCACGGGCAGTGCGATCCGCTCCGTTGCTTCTGGCAGAAGATAACCTTCGATCTGCCGGCAAAGATCGGCAGACAGCTCGGTGACCGCATCGATGACATTTTTTGAATTGAGTCGCGCAAGAGCGAAGAGCGGCCTTATGGCGGGGTGGTTCCGGAAATGGTCGAGCGCGACCTCCTCTTGCCAACGCACCGTGACCTGAACTTGGACAAGACCGGCATGACGACGAAGGAGGTTTGCCAGAAAAGGTTGATTTGCCGAAAGGAAACGTCGCGCCTGCAACTGCGTGAGTCCGTATGTGCGCTGAACTGGCAAAAGCGTCGAAAGCGGTAGGCAGGATTCTTGCAACGCCAAGCGGCGCGCGGCCTCGGACAAGCAGCTGGTTTGGTCCGTTGGGAGCGTAGCATCGCACGAGGACCGAGGTGACAGTACTGCGGTCATGCCTGCCTCGGGCAGCAATCGAATTTCTGGGTGGGGCGGTGTTGTATGGGTTCCGTCCAGAACGCCGATCAGATCATAGATGTGCATGCGCGTCTCCGTCGGTGGAGATAAATTCGAAGTCTTGCGTACACAGTGCGGCGAGGCCGTGAAGCAACTGTGGTAACATCGTTGCTGGCGACGGTTGATGCCAACGCTTGCTCTGCGCGCGCGAAGAAAGCTGCAAAGGTGCATCTCGCTTGCAATGATTGAGCGCCGCAGGGGGAAAAGGCATTGATTGTGCATCAGCCCGCGAGGGCAGTGGGGCCAATGTCGCGCCCTTTTGATCTGAACCAGACCAAACGATCGCAGCACGCGACAAGTGCGCAAAGCTGACGATCGGGCTATTGTTTGCAAGGGTTTCAGTCGTCAAAGAAATGCGCATCATGTCATCCCCTGCAAGCGGGAGAGGATGCGGGTTTCGGCCGCATCATAGGTCTCTTCGTCGATCCGACCTTCCAAAAGGTCCTGTTCGAGATCGACCAAGGCGCGGCGCAACGTGGCAGGATCATTGACTTCAGCCAAGGCAGCGTTGTGGAGCTGACCTGCGATCCAAAAAACACTGTTGACGGGAGCACTTATCGGAAATGTGAGCAATCTGCGCAACAAGCCCATTATGTGACCTCCTCACTGTCGTCTTGCATCAGATTGAGCCGCACAAAGTTGTAGACTGGCACGGGTCCCACGGCCTTGATTTCTGGCGCAGCGCCTGGAGCGAAGTCTAGCTGGGCCGCGGCTTCCTCTACCGCCGTAAGAAAGGCTGACTGACCCTCGGCGGGTAGCAGGAATTCGGCACGCAGCACCTCAACATCTTCTTCCGGTACCCGAAGCACATGCGCCCGGCACAAGGGTAACAACTTGCGGCACAGCGCCTGTTGCGCGGCGCCGCGGCGCCGATCAAGACGGTCAGCGAGCTTTCCGCCGAACTCGGCCCATGCCAGTTGTGCGTCCGGTCCGAGGCGGGCCAACCGATCGCGCTCACGGATGAGCCGCGCATCGTCGGCAAGTGTTGCGCCGAGAGCCAGAGGCCGCGCAAATCGGATGCGGATGCCAAGTTCGATACAGCCGCGCACCCGCGTGAACTGCTCTGCAAGCAGCGCGGATTTTGCCCGGATCATCCGCTCAACCGCACCGATGTCTTCGACTGCCATACCGAAACGGGCGGGCAACTGCGTGCCGAAAGGCATTAACTGTTCAAGAACGCGGGTGTGGGTAAGCAGATCTGGGCGCTTGGGCAAGATTGCATCCTTACCATGTTCGGAAAAGACCAGTTGCCACGGCCCGATGGGATGCAGCTGCACGCGGCCTTGCAACCCCGTAAGAGATTGAAGGGTCGCCTTAAAGCCAGGCAAGGGATCTTCGATAAGGGCGTAAAGGTAAATCATCTTACCTCTTTCGCTGCAGTGCCGCGCGGTAGCGTGGTAGTCGGGCAGGAATGGAGCGGGTTACGAAGACGAACCCTGACGAGGCCTTCGGCGTCCGACCCCAGTTTGGGCAGATTGTGGCCCGAAGCCGTGGCGGACTTTTTGTCAGCGGCATGGAATGAGGGACAGTCAGTCGGCAAAAGGCCGAAGGCATATGCCACATATAAACTTTTTTCTCCTGTCACGTCGCTGAGTGCGCCGCCAGGCAGAGGCATTTCGGTGTTTTGAACAACAAAGAGACGGCGCTCAGGCCACGCAATCGGAAAAAGCACAACGCTGAAGAGGGAGCGAAGGGCCCGATCAAGCCAAGATCTTGTTCGGTCCAATGCTCGCGAGGAGGGCGCGGCGTTTGCCGAAGCGCTTGTGTCAAAACCGTCATACAAAGCTGCAGCGCGGAACGGCACCCATGGTTCGCTTCGGTTAAATGTCTTATTGGTGCCGAGTTTCATGCTGGCACCACAGAGTTGCGCCGGAGTGAGACGCCTTCAGCCGGGGGGAGCAAACGTTCCAAAGCTTCAATGCGCTCACGCAGGGCGGTGTTTTCGTGTTGAAGCCTTTCGGCCTCTGTTTCGCTGCCGAAGTCACGGTCTGACCGCGCGTAAAGGCGTGGGTCGCGCTCCCACCAATCGATCCCCATTTCTTTAGCGCGGCCCACGGTGGCGATCAGAAGGCGCAGGCGAATGGTCAGAAGCTCGATCCCCACAAGGGACACACTGACATCCCCCGCGATGACGATGCCCTTGTCGAGGATACGTTCGAGCACATCGGCCAAACCATCGCTGCGGGCTGCACTTCGAACATCGTGGGTCATGCTTGCTCCTCATCCTCGCGATGATACCGCCGCAGGCGACTGACCTTCAGCGGTTCTCCTTCATCGCCAATTTCAACCTCATAAGTGGCGAGAAGATCGTTATCCCCCATCCGGGCCGGGCTTTCGATGACGTCAATCTGCACCATCCAGCGTCCATCAGCGCAACGCTCGCACTGCCCGACGGAATCGAAGGACAAGACCGTCAAGCTCGCCACTGTGTCGCGGGCGATGCCGATTGCAGCCCGCATCGTCAGATGAGAGGGTGATTCTTTGCTTTGCCCTGGGATGGCGCTTTCTTCATGCATCATCTCAGTACTCTTTTGTTCGTCATCGCGAAATCAGGTCGAGCAAGCGCGCGCGCTGGGCACGATTCCGGGCAAGCTCATCCTGAAACACACAGGCGCGGCCGAGTGCCTGACGAACGCCTGAGTCCAAACGCTCAGCGTCGAATTCTAGGCGCACGAGGTCTATTGCTGCCTCCTTGCGTGTTCTGGTGACACGTGGCGCTGCCATACGTGGGCGTCGGGGCGTTTGGGAAACGGGGCGCTTCACGCGGCGTCCTCCTGTGGCTCTGGTTCACTGGAAAGAAGGCGGGCAATCTGCGCCGCGGTCACACCAAAGCCGCGACCGGTGAAAACATCGGCGGTGATTTGGGCGAGAAGCGCGTCGGACAAGTTGCCGTTGTGCAACCGCATGGCGGCGATCCGCGCGACGAGGATCGCTAAGCGCAAAGAAGAACGGTTGGCATCTTGCGTTTGCTTTTGCAAAGCATCTGTCAGACGGACGATGCGGGCAGACACTGACAGGGGCAGGCCAGTGCGTGCGGCCACGAGCCCAATACGCGTCTCGACCGAATAGCTGTCGAGGCTGAATGTCACCATGCGATCCAACAGCGCGTCAGGTGTAGAATTCACCCCGGCATAGTCATGCGGGTTGGACGTCAGAATGATGCGGAATTCGGGGTGAGCTTGCAGGATGCGGCGCGCGCTTGACTGGTTGGTCGTAACCAAAATGCCCTCTTCCAACACAGACAAAAGGATTCCGTTGGCTTTTGCACTGGAGCGGGTGAATTCGTCATAAATCAGTGTGCGCCCCTGTTCCATCGCTTCGGCAAGAATTGAAGGTGCCCAATCTTGCCGCGTATGGGACTCGCTGCGACGCACACGCTGAATGTATCTGTCGACGACGGCGCTTGTCGTAACGCCGACTTCCTTTCCAATCATGTCTTCCGCGCCAAGCCAATCATTGCCCGCCATAAAGGAGACAGGACGTCCCAGTCTTTGTGCGATGGCCAAGGCAAGCGACGTCTTTCCGAGGCCCGCACTTCCTTGGAAGTGCACGGGGATTCCACCGATCGCATAGAAGGCGGCGCGCGTAATGATGGCGGAGATCTCTGCATTTTCGAAAAACGGATGCGCGTCTGAGAGGCCCCGCCACGGGTTGTAGGCCGCCTCAAGCGGATACGCCTGATGTGGCCTTGAAGATCTGGTCGGATGAGGGTCGCTTTTTGTCACGGGGTGATCTCAGTTTCTAAGGCCATTCTGTCCTCTGATGATCTTCTTTGATCGAAGTTAAGGTTTGGTTACCTATCCCGAGGGTGCCGCGTCCCAATCACAGATTTTGCCCATTGCATTAACAGGCAATTCAGCGCCAAAGGTCAGTTGCACGGGGCGCGCGGGTGCCTGCAGGTGGCGCCGCATGTGCGCGTTCAGCAAGGCTTCAAGTTTCGACAGGACAATGCCGGGTCGCGGCACCACGAAGGCCTTCATTCTGTCGCCTGCCAGCCGCACAGATGCGGCAGAGACACCCTCGCAGGCACGCAATACCGCTTCCACATGGGAGGGCGAGACATTCACGCCACCCACCTTGACGACATCATCGCGCCGACCCTGCAACCGAAACTGTCGTGGACCAAGCCATTCCAACTTATCTTGCAGCGGCTTGGATGGCTTGCCATCTGCAATCACCTCGTCATTTCCATTTGCACGGCAAAGGTGATCCAAGAGCTCAAACGCTGCGCCAGGTTCGCTGCGGGTGCCAATCCCACCGGTTTCAGTCGAGCCGTAAATTTCGATCAGTTTGCCGAGACCGTTGATATCACGTGTCGACCAAGTCTGGGAGCAGGCCGCTCCTGCAGAGGTAACGCCCAACACATCATGCGCGAAGGTAAGACCACTGGCGCAAAGAGTTCGCCAGACAAATGGAGTGCCGATCAAGACATCGCCGCTGCGGGCATGCCGGAAAGCGGCGCAGGGACCAGCATGATGGAGGTCGACAACCGGCATGCCTGCAAACTTGGGGAGAAGGCAGGTAAACAAGAACCCGTAAATATGGTGCGGAGGCACCAGTGCCAAAAAGCGTCCATTTGGGCGCATCCAGTCTTGCAAACGCCGCTGAAGCGAGTGCACTTCTTCGACAAGGTCGCTTACACTGTGGCAGATGTGTTTTACAGGACCTGCTGAACCGGACGTGGCGAAGCTGAAGCGCGCGCCATCCCCCATCGCGCGTAAGTGCTGGTCGAGAAGTGTTACCCATTTCCCAAGCGAGGTTGCCGTCAAAAGGTAGTCCTCGATCCCGGTATCATTCAGGTGAAAAAAACGGTTAAATCTGAGGATGAGCGACAGGCGTGACAGGCTATCAAAGCCCAATCCACTTTCATCGATCCGCACAGCGTCGAAGGAATTGTGGAGTGCCGCAGGGCGTTTCAGCACTGCGAGCGCCCCCCTTTCCAATTGACCTTTGGCAACCAGGTCCTCCTGTTCCGCGAGTATTAGACTGGCCGCAAGTCGTCGCAGCATGGTCCGCGTTAACCACGAGTTCGAGGGCGCCTTTGGCTGCAGCATTCTACATCTTCTCCGCAGCATCTTTTCAGGCGCGGCCGCGCGGCACCGGCACTTTTATGGTGTCGAGCTCAAAGAAGAACTCTCCCAGCAGGCTTGCGAAATGGCGCCGTGCCGAATCCACACGCGCGCGCAACTCGAGCGCCATCGCGGCCAACTCCGCAGGCGGGAGAGAGAGATCGGCCTGATCTAGCGAAACCCTGACGTCTTGTCCCGCGTCGTATTGCGAAAGCTTTTCAAGAGCTTGGTCCAGTGTCTCGAAATCCCACGCGCGGATCTGATCTTGTTCTGCCTCTGATTGAAAGAACAGCCGAACTGCCACCACAAAGCGCTGGTCGCTTGTTCTGTACAGATTTACCTCATACCAGTTGGGCAGCGACGGCGTAAAACTCATCGCCATAGCAAGTTCAACGCCTTCGAAAATCAGGGGGCGCGCGCCGGGGCGTTTGATACGAAATGTCGGCGCTGTTATCGCAAACTGCATTGTACCGTGCTGGGCGAGTTGTTCGGCCATCAGTTGGTCGGTCATAGAAGACATATTGGAATCCTTATCCTTGCAGGACAGAGAGGGTCAGCCAGTCTGCGGCCATCGCGTTGAAAGCGGAGCGGGCGGCCGGTGGCCCTGTTCCACAGTGAGCCGACAAAGGTGCCGGGAAAAAATTCGCCTCCGGACACCAGTCGCGAAACAACTCGGCCAGGTCAGTGGGCGCGTGAAGCGGGGCACAACGGTAAGAAGACCAAGCAGGACACGCCTCACTCGGCTCAAATGCCAAGCCAGCGTAAACCGTCCCCTCAATCGCGAGGTATATGCTCAGCGACTGCTTGGCGTGCCCCTTGAGTGACTGCATTATACAGCTTCGCGCGAAGAGGAGGGTTCCCACAAACCGGATCGGGGGTTTGCCATCGCGTCGCAACGAGAGCTGTTGCCAATCACGCGGGGGCAAGGTGGAGAGCGGCAAGGCAGTTTGTGCGCTTGGGTGGGGCGCTCTTGGCGCGCCGTCGTACATCTTTTTCAAGGTGTCCGAGATGTGGACGTCCACATTGATTTCGCGCTCCGGTGCCATGCCACAGCTCCGGATTTGCTACGTGCGCTTGACGAACATCCAGCAGTACTGACCATCGGGTTGTGATTTGAGGTGGATCTTCACACCGACATCGGCGCCCTTGTAGGCGAATGTGTAATCAAACATGACGTTGACCTGTCCTGTGCGGTGGAACTTCAAGAACTCGCCATGGAAGCGCTTTCCTTTTGCGCAAGGGGCGACGTCGTTGAAGAAATCCTTTCCAATCATGTCTTCGGGTGTCCGGCTTGCGATCAGACCTTCGGCCTTATTGTACTTCGTGATTTTGCCCGACCGGTCGAGCAGCACGGCACCAAAGGGAAGATACTCGGCACGCTGCGGTTCACGGTTCAAGATGTTGTCGAGATCTTGGCTGCCGAAAGGGATAATTTCCATTGCTTGTCCTCGAGGCTGGAAGGGAATTATTCAGAGACGTCGAGACCGGGCATAGAAATGCCTGGATCGTTGGTCAGAAACGAGTCTGAGCGCGTCAGAGACATGTCATGGACACGTTTCAGCGGCTGATCGCCGAATTCTGCAGCTTTTTTCGCGCGACCTTCCGCAGCAGCCCATTTATAGTCCATCGTTCCCAAGGAAACGATGCATTGCGGGATCAGCTCGAAACGTTCTTTCAAGGAAAAACGTGCTGAATCCACGTCGATCGGTTCGGCCGCCTCAAATTCCATCAGGGCAGACAACTCTTCGAGCAGGCTTTCCGCCTCAAGGCGCGCCGTGTTAGCGATCACTTCTGCGGCTGCCATGAGCACCCATTCCGGGTGGCCACCCCTGACGATCAGGTTTCGACTTGGATCGCGGAATTCGTATTGCCCATCGGCTTGGCTGAGTCGTCCAATTTCGGTCATCAGAAAAGTACTCCTTCCGGCACGGCATGAAACGGCGGACCGCGGTTGTTTGCGGATATGAAGACAAGGTCGACTCAAGAGGTGAAAAATCTCTCAAGGCCAGCCCAGCGTGACTGGGCCAAAGCATAAAATTGAAAGCGTAAAGTCTGTGCCAAGCGCTGTGCGCGGACAGAGCCTGGCAACAGGACGTTGGAATCGAAGGCCGTGGGGGCCGTGCTCGTCGGCGGTCCAGCCCATGATCGCGCGGTCCCGGCATCTTGTCTGAAGACGAGGGCTATTCGCGCCTTGCGTGCTCCTCGGGCCGCGGTCCTGATTTTGCACGCTTCCGCGTTAACCGGACCGCAACCTTTGTCATGCTTTGCTAGGGTCAAGCGCGGAAGGATTTCGGAGCAAGCGATGTTGGGAAGTGAAAGGCAGGCCGCAAGCGGAGGTGCAGTATACGGCAAAGGCCTTGCTTTAATTGATTGGTCTGATGTTTCCCTGCCGAGGCCGGACCAATCTCCATTAAGGTTCAATGGTCTGCGGCTCTCGCATCACCGTCACCGCTTCTCTGCGCAAATCGATCTGGAAGTGTCTCTCTGGCGGCGGCGCCTGACAGGGTGGGTGATTGCCTACCCGATCAGCACAGGTGCTGAGATTGCGAGTGACGCTGTTCTTGTTGATTCGCTTGATGAGGCAATGCGCTATCTTGAAGATCTTTGCGCATTTCTTCCGCTTCAGACGCCTTGCCCGCCCAAGACGCCGGTGGAAAAGCTGTTGCAGTTGCAGCAGTGGGCACAGTTTCATCATGCCTTCTCCTCTTTGGTCGGGGAAGCCTTGGCGCATTGGTCGGAGGTCGATGAGGACGCAGAGATAGGACTTTCCTTGCAGGGGGCGGGTTCATGAGATGGGAGGACGGCTACCAGGCGCGGACAAAGGCGGTTCGGCATGCGGCCCGAGCGCATCTACGCGAAATACGGCGTCTCCGCCTCTCGCGCCGCACAGGAAATGCTGCGGATCTGGTCCCCGCCGTTTCGGCATTTCAACTTGAGGGCTCGCATGCGGATGAGGAGGGCGCCCAAGTGCGCATGGCGCGTTCTGTCGCGCCAAGATTTGTTAAGGACGCAGAGAGGAGTGCCTCGTGTCAGTTGAGTGATGGTGCGGATGGGCACCTCAGCGTGCCGGAACTCTGTCCGGACGCGCCGCTTACCCAAAAGGAGGCGGCGGCGCTTTCGCAAAACGACGCGCAACCGTTTGCCGATGCTGACATGCCACCGCCAACCATGGAAACCCGCGAAGCGGTCCCCACGCCCGACAGGGTGCATCAAGCAAACGCAGGTGGTCAGACGGTTCACCCTGTGGAGTCAGCTTGCGGGCAAGATGCAGCAATTTTGGCAGCCGCGATGGCGGAGATGACAGAGGGCTGTGGTGGGAAGAGTTTGGCTCGCGCGGCTTCGGCGGCGGCCGCGCAGGGCCCCAGCGCAGGACATCTTGGTGATGAAGAGGGCCAAGCCGCTCTCGGCTCCCGATCAACGCGACTGGAGACGGCCTGGCCGGACAAGTCTTCTGCGCCGAGCGCAGGCCCAGAGACAAGCGATGACACAATCTCGTCGACAGAGGTGTCGCACGATCCGGCGCGCAGCCTGTTCCTGTTGCCCGGCGCCGGGCCTGGGCTGGTCTGGATGCTGGGCCAAGTCGGCATTAAAACGCTTGATGATCTTTCGCGCGCCGATGCCAAAGTTCTGAGCGCGCGCTTGGGCATCGTGGGGCAGATTTTGAACGTCGAGGCTTGGATCAGCTTTGCACAAGAAAGACATACCGCCTCTGGTCCAGAATGCGAAAGGGACTAGTCCGCCGCGCAAGGTTCTTCCGGGTTTGTGCTTGGCTGCCGATTTCTACCCTTACCCAGACAGACGCATAATTGACACTAAGACTGACCCATGTGCCCCCCTTTTCCTTGCTGCTTGCGGCAGAGAACATTCAAGAGATCGGGCAGGCATTTTTGACTGAAATCAAGCGTTCGGCATTGTCTGAGTAGCTGTCCGTTCGGGAGATCGTGCAGCGGACACAGTTGTCGCGCAACTCCAGTCGCCAGTAATTACGGTCGAATGCGCTTGAGCCTGCGTTGAAGGTTGCGAGATACCGCGCAAGCATGATCCGCTTCCGATACGGCTGTTGGTCTGGCAGAAGACAGAGTCCGGACGGTGAGGCTGCTTCCGTGCGCTGTCTCTCCGGCGTGGAACGACACCGGTGTGGCAAAGGAACACGAGGGCTGGCCGCTGGGGACGAACGAGGTGGTCTGGGTGGACGTTGTGCTCTGCCCGGGCCTGCGGCGCAGCGGCGATGCTGGGCCGCCAGCACGTCAAGGAAGGGGAGCGCCGTCGTGAAGATTGGAAAGACCGGGACGGAGGTCAAGATTCACCGGGCGTTGTGAGCCACGTTCGATGCTGGGCCAACCGGCGACATGCCCTTCATCCTCGGTGCAAACGGGAAGCCGCTGACGAAGGAAAGCTTCGCAAACATATTCGCGGACGCGTGCCGGGCCGCGGGGGTGAAGACATCGGCGCGCGGGCTGCGGAAGATCGCGGCTCAGGGGGCGACCGACGCGGGCGCGACGGTCAGCGAGATGAAGGCGGTGTTTGGCTGGGACAGCGGCAGGATGGCCTTACAATACACCCGAACGGCGGACCCGCGGCGCTTGGCGATAAATGAGGGAAGACAGTCGTGACTTTTAAGGCGTTCGACCGCGACAGAGCACCTGTCGTCAAAACCTTAGAAAAAATTACACGATTTTAACGGGTTATTTGAAGATAGGATAAAGTGGCAGCCCGTAGGGGAGTGTGATGTTCTAACTTTTTCAATAGGTTGGATTGACTAACCTGTGCATTTCTCGTCATTTAATTCGTTGGAGATATTCCAGATTTGACTAACCTTTTTCTGGCCATTCGCGGTGGCCCGCTGCCCAAGATGCGGAGTTGTCAAAGCCGAAAGGCGTGGAAAGCGGTCTTTGGGTGGGACATGCGCAGCTATTCGATCGACATCAAGAGCAGTCATTGGCACTGCCAAGCGCTCTCACTTTCCATGATCCCTCAGTCCAGAAACGCGTGTTGGGGTCCCCAGAGCGCGGTCGAAGAGTGATCCACAACACCTGAAATCTTTACGCGGTCTTTACCCGCTGCCGCCTGATCACGAATGGCATCTTTACGGGCATAGCCGTCATATGCGTGAGACCAGCCCCATCGCCGCGCCATGTCCGACTTGCAAATTCTCAACGGCGGCGGGCTATCAGAGTCGCAAACTTGGCACAGTGGTTTTCCACCCGTTACTCGCGATTGTTTGCGAAACGACAGTTGGTCACAAGTTGCTATAGACCGCAGCCAAGAAAAAGCCCGCCCGGTGCGATGCACCAAGCGGGCCTCCAAAGAGCTTGTGACCAATCAGGCCAGAGCGTGTTTTGCCGCGTCAAGTTCGCGGTTGCACTCGGCATCGTTCTTGGCGGTGTGGGCCTTCTCGGCAGCTTGATAGTGCTTCAAAGCCGCGTCTTTCTTGGGTCCGGCAGAGGCCTTGTCCCACACTGCTTTGACAGATTTCATCTTTTCATCTGTGCTTGGCATCGGTGCTTTCGCGTCCATGAGATCATTCCTTTGTTGGTCTGCGCGACAGGGCGAAGCATTCCGGGGATCCAGAAAGCTTCGCCGATACTCGCTACAGACATCGACAGCGGGTTGGTTTGCTGTCTTGGTAACCTTACTCGGGCGGATTTCGCGGCGGACTGATGCATGTTGGTCCTTCCAAACTTTCGGCCGTGGGTCGGCGGAATTACACCTGTCCTGCCAGCAAATTATCGCCGCCGGACGGAATTGCCCCCTGCAATAATTCCCCCGATCAGTTCGGCAACCGCTTTGTGAAGGTCGGTCATGCCATCATCCCCCGGATCATGGGCATGGGCAGCCGCCGCATCCCGCAGTATCCCCACAATTTCGCGCTCGGGCAGGATGTTGCGGTCGTTCAGCGCCAGAAGCAGTGACTCGCAGATCGCGAGAGCAGCGGTGCCAGCTACGTCGGGGACGTTTTTCATCTACAGACCTTTCCCTTGCGGCATCAGGCACATGCGCCCGACGCCTGCGCAATCAATATTCAGGAGAGTGTCGCAGACCTGTGGTAGGATTGACTGACACAGATCAGCGTCTTCGACGTCCCGCTGATTTAGAACTGATGGGCGGCATCGTCCGCTTTCAGCGCTGCGTCGCGCGTCACGAAAGGATTGGCCTCGGGTGACTGCCCTGCATACACCCTTTGCCCTCAAACTGGGCGCATTTGTTGCCCTTTCAGACATGGAACTGAATTTGCTTAATCAGTTGCACAACCGACGCCGGACCTTTCCCGCGCGGCGGGACATGATCTATGAGGGGCAGGTGGAACGATCTGCCTATATCCTCGCCTCGGGCTGGGTATGTTCCTATAAGCTTTTGCCGGGCGGTACGCGCCAGATCGTCGACTTTCAAATTCCTGGGGATTTTCTTGGCCTGCGCTCGGTGCTGTTTCGCACTGCGGATCATAATATCGAACCGATCACCCGGGTTAAGGCCTCTGAAGTCCATGTGCAAGATTTGCTGGAGACCTTTAACAGCGCGCCCCGACTGGCTGCTGCGGTGCTGTGGGCCGCATCCCGTGACGAGGCGATGGTGGTGGAACACCTCGTCGACATCGGGCGGCGCGACGCTAAGCAGCGTATGGCGCATTTTCTGCTGGAACTCGGCGCGCGGCTGAAGCTTGTGGGGCTCGCCTCAAACGATGGCTACAGCTGCCCGTTGACCCAATACCTCTTGGCCGATGCCCTTGGCCTCAGCGCCGTGCATGTCAACCGCGTGCTGCGCGAATTGCGTGAGGATGGGTTCGTCACCTTTCAGCTTGGCCGCGTGATCTTCGACGATTTCGATGGCTTGGTGGCGTTTTGCGAATTCGACCGGAACTATCTGGATCATGATGGCCCGCTAATGAAGTGACCTTGGCGCCAAGAGTCTTTAGTGCTTCGGATTAAAAACAGGCGGCGTGTGCAGCAAATCAGCCCACCCGATGCGCGAGGGACCGGAGCATCGGGTGGGCGCTTGCCTGACGCAGGGGACGAGAGCGCTGGCAAGATCTTTGATATCGCCCGTTACACGGCGACCCGCACTGTTTCAGGTTGGTGTCGTGCCAAAATTGCGCTGCCATCTTTGGCCTTTATGCATTTACCCCTCGGCGCGTGCATCTGGATCCGGGTTCCTTTGCGTCCTTCGACGATGGCCCGCGCGTCCTGCAGGCAACGAACGCCTGCCAATGCCCCACCCGCCCGCACAAAATCGCACTCCGCCGAAACCTTGGGCCCCATGGATCCTGTGGCAAATTCCAATTTGTCCAACGCATCGGGTGTGATGTGATCAATGGCAGATTGATCAGGGTCGCCCCAGTCGCGAAACACTGCATCTACATCGGTCAGCATCAAAAGAATGTCGGCCTGAAGTGCCTTTGCCAGCAGGACTGCCGTGCGGTCCTTGTCGATCACCGCCTCGACTCCCTCCATTTTTCCATCTGTCCTGCGGATGACCGGAATGCCGCCACCGCCCGCACAGATCACGCAGACCCCCGCCTGAACGAGCAGCCGGATCGGCGCGATGTTCAGGACGGCCAAGGGCAAGGGTGAAGGAACAACACGGCGCAAGCCGCCGGTTGCTTCGGATACCATGGACCATTGATGTTCAGCGCGAATAATCTTGCCTTCTTCCGCGGTGTAGACCGGGCCGATGGGTTTGGTGGGTTGGTCGAAGGCGGCGTCTTGGCGGTCAACCTCGACCCTTGTCACCAGTGTGGCGCAGTCGGTGCCGGGGGGCAGGGCGTTCATCAGCTCCTGCTCGATCAGATACCCGATCATGCCTTCTGTCTCGGCGCCCAGCACATCCAGCGGCCAAGGATTTTCCGGCGCGAATGTTGCTGCATGCAGCGCCATCAACCCGACCTGAGGGCCGTTGCCATGTGCCACGATGATCTGATGGTCGCGGGCCAGATCTGCCAGTGCAGCCGCTGCGATGCGGACGTTGGTGTGCTGCGCTTCAGCCGTCATTGGCTCACCACGCTTTAGAAGGGCATTGCCGCCCAAGGCCACGACGATGCGCATTACGCGGCCCCTAACGTTGCGACAAGGATGGCCTTGATCGAATGAAGCCGGTTCTCTGCCTGATCAAAGACCTTGGACGCAGGGGATTCAAAAACCTCGTCGGTTACCTCCAAGCACTCAAGTCCGTAGGTCTGGAAAATCTTTTCGCCCGTTGTTGTGTCGCGGTTATGGAAGGCAGGCAGGCAGTGCAGGAACTTGGCATAGGGGTTGCCGGTTAGGTCCATCACGTTTTGTGTGACGGTGAAGGGCGACAAGACCGCGATTTGGTCGGCCCAGACGGTGTCTGGCTCGCCCATCGAGACCCAGACGTCGGTGTAGACGAAGTCACAGCCCTCCACCCCCTCGGCGAGCTTTTCGGTCAGAGTGATACGAGCACCAGAGGTTTCGGCAAGGGCGCGACACTGGTCGAGCAGCGCCTTATGCGGCCAAAGTGCGGTTGGCCCGCACAGGCGGATATCCATCCCGATCAGTGCCGCACCCACCAGAAGTGACGCACCCATGTTGCCACCAGTGTCGCCGACAAAGCAAAATGCAATGTCAGACAGGTGCTTGTGCGTGTTTTCCTGCATGGTCATCAGGTCGGCCAGCACTTGCGTAGGGTGAAATTCGGCTGTCAGTCCATTGTAGACTGGAACACCAGAAAATTCGGCAAGGGTTTCTGCTTCCGCCTGTCCGAAGCCGCGATATTCGATGGCGTCATAAAACCGTCCCAGCACACGGGCGGTATCCTTCATGGATTCTTTGATGCCGATGTGGCTGCCGGACGGTCCAAGGTAAGTGACATGTGCCCCTTGATCGAAAGCCGCTACCTCAAACGCGCTGCGGGTGCGGGTGCTATCCTTTTCAAAGATCAGGGCGATTGTCTTTCCCGCCAACAAAGGGCGTTCGGTCCCGGCTGCCTTTGCCTCTTTCAGACTGACGCCCAGTTGCAAGAGAAAGCGTAACTCGTCGCCAGAGAAATCCAGCAGTTTCAAAAAGCTGCGGCCGTGCAGATTTTGTGGCATAGGGTCGTCCTTTCAAAGATAGGATCACAGCGCGTCTCGGATCAGCGGGCAGGTCATGCAATGCGACCCACCGCGCCCGCGCCCGAGTTCCGCGCCCGAAATGGTGATGACTTCGACGCCCGCCTTGCGCAGCAGAGTGTTGGAATGTTCGTTCCGTTCGTATCCCACCACGACGCCGGGGCTGATGCAGAGCAAGTTGTTTGCGTCATCCCATTGTTCGCGCTGCGACTCGTAGGCGTTGCCACCAGTGGGCACAGTGCGGAGTTTCTTGACGCCAAGCGCTTCGGCGACCACGTCAAGAAAGGGTGCTTTTCAGCCGTTACCGTGACTCCGCCCTTGTCGCTGGGGCGTAAGGAATAGGCCTGGATCGCGTCCGTGACTTCGGCAAAGACCGTCACGAGATCGCGGTCGCAGAAGGTGAAGACGGTATCGAGATGCATTGAGGATCGGGCTCGGGGGAACTGGCAGGCGATGACACGCTCTGCACCGCCGCCTGCAAACAGCGCCCGTGCCACTTGCCCAACCGCCTGCGGTGTTGTGCGCTCGCCCATGCCGATCAGGACCGTCGCGTTGCCGATGGGCATGACGTCGCCACCTTCGAGCGTTGCCATCCCATGATCAATGAGCGGATCGCCGAACCAGATCGGGAAACTGGCATCGGCAAAGTCAGGGTGAAAGCGGTAGATCGCGGCCAGGTTCAGCGTTTCAAGTCGCCGGGCAGTCCAGAACATCGGGTTCATTGTGACGCCGCCGTAGATCCAACATGAGCTGTCGCGGGTGAAGATGGTGTTCGGCATTGGTGGAAGGAGAAAATCCTCGGGCCGCAGCATCGGCACGACAACGCCAGACTCAGGGATCGGCAGTTCGGCGCGGCTCATGCCTCCGATCAGGATATGGGAGAGGGGCTTTGCGGGCATCTCGGCAAGGCAGGCCAATAGATCCGCCGACAGGCCCACCCCCACCGAATTGTCACTGATCCGCGCCTGCAGCAGCCAGCGCCGCGCCACGGGGATGGCGAGCACCTCTTCGAGCATTTCGCGCAAAAGAACCACTTCGACCCCGCGCTCGCGCAGGATATCGACGAACGCCATATGGTCGATGCGGGCCTGCTTTACCCATAGCACATCGTCGAACAACAAGCTTTCGGCATTTGCGGGCGTCAGCCGCGCCATCTCAGACCCTGGGCGGTGGACCAGGACGCGGCGCAGTTTACCCGCTTCGGAGTGAACGCCGTAGGTGAGGATCATAGGGTGGCTCCAAATATGACGGTCATCACAAGGGCTGCCATGATGATCAGGCTTAGGACGACCAGCAATGGCCAGACAAAGCGCAGCCAGCGTTCGTAGGGCACGCGTCCGATGGCGAGGCCGCCCATGACGACAGCAGAGGTTGGGGTGATCAGATTGACCATCCCGCTGGCGGTGGCGAAAGCGGTAACCACCAGTTCCCGCTTAACCCCGGCAAAATCGGCCACAGGGGCTAGTATGGGCATAGACAGGACTGCAAGGCCTGACGTGGACGGGACGAAGAACGATAGGCCGACCTCGATCCAGTAGATGACCAAGATGAATGCGGTTTTTGGCAGATCAGCGACCAAGACTTCGGCGCCGTGCAAGATGGTGTCTGTGATGTGGCCAGCGTCCATCACCACAACAATCCCGCGTGCAAGGCCGATGATCAGCGCCACGCCCAAAAGGTCCCGCGCGCCGTTCACGAACGCCTCGACCAGCTTGCCTTCGCCAAGCCGGGCGATCACCCCAATGATGATGGCAGCGGCAAGAAACAGCGCGCTCAACTCAGCCATCCACCAGCCGGCGCCGGAGACGCCCCAGATCATAACCGCAAAGGTCAGCGCGAATAAGATCAGCACCACCTTTTGTAGCCCACTGAATTCTACATCAGCGTCAGTGTCCTTAAGGAAATGCGCCTCGTTCGTTGCCTTACGATCAAAGACCAGCGACGTGGACGGATCCATCTTGACCCGTGCGGCGTAGCGCATAACGAAAGCCACAGTGACAACCCAGCAGATGCCCAGAATAGCGATCCGCAGCAACAGTCCGTCGGCAAAAGTTACCCCGGCGGCATCCGAGGCGATGACGGTGGAAAAGGCGTTGATGGTTGAGCCCAAGACCCCGATCCCGGCACCCAGCAGGATCACCGCGACGGCCACCATCGCATCACAGCCCGCGGCGATCAGGACCGGTGTCAGGATCAGATAAAATGCCAACGTTTCCTCGGCCATTCAATAGGTGGTGCCGCCAAGAGCGAAGAGTGCCATCAGGAACGGGATCATCCAGACCTCGCGCCCCTTGGCCCGCACCATCGCCCGTTTGATCCCTGCATCAATCGCACCCGTCGCGGTCACCACCCCGATGAAGCCGCCGATGATCAGCACGAACAGCGAGACATCAATCGCATTCGCCGTATAGGCCACGGGGTCGTAGAACCCGGCGATGGGCGCCAGAAGGACGTCGAAAACGCCTTGAGGATTGGCTTCGGTCAGCGCGTAGCTGCCCGGAACCGGAACATCCTTGCCCAGCGCCTCCGAAGGCGCGCGCGCATACTGTCCGGCGGGGATAACCCAAGTCAGCACGGCCACCAAGATTATCAGGCCGAAAAGGATGGTGAAGGCCGAAGGGAAACGGAATCTTGGCTTTTCTATGGAGGGCAATGGCACGGTCCTTCGATCAGGCTTGATTGCATGATGGTAGGTCCGGAAGGGCGGGACCGTGTTGATGCAGGTTAGCGACACGCTCAAACGTCACCTGAGGTCAGGCAGTGCGGAAGAACACGTCGTTGTTGGCCGCTGATACAGGTCAAGGCGATCACACCGGGGCCGTGTCAGTGTGACCCGCGCGCCAAAGCGCACCACTCACGAGAAAGCGCGCATGACACACTCTGACACCTCCCTTTTGGTAGGCCTGACACAGACCGAAGCGACCGCTCGGCTTGCCGCTGAGGGGTTCAACGAACTGCCAAAGGCGCAGCGGCGATCACCACTGCGGATCATCTTTGAAGTGCTGCGCGAGCCAATGCTGGCGCTGCTGGTGGCCGGAGGGGTGGTCTATCTTTTTCTTGGTGGCAAGGAAGAGGCGTTGATCCTTTTGGCCTTTGCCTGCCTGTCTGTTGGCATCACAGTCGTGCAAGAGGCCCGCACTGAACGTGTGCTGGATGCGTTGCGCGATTTGACCAGCCCGCGCGCCTTGGTGATCCGCGACGGCCAGCGGCAGCGGATCGCGGGTCGCGATGTGGCGCGGGGCGATGTGATCGTGCTGGCCGAAGGCGACCGGGTGCCTGCAGATGCGGCTCTGATCGAGGCACAGTCCTTATCGGCGGACGAATCCTTGCTGACGGGAGAAGCCGTGCCGGTGCGCAAGAGTGCTGGCGCTGCAACCGACGCTCGCCCGGGGGGTGAGGATCAAACGATGGTCTTTTCTGGCAGCTTGATCGTCAGAGGCACGGGGATGGCTTTGGTCACTGCCACCGGGACGGCGAGTGAGATGGGACGGATTGGCACATCGCTCGGTCAGCTGGAGACAGAGACTCCCCATCTGCAACGCCAGATGCGCAAGCTGGTGATCGTATTTGCCGCCGTTGGCGCGGCGGTCAGTGGGACGGTCGTGGTGCTGTATGGGATGTTGCGCGGGGGCTGGCCGGACGGGGTGCTGGCGGGGATCGCAGTGGGCATGTCGATGTTGCCTGAGGAATTCCCCATGGTGCTGGCCGTTTTCATGGCGATGGGCGCGTGGCGGATTTCCAAGGTGCGGGTGCTCACACGGCGGGCGTCAGCGATTGAGACGCTGGGCGCTGCAAGCGTGCTGTGCACTGACAAAACCGGCACGCTGACAGAAAACCGCATGACCATCGCCGAAATGCGTCTGCCGGATGGCAAGAGGGCCAGTTTAGGCGAGCCCGTGCCCGAGCGGTTCCGGGAACTGGCGGCTGCCGGGGTGATGGCTTCAGCCCCCGAACCCTTTGACCCGATGGAAAAGGCGTTCCATACTTTGGCCAAAACCGACCTGCGCAAAGGTGAAACCCTGCCCGGCGCGGCTTTTGGTGCGCAGCTATGCCCTCTCGCCGCAATTGTTGGCCATGTCGCAGGCGTGGGAGGCAGGCAAGGGCTGGCAGATCGCTGCCAAGGGCGCGCCCGAGGCCGTCGCCGAACTTTGCCGGATGGACGCTGTGGCGCTGGCCAGGCTGACGGCACAGGTCGATCAGATGGCAGGCGCTGGCCTGCGCGTGTTGGGTGTTGCCGAGGCTGCACAAGAAGGCAGCCTGCCCGAAGATCAGCGCGATTTCTGCTTTCGGTTCCTTGGTCTGGTTGGGCTGGCAGATCCGCTGCGCGCATCAGTGCCCGCCGCCGTGGCCCAATGCCGGAGTGCGGGGATCAGGGTCATCATGATCACCGGCGATTACCCGACCACAGCGCAGGCCATTGCCACGCAGGCGGGGCTGGAGGGAGATCGGGTCATTAGCGGACCAGAACTCGAAAACCTGAGTGATGAGGATCTGGCAGTGGCGGTGCGAGATGTGACGATTTTCGCCCGCATCATGCGCGAACAAAAGCTGCGTATTGTGACCGCGCTCAAGGCTGCGGGGGCTGTTGTGGCGATGACAGGCGACGGGGTGAATGACGCGCCGTCGCTCAAGGCCGCCCATATCGGAATCGCGATGGGCGGGCGGGGGACGGATGTGGCCCGGGAAGCAGCCTCTATCGTGCTTTTGGATGATGATTTCGGGTCAATAGTCACCACAATTCGCTTTGGCCGCCGCATCTATGACAACCTGCGCAAGGCCATGAGCTTTATCCTTGCCGTTCACGTCCCCATCGCCGGCCTTGCGCTGATGCCGCTTTTGTTCGGTTTGCCAATTCTGTTCGGGCCTGTGCATATCGCGTTCCTCGAAATGGTGATTGACCCCGTTTGTGCGCTCGTCTTCGAGGCTGAGACGGAAGAGGACGATGTGATGACCCGCAGACCCCGCCCGCCCACGGAGCCGCTGTTTTCTGGCCCTACGATCCTTTGGAGTCTGGTGCAGGGCGTGTTGGTGCTGGGCGTGACAGCGGCGATCTTTGCGCTTGCCCCGCGATATGGTCTGTCCACCGATCAGGTGCGCGGGATGACCTTTGCTGCGCTTGTGTTTGGCATTGTGGCGCTGATTTTGGTGGATAGGTCGCGGTCGTCGTCGATTTTAACGGCGATCACCCGGCCAAACCGCGCCTTGGCCGTAGTGCTGCCCATCGTGGGGGGGCTCTTGGGTGTCATATTGTTCTGGCCTGTGGCCCGCGATCTTTTTGGTTTTGGCGCGCTTGATCCTGCGCATCTGGCAGTGCCCCTTTTGGCCGGGCTTGCGGTTCTGGTGGCGCTGGAGGTGCTCAAACCGATCTGGGCTCGGGCGGTGCAGCGCAACCGGGTGGCCTTGGCTTTGCGATCCGGGAAACCTGTGAACCACTGATCTGAAGCAGCGCGGTGCGCGCGGCATCGGCGCATCCTGTTGCGAGTTCGCCAAACCGACAATGGGAAGGGTTTGATCCACGCCCTTCCTTTGCGGTCTGCCAAACCCATTCCAGAAATGAGGCTCATATGCCGACCAAATCCTTCCTGCTTTTGAGCGCCTTGTCACTTGGCCTGTCAGGTTGCCTTGCCAGCGATACCGAGCGTGGCCTTGCCGGTGCGGCGGGTGGTGCGGTGATCAGCGGCGCCACTGGAGGCAGTCCTTTGTCCGGCGCCGTTGTCGGCGGTGCTGCTGGATATTTCTGCCGCGATCTGAACGTTCCGGGCTGCCGCAATCGCTGATCTCACCACTCACCCCTTTGGAGGATACCATGAAGGGCTATCTTGCCGACATCGAAACGCTGACCGAAGAAAACACCGCTTTTCGCAAGGTGCTTTACACGGGTCACAACCTGCAATTGGTGCTTATGACACTGACGCCCGGTCAGGACATCGGCATGGAAACCCACGCCACACATGATCAGTTCTTCCGGATCGAAAAGGGTCATGGCGAGGTCGTGATCGACGGGGTGCGCCAAAAGATCAAGAGTGGCGATGGCCTTATCGTTCCAGCGGGGGCCAAGCACAATCTGGTCAACACCGGTGACAACCGCCTGCGACTTTACACGATCTATGGCCCACCGAACCACATCGACAAGCTGCTCGAAGACACGAAGGCCGAGGCCGAGACCTCACGCGAAGTCTTTGACGGTGTTGCAAGCGAATAGCGGCTCTCTCCCTTTGATCTAAGGATAAACGTGATGCTGCGCACACTGACCCTTGCCTGTGGCCTCCTGGCCATGCCTGCATTTGCCGATATCACCAGCCTGGCCATTTCAGACGACCGCTATCTGGCAGGGGCGTCTGTCACCTATGACGGGCCTGCAGTGACCGATCTTTTCATGGCTGGAAACCGGGTCGTTGTAGCATCGCCCGTGGGCGGGTCGGCACATCTGGCTGGGCGGCGGATCAGGGTTGAGGCCGCAGTGGCGGGCGATCTTTATGCCGCAGGTTACAGCGTGATGCTTGAGGCAGTGGTGAGTGGCGATGCATCGGTTACAGGCTACGAGGTGGTGCCGGGGGACGTTACCGGCAATCTAAGGGTGGCAGGGGCAGAGGTGGCGGTTGCGGCAGTTGGCGGCTATGCGCTGATCACCGGGGCCGAGGTCTCGCTGCAGGGTGTCATCGCTGGCGATGCCGTCTTGGTGGCAGAGGACATCGCCTTTGGCCCCGGTGCCAAGGTGGCAGGCCAACTGACGATTTATGCCGAAGACCCGGCCCTTGTGACTGTGCCAGAAAGCGTGGCGCCGGCGGCCCGGGTCAAAATTGAGCAGGCCGCGCAGTATGATAACGACGAATGGTCAGACAGAATGCAAATGCAGGTTCCGGTCTGGCGGATCGTCACGGGATTTCTGGTGGGGGTTCTCATGTCTGGCTTGATAGCCGCGCTGGTGATCGCAATTGCGCCACAGGCGGTGCAACGTTGGCGGACACTAGCGCTTGCCCATCCGGGGCGGGCAATCTGGTCGGGGTTTCTGGTGACGTCGGCACTGGCGGGATCAGGGTTTGTGCTGATGCTGACTCTGGTCGGGGTCTTTCTTCTTCCGGTGATGCTGATCCTTACGGTGGTCGCGATCTTTGCTGGCTATGCGCTTGGATCTTATGTGCTGGGGGTTAGCCTGTGGCTCGGCTTTGGTCGCCTGATGCCGCTTGGCCTGCCGGGCAAATTTGCGCTGGCTTGTCTTGGTGCCTTCGTTGCGGGTCTTGCGTGGCTGGTGCCGATTGCGGGTTGGTTCTTTGTTCTAGGCCTGACGATGCTTGGGATCGGCACGTTGGCAGCCTTTGCGCTGCCCGGCGGTTGGCTGCTGCGGCGCGAGGATGTTCACACATCCCCTTGATGTGGCCAGATGGACATTTCCGTCCTCCATTCCTTTCCTTCCTGACCCCAAAACTGCGGAGACCCCTTATGCCACTTGGCACCATACTTGCCGTCATCCTGATCATCGCCCTTTTGGGTCGCTTTAGTGGCCGGTTTGGGGGGTATGGCTATGGCTACGGACATGGCGGCGTGGTGGCGATCGGGGCCATCCTGATTATTGTCGTTGTGCTTGTGCTGCTTGGCCGTCTCTGATCGCTTGTGTTGGGGAGTTCGGCATGGGCAGGGGAGTGTTGCCGCGTCCAAGGCAAGATCACGCAGTTTGGCCTGAGGCGTGGAGTTAGCCCGTCACAATGCCATCGCCCACCACGATCTGCCGCCGACACAGTGCCGCAATTTTTTCATCATGGGTGGAGATGAGGAAAGTCGTGCCTTCGTCATGGTTTATCTCGGCGATCAAGTCCATGACTTGGCTGGCCGAGGCGCGGTCGAGGTTGCCAGTTGGTTCATCTGCAAGCACCAGTTCCGGCCGGTTCATCAGCGCCCGTGCGACGGCGACGCGTTGTTTTTGGCCACCCGACAGGTTGGCAGTGGGAAAATGCACACGATCGGCAAGACCCATGCGGACAAGAAGTTCTTGGCCTCGGGTCCGCGCGGCGGTGGTTTCGCGCCCTTCGCGGACGGCGGTGGGGAAACACACGTTTTCCAACGCTGTGAAGTCGGGCAACAGGTTGTGGAACTGAAACACGAACCCGATGTGCAGGTTGCGAAACTCGGTCAATGCGCTGTCGCTCGCCGTGGTCAGGTCCAAGCCCAGCATGGTGTGGCTGCCCGATGTGGGATGCATCAACGTGCCCAAGATAGTCAGGAGCGTGCTTTTACCCGATCCCGATGGGCCAAGAAGGGCCGCCAGTTCCCCTGCTTCCATCGTCAGGGTCAGCCCGTGCAGAACCCGCGTTGCTGCCTCGCCCATGCCAAAGGTTTTCACCAGATCTCGGACCTCCAGCAATGCGGTCATTGCCCGATCGCCGTCACTGGATCGAGCCGCGCCGCCGCCCGCGCGGGCAGGATTGAGGCAAGGATTGCCCCCAGCGTGGTCAGCCAAATCGCCAGCCCATAGGCGCCTTGGCGAATGTCGATGGGCAGACCACTTTGCCCCGGGCCAAAACTGACGCGCGAGGGGAAGGCCAGCAGCACGCCGTAGCCTGCCGCCGCCCCAAACAGGCCGCCCATCAACCCGATCAGCGCGCCTTGGGATACAAAGACCACCATCACAAACCATCGCCCGGCACCCATCGCCCGCATAATTCCGATCTCTGGTCGGCGGCGGTAGGTGGACAAAAGGAGCGCCGAGGCGACTCCGATGATGATGGTCAAAAGCGCAAAGGCCTTTAGGATAAAGCCGGTCTGCGCCTGTGCCTGAAGGGCCTCGAGTAGCTGCGCGGCCTGTTCGGTCCATGACTTTGCATCAAGCCCGGTCAGCGCCATGATCCGGGGGGCGAGTGCGTCGGCGGTGTAGAGATCGGCCAGCTTGATCTCGATCCGCGTCACGCCTTGCGGCAGGGCAAAGAGGGTGCGCGCGGTGGCAAGGCTGACATAGGCCTGCCGTCGATCTGGTCCGCCTGACCCGATTTCATAGATGCCGGTGATTGTCAGCGCCGCGTCAATCGCCTGCGCGCTTTGCAGGCGCACAGTTTGGCCCAGCGACAGATCCATATCCTCGGCCAAAGTCTTGCCCACCAGAACCCCGCCCGCCCCAAGGTTCGCCGTGCCTTCGGTGATGTAGCTGGCGAGGTTGACGATGACGGATTCGTGCCCCGGCTCCAGCCCGTTGATTGACACCTGCGTGACTTGGACTCCGCGCGTCAGAAACCCCGATCCGTTGATCTGCTGCGAGGTGCCGGTCACGCCGGGCAAAGCCTCGATCAGCGGCAGGAATGCGGCGGTGTCCTTCAGGATGGCCGTGGTTTGTGTGGTCGGTTCTTGCACCAAAAGAACTGTCCGTCCGGTATTTGGTTGCAACAAGGCGGGGTCCACGGCTTCGGCCTGAATGGTGATATGCGCCATATCGCCCGCCGTGCGCATCATAATGAATTCTGCCAGACCACCGATCAGCGCGGACATGAAGATGAAGATAAAAACGCCGATCGCCACGCCAAACACCAAAAGGGCGGTCTGGGCCTTGCTTGCGGTCAGGTAGCGCGTTGCAATCTTTAGCGCATAAAGCATCAGGGCACGACCGTGACGGCTTGGCCATCAGTGATACCGGTCGCATCGGTTATGACCTGATCACCTGCCGCCAAGCCTTCGGTCACGATCAACCGAGCGGCGGGCCAGTCGATCACTGTGACCGATTGGCGCCGGGCGAGGCCATTTTTGACCACAAAAGCGCAGTTGCCGCGGTCATCCCGGACAATGGCCGCGCGAGGAACCGTCATAGCTGCTGTGCGATCATCAACGGTTATGTTGGCAGTGATCGTCAGGCCGATGGGAGCGGTCAGGGGGGCTTCTGATTTCAGCTCTATCGCGAGCCCCCCGGTCGCCGGGTCCACCCGTTGCGACACAAAGCTGACGTGGCCGGGACGCACCTCACCCTCACCCGCCAATTGCAAGCCGGCGGGTTGGCCCTGTCTGACCTGTGTGGCATAGGTCTCGTCCACGTTTGTTTCGATCACGAGCCCGCGCAAATCCGCAATCGTCATCAAAATCGTAGAGGGGTCTACCGTCTGGCCCGGATCAGCGAACAGCATCAGCACCGATCCTGCCACTTATGCGCGGATGGTGAAGCGGGTCAGCGCGATCTGCGCCTGATCGAGAAGTGCAGTCAACCTTGACACCTCTTGTGCCGCCGTTTGCACGGCACGGGCGGCATCTTCCAGCACCACCCTTGCTGCGTTCGTGCCAAGCGCTTCTGTCCGGGCATACGTTGACTTTGCGTTGGTCTGCCCAACCAGCGCTGCATCAAGGCCTGCTACGGCTTGCCGCACAATCGCGTCCTGCGTCGCAGGGTCGATCAGGGCAAGAACATGGCCGACCTCGACGATATCCCCTTCGGAGACGCGCACCTCGAGCACTGGGCCGCTGACCAACGGGCGCACCTCAATCGAAACTTCGCTTGCCACCCGGCCGTTGACGGCCAGAACACGCGATACCTGCTCTGGGGCGACAGTCTCCACCGCTACTTCCATCACAGCTGGCGCCCAAGGCTGAAGCCAGACCAGCGCGCAAATCCCCACCAGCAAGACGGCACCTGCGGCCCAAGGCCATGCGCGTCGATTAGCTTTCGGCACCACTGCGCCGGGTCCGGTTGCTTTTGGCATCACAACCGGAAGCAGCGGCGCGCCTGACGCTTCGTGGGGCATCACAGGAGGGTGTGGGACGATCCGAAATGAAGAACCTCATTTGACTGAAATGGCTTGGTGGTCTGGGATAGGCCTGCGCTCGCAAATCGAGAGTTCGTCGGCGCGATTTCGGTGCGGCTTAGGCTGTTGCACTACTGTAGTCCGCGGCAGGGCCATGGGCGATGATCTGCATCAGTAAAAAGCATGATCTTTCATGGGACACCTGCGCAATTCTGCCGCGTCGCGGTCGCGGTTCTGCAAATCGTCCATGAATGAGTAGACAGAGATATGAGGCTTGAACCCTATGATGTTCTTGGACTGTCAAGTGCCGCAACGGCTGCCGAGATAAAGCAGGCTTACCGCAAGCTGGCTCGCGCTCATCATCCCGATCTGCACCCCAATGA
Organism: Pseudorhodobacter sp. MZDSW-24AT; assembly: GCF_002794355.1. Classification (GTDB taxonomy): domain Bacteria; phylum Pseudomonadota; class Alphaproteobacteria; order Rhodobacterales; family Rhodobacteraceae; genus Pseudotabrizicola. Next base: position 137,321 of record NZ_PGOI01000008.1, on the reverse strand, counting down.
CGCTAAGGCCGAGACCACGTTCAAAGACATAAGTGCAGCCTATGATCTTTTAAAAGACGCTGCCACCCGAGCGCGATTTGATGCAGGCGAGATTGATTCCTTGGGCGCGGAAAAGCCGCCCCGGCAGTATTACCGCGACTTTTCCGACGCAACCGGCAACGCTTATCGTCCCCAACCGGGTTACCGCGCGGGCTTTGCCAGTGGGGACCCGGGTGATATCTTTGCCGAAATGTTGCGGCAACGCGGCGAAGACGGCCAAGGCTTTGCCGCCCCCGGGCGCGACCTTCGATTTACGCTCAACGTGCCGTTTCTTGATGCAGCGCGGGGGGCAGAGATGCGCGTGACCTTGGGTGACGGGGGCGATGTCGCAGTCCGGATCCCGCCGGGAGCCGAAGATGGCCAGGTGCTGCGCTTGCGCGGTATGGGCAGAGCGAGCCAGCGCGGCGGGGTATCCGGGGATGCGCTGATCACGCTATCCCTTCAGGCAAATCCTGTGTTTCGCCGTGATGGTGCCGACATCCTGATCACGTTACCAATTTCGATCGATGAAGCAATCCTCGGGGCCAAGGTGCGGGCCCCGACGATCTCGGGTCCGGTCAGCCTGACGATCCCGGCAGGCACCAGTTCTGGCAGAGTCCTCCGCTTGCGCGGGCGCGGCATGGCTAAGGCGATTGGTTCTGAAAAGGGCGATCAGCGGGTTGAACTGCGGATCGTTGCCCCGCCCAAAATCGATGCTGCTCTAAGCGACTTCATGACCAACTGGCGCCGGACCCATTCCCATGATCCGCGCACCACCACTCTGTCAGGGGCAACGTGATGACGCGCTATCTAACCGAAGACGATGCTCTTGCCGCGATTGCAGGCTTGACCCAAGCCCGTCGGACCACTTTCCTAGCGTCTAGGGCCGTGGTTCCCGTTCAAAGCGACGATGGCCCCCTTTTTTGCCAGATCGACCTTGCTCGCCTTCGCCTGCTGTGTGACCTTTCCAACGATTTCGATTTGGACGACCCCGCAATTGCCATCGTAATGTCGCTGATCGACCAATTGCACGGCGCAAGATTTGTCCTTCAATCACTTGCAATGGCCTTGGCCAACGAATCTGAAGCGGTCAGGGAGCGGGTTGGCGCCGCACTTAGCGCTGCATTGAGATGATGCTCGGAGTCGGAGGATCACGCGGGTGCGGTTCAGATTAAGTGGGGTGTGCCTGAACTGACTCGAACAAAATCACTGTCTGTGACTGCTACAGAGCCATAGCTATGACTCTTCGATCTGCTTGATGCCATCTGGGCTGCGGTGTGCTGCTCCGGTTTCGTGGACACGAAGATAAGATCGTAACCAAGGAAACGGAGATCGGGCATGGTAAAACGGAAATTCACGAAGGAGTTCAAGTTAGGGGCTGTGAAGGTGGTGCCAGAGCGGGGCGTTGCGGTGGCGCAGGCAGCTCGTGATTTTGATATGGCCGAGATCGACGACTATGAGATCGCCGGCAACGTCATGCGACTTAGCTCGTCAGGTCTGTCCTTGTCGCCACCCTACGCTGGTTGGATTTGAGCCTATGCGACTCCCGCAAATGACTAACCTGTTTACAAGCTATTGTTATAAAGAGATAAAATAAGGAGAAGTGGCAGCCCGTAGGGGAGTCGAACCCCTCTTCCCAGGTTGAAAACCTGGTGTCCTAACCGATAGACGAACGGGCCACGCTGTCGGTGAGGGGTGTCTAGTGTGCTTCCCGCTGACTCGCAAGAGGAAAAACGCAACGATCAGCCTGAAGCAGGCGCGGCGTCTTCCAGCCGGAGCTGAACCTTGGTGCGCCCGCCCCAGTGGTTCAGTTCCAACCGTCCCGCGAGGTGAAAGCGCCGGTGTCCGGGGTTTTCCAATGCGGGGCCCAAAGGAGAGTCGAAAGCCCCAAAGGCCATCGCCTCGATCTGGGTCCCCATGCCATCCGAGACGGCAAGTTTGAGGTGCCTGTCGCCGATCCGGCGGGCCACCACCGCCACGTCGGCCAAGGCGAAGCGGGGGGCAGGGGCGCCTTGGCCGAAGGGACCGGCGGCCTCGATCTGCTCGACAAAGCCGGGCGTGCAGGCCGAGGGCATCAGCAGGCTGTCGATGCGCAGATCGCGCGGTCCTTCTGCGCCCGCGCCCTGCCGGCCCAGAAGCTCGGCCAGACGCGCCATCGCAGGCTCCAGTTGGTGCTGTTCCACGGTCAACCCGGCTGCCATCTTGTGACCGCCGCCCTTGAGCAACAGCCCTTCGCTGGCCGTGCGCTGAACGGCAGCCCCCAGATCAACCCCCGCGACGGACCGGCCCGAGCCCTTGCCGATGCCATCTTCAAGGCCGATCACAATGGCCGGGCGGTTGAAGGCCTCTTTCAGGCGCGCGGCGACGATCCCCACCACACCCGGGTGCCAGCCTTCGGCGGCGGCCCAGACCAGAGGCGCGTCTAGACCGCGCGCTTCGGCCTGCGCCATGGCCTCTTCCCGCACACGCTCGGTGATTTCGCGGCGCTCGGTGTTCAGCTGGTCCAGACGCGTGGCCATGGCGGCTGCGGCCCGCGGGTCATCGCTGGCCAGCAGCCGAGCGCCCAGATCCGCCTGACCGATCCGCCCCCCCGCATTGACGCGCGGGCCCAGTACAAAACCCAGCGCATAGGGCGTGGGCGCCTGATCCATCCGCGCCACATCGGCCAGCGCAACCAGCCCGGTCCGCTCGCGCCGCGCCATGACCCGCAAGCCTTGTCGCACCAAGGCCCGGTTGACACCGATGAGCGGGGCCACGTCGGCGACGGTTGCCAAGGCGACCAGATCCAGCATCGCCATCAGGTCGGGCCCTTGCACGCCTTCGGCCCGCAGTCGGCGGTTGGCCTCGACGAGCATCAGGAAGACCACCGAGGCCGCGCAAAGATGCGCCAACGCGCCGGTTTCGTCCTGACGGTTGGGGTTCACCACCGCGACCGCGGCAGGCAGGGTTTCGGCGCCAAGGTGGTGATCAAGCACCACAACATCGCAGCCTGCCGCCGCGATGGGGTCGTGGCTGAGCGTCCCGCAATCGACGCAAATGATGAGATCATGCGCGGCCCCCAAGGCCTGCATCGCGGGCACATTGGGGCCATAGCCTTCATCGATGCGGTCGGGAATATAGAGCGTCGCCTCACGCCCCATCGCCCGCAGCCAGATGATGAGGAGAGCTGCCGAGGCGCCACCGTCGACGTCATAATCGGCAAAAATCGCGATGCGTTGGCGGTGTTTGACGGCCAGAAGAAAGCGGTCGGAGGCGGCCGCCATGTCGCGCAAGGTGAGCGGATCGGGCAGCAGGTCGCGCAGGACCGGGGCGAGAAAGGCCGGAGCTTCCGCAGGGGATACGCCGCGCCGCACCAGCGTGTGGCACAGCGCCATCGGCAGCCGGGTTTGCTGAGCCATCGCTTCGGCCAGACGCTCTTCCTCGATCTCGGGGCCGGTCCAGCGACGACCGAGTGCGGAGGCTTCGACGTTGAGGAATGCGCGTGTGCTCATGGCAGCGGTCTGCACCAGCGGGGGCGGCGCTTCAACTGCAAATGTAACGCCGGGGGCATCGTGGGGATGCCTCCGGCGGGAGTATTTCAGAAAGGTGCAATGGCAAAGGCGATCAGCGGCGGATCGGGTTGCGATAGGTCATGCGGCGGACGGAGCCGGTTTTTGAGCGCATCAGGATGGTTTCGGTGGTCAGATGTGTGGGTTCGCGCTTGATGCCGGCGAGCAGGCTGCCATCGGTGACGCCGGTGGCGGCGAAGATCACGTCGCCGCGCACCAGATCGTCGCGGGTGTAGACGCGGTCGAAGTTCTCGATCCCGGCCTTGCGGGCGCGGGCGCGCTCGTCTTCGTTGCGAAAGAGCAGCTTGCCGAAGAACTGGCCGCCCATGCATTTCAGCGCGGCGGCGGCGAGCACGCCTTCGGGGGCGCCGCCCGAGCCCATATACATGTCGATGCCGGTGAGGTCGGGCTCGGCGCAGTGCATCACGCCCGCGACGTCGCCGTCGGTGATCAGGCGGATGGCGGCGCCGGTGGAGCGGATCTCGGCGATCATCTCTTCGTGGCGGGGGCGTTCGAGGACGCAGACGGTGATGTCATTGGTGGAGCAGCCCTTGGCCGCTGCGAGGGCGGAGACGCGCTCGGACGGGGTCATCGCAAGGGTGACGGTGCCGGGGCGGTGGCCGGGGCCGATGGCGAGCTTGTCCATGTAGACGTCGGGGGCGTGCAGCAGGGTGCCGCGCGGGGCCATCGCGATCACGGTGAGGGCGTTGGGCATGTCCTTGGCGGTGAGGGTGGTGCCTTCGAGCGGGTCGAGGGCGATGTCGACGGCGGGGCCTTGGCCGGTGCCGACCTCTTCGCCGATGTAGAGCATCGGGGCCTCGTCGCGCTCGCCTTCGCCGATCACGACCACGCCCTTGATGTCGAGCAGGTTCAGCTGGTCGCGCATGGCGTTCACGGCGGCCTGATCGGCGGCCTTTTCATCGCCGCGGCCGATCAGGGTGGCGCTGGCAAGGGCGGCGGCCTCGGAGACGCGGGCGAGGCCGAGCGAGAGCAGGCGGTCCTGGAATTCGGCGATTTTGGGCGGGGCGACGGGCATGATCGGTCCTTGCTGGGAAATGAGCTGCGCCCCGGTGTAGCCTGCCCGGTCCCCTTGGGGCAAGCGTGATGGCGCTAACGCGGCATGGGGGGCAGGGGCTGTGTGTCCACTGTGTTACAAAATGGGCTTTTCTTTGGAATCAACAGCTTGGAATTGCGCCTTTAGGGATTTTTAACATATTCGCGCTGCGGCTTGCAGGACTGCAAGGCCAGCCCCCCGGACGCCGGGGGGCGTGGGGACAGAAAACGCAAGGCCATGGGGGCGCGCGGGCGGTCAGACCTCTTCGATGCGGATCGCCACCGGCGCACCGATCAGCACACCGGTGGTGGCGAATTGATCGAGCGCATAGGCCACATCGGCCGGAGAGGCCTTGTGGGTGACGATGAGCACGGTGGCCTTGTTATCGGCCTCGTTCGGCTGGTTGAGTTGGCGCATCTGATCGATGGAGATGCCCGCCGTGCCGAGCGCGGTGGCGATCTTGGCCAGAGCCCCCGGTTTGTCGAGCAAGGTCATCCGCAGGTAATAAGGGGCAGGCGTGGCCGAGCGGGCGGCGATCGGTTCGGCCAGCGTGCTGGCCGGGCGGCCGAAGGTGGAAAGCCGGGTGCCGCGCGCGATGTCGATAACATCGGCCATCACGGCGCTGGCGGTCGGCCCCATTCCGGCGCCCGCGCCGCGCATCACGATTTGACCCACCGAGTCGCCTTCGAGCACGACCATATTGGTGCCGCCCTGCAATTGGCCCAGCGGGCTTTCGGCCGGGACGAGGCAAGGGGTCATGCGCTGTTCCAGCCCGCGCCCTGTCATCTGCGCCACACCCAGAAGCTTGATGTGATAGCCCATGTCATCGGCCAGATGAATATCGTCGATCGAGACATTGCCGATGCCTTCGAGTTCCACCGCGTCGAAACTGACCTTGGTGCCGAAGGCGATGGCGGCCAGCAGGCTGAGTTTGTGGCCCGCGTCGATGCCCCCGACATCGAGGTTGGGATCGGCTTCGAGATAGCCCAGCGCGCGCGCCTCTTCGAACACGGTTTCATACGGCAGACCTGCGGCCTGCATCCGGGTGAGGATATAGTTGCAGGTGCCGTTCATCACCCCCATCACCCGGCGCATCTGATTGCCAGCGAGGCCTTCGGTCAGCGCCTTGATGACCGGGATGCCCCCGGCGACGGCGGCCTCGAACCGGATCACCCGGCCTTGGGCTTCGGCGGCGAGCGCCAGCGCGTGGCCGTGATGCGCCAAAAGCGCCTTGTTGGCGGTGACCACATCCTTTCCGGCCGCGATGGCGGCTTCGGTGGCAAGGCGCGCGGGGCCTTCGTGGCCGCCCATCACCTCGACAAAGACATCGACATCGGCACGCTGGGCCAGCGCCACCGGATCGGTTTCCCATGCGTAGCCGGACAGATCGGCATCGCGGTTCTTCTGCGGGTCCCGCGCCGAGACGGCGGTGATTTCGACCGCGCGCCCTGCGCGGGCCGCGATCAGCGCGGCATGGCTTTGCACGATCTTGACCACGCCGATGCCGACCGTGCCCAGACCGGCTAGACCAATTCGCAAGGGGGCTGGCATGGGGGAACTCCGTCTGGCTGTGGCGTGGTGGTTGTCGGCGGTCTTAGCGCGCCTGTCGCGGCAAGGCAACGCGGCGCGAGGGCCGGGTCAGTCGCGGCGCAGGCGATCGGCGCGGGCGCGCAGACGGTCGGCCCGGGCGGTGACCGGGGCCACGCTGCCTGCGCCCGTGCCCAGCGCATCGGCCTGCGCGAGAATGCCGTCGATGGGCACCAGAACCGGGGCCGGGCCGGTGAAGCTGTCGGGTGATGTGCGCGCGGCGGTTGCCTTGGCGATGTCGGGCAAGGGCGCGCAGGCGACAAGACCCAAGCCGCACAGGCCAAGGCAGGTGCGGGCCAGAGCGGCGCGGAAGGAAGAGCGGGGGTCGCGCGTCATTGGGCATCCATGGCGGGCGGCAGGCGCTGCCGCGATGCGCCGACCCTAGGCAGGTTCGCGGCCGTGAGCAAGAGGGGCGGCCCCTGCGGGATGCCTTGTCTCTATCGCTGCGGCGGCGGCTGGTTTATGGCTGGGGCGAGAGCCTTGATCTGGAGTGCGTGATGCCTGATGCGACGGAGCCGCCCTTGACGGGGCGTGTGGAAAGCCCGGTGGGAGAGGCTGTGCCGGTTCTGGCCGCCTTGCGGCCTTCGCCGCCGCGCCGTTTATTGGGTGTCGCCTTGCTGGCCAGTCTGGGCGCGGTGCTGATCTGGCTGGCGCTGGCGATTCCGCCGGGGGCGCTGGGCTGGCTTTTGGCGCTGCTGGCGGCGGGGGTGGCCGCGCTGTGGCTGGCGGTGCGGATGTGGCAGGCCAGCACGCAAGGCTTGGTGTTGACGCGCGAGGTGCTGCGCGATGAGGCCGGCACCGTGCTGGCGCGGGTGGAGGAGATCCGCGCGGTCAACCGGGGGGTGTTCGCCTTCAAGCCAGCGGGGGGCTTTACCCTGTCGCTGCGGGCGCCTGCCGCGCGGGCTTGGGCGCCGGGGCTGTGGTGGCGCTTGGGCCGCTCGGTCGGGGTGGGCGGCGTGACCCACCGCCATGAGGCGCGCTATATGGCCGAGGTGCTGGAGACGCTGATCAAAGAGCGCAACTGACAGCGTGGCCTAGCCGCAGGCAACGCCTTGCATGCAGATCTTGGGCAGGAAGCGCGGCCGCGACACGATGACATGGTGCATGGTGCCTTCTTCGATCTGGCTGTTGAGCAGACGGTCGACGGCGGCGATGATCGGCTTGAACTCGACCCGCGCTTCGACCACCACCAGTGAATCGCCATCCGCCATCACCGGCAGGTGGCTTTGGATGGTGGAGAGGGTGGCCGTGGTGAGCGCGGGCACGGTGGGAAGGCTGGAGCGGGACCACAGCACCTCATAGCGGGCGCGCGCTTCGCTGTAGAAGATCGAGGTGATGCGGGTGCGCGTGGGCAGCGAAGGGCCCATCATGTATTGCATCGTGTCGAACATGCCGTTGATGTAGACTTCGGTCACATTGTCTTGCTTGCGCGTGACCAGATCGGACACCGCATAGGCCGCCTTTTGCGAGCGGTTGCCCACATCGAAGGCATCCCAGAAGGTGAAGGTGCCCATGATGCAGAACAGATAGAGCGGCAGGACGATGATCATTTCGGCCGAGGCCAGCCCGTCTTCATTGTGGCGGAAGCGGCGCAGGGCGGTTCGGATCAGGCGCAGGATCGGGGGCATGGCGGGGCTTTCCGAGGCTCAGGACGGTTCGTTCACGAAAGACGAGATCGAGGCGATGCCGATGCCGCCGCTGCTGTCGCGGAAGAACTGCCGCCCGAAGATCAGGTTGGGAAACAGCACCGGCAGCACGATGCAGGCGCGCACCAGCATCAGCTCTTGCTGGCGGCCGGGGGCGAAGGTGACGACGGGCTGGATTTCTTCGTCATTGTTGACACAGGTGACGGGGGTTTGCGGCAAGGCGAAGGTGACGGTGGAGACGGCCTGAAGCTCGATCATCATCTGGTCCTCGCAATTGCCGATGATGCGGGCGCGGGCGCAGATGGCTTCTTTCAGGCTGTCCTGGCTTGGGTCTTCCATCAGGCCAAGGCGCAGCTCGCGCATGGAGACATCGAGCGCGTGGTCGAGCATCACCGATTTGATGGTGAGGATGCCCAGTTCGGCGGCCCAGAAGAACATGCTGAGGTAGAGCGGAAAGAACAGCGCGAATTCCACCGAGGCGAGGCCGCGCTCGTCCTTGCGGAAGGGACGGAAGAGAGAGCGGAAGCGGGGCATCATTGGGTCAGCTTCAACTGGGTGATGTTGGTGGCGATGGCGCGAAAGGCGGTGCGGATTTCGAGCCCTTGGGCGTTGAAGTAATGCGCGGGCGAGCTGGCGCAGCGCTCGATCTGGGTGCGGCCGTTGCTGGGGGCCTCGAAGGCGATGCCGTAGACGAGCACGTTGCGGGTGCGGCTTTGGCTGCAGATCTGTTGCAGCTGGTTGTCCATGGTGGTGATCGCGGTCTGGGTGCGCAGGCTGTTCATGGTGGCGGACTGGCTGCCGCCGATGGCGCGGACATAGAGCTGCTGCGCGACCCAGGACATGCGGACGCTGGACCAGATCTGCGGCCAGGTTTGCTGGGTGACGCCGGAGTGGCTGGCGCTGGGGCTGTAGCAGGTGCTGGAGTTGGGCGCGGTGCCGTTCCACGGGCGCGAATGCCACGCGTTCAGATGGGGGACGTAGAAGGGGCGGCTGTTGCACAGGTTGCTGGAGGAGGAGTTGTTCACGCGCGAGGCGTGGAAGACGGAAAACAGCGTGTCGCTGTTGCCGCGCCAGATCGGGGCGTTGCCGGCGCGGAAGCCCGCGTTGACGCGCTCTTCGGCGAAATGCTCGCCATCGGTCATCAGCACGATGATCTTCATCGCTTCGCGATCGCCATAGGCGAAGGGGCGGTTGCCGAAGAAGGCGGGCGTCTGCCCGGCCGAGACGAAGCCGGTATACAGGCTGTTGGCCGCCGGATCGAGCAGCGCCATGCCCCATTTCATCCCCGCGTTGATCGAGGTGGCCCCGATGGCGGTGAGGTTGTTGATATGCGCCTTGAGCTGGGTGCGGTTGTTGGTGGGCGCCCGGATCACGTTCACGGTGGAAGGCGGGCACCAGCGGTTGCCCTCGTTCACCACGGCATTGGCATGGGTGGGCGCGATATAGCCGCCGGTGTTGGTGCTGGAGAAGGTATCGGCATGCGCAGTGACAGGCATGCCCGTCGTGCGCGACAGCGTCAGGCTGGAATAGGTGGTGCTGGGCAGATCGAAGCAGTTCACATTGCTGACGCCATGGTCATCGACCGACGTGAACAGGTTCTGCATGTATTGCGGCAGGTTGACCTGACCATTGTAGGGCACGATGCCGATGGAGACGCGGTTTTCCACGTCCTGATCCAGCACGGTGTCCACAAATTCGCTCGCGGCGGATTTGAGGTTGGTCAGCTTGGTGCCCTGCATCGACCCTGACACGTCCAGCACCAGCATGATTTCGATGTTGTTGATGCGCTGTTCCGCCGTCGAGCGGCCGCGCGCCACCAGCTTGGTGCTGTTGTGCAGATCGTAGAGGTTCATGAAGATCGGCGTGACCTCTTTCTCGGCCTCGGCCCGCACGGTCGAGGCGTTGAAGCTCCGCTCGAAGGACACCGAGCGCAGATGGTCGGCCATATCGGCCTTGGCGAAATAGTCGCGCACGACCTCTTCGGCATCCAGTTCCTGCGTGAGAGAGGCGGCCGCCAAGGTGGCGCGGTCCAGCGTTTGCTGCTGCTTGGTCCGCATCGTTTCGAAGTTGATGATGTCAACGCCAACCCCGGCCAGCATGAGCATGAGCGTCAGCATGACGGTGGTGAAAATGACGATGTGGCCGTCTTCATCCCGCGCGAAACGGCGGACGTTCAGCCGCGATAGCCCCGAGGCAGCACTCTTCATCATGCGGTCCAATCCAATGTCGCCCTGAGCCAGAAACCCCGCCCCCACGGTTTCTGACCTGTTAACCTGCATTCACCAAACGCGGCGCGCGCGGCAAAATTATGGCAAAGGCCGGGGCGCGCCGGGCGGGGCGGGGGCGGCAAGGACAATCGGCGCCACCCCTGACCATTGTTGCGGCGGGCGCAACAGAGCCGGGCGGCCTTGGGCGCGCTGCCCAGATGACCTGCGATTCCGACGGATGGGCGCGGCGATTCGATTCGCGCAAAACCGGTCTGATCGGCAGAATGGCCGATGCCAGCGCGGCCAACTGCGGCTAGGCTGCGGCATGGGCGACACCTGTTGCGCCCGGCCTGTCAGGAGGACCCGATGATCAGGGATGGAGAGCCGAGTTTCCGCGAGTCGGTGGATCTGATGTTCAACCGCGCTGTGCGGCTGATGGATCTGAGCCCCGGCTTGGAACAGAAGATCCGTGTGTGCAATTCCACCTATACCGTGCGCTTTGGCGTGCGGCTGCGCGGCAAGATCGAAACCTTCACCGGCTATCGCTCGGTGCATTCCGAGCATATGGAGCCGGTCAAGGGCGGCATCCGCTATGCGCTTTCGGTGAACCAGAACGAGGTCGAGGCGCTGGCGGCGCTGATGACCTATAAATGTGCTTTGGTGGAAACGCCCTTTGGCGGATCCAAGGGGGGCTTGTGCATCGACCCGCGCGCGTGGGACGAGCATGAGCTGGAGCTGATCACCCGGCGCTTTGCCTATGAGCTGATCAAGCGCGACCTGATCCATCCGGCGCAAAACGTGCCCGCCCCCGATATGGGCACGGGCGAGCGCGAGATGGCGTGGATCGCCGATCAATACAAGCGCATGAACACCACCGACATCAATGGCAATGCCTGCGTGACAGGCAAGCCGCCGCATGCAGGGGGCATTCAAGGCCGGGTCGAGGCCACCGGGCGCGGCGTGCAATATGCGCTGCAAGAGTTCTTCCGCCACCCCGAGGACAAGGCCAAGGCAGGCCTGAGCGGCGGGCTGGATGGCAAGCGGGTGATCGTGCAGGGCTTGGGCAATGTCGGCTATCACGCCGCCAAGTTCCTGAGTGAAGAAGATGGCTGCCGGATCACGGCGGTGATCGAGCGCGATGGTGCCTTGCACAATGATGCCGGGCTGAACATCGAGGACATCCGGCAATGGATGCTCAAGCAAGGCAGCATCAAGGGCTATCCTTCTGCCGCCTTTGTCGAGGATGGCACGCCGCTTCTGGAGGCCGAGTGCGACATCCTGATCCCGGCGGCGCTGGAAGGGGTGATCCATATGGGCAATGCGGCCCGGATCAAGGCGCCGCTGATCGTGGAGGCGGCAAACGGGCCGGTGACCTTTGGCGCCGATGAGATCCTGCGCGAGAAGGGCGTGGTGATCATTCCCGACATGTATGCCAATGCGGGCGGGGTGACGGTGTCTTACTTTGAATGGGTGAAGAACCTGTCGCATATCCGCTTTGGCCGCATGCAGCGCCGGGCCGAAGAAGCGCGCTCGCGCCTGTTGGTGGAAGAGCTGGAGCGGCTGTCGGCGGATCAGGGCCTTGGCTGGACGCTGTCGCCTGATTTCAAGGAAAAGTTCCTGACCGGGTCGGATGAGCTGGCCTTGGTGCGTTCGGGTCTGGATGACACGATGCGCACGGCCTATCAGGCGATGCGGGCGGTCTGGCACACGCGTGACGAGGTCGATGATCTGCGCACGGCGGCCTATATCGTGTCGATCGGGCGGGTGGCGCAATCTTACCGCTCCAAGGGGTTGTGAAGCGCTTTGGCCATCTGCGACATGCGCGTGTCGCGGATGGCCAAGGTCGGGCGCTTGATCCTTGATTATCTGCCGCGGACCCGGTTTAAGTGCCGTCAGAGGCACGGGGGTGGGGAAGGTCTGCGATGCGCTATTCCGGCTGGAAGGTCTTGGCTCAGGGGCTGCGGGGCAACACCGGGTGGGCGCCTGCGTGGCGCGATCCGGCGCCCAAGGCCGCTTATGACGCCGTCATCATCGGCGGCGGCGGGCATGGGCTGGCGACGGCCTATTATCTGGCGAAGAACCACGGGCTGACCAATATCGCGGTGCTGGAAAAAGGCTATCTGGGCTCGGGCAATATCGGGCGCAACACCACGATCGTGCGGGCGAATTACTTCTTGCCGGGCAATTCCGAGTTCTATTCACACAGTCTGAAACTGTGGGAAGGGCTGGAGGCCGAGCTGAACTACAACGTGATGCACAGCCAGCGCGGTCTGATCAACCTGTTCCATTCCGATGGCCAGCGCGATGCCTTTGCCCGGCGCGGCAATGCGATGATCAATCAAGGCGATGATGCGGTGCTGCTGGACCGCGAGGGGGTGCGCGAGCTGCTGCCCTATCTGGATTATGACAACACGCGGTTCCCGATCTATGGCGGGCTGTTGCACCCGCGCGGGGGCACGGCGCGGCATGATGCGGTGGCTTGGGGCTATGCGCGGGCGGCGGACCGGCGCGGGGTGGACCTGATCCAGAATTGCGAGGTGACGGGAATAGATGTGGTCGACGGGCGGGTGACCGGCGTGCAGACCACGCGCGGGGCGATCCGCGCGCGCAAGGTGGGGATGGTGGTGGCGGGCCGTTCCAGTCAGGTGGCGGCGATGGCCGGGCTGCGGCTCCCGATCGAGTCGCATGTGCTGCAGGCCTTCGTGACCGAAGGGCTGAAACCGGTGATCGACCATGTGATCAGCTTTGGCATGGGGCATTTCTACATCAGCCAGTCCGACAAGGGCGGGCTGGTGTTCGGGGGGGATCTCGATTTCTACGCAAGCTACGCCGCGCGCGGCAACCTGCCGATGGTGGAACATGTGATGGAAGCCGGCATGACCTTGATGCCAATGATCGGCCGCGCCCGGGTGCTGCGCTCTTGGGGCGGGATCATGGACATGACGCCAGACGGCTCACCCATCATTGACCGCACGCCGGTGGCCGGGCTGTTTGTCGACGCGGGCTGGAACTATGGCGGCTTCAAGGCGGTGCCCGCCAGCGGCTGGTGCATGGCGCATCTGATGGCGACGGGCGAAAGCCATCCGGTCGCCGCGCGGTTCCGGCTCGACCGCTTTGCGACGGGGCATCTTCTGGACGAAGAAGGCACCGGCAGCCAACACAACCTGCATTGAGGGCGCGATGGTCTTGTCCCCTCTCAGATTTGCGCCACCTGCGGGAGCCTCCGGCGGGGATATTTTTGCCAAGATAAAAGCACGTCATGCCTTTATCTTGGTCCAAATATCCCGGGGTGAGGCCGCAGGCCGAGGGGCAGCGCCCCTTGCGCCCTTTGACACAGCGAAAGGCTTTTCAAGATGCGCCTGACCTGCCCGCTCTGCGGCCCGCGCGACCGGCGCGAGTTCTATTACTACGGGGCCGCGGTCTATCTGGACCGCCCGGCGGCAGACGCGCCCCCCGAGGCATGGGATGAGTATCTGCATCTGCGCGACAACCCTGCCGGGGTCACGCAGGACCTGTGGTATCACGAACAGGGCTGTGGGTCTTGGCTCAAGGTGACACGCAATACGGTGACGCATGAGATCTTGGCGGTTGACGCGGTGTCCGCTGCGGATGCGGCGGAGGAGGCACGATGAGGATTGACGGCAAGGGGCGCATCGACCGCACGCGGCCGGTGACATTCACCTTTGATGGCCGTCCTTACGCCGGCTATCGCGGCGATACGCTGGCCTCGGCCTTGATCGCCAATGACGTGCGGGTGGTGGGGCGCAGTTTCAAGTATCACCGCCCGCGCGGAATCCTGACGGCAGGGTCGGAAGAGCCCAATGCGCTGGTCGAGGTTGTGGGGCCTGCCAACCAGACCCCCAACACCCGAGCGACGGTGCAGGAGCTGTTTGAAGGCCTGGTCGCGCGCAGCCAGAACCGCTGGCCCAGCCTGAGCCTCGATCTTCTGGAGGTGAACGACCTTGCCGCGCCGTTCTTGTCCGCCGGGTTCTATTACAAGACCTTCATGTGGCCGCGCCGGTTCTGGGAAGGCATTTATGAGCCCTTGATCCGCCGCGCCGCAGGGCTTGGCCGCCTGTCGGGCAAGCATGACGAAGGCGTCTATGAAAAGGCCTGGGCGCATTGCGACCTTTTGGTGATCGGCGCCGGGCCCGCCGGACTCATGGCGGCGCTGGTGGCGGCGCGGGCGGGCGCGGATGTGATCCTGTGCGACGAGTCCGCCGAGATGGGCGGGCGGCTGTTGTCGGATGAGGGCCAGATCGACGGCATGCCCGCCGCCGATTGGACGGCGGCGGTGCTGGCCGAGCTTGCGAGCCTGCCCAACCTGCGCCTGATGCCGCGAACCACCGTGACCGGTGCCTATGACGACGGCACCTATGGCGCGCTGGAGCGCGTGGGCCTGCACCGCAGCCCGCGCCCGAACCTGCCGCGCGAATGCTTCTGGCGCATCGTGGCCAAGCGCAGCATTCTGGCGGCGGGTGCGCTGGAGCGCGGCATCGCCTTTCAGGACAATGACCGCCCCGGGGTGATGCTGGCCGGGAGCCTTGCCACCTATCTGAACCGCTATGGCGTGAGCCCCGGCAAGCGGGTGGCGCTGTTTGCCAACAACGGGTCCGTGCGCGCCACCGCCCGCAGCCTGAAGGCCGCCGGGGTCGAGGTGGTGGCGATCCTCGACTCGCGGCCCGACGCCCCCGATGAGCCGGGCATCCCCGTCCACAAGGGCGCGACCGTGCTGCGCGCGCGCGGCCGCATGGGACTGCACAGCCTCAGCTTTGCCCATGAGGGCCGCGTGCATGCGCTGGAGGTGGACTGCCTTGGCGTTTCGGGCGGCTGGAACCCGGCGGTGCATCTGACCTGCCATCGCAATGGCCGCCCGCGCTGGTCCGACGAGCTTGCGGCTTTCGTGCCGATGGAAGGCGCGGTGCCCGGGATGCGGGTGGCGGGGGCCGCGGCGGGGAGCTTTTCCACCCATGCCTGCCTCGCCTCGGGCGCCGAAGCCGCGCGCGAGAGCCTGGCCGCGCTGGGCCGCGACGGGGGCGCGCTCGATCTGCCACGGGCGGAAGACGCGCCCTATCGCATCGCGCCCTTGTGGACGGTGCCGGGCAAGGGCCGCGCTTGGCTTGATTTCGCCAATGATGTGACGGTCAAGGATGTGACGCTGGCGGCGCAGGAAGGCTTTCGCAGCGTCGAGCATATGAAGCGCTACACCACCCAAGGCATGGCCCCCGATCAGGGCAAAAGCTCGAATGTGGCGGCGCTGGCAGTGCTGGCCGATGCCACCGGGCGCGGCATTCCCGAAACCGGGACCACCACCTTCCGCCCGCCCTATACGCCGGTGTCGATTGCCGCGATGGGGGCAGGCGGGCGCGGGGCAGGCTTTGCGCCGCAACGGTTCCTGACCAGTGATCAGGCCAGCCGCGACCGCGCGGCGCCGATGGTCGAGGCGGGGCTGTGGTATCGGCCGAGCTATTTCCCCAAGCCGCAGGAGACCACCTGGCGCGAGGCTTGCGACCGCGAGGTGCGCATGGTGCGCGAGACGGTGGGGGTGAGCGATGTCTCCACCCTTGGCAAGATCGACGTGCAAGGCCCGGATGCGGCGCGCTTTCTGGATTTCGTCTACAGCAACACGATGTCGACCCTGCCGGTGGGCAAGGTGCGCTATGGGCTGATGCTGCGTGAAGATGGCCATGTGCTGGACGATGGCACCTGTGCGCGACTGGGCGCGCAGCACTGGCTGATCACCACCACCACCGCCGCGGCGGGGCTGGTGATGCGGCATCTGGACTTCGTGCACCAGGCGTTTTGCGCCGGGTGGCAGCTGCGCTTTGTCTCGGTCACCGAGGCTTGGGCGCAATTCGCGATTGCAGGGCCACAGGCGCGGGCGCTGGTGGCCAGCGCCTTGGGCCGGGCGCCAGAGCTTGGCTTCATGGGCTGTGCGCCGGTGACGGTGCAGGGGGTGGCGGGGCGGCTCTTCCGCATCTCCTTCTCGGGCGAGGAAGGCTATGAGCTGGCGGTGCCCACCCGCTTTGGCGAGGCCCTGTTCCGCGATCTTGTGGCGCGGGCCGAGACGATGGGCGGCGGACCCTATGGGATGGAAGCGCTGAACGTGCTCAGGATCGAGAAAGGGTTCATCACCCATGCCGAGATTCATGGCCGCGTGACGGCCTTTGACATCGGCATGGAAAAGATGGTCAGCGGCAAAAAGGACTGTATCGGCAAGGCGGCGGCGATGCGGCCGGGGATGCAGGGGGCCGCGCGGGCGCAGATGGTGGGGCTGAAGCCGCTGAGCGATGACGTGATCACGGCGGGCGCGCATCTTTTTGCGCAAGGCGTGGATCTGGGGCGGGAAACCTCGGCAGGCTATGTGACCTCGGTGGGCTATTCGCCAACGCTGCACAGCCATCTGGCCCTTGGCTTTCTTGCGAATGGCCGCGCGCGGCATGGCGAGACGGTGCGGCTGGTGGACCGCTTGCGCGGGGTGGATGTGCTGTGCACGGTGACCAGCCCGGTGTTCCACGATCCGAAAGGGGAGAAGCTGCGTGCCTGACCTGATTGCAAAGCCCGCGCTGGGGGCGGTGGCTGTGACCCATGCCGGATGCACGCTGGCCGAAGCGGCGGCCCTGACCATCACCGCGCTTGCGCCCTTTCCGGGACAGGCGGCGGCGGTGGGCGCAGAGCTGGGACTGGCCTTTCCCGCGCCCAACACTGTGAGCGAGGGTGGCGCGGCGCGTCTGGTCTGGGCCGGACGCGATCTGGCTTTCCTGATCGGCGGCGCCGCGCCCGAGCGGCTCGCGGCTCTGAACGGCTTGGCCGCGGTGACCGATCAGTCTGATGCCTGGGTCACGCTGACGCTGACCGGCCCCCCGACAGTCGAGGTGCTGGCGCGTCTGGTGCCGCTGGATCTGCGCGGCACGGCGCGCGGGCAGGTGTTTCGCACGGGCCTCGGCCATATGCCTTTGGTCCTGATCGCGGAAGGCGCGGACAGCTTCACGCTGATGACCTTTCGGTCCATGGCGCGCACGGCGTGGCATGAGATCGAGGAGGCGATGGTGAAGGTGGCGGCGCGCAGCTTCTAAACGCAGCGCGGCGGACCCGACAGGCGCCTCCGGCGGGAGTATTTAAGAAAGGTGCAAATCCAGCGGCTGTTGGATTTGCACCTTTTCCAAATACTCATCTTTCTTACACCGGGGCAGGGCGCCCCGGTGTAAGGCTTGGCGCGCGGCTGTTACCAGTGACCGGTGTTTTCCATGCTGGCCCAAGGTTCGGCCGGGGCAAGGGCTTCGCCCTTTTGCAACAGCTCGATCGAGACATTGTCGGGGCTGCGGACAAAGGCCATGCGGCCATCGCGCGGCGGGCGGTTGATCACCACGCCATTGGCCTGCAGATGAGCGCAGGTGTCGTAGATGTTGTCGACCTCATAGGCCAGATGGCCAAAATGGCGGCTGTCCGAGGGCAGGCCGTCATCGCCATCCCAGTTGTAGGTCAGCTCGACCGGGCACTCCGGCTGACCGGGAGGGGCCATGAAAATCAGCGAGAAGCGGCCCTTTTCGCTGTCATGCCGCTTGGTTTCTTCCAGCCCCAAGAGGCGGTAGAAGGCCATCGAGGCCTCAAGGTCCAGAACGCGGACCATGGTGTGCAGATATTTCAATGCCATCTGTCAGTCTCCTATCGGTTGGACGGGCATCTTAGCGTGCTGGGCGGGAAAGGCGAGGGTGCGGGGCAGAAATGCTCTGGGTCATGCGGCAAAGTCCTGCGCATCTAGGATTATGCCCGCAAATGGTGTTTACCTGCCGGACGTGACCGGATTCGAAAGGCCCCCTCTCATGCCGCTTTCCCCTGACCAGATCGCCGAAATCGAGGCTGCCCGCAGCACCCCGCGCCCCACCTTGCGCGCCGTGTCCGAGGGGATGGAGGCGCATCTCTACCGCGCGCAGGAGGTGCTGGATCACGGCTTCATCCGGGTGATCGACTATATGGGCGACGATGCCGCCATCGTGCAG
The DNA here is from genome assembly GCF_002794355.1 of Pseudorhodobacter sp. MZDSW-24AT. Taxonomy (GTDB): domain Bacteria; phylum Pseudomonadota; class Alphaproteobacteria; order Rhodobacterales; family Rhodobacteraceae; genus Pseudotabrizicola. The sequence goes on along the minus strand of NZ_PGOI01000008.1, from coordinate 119,261 downwards.
GCCGCGCGGGTGAGTTACGGCGCGGGCACCAAACATGTCTCGAATGACGAAGGGCTGATCCGCTATCTGATGCGGCACTGGCATTCCACCCCCTTCGAGATGTGCGAGATCAAGCTGCATGTGAAGCTGCCGGTCTTTGTCGCCCGCCAGTGGATTCGCCACCGCACCGCCAATGTGAACGAATACTCGGCCCGCTACTCCATTCTGGACCGCGAATTCTACATCCCCGCGCCCGAGCAGCTGGCCGCGCAAAGCACGGTCAACAATCAGGGGCGCGGCGCGGTGCTGCAAGGGGCCGAGGCCGCCCGGGTGCTCGAAGTGCTCAAGCGCGACGCGGGCCAGGCCTTTGACAGCTATGAGCAGATGCTGAGCCAAGAGGGCCAGCAGGGACTTGCGCGGGAACTCGCGCGGATGAACCTGCCGATGAACACCTATACCCAGTGGTACTGGAAAACCGACCTGCACAACCTGTTTCACTTCCTGCGCCTGCGCGCCGACGCCCATGCGCAATACGAAATCCGCGTCTATGCCGAGGCCATCGCGGCCTGCGTGAAGGACTGGGTGCCTTTGGCCTTTGCCGCTTTCGAGGATTACCGGATGGGAGGGGTGACGCTGAGCGCGAAGGCCATCGCCGTTCTGAAACGGCGTCTGGCCGGAGAGGTGGTGACGCAGGAAGACAGCGGGATGAGCAAGGGGGAATGGCGGGAGTTTGAGGGCATTTGGGGGTGAGTGAATATTCAACCGCCACATCTTTAGCTGATTTCGCCGAGATTTTGCGAGTCGATGCCGAGGACTGTGGCGATATATTCAATGACCTTACTGGAGCTTTTGGTACGGAGAAATTTCGTAGGTTTTGGCGAGATTTTTTGGTCGCGCAAGATCGATACTTTGGAAAATTCGAGGGTTTTGCGAAAAACGTGAAAGGGCCTGCGGTAGGAACATTTTGTCGAGTTAAATATTGGAGAAGCTCGCGGTGTGGTGGCATTATAAATTACCTGATGCACTCACGAAATAGAGATACTCATGCTAGGCCCGGATACCAGAGCCTTCCAAATTACACTTTGATGAAAGGTCCTCTTGCGGACTTTTTTTGGAGAAGTTCATCTTGATTCGCACATATCTTTGGAAAATTGTCATATTTTTGAAGTAGGGAAAGCTATCCCCGCTTCGGGGATATTCGAGGTGAATAAGGGTGATATTGTTCAGGCAACTGGATATTTCTCACATGCGGAAGAGGTCGAGCCATACTTGAGACTTGGGGACGTTCCTGATCGCAGCGGTTCAATTGTAAAGATTCCTGTTACTCCAAGATTTGTTGAAATAAACAAAGTCCCAGTTTATATGGCTGCCTATACACTAGACCTAATTAATTATAGCTATTCTGAATTGGACCTAATCATCAAGAAAGATGCGCGCCACTAGAGTTGGCATGACCTTTAGCCCCCTATCCCTCCCCCGCGAATCACCCTATGCTGCAGCGCAGCAACGGGAGGGCGTCATGGGGCAGGTCATCACGGTCGCGCAGCAGAAGGGTGGGTCGGGCAAGACCACGCTTTCGGTCAATCTGGCGGTCGAACTCGTGCGGCAGGGGGTGAGCGTCGCTTTGCTCGACACCGATCCGCAGGGTTCCTTGGGCCGCTGGTTCATGGCGCGGCGGGATCGGTTGGGTGACCCGGGGATGGATCTGTCAACCGCCAGTGCTTGGGGCGTGGGCTATGAATGTGAAAAGCTGCGCAAAACCCATGACATCGTGATCATCGACACGCCGCCCAAGATCGACGCCGATCTGCGGCCTGCCTTGCGTGAGGCCGCACTGGTGCTGATCCCGGTCGCGGCGAGCCATGTGGATTTGTGGGCCACCGATGGGGTGCTGGATCTGGCCGCGCGGGAACGCCGGCCCACGCTGATCGTGCTGAACCGCTGCAAGGCGGGCACGCGGCTGGGCGAAGAGGTCGCCACGGCGGCGGGCGATTTGGCCGAGGTGGCGGCCGCGCGTCTGGGCCAGCGGGTCGCCTATGCCGAGACGATGGGGCAGGGGCTTGGCGTGGCCGAAGCCGGCCGCAGCCCGGCCGCCACAGAGATCGCCGCATTGGCGCGCGAGGTTCTGACGCGGCTGGAGGGCTGACGGCCCTTCGGGCGTTGTGGTCCCGGCGGCGCCTAATCCTGACGGTCGGCGGGTTTGTCCGGCCCACGGACGATCAGCACCCAGAACGCAAGCGCGCCGAGCGCGGCGAAGGCCAGCCCCCAGCCGGGGCTGCCATTGATGAATTCGAACCCCGCCCAAAGCACCGGCAGCGCGGCGGAAAGCCAGCGCACCAGCGCATTGGCAAAGAACGGGTGGTTCGGGTCGATGAATTTCTTGAGCACGCGTGGTCCTGCCTTGGGGCCATGAAAGGGCATCTGTTTTAAGGGGTAATGAATATTGCCCGCTGTTCCAAGAGCCGATGCCTAAAATCCGCTGCATTTCCGCCTTGGTGCCGCGGGGCGCGCGGGGTTAGGCTGCTGTCATGAGAATGCCTTTTGTCCTGTTCGGAATGTCGGTGTTGGCGGCCTTGGTGGGCTATGGCCTGACGGGGCGCCATGAGTCGGCGCCGGTGTTGCTTGCCTTGCTCGCGGCCGTGGCGGCGCTGGTTGCGCTGCTGCTGCCCCGGCGGGAAACACGCCAGGCGCCACGTGGGGGGCTGCGGCCCATCGTGGTGGATGGGTCCAACATCATGCATTGGAACGGCGACACGCCCCGGTTGGAGACGGTGCAAGCGGTGGTGCGCCGCTTGCGCGATCAGGGCTATCAGCCCGGCGTGATTTTCGATGCCAATGCGGGTTACAAACTGGCGGGCCGCTATCTGGATGATGGTCCCTTGGCCCGCGCGCTGGGGTTGCCCGATGATCAGGTGCTGGTGGTGCCCAAGGGCGAGCCCGCCGATCCAGTGATCCTGCGCACGGCGCGCCATCTGGGCGCCACCGTGCTCAGCAACGACCGCTTTCGTGACTTGCAGGCCGATTTTCCCGAAGTGGGGCAGCCCGGCCATGTGCGGCGGGGCGGCTATCGCAACGGGCAGTTGTGGCTGGACACGGGTTAACGCTTGCGGCGTTTCACCCCGCCACGCTGACCGGGGCGGCCGGCGGTGCTGCGGCCAGCCATCTTCTGCGCCTCGTCCACCGCCTCTTCCACTGCGGACTGGCGCGCCAGCGGGTCATCGGCCACGGTCAACTCCACCGCCTCCAGCCGCTTCACCTCATCGCGCAGGCGCGCGGCCTCCTCGAACTCAAGGTTCTCGGCGGCCTTGCGCATCTGCAGGCGCAGCGCATCCAGATGGGCGGCAAGGTTCTGGCCGATCATCGGCTTGTCGACCTTGGCGGTCACGCGCGACATGTCGGTATCGCCCTGCCACAGCCCTTGCAGCACATCCTCGACGTTTTTCTTCACCGTCTGCGGGGTGATGCCATGCTCGAGGTTATAGGCGATCTGCTTTTCACGGCGGCGGTTGGTTTCCCGCAAGGCCCGCTCCATACTGCCGGTCACCCGGTCGGCATACATGATGACCCGGCCTTCGGCATTGCGCGCGGCGCGCCCGATGGTTTGGATGAGCGAGGTTTCCGAGCGCAAGAACCCTTCCTTATCCGCGTCCAGAATCGCCACCAGCCCGCATTCGGGAATGTCCAGGCCTTCGCGCAACAGGTTGATGCCCACCAGAACATCAAAAGCACCAAGCCGCAAATCCCGAAGGATTTCAATGCGTTCGATGGTGTCGATGTCCGAATGCATATAGCGGATACGGATTCCTTGTTCGTGGAAATACTCGGTCAGATCCTCGGCCATGCGCTTGGTCAGCGTGGTGACCAAGACCCGCAGGCCTTGGGCGGCCACCTTGCGGATCTCGTCCAGCAGGTCATCCACCTGCATCTCGACGGGGCGGATTTCCACCACCGGGTCGATCAGCCCGGTGGGACGAATGACCTGTTCGGTGAAGACGCCCCCCGCCTGATCCATCTCCCAAGCGGCGGGGGTGGCGGAGACGAACACCGATTGCGGGCGCATCGCATCCCATTCTTCAAACTTCAGAGGCCGGTTGTCCATGCAGGAAGGCAGGCGGAACCCGTGTTCGGCCAGCGTGAATTTGCGCCGATAGTCGCCTTTGTACATGCCGCCGATCTGCGGCACCGAAACGTGAGATTCATCTGCAAAAACAATGGCATTGTCAGGGATGAACTCAAACAGCGTCGGCGGCGGCTCGCCGGGCGCGCGCCCCGTGAGATAGCGCGAATAGTTCTCGATCCCGTTGCAAACCCCGGTCGCCTCCAGCATTTCCAGATCGAAATTGGTGCGCTGTTCCAGCCGCTGCGCCTCCAGCAGCTTGCCTTCGTTCACCAGCTGGTCCAGCCGCTGGCGCAGCTCTTTCTTGATGCCCAAGATCGCCTGCTGCATCGTGGGCCGCGGCGTCACATAATGGCTGTTGGCATAGATGCGGATCTGTTTGAACGTGTCGGTCTTGGCGCCTGACAGCGGATCGAATTCCACAATCCCTTCCAACTCTTCGCCGAAAAAGCTGAAGCGCCAAGCGCGGTCGTCGAGGTGGGCGGGCCAGACTTCGAGCGAATCGCCGCGCACGCGGAAACTGCCGCGCTGAAAGGCCTGATCATTGCGCCGATATTGCTGCGCGACCAGTTCGGCCATCACCTTGCGCTGGTCATAGCTTTGCCCGACCACCAGATCTTGCGTCATCGCAGAATAGGTCTCGACCGAGCCGATGCCGTAGATGCACGACACCGAAGCGACGATGATCACATCGTCCCGCTCCAGCAGCGCCCGCGTGGCCGAGTGGCGCATGCGGTCGATCTGTTCGTTGATCTGGCTTTCCTTCTCGATATAGGTGTCCGAGCGGGCGACATAGGCTTCGGGCTGGTAGTAATCGTAATAGGACACGAAGTATTCCACCGCGTTGTCCGGAAAGAATCCTTTGAATTCGCCATACAATTGCGCGGCCAGCGTTTTGTTGGGAGCGAGAATGATGGCCGGGCGTTGCGTTTCTTCGATGACCTTGGCCATGGTAAAGGTCTTGCCGGTGCCGGTGGCCCCCAAGAGCACCTGATTGTGCTCCCCTGCCAGCACACCGGCCGAGAGTTCGGCAATCGCCGTCGGCTGGTCCCCTGCCGCTTGAAACGGGGTCGACATCACAAAGCGCCGTCCGCCTTCCAGCTTGGGCCGGGTCAGCACATCAGGGCGTTCGGTCAGGGCGTTCACGTTGTTATGGGGCATGGCGTCCTTTCGATCCCGTCGAGTCGCGGCGTGCGTTAATGTATTCCGTTTTTGTTCCCGTTAAAGGGGGCGGCCCAGAACATTCACCCTCCTTGCGACAGGGTTAAGATCTGAAACTCAATTTTAGCGAAAACACGCTGAAAACTTGTCGCTTTGAGTTGAAATGCGCGCGGCGCTTTGGCACTGTGGAGGGGCAAGCAGCAAACGAAGCTGTCGGTTGATCGCACCACACCCCACCCACACCCCGTGGTCAGCCGGCAGCGACGTGTGCTTTACAGCAGAGCGGGGCGGGGTGCGCCTTCGCGCTTGCGTCCCCCCCCGGTTTTCCGGCATATGGTCCCTGTCTGTTCAGGAGGTTTCCCATGCGCGCCCGCATCTATCAGCCCGCCAAAACCGCAATGCAATCGGGCACCGCCAAGACCAAGGGCTGGGTGCTGGATTTCGCGCCCGCCTCGGCGCGGGAAGTGGACCCGTTGATGGGCTGGACCTCTTCGGCTGACACGCAAGCACAGGTGCGCCTGCGCTTTGACACCTTGGAAGCGGCAGAGGCCTATGCGCAGGCCAAGGGCATTCCTTACGACGTGCAGCTTCCCAAGGCGCGCAAGCCGTTGATCCGTGCCCGTGGCTACGGCGAAAACTTCGCCACCGACCGCCGGGGCGTCTGGACACATTAAGCTTTATAAATCGGGGCATAGTTGCTGCCGTTTGGGGCAAGGTTTTTCCGGTTCGGGGCAAAGGTTTTGTAAGTGGTTGAATTTTTGATGTGCGCCCTTGTTCCGCAATTTGTAGGAGAGGGTCTGTGGGCAACGAAAGTAGCTGGCCGACACTTCGGTCGCCATGCGGACGTTTATCAGTTGATGGCTGCTGAAAGCCTCCAGAGCGAGATCACAAAACCCAGATCGGTCAAGACCTGCCACTCGGGTGCTTCATAAGTTAAAGGCAAGGAAATCTGCCGCTCTCATCAAGGGCGGGGATGTGAACCAGCGTCTGTGCGATAATCAAATTGGTGCATGAAGTGTTGGAAGATGGCGTCCGTCTTTTCGAAAAGCGTATCTTCGCCATACTTTGATGCGGGCAGACCTGTGCGGTCATCGTAAAGCAGGTCGTAGATCTCTTGGCGAAGCCCGTCGCGGGTGCTCTGCTTTTCAAAGAGGTCTTGCACGTCCTCCATGCGCCTTTGTATCGCCTTCAAAATTTCGACCGATACTGACTTGATCTGCCGGATCTCTTCTTTTGATAGGTCATCCTGCATCAGAAGGTCGAAAACGGGCTTTTGTTCTAATGTCAGGCCAAGTGCCACATGGCTTTGCGCCTCATCTTCCAAATCGGCGGCGATCCTCATCAGCGCTTCGAAGGTGGCTTCGATCGTGTTCTTGTCCTTTTCCTTGTTGTATTCCGCCACGATCTTGTCGAAACGGTCCTGGAAGTCAGTCAAAGTTGGGTTGGCCGCCAGCATCTTTGCCAGCCGTTCCTGAAGAACGGTCCGGAGATCTTGCACGTCACTGGCCGGGCGTTCGTTTTTGGCAAACTCCTTTCGCAGGAGTTCGAAATTAACCTTTGAGATGTCAAAGACTCGGTCGCCCTCGCTGTCAGGCCGGATGTCGATGGCCTCCGCCACGAGTGCGTTCAGCTTCTGGATGATGGCTGATGTATCAGCGGCCGCCTTGTCGTCTTGGAGCGAACTGTAGACGTAGTTGATTGCCTGATAGTCGGATTTGAAAATCTCGACCTTCGCAAAGGTCAGGCAGGACTTGTATTTGCGAAACACCGCCCGTGCCGCGATTTCGAACCGCTTCCGGGACTCGTCATTCGCGTTGATGAGTTCCTTGGCATCCCTAAGCGCCGTCAGCTTCTTGAAGCCATCTTCCACGTGCAGTCGTTCGAGGCCGAAGCCATCCGCCCGCAGGCCTTCGCGCACGATCTGGATGGCCTCTGCGAGCTCAGCAAGAAGCGCCTCTTCCGGGTTCAAAGGATCAACGGTTGGCTCACCCTCGTCACCGCCCATCGGACCACTGCCTCCGGTGTGGCCCGCGAACGTTGCCAGCGCCTTGCGCAGGTTCTTCAGGATCCCGCAATAGTCGACGATCAGGCCATTATTCTTACCTTCTTTGACCCGGTTGGCGCGGGCGATGGCCTGCATCAGCGTGTGGGCTTGTAGCGGCTTGTCGAGATAGAGCGTCGAAAGCGACGGCACGTCGAAGCCGGTCAGCCACATCGCGCAGACGATCACGATCCGGAACGGGTGGTCATCGCGCTTGAACGCGGTTTCCACATCGAGCCGCTTTTCGACCTCCCGACCGCCGACCACTTCCTTGACCGTGAAGCCATCCTTCATCCGCTTGCGGTGCGGGATGATATCGAGGCCCCAGTTCCTGAACTTCTGAACCTCGCCCTGCTCGTCGCTCACGACGACGGCCATCTCGGTCTTCCGCATCCATTCGATCTGCTGGGTGCGGATCACGCGTTCCTGGTCGTCGGACACATGAACCAGATCCTTCTCCAGTTCCGCGATCCGGGCGGTCCAGGCTTCCGAGATGAAATCATACATACGGACGGCCGTGACCTTGTCGATGGCGACGAACATCGCTTTGCCGCTCTCCCAGTTCGCCGCAAAATGCCACGCGAAATCCTTCGCGATATGGCGCAGGCGTGGCTCGGCCGTGACGATGTGGTATTCGCGCTTCAGGTCATCCGACAGCTTGGCGGCCACATCCGGGTCGTCGATTTCGGCATCGGCGATGGCAGCGGCCAGCTTTTCGTTCAGTCCGTCGCCTGACAGACGCAGCTTGTCGCCGCGTGCGTCGTAGTAGAGCGGCAGGGTCGCCCCGTCCTCGATGGCGTCCTGGAAATCATAGGTCGAAAGGTAGGCGCCAAATACCTTCTTCGTGACCTCATCATTTGAAAACAGCGGCGTGCCCGTGAAACCGATAAATGCGGCGTTGGGCAGCGCCTTGCGCATGTTCAGCGCCAGCGTGCCGTATTGCGACCGGTGCGCTTCGTCGGTCACCACGATGATGTTGTCGCGGTCGGAATAGATGCCCGCCTTCGCCTGATCATCGGTGAACTTCTGGATCATCCCGAAGATCACCTTCTTCTGCTGGCCCAGCAGATCGCGCAACTCCTGCGCCGATCCGGCGCGGCAGGGGTCCCTGTCGTTGTTGGCAAGGCCCACGCTGGCGAAGGTCTTGTAGATCTGGTTGTCCAGATCGGTCCGGTCGGTCAGCACCAGAAAGGTGAAATCGCCACCCAGCCGCCGATGCACCTTTTGCGTGAACAGCGCCATGGAAAAGGACTTGCCCGACCCCTGCGTATGCCAGAACACGCCCAGCTTGCCGTCCAGCGCACGGCGGTTCGCCACGGCATCGACCGCGCGGTTCACGCCTAGGAACTGGTGGTTCTTGGCGAGGATCTTCACCGGGCCGTTCGCGGTGTCGGCGAACAGGATGAAATTTTCGAACAGGTCCATGAACCGCCGCTTGTCGAAGACGACGCGCAGCAGCGCCTCCATCGGCAGCAGCTCGTCGCGGCGGTCACGCTCGTCCAGCTTCAGCCAGTCGGAGAAATGGTCGTAATCCGCGCTGATCGACCCCATCTTGGCCAGCTCGCCATTGCCCAGGATGACAAAGGCGTTGAAGTGGAACAGGTGCGGGACCGTGTCCTTGTAGTCCGACAGGTTCTCGGCATAGGCGCGTTTCAGATCCTTGTCAGGGCGCTTCAGCTCGCAGAACATCAGCGGCAGGCCGTTGACGAACCCCACGATATCGGCGCGGCGGCGATGGGCATAGCCGCGCACCCACAGCTCGCGCACGGCGAGGAAGTCGTTGTTTTCCGGCACGTCGAAATCGAACACCCGCAGCCGTTCGCTGCGCTGTTCGCCGCTCGCCCGGAACTTCACCCGCACGCCGTCGCGGATCAGGCCGTATTTGTCCTGATTGATGTGCAGCAGGGATTGAGAGCCGAAGATGTCGGTGATCTCGCGCAAAGCCGCCTCATAGGCCATGTCGGGCAGGCCGGGGTTCAGCCGCAACAGCGCCTCGGACAGATACCGCGTCAGCACCACGTCCTTGTCGGACTTGCGGCCCAGCGTGCCTTCGGCTCCGAAGACCTCCTTGTTCCAGGCCATGACCACGCGCCAGCCGTGCTGGGTGGCGAGGTAGTCGGCCATGGTTTTCTGGACAAGCTGATCTTCGGTGAAATCGTTCATGGGCAAAGACTACACTTAAACGGGAATGCGTCCATCCATCAGGCGTGGGAGGAGCAGGTCGCGGGCGCGGGTGAGTTTGCCAATGGATTTGTCGATGTGTTCGATCTCTCGAAACATCGGCTCAACTACCCGATCAAAATCCTCGACGACTGGCTTTGGCGGGACCGGGACAAGATATTTGTCGAAACAGCTTGGTTGAACGCGCTGACGACCGGATGAACCGACCATGCTTGAAATTGCGTTCTTTCGGAAACCTTCTTCTCTCGCGAGCAGATATGCCATGAAGCGACTGATGCGACGTTCCCTGAAAACGACAAACTCCGTCGAGCCGCAGGCGACTTCGCCCTCCTGCAGGAAATTCACATAGCTGGTCTTTCCATTCTCAAGACACGGTGTAATCCGAGCGAACAGCGTGTCACCATTCATGAACTTGACGCCCGCCGGTTGTTCGCGCCGCTCAAACAGGGAAGGGTCGCAGTTCATACCTGAAGTCGAGAGGGCCCCCATCGGCACCATTGTGATCAGCTTCGATTCCGAAGCCTTCCAAGTCGTCCGAGGGTTGATATGCATCGCTTCGGATGCGGGCATGCGCTCCCACCCCTCCGGCAGGCCGTCGACGATCTTTGCCGTCTCGTGGCCAGGAAAGCGGAGGTGGACGAACCATTCGCGGGAAAGCAGCCGCGCCGCCTGCTCCAACAACCCGATCCGCCGCCGGTTGTTCTCGATCAGGTCGTCATAGGCCGAGAGTATCCCCGCGATGCGCTGTTGGGTGAGGAGGTCGGGGACAGGGAAACGAAACGATAGAAGCTTTTCTTGAGACAGGTTGTCCTGCGCGACACCTTGGCTAACCCGCTTCATCTTTTCCCGCATCACGGCGTCAAATTGATACTTGATGAAGGTCGTATCCGCCTTACCGGGATCAGCGACGAAACCGATAATACTGTCAGGAAAACAGGCATCTATACCCAAGATGCAAGTTTCCGCGATGTTCGCAGCAATGGTTATGCAGAGAGTTCCGGCTGGCCACAGTTTGCTTTGCGCCAGTCCAGCCTCGCTGTAGGTTTGCGAATAGCTGGTGAGGTAGAGGGGCGCGGCCTTTACGTCACCGGTCTGCACGAAGGGAAACGGACCACCGTAAAGGTGTTGCGCATCGCGTGGGCGGTGGCGCGACCGTCCTCTTGAGACAACACCCAATTCGTCAAGCGCATAGGTTGGCCAACTCATCCGAGCAACTCTTCAAAGTTCTTCGCGATCACATCGGCCAGTTCTGCCGCCTCAAGGTTCAGCCCGTCCAGTTCCAGATGAATCTCGCGCAACGCCTCTTTGAAATCGAACTCGTCATCGTCGACCTCCGGCGCGACACCCACATAGCGCCCTGGCGTCAGGCTATAATCATTGGCGGCCAGTTCCGCGTGATCCACCAGCTTGACCAGCCCCTGCACATCGCGCAGCACGCCATCGGGGAAGCGCGACAGCAGCCAATGCGCCTGACCTTCAAAATAGCGGAACCGTTTCAGGCTGCCCGTCACCACCAGTTGCACCGCAGGATCGCCCGTCAACGCTACCCGCGCATCCGCCACCGCCGCCAGCAGCTTTTTCCCCTCAGCCGCCACTTTCCGCACGTCTGCCGTCACGCGCTTGGCGGCGGCGTCGCTCGTCTGCGCCTCGATCTGCCGCTCGCTCTTGGCCACCAGCGCCTCTTGCGCCTTTTGCAGCAGCTTTGCGGCCGCGTCGATTTCCTTGATCAGCGCCTTGGCCTTGTCGCCCACCGGCTGCATCACCGACAGCCGCGCATTCAGCGCGCCGATTTCGGCCGGGGCCGCGATCAGGTCTGCCGCCGCCATCGCGAAGGCGTCACAATCCGCGCGCAGTCGCTGGGCGGCCTCGGTCACGGTGGCATCGTCCAGATGCGTCGCGAAGAAGGCCGCGCAAGCATCAACAGCCGCCAGAAGGTCGGTGAAATCCGCCCCCTCAGCCTCAGCCCGCGCCGTTTCCAGATAGTCCTGCACAAGGGCGGTGAAGCGGTCGGTCTGCCCGCGATAAAGCCAGGTGATGGCCGTCAGGTTGCGCATCTGTTCGGGCGAGAAGTCATAGACCTTGCGCGTGACCTTCCGGAACACATGCCGCGCATCCAGCATCAGCACCTTGTCGCGCATATGGTCGGGCTTAGCCTTGTCGAAGAACCACAGCTCGCACGGCACGGTGCGGGTGTAGAAGAAGTTGCCCCGGATCGCGATCATGATGTCGACATCGCCGGTCTTGACCAGCGCCTGACGGACATCCGCCTCTTTCCCGCCCGCGGATGATGCCTGCGAGGACATCACGATCCCCGCCCGCCCGCGCGGCGACAGGTAGGAATGGAAGAACGACATCCAGATGTAGTTGCCGTTCGACACCTTGCCGCCCTTGTTGACACCCGGCAGGCCGAAGGACAGGCGCTTGTCATCCTTCATCTTTTCGGCGTCGATCTCGTCGACGTTGAAGGGCGGGTTGGCCATGACGTAGTCGAAGGGGCCGTGGTCCTTGTGGGGGTCCTCGTAGTAGCTGATCGCCTTCTGAATATCGCCCTCCAGCCCGTGGACGGCGAGGTTCATTTTGGCCAGCCGGATGGTCGTGGGGTTCTTTTCCATCCCGTAGAAGGTCAGGCGTTCGTTCGGGTTGGCCTTCTGCATTTCCACGAAATGCGCCGATTGAACGAACATGCCGCCCGATCCGCAAGCGGGGTCGATCACCTTGCCGCGGGTGGGTTCGATGACGTTGACGATGGTTTCGACGATGCTGACGGGGGTGAAGAACTCGCCGTTGTCGTGCGCCTTCTGGTCGGCAAATTGGGTCAAGAAGTATTCGTAGATGCGACCGAAGACGTCGCCATCAGCCCGTTGCAGCGCCGGGTCATTGAAGATGCGCAGGACCTGGCGCAGGACCTCGTCGTCCAGTTCCGCGTATTCCTGCTTGGGCAGCAGGCCCTTGAGTGTCTCGTAGTCGCCTTCGATGCTTTCCATCGCGGCGATCAGGGCGGTCGCTGCGCTCTGCCCTTCGGGCAGGCTGACCAGCATGTCGAACTGGGCTTCGGGGCGCAGATAGATGGAGCCGCGGCGGGAGAAGTCTTCCTTGGTTAGGTCTCGGACCACACCGCCCCGGCTGGGCAGCGTGGGAATGATCTCGTCCCGCACTTTCAGGAATCGGGAATAAGCGTGGCGCAGGAAGATCAGACCCATGACGGGCATGAAGTATTCGTTGCTGGCGAAGTTCGAGTTGGCGCGGAGGGTATCAGCCGAACCCCAGAGGCGTTTTTCGATGTTGTTGATCTGCTCCACAGAGCGCCCCCTACATTCTTGCGGTATTGCCAAGCTATAGCCGTTGGTGGCAACGGAAAGCCAGCCAAAGAGGCTTGTTTCGCGGGTTGTTTCAAGCCTTTGCATGCTGAACTTGCTGTGGTTTGTCGCGATCCTGTTGTTAAACTGATCGCGAAGCGACTGAATATGCTTGGCAAGAGCGGGTATCCCCGGAGCGCCGCCGATGATCGAAGACGAACCAAATCTGGTCACGTTCGGAAAGAGCCAGCACGTCATCATCGATGTCTTCCCCTTCTCCATCGAAATCTATCGCCTCGAACAGGACAAGACCTGGACGCTCGAAGTGGTCGACCACGAAGGAACCAGCCACGTCTGGGATGACCAGTTCACGTCCGACAAAGATGCTCGCAATACGGCGATCCAAGCCATCGAGGCTGAAGGCGCAATCGCATTCATGCGCGGTGACAACGTCATCCCATTCCGCAAAAGCTAACGCCCCGTGGCGTCAAAACACCGCTTACTGCTTAGCTCGCATAATTGAAAATCTAAGCCCAAAAAAACCACAGTATTCTTGAATGACCTGTTTTGGGAGGCCGCAACGCGGTGCAGTAGTCATCCTGATCGGCGGCTAAGGGCCGAACACGTCGATTATGGCCTGGATCGTCGCAAGGGGCGGGATGCGGACATTCGCTGCGATTTGCAGCAAGGTCTGATATCCGAACTTCGTTGCAGATCTCAGCGGGAACTCGACTTCTGCGGCTGTCGCGAGCGGCCCGAGAAGAAGGGGAGAAAGCAGAGGTTCGCTAAACTTCGCATCCAAGACTGTCCGACCACCCTCGGTCTATTATTGAACATACGTAACAAGCGTGGAACATTTAAATGCGAGATTTCAATCCCCTACTCCTCGATACGAGCCTCGGAGATCTTATACCTCAAACCCGATTCAACGCGGTGCTGGACGCGCACGGCCTATATGATGGTCAGCGATTTGTAATTCGGCTCTCACCTCAGGTCCATGACCTGATCGCAAGCCTACCCCAAGGCATTGCAATTACCTCAGAATCGACGCGCGATCAGATCCAAGCATTCTCAACCTATCTGCACGAAACCATCCACTGGTGGCAGCATATCGGCAGCACCTGCGGCTTTATGTTGAGCTTGAGCTATCCGACGCAGACCCACGCAAATCTCACACATCTTCGGCGATTTCTGGAGCAGGTGGGGCCAGTTAAGTCCATTCGCCGCTGGGTGGAGGAAAATCCTGGATCCCGTGATATGGCTTCCCCAAGCGCAACGGCGAACATCATTATTAATAATCAGTTCGATATAAATGCCTACAGGTATCTCGCCACAATCCGGAGCGCGCTACTGGAATTGTTCATAATCCAATGTTCGAAAGCCTGGCGCATTGCTACAGCATCGCGCTTAGCAACGGCGTAGTGGCCCTCTCCAGCCTGTTTGACAGGAACCATGAGTTCATGCCCGATCCGCGCGCTTGGCAGTCGGAATTAACAAAGCTCCGGGAAGAAAAAGAACCCGGCTTCTACTGCGGCTCACCAATTGAGCTGTCACCGATCGGCGCTTACCATATCTTCGAGGGTCAGGCACGGTTCGCACAATTGCAGTATCTGCACTTCGCCACGGGCGGGGCATTCGAATGGGACGATGCCGAGCGCCTTGGGATGATGGCGCCGGTCTACATTGCCGCGTTTGAGGACTTTCTCAAGCGAACTGAGTTCGCGCGCCCTGACACCATCGACCACCCGACAGTTGCTCTTTTTTTGCTCGTTTGCGACATAGCTATCAATCCGGCCGAGACTTTTCCTTTTCCAATTCATGACCCGCGGTTCTTTATAACCGATGTCGATCCAGGCATGCGGTTCATCTACCTGTCTACAATTCTGAGACTTCAGTTCCCCGAGATGCGGACCGCAATCACACAATACAGCGCAAGCGAATATGTAGATGTGAGCACGAAGCTCTGCGAGGCTCTCAAGACGCGCACGCCGTTAGCCATTGTGCGGGAAATTAACCGGTGGGTAGAGAACGGCCCCGCCTTCGCCGCATGTCTTGCCGATCATGATGCAGGGCGAGCCGAAGCGACAAACCAGCCCCTTCAGGTTCTTTTCGGGCAATTTGCTTCATTCGCAAGAGACAAGGCACTCTTCCCGCACATGTTGTGTTGGCCGGGAGCGCACATGGCCGGTCTCCGCACAAGCGAAGACTTTACAGGGCTTTTCTCCCGACAATCGCCGATGTTCATCGATCGCGCGGATGACGCGACCATCGTTCCGGTGCTGCGCACAAGCCTTAATGAGGCGGCAGTCATGGACCGGTTCCAAAAGTTCTACAATGGGCACGCGCTCTATGACTTTACATATCAATGGATCACGCGCCCCGGCCCATTCTCCTATGACTTCCGTTGGCTGCGTCCTGATGGCGCGACGGAAGAGATCAAGGGATGGGCGGATAGAATTTTCGCAAGCGTTTATGGCATTTCACCCGACGACTTCACGATTTTGCCGTCGTGAAAAATTGCCGGGCTGGTTTATGACGCGCGGCCGTTATCGACGGTCGGTCCGCTCGCACCAAGGGATGCCCGACCAAGTTCTAGAGATCGACATCCTGCGGACCCGAGGAAAATTATCAAAAAGGGCCATTCATGCCAACCGCTGCATCCGGTAAACAACGATCGGAAGCCGTCACTCATTGCAGCGGCCAAACATGTCCGTTCTGGGCCGTGTTCAACCGATCTACCCTGGCGCGGAATCCAATGTCAGGACACGGCATCTGTCTGGAAACCTGAGAAAGCAAAGAACGATCAAACAAACCCGTAGTTTCTGAGTAAAGAGATGAGGTGCGCGGGATCTGGGGCATAAATCTGTCTTGAAACGAGCGCACCGTCAGGATGCGCTTGAATGTGAGCCGCTGTTTCGGTGTCGAAGTAATTGAGAGCGACCTCTGTGGGCCATGGAAAATTTTTATTAAAAGGCACTTCTGCGTATGGATTGAAGTAGACCTGAAGCCCGTCCAGATGAGTTTCACGATGAAGCGACGAATGCTGGATATGAATATCTGCGCCCCCGATCTGATCTGCTCCCTCTTCGCGCTGCCTGAGTAAGTAGTCCAGCCCAGCGGATTTAATCCGTTCTGTCCCGATACTCGATTCTTGCGATTCGGGTCCAATTCTACTTTTTTCAATCACTCGATAGCGGGTCGAACGGACAATCCTGTCAATCTGGCTTTCAACGACGGCCTTTCCGAAGGTTCCGGTCGTGGAAAAGAATACCGCACTTATTTCTTTGTGCGAATCGTTCGTGAATATTCCCATTTCAACTTTCGCCCCAGAAGGCTTTAGGATCGACCTTATCTTACCTTGCCTTCCTCGTTCAGGTCCTTCTAACATCGGAGGTGTCAAGCCAAAAAGGACCATGTTGATGATCTCATTATTCTGTGTTAGTGAAAGCTCGTTGTCGAAGGGAGCAATCGCAATTACGAACGGGCGATCGCGCACATGGCTCATCGAGGAATATGGGTATTTCTTTCCATTCGATCCTCGAAAAATTTGCAACTTGTCCCTGATTTTTCCAGCTAGCTTGAGCGCGCCACGCTTTCTGAACGCCGCGTGATTGAATGGTTCCTCCTGCTTCTCTTGCTTCGGATCGTCAGATACTACAGCTTCCACGTTGAATTCATAGTTTCCGGGCCCTTGCACGAAGAAATCCGGTGAAGGCTTGTCGAAATCGACGACGCATCCCATGTCGAGGAACGCTCTATTGAGGTAAAGCTCCCACATCGACGAATTGAATGTGGATTGAAACTCTTTCAGAAACTTTTTACCCTCCCCCCGGCGCTCCAGGAGGCCAGCTCCCCAATTTTGTATGATAGGTTTGACCTTTGCGTAGGCAGGATCTGAACAGATGATGCAAAAGCTTGGATGGAGCCTTTTTTCGGATAGCTGTGGAATAAATAGATCCAAAATTCTTCAACCTTTGTGCGCCAAACTATCAAGGCTGTTCCAGCTGGCTGCTGTGGTGCCTTTCCTCGACAATGCCATTCCGAAAAGCGGTAGGCAACTGAGGGTCGGCCCACAGCGCACTGTGCGCACGGCTCGACTGGCTGGATGCATGAACTTGTCGGCCACGACCGACACGGCGAGGGACCACTATGTGTCTAGAGCGGTCGTCCAGCCCGCTGCCCTTGAAGGTTCGGTGTGGGCCGAACGCGTCTCCATCTTCGCGAAGGGCGGAATCCGGTCATGCGGCAATGCAGCGTGGTGAACGCATAAAACAAGGAAGCCACCATTCGCGCCGCGCGTATCGAGACGCATCGAGAGCTAATGCGCTTTAAGACAGGCGGATAATGGGAGGAGTGTCTGGCGTCCGGACGCCACAACGGCCGCCTCTTCACCCTCGGATAGGACCGTGCAACGTGGCCTGGATGCCCTTTGCGCATCTCGACTTTCCGCCGAGCTCAGCTTGTTGCTGCCGGTCTAACGGACCCTGAAAATGACCTGCATAGCGCGCAAGTCGTTATCGACGGCCGTAACTTCGACATCGTCGATCCTGAGGATGACGGTCGGGTAATGGTGCGGTGTCGGGTGGCGAAGACACCAATCTCCACACCCAGATTAAGCCAGCTCCATTTTTGGGAAATACTTACCGAAAGGTGACGCAACAGCGGCCGCAATAAAGTGCTCCATTACCTGCTTCGGTGACGGATCCTGCTGCTCGGCAATGCGGATAACATTTACGATCAGAATGTTCATCTGAGCAACACGGCGATCCAGGCGACCCTTCATTGCAGTCGGGATCATGTCAGAGGCGATCATACCTTCAATTTTCCGGTCTGCATGCGGCATATCATCCAGCCATTTCTGCGTATCCAGATGCATCTTCGAATACTCTTCCACCAGGCTCATCATGAGGACGCATGACGCCTCGAGGTCTTCGATTTCCCCGACAATGAGGAAATTCTCTTTGGTCAACAGGAACCTGAACTCATCGGGTTTTAGACGTTCGGGCTCAACAAACCTTCCCGGGATCGGCCCCACGACTTGCGAGGGGTTCTCCAGCTCATCGCCCTCTCGCCTTATATCGGCGTATTGCTGATCAATGGCATTCTTTACTGCCAGTATATTATTGGCATACCGAGAAATCTTACTGTAGGCATTCATCGCTCCAGCGGCCTCCGCCTTGAGTTCATCATCGTGGCGTCTCTTATTCTCCACCCTGATTGTCAGGTATAAGACAAGAAGCGCCACAACTGCCGAGCCGATAGTGGCCAAACCCGCGGCGATCGCTTCAGTCCAGGGGAAGCCCTCATCCGCCTTTTCTACTGGGACGACGAAGAACGACAGCCTTCCATTCGCCTCGGTTAACCACGCGATGAAACCCTCAAACATCAATAGCCTCCGTCAAAATCTCGCGCCTTCTTAGACCACGCAGACCCGCGGCGCATAGTCCCCAGTCTCGTCCTCGACCAGCCCAAATCGATCACCAACCATGGCTTTGACCGCGATCAGCCAAGCCCGATGGCAATCGCCACCAAAGAGGCCCTCGGCCGCGACGACCTGCTCGCCATGGCTCTGTTGCAACAGAGCCCAGCTGATTGAGCAATCCCATAACGCGCGAAGCTCCAGGCGAATCCGGCACATTCGGCGGCCGGAACCCTTTTCGCCGATTGAGTAAAACATGCTCAGGTCTCTTCACGGGCGTTCGCCTGCCCTCAGGCGCGAGATGGGAGTATGTTGCTGTTTCAGCGCTTGGCAACGACAGAAATACGGCTCCCATCTGCGTTCACGGGCATAAAGCTTAGGTTGCTTTTGCGCTTCGGAAGGTCAGCGCATTTCTTGTGTAGCCAAGAATAATCCGAGGTGGCGTATATCTGGTTCAAGCACCCGGCCAGTTGCAGTTGATTAAAGAAGTGAACATCGGAACTTTTTGCCTCCCTAACTGAAAAATGTGGAGGCAGTGTTACTCCGTTGGACCTGCTCCGATGACTTGCCAGGAAACATGCGTCAGAGGTCAAAGGGAAAGAAATGTAGCTACCCTGCCGCCAGTATGCCGGCCCGTTGAATTTTTCGAGTGTCTCCGGACTCTCATATAACTGCACAGGGCTATCGGAGGTAATAAAGCTTTTACCTCGCGGCGCGCGGAAGAGGTGCCAGTTCATTTCCGATACTACAGGAGCAAAATGCTTGGCGGCTGATAAAGACCAAATGGTAGCCTCGATGCTCATCGAGATTGTCCCGTCTGCCTCTACTCTCAGTTCGCTCTTGTCCGATAGCTTTGTGACATCAAGCTCGTCACTTCGTTCTGATGCTTGAGTAACTGCAAGAACGAAGCTTTCTACAGATTTTACCGTATCTCTGCCGAACTTATGATGTTCGATGCCAAGCAGCATATCAGCATATTCTTGCCTTCGCCGCGGTGAACGAAAATCCTGCGACGTCAGGAATAATGCAAAAGCTTCACGTTGTTCGGCCGTGGGTTTAGCTCCAGATAGCAACGCACGAATCGCAGATGATCCTGAATCTTCAATTTGACTTAATTCCCTCTCAATGGTCTGAGTATCAATTTCGCCAGATTCGAGCTTGGCTGCATTATAGTAGCGCTGACATGCGACATCCTTCGGGGAGGCCCGAAACGACAGCCCCTCGCCGCGCGTAAAAACACTTAACTTTTCGTCGTCGTCCGCAAATCCTCTTAGCAAGAACTGTGGAACGTAGTGTTGGCGCTTCACATTCGACAAGTCGTTGCCCTGAATAGCTCTACTCGAACTGGTCTCGAGTCTTTCTTATCATTTCCGTGAAGAAGGTCCATGCAGTGCAAGCTGTATGGGTCGCGAATGCTGCGTTTGCGCCCAGATGTCCGCTTCGGCGAAGCTGCATGCGGTGTCCGATCTTGAAGGTGAAGGTCTACTTTGGGCCGCGAGCGTCGTTGCGATCACGGTTGTCACGGCTGTTGTGGTTGTCTGGGAAGATGACCAAACCTTCGGTGTGGCGCAGACAACTTGAGCAGCCTCACCCAGCCGACAAAGAAGGTCCTGCTCAAAAGTTTTGATCAACGAAGAGCCGTTTCACGCCGTGACCTCGGTTAACAGGCCACGCAGGAGGATGCCTTCCTCTTCTTCAACCGGGACTTGGCCTGGATAGGCCAATGAAACGTTCTTCACCAGTGTCCGACCAACTATCGCTTCAACGCGCCAGTGCGTATGTCCGAACAGCCACAAATCGGGCTGAAATCTTTCGATCATAGGCAAGAGGTTGGAGCCATAGGCGGCATCCAAGTCGCCGCGGCGCTCACCGATGAGGTCAGGGTGGGGGCAATGGTGAGTTACCACGACGGTTCTGCCGGGAAAGGGCGTAGAAAGCTGCCCCTCCAACCAAGTCTGGTGGTCTGCGTGTAGAAAAGAGGTATCTGACGGCCTGATCCGCTTGAACCCTGCACCGTCGGATCGGATGTATCGATAGTCGTTCATGTCGCGCTGCGCGACCATCATCGCGCGGACGGGGTCGCCGTGCAGCGCAAAGTCGGTCCAGAGAGTGCAGGACAACACGCGGGTATCGCCGATGATTATCGATGATTTTTGAGCAAAGTTTGCACCTTCAGCGGCGCAGATCTCCGCCAGCCGATCTTCGCCGTCCAAGATGAAATCATAAAAGTCATGATTGCCTGGGAGCACATGGATCCGCTCCGCTGGAACATGCTGCACAAGGTGTCGGATCATGTGCGGCCAACGGACTTTAGGCTTGTTGGCAAGGTCACCGGCGATGATCAACCCGTCCAGTGCGCTCAGCAGGTTCGGCGATAGGGCAATGAGGGGATCACGCCCGGCGTGAAGCCACATGTCGAGATGAAGATCGGCGATGACCAGAATGGGCATTGCAATGGGTTCCTTGAGAATGAGGATGGCTGGCAATGGCAGGCAGACCTCATTTTTGGTTATGGCGCATTGTTCAACAGCTGCGTTGCCCGGGTGTCGAGCCGTCCTCGCAATAAGATGTCAGCGACATCACCGTCGGGAACTTCGCTTGGATAGCCGAGGCTGACATTGATGATCGGGGTCG
Source organism: Pseudorhodobacter sp. MZDSW-24AT (assembly GCF_002794355.1). Classification (GTDB taxonomy): domain Bacteria; phylum Pseudomonadota; class Alphaproteobacteria; order Rhodobacterales; family Rhodobacteraceae; genus Pseudotabrizicola. The sequence continues at coordinate 98,433 of NZ_PGOI01000008.1, read as the reverse complement.
AGCCAACCTTACCAGTCAGGCGTCGATGGGTGTGGCCGAACAGCCAACAATCGGGCTTGTGATGTAGGATCCAGTCATCGAGGTTTGAAACAAACGCTGGTGTAATCTGATCAATAGGTCCGCTGGCAGAAGGGCTCGGCCCGTGATGGGTGATGATAATCGTGCGACCGCTAGACGGCCGAGCAATCTCTGCGGTCAGCCAAACCAGATGATCGACATGGATGGCAGCGGTGTGCTGTGGCAAAAGCCGGTCACCTGCTGCGGTTTGCGTGATGAGTTGGTAATCATTCATCGCACGCCCTGCAGCATGCTTTGCGGCAGCCTCATCGCCTGAGAGGCGGAAATCAGTCCAGAGTGTCGCGCATAAGAAACGCACGCCGTCGATCTCTACTACAGCCTTTTGGGCCCAGTTCATACCTGCTGACTCGACCATCCCTTGGAGCCGTTCATCTCCAGAGACGTTGAAGTGATAGTAGTCGTGGTTTCCGGGCAAGATGTAGATTTTGCTTGGATCCATGAGCATGGACAGTCGAGAGAGCGCCATTGGCCAGTTTCGGATCGGATTGTCGGCAAGGTCTCCCGCCACGATCAAAACGTCAATCGCGCCCAAGGCCGGCAAGGCCGACGAAAAGGGGTCCCGCGCAGCGTGTTGCCAAGTGTCAAGATGGAGGTCAGCGGTAACCAGAACATGCATGATCAGACCTTTTGGTTTTGGTAAGGATTTAAAAGCATATTTTGCATTCACTCAAATTAATTGATGGTTCGTCGAAAACGCGACGCCATAATAGATAGCAGATCGCGCGCATCCCCTATCTCAAGTGTGGGCCAACCATAGTGTTTCGAGATGGGGCTCTCCAGGCGCTCCACCTCTCTATTAGCCTTCAAATATGAGCCGAGCTCATAAAAGCGAGAGACCGTGCGTGCCCAAGTCAAATCCTCAGAAAGTGTAATAAGCGGTGAGGAGGAAATAACAGCACTATCAAACTTCGGATATGATTCCACCACGCCAAATAAGAATAAAGTCTGACTGTAATGGCAGATCTACCAAGCCTTGAAAAATGGGGCTGACGCAAGCTCGACTCTATCAGGACCAGGGATTGCTGCCGTAAAAGCATGTCAAACCCACTCATTTTCTTCAGCGGACGATATCAGGATCTTTAGATCGGTCATTTTGACTTCCAACAAGCTTGCGCATCAAAGTGACTTTTCCATACATCCAGACAAAGGGCACAGGCAAAGGACAAAGGCTGACGAAACAAGACGCGGTGGTCAACTGGATAAGCAGTTGCGTCATGCGATACGCAAGGGCAATGTGTAGCAAAGAACGTAGACATGACGATCCTATAATGCGGCATACAGGTATTTGCGCGTGAAGCAATCACTCGGTTATTGGTAGGCTATACAAGATGTGCAAACGGCATACACCGAGAGCTCGGGCACGTAGCTGGTTTGGGTCTGGCTTTTGCGCGCAAGAATGATAGCCTAGGTCTGCGCGGAATGCAAACATATCGTAATTTAACATATTGTTATTGCTTGAAAATGCGAAAAAAATATTTCGCAAAGTTTTTTCGCATGGTTGATCCTAGGTGTTGATGCAATTGCTTGTCCGTTTTGCAGGCGCCTTCCCAGGCTTGAGGCGCACATCGAAAGCTTGTCTATCGCCTCCGCCCAACGGTCTAGGACTTGTTAATTTGATCCATGAGGCCATCCGCTACGATCTTATCTGCAATGCTTCCACTGGTTTTTCTTACTGACTTGCATCGGGTGATGAAGCCGAGGCTGGCGGCGGCATTCCGTCGCTCTTCTCCGCCTCAAAACAGGGATTCGCAGGCCTGCCTTTAAAGAGAATTTGCGGTATCAGGGGAGCGATGCGAAAAAATGTTCATCCGCTGTAGACCTGTGAGAATTGAATACTGATGCTGTGTGCGATTTTCTGACTTCAGACCCTTGCCATAGAATAGGCCAAAGACCCGCAGAGGCCTGACAAGCACGGATAGCCAACTGGTATTTTCAGCGGTGGAATCAGAGCAATATGGGAACGACACCACCTTAGTAATCGGGTGCAACGCTCTATCTCGACCCAATTCAATGTCTGAAGTTTACATATCTCATAAAATATGAGCATTGCGAATAATGTTGGATCTATGGTTTTTCGCACAGGGTGAAGGGCAGTATATTTATATCGATTTTCGTAAAATAAGGGAATCCGTCGTCTCACAGGTAATTTTTCTTGATCTTATTGGTTCCGCGTGATTGTTACCGCGCCGAACCCGCGCTCGATTCTTAACGCGACCACGTTATCCATAACCCCGTCCGAGGCATGCGCTTCGGGCGTCAGCTTCTTGCATCCGGTATGACCAAAGCATCACGTATCCCGTTCGTCCTTGTCCCATTTCCTGATCCCGCCATGAAGGAAGCAGCCATCTTTGATCGGCTGATCGCGCACTGGCAGAAGCTCCGATCTCGGTCGGTCACCGACACTTTGGCGCCGCGTCAGGCATGCACGGGCACAGATCCATTGTCGGGCTGGGACTCTCCCGCTGTAAGCAGCGACGTGCCAGCGAGCGTTCGACGGCGCATCCGGACTTGGGCCGAGCGTATCGCGGCGTATCATGCGCGAAACAGCCGTCTCGCGCATCTATCAAAGGAGGATTTGGCCCGGGTTGAGCAGCTTAGTCGCGGGGCAACCGTCGCTGGCATAGCCACGCCAGACAAGGCTGACGAACTTGCGGCGTCTCTGCATGCCGATTTCCCCTGGATGGCGGAAGCCACGACCGCCGTTTGGAATGCAATGCGTCGGTCGGTTGTCTCGGGGGAGATCGGCTTCCGCCTTGAGCCCTTGCTGCTTGATGGACCGCCAGGAATCGGGAAATCGAGTTGGGCCCGCGCTCTTGCGCGGCTCCTAGGCGTGGAAGGTATAGTCTTTGATGCGACGGGCGAGCAGGCATCTTTCGGAATCACGGGACTACAGATAGGCTGGAGTGGCAGCATAATCGGCCGACCGCTTGATCTGATCCTGAGAACCAAGGGCGCAAATCCGATCTTCGTCATCGACGAGATTGACAAAGCGGGCACCGCCAGATCGTCAAAGGATGCGTCATTTGGGCTTGCCGAGGCGCTTTTGCCGTTTCTGGAAAAATCTAGCGCAGCGTCTTGGAACTGCCCTACTTTGCGCTTGCCGTTCGACATGAGCTGGATCGGCTGGGTGTTGACGTCAAACGACATGAACGTCCTCCCTGACCCACTGATCAATAGATGCACAGTGGTGCGTCTCCAAAATCTAACGTTGGCGCAGTTGCAGGCGTTCGCCGACCGGGAGGGACGGCGGCGCGGGCTTCAAGAGATGTCGATCGATGCGGTGAACCACGCGCTGGCATCCGCGATCTCGCGGGGGGTGGTCCCGAATTTACGCACAGTGACACGGCGTCTCGATCATGCGTTGGTGCTGGAATCACTTCCGCGCTGGCATTGAAATCAATGGTGCATCTTCGCTACCGCAATGCTGCCTTTGGCAAGGTATTTGCTTTGATAGGGCCCCCAGACGCGCCTGAGTATGCGAAATAGTTTTTCGTAAACATGCACTTGAGAGATCGGGCAGTCGGCATCTTACCTGTGGATAGAGGAATTTTTGGGGTTTCGATTTTCGCGGTGACTCGGAATCCTTAGGGCATCGGAAAGCATCAGAAGGAAACTTCCACACAAACCACGATCACCAAAGAAAAGCCCGGCGCAAGGCCGGGCAAAAGGTGTCGGGCGAACCCGTATGATCTGCCTTTAAGGTGAGCTCTCGTCAGAAGAGTGCAAGCGGTTTTCTCGACTTTCCACAGCTTCAGCCTGCACCGGTGTCCGGGGCAGGGCTGGCGCCCTATTGTCGAACGGAGACTTCTGATGAAGCCAGTGGCTGCCACCTATTACCTGCCTGAGCCGGCCAAGAGCCGAGCCGTGCTTCCAATTCCAAAGTCTTCGCAGGGCCACTTCGTAGGTGAATTCGTATTTGGCATCGAAAAGCCACAGCGGGTTGGTTTTGCGAGCTTCCTCGAGTTCACAACGGCAATCTGCACGGTTTATCTCCCGGGTTTCGTAGACCTACAGGAGCAGTTGGCACCGGTTGCGTTTCGTAAGGCGAATGGTGACATCGGTCACCATTATCTCGACTACCGCGCCACGTTTCGAAATGGCTTGCGCATCGGGATTGCCGTCAAGCCTTCTCACATCGCCAAGAAGCCAGAGTTTCGCGCTGAAATGCAGGCAGTTGCACAAGCAGCTGTCCCTGCCGTGATCGACAAGTTGGCCATCGTTACGGAGCAAAATATCAACCCGGTGGATCTGTTCAATGCGAAGCTGTTCCATGCAGCGCGGCGCCCTGTCTTCTGCGAGGACGAAGCCATTCGCGAGATTCGAAAGAAGCTTCCTGGACCGGTTACGGTAGAACATCTTCTGACCGAAGGCCGTAGTGCCGGTGTGACGCTTTTCGGTGTCGCACGCGCCATTCATGGCCAAGGGTTGAAGCTGTTGCGTAAGGAACGGATCGCGCTGTCCGCGTTGGTCGCGGCCAACGATATGGTCGTTTGCCAATGAAACGGGACACCCGAAGCTTTTCAGTATTGGCTCAGGTCCCGGTCGAGGAGGGCACGACTTTCGAGCTGAATAATCGCCGTGGCAAGGTGGTGCAGTTGCGCAGCACTTCCTGTCTGGTGTTGTGGGAGGAGCAGGTTGACCCTGAAACTGGCGAAATCCTGCACGCTATATCCGACACGATTTCGAATGACGATTTCTGTCGCTACGATATGCACGGGCGCTTGACCATAGTCCGGCGTCCATCTGCAGCAGCCTGCGATGGTTCGCGAGATCGAAGCCATCGCACCGAAGCTGAGGTAGGGCGTATGAGGTTCCGCCTCGCTTATGTCGAAGCGGCCCAACAGCTGATTTCAGAAGGTGTGGTCGCAGAAAGTCGCGCTGGTTTCCGTGCGAACGTTGACCGCATCCTGGCTCTCGGAACGATATACTATAACCGATTTCTTGTGCAAAAGGCTGGGGCTGCCGGCAAGCGTGGCGGTGCGGTGATAAACATCGGCACACAGTCCAGCCCGCCGAAATCGGCAGCCAACATCTATACTTGGTATTCCCAGTATCAGAATGGTGGACAAAACGCACTTTTTGACCGCTACCATACCTCAGGCAACCGTGACCGCCGTTATAGCGATGCCGAGCGCGAACTTGCTCAGTCGGTTATCAACCAGCGTCTGGACCAGGAACGCTGCTCCATTGCGTCGATCGTCTCGAGCGTGCGAGCAGTTTTCAATGTTCACAACGAAAATGCATCGCGATCAAACCCACCTGGACCTTTTTTGAACACCCCCAGATATGACTACATAAACGCAACCATCAAGGCGATGGCACCTCTCGATCACGCCATTCGGACGCGCGGGCTAAAGGTGGCATATCGTGACATGCACGCCCTCGGCGTGGGAGTCCAAGCAGAGCGTGCGCTCGCCCGGGTAGAGATCGACGACTACACATTCGATCTGATGGTCTTGCTGAACGCCGTCGGCGTGTGGGACTGGCTCCGTCCTGAGGAACGCGCGATGCTTGGCCTCGATGGCACGCCAAGGCGCGTCACGATGTCTGCGGCTATCGATGTCCACACGCGCTGCATTGTCGGAATGAAGATTTCTGCCGGCGATACTAGGGCTTTACTCCGCGATACAGTGGAAATGATTTTCTTAGATAAAGCGCCGATCTCAGATGCGGTCGGCGCACATGAACGTTGGAACATGCATGGCCGGCCCGAAATGATCGTGATGGATCGGGGGCCTAACTATTTAACCGAAGAAACCTATGCACTTCTCGCGGACCTTGGCATCACCAATCTTGGCGCTCCCGCGAAGATGCCTTGGCTCAGGCCTTTCATCGAACGCCTTTTTAGGACCATCCATTCTGGCTTTGCGCAGCGGTTTTCGGGTCGCACTTTCAGTAACGTGGTTCAGAGGGGTGAGAATGATCCAGCTGCTCGCGCTTCATTGGATCTCGATGAGTTTCTGCAGTGGCTCGTCCGTTGGATTGTCGACTTCTACCACAACAAAAAGCATCCCGGACTATTGAACCGGACGCCTGCCGAAGCTTGGGCGCAATCACAGGTGGTCTCGCAATTGCAGGGCGTGTCGCGTGAAGAAATGCGGCGGGTGTTTGGTATTCGTCGTCATCGCACTCTTGGACCCGGCGGTATCACAATGATGAACATTCGGTATCAGACGGACGAGTTGGCACGCATCTTCCTTGCTCCTCCATTGCAACCAAAGGTGTTGGAGGTGGCTTGGTGGCCGCACGATATTGGCACAATTTCGGTCAAGGTCGCACCGGACCGGTGGATGAATGTCACCGCATCAGACCCAGAGTGGGTCGGGAAGTCTTTCGACGATCTTATGATGGTTCGCTTCAATTTGGCGGGAGAACGGGACCGCTCTGAAAGGGTCATGGCTCGCGCCGTGTCAGAGCTTGATGTCGCAGCCTATCGGAACAAGGCGCTTCGTGGCCTACTTCCCATCATCGTCAATGACGCGACCTACGACCGCTATGAGGCAGATTTTCTGCGGTTCATGTCGACTGCTGAGCGTTCCTTTGACGCATCCGAGCCTCTCGGTCTTTTGGAAGACATCGTGGAGCTGCCTAGTGCCGACGACATCGCCGCCTCTTCTTCTTCCCCTTTGATGCTCTCCGCGCCAAATGCGCGATCAGCCAGTGCGGCGTCCGCCGAAAATGACGAGGACCTCATGGAATGATGCCAATGACCGAACTCAATACACTCACCGCCGTTGCCGATCCACCCGCGGCCCAAGACTTGAAGGGGCGCACTGATTGGTTGATCGCGCGCTATCTCAAGAACGCCCGCGATGACGATTTTCAGGAATTCCTTACTGAAATCCTGCAAGTCGGCGCCGATGGCAGCCTTTTGCCGCTTGCCGTGAGAGATCCTCTGAACGGCGAAACGCTCGGTATGCAGGTGATCGGCGACTCTGGAGATGGGAAGTCGGTAATGATTGAGCGCAATCTATCGGCGGTGCCGTCCTTGGCATTGATGACGGATGGGACCTCGGGAAATTACATCCATATCACCGTTGCACCAGAGGCAACTATCAAGAGCCTTGCGTCTGACATCCTGGTCAAAACTGGTTACACGCGGCTGTCCGAGCGCACCAAGGCGCATGAAGCTTGGTGGATCGTCCGTCATCGCCTCAAGCTACTCGGTGTGGCACTCCTCTGGATCGATGAAGGCCACCACCTTTTGCGGGGCGGGACCGGCCGCGACAGTGCGGGTGCTCTACAGGCGCTTAAGAACTTGCTGCAGGGGGAGGGGGCAGTCGCTGTCATTCTGTCCGGCGTGCCGCAGCTGGAAGACCGCATTGCGTCTGATCCGGAGACGTTTAGGCGCTACCGTTTGCGTCAGCGCCTGCAGCGTGTTCTGGTCGGTGGGGCCGACATGCAACGCCTGAGGCGGTTCATCGAGGTTTGTTGCAACAAGCTTGACCTTTTGCCTCCCGACGATCCGTTCTTTGCCGAACGCATTGTTTTTTCGCAGAAGGCAGGTTTGGGCCGATCCATCGCCTTCGCGAAGGCAACGATCCGCCGGGCCTTGGTCAATGGCAGATCTGCGGTGACGCTTGATGACGCACGGCGAACCTGGCTTTTGCAGGGCGGTATGGATGGCGAGCCAACCCCGTTTGACTCTGGCGCCTGGCCGGATCTTCGCAAACTTCTCGAACACCGCGGGTGATGGTCAAGATGCTTACTCCCCATGTGCCTTACGATCCGACGGAAACGGTGCAGTCTTATGCAACTCGCCTCTCCATGCTGCACACCGGACAGCCTGCCGGTCGCCTGCTTGCAGATTGCGGGTTGAAGCCTTCACGCTTCGCGGCGGGTCACACCGAGGATATTGCGACATTCGCGGCGGCGGTGGGGGAGGATCCGAAAGCTCTTCTGGCAGGCACGGTGCGAGCGCTATCCCGTCACAATGTATTTCGCGGGGAAGACTACTCCCGCACTGGTCTGGCATCGCGTGTTCGACAGTTCTGCCCGCACTGCTTGCAAGAAGATGGCCCGCCCGAAGAATGGCGTCACCGACTTGGCTGGTGCTTTGGGTCAATTGTGATCTGCCTGAAGCATGCATCTACCCTGGTGGAAGTTTCCCAAGAGGGGACAGAGAATATCCAGGATGCCGTAGATCAGGCCGGAGGCCGCGAACTCGCCGAAATGTCGGCGGTCAGTGTCAATGTTGGCCGACATGTCACATGGTTACATGCTCGCCTGGGCATGGCGCAAGCCGCCGGTTGGCTCGAGGGCCAAAGCATCGAACAGGTGCTGAACGCCTCAGAGCATCTCGGCATGGTTCTTGATCATGGTCAGGATATCCGCCCGGGGAAACTGACACGACTTGAACGAAGTGCTGCCCTTGAAACTGGTTTTCGCATCTATGAACAAGGCCATGATGCGGTTTATGCGGCATTGAGTGACATCAGGCGAAAAGCTCTCGCTTCGGCAGTTCAGGCAGGTCCTTTCGCGATGTATGGAATGCTCTATGACTGGATCGACCGCCGTTCGCAGCTCATTGCTCCGGGGCAGATCCGCACGATTCTTCGTGAACACATCCTGGACCACGATGCATATATGCAAGGTGAAAGGCTGCTTGGCGAGGTGGTGACAGAACGGCGCCTGCATTCCGTGAAAAGTTTGGCTCTTACCCTGAAGGTTGATCGACGCCGCATGTCGCGGCTGATGCAGAAGCTGGGCCTAGTGCCAGAAGGAGCAACAGACGCCGAAAGTGGACGCCTTGTTTTTCCGGTCAAGGATGTCGAGCAATTGGTGACGGATTACGAGGATGCGATCCCCTTGGCCAAGGTTCCAGAATACATCGGCGGCACCCAGAACCAAACCCAGGCCCTTTATGGCGCCGGCATCTTGCCTGCCATCATCCCGGCAGATGCTCCCGGTGCGGTCCGCGGAGTGATTTTCGCAAGGCGCGTTCTGGATGATCTTCTTGCCAAGATCGACGCCCTGCCAATGGTGAATGATGAACAGCGCAAGCTGTCTCTCTCGGTCGGTGAAGCGTGCCAACGCCATGGTGGGACAACGGACGAATTGATCGCAGCGGTGCTGTCAGGAAAGATTACAGGATTGCGTGCGCGTCCGGATCCCCGGCTGGATGCAATTCGGGTTCTGGTGACGGACGTCCTAGGATATCGGCAAAAGGCAACCGGCGACAGGGACAGTCCGTAGCCCACTGCTCGCACTCAAAGATTCGACCATCGCACAGGGTCCGCAATTGCGGACCCTTTTTGCATTCCTTTGGCGCCTGTCAAACCTTTGCCCCGAGTAGCAAAAACCTTTGCACCCAAGACAAATGTCGCATTGATTTTATTGAATAATATTGCGACGTTGGCAGTAACTATGCCCCGACTTACATTCGTTTCGCCTGACACAGGCGGGTTCGCGCAGAGAGGCTGGGTGGGGGCTGTGCGCACCGGCCCGATCTTTCACAGCTTTGCTGCGCTTCTGATCCGGGGGCAGCGGGTGGCCCTTTGATGGGGCCACAGCTGTCAAAAGGTTGGGGGGCGCAGGACGGGAAGGGCCTTGGCGCAGGTCGGACGCGTCTTGGTGAAGGCCACGCGCTGCGCTGTGTGTTCGGCTTGGTGCCGCCTGCGGATCAGACGCTGACGCCGAAGATCCAGCCGACACCGGCGGTGATGGCCATGGCGGCGGCGCCCCAGAAAAGCACGCGGGCCGTGGCGGGGAGTTTCGGCGCGCCGCCCGCCATGGCACCGATCGCGCCAAGCGCGGCAAGGCTCAGCAGAGTGGTGCCGACGACGACAGGGATGATGTGGGCGGTGGGCGCCAGAACAGCGGCGGCCAGTGGCACGGCGGCGGCCAATGTGAAGGTCAGCCCCGAGGCCAAGGCCGCTTGCAGCGGGTTGGCGCTGTGCACCTCGGACAGGCCCAATTCATCGCGCGTATGGGCGGCCAGCGCGTCTTTTGACGTGAGTTCCCGCGCCACAAGCGCCGCTGTCGCAGGCGACAAGCCGCGCGCTTCGTAGATGGAGGCAAGCTCTGCCTCTTCGGCTTCGGGGGTGTCGAGCAGCGCCTGCCGTTCGCGCGCGATGTCGGCACGTTCGACATCGGATTGCGAACTGACCGAGACATATTCCCCTGCGGCCATGGACATGGCGCCAGCGGCCAGCCCGGCCGCTCCGGCGACCAGAACCGCCGAAGGGCTTGGGTCGGCGGCGGCGACGCCGACAATCAGCGACGAGACCGAGACAATCCCGTCATTGGCGCCCAGCACCGCCGCACGAAGCCATCCCGCGCGGTCGACGTAATGCAATTCCTCATGTGCGGAGGTGTAGGGAAGGCTCATGGGCGGTGCTCCTGATGGGGGGGCTGGGCTGTCGCGGGGAAACGGAGAGGATGGCGCAGGGGCTGACCTTATCCGCCCGGCACGGGCTTGAATTTCAAGGTGAAAACCACGCGGTCTGGTGCCACCGTCTCGACCAGAGGCACCTGCATCGCGGCCGCCAGATCGCGGATGATCGTCAGGCCCAGCCCCGCACCGCGCGACAGGGCGCTGCGCGACACGGTGCCGGGGCTGTGGCGGTTTGCGGGCAGGCGCGGGTGATCAGCCGGGTTTTCAAGGACAAGATCGCCAGCGTGGCCAAGCGTGATCCGCACGGTGCCGCTGCCATGGTCCAGCGCATTCTCGATCAGATTGCGCAAGAGGATGGCCAGCGCATCCGGATCGGCGGCCACCGGAAGCGCGTCAAGATCGCCATCATCCAGCCAGATCAGATCACGCGCGCCGGGGCCGAGGTCATCGCGCAACAGGCGCAGGATCTGGAGCAGATCGGCAGGCCCCCGACCAAGGCCAAGACCGGCCTCCAGCCGCGACAGTTGCAAAAGCCGCTCCACCCGCCGGGTCAGGGCATCGAGCGTTGAGATCGCGGCCTGCGCCTGTGCATCTGACGACAGCGTCAAGCGGTTGCGCATCGTGGCCAGCGGCGTGCGAAGCTCATGCGCGGCATTGGCGATGAAGGCGCGCTCGGACTGGCGCAGATCGGAAATGCGCGCGAGATAGGCATCAAGGGCCTGCACCAGAGGCTGCATCTCTTGCGGCGTGTCGGTGACACCCGAGGGCGCGCCATCATCGGGCGCGCGCGCGGCCACCGCTTGCGCAAGCCGTGCGACCGGGGCGGTGGCGCCCGCCACGATCCCGCGCAGGCCCCAGAGCAAAAGGGCGATCAGCGGCAGGGCAAGGAACAGAAAGGCTGCAGCGACCTCCAGCATTTCTTCGCGCCGCCATGTGGTGGCATGGGCGGCCTCGATCACCGTGCCCTCGGTGGTCTGGCGCAGGATGCGCCAGCCCGGCGCATCGTGCAGCCCGTCGCGGGTCAGCGCGGGCCAAGGCGCCGCCGCCGCGACCCGGTCGGGGGCAAGCAGGCGCAAGACCCGCTCGCCATCTGTCGTCTCAATCCCCAGCGCGCGCGGGATGGTGCCTGATGGCGCGCTGTCCAGCAGCAGGACGGTGGTTTCGACAAGGGCGCTGAGCTCTGTGTCGAACATCTCGTTCATTTCGTGCCGCAGAACCACGGCGGCGAGCGCCACGGTGGCAAGCCAGCCGCCCAAGACCAGCGCCATCACACGCACCGTCAGCCGCCGCCGCAAGGACCAAGGGCGGCTCATGGCAGGACATAGCCAAGGCCGCGGCGGGTTTCGATCACGCCATGCCCCAGCTTGGAGCGCAGGCGCGAGACATAAACCTCGACCGCATTGCCTTCGATCAGGGCGTCGAAGCCGCTGAGAACCTCTTCCAGCCTTGCCTTTGGCACCACGCGCCCGCGCGCGCCCAAAAGCGCGTCGAACACCGCCCATTCCCGCGCCGTCAGGCGGATCTCTTGTCCCGCCTGCCACAGGCGGGCCGCCGCGCGGTCGACTTCCAGCCCTGCAAGGGCGAGCCGTGTTTCCGGCAGGCCTTGCCCACGCCGCGCATGGGCGCGGATGCGGGCGGACAATTCGCGCAGATCAAAGGGTTTGACAACATAGTCATCCGCCCTTGCATCCAGCCCCGCGATCCTGTCGCTGATCTGGTCGCGCGCGGTGGCGATCAGAACCGGCGTCCGGTCTGCCGCCCACCTGCGCGCCCGCAGCACCTCGAGCCCCGAGCGATCCGGCAGGCCAAGATCAAGGATGACGCAGGCATAAGCGGTGGTGGCCATCGCCTCTTCGGCGGTGGTGGCATCGGGGGCATGGTCCACCGTATGGCCCTCGGCCCTGAGAAAACGCAGGACCGTCTGGGCGAGGTCGGCGGTGTCTTCGACAAGCAGGAGGCGCATCTTTTCGTTCTATGCGGCCTTTGCCGCTCTGGCGAGGGCGAAGTGCAAGGCTGGCGCAAGGTTCAGGGCGGATGACGCAGGCAACGCCCTGACCCAAGACCATGCCGGAGGCGCCCGTGAGGGCCAGTTCCGACAGGCCCGGTTGATGCGGAACCCTGCCTGACCCCAGCCCAGAAAGTGCGTCATGTCTGATCTGAACCTGCCCTCCCGTCGCGGCTTGCCACCTGTGGCGGTGCCGCGCCCCACCCTTACCCCCACGCTGTTGAACCTGACCGTGGCCGCCTATCTGTTGGCGGTGCTGAACACAGGGTTCTGGCAGCGCATGGCCGAGGTCTTTGCGGCATCATGGCTGGACCGGGTGCTGTTTGCCGTGGCGGTCTTCGGGCTGACGCTGTTGCTGCTGGAGCTTTTGGGGCCGTGGCGTCTGCAGCGCCCGGTGGCGGCGGTGCTGATCCTGATTGCGGCCAGCGCGCAGTATTTCGAGCAAAGCTATGGCGTGCTGATTGACCGCGACATGGTGCGCAATGTGGTGGAAACCACCGTCGCGGAATCGCAGCATCTGATCACGCGCCCGGCGGTGCTTTGGATCGGGGGGACGGGCCTTGTTCCGGCGGCGCTGGTGTTTTGGCCCAAGCTGCGGCGGGTGGGGGGATGGCATCCCCTCTGGCGCTGGCCTGTGGGTGTCACGCTGTGCTTTGCGCTGATGGCCGGGGCGCTGTTTTCCGATTACAAGGCCTTCTCTGCGGCCTTGCGCGAACGCCATGATCTGATGGCCGCCTATCAGCCGGGGGCGACGCTGGCAGCGGTGGTGCGCTATGGGCGCGAGCAGTGGAAAAGCGCGGACCCTGTTGCCGCCCCGCTGGGCACCGATGCCAAGCCCGGCGCCTTTCTTGGGGCGGCGCAAAAGCCGGTGTTGCTGGTCATCTTTGCCGGAGAAACCGCGCGGGCGCAGAATTGGGGGCTCAATGGCTATGGGCGCAACACCACGCCCGGTCTTGCGCGGCGCGATGTGATCAACTTCACCGATGTCACCGCCTGCGGCACGTCAACCGCCGTGTCGCTGCCGTGCATGTTCTCGCGTCTGACCGCCGCCGATTATTCCCGCGCGAGAGCCTTGGGCCAAGAGAACCTGCTGGATGTGCTTGGCCATGCCGGTCTGGCGGTGGAATGGCATGACAACAACACGGGCGATCAGAAGATCGCGCAGCGGCTGGGCTGGGCACAGGTGGAGGCCACACGGGCGCCCGAGGCCTGCCGGGATGAATGCACGGATGAGGTGTTTTTGCCGCTGATCCGCGACAGGCTGGCCACAATCACCCAAAACACGGTGCTGGTGCTGCACATGATCGGCAGTCATGGCCCGGCCTATCACCTGCGGTATCCCGCCACGCGCGCGGGCTTTTTGCCCGACTGCCAGACGGCCGACTTTGCCGCCTGCACGACCGAGCAGATCGTCAACACCTATGACAACACAATTCTGGAGACGGATCATGTGCTGTCGCAGGCGATCGATCTTTTGGCGGCCTCGGACAGGGTGCTCTCGGGACTGGTCTACCTGTCGGATCATGGCGAATCCTTGGGAGAGGACGGGCTGTATCTGCATGCGGCGCCAAAGTTCATGGCGCCCGAGGTGCAGACCAAGGTGCCCATGCTTTGGTGGCTTGCGCCCGGTTTTGCCCGGAGCCTTGGCTTGGATGCCGCCTGTCTGCGCGCGGCGCGACGCCATCCTGTCAGCCATGACAATCTGTTTCACAGCGTGCTTGGGATCTTGGACATCGTCACCGAAGTCCGCGACCCCGCGCTGGATCTGGCGGGGCCGTGCCGCGCGGGGAGGCTGGGATGATGCCGCGCAAAAATCAGCCCCGGGCAAAGGTGATCGCGCCACGGAAAGGCCTCTTGCACATCGTGGATGCGGCGGGCTATTCGATGGCAGGCGCGCGCAGGCTTTGGCAGGAGACGGCGGCGCGGCTGGAGGTGCTGGGGCTCGCGCTCACCGGGGGGCTGTTTCTGCTCAGCGGCGCAGCGCCTTGGCACTGGCTGGTGACGGCGGCGCTGTTCGCGCTGGTGCTGTCTGTCGAGGCGCTGAACACCGCCATCGAAGTCTTGACCGACCGCATTTCGCCCGAATGGTCGACGATGGCGCGGGATGCCAAGGACCTTGGGTCGTTCGCGGTGGGCCTTTTGCTGATGGTCACGGGCGGCTTTGTCGCGGCAGTCGTGTCAGGCACCGTCTGACGCACGTATGGGCTGGGCTTGCGCCGGAGGCGGGTGGGCGACGGGGTTTGCGTCCGCCTTTCCACCGTCCTTTACGGTGCAGTGGCGTTCCACCATCGGGCGCAGGGCGACGCGCGCGCGCAGTTTGGCCGCCATCAGATACATGCCGCCGATCTTGCGGTGCAAAAACAGGGTGGCCGCCGGTGGCACATGCGCAAGCTCGCGGTCGCTGCCGATGGCCATCCCCATAGCGCGCAACCGTTCCAGAAGATCGCTTTGGCCGAAATCAAAGGCGCTGTGCTGCCGGATCGGCGTCATCGCCATTTCGAACATCGACTGGATCAGGGCCTGATGATGCGGGGCTGTCTCAAGCCCGAAGTAGCCGATGCGCAGCATCGCGGCGCGGGTCTGCTCGGCGCCGCCGTCCAGCGCGACCCGGGCGAGGGCGCGGAAATCAGCCGCAAGCGTTGGGGCGATGGGTTGCACCGCGCCGAAATCCAGCAGCACGATGCGGCCGCTCACCGGGTCGACGCGGTAATTGGCCAGATTTGGGTCTGTCTGCATCCTGCCGAAAACGAAAAGCTCTTGCAGGACCAATTCGATCAGCGCCGCCGCCACCCGGTCGCGCCTGTCTTGCGGGGCCGAAACCAGACTGTCGAGCGGCGCGCTGTCCAGATAGTCCATCGCCAGAACCTGCGATGTGCTCAGGTCTTCGTGGAGTGCGGGCAGCACAAAGCACGCAGACCCGGCCAGCAGCGCCCCGAAGTGGCGCAGATGGGCGGCCTCGGCGGTGTAATCCGCCTCGGCATGCAATTGGCGCTTGGCCTCGGTCAGAAGCGGCGCAAGGTCCATGCCGCGCGGCAAGACCCCGGGGAGGCGCAACAGCGTGGCCATATTGTCCACATCGCTGTCGATGCTGGCGCGCACGCCCGGATATTGCACCTTGATCGCCAGATCGCGGCCATCCCGGGCGATGGCGCGGTGGACCTGTCCGATGGATGCCGCCGCGAAAGGGCGGACATCGAAGCGGGCAAACCGCCCGCGCCAGCCAGCCCCCCATTCGGCATCCAGCACGCTTTGCAACTGCTTGGGCGGCATGTGGCGGGCATCATCGCGCATGCGGGCCAAGATGGCTGTCAGCTCATCGGGCAGGACCAGGCCGCTGTCCATCGACAGCATCTGCCCCAGCTTCAGCGCGGCCCCCCGCAAATGGGAGAGGCGGTTGGTCAGCCTTTGCATATTCGCCGGGGTCAGCAACAGCTGTGCGGGGTCGGGGCGCTGTCCTTGCGCCAAGGCCCGCATCCCGCCCAGCGCGACGCTGCCCGCCACCCCGGCGGCGATGCCGCCGAATTGAAACAGCCGCCCCACCCGGCCTGTCGGCACGGCGGCGGCGGGGCGGTTGTCATCCTGCCGCATCGAAGGCTCCGGTGTCAGCCTGCACGGCAAGGCACGAACCGTGCCCAGTTTTCGGGGGCTTGGGAGCGCGCGCAGGCGGCGCGAGAAGGGCATGGGGGGCGCAAGGATGGCACATGCCCGAGAGCTAGGCCGGTGTGCCGCAAAGCCAAGGTGCATCCCCCCTGCCTTTGGTTGTCACTGGCGAAGGCGCGGGCGCGGGGCCAGGTTGGATGGCCTTGAGGGCGCGGGCAGGGCCGCGCCCTCAAGGCTGTGGCATCAGAACTTGACCGCGGCGGTCAGTTGCACGCTGCGGCCCGGTTCATAGAAGGGCTCGATCTCGGCGAAATCGGCGCCATAGGTGGCGCGGTCGGCATAGGTCTTGTCAAAGACGTTCAGCACCTCGGCCCGCAGCACCAGCCCTTCGACCGTTGGAGAGGCGTATTCGCTGAACAGGTTCAGCACCGCATAGCCCGGGATCTGGCGGCTGGCATCGGCGGCCACGTCGCGGTAGCGGGTGGCGGCCTGAATGCTGCCCCCAAAGGTAAAGGCGCTGCCATCGGGGGTGTGCTGCGCCTCGATCGCGAAGACGCCGCCCAAGGGCGCGCCCAGATCCAGCGCGCCAAAGCTGCTGCCGCTTGCGCCGTTCACCTTGACCTTGCTTTGCGAATAGCTGGCGCGCAGATAGCCCTGATCCCAGCCATAGCCCAGCCCAAGGTTGAAGCCCCGGCTTTCGGCATCGCCATTGGCATTGGCGCGGAAGCTGGACAGGCGCGCATCATCGATGCGGGTCAGGAACAGCTCGCCCGTCAGGTCCAGATCGCCCAAGGCGTAATCGGCGCCCAAGGTGTAGTTGGTGGCCCGTGACGCGCGCAGCCCGCTGTAATCCCATGCGCGGTTGTAGATGAAATTGTCTTCGATCGTCAGCCCGCCAAACACCGAAGACAGACCGCCGCGCAAGGTGAGCTGGTCATTCACGGCATAAGACAGCGACAGGTTGCCACTGGCGCCCGCATAGCTGCCGGTAAAGCCATTGGTGCCGGTGAACTCCTGATGATCGTAGCGCAGACCAAAGGACAGCGACAGCGCGTCGGTCGGGTCCAGCCGCGCTTGGGCATAGATGCCCACATTGCGGGAGGATTCGCTCAGCCCGCTTTCTGCAAGGTCGGTGTAGATGCTTTCGCGGTCGTAGAAATCCACACCGGCGGTAACGGTGCCCATCGCCACGGCAAAGCGGTTTTCCACCTTGCCCGACAGGGTGGAATTGTCGCCCCGGCTGACGCCCAGTGACGAGTCGAGCGGCTGATCGACCCCCAGTTGCACATCGGAAAAACCGATGACGATCTTGGGGTCCCAAAGCCCCTCGGCGGCGGTGTTTTCATAGGACAGCGCATAGGTGCTGCGCACCGTATCATAGCGGCGCAGCGGGAAGGGGCGGCCATCGGTGATGAAATTGGCGCGGTAGGGGCGCAGCGCGTCATCTTCCATGCGCTGGGCCGAGAATTCCAGCCGGTGGCCGCCTTCGCCTTCATGTGCCAGTTTCAGCAGGCTCGTGGTCAGGTCGGCGGCGCTGCCTTGCACGGTCTGGCCCGCGCCGGTCTTGTAATCCCGGCCCGTGGCACGCTTGCCATAGGCCAGCCATTCAAAGCCGCCCTCACGCCCGGCAAGGGTGAGCGAGCGGCCCAGCGTGCGGCCATTGTCGCCATAGGACAGGCGCGCATTGCCACCGATCGTCTGCCCTTCGGCCAAGATGTCAGCGGCATCGACGGTTTCCATCACCACCGCGCCCGCCATCGCATGCGGCCCGGCATCCGCCGGGGCCGAGCCTGCGTCGACGCGCACCGATTTCATGAGGCCGGGGTCAAAGGCATTGGCCGAGACGTGGTGGAACAGGCGGTTGTTCTGGCTGACGCCATCCACGGTGACCGCAAGGTTCAGCATGTCGACGCCGTTGACAAAAATCTTTTGCGCCACCGGAATCGCCCCGCCAACCGAAACAGACGCGATCCCGGCAAACAGATCCTTCAGATCGCCCATGCGGGCGCGGTCAAGCTCGGCCTCGGCGACATATTGGCTGTTGGCGCGGTCGGCGGCATTGCCGTCCGGGTCTTCGGCACGCGCGAAAGCCGGGTTCAGGACCAATCGGCCCAGAAAGGTGGGTTCGTCTTGCGCCAGCGCCACCGAAGGGAGCGCGGTTCCCGCAAGCAAAGTGGAAAGAATGACGCGCAGCGGCGTCCGTGCAAAATGCCCGGCCATGATGAACCTTTTCGAATGGGGTTTTTGGCTGGGGCGCACCTTGCTGCGGGGGGCAGTAGCAGGGCGGCCACCAGAATGCAATTGCCCCGTGGGGCGCGCGGGCTAAAGGTGGTTCAGAACCAGCGGCCTGCCCGCATAGGTTTCCACCCGAAGCGGCATGTCATAAAGTGGCTCCAGCACCGCGGGGGTAAACACCTCTGCGGGCGGGCCTTCGGCCACGATGCGCCCGTTTTGCATGGCGACCACATGATCGGCCCAAGCGGCGGCATAGTTCACCTCGTGCAGCACCAGAACCACGCTTTTGCCCGCGTCGCGCAAGGCCGCCAGTTCCTGCATCAGGCGCCGGGCATGCGCCATGTCAAGCGCGGCCAGCGGTTCATCCAAAAGCAGCCATTCGGTGCCTTGCGCGAAGGCCATCGCCAGATGCGCGCGCTGGCGCTGACCGCCCGACAGCGCATCGAGAAAGCGGTCGGCCAAGGCGTCCAGCCCCATGCGGGTGATGGCGGCAGCGACCATCGCCCGGTCTTCGGGGCCGGGGCGGCCTTGGTGATGCGGCCAGCGCCCGAAGGCCACCAGATCGCGCACCCGCAGGCGGCTGTGAACGCTGGCATTCTGGGGAAGGATCGCCATGACCTTGGCCAAAGCCGCGCTGGGGGTTCGCGCCACATCCAGCCCGGCCACGGTGATCTGCCCGTGTTGCAGCGGCGTCAGCCGCGCGATCAGCGACAAAAGGGTAGACTTTCCCGCGCCATTCGGCCCGATCAGCGCGGTGATCTTGCCCGCAGGCAGCGACAGCGACACATCGGATAAGATCGGCGCAGGGCCGATCCGGTGGCTCAGGTCAGTGACTTTGATCATCGGATGCGGCCTCGCAACAGAAGGAACAGGAAGACCAGCCCGCCCGCGAATTCCACCACGGCGGGCAGGGTGGATTGCTGGCCGAGCGCGCGTTCAAACAGCGTTTGCCCCGCCACCAGCATCAAGGCCGCCAGCATCATCGCGCTGATCAGCACCGGCAAATGGCGGTCGGTGCCCGCAAAGGGCCGCGCCAGGGCTGCCACCAGCAGCCCAAGGAAAGACAGCGGCCCCACCAGCGCGGTGGCCACCGCCACCAGCACCGCGACCAGCGCCAGCACGATGAGCACCAGACGGTCATGCGCAAGGCCCAACGACACCGCCGCCGGGCGCCCCAGCGCCAGCACATCGAGCCGAGGTGCCAGCCACAGCGCAAGGCCCACCACCGCCAGCGTGGCCAGCGCCGCCACGGGGAGCAGCCCGGCATTGACCCGCGAAAAGCTCGCCGCCACTTCGGCCTGCACGATGACAAAGGCGTTCGGGTCCATCACCCGCGCGAGAAACCCCGAAAGCGAGCGGAAGAGCACGCCCAGGATCACCCCCGTCAGGATCATGCGCGGCACATCCTGCGCCCCCCGGCCCAGCAGGGTGCCGAAAAGCAGCAGCGCCGCCCCGATCAGCAGCGCCACCTCAAGGCCAAAGCGGGCTTGGCTGGACAGGGCGGCAAAGCCGATCGGCCCCAAGCCCGCCACCAGCGCGGTTTGCAGAAAGATGAACAGCGCATCCAGCCCCATGATCTGCGGCGTCAGAATGCGGTTGCGCGCCACCGTCTGGAACAGCACCGTGGCCACCGCGATGGCGATACCCACCAGCACCAGCCCCGCGAGCCTTGTGGCGCGCAAGGCCAGCACGAATTCCCATTTCGCGCCAAGGTTGGGCAGCAGATACACCGCCGCCGAGGCGAGAAGGGCAAGGCCCAGCAAAACGTATCTAGCCATGGCGCGGCGCCCGCCACAACAGCCACAGGAACAGCGCAGACCCGCACACCCCCAGCACCGCACTGACCGGGATCTCATAAGGATGGATCACCAGCCGCCCCAGAATATCGCAAGCCAGCAACAGCGCCGCCCCGCCCAAGGCGGTGACGGGCAGGCTCGCCCGCAGATTGTCGCCCATCACGCGGCTGACGATATTGGGCACCACCAAGCCGATGAAGGGCACCATGCCCACCGTGGCCATCACCAGCGCCGTCACCAGCGCCACCACGACCATTCCCAGACGCATCACGGATCTGGGGTTCAGCCCCAGCCCGCGCGCCACCCCGTCGCCAAGGCCCAGGATCGCAAAGCGGTCGGCGGCAAAGATCGCCAGCGCGGCGGCCAGTCCGGCCAGCCACAACAGCTCATAGCGGCCCGCGATCACGCCGGAAAACTCACCTGTCATCAGCCAGATGCCGACCAGTTGCAAAAGATCGGTCTGCCAGCCGATGTGCAGCACCATCGCCCCCAGCACGCCCGACCAGACCAGCCCCGCAATCGGCACCAAGAGCACCTCTTGCGGCGGCAGGCGGCGGATGAGGGCCAGAAAGGCGGCGGTGCCAAGGAGGCCTGCCGCCGTCGCCGCCAGCATCTTCACCCACAGCGCCGCCCCCGGCGCAATCAGCGTGACGGTCAGCAGCCCCAGCGCCGCCGCCTCGCCCGTGCCCGTGGTGCCCGGCTCGACAAAGCGGTTGCGCACCAGTTGCTGCATCACCACCCCCGCCACTGCCAGCGCCGCCCCGGTCAGCATCACCGCCAGCGTGCGCGGCAGGCGCGACACCCAGAACACCAGCCCGTCTCCCGACAGGCTGGCGACACCCACGCCAAGGCTTGCCCCGGCCAGCGGGACAAGCAGCAGCGCCAGAAGAAGGGCGGGGCGGTTCACCGGACGAAAGCGGTCAGCAGTTCATCCAGCGTGGTCATCATCGAGGTATAGCCGCCGCCCGCAATGTAGATGGGCGTCGAGGACAGGTAGACGATCTGCCCCTTTTGCCCCGCCGTGGTGCCCGCAACCAAGGGGTTGTTCAGCGTGTCCGAGGCGCTGGCCTGTTCGCCAATCGCCGCTGCGCGGTCGATCACGATGATCCAGTCGGGGTTCACCTCGGCGATGAACTCGAACGATACGGAATCGCCATGCGTGTCGGGGTTCAGCTTTTCATGCGCTTCCGGCAGGCCCAGCGCGCTGTGGATCCAGCCAAAGCGCGAGCCTGCGCCATAGGCGGAAATCTTGGGGCCATTGGCCTGCACGATCAACGCCTTGCCCTTGCCGGCGGCGGCAGCCTTGGTCTCGGCCAGCTTGGCATCAAGGCTGGCGGTCAGCTCGGCGGCGGTGTCAGCCTTGTCGAACAGGGAGCCGTAGGTGGCGATGCGCGCGCGGCCTTCGCCCACCACATCTTCCCAGATCGTCATGTCCACCGTGGGGGCCAGTTGCGACAGCGGCTCCACCTGCGTCGAGGACCGTCCGCCCGCGATGATCAGATCGGGGGCAAGCGTGGCCAAAGCCTCCAGATCCGGCTCGAACAGGGTGCCCACCACCGTGGCCTGTCCGGCAAGATCTTGCAGATAAGGCACATAGAGCTTGTCTGGCACGCCTTGCGGCACCACGCCCAAGGCGGCGAGCGTGTCGATGGCCGCAATGTCCAGCACGGCGATCGTGGCTGGGTTGGCGGGAACGGTGGACTCTCCGGTGGCGGTGGAAATCGTGATCTCATCGGCCCAAGCGGGCAGGGTGGCAAGGCACAGCACAGTGGCCGCGCGGCCAAGCACATGCAGCATGACAGTCTCCATTCAGGCTTGCGTGTGGCTGGAGATCTGGCTTCACGCGGTGCCGCGCTGATTAGCGGCTTGCCGCCACCGGGTCCAGTGGATATTCCATGTAAAACAGTAAGGAATTAGGATATGCTGATCACAACCGCGCGTTACCCAACCGAACACGGCTCGAAATACCTCCAGCAGCTGTGCAAGCACTTCTCGCACAAGACGGATGTCACCTTTGATGAAACCACGGGCACCGTGGCTTTGCAGCCCGGCCCGGCCACCTTGACCGCCGATGCCGAAGGGCTGAGCGTGCGGATCGTGGCCGAGGATGCCAAGAGCCTGATCCAAGCCCGCTATGTCATCGACAGCCATCTGGTGAATTTTGCATTCCGCGAAGGTTTCACCGGGTTGGATTGGGTGATCGAGGCGGCCTGAGAGCCAAGGGCGCCGGGCCTGTGGCCACGGCGCCCCTGACGTTGAGCCTCGCCAGAGGCTCAGCCCCAATCGTCAAAGGGCAGGTGCGGGAAGATCTTGTCGGGCGTGGCCGGGAAGTCGCGCACACGCACGCCACAGGCGTTGAAGATCGCGTTGCCGATGGCCGCCGCCGCACCAGAGATGCCCAATTCGCCGATGCCCTTGGCCTGAATCGGGTTGGCCTGATCGTCGCGGGTGTCTTCCAGCAGCACCGCATCCAGTTGCGGCACATCCAGATGGCAGGGCACATGATAGCCTGCCAAGTCGTGGTTCACGATGCGCCCATCGCGGCGATCGTGCTGAAGCTCTTCCGACAGGGCCGAACCGATGCCCCAGATCATGCCGCCATGGCACTGGCTTTCGGCGGTCAGACGGTTCAGCACCCGCCCGATCGAGAAGATGCCAAGCATCCGTGCCACCCGCACCTCGCCGGTGAAGGCATGCACGCGCACTTCGGCGAAATGCGCGCCGTAGCCTGCGATGGCAAAGTCGTCTTCGGTGTCACCGGGTTTGATGTGACCGGTGGCGCTCAGGCCAGAGTCCAGCACATCTGCCAAAGGCACCCGGCGATTGCCGCTTGTGGCGGTGCCGTCTTTCAGGGTCAGCTCTTCTTCGGTGGTGCCAAGGCGCTTGGCCAGCGCTGCCCGCAAGCCTTGGCAGGCCAGAAACACCGCCGAACCGCAGGATTGTGCGCCAAAGCTGCCGCCCGAACCCGAAGATTTCGGCAGATCCGAGTCGCCCAGTTTCACCGTCACCTGATCGGGCCGCAGTCCCAGCATTTCCGCCGCGATTTGCGACAAGATCGCATAGGTGCCGGTCCCGATATCGGTCATGTCGGTGGCCACCGTGGCGCTGCCATCGGGCTCTAAGGTGACCCGCGCGATGGATTCCTCCAGCACATTGGTGCGCACGGCGGCGGCCACGCCCAGACCCACCCACCAGTCGCCATCACGGCGGCTTGCCGTCGTGCCGCGCTTGTCCCAGCCAAAGCGCGCGGCGCCTTCCTTCAAACACCGCCCCAAGGCATTTTCGGAAAACGGCAGGTCGCCCTTGGGGGCGGTCTTGGGCAGGTTGCGTAGTCGCAGTTCCACCGGATCGATCCCGGCGGCCTCGGCCAGCTCGTCCACCGCGCATTCCAGCGCGATCATGCCCACCGCTTCGCCCGGGGCGCGGACAGAACCTGCGGCGGGCCGATGCACCCGCGCGACCTCATGGGTAAAGCGGCGATCCGCGCCGCCATAGAGGAAATGCGTGCCTTGCGCGACCGGTTCGGAATAGCTCTCCCCCGGCAGGTTCGACACCCGGTCCTCATGCGCCAGCGCCGTGATCTTGCCTGTCGCGTCACAGGCCAGCCGCAGCCGCTGGGCGGTTTCGGTCCGCCGCAAGGTCATGTCGAACACCTGCTGGCGTGCCATCACCACCCGCACCGGACGCCCGATCTCGCGCGCGGCATGGGCCGCCGCCACCGCTTCGGGGGCGATCCCCAGCTTTCCGCCAAAGCCGCCGCCCACATAGGGCGCATGGATCCGCACCTTGCTTTCCGGCAGGCCCATGGCATCGGCCAGTTCGGCCACATTGTGCTTGAGCATCTGATACGATCCCCAAAGCTCCAGCCGCCCTTGGTCCCAGCGCGCGATCGAGGCATGAGGCTCCATCGCGGCGGAGGTATGCGGCTCGGTGTGGTACAGCGCGTCGATCTGATGCGCGCCCGCCTGAAAGCCCGCGTCGAAATCGCCGGTCTCGATTTGGCTTTTCTTTGGCCGTTCCACCGTGCTGGCGGTTTCCGGGTCCACCTCGGCCTTGGCCTCGGTATAGGTGACCCGAAGGGTCTGTGCGGCGTGGCGGGCGTTTTCAAAACTGTCGGCCACCACCACCGCGATGGGCTGGCCGAAATAATGCACCTCGGGGAGCACCTGCTCGGGCGCTTCGCTGGCCTGACCCTGCGCAGGATTGCGCAGCAAGGGGCCGCCTGTGAGCACCGCAATCACACCCGGTAGCTTCAAGGCGGCGGCTTCGTCGATGGCCTTGACCTTCCCCTTGGTGATGGTGGCGCGCACCAGCACACCCTCGGCCAGATCCGCCACGGCATGTTCCGCCGCATAGGTCGCGGCCCCCCGCACCTTGAGCGGGCCTTCGGGGCGCGCCATCGCCCCGCCCAGCACGCCTTGCACCATCTGGTCAAGCCGCCGGGGCTGGGCCGTATCCATCGTCAGCGTTACATCCATCGTCGCCTGATCCTTGGCCATCATGCGGTCTCCCCGGTCAATTCGCGCAAGGCGCGGTGGATCAGGCGCCGTGTGAGCGCCGATTTGAAGGCATTGTCGCCATGGCAGACCGCATCGGCCAGCAGCACATCGGCGGCGGCTTCTGCAGCTTGGGGGCCGACGGCTTGGCCCAGCAAAGCGGCCTCTGCCGCGCGGTTGCGCCAAGGCTTTGCACCGATCCCGCCAAAGGCCAGCGCAGCGGCCGTGATGCGCCCGTTGTCGACCGAAACGATCCCCGCCACCGACGCCAGCGCAAAGGCATAGGAGGCGCGGTCGCGCACCTTGAGATAGGTCTGCCGGCCTTTGGGCGGCGGGGGCAGGATCACGGCGGTGATCACCTCGCCCGGATGCAGGGTGGTCTCTTGATCGGGGCGGTCCTGTGGCAAGCGATAAAGGTCTTCCAGCGCGATCCGGCGCGCCCCCTCTGGCCCTTCCACAGCAACCTCGGCGTCCAGCGCGACCATGGCCACCGCCATATCCGACGGATGCGCCGCGATGCAGTGCTCGGACACGCCCAGAATGGCGTTCATGCGGTTGCGCCCTTCCAGCGCGTCGCAGCCACTGCCGGGTGCGCGTTTGTTGCAAGCACTTGCGGTGTCATAGAAATAGGCGCAGCGGGTGCGTTGCAGCAGGTTGCCTGCGGTGGTGGCCTTGTTGCGGATCTGGCCGCTGGCGCCCGACAGCAATGCCCGCGACAGCACCGGATAGCGTTGCCGCACCAGCGGATGCGCCGCCAGTGCCGCGTTGCGCACCAAGGCCCCCACCCGCAAGCCGCCATCCTGCTCGGCGATCTCGTCCTCTCCCAGCGGGTTGATGTCGACCAAAACCTCGGGGGTTTGGATCTCCAGCTTCATCAGGTCCAAAAGGTTGGTGCCGCCTGCGATCAGGGTTGCCCCGGCGGCGGTCTTGGTCTGCGCGTCTGACAGGCCTGTGGCCTTGTGATAATCGAACAGTTTCATTTTGCCGCCCTCATCTGTGCGCGTGCCTCGGCAATCGACTGACGGATGCGCGGGTAGGCCGAGCAGCGGCACAGGTTGCCCGACATGCGCTCGGCGATTTCGTCATCGGTGAGGTCGGGCTCGGCCTCCAGCGACTCGCTGATGTAGGACGGCCAGCCTTCTTCGGCTTCGGTCAGCATCGCCAGCGCGCTCATGATCTGCCCGGGCGTGCAATATCCGCATTGATAGCCATCCTGCGCCACAAAGGCGCGTTGCAGGGGGTGCAGATCTTCGGCCGTGCCGATGCCTTCGATGGTGGTGATGGTCGCGCCGTCATGCATCACCGCAAGCGACAGGCAGGAATTGATGCGCCGACCGTCCAGCAAGATGGTGCAGGCGCCACATTGGCCATGGTCACAGCCTTTTTTGGTGCCTGTCAGCGCCAAATCGTGCCGCAGCACATCCAGAAGCGATCGGCGCAGGTCGACGTCGACCTTGTGATCCTCGCCGTTGATGTTCAAGCTGATCTGCATATCGCCCCCTGCGCGGTCCCGTTCTTGACTGCAAGAGCAACGCGCCCAAGGGCAGGAGGTTCCCGCATGGGCCAAAGCCGCGCGGGGCGGGGGGAAACGCAAAAAGGCGGGGCCCAGCCCCGCCTTGTCGCGCCAAAACGCATCCGCTCAGTTGGCTGCGGCCGTGCGCGCTTCTTGCGTGATTGCGGCACCCGCAACCTGCAGGTCGCGGCCCGCGCCCGCAACGGTGCCGCAGGCGGTCAGGGTCATGGCGGCAAGCAGCGGCAGAAGGGTCAGTCGGATGTTCATCTGGATATCCTCTTGGTGATGTCACGCGTCAACGCGCAAGGCGGTGCCGGGTTCCCTGTGGCGCGTGGCATCGGCAAAAGGCGGCTTGCCCAGCCTTGCGGCCTGCGGATGGCTTGTTTCGCCTTTGGCGATTCACACTTTGTTAACCGATCCTCTGCCATGCTGTGTGGATGCGTAGAGTTCTCCTCCTCCTCCTCTTTTTCCTCGCCGCCTGTGGCGCGCAGCCTGCGCCGCAATTCTTTGGCGCCACCCGCCACGATGTGCAGCGCGACGGGCGCAGTTACACCCTGTTTCACAAAGGCAACGCGGTTGAGGTGATCCGGCTGGGCTATGCCCGCCGGGGCGAGCATCAGGCCATCCGCGACACCATGCTTGCCCTGATCCCCGAGGTCACGGGCTGCCAGGTGATCGAGTCGTCGCTCAAGGGCGACAGCGGCGAAATGCGCGCTCGGCTGCGGTGTTAGCCTGCACAAAGCAAGGATCGGGCGTGCAAGCCGGCCCGATGCACCATTGATCGGGCGCGCAAGCCCGCCCTATACAGACGGGCACCCAGATGTGAGGCCCGACCATGCTTGCCGATCCCGCCCCGTTCTTGCGCGCCCTGTTCGATCGTGCGGTCGAGGTGGCCGACCCGATGCGCTCGTTGGCCGGGCACTTGCCGCCCCGCCCCGCAGGCCGGGTGGTGGTGGTGGGCGCAGGCAAGGCCAGCGCGCGCATGGCCGAAGCGGTAGAGGCGGCGTGGGGCCCCTGCGAAGGGCTGGTGCTGACCCGCTATGGCTATGGCCGACCCTGCCAAGGCATCGAGATTGTCGAGGCCGCGCATCCGGTGCCCGATGCCGCAGGGCTGGCGGCCACCGCGCGGCTGCTTGCCTTGCTAGAGGGGTTGGGCGAGGGGGATTTCGTTCTCGCGCTCATTTCCGGCGGGGCTTCGGCGCTGCTCGT
The DNA here is from genome assembly GCF_002794355.1 of Pseudorhodobacter sp. MZDSW-24AT. Lineage (GTDB taxonomy): Bacteria > Pseudomonadota > Alphaproteobacteria > Rhodobacterales > Rhodobacteraceae > Pseudotabrizicola. The sequence goes on along the minus strand of NZ_PGOI01000008.1, from coordinate 71,165 downwards.
GGCCCCGGTCGAAGGGGTGACGCTGGCCGAAAAGCAGGCGGTGAACGCGGCGCTTCTGGCCTCTGGCGCGCCGATCGACCGGATGAACACGGTGCGCAAACACCTCAGCCGGGTGAAGGGCGGCCAGCTTGCCGCCGCCGCCCATCCGGCGCGGATGCAGGTGTTGCTGATCTCGGACGTGCCCGGGGATGACCCGGCCTTCATCGGCTCGGGCCCCACGGTGGGCGATGCCAGCACCCCCGCCGATGCGCTGGCCGTGCTGGACCAATGGCAGATCGACGTGCCCGCCTCGGTGCGCGCGTGCTTGCGGGCTGGGTCGGGCGTGGTGCCTCCCGGGGATGCGCGGCTGGCGCGGGTGACGAACCACATCTATGCCGCGCCGATCCAGTCGCTGACCGCCGCCGCCGAGATTGCGCGCGCCGCGGGCTGCCGCGTGCAGATGCTGGGCGATGCGCTGGAAGGAGAGGCGCGCGACGTGGCGCAAGCGCAAGCGCAAGAAGCGCTGGCTTTGCGCGAGACGCTGCGCCCGGGCGACGCGCCGGTGCTGCTTCTGTCGGGGGGCGAGCTGACCGTCACCCGTCGGGGCGATGGCATCGGCGGCCCGAATGCCGAATTTGCGCTGGCGCTGGCCTTGGCCTTGCAGGGCGCGCCCAGCATCCATGCCATCGCCTGCGACACCGATGGCGTGGATGGCGCGGCCGAGGTGGCGGGGGCGCTGATCTCTCCGTCCACCTTGGCGCAGGCGCAAGCGGCCGGGCTCGACGCCGCCCAAGCGCTGGCCCGCAACGATGCGCACAGCTTTTTTGCTGGCATTGGCGGGCAGGTAGTTACCGGACCAACCTTGACCAATGTCAATGATTTCCGCGCCGTGCTGATCCTGCCTCCGGCCTGACCCATAGCTGATTGACGTACCTCAGACGATGGCGCTATGCCATGGTCCATGGGCAGGCCAACCGTCACAGACATTGCGCGCGAAGCCGGGGTCAGCCTTGCCACGGTCGACCGCGTGCTGAACGCGCGCCCCGGGGTGCGCGCCAAGACGGTCGCGGCGGTGCAAGAGGCGGTGGCCCGGCTGGGCTATGTGCGCGACATGGCGGCAGCCAATCTGGCGCGTGGCCGCAGCACGCGGGTGGCGATCCTGCTGCCCGATACCGAAAGCCAGTTCGTGCAAACCCTGCAAGACGCGTTGGAAGAGGCCGCGGCCCTTGCCAGCTCGGCCCGGATGCAGGTGGACCTGCGCCGTTACCCGGCATCGGATATGCACCTGCTGGCCGCGACGCTGGCCGATCTGGCGGCGGGTGGCATTTCGGGCGTGGCGCTCATGGCGCCCGAAACCCCCGTCTTGCGGGATGCCCTGCGCGGCCTGCACGCTGCCGGGGTGCCGGTGGTGGCGATGGTGTCAGACCTGCCCCATTCCGCCGCCGCCCATTACGTCGGCATCGACAGCCATGCCGCCGGGCGCACCGCCGCCATGCTGATGGGCCGGTTTCTGGGCGCAAGAACCCCAAGGGTGATGGTGATCGCGCAATCCATGCTGTTGCGCGACAGCATCGAGCGCCGCCGTGGATTTGATGCGGTGATGCAGCGCGATTTCCCCGGCATCGAGGTGGGCCAAACGCTGGAAACCCATGGTGCCCCCGAAACCCTGCGAGAGGTGATGCGCCTGTCGCTGGCCAGCAGCGGCCCGGTGGGGGGCATCTATCTTCTGGGCAGCGGCCACCGCGCGCTGGCGCAGGTGCTTTCGGAACTGGGCCTTTTGGGCCAAGTGGTGACCATCGGGCATGAGCTGACACCGCACACCAAAGCCGCGTTGCAAGCCGGTTGGATGGATGCGGTGATCGCGCAAAACGTGGGCCACATTGCGCGCAGCACATTGCGCGTGTTGCAGGCCAAGGCCCTGCAACAGCCGATCAACGAATCGCAAGAACGGTTGCGGCTGGAAATCATCCTGCGCGAAAACCTGCCTCACGCGTCGTGAAACCTCGCCTTACGCGGCGTCAAAGCGGTTTGACCCGGCGCGAAACCGCAAATGATGTGCGTACCTCAAAAACGATGGACAGGCCGTTTTTCCAGTCCTATCGTCAAGCGCAGCAATCACATCGGCGGCCAGAGGAGGGGCGCCCTTGCGCGTTTGCACTCAGGGAGGAAACACCAATGAAGGCAAGACTTTTGACCGCAACCGCGGTCGGCGCTGTGTTGTCCGCAAGCGTCGCCTCGTCCCAATCCAATGAACTGACACTGTGCTGGGCCGCATGGGACCCGGCCAACGCGCTGGTCGAACTGTCCAAGGATTTCGAGGCACAGTCCGGCATCAAGATGAATTTCGAATTCGTGCCATGGCCCAATTTCGCCGACCGGATGCTGAACGAGCTGAACTCGGGCGGGCAGCTGTGCGACCTGCTGATCGGCGACAGCCAGTGGATCGGCAGCGGCGCCGAGAATGGCCATTACATCAAGCTGAACGATTTCTTCGCCGCGGAATCCATCAGCATGGATGATTTCGCCCCCGCCACCGTCTACGCCTATTCCACTTGGCCCAAGGGCGAGCCGAATTACTATGCGCTGCCCGCCATGGGGGATGCGAATGGCTGGTTCTACCGCAAGGACTGGTTTGAACGCGATGACATCAAGGCGGCCTATAAGGAAGCCACCGGCGCCGACCTGCGTGAGCCGCAAAGCCAGAAAGAGCTTTTGCAGATCGCGCAATTCTTCCAAGGCCGCGAGATCGACGGGCAAACCGTCTATGGCGCATCCATCTTTACCGAACGCGGGTCGGAAGGCATCACCATGGGGGCCACCGGCGCGCTTTATGCCTGGGGGTTCAAATATGAAAACACCCCCGGCAGCTATGACATGGAAGGGGCGGTGAACTCTCCGGCCGCGGTCGAGGCGCTGGAATTCTACAAGGAACTCTACAAGACCGCGACCCCGCCCGGCTATGACAACGCCTATATGGAACAGTCGCTGGATGCGTTCAAATCGGGGCAGGTGGCGATGGCGATGAACTGGTTCGCCTTCTTCCCCGGCCTTGCCGCCGATCCGAATGTGGGCGGCGACAAGATCGACTTTTTCGTGAACCCGGGCCAGAACGTGGCCGCCAGCACGCTGGGCGGGCAGGGGATTTCGGTCGTCAGCTATTCCGACAATGTCGAGGGCGCGCTGTCCTATATCAAATGGTTCGCGCAGCCCGATGTGCAGGCCAAATGGTGGTCGATGGGCGGCTATTCCTGCCACCGCTCGGTGCTGGAAGACCCGAACTTCGTGACCTCGGCCCCCTTCGCGGGCGACTTCCTCGAAGCGATGAACGGCGTGCAGGATTTCTGGCAGGAACCGGCCTATGCCTCGCTTTTGCTCGCGATGCAGGACCGGCTGCACAATTACGTGGTGGCCGATCAGGGCACCGCGCAAGAGGCGCTGGACGGACTGATCGCCGACTGGACGGAAGTGTTTGAAGACGAAGGCAAACTGTAAGCTGCCTTCCGGGTGCGCCGGGGCCATCGGCGCACCCACCCCCGTCACGCTTGCAAGGCGCCTGCCATGACCGATACGCCGATCCTCCGTGTGGCGCGCGCCACGCCGCCGCCGCTGGCCCGCCGCCTGCGCGGCCTGTCCGACCGGGCCATCGCTTGGCTGTTCGTGGCGCCCACCATCTTTCTGCTTCTGGCGATCAACATCTTTCCGCTGATCTGGACGGTCCGGCTGTCTTTCACCAATTACGCCGCCAACCGCCCGGGGCGCGAGGTGGAATGGGTGGGCCTGCGCAATTACGAACGCATCCTGACCAGCGAGGCGATCTGGTCCAACATGCAGACCACGGCGCATTTCCTGTTCTGGACCATCACCTTGCAGGTGATCCTTGGCTTTGCCCTCGCTTGGCTCATCAACCGAAAGTTCAAGGGCAATGACCTTTTGACCACGCTGATCGTGCTGCCGATGATGTTGTCTCCGGCGGTGGTGGGCAACTTCTGGACCTTCCTCTATCAACCCCAGATCGGCCTGTTCAATTACATGGTCGAGTTGCTCACCGGCACACCTGCCAGTTCCTTTTCCATGCTGGGGCCGGGGGGGCTTGCGAAATGGTCGATCATCATCGTCGACACCTGGATGTGGACACCTTTCGTGATGCTGATCTGTCTGGCCGGGCTGCGCTCGATCCCGGATTACATCTATGAAGCCGCCGAGGTGGACCGCGCCAGCAAATGGCGGCAGTTCTGGACGCTGACGGTGCCGATGGTGCTGCCGTTCCTGATGCTGGCCGTGCTGTTCCGCGGCATCGAGAATTTCAAGATGTTCGACATGGTGGTGCTGCTGACGGGCGGGGGGCCGGGCAATGAAACGCTGCTGGCCTCGATCGACCTCAAGCGCGAGGCCTTCGAGAAATGGCGGACCGGCTATTCCTCGGCCTATGCCATCATTCTGTTCGTGACCGTCTTCGGATTGGCGAGCATCTATGTCAAAGCCCTGAACAAGGTGAAGGAAAGATGAGCGCTCACTCCGTCACCGAACCGACCCGCCTTTCAAAATCCATCGCGGCTGTGCTGGTGGCGGTCTATGCCCTCATCACGCTGTTGCCGCTGTTGTGGATCATCTCCACCGGCTTCAAATCCGGCCCCGACAGCATCAGCTACCCGCCCAAGGTGGTGTTCGCGCCAAGCCTTGAAGGCTATGTGAACCTGTTCACCACCCGCACCCGCATCGGGGCCGAGCAATTCGCCGCCCTGCCGCCGCCCGAGACATGGTATGACAGGATCGTGCGGCAAAGCGGCACCGTGATCGCCGGACAAAGCCGCTTTGGCGAGCGCTTCCTGAATTCGGTGATCATCGGCTTTGGCTCGACGTTTTTGTCGATCTTTCTGGGCACGCTGGCGGCCTATGCCTTTTCGCGCTTTCGGGTGCCGCTGAAGGATGACCTGTTGTTCTTCATCCTGTCCACGCGGATGATGCCCCCCATCGCGGTGGCGATCCCGATCTACCTCATGTATCGCGAACTGGGTCTCTCGGACACGCATCTGGGGATGATCCTGCTTTATACGGCGGTCAACATTTCCCTCGCGGTCTGGCTCCTGAAGGGCTTCATCGACGAGATCCCGCGCGAATATGAAGAGGCCGCGCTGATCGATGGCTACACACGCTTTCAGGCCTTCCGCAAGGTGGTGCTGCCGCAGGCGGCCACCGGCATCGCCAGCACCGCGATCTTCTGCCTGATCTTCGCCTGGAACGAATACGCTTTCGCGGTGCTGCTCACGAGCGGCAATGCCCAGACCGCACCGCCCTTCATCCCCACCATCATCGGCGTCGGCGGTCAGGATTGGCCCGCGGTCGCCGCTGGCGCGACACTGTTCCTGTTGCCGGTGATGATCTTCACCATTCTGTTGCGCAAGCACCTGTTGCGCGGCATCACCTTTGGCGCGGTGCGCAAATGACACGATTTTTCTGCGAAAAATCCCGCCCAAGTCCTGATGCGGCGGCACGGTTCATCTGTTCAAAAATATCCCCGCCGGAGGCTCCCGCAGCCAGCGGCAGGAGCCTCCGGCGGGGATATTTGGAAACAAGTGACAGGGGGGTGGCATGTCATTTCTGAGCGGATTGCTGCGCTTTCGGCGCGGGCCATGGGAGGCGCTGGCGACGGTGCTGATCGGTCTGGGGGTGGTGATGCTGATGCAGCCGTTCTTTCTCTGGGCCTTTACCTACAGTTTCCTCGTGACGCTGGTGGGCACCGTGATGTTCATCATCACCAGCCATTTCCCGGAGTGAGCCCGTGGCCGAGATCGTGATCCGCAATCTGCGCAAGGAGTTCGGGGCCTTCACGGCGGTGCAGGGGTCGTCCTTCACCATCGCGGATGGCGAGTTCTTCATGCTTCTGGGCCCCTCGGGCTGTGGCAAGACCACCACCTTGCGAATGATTGCCGGGCTGGAATTGCCGACCAGCGGCGAGATCCTGATCGATGGAGAGGATGTGTCGCAGCGCCCCGCGTCGCAGCGCGACATTGCCATGGTGTTCCAGATGTTCGCGCTTTATCCGCATATGACGGTGCGGCGCAACATCAGCTATCCGTTGGTCAGCCAAGGCCTGCCGCGGGCGCAGGTGCAGGCCAAGGTGGCCGAGGTCGCGCGGATCTTGGGGATCAGCGACATTCTGGACAAGTCGGTGGGCGGGCTGTCAGGGGGGGACCGCCAGCGGGTGGCCTTGGGCCGCGCCATCGTGCGCAATCCGAAAGCCTTCATGATGGATGAACCCTTGGGGGCGCTGGATGCCGAATTCCGCGAACATATGGCCGAGGAGTTGCGCGCCTTGCACGACCGGATGCGGGCCACCACGGTTTATGTCACCCATGACCAGTTGGAGGCGATGCAGATGGGTGACAAGATCGTGGTGATGAACCATGGCGTGGTCGAGCAATTCGGCACCCCGCAACAGATCTACGATCATCCCGCCAGCCTCTTTGTCGCCGATTTCATCGGCAGTCCGGCGATGAACTTTCTGGCCTTTCACGGGGCCGTGCAGGCAGGGGAGACGGAGGTGGATCTGGGCGGCGTGCGCCTTGCCTTGCCCGAGGTGCAAGAAGCCGCCAGCCCGCGCGATCTGGTGCTGGGGGTGCGGCCCGAGCATGTGACCTTGTCGGACAGCGCGCCCTATCGCGGGCGCATTCTGGCCAGCGAATATCTGGGCACCACGCAGATCATCACGCTCGATTGCCCGCATGGCAGGGTGAAGGCCCGCGCGCCCTCGGGGCAGGGGGTGCGCAGCGGCGAGACCGTCGGCCTGTCGTTCCGCGCCGAAACGCTGGCCTTGTTCGATGCCGCGTCGGGCCGGGCCTTGCGCACGGCGGCAAACCGGGGGGTGCACCATGGCTGAGGTGGTGCTCCGCGGGGTCAGCAAGGCCTTTGGCGCCACCCGCGCGGTGCAGGATGTCTCGCTCACCATTCCGGACGGCGCCTTTGTCGTGCTTCTGGGCCCGACGGGCGCGGGCAAGACCACGCTGCTGCGCCTGATTGCGGGGCTGGAGCGTCCGGATGCGGGCGACATCGCCATCGGCGGGGCCTCGGTGCGGCATGACACGCCGGCGCAGCGCGATGTGGCGATGGTGTTCCAGCAATACTCGCTTTATCCGCATCTGTCGGTGCGCGACAACCTTGCCTTTCCTTTGCGCAGCCCTGTCATCAACCTGCCCGAGCCGCAGATTGCCGCCCGGGTGCAGGCGGTGGCGGCCAGCTTGCGCATCGCGCACAAGCTGGACAACAAGGCCACTGCGCTTTCGGGGGGCGAGATGCAGCGGGTGTCGATCGGGCGTGCCTTGGTGCGCAATCCGCGCATCTATCTGATGGACGAGCCGCTGAGCAGTCTGGATGCGAAACTCCGCGCCGATCTGCGGGTGGAGTTGAAGCGCATCCATGCCGAGCTTGGCGCGACCTTCCTTTATGTCACGCATGACCAGATCGAGGCGATGACCATGGCCACCCATGTGGGCGTGCTGGACCGCGGGCGGCTGGTGCAATTCGGGACACCGCGCGACATTTACGAAGACCCGGTCAGTGCCTATGTCGCCAGCCGTCTGGGCCAGCCGCGCATCACCTTGTTGCCAGCCGCGAGCTTCGGGCCCGGCGCGCCTGAGCGGGCGGTGCAGATGGGCCTGCGCCCCGAGCATATCGTGCAAGGCGAAGGCCAGCCCGCCACGGTGCGCCGGGTAGAGCGTCTGGGCGATCAGACCCGGCTGCATCTGGGCTTTGGCCCGCATGAGATTGTCACCCTCGCCGAGGCGCATACCACGCTCGCCGCCGGGGACAGCATCGCCATCCGTCCGCAAAACCCCCTCTGGTTCGATGCCGACGGCAACCGGATTTCAGGAGCAGGCCCATGAAACAGTTCATGAATGGCAAGGACAGGCTGATCACCGAAGCCATCGACGGGGTGCTGCGCGCCTCTGGCGGGGCGCTGGTGCGGCTGGATGGCTTTCCGCATATCAAGGTGGTGCTGCGCGCTGATTGGGACCGGAGCAAGGTCGCGCTGGTCTCGGGCGGCGGCTCGGGGCATGAGCCAAGCCATGCGGGTTTCGTCGGGCGCGGCATGCTCACCGCCGCTGTCTGTGGCGATGTCTTTGCCAGCCCTTCGGTCGATGCGGTGCTGGCGGGGATTCTCGCTGTCACCGGCAAGGCCGGCTGCCTGCTCATCGTCAAGAATTACACCGGGGATCGGCTGAACTTTGGCCTTGCGGCCGAGCGCGCGCGCGCCTTCGGGCTGAAGGTTGCCATGGTGATTGTCGATGACGACATCGCCTTGCCCGATCTGCCGCAGGCGCGCGGCGTGGCGGGCACGCTGTTTGTCCACAAGATCGCGGGCGCCATGGCCGAGGCCGGGGCCGATCTCGACAGCATCGCCAGCGCCGCACAGGCGGTGATCCGCGGCGCGGTGTCGATTGGCATGTCGCTGGACACCTGCACCGTGCCCGGAAGCCCCAAGGAGGACCGCATCGGGGCGGGCAAGGCGGAACTTGGCCTTGGCATTCACGGCGAAGCCGGGGTTGAACAGGTGGATTTCACGGGGGCGCGCGCCGCGATGGCCATGGTGGCCGAGCGTCTTTTGCCGCACACCGACAACACCGATCACGTCGCCCTGCTGAACAACCTTGGCGGCACCACCCCGCTGGAGATGAGCGTGCTGGCCGAAGAACTGGGCCGGTCGGCCTTGGGCGCGCGGGTGAAATGGATCATTGGGCCTGCGCCCATGATGACCTCGCTCGACATGCACGGGTTTTCGGTCTCGCTTTTGCCTGTGACGCCCGCGCAAGAGCAGGCGCTTGCGGCCCCTGCCGCCCCGGCGGCTTGGCCGGGGTTTCAGCGCTTTGGCCCGGTAGGGTTGCGTCCCTTGCCCGACGGGCTGACGCCGATCCGCCCCGAGCCTTCGGCGCATCCGGCGCGTGCGGCGCTGATTGCGCGCTGCTGCGCCGCGCTGACAGCGGCAGAGGCCGATCTGAACGCGCTCGATGCCAAATCCGGCGACGGGGACACCGGATCGACTCTGGCGGGGGCGGCCCGGGCCTTGGCGGCGGGGCTCGACCAGATGCCGCTGGCCGATACCACGCAGCTTTTCCGCGCCATCGGAACCGAGCTGAGCCAGACGATGGGTGGCTCTTCCGGGGTTCTGCTGGCGATCTTCTTCACGGCGGCGGGCGATGCGGCGGCGGGCGGGCGCAACTGGATCGGCGCGCTGACGGCGGGTCTTGAGCGGGTGCAGCAAGTGGGCGGGGCGGCTCCCGGCCACCGCACCATGATCGACGCGCTGGCCCCGGCGCTGGCGGCGTTGCCGCAGGGGGTGGCGGCGGCGGCCATGGCGGCGCGGCAGGGGGCCGACAGCACCGCGCATATGGTGCGGGCCAAGGCGGGGCGTTCCAGCTATCTTTCGGCTGACAAGCTTGCCGGCCACAACGATCCGGGGGCCGAAGCGGTCGCGCGTTTGCTGGAAGATCTTGCGCGCTCTGGTTGAATAGAGGCGGAAAGCGTTTTATGACACAGATGGCATATTGATTGTGCTGGAAAATTCGGTCTCTCTAGGCGCTGATCCTGAACCGAGTGCCTGACATGATCCCCACCATTGCGCTGGAATCGCCCCTTGCCCCCGATCTGGGCCTGCTGATGCAACGGCACACCGCCGATATGCACGCGGACACACCGCCCGAAAGCATTCACATGATGGATGCCAGCCAATTGGCCACGCCCGGCATCTGGTTCTTCGTGATGCGCGAAGAAGGCGAGCCCATCGGCATGGGCGCCTTCAAGCGGATCGATGCCACCCATGCCGAGATCAAGTCGATGCATGTGCTGGCCGAGGTGCGGGGCAGGGGTCTGTCGCGCCGGATGCTGGAACATCTGGTCGATGCGGCCCGGGCCGAGGGCTTCACGCGGCTCTCCTTGGAAACCGGCGTGCAACCCACCTTTGTGGCGGCCCGCGCGCTGTATTCCAATGCAGGCTTCACCGAATGCCCGCCGTTTGAAGGCTATGTCGAAGACCCCAACTCGGTCTTCATGACCCGCAGCCTCGTCTGAACCGGCCCCTTTTGGCACGTGTGGCGGCGCGTGCAGTCCTGTCTTGTCTAAACCACACAATTCGCGCACAAAGGGCACAACGGTCGCGTAGCTCAGCTGGATAGAGCAGCTGCCTTCTAAGCAGCGGGTCGGGGGTTCGAGTCCTCCCGCGATCGCCACCACCTCACTTGATTGCCAAAACACCGACAACCGGGCAAGGGCGCCGGTGCCAAACCGGGTCGTACGCGTGGCCAGATCAGAGGATCAGAAGATCAGGTGATCCTGATCACAGAGCAGAGCGGCCGGCCCGTTTCAATCCTGCGCAAAAGCCGCCCGCGCGCGATCGCATTTGCCCAAAAACTGATCCATACGGCGCGGGAGCGGGGCGTGGCGGCTTTTGACTCCGTCGCAACAAAACCACCTCATCACAACAGAAGTTGTCCTAAGACTTATTTTTTCTGTAGACTATCCGAAATTTGACGATATCCGTGATTCATCAACCTTGTTGATCTATGTCAAGGCGACTCGATTGATCGTGCTTAGACACAGATATGTTGACGTAGCGATTTTCATAAGATTCCTTTGACATATTGGGGAAAATCGTGAGCAAACACGCTTGGATTATAAGCAACCTGATTGATATCATCGATTATGCGGAAAAAGAGGGTCTGGAGAGTGTGAGCCGCACACTGAGCCGCTCCATGGCACGCATCGCGCCAGAGCTGCAAAGGCAAGCTGCGCAAACGTCAGTGGCAGCAGAGATCATCCCGCTGCACTTGTACTTAAATCTCAAGCGTGACGTCACATCAGCCGAGCACAACGGCGCTTCCAGCGATTGCCTTGCCCATGACAGCAGCGCGGTGCTTGGCCGCGAGCCTGTATAGAACACGGGGGCGCACAGATGCTTTCCGCTTCCACCGGAACACACTTGCACGCGCGTGCACTGCTCGACACACTGTCTGAAGCGGAATTTGACAACTTCACTGTGCTGGTCTCGCGGCTAATGAATGTGCCGGTCGCGATTATTTCGATCATCGACTATGATGGGGATCGGCAGTTCTTCAAAAGCCAGTGCGGGCTTGCCCTTCCTTGGTCCGAGACGCGTCAGACACCCCTGAGCCATTCCTTTTGCCGCATCGTGGCAGAGAGCAACGCGCCGATGCGCGTGTCAGACGCGCGGACGGATGACAGGGTCAAGAACAATCCAGCCATCACTGCGCTCGGTGTCATCGCCTATCTTGGAACCCCTATCTATGTGGCAGATGGCACGCCGATTGGATCTTTCTGCGCGATCGACAGTGTGCCCCGCGAGTGGACAAAGGGCGACTTGGACACTCTGACCAGACTTGCGCAGGCGATCAGCCAACAGATCAAGTCACGCGTGCTGCTTGGGGAAATGAACACCCTGCGCGAGCAGATGCGGCTAGAGCGGGATTGGCTCGCTTCGGTCCTGCAAACCGTCCCGGTCGGTGTTCTGTCGATGGATGGAACCGGTCAGATCCGACTTGCGAATGACGCCTCTTGCAAAGTTTTGGGACTGTCAGCGCGGGAACTTGTCAATTGTCGTTTCAATGATGCGCGTTGGCGGGTGGAAAGCCTAGACGGGCAAGAAATCCCAGAGGACGAATTGCCCTTCGCAGTGGCGTTGCGCGAACAAAAGCCAGTGCGGGATTACTGCCACGTCATCCATTGGCCGGATGGCAGCCGCCGGGTCTTGTCGGTGAATGCGTCTCCCCTCGCCGGGGATTACCAAGGGTCGGCTGTCGTGTTATCGGCGCAGGACATCACGGATGAATATGCTGCCACATTGCAGCTTGAAGAAGCGCTGCACAAAGCCAATGACGTCAGTCGCGCCAAGTCTACCTTCCTTGCGAACATGAGCCATGAGATCCGCACGCCGCTCAACGGTGTGCTCGGTATGGCGGAAATCCTTGAAAACACCCTGAACCAGCCTTCCAAAAAGCGTATGGCAGGGATCATCCGACAGTCGGGGGAGACCCTCCTGTCGGTCTTGAACTCGATCCTCGACATGTCAAAGATCGAGGCGGGCAAGCTCACCATCGAGGATGTGCCATTCACCCTGTCGGATGTTCTGGCGCCGATCGAAGCCCTTCACACCGTATCTGCGGAAGAAAAGGGCCTGCATCTGTCGGTGCTCACCAAGATCGGCGTCCCACAAAAGCGGCATGGCGACCCGTTCCGCTTGACGCAGATTCTCAACAACCTTCTCAGCAACGCGATCAAGTTCACGGCGACGGGCGAGGTGACGGTGGTCGTGTCTGGCCCCCGAGGGCATCCCCTGACGATTGATGTCAAGGATACCGGCGTCGGAATGACCGAAGAAGAACTTTCGCGGGCCTTCAACAGTTTTGAGCAAGCGGATGGGTCGATGACCCGGCGTTTCGGAGGAACCGGCCTCGGACTGTCAATCGTGCGCGAACTTGTGCTGCTGATGGGGGGGCAAATCTCGATCGACAGCCACCCCGGTCAGGGAACCCATGTCAGGGTCACACTCCCGATGCCGGAAACATCGGATGAAATCGAGCCCGCGCCGGTTCTTCAGGCTGCGCCCAACACGCTCTTCCTGAATGATCGTCGCATTCTGATCGCGGATGACAATGAGACAAACCGGCTTGTCCTGTCAGCGATGCTGAAAGAAACGAATGTGAAATTGACACTCTGCGCAGATGGCAAGCAAGCGGTTGAGGCTTACGAGCAGTCCCTTCGGAATGGCAAGCCTTTTGACATGCTTTTGCTCGACATCACCATGCCGCGGATGGACGGCTTGGAAGCCTTGGCCGAAATCAAACGAATGGAACGGGCGCAGGGTCTGAATCCGGTGCCGTCGATTGCCGTCACGGCCAACGCCATTCCAAGCCAAGTGGCGCGCTATCTGGACTGCGGTTTTGACAGTCACCTTGCAAAGCCGATCCGACGGCCAGCGCTGCTGTCGGTGATCGAGGCGTGCTTGTTCTGTCGAAACTGAGCCACACCAAGCGCCCCGTTTCGCCCCATATGACGCGCGGTTTCAGTTTCAGAAGCGCCATCTGCTCTTGGCTGTGGCTGGCCGCGTCAAGGCTTGGCGCCGGGTGATGGGGTGGGTGCGGCCAAAGCTTTGATCTGCGCGCGCAGCCGCTTGTGGTGCTTGCTCTGGCCGTCGGGCAGGGTGGCGAAGGTGGCGAGCATGGCGCAAAGCTGGAGGATGCCGGGCTGTGCAGCCGTGCCGGGATCGTCGCGACACGGTTTGGCAGACATTTCTGCCCTTATAGGTCAGTCACTTTCTGCCCTGACTTTTCCTTTTGAATGACACAACCGTTAAACAAGGGTGATCTTCTGGAAATGAGGAGATCCTTTTGAAACGCCTTTTCACATTCGTATTCATCTCGGCGCTCGCTGGCTGTGTTCAAGAGCCACTGACGGAATATCGCCCGGTTGTTGATCCCGCAAAGTCGTCCCCCGCGAAATTTGAGCGTGACCTTGCCGCCTGCCGGAATGTTGGGCTGAGCGCCGAGGCAGCCTACAAGCAACGCCAAGAAAAAGAGATGGCGCAGAAAATGATGGCCGGCATCCTTCTCGGCGCGATCGCAGGCGCGGCCGTTGGTGACAGCAGCACGGCCGCTGCCGGTGCCGCCTATGGCGCGGGCGCAGGGGCCGCCGCAACCGACACCGAGCTGGCGCAAGGCGGTCCTCGCCGGATCATCGACCGCTGCATGGCAGATCGCGGCCACACCGTCCTCAATGACATCGGCCGCGGCTGATCAAGTTGCTGCCCCCGATTTTTCGAGGGGCAGCCGAACACGCCATCATGAGGGTGGTGAGGGTCTGATCGCTTCCAGCATCGCCGCGCGTTCCGTATCCGTGCTGCATGCATGGCCAGCACGCCCTCCGCGTTCCATGCGCCTGCGGGCACAATTCCTCCGCGCGCCGTGCCTCGGAGCGACCTCTTCCTGCCTGAAACGAGTTGGAACCCACCACCCACCCATCAGATTTCGTTAAGGGCAGAAGGTTGGAAGACCGTCTGGCAAACGCTTGTTTCTCATATGTTTCGCGCTGTTCGCCTGCGATCGCCACTGCCTTCTCCATTGTTTCCGGTAGATCAGACAGTTCCTTCGGCGGCCGACTGTGGTCTTCCTCGGGCGGCGGCTCTGGACGCGGCGCTTGGTGTCGGGGATGGCTGCACCTCAGATCACTGCCTCGGGATGAGGCGGGGGTCCGTGGGTCGGGCGGCTTCTGCCGCGTCATCCTGTGGTCTGTCCGCAAGCAGAGCGTGCGCTGCCGCATCATCGGCTTTGCAAAGCCTGCGCCATGCAGACTCCCGGCGGCAACAAGCCAAAAGGGCCTGATCCGAGGATTCTGCAACGGGCTGAGACGCTATGCGGTTCAAAGACGCGCTTACTCGAGACCTTGCGCCCTCACCGGCCTCCCGCTCAAGCGCCGGTTACATCAGCCATTCCACCGGCAGCCAGCCCACCACCGCCACCAGGATCCGCCGTGGCGTCGTCAGTCCCGGTTCGCGTGTGCGAACATGGCCGCTTCCGGTGTCGATCCAGATCTTGCGGCGGCCTTTCAACGCCACCGTCCAAGCCAGCCCTCCCAAGCCATGGTCAAAGGTGGCGTGCAAGGCATGGGCCATGCGCGGGCTTTCGATCAGCACGCCCATTTCGGTGTTCAGCGAGGTCGAGCGCGGATCAAAGTTGAACGACCCCACAAAGACCCGCGCCCCATCCACCGCAAAGGTCTTGGCATGCAGGCTGGCCTTGGCCCGGCGGAAGCGCCCGCGCTTTTTGCGCTGCGGATGCGAATCGGCGCGGGGATGCAGCTCGAACAGTTGCATCCCGGCGCGCAACAGCGCGCGCCGCCGCTTCGCATAGCCCGCATGCACTGCCACCACATCGGTGGCGTCAATCGCATTGGTCAGCGCCCGCACCCGCACGCCCTTGGCGATCAGCAGGGCAAAGGCGCGCACACCCGCGCGCCCGGGCACCAGATAGGGCGAGACCAGATCCAGCCGCTCTTCGATCTGCCCCACCGCGCGGCGCAGCCGTGTTGCCAGCAGATCTTCACGCGGGACCTTGCGCAGCCCCTTGATCGGATCATCACTTATCAGCACCACCTGCGTCCATTCCAGCGACAGTGTGGCCGTTGCAATCTCTTCTGCCACCGCAGAGGCCGCGACCACCGCGCAGAATTCCGCATAAGTGGGCAGGCTTTTGTGATGCGCCAGTGCCGTGCCGATCGGATCGCGGCCATCGGCCTTGGCCACCACCGATGCCACCGGAAAGGCAGAGCGGCTGGCCCAGTAGCGGTCAAAATCCGCCGAGACCTGCGGCACCAGCGCGCCTGCGGCCAGCACATCCATATCGATGAACAGCGCTTCGGGGCAGGTCTCGAAATAGCGGTCGCCCACATTGCGCCCGCCCATCAGCGTTACCACCCCGTCCACCGTGAAGGATTTGTTGTGCATCCGACGGTTCAGGCGAAAGAAATCAAAGGCATAGCACAGCGGCTTGGCCTTGCGCAGCGGAAAAGGGTTGTAAAGCCGCACCTCGGCATTGGGGTGGGCATCCAGCGCCGCCAGTTCGCGGTCCAGCCCGGCGGTGCCATTGTCATCCAGCAAAAGCCGCACCCGCACGCCGCGGTCCGCCGCCCTGTGCAACGCGTCCAGCAGCAAATACCCGGTCAGATCAGCATACCAGATGTAATACTGCACATCGAGCGAAGACACCGCCGCATCGGCCAGCGCCAGCCGCGCCGCAAAGGCATCCACCCCGCTTGGCAACGGGCGCACCCCTGTCAGCGCCGGGTCTGTCCCCGCCGGTGCGGCAAAGGCCACCGCCAGCGCGCCGGCTTGCGCGGCGGGCAGCGCCGTGCTCTGCCGACGGTCCTCGGGCAGCCTGACCCGAAAGATCAGCCGCGCCAGCAGCAGCAGCGCCGCCACCAGCGCCAGTGCCGCCACCACGCCCTGCACAATCGCCATCACCGCCCCTCCGCTCCGGCGACCGGGCGAAACCGCCCCAGCACCGGCCGATGATCCGAGGCCATGATCGCCTCTGGCCCCGCGATCACCCGGCTCTCCACCAGTTCAAGATCACGGCTGAACGCCAGCCGGTCAAGGTTCAGAAACGGCCGCCCCGCCGGAAAGGTTGGCCCCGGGCTGTGCACCGACATCCCCTTGGGCAAGGCCTCCAGCCCTTGGCGCTCACGCCATTCGTTGTAATCGCCCGCAATCACCGTGGGCTTGGGCGCCAACTCCGCCAGCCTTGCGCTGATAAAGCCGATCTGCTGGCGCCGGTTGCGCCGCAGCAGCCCCAGATGCACGCCCACCACCCGCACGGCAAGCCCGCGCACCCGCAGATCCACGATCACCACCCCGCGCGGCTCCAGCGCGGGCAGGTCGTGCAGCGCAATCGCCTCGACCTCAACCCCCGGCCGCTTGAGCATGGCAATCCCGTGCCAGCCCAGACCCACCGCGTTTTCGGTCAGGTCCACCACCTCGAACGGTCCGATCCGGCCTTGGATGCGGGGCAGGGCGGCCGGGCGCGGATGCAGCCGAAAATCGGCCTCTTGCAACAGCACCACATCCGCATCAAAGCCCACGATCGCCGCCACCGTGCGCGCGGGCAGGCGACGGAAATCCCGCCCCAGCCCGGCCCGAATGTTCCAGCTTGCCACAGCGAAGTCGCTCATTTGGTCTTGGTCATCGCAGGCGATTCCTCTTGCGTCGCAGGCGCGCCCTGATCTGGGGGCCGCCGTGCCACCTTGGCACAGGCGCGCGCCAGCACCTTAGGGAAATGCCGCCACCTGCCCAGATAAAGCCTGCAAGCCCGGCCCGGGTTCCCATCGGCGCGCGTGGCGGATTTTCGCCTCCGACCGGGCGATCCCTTGCCACGAACCTGCGCCGCCCGGCCTTTGCCCCCCTTTCCAGCCTGCCCTCTGACAGGTCAGACTGCCGCATCCCGCTGAGGAGCCGGGGTGAGGAGGGGCAGGCACCGTCTGCCATCGCATCTAAGGAGGATCACATGACCATTCACCTGACGCGCGGATTCCGCGCGCTTGTCGCCTGCACGGCGCTGACCGTGGTGCCGATGTCGGCACAGGCCGAACAATTCATCAACATCCTGACCGGTGGCACATCGGGGGTGTATTACCCGATCGGCGTCGGCCTGTCGAAAATCTATGCCGATGGCATCGAAGGCGCGCGCACCCAAGTGCAGGCCACCAAGGCCAGCGTGGAAAACCTGAACCTGCTGCAACAGGGCAAAGGCGAATTCGCCATCGCCTTGGGCGATTCCGTGAAACTGGCTTGGGAAGGCGATGCCGAAGCGGGCTTCAACGCGCCGCTGACCAAGCTGCGCGGCATTGCCGCCGCCTATCCGAACTACATCCAGATCGCCGCCAGCGCCGACAGCGGGGTCACCACGGTGGCCGACCTGCGCGGCAAGTCGATCTCGGTGGGGGCGGCGAAATCGGGCACCGAACTCAATGCCCGCGCTATTCTTGAAGCGCTGGACATGAGCTATGCCGATCTGAGCAAGACCGAATACCTGCCTTTCGCGGAATCGGTCGAGCTGATGAAGAATCGCCAGCTGGATGCCACGCTGCAATCGGCGGGGCTTGGCGTCTCCTCGCTCAAGGATCTGGCCACCTCGGTGCCCACCACCATCGTCTCGGTTCCGGCAGAAGTGGCGGAAACGCTCGGCGCGCCCTACCTAGCCGCCACCATTCCGGCCGGCACCTATGAAGGCCAGACCGAAGACATTCCCACCCTCGCCGTGGGCAATTTTTTCCTGACACATGAAGGCGTGGATGACGAAACCGCCTATCAGATGACCAAACTCCTGTTTGAAAACCTGCCCACGCTGGCAGCCGCCCATCAGGCCGCCACCGCCATCTCGCTCGACACCGCGCTGGATGGCATGCCGGTGCCGCTGCACCCGGGCGCCGAGCGCTATTACCGCGAGGCTGGGCTGATCCAGTAACCCGCGCAAGACGGGCACAGGAACGGGAAAGGGCGGGCCACCTCAGGCCCGCCCGCATCGCTCAGGGAGGGGCAAGATGACCAAAGACAAGGCCGACGCCGTGGTAGAGGCGCACAATCCGCATGATCCCTTGGCCGCAGGCTTTCCGCCCGGCTGGGAAGGCCGCGCGCTGTTCTACATCGCCATCGCATTTTCGGTGTTCCAGATCCTGACGGCGGCGCATCTGGTGGATTTCGCAAGCCAGATCACCCGCGCTTTCCATGTGGGCTTCCTCCTGCTTCTGGGCTTTCCACTGCTGGCGCTGATGCGCGGGGCAGGGCCCGTGGTGCGGGCGCTGGCTTGGGGGCTCGCGGCGCTGTCGGTCGCGGTCGCCTATTACCAATGGGCGGAATATGTGCCGCTTCTGATGCGCGCGGGCGATCCGCTGCCGCTGGATATTGTCGTGGGCGTCATTGCGCTGGCCACTGTCTTTGGCGCGGCTTGGGCCATGATGGGGGCGGCGCTGCCGATCATCGCGGGCACCTTCCTTGCCTATTGCCTCTGGGGTCAGTATCTGCCCAGCCCGCTGAACCATCGCGGCTATGATTTCGCGCAAGTGGTCGAGCATATGGCCTATGGCACCGAAGGCATCTACGGCATTCCGACCTATGTCTCCTCGACCTTCATCTTCCTCTTCATCCTCTTTGGCGCCTTTCTGGAAAAGGCGGGGATGATCAAGCTTTTCACCGATGTCTCGCTTGGCCTTGTCGGGCACAAGATGGGCGGGGCGGCCAAGGTGTCGGTCCTGTCTTCGGGGCTGATGGGCACCATCTCGGGCTCGGGTGTCGCCAATGTCGTCACCACCGGCCAGTTCACCATTCCCTTGATGAAACGCTTTGGCTACCGCCCCGCCTTCGCGGGTGGGGTCGAGGCCACGGCGAGCATGGGCGGGCAGATCATGCCGCCCGTGATGGGGGCCGTGGCCTTCATCATGGCCGAAACGCTGGGCGTCGCCTATATCGAGGTCGTCCGCGCCGCCATCATCCCCGCCATCCTTTACTTCGCCGCCGCCTTCTGGATGGTGCATCTGGAAGCGGGCCGGATGAACCTGCGCGGGCTTTCCAAGGCCGAGCTTCCCTCGCCCCTCGCCGCGCTCAAGGCAGGCTGGCACCTGATCCTGCCGCTGGCGGTGCTGGTCTGGCTGTTGTTCTCGGGCTACACGCCGCTGTTCGCGGGCACCGTGGGCCTTGGCCTCACGCTCATGCTCATCCTCGGGGCCAGCGTGGCGCTCGGCCTGCCGCAAGGCGCGATCCGGGTGATCTTCTGGATCGGGCTGGGCCTTGCCGCCGGGGCCTTCCTGCAATGGGGGATCTGGGTGGTGGCAAGCGTGGTCGCCGCGCTGATCGCGGTGAATGCCCTCTCCAAAGGCGGGCGCGAGACGCTGATCATCTGCCGCGACGCGCTGGCCGATGGCGCGAAAACCGCGCTGCCCGTCGGCATCGCCTGCGCGCTGGTGGGCATCATCATCGGCACCATGACGCTGACGGGCGCCGCCAACACCTTTGGCCAGTTCATCGTGGGCGTGGGGGAAAACAGCCTGTTCCTCAGCCTTGTGCTGACCATGATCACCTGTATCGTGCTGGGGATGGGCATTCCCACCATTCCGAACTACATCATCACCTCCTCCATCGCGGGGCCTGCGCTGCTGGAACTCGGGGTGCCGCTGATCGTCAGCCATATGTTCGTGTTCTACTTCGGCATTCTGGCGGATCTTACCCCGCCCGTGGCGCTTGCCTGCTTTGCCGCCGCCCCCATCGCCAAGGAACGCGGGCTCACCATCAGCCTGAACGCGGTGAAAATCGCCGCCGCCGGTTTCGTGATCCCCTTCATGGCGGTCTATACCCCCGCCCTGATGCTGCAAACCGGCGGTCCCTTGTCCGAAGCCATCGGCTTCATCCCGGCGGTCCTCTACATCGTGGGCAAGACTGCCTTGGCCATCGGGCTCTGGGGTGTCGCGGTGATCGGCTGGCTGGGCGCGCCGCTGGCGCTGTGGCAGCGCGCATTGGCAATGGTCGCCGCAGGCGCGCTGGTCGTGGCAATGCCCGCGACCGATGCCATCGGCTTTGCGCTGGTGCTGGCCTTCGTGGCCCAGCACCTGATCCTCCGCCGCCGGGCCGCAGCATGACCTGCCTGATGGCCGGGGCCGTGGCGCTCGCGCTCGCGGCCCCCGGCTTCACTTTGCACTGGACCCATTCGGTCGAGAAAACCGAATGGGTGGAGACGTGGGAGATCCGCCCCCACAGCCTGTACCTCGCCCAAGCCCGCATCACGGGCAACGGCGCCGGGATGGAGCCGGGCGAGGGCGCGGTGGCGGACAACGGCGGCTGGGTCTGGTCGCCAGACATTGAGGTGCCCGAGCTCTCCCTCGCCGCCTCGGGCAGCACCGGGGCAGGCTGGCGGCTGTGCGACGGCACCACCTGCCACACGCTTGGCGACACGCCGGGCCGCCCCATCCGCCTTGCGCCCTGCGACAGCCCCTGAAACCGCTTCCCCCAAAACCGCTTTCCCCAAAACTGCTTTCCCCAAAACTGCTTTCCTTGTCCCGCACCGAGGGGCACACTCCTCCCACCCCAACCCCAAGGCCCGCCGGATGACCCCTCGCGCTCCCCATGCTCTGCCTTCTGCGCCCCCGGCGCCGGGCCGGGGCCTGCGCGCACGGGCCGGGCGGCACCGCAGCCTGATGGCCCCCGTCCTCGCCGCGCTGGTCGCCGCCGCGCTTGCCTGGCTCTTGGCCGAGCGGTGGGCCAATGCCAGCCTGCACGAAACCCTCGACCGCTCGCTGCTGCTCACCGCCCGCGCGGTCGAGGCCGAGATTGACCGCTTCCGCGCGCTTCCCGATGTGGCGGGCGAAGATGCCCGCATCCGCGCCGCCCTGATCGACCCGCGCGCACTCGATGCCGCCAACCGCTATCTGGAAACCATCTCGGCCCATGGCGGCGCCGCGGATCTGTTCCTCATCAACGCCCAAGGCCAAGCCATCGCCGCCTCGAACTGGAACCGCCCCAGCAGCTTTGTGGGGGAATACTACAACTTCCGCCCTTATTTTACCCAAGCCATGGAAACCGGGCGCGGGCAATTCTATGCCATCGGCGTCACCACCGGGGTGCCGGGCTATTTCCTGTCCACCCGCGTCACCTCGGGCAATCAGACCGGGGTCTTGGTGGTGAAACTCGACCTGCGGCCCTTGCAGGCGACATGGCGCAGCGCGGGCGCGCAGATGGCGCTGGCCGATGCCGATGGCGTCATCTTCCTGTCGGGGCGCGAAGATTGGCTCTACCGCCCGCTGGCGCCGCTGGCCCCCGAAACGTTGCAAAGCCTGACCGCCACCCGCACCTATGACGGCGTCGATCTCGCCGCCGCCGCCCCGCTGCTGCCGCGCGCGCCGCTGGGCGCGGATGCCACCGGCGACGGCTGGATCGCCCGGCTCACCGGCGTGGACCGCACCGGCTGGCGGCTGATCGCGGCCAGCCCCTCGGGCGATGTCACCGGCTTCGCCTCTGGCTGGGCGCTGATCGCCGCCCTTCTGGCACTGGCCGCCGCCAGCGCGCTCAAAAGCTGGGAACAGCGCCGCCAGCTTGTCGCGCTGCGCCTGTCGCAATCCGAGCGGCTCGAAACCATGGTGGCCACCCGCACCGCCGACCTCGCGCGTGAGGTCGAGGCCCGCGCCCAAGCCGAAGCTGATCTGCGTGCCGCGCAAGAACACCTCATCCATGCCGAGAAAATGGCCGCGCTTGGCCGCATGTCCACCGCCATCGTGCATGAAATCAGCCAGCCCCTTGCCGCCATGGAGGCAACCCTTGCCGCCGCTGAAATCGGTCTGCCCCCTTCCGATGCCCGCACCGCGCCCCGCCTTGCCACTGCGCGCGGCCTGATCCGCCGGATGCAGCGCACCACCAAGCATTTGAAAAGCTTTGGCCGCAAAGAGACCGGGGATCTCACCCTGATTGATCTTGCCCCGGTCGTCGCTTCGGCGCTTGAACTTGTCACCCCGCGCGCCCGCGCTGTGGGGGTGATCCCGGCCTTCACCGCCGCATCGGTTCCGGTGCTGGCGGGTGCGGTGCGGATGGAGCAGGTGGCGGTGAACCTGATCCTCAACGCGCTCGATGCGGTCGAAGGCCAAGCTGGCGCCGCTGTCACCGTCACCCTTGCCGCGCACGGCCCCCATGCCATCCTGACGGTCGCGGACACGGGCCCCGGCATCGCGCCCGATGTGCTGCCCCGCGTGACCGAGCCATTCTTTTCCACCAAAACCAGTGGCGAAGGCCTTGGCCTCGGCCTCGCCATCTCCAAGGCGATCCTGTCGGAATTCGGCGGTGATCTGGCCATCGCCTCAACCCCCGCGGCGGGCACCACCGTCACCGTCACGCTCCCCCGGGCCACCACCGCGCGCGAGGCTGCCGAATGACCGCGCGGCTATTTGTGGTGGAAGATGACGCCGATCATGCGGGCGCACTGTGTGATCTGATGCAGGCGGCGGGGCATGACGCCACGGCATTTTCCAGCGCCGCCGCCGCCCTTGCCGCCTTGACCGATCCCCCCGACCTGATCCTCAGCGATCTGCGGATGCCCGGCATGGATGGGCTTGGCCTCTTGCGCGCCATCCGCGCGCTGCCGCTGGATCTGCCAGTGATCCTGCTCACCGGCCACGGCGACATCGGTCATGCGGTGCAGGCGATCCGCGCCGGGGCCGATGATTTTCTGGAAAAACCCTATGACGCCGCGCATCTGATCGCGGTGGTCGCCCGCGCATTGGCCGCGCGCGCCACACGGGCCGAGGTGGGGCGGCTGCAACAGGTGCTGGCCGAACGGGCCGAGGAAACGCTTCTGGGCCAAAGCCGGGCCTTGTCCGGCTTGCGCGACCGCATCGCGGCACTCGCGCCCTTGGAGGTTGATGTGGTCATCACCGGCGAAACCGGCACCGGCAAGGAACTCGCCGCGCGCGCGCTCCACGCGGGGGGCGCAAGGGCGCATGGGCCGTTTGTGGCCATCAACTGCGCGGCCTTGCCCGAGGCCATGGCCGATCTGATCCTCTTTGGCCATGCCGCCGGGGCCTTTCCCGGGGCGGCCGAGGCGCGCGCGGGCAAGCTGGAAGCGGCGCAGGGCGGCACGCTGATGCTGGACGAGGTGGAATCGATGCCGCCCCCGGTTCAGGCCAAGCTTTTGCGGGCGCTGCAAGACCGGAGCGTCGAGCGCTTGGGCGAAAACGGTCTGCGCCCGGTGGATCTGCGTGTGATCGCCACCAGCAAGGCCGACCTGCGCAATGCCCCCGGCTTTCGGGCCGATCTCTACTATCGCCTTGCCGGGGCCACCTTGCGCACGCCGCCCTTGCGCGAAGCGGGGGAAGATATTCCGCTGATCTTCGCCCATTACGCGCAACGGGCGGCCCGCCGCTATGGCCGCCCCGATCCAGCGCTGCCCTTCGCGCTCACCCAGCACCTCAAACGCCGCGCATGGCCCGGCAATATGCGCGAGTTGAAGGCCGCCGCCGAGGCGCATGCCTTGGGCCTGTTCGCGCTGTCTCCGGCCGAAGATGCCGGTCTGCCCGAAGGCACGCTGGCCGAACGCGTCGCGGCCTTCGAGGCGCGTGAAATCGCCGCCGCCCTGGATCGCCACCGCGACAACACCCTGCGCGTGGCCGAGAAACTGGGCCTGCCGCGCCGCACTCTGAACGACAAGATGCGCCGCTACGGGCTCAGCTGATCCGCATTCGCGCGTGACCTTTTGCCGCCGGGCTCTACCATGACAGGAAAGGAGTGCTTTCGATGCAAATTTTCACCCTCTATATTTCCACGGCGCTGGTGTTCCTGATCGTCGATGCGGTCATGCTCAGCCTTGTGATGAAACCCCTGTTCACCCGCCACATCGGCCCGCTGATGGCCGAACCCATCCGCTATGCGCCCGCGGGCCTGTTCTACGCCGCCTATGTCGCGGGTCTGGTCTATCTGGTCAGCCTGCCGGCCTTGCGCGAAGGCGCGCCCCTGATCCTTCCGGCGGCGCTCATCGGCGCCATGGCCTATGGCACCTATGAATTCACCAGCTATGCCATCATGCGCGACTGGCACTGGTCCATGGTCGTCACCGACACCACATGGGGCGCCACGCTCACCGCGCTCTCCGCTTGGGCCGGGGTCACCATCACCCGGATGATCTATGGCTGATCCGGGGCAGGGGTGGGGCTGTCTTCCGGCCCCGCCTCGCGCTACACCCGCGCCATCACCCACTCCACATGAGGCTTCCATGATCCTGTACGGCATCTCCACCTGCGACACCTGCAAGAAAGCCCTCAAGGCGCTCGAGGCCGCAGGCCAGTCCGTCACCTTCCGCGACATCCGCAAAGACCCGCTGACCGAGGCCGAGATCGACACGCTCGTCACCGAATTCGGCGACCGCATCATCAACAAATCCTCGACCACTTATCGCGGTTTCAGCGATTTTCTGAAAGCCTCCGAGGCCGACGCCCAGATCCGCAGCCAACCGACGGTGATGAAGCGCCCGGTGATCCACGCGGATGGCACGTGGTATCTAGGGTGGGACCAAGCCACCACCGACGCGCTTCTGCGCTAGGCCCAAAAGAAAACGGCCCGCAATTGCGGGCCGCTTTCCTTCCATTCTATCCGCTTACAGCAAGCGCAGATCGCCCGCCGACTCGCGCCCATCACGGCCCGACTGCAGTTCATAGGAAATCTTTTGATTGTCGTTCAGCCCTTGCAGGCCCGCACGCTCCACCGCCGAGATATGCACGAAGATATCCTTGCCGCCGCCATCGGGCGCGATAAAGCCGAAACCCTTGGTTGCGTTAAACCATTTTACAGTGCCGGTAG
Source organism: Pseudorhodobacter sp. MZDSW-24AT (assembly GCF_002794355.1). Lineage (GTDB taxonomy): Bacteria > Pseudomonadota > Alphaproteobacteria > Rhodobacterales > Rhodobacteraceae > Pseudotabrizicola. The sequence continues at coordinate 46,306 of NZ_PGOI01000008.1, read as the reverse complement.
GCATCCTGTCTCTCCTCTCAACTCACCCCGCAGCGGAATTGCCGCAAGCCGTGCCGCCAGATTTCCCGGCCTTCGGTCTGCGAGGCGGTTAGAAAGTCTGTCATCACTTGCGCCAAAGATGACTCAGATTCGTGCAAAATCAAGAAAAATCAGGTCTGCGCGCGCACGGCAGACCGCAAAGGCCGCCAAACAGCGGCCTTTCGGCTGATTTCTGCGCATCTTCCGCGCCTTGGGCCTAGCGCAGATCGGGCGGCGTGGCTTCGGCCACCAGCTCGGCCACGATGGCCTCAAGGCTCGCGGTGCGCGTCTGCGTCTCGCCCAGACGACGGACAGAGACGGTGCGCTCTTCGACTTCCTTCATCCCCACCGCAAGGATCACCGGCACCTTGCCCACCGAATGCTCACGCACCTTGTAGTTGATCTTTTCGTTGCGCATGTCGGCCTCTGCCCGGATGCCCGCCAAGGTCAGCGCGGTGACCACTTCTTCAACGAACGGGTCGGCGTCCGACACGATCGACGCCACCACCACCTGACGCGGGGCCAGCCACAAGGGCAGCTTGCCGGCAAAGTTCTCGATCAGAATGCCGATGAACCGCTCGAAACTGCCCAGAACCGCGCGGTGCAGCATAAAGGGCCGGTGCTTGGCGCCATCCTCGCCCACATAGGCCGCATCCAGCCGCTCGGGCAGGTTCGGGTCCAGCTGCAAGGTGCCGCATTGCCAGTCACGGCCAATCGCATCGGTCAGCACGAATTCCAGCTTGGGCGCATAGAACGCGCCTTCGCCGGGGAAAAGCTCGAACTCATAGCCCGCAGCGCGGCAGGCATTGGCGAGCGCGGCTTCCATCTTGTCCCAGATCTCATCGCTGCCCACCCGCTTCTCTGGCCGGGTGGAAAGCTTCACCCGCCATTTGTCAAAGCCCAGATCCGAATAAACCCGCGCCAGCAACTGAATGAATTTCTTCGATTCTTCTTCCACCTGCGCCAGCGTGCAGAAGATATGCGCATCATCTTGCGTAAAGCCGCGCACCCGCATGATGCCATGCAAAGCGCCGCTCGGCTCATACCGCGCACAAGACCCGAATTCCGCCATGCGGATCGGCAAATCGCGGTAGGATTTCAGGCCCACGTTGAAAATCTGCACATGGCAGGGGCAGTTCATCGGCTTCAGCGCATTGACCGTTTTCTCGCGGGCGTGGTCTTCGTCCACCTCCACGATGAACATGTTTTCCTGATAGTTTTCCCAATGCCCGCTGGCTTCCCACAGCTTGCGGTTCACCACCTGCGGCGTGTTCACCTCGACATAGCCATCGGCGCGCTGACGGCGGCGCATGTAATCTTGCAGCGCCACATAGATGCTCCAGCCGTTGGGATGCCAGAAAATCTGGCCCGGGGCTTCTTCCTGCATGTGGAACAGGCCCATTTCGCGGCCCAGCTTGCGGTGGTCGCGCTTCGCGGCCTCCTCCAGCATGGTCATATGCGCCTTCAGATCGTCGCGGTTCTTGAAGGCCACGCCATAAATGCGCTGCAACATCGGGCGCGTGGAATCCCCAAGCCAATAGGCCCCGGCCACATGGGTCAGCTTGAAGCCATCGGCGGGCACTTGGCCGGTGTGCTGCAAATGCGGCCCCCGGCACAAATCCTGCCAGTCGCCATGCCAGTACATGCGAATGTCTTCGCCGGCCGGAATCCGGTCCAGAAGTTCGATTTTGAAAGGTTCACCGCGTTCTTCATAGTATTTGCGCGCCCGTTCCCGATCCCAAAGTTCGGTTTTAACAGGGTCGCGGGCGTTGATGATCTGCTTCATCTTCGCTTCGATCTGGCCCAGATCATCGGGGGTAAAGGGCTCGGCGCGGTCGAAATCATAGAACCAGCCGTGGTCGCGCACCGGGCCGATGGTCACCTTCACATCGGGCCAGATCTCTTGCACCGCGCGCGCCATGATATGCGCGCAATCGTGCCGGATCAGCTCCAGCGCCGGGGTATCGTCCTTCATCGTGTTGATCGAAAGCTTCGCATCCGCCGTGATGGGCCACGCCAGATCCCAATGCGCGCCATCGACCTGCGCCGAAATTGCCGCCTTGGCAAGGCTGGGCGCGATCGATGCGGCCACTTCGGCGGGCGTCACGCCAGCGTCATAATGGCGGACATTGCCATCGGGAAAGGTGAGTGAGATCTGTGCCATATCGGCCTCCTCGTCGTTTTGGCGCCCACGAAACGCCCGGTTGCGGGTTATATCGGACGCGGTTTTGCGCCGGGTGCTTGGCAAAGTCAACACGGCCCGCGTAGAAGGGCGGCGACACCGCCCCGCGACAGAGGATGCCATGACACAGCCCCAGCTTCTCACCACCGCGCAAGGCCGCCGCATCGCCTATCACCAGACGCCGGGGCAGGGGCCGGGCGTGGTGTTTCTGGGCGGGTTCAAATCCGACATGACCGGCACCAAGGCCTTGTTCTTGCAAGATTGGGCGGCACAGCAGGGCCGCGCTTTCCTGCGCTTCGATTATTCGGGGCATGGCCAGTCATCGGGCGAATTTCTCGACGGTGCCATTGGCGACTGGTTCGCAGATGCGCTGGACGTCATCACCACCTTGACCACGGGGCCGCAGGTTCTGGTGGGCTCGTCCATGGGGGGCTGGATCGCGCTTCTGGTGGCGCGCGCGCGGCCCGATCGGGTGGCGGGGTTGATCGGTATCGCTGCTGCCCCCGATTTTACCGAAGACAGCATGTGGGCCAGCTTTACCCAAGACCAGCGCAACGTCTTGGCGCAGACAGGGCGGGTGGAACTGCCGTCAGACTATGCCGAGCAACCCTATATCATCACCCGCCGCCTGATCGAAGACGGGCGCAGCCATCTGGTCTTGCGGGAGGATCTGGAATTGCCGTTCCCGGTCAGGCTGTTGCAAGGCACGGCTGATACGGATGTCCCGCCGTCGGTTGCGCTGCGGCTGATGGATCATGCCAGCAGTCCCGATCTGCGGCTGACCTTGGTGAAAGGGGCAGACCACCGCTTTTCCACGCCCGACTGTTTGGCCCTCGTCGCGCAGTCCGTCGAAGACGTGCTTCGCAGGGCGGCGGCATGACCTGTCATCTTGCAATTATTCTTGTCGCGTCGGGTGTCATTAGTGGCGAAAAGTTGCACTTTTCGAACATCTGGGCTTCGCAACTGGCAGGACGTCGGTGATGGGCGAGCCGCTGCTGTTCATCCCCGGTCTGATGCAAGACGCCCGCGCCTTTCTGCCGCAAATCGTGGCCTTGGGGCGCCATCATGCGGCACAGGTCTATCTGCCGGTGCAGGACTCGGTCGAGCGGATGAGCGAAGAGGCCCTGCGCCACGCCCCGCCACGCTTTGCCCTGATCGGTCACGGTCTGGGGGGAGAGGTGGCGCTGGATATCCTGCGCCGCGCGCCCGAGCGGGTGTCGCGGCTCGTCTTGCTGGCCACCGATCCGCTGGCCGAACCGGCGCAGCAGGCCGCCCAACGCGAGGCGCGGATGGTGGCCGCGCAGGCCGGGCGGCTCAAGGCGGCGATTGCCGAGGATGTGCCCGCCAGCGCCTTGGCCGACACGCCCGACCGCCCCGAGGTGCTGGCCCTGATGCAGGATATGGCGCTGGGTCTGGGCGAGGGCGTCTACCTGCGCCAGTGCCGCGCCCTTCAGCGCCGCCCCGATCAGCAGCGCACCCTGCGCCGCGCCACCGTGCCCGCCCTCTTCCTCGCGGGACTGGCCGACACCTTGCTACCCTTGCGCCGGCACGAATTCGCGCGCGATCTGATGCCGTCGTCGGCGCTGAAGCCGATCCCGCAGGCCGGGCACCTGCCCATGCTCGAAGCCCCCGAGGCCGTCACCGCAGCGATCGAGGGCTTTCTCGCCGGTCCGATGATCCTACGCTGAGGCCAGCGTCACCACATTCTGCCGTTTCTTCGCCGTCCGCGGCGCATCGGCATTCGCGTCGATAAACGCCAGCACCAGCGGCCGGATGTTCAGCCGCCACGATTTGCCCGCGAAAATCCCGTAATGCCCGGCGCCCGGCTCCAGATGCGCCGCCTTCTTCGCCTCCGGCAGGTTCGTCAGCAACTCCAGCGCCGCCAGACATTGCCCGGGGGCCGAGATGTCGTCATTGGCGCCTTCCACGATCTTCACCGCCACATCGGTGATCGCGCCGAAATCCACCTTGCGCCCCGCCACGACAAAAGCATTGCGCGCAATCTCACGGTTCTTGAAGATCCGCTCCACGGTGGAAAGGTAAAACTCCGCCGTCATGTCCATCACGGCCAGATATTCATCGTAAAACCGGTTGTGCGCGTCATGGTCTGATGCTTCCCCGCGCGCCACCCGCAGGATCTGCTCGCTGAAGGCCTTGGCGTGACGCTCGGCATTCATCGAAATAAAGCTCTGCAACTGCAACAGCCCCGGATAGACCAGCCGCCCCGCGCCTTTGCACTTGAACCCCACCCGCTGAATCGCGAACTGCTCCAGCTGCCCCATCGTCACCCGGCGGCCAAAATCCGTCACCTCGGTCGCGGCGGCATCCGGGTCCACCGGCCCGCCGATCAGCGTCAGGCTGCGCGGCTGCGCGCTCGGGTCCTCTGCCGCCAGATAGGCCGTCGCGGCAAGCGTCAGCGGCACCGGTTGACACACCGCGATCACATGCAGATCCGACCCCAGTTCGCGCATGAAATCCGCCAGATACAGCGTGTAATCCTCGATGTCGAACTTGCCCGCGCTCACCGGAATGTCGCGCGCATTGTGCCAATCGGTGATGAACACATCACAATCGGGCAGCAGCGACAGCACGGTGGACCGCAGAAGCGTCGCATAATGCCCCGACATCGGTGCCACCAGCAGCACCCGCCGCTTCATCGGCGCCCGCCTGCGCACGAAAAACTGGATCAGATTGCCAAAGGGCCGATCGACGATCGTTTTCACATCGACCAGATGATCGGTGCCATCCGCCCCCACGATCGACCGGATGCCCCAATCCGGCTTGGCCACCATCCGCTCGAACGTGCGCTCTGTCACCTCGCCCCAAGCGGCCATCAAGGGCAGCATCGGGTTCATCGACAGCGCAAAAATCGGATACGACGCCATCGCCCGCGCCGTCGCCCCCATCCAGGCGTTGGTGTTGCGCGCCGTTTCCATCATGTCATAGGTGGTCATGTATTTCATCGCCGTCTCCAATCCGGGCCCGGTGCCCCGGCAATTCGTTGCTTTCCCCCCCAGTCCAGCAACGATATGCTTTGCACAAGGGCAGGTTAGGGGGGAAACGTTAACATGACAACTGACGACAAGGACGCTGGACCAAAGTTGGAAAGGTTGCAGGCCAATCTGGCACGGGTCGAAGATCTCTCGCAGCGCCTCCTCACGGCTCTTGCGCATCGCAAACAGGCCGATGCCGCCCTGTCCGGCCCCTCGAATGAGGTCTATATGAAGGCTGCGGCCGCTTATGTGGCCGAAATGATGCAGAACCCCTCGAAAATTCTCGAACAGCAGATCAGCTACTGGGGCAAAAGCCTCAAGCATTACGTCGACGCCCAGCAGGCGCTGATGTCGGGCGAACTCAAAGCCCCCGCCGACCCCACGCCGAAGGATCGGCGATTCTCCAACCCGCTGTGGCAAACCCATCCGGCCTTTAATTACATCAAGCAGCAATATCTGATGAACGCCGAGGCAATGACCAATGCCATCGGCGATCTCGACATGCTGGAACCCGCCGACCGCCGCCGGGTGGAATACTTCACCCGCCAGATCATCGATATGTTTTCGCCCACCAACTTCCTCGGCACCAACCCGGATGCGCTGGAAAAGGCCATCGCCACCGATGGGGAAAGTCTGGTCAAGGGTCTGGAAAACCTCGTCCGCGACATCGAGGCGAACAGCGGCGATGTGCTGGTCACGCTCGCCGATCCGCAGGCCTTCCATGTCGGGCAGAACATCGCCACCACGCCGGGGTCCGTGGTCTATCGCAATGCGATGCTCGAGCTGATCCAATACGCGCCCAGCACCGAAAAGGTGCATGCCACCCCCTTGCTGATCTTCCCGCCGTGGATCAACAAGTTCTACATCATGGACCTGAAACCCCAGAATTCGCTGATCAAATGGATCGTGGATCAGGGCTATACGCTGTTTGTCGTCTCTTGGGTCAATCCCGATGCCAACTATGCCAGCATCGGCATGGATGATTACCTGCGCGATGGCTATTTGCGCGCCATGGCCGAGGTGCGGCGCATCACCGGCGAAAAACAGATCAACACCGTGGGGTATTGCATCGCGGGCACCACGCTGGGCCTTGCGCTCGCGCATCTTGATCGGGCTGGCGATACATCCGTGAAATCCGCCACCTTCTTTACCACGCTCACCGATTTTTCCGATCCGGGCGAAGTGGGGGTGTTTCTCGAGGATGATTTCGTCGACGGCATCGAACGGCAGTCGGCGCGCGACGGGATCTTGTCCAAGTTCTTCATGGGCCGCACCTTCAGCTTCCTGCGCTCGAATGACCTGATCTATCAACCCGCCATCAAAAGCTACATGATGGGCGAGGCCCCGCCTGCCTTTGACCTGCTTTACTGGAACGGCGATGGCACCAACCTGCCCGCCCGCATGGCGGTGGAATATCTGCGCGGCCTGTGTCAGCAAGATGGATTTGCCAAGGGCACCTTCCCGGTGTTTGGCGAACCGGTGAGCCTTGCCGGGGTCAAGGTGCCGCTCTGCGCCATCGCCTGCGAAACCGATCACATCGCGCATTGGCGCGGCAGCTTCAACGGCATCGCGCAAATGGGGTCCAAGGACAAGACCTTCATCCTGTCAGAGTCGGGCCATATCGCGGGCATCATCAATCCGCCCAGCAAGGACAAATACGGCCATTATACCTCGGATGCCCCGGTGCAGGGCGCGCCCGAGGCGTGGAAGGCCGGAGCCAGCTTCACCCAAGGCAGCTGGTGGCCGCGCTGGGGCGCATGGCTCAAGGCCCGCTCGGGCAAGCTTGTGGCGGCGCGTGTGCCCGGTGAGTCGACCAATCCGGTGCTCTGCGCGGCACCCGGCACCTATGTCACCGCCAAGGTGGTGGCGGGAAGTGACTGAACCGCCAAGGGCTTAGTCTGGCACAACCAGAAATAATGCTGCATCGCAGAAAAATGGTTGAAATGCTGCAGTGCAGCATTTATATTGGCGTCATGGCAAACAGGTCGGGCACTCCGGCCAAGCAGGAGAAGACCAATGACCAAGACCCCGGATTTCACCAAAGTGATGCAGGACATGATGGCTTCCTTCCCGGTTGACTCGTCCGCGATGCAAAACGCGTTCAAGACTCAGGCTGCTCTGGCGGAAAAAATGTCGAAAGTGGCTTTGGAAGCGGCTGAAAAGTCGACCGAGATCACCGCGAAATGGACCAAGGACACCATCGCCAAGATGGCCGATGTCTCCAAGGCCAAGACCGAGCCGACCGATTACACCAAATCGGTGACGGATTTCGCCTCGGCGGCGGCAGAGATGGCGGCTGAAAATCTGGCGGCTTTTGCGGAAGTCGCAAAGAAGGTCCAGATGGAAACCGTCGAGCTGATGCTGGCCGCAGGCAAGGACATGTCCGAAGACGCGACCGCCGCTGTCAAGAAAGCCACCAATGACGTGACCGTCGCCGCCAAGAAAGCTGCCGCCACCGCGGCCAAGTGATCGGGCTCTGACACAAATCTCCGCTGCGCTTGCCCCCCCTTCCTCCTCGGGGCGGCGCGGCTCCCAAGGCGGGCCCCCGCAGGGCCCGCCTTTTCCTTTGCGCCGCCGCCGTCTCCGGACAAAGAGGGGCACCGTGCAGCATTTTTGGCCCCCAAATCTCCCGGGGGGAGTCGCGCCGCGGGGCGGGGGCTTGCCCCTGCGCCGCCTCAACCCGCGCCGAAAGTGTTAAGATTTCCTGAAGATCACAGGGTCAAGCCCTTGATTAAAAACAACTCTCCCCGGTGTAACACAGGGGGAGCCCACACCCCACCGTCAGGCTTCCCTTTTGCCCCCGGCCTGCGTAAGCTTCTCTGCAGACGCAAAATAACCTGAGGGGAGCGTGGCCATGGCCGACACCGACAAGCCGCTGCTGATCAAACGCTACGCCAGCCGCCGCCTGTATAACACCGAAACCTCGGATTACGTGACCCTCGAGGATATCGCCGCCCTGATCCGCGCCGGCCGCGAGGTGCAGATCGTCGACCTCAAGTCCGGCGACGACCTGACCCGCCAGTATCTCCTCCAGATCGTGGCCGAGCATGAATCCAAGGGCGAGAACGTGCTGCCCATCGCCGTCCTGACGGATCTCGTGCGCAGCTACACCACCAACGTCCAATCCGTCGTCCCCCAATTCCTCGCCGCCAGCTTCGAGATGCTGCGCGAAGGCCAGTCCAAGATGATGGGCAACCTTGGCGTGCTCCCCAATCCCATGGCCGCGATGCCCGGCTTCGATCTGATGCGCAAGCAGCAGGAGGCCTTCATGAAAACGATGATGACCGGCGTGCCCGGCTGGGGCAGCTCTGGTCCGGAAGCCGAAGCGGACGAGCCCACCAGCGCCGAGGACTTGGCCCAGATCAAGAAACAGCTGGCCGAGCTGCAAAAGAAGCTTTCCAAGCTGTAGCCCGCCATGCCTGACCCCCAGACCCGCGTCACCCTGTGGGGGATCGAGGTCTTTCTGGCTGTCGCGGAGGAAGGCACGATCTCTGCTGCCGCGCGCCGCTTGGGCGTGTCTCCCCCTGCGGTCAGCCAACAGCTGGCCGCGGTCGAGGCAAGCCTTGGCGCAATCCTGTTCGACCGCGCAGCCCGCCCCTTCACGCTCAGCCCTGCCGGCCTTCTGTTCCGCCGCCACGCCCAAGTGATCCTCAACACGGAAGCCGAAGCCCGCGCCGATCTTGCGCGGGCCGATCTGGCGCGGCTCAGCACCTTGCGGCTGGGAATGATCGAGGATCTGGACGCCGAGGTCACGCCCGCGCTGCTGTCAGGGCTGGCACAGGACCGCGCCGATTGCCGGTTCCTCTTGGAAACCGGCGCCAGTCATCGTCTGCTCGACAAGCTCGAAGCGCGGGCGCTGGATGTGGCGGTCGCGGCCGAACTTGGATCGGAAGGCCATGACGCAGGCTGGCGCGAAGTGCACCCGATCCTGACAGACCCCTTCGTCGCCGTCCGTCCGAAAGCTGCGGGCGATGTGCCCTTGATCCTTTATTCCGCAAGACATCTGATGGGACGCCAGATTGCCGGCCACCTCGCGCGTGAAAATCTACGCCCGCAGGTGCGGTTCGAGCTTGACAGTTATCATGCCATTCTCGCCCTTGTGGCGCAGGGCGCCGGATGGACCATCCTGACCCCGCTGGCCTTACATCATGCGGCCCGCTTCCTTCCCGCGATCGAGGTGGCGCCCTTGCGAGGGGCGCCCTTGATGCGCAGCATTTCGCTGTCGGCGCGAGCTGGGGTCATGGGGGATATGCCCGGGCGCATCGCGCAAGACCTGCGCGCGCTGATCGGGAGCCGCGTGGTTGCACCTGCCGTGCAGCTTTGGCCTTGGCTCGCGCCCGCGCTGCGCCTGACTTGACGAAAGCGCCGGACCGCAGGGCGGACGGTTACGCCGCCTGAGCCACGCGGGCAGCGCTGCACAAAGCCTCGGCGATGAAGTCCAGCTCTGCCACTGTCAACCGGGCTGGCAGGCGCACATCGCAGGCCCGCATCAGCATGGCGCGTGTCAGCGGCAGGTCCGGCGCTTCACCAAGAAACTGCCAGTTCCAGAACGCGCGCGCATTGCCTTCCGAGAGGCCAAAGATCTGCACCGCCACGCCGCGTGTCTTGGCCTCTGCTTGAAAGCGCAGAGCTTGCGCATCGGTCCAAGACCCGGCCAACGTAAACTGGATCGAATCCGGCGCACGCAGTTCGGGCGGCAGGGCAGGGGGAACAGACATGAGCCCGCTGGCGTTCAACGCTGTGGCCACATGGTCGTGATTGCGGCGCCCATCCTGAACCCGGCGGGCAATTTCTGGCAGTTGTGGCCTGATCACCGCCGCCGAGAGATTTTGCATCCGCAGGTTATACAACGGCAGCTTGTTTTGCCATTCGCAGTAACTGTTCTGAAAGCCGGGGTGCTTTTTCCAGTTTTCTTCATAGGCCCCCGACATGATTACGGCGCGCGCTGCCAGTTCCGGGTCGTCCGTCACCAGAATGCCGCCTTCGCCCGCATTCACCATTTTGTAGGATTGGAAGCTGAAGCAGCCCACTTTGCCGATGGTGCCAATATTGCGTCCGCCCCAGAGCGTGCCCAGCGAATGTGCCGCATCCTCGATCACTGGAATGTTTGCGGCGTCGCACAGCGCCATGATCGCATCCATATCGGATGTGTGCCCACGCATATGGCTGATCAGCACAGCGTCTGCCAAAGGCAATTTGGCAGCAAAATCTTGCATATCGATGCGGTAGCTGTCGCCCACCTCCACCAGAACCGGCACGCAATCAGCGTGCACCACGGCCGAGGGAACCGCCGCAAAGGTAAAGGCGGGGATCAGCACCTTGGCTCCGCGTGGCAGATCAAGGGCTTTGAGTGAGAGGAACAGTGCTGCCGAACAGCTGGACACCGCAAGCGCGTAACGTGCGCCCAGAAACTCTGCAAATTCCTGCTCAAGAAGACTGACCGGCGCATCCTTGGCTGCCGTGTAGCGGAAGAGATCGCCCGAGGTCAGCAGGCGCTCGATTTCAGCGCGGGCGGAGCCGGGGATGGGCTCGGCGCTGTAGACGTCAGGAGGCAGGATTTGGCCGTCAGGTGCCATGGTATTCCCTTAAACTCAGTTTAAGCGATGCTTAATCTGTGTGCCTTGGCAATGCCAGTGACAAATCCATGACAGAGGTCTGCATGAGCGATGCCTCGCCCAAGCAAGGGTGACTAGACCCCCAAACGGTCGCGCAAGGAATACCACGTCATCGCCGCCACCAAGAGTGGCCAACGCAATGCGGCACCGCCGGGGAAGCGCGGCTGGGGCAGACGCTCCAAAAGGTCGAACCCGCTCGCATGGCCTTGAACCACCTCGGCCATCATTTTGCCTGCCAAGGTGGCCATTGCGACCCCGTGACCAGAATAGCCCGAGGCTGACAGCACGTTCGGCCCAATCCGCGCGAAACAGGGCATCCGGTTCATGGTGATCGCCAATGTCCCACCCCAAGCGTAATCGATCCGCACGTCGCGCAAGTGCGGATAGACTTCCAGCATCGGTTTCATCACTGTTTTTACAACATCGGGAAAGCGATAGCCGTAGCTTTCGCCGCCGCCGAACAACAGGCGGTTGTCTTCGGACAGGCGCCAGTAGTTGACCACGAACTTGGTATCCGCCACGGCAATGGGGCGCGACAGCACGTCCGCCGCACGCTCGCCCAAAGGCTCTGTGGCGACAATGAAGTTGTTGATCGGCATGACGCGGGCAGCAATCTTTGGCTCAAGCCCGCCCAGATAGCCATTTCCTGCAAGGATCAGGTGGTCACAGACAACTTGCCCTGCGGCGGTCTGCACCACCGCTTTTGCGCCCTGCTGGATCGCCAGCACTTCGGAGCCCTCGAAGATATGCGCCCCCGCCTCTGCCGCAGCCCGCGCGATGCCAAGCGCGAAATTCAAAGGATGCAGGTGCCCTGCACCCATATCGAGATCGCCGCCGTGGTAAACGTCAGAACCAATGATGGCCCGCATTTCGCTTCGGTCCAGCGGCTGGATCTGCGTGTATCCGTAGTCGCGATGCAGCTTTTCGGCATAGGTCTGCGCATGGCGGGCTTCGGCGGCCGACCGGCAGGCATGGGCGATACCGGGGTAGAAGGTGACTGGGATGGCGTGGCGGTCGATCAGGCCGCGCACCAGAGCCTTGGCCTCTTCCCCCATGTCCCAAAGTTTGCGGGCGTCTTCGCGGCCGACCGCCGCCTCCAGCCAGTCTTGATCTTGCCTTTGGCCGCTGCCAACCTGTCCTCCGTTGCGGCCCGAGGCACCAAATCCCACGCGATGCGCTTCGAGCAGCACAACGTTAAGACCCGCCTGTGCAAGATGGAGCGCCGCCGATAGGCCCGTATACCCCCCGCCCACGATGCAGACCTGCGCGCTGTGCTGGCCCTGCAAGGGGGCAAAGCGGGCCAGTGGGGTGGCGGTTGCCGCGTAATAGGATGGCGGAAATTCGCCCGCGCGGTCATTGGCGTGGAGCAGGTTCATACGTTCAAAAGCAGATGTTCGCGTTCCCAAGGGCTGATGACCTGAAGGAACTCTTTGTATTCGTTACGTTTCACCGAGTCGTAGACTTTGCAGAACTCTTCGCCCAACACGGCTTTGAGTGCGGTATCCTCATCCAGAAGATCCAGCGCATCGCCCATATTGACCGGGATTTCATCACTGTCGATATAGGCCGATCCGACGAATTCGGGGCGGGGCAGGCGCTTTTCCATCAGGCCAAGATATCCGCAGGCCAAGGTGGCCGCGATGCCCAGATAGGGGTTGCAATCCATCCCCGGCAGACGATTTTCCACCCTGCGCGCAGCCGCGCCCGAGATTGGCACCCGCAGGCCGGTGGTGCGGTTGTCGCGGCCCCATTCGAGATTGATCGGGGCGGCAAAGTCGGGAACGTAGCGGCGATAGCTGTTGACGTAAGGCGCGAGCAACGCGATCCCGGCGCCCAGATGACTTTGCAATCCACCAATGAAATGCAGGAAGGCTTCGGTTTCCACGCCTTTGGGACCTGCAAAAATGTTCTTGCCCGTTTTCGTGTCCACCACCGAAGTATGGATGTGCATGGCACTTCCCGGCTCGCCCGCGATGGGTTTGGCCATGAAGGTGGCAAAGCAATCATGACGCAGCGCCGCCTCGCGGATCAGACGCTTGAAGAAGAAGACATCATCGGCCAGCCGGACCGGATCGCCATGGGCAAGGTTGAGTTCGATCTGACCTGCGCCGCCTTCTTGCAAAATGCCGTCAATCTCAAGGCCCTGCGCCTCGGCGAAATCATAGATGTCATCGATCACCTTGCCGTATTCGTCGACCGCTGACATCGAATAGGCCTGCTTGCCCGCCGCGCGGCGGCCCGAGCGCCCCATGGGGGGCATCACCGGCATGTTGGGGTCGATATTCCGCGCGGTGAGGAAGAATTCCATTTCGGGCGCGACCACCGGCTTCCAACCTTGTTCGGCATAAAGCTCGACAATACGCCGCAACACGTTGCGCGGGGCAAAAGGCACCAATGCACCATTTTGGTCCTTGGCGTCGTGGATCACCTGCAAGGTCACATCCGCCGTCCAAGGCGCTGCGGTGGCGGTGGACCAGTCGGGTTCAAGGATCATGTCGGGTTCGGTGAAGGCGTCAAACGGGTTGTCCGCCCATTCCCCGGTGATGGTTTGGAGGAAGATGGAATTGGGCAGAAAGTAGCTTTTCTGCGTGGCGAATTTGGCGGCGGGCATGGCCTTGCCGCGCGCCACACCGGCGATGTCGCCGATGATGCATTCCACCTCGTCCACACGGCGGTCGCCGATGAAGTCACGCGCCGCTTCGGGCAGTTTGTCGGTCCATTTGGACATGGGTTGATCCGTGTGATCTGGGCCCCGAGCTTAGCTCCGGGGCGCTTTGAAAAAGGCCGCGATGCGCGCGGCAATCTTGCCATCGTTCAAGGGGGTTTCGAGCTTTGTCGCCGCTTCCTGCAACAGCGGGTCAGGCACCACCCCGATGGCGCGGGTTTTCATCAGGCCATCGACGAACTCGGTCTTGAATTCCGGATGTGCCTGAATGGTCAGGGTGCGTGTATCGTAAAGCAAGGCAGCATTCTCGCAAAAGCCGCTGCTGGCAAGCACTTGCGCCGAAGCGGGGCGTTCAACCACCTGATCCTGATGCCAAGCGTTCAGAGTGATGGTTTCGCCGTCGAAATCATAGGCCGTTGGTCCGACGGACCAGCCCCCGGCATATTTCTCGACCCGGCCCCCCATGGCTTGCGCAATGATCTGGTGGCCAAAGCAGATACCGACCATTGGCACATGCGCGGCATAGGCCTTGCGGATAAAATCCTCGAGCGGGGGAATCCATGCATGATCTTCATAGGCCCCATGTTTGGAACCTGTGATCAGCCAGCCGTCACACGCGGTGACCGACTCGGGGAAGACACCGTTCACCACCTGAAAGGTGCGAAAGGTGAAGCCGTGCCCATCGAGCAGGCGCGCGAACATATCAGGATAGTCGCCCATCGTGGGCGCAAGGGCTTCGGGCGCAAGCCCGGTTTGCAGAATGCCGATCAGCATGGCCTGTCCGAATTGAGAAACTTGGTAAAACAGCTTTGGCCTGCGCCCCCTGACGGGTCAAGGGGCGCGGATGCGGTGTCAGACCGTGTCGAGATACAACTCGATCCGTTCCTCCGGGGTCAAATCCGCAATGTAATGCATCTCTTGCCGCTTGGTCTGCACAAAGTTGCGGATCAGTTCCTTGGGCAGAAAACGAGACAGAATGTCGCTGTGCTCGAAGGCCTCGATCGCGGCCTCCCATGTCGAAGGGATCTGCGGCAGGTCCATTGCATAGGCATTTCCCGTGACCGGGGGGGGCGGCTCCATCTCGTCCTCCATCCCGATCAGCGCGGCCCCAAGGATGGTTGCCAGCATCAGATACGGGTTCACGTCCCCCCCGGCGACACGGTGCTCGATCCGCCGGGCGGCGGGGCTTCCGGCTGGGATGCGCACAGCGGCGGTGCGGTTCTCATAGCCCCAGCAAATGGCCGTTGGCGCGTGCTTGTCGGGGACCAGCCGTTCATAGCTGTTCTCATGAGGAGCAAAAACCAGCGTGGAATCGTTCATGGCGGCCAAACAGCCTGCAACCGCATGCTTGAGCGCCGCGGTTCCCTTCGGTCCGCCTGAGTCAAAAATGTTGTCGCCCGTCTCGTCCAGCACCGAAAAATGCGTATGCAGACCGGAGCCCGAGTATTCGGCGTAAGGTTTGGCCATAAAACTTGCAGCAAAGCCGTGACGCCGCGCCAACCCCTTGACCAGCATCTTGAACAACCAAGCATCATCGGCGGCACGCAGGGCGTCGTCGCAATGCATGAGGTTAACTTCAAACTGGCCCAAGCCGGTTTCCGAAGTGCTTGTATCGGCGGGAATATCCATCGCCTCGCAGGCGTCGTAAAGATCGGTGAAGAAGGTGTCGAACGCATCAAGCGCGCGGATCGACAGCGTCTCGGCGGCCTTGCGCCGTTTGCCCGATCGTGGCGAAGGCGGCACCTGCAGGGTCTTGCCGGAATCGTCGATCAGGAAGAATTCCAGTTCCATCGCGACCACAGGGGTCAGGCCGCGCTTTTTGTATTTCTTCACCACCGCATTCAGCGCATGGCGTGGGTCGCCTTCATAAGGCGCTCCGTTTTCTCGGAACATCCAGATCGGCAAGAGGGCCGTTGGCGCTTCAAGCCAAGGCATCGGCATGAAACCGCGTTCGGTGGGTTTCAGGACGCCATCTTGGTCGCCTTGTTCGAAAACCATTGGGCTGTCGTCAATGTCCTCGCCCCAGATGTCGAGCGAGAGCACCGAAAACGGAAAGCGGGTGCCGTCCTTGACGGCCTTGTCGGCATAGCGTGAGGGGATGCGCTTGCCGCGGGCCTGACCGTTCAGGTCGGCGGCGGCCACGCGAATGGTGCGCACTTGCGGGTGTTTACGCAGATAGTCCTTCATCATGATTGCTGGTCGGGGCGCTGCCGCCCGTGTTCCATCCTTGATTTACGATCTTTTATCCCGTGCGGGGCACGGGTTCGGACGGGTGCCCGAATAATTTGATCAAATAGAGGCTACTATCGGATCAGCTGAGGACGCAAGCGAATTTTACCGCTCATGTTGGATGGCAGATGGCGGTTCAAGCGCGCGTTGATCCTTCCCATCAGCCAGATGAGCAGCAGGGTGAGGATGATGAAATACCCCGCGACTATCGGGTAGGGAATGAAAGGGTTGAAGGTCTTGTCTGCGAAATAGCTTGCGTAATAGAGCGCGTCGCCCCGTTGCTGAAACGCCGGAAAGCCCGAAAAGAAGACCAGCGTGGTGGAGTGGAACAGGAAAATCGCTTCGTTCGTATAGGCGGGCCAAGCAAGACGCATCATCGTCGGCCACTGAATTCGGCGGAACTTGGCGAAACCGGTAAGCCCGTAGGCCTCCGCAGCCTCTAGGTCGCCTTTCGGGATGGACCGCAAGGCGCCGTGAAAGATCTCGGCCGAATAGGCCGCGGTGTTCAGGAACAGCACAAACAGCGCGCCCGCCCAAGCCTTGGTCGTCCATGCGGTTTGCACCGTGATCCCGAACACGTCGATCCCGGCACGGGGCAGCATCTGCAACGCCTCATAGGCGAGGAAAAACTGGATGAAGAGCGGCGAGCCGCGGAAAAGGAAGATAAACCATTCGGCGGGTTTGCGAAAAATCGGGCTGTGCGATGCTTTGGCAAAGGCGATGGCATTGGCCAGCACAAAACCGAACAGCAGCGCCACCACGCCAAAATAGACGTTCCAGATCAATCCCGAGCCGATCAGCGTGAACTGCTGGCACAAGGTGAAATCGGTGCGGGGCAACAAACGCTCGCCATAGCCGAGCGAGCGGAAGGCATAGGCCCCAATGGTTTCCCAACAGGTCATATCCCCGCCTTTCGCATGGCTTCGCCCGCCGCCGTTGCCTGCCCCTTGGACAGCCGCGCGGCGATCCGGTTCAGCACGATTTCCGACACGCGGGTGAAGGCAAGGTAGAACACGAGGAGGGCCAAGAAGTAATACAAGCGCCAATCGGGATGCGGGTAATCAAAGGCTTGCGTCTTGGCGCCGCCCAATTCTCGCGCCCAGTAAACGATATCCTGCACGCCCAGCAGAAACAAAAGCGGGGTGGCCTTGATCAGGATCAGCCACAGGTTTGACAGGCCGGGCAGGGCATAGACCCACATCTGCGGCACCAGCACGCGGCGGAACACTTGGCCCGGGTTCAGGCCATAGGCCTCAGCCGTTTCAAGCTGCGCGCGCGGCACCGCCTGCATCGCTCCGAAAAGCACATTGGCCGCGAATGCCCCGAACACCAGCGCAAACGTCAGAACGGCCAGCATAAAGCCGTAAAACTGGTGCACGGTCTGAGGTGCTGATCCCAAGGGCACCTTGGCCTGCGGGCAGACCCGGAACTCAAGCCCGTTGCGCACCGGATCGGTCCAATCCGGGCAACGGATCAGGTGCATGATGTATTCGATGCCCTGATCCAGCGCGATCACGAAGAACAGGAAGAACACAATGTCGGGCACACCGCGCACCATGCCGGTATAACCCTTGCCGATCATGCGCAGCACAAAACGCTGGCTGCGCGCGGCCAGCGCACCCAGAAACCCAAAGGCCATGGCAATGGGGGCGGTCACCGCCAGCAGCAAGAGCACGGTACCAAAGGCCCAATACATGTTCAGGTGCTTGCCCGAGGTCAGGTAGCACGACAGCCATGTCAGGCCTTCGAGTGATTTCGGATCAGCGCAAACTTCAAACATGAGAATATGCCCCCGCGCGGATGGCGCGCGGGGGCGCTGTCATCAGAACACGTCGGCGTCTTCGCCGAACCACTTGATGATGAGAGCGTTCAGCGAACCGTCCTCTTTCATCGATGTGATGGCGGCATCGAACTTGCCGCGCAGCTCGGTGTCTGATTGGCGCAGACCCATGCCCACGCCGGCGCCCAGCGTCACGTCGTCAGACACGATGACCAGCTCGCCATTCGACTCGTTGACGATCGGCACCAGATAATCCTTGTCGGCGAACACGGCATCGGCCTCACCGTTGCGGACAGCGGCCACCGTTTCATCCGGCGTCGCAAATTCCAGCAGCGTGGCACCCGATGCGGCGATGTAGCCCGACTGGATGGTGTTGACCTGCGCAGCAATCACACCGCCCTCGATGTCAGCGTCTTCCGACAGGGCCACATAGGCCGAAGGCGCCGGGGGCGTGTAGTTCTGGGTGAAAGAGATCACCTTGGAACGCTCTTCGTTGATGTTCATGCCGGCGATGATCGTGTCATAGTTGCCGGACTGCAGGTTCGGGATGATCGAATCCCAATCGGTGGTCACCCATTCACAGGTCAACTCGGCGCGCTTGCACAGCTCATCGCCCAGTTCACGCTCGAACCCGTCGACTTCGCCACTGTCATTGATGAAGTTGTAGGGCGGGTAGGCGCCCTCGGTGCCCATGCGCACGGTCTGTTGGGCAAAGGCGCCCCCAGCCGTCAGCGCCATAAGCGCGGTCGCCAGCATCAGCTTTTTCATATGTGTCTCCCCATGGATAAGCTGTTGTTTTGGTTTGTGTAGACTTAAGATGACGCGGACAGGAAGCCCCTCAGTCGCGCGGTTTGCGGCGTGCCAAAAACCGCTGCCGGTGGCCCTTCTTCTTCAATCACGCCTTGATGAAGGAAGATAACGTGGTCGGAGCAATCGGCAGCAAGCTTCATGTCATGTGTGACGAGAATCATGGTGCGGCCTTCTTCGGCCAAAGCCTTGATCACGCGGATCACCTCTTGCTCCAGCTCGGGGTCGAGCGCGCTTGTCGGTTCGTCAAACAAAAGCGCGCGCGGTTCCATGCAGAGCGCGCGGGCAATGGCTGCCCTCTGTTGCTGGCCGCCGGACAGCATGGCGGGCCAAGCGTCGGCCTTGTCGGCAATGCCCACCTTGGCAAGGTATTCGCGCGCCTTTGCCTCCACCTCGGCTGGATCGCGCTTGAGAACCGTCACCGGCGCTTCCATCACGTTCTGGAGGATTGTCATGTGTGACCACAGGTTGAACTGCTGGAATACCATCGAAAGGTTGGTGCGGATCCGGGTGACTTGTGCCCGGTCTGCGGGATGCCGCCCCTGACCCTGCCCCTTCCAGCGCACGGCCTCACCTTCAAAACGGATCTCACCCTGCTGGCTGTCTTCCAGCAAATTGCAGCAGCGCAGGAGCGTTGATTTTCCAGATCCCGATGAGCCGATCAGGCTGATGACGTGGCCACGCGGCGCAGTGAGGTCGACTCCCTTCAAAACTTCCAGCTGGCCATAGGCCTTGTGAAGCCCGTGGATCTCGATCACTGGCGTGCTTGTGCCGCCTTGGGGGGGGCGAGAGATCTGGGAAAGAGGGGCAGCGGTCACTTTGCCTCGCGACGTTGGAACAGTTGATCAAATAGGACGCAAGATCGAAACCTTTGCAACGCCCATTGTGACAAACGCTGCGGCAGTTGGCGCCGATTTGTTCAAGGTGCGCCGGTTTTTTGGGCGGGGGCAGGGGGGATCGGCTGGGCCAGATACGCGCGTGGCGGGATGCGCACCAAGCCGTGCAGGCCAAGGTTGTGCCGGTGATCCGTGTGCAAAGCAGCGATGGCCTGTGACACGACGTCAAAAAGCGCCTCTGCCTGCGCAGCCCGCGCCGTGATAAGTGGAAGGCCCGGTGTCGGGCGTGTGCGTGCAAACACCTTCAGCTGGTCCCCGAGCCCGTCATATCGCTCCAGCAGCCGCCACGTCACGGCATCAATCGCTGCGAAGTCAGCGGCACCTTCAGCCACAGCCATGGCACTTGCCCTGTGGCTGCCGCTTGCCAAAGCGGGATGCAGCGGAAGGCCAAGGTTTTGAAAATGGTGGTAGACGGCAGCCCAGCCCGACTGCGACAGCGGCTCGTTATAGGCGAGCGCGGCGCTGCTGAACGCAGCCTCCGTCTGACGCGGATCACTGCGGCGCGCGACAAGCACAGAATGGTAGTATCCCGGGGCGCAACCTTCGACGCCATAATCGGGAGTGCCGATCAGTGTGACCTTTTCGTGCAGCCGTGCGCGGTAAGGCAGGCCACAGGTTTGCGCGATCAGAAGGTTGGGCGACTCCCAAGCTGGCCAATAGGCGCCATCTCCCCGTGTCAGCGCCTCGGGGCCATCATATCCGCCACTGCGCAGGCCGTTGCGGATCAAATTCCAAAGCGCATCATGCGCCGCCGCAGTTTCTGGCCGATCATACATGCCGAATGCGGCAATCACGCTTTGGCAGCCCTCTGCCGGGCCAAGGCCGATTCCACATCGGTAAGCCCCAAGAGATTGGCCACCAACCGCAACAAGCGGTCTTCTTCCGCGTTGCGATTGCCATCCGACAGGGCGACCGACCACAAGGCTTGCAGCAATTCGGCACGATCTTCCTGAGCGACGGCTGATTTGATCGCCCGGGTGAAGCGCACCGTGTCGGGGGCTTCGGTTTCCAAGACCTCTGCCTGAGCGCGCAAGCCCGCGGCAGCAAAGGGGGAGAGCCCATGCAAACAACCCAGCACCCGATCAATCTGGGCGATCTCGGTGACGGCATAGGTGCCATCTGACCGCGCCACGCGCACCATCAACGCTGCAAGAGCAAGGCGCGCATCCGGCTCGGGCAGGCGCGCGGGCGAGGGGGCCAGAAGCCCAGAGAGGAGACGTTCAAACATGAACTAGACATAGGCCGCTCTCGCCGGGTCGGCAAGGTGCTCAGCCGGTGCAGTAGTCCTGCGATTTGGTCCAGCCCGCGATGTCAGACCGCTTGGAGGCCGAGCGGAACGGCCCCCAGTCGCGGCCGATGCCTTTGTTGCCGCCGCCGGCCACCACACCATCACGCCCCACCTGCGCGGACATGATCTTGATGGCGCAGGCAAGATTGGCTTCGCCGTTCTTCAGGGCTTCGGGGCTCGTTGCTTCGCATTGATACGCCCGCGCAGTCTGAGGTGAGATCTGCATCAAACCGATATAGCGCCCGCCGCCGCCCGAGGCCTTGGGATTCCATGTGCTCTCATGCTTGGCCGTCGCCGACAAAAGACCCGCCCAGAAAGCGCGGCGCTCTGTCAAAGAAGCGTCATCATAGCCCGGGCACCAGCGCTGGATATCCCCCGGCACTCTCGCCGCCAACACCGCATCCTGTGCCGCGATCATGTTCATCGAGGCGCGTGTCCAAGTTGCTGCCTCGGGTCTGTGATCCCACCGCATCGCAGGCGGCTCGCCCGTGTCTCTCCCCGTGGCGCCGGCAACGCAGCCGGCCAGAATGAACGCAGAAAGGACAACAAGCGAAAGGGACGAACGCATCAATCAGACCATCGGTGGCACCGCACCTTTGTGCGCGGCGCTCTGGCGATAGGCTGCGCGCCCCGAGTCGGACAACCCCAGCGTTCCGGCGTCGGCGTCATTCCGCCAGTTGCACCCCTTGCCCCAAGGCGTTTCGCCGCCTAAAGACAAGGACAAAAGAAGGAGTGCGCCATGCTGGACCTGACCTATACCGCGCCAACGCCCAAGGTGATTGCCGGGGCAAAGCACGATTGGGAACTTGTCATCGGGATGGAAATCCATGCGCAGGTGTCCTCCAATGCCAAGCTGTTTTCGGGCGCCTCGACCAGCTTTGGCGCTGAACCAAACTCCAATGTGGCCTTCGTCGATGCCGCGATGCCCGGCATGCTGCCGGTCATTAATGAATTCTGCGTGGAACAGGCCGTGCGCACGGGCCTTGGCCTGAAGGCACAGATCAATCTGTTCTCGGCCTTTGACCGCAAGAACTATTTTTACCCCGATCTGCCGCAGGGGTATCAGATCTCGCAGCTGTATCACCCCATCGTGGGCGAAGGCGAAGTGCTGGTCGAGATGGCACCCGGTGTGGCGCGCCTTGTGAGAATCGAGCGCATCCATCTGGAGCAGGACGCGGGCAAATCCATCCATGACATGGACCCCGCGATGTCTTTTGTCGATCTGAACCGCACCGGTGTGGCGCTGATGGAAATCGTCAGCCGCCCCGACATTCGCGGCCCGGAGGAGGCTGCGGCCTATGTCGGCAAGCTGCGCCAGATCCTGCGCTATCTGGGCACCTGCGATGGCAACATGCAGAACGGAAACCTGCGGGCCGATGTGAACGTGTCTGTCTGCCGTCCCGGCCAATACGAGAAATACCAAGCGACACAGGATTTTAGCCATCTTGGCACGCGCTGCGAGATCAAGAACATGAACTCGATGCGCTTCATTCAACTGGCCATCGATTACGAAGCCCGCCGCCAGATCGCCATTCTGGAAGACGGCGGCAAGGTGGATCAGGAAACCCGGCTTTACGATCCGGACAAGAACGAAACCCGCAGCATGCGGTCCAAGGAAGAGGCGTTTGATTACCGTTACTTCCCTTGCCCGGACCTTCTGCCGCTGGAAATCGAGCAGGCTTGGGTGGATGACATCGCCGCCCGCATGCCCGAATTGCCCGATGCGAAAAAGGCGCGGTTCATGGGCGATTTTGGCCTGACCGACTATGACGCGAATGTTCTGACCGCTGACCTTGAGTCTTCGTCCTTCTTCGAGGCGGTTGCGCAAGGCCGGGATGGCAAGATCGCTGCGAACTGGGTCATCAACGAGCTCTTTGGCCGCCTCAACAAAGAGGGTCGTGTGATCTCGGAAAGCCCGCTGTCGGCCGCACAACTGGGCGGCATGCTCGATTTGCTGGCCAAGGGCGAAATCACCGGCAAGATGGCCAAGGACCTGTTCGAAATCCTTTGGACGGAAGGCGGCGATCCGGCAGAGCAAGCTGCCAAGCATGGGATGAAGGCGGTTACCGACACGGGCGAGATCGAGCGCGCGCTGGATGCTCTGATCGCTGCCAACCCCGAGCAGGTGGAAAAGGCCAAGGTCAATGCCAAGCTGGCAGGCTGGTTCACCGGTCAGGTGCTGAAGGCCACCGGAGGCAAGGCAAACCCTGCCGTCGTGAATGCGATGGTGGCGCAGAAACTCGGGCTGTGACCTTGCTGGGCCGCTTTCGCGCGGCCCTTGGCCGTGACGAAGCCACGCTTCTGGCGCGGGCGCGGGGCGATGTGCGCATGGGGCTGGGCCTCAATCCGCCCGCCTGTCTGCCGCCGCTCAACCGTGCGATCGCGGCGCTGGAGCGGTTGCCAAACTCTCCCGAAGTGGCGCTTTTGCTGGGGAGGGCGCTGCGTGCCAAGGCAGAGGCCGAGCCCGGCGCATCCGCGCGCGTCCTTCGGGCCCGGTCCGTGGCCAAGCTGCGGGCCGTGATCGAATCGCCGCGCGTTTCTGTTGCGGAAAAAAGTGCCCTCTGGGCCGCGCTCGCGCAGGCTTGGCTGCCTTTGCGCGATGATGTCTCCGACACCGAGCTTTGCTATCGCCAATTGCTGCGCGCCTCTGAGGCGCAGACCGAAGCGCTTGTAATGCCTTCGGCATCGGGCCATCTGGTCATGGCAGAGATCGCGCTTGCCTTGTGCCAATCGCCGCATTGCAATGATCCACAATCGATGGCGCAGACCGCCCTTCAGCACATCTCAGCGGCCTCTTCTTTCGGACCAGACAAGGACGAACTGGCGACCGGGAAGGTCCTCCAAGGCAAGCTGTACCATCTCTTCCCGGGGCTGGCTGCCCGTCAGAAGCCCTGAGCCGCGAAGCGGAGTTGGCAAATCACGTCGCAGGGTTGTTGCCGCGCGGCCAAGGATGCCGGAAATGTGCTTTGAAACCTTGGCTCGCGGCTGCGAAACCCGCTATCCTTTGGTCTACACTTCTGCGGGAGCCATCATGCAGCGCTACGAATTCAAAGTCATTCCAGCCCCCAAGCGGGGTGAGAAACTGCGCGGGGTCAAGACCACCGAAGATCGCTTTGCGCAGACCCTGACCCAATTGATGAACAGTCTTGGCGCCGAGGGATGGGATTATGTGCGCGCCGACACCTTGCCCTGTGACGAGCGGGCCGGGTTGACGGGCACGAAAACCACCTATCAGAACATGCTGGTCTTCCGCCGTCCGCTGGCACAGAGCCCCACCGCGACCCTTTTGCCGGAGAGCGGAGCCTCGTCCGTCGCGGCCACCTTGCGCGCGCTTCCCGAAGCAGAGGCCGCGCCACAGAAACTTGGGGGTGCGCAGGTCCCTCTGGGAACGGCGCCGGCGATTGGTCCGGCCAAGTCGGGCGTGGCGGCCGAATAGGCTGGGCGGTCAGCCCGCGGCGGCGAGCGCACTCGGCAGCACCTCTTCGAACACGTCGAGCGCCGCGTCATCGCCCAGACTGACGCGGATGCAGCGGTCGAGCGGTGCCACGCCGGGCATGCGGATGAAGACGCCACGTGCCACTGTCTCGCGCAGAAGGGCGCGGGCGCGATCGCCGTCTCCTCCACAATCGATGGTGACAAAATTGGTGGCGGATGGCAGGGCTTTCAGGCCATTGGCGGCGGCAATCTGGGCCACGCGCGCACGCGCCGCGATGACGCGATTCTGAATGCTGACCAGCCAGTCCTGATCCTGCAGCGCGGCCAGAGCACCGATCTGTGCCACCCGGCTCATCCCGAAATGGTCGCGGACCTTGTCAAAGGCCTGCGCAAGATCGGGCGGGGCAATGGCATAGCCGACCCGGGCGCCTGCCATCCCATAGCCCTTCGAGAAGGTGCGCAAGCGGATCACCTGCGGGTGATCGGGGGAGATCCGGGGGATGGTGCCTTCGGGTGCGAGGTCGGCATAGGCCTCATCCAGCACCAGCAGGCTGTGCGCGGGCAGGTTGGCGACCATGTCCTCGATCACAGCGGCAGGGTGGTGGCTGCCCATGGGGTTGTCGGGGTTGGCAAGGTAGATCAGCCGCGCCCCCGTCTTGCGGGCGGCATCGAGCAGGGCTTGCGGGTCCTCAT
This sequence comes from Pseudorhodobacter sp. MZDSW-24AT, assembly GCF_002794355.1. GTDB lineage: Bacteria > Pseudomonadota > Alphaproteobacteria > Rhodobacterales > Rhodobacteraceae > Pseudotabrizicola. The sequence goes on along the minus strand of NZ_PGOI01000008.1, from coordinate 21,705 downwards.
GATCCCCCCGGTAAGGCACCCGGGTCAAGGCGCCGCCGTAGCCTGACACGTGGAAGGCGAAGGTAGGGTAGGCGCCCGCCGAGGTCACCACCGGCGTGCCCGGCTCCACCGTCAGGCGGCACAAAAGGCCCAGCAATCCGTCGATGCCGCCGCCCAGCACGAGGTGCTCGGGCAGGACGCCGTGGTGGGCGGCGAGGGCCTGCTTGAGCGCATGGCTTTCGGGGTCGGCATACATCCAGACCTCGGCCACCGCGGCCTCCATCGCGGCGCGGGCCTTGGGGGAGGGGCCGAAAAGGCTTTCATTGGCCCCCAGCCGGGCGCGGAAAGGGCGGCCTTGGGCGCGTTCCAGCGTCTCGGGGCCGGTGAAGGGGACGGTTGCGGGGAGGGCGGCGGCGAGGGGGGTGAGAAAGCGGGTCATGATGGGGCCAGAGTGGCCCGGAATGAGGGGCGGGGCAAGGGGGCTTCCCCCTGTGTTACACGCGTACGTCTTGCGTGAAATCAAGGGGTTACGTTTTGGGATTCAGGAAAACTTAACATTTTCTCCCACGCGGGGGGGGCGGCGCAGGGGGCCTGCGTTGCAAGGGGGGGCTCGCCCCCCCTCGGCGCTGGCGCGCCTCACCCCCTGAGGATATTTGGAAACAGATGAACCCCGTCAAGGATGTCATCTGTTCTTAAATATCCCCGCCGGAGGCTTCCCCAGCGGGGCCGGGGCGTGCCGGTCAGCCGATTTCGGCCAGACGGGCCATGGCGGCGCGCAGTTTGGCGGCCTCGTCTTCGCGGGCCTCGAGGTTGCCGCGCGCCTCGTCCACCACCTCTTCCGGGGCGGAGGCGATGAAGGCGGGGTTGTTCAGCCGCCCGTTCAGGCCGCCGATTTCCTTGGCCAGTTTGTCGAGCGTCTTTTGCAGCCGCGCCTTTTCCTCGGCAATGTCGATGACGCCTTCGAGCGGGATGGCGAAGGTGGCGCCTTCGGCGGCGACGGTGATCGCACCTTTGGGCGCGATCTCGGCGCGGGTCAGGCTTTCGATCCGGGCGAGGCGTTTGATCAGCGTCTCGTTATTCGCCCAGGCGGCCTCGGCGGCTGGCGTCATGGCCGTGGCGACGATGTCAAGTTTCAGCCCGGCGGGCACATGCACCTGCGCGCGGGCCGAGCGGATGTCGTCGATGAGCGTGGTGACCCAGGTCATTTCCGCCATCGAGGGCGCGTCGATCAGAGTGCCAGGCAGTTCCGGCCAGTCACTGTGCACCAGCCGCTTGGCGCGGGTGCCGGTGGTGGACCAGAGTTCCTCGGTGATGAAGGGCATGAACGGGTGCAGCAGGATCATCGACTGATCCAGCACCCAAGCCATGGTGGCCCGCGTCTCTGCCGCTTGCTCGCCATCGAACAGGGGTTTCGCGAATTCGACATACCAGTCGCAGACCTTGCCCCAGACGAATTTGTAGAGCGCATCGGCTGCTTGGTCGAAGCGGTAGTTTTCCAGCGCTTCGGACACTTCGGCGGCGGCCTTGGTGGTTTCGCCGATGATCCAGCGGTTCACGGTGGCGCTGGCCTGCGGGGGGGCGCTTTGGGTGCTGTGGCCTTCCCACACGCCATTCATTTCGGCAAAGCGGCAGGCGTTCCAGAGTTTGGTGCCGAAGTTGCGATAGCCTGCGATGCGCGCGGTATCGAGTTTCAGCACGCCGCCGAGGCTTGCCATGGCCGCATTGGCAAAGCGCAAAGCATCGGCGCCGAATTCGTCAATGATCTCCAAGGGATCAATGACGTTGCCCAAGGATTTCGACATCTTCTTGCCCTTGGCGTCGCGCACGAGGCCATGCAGATAGACCGTCTTGAACGGCACCTGATCCACCACGGCCAGTTGCATCATCATCATCCGGGCGACCCAGAAGAAGATGATATCCTGACCCGTGATCAGGGTGGAGGTGGGGAAGTATTTCGCGAGTTCCGGGGTTTGCTCGGGCCAGCCAAGGGTGCCGATGGGCCAGAGGCCCGAGGAGAACCAGGTGTCGAGCACGTCGGGATCGCGGGTCAGCGCCTTGCCTGGTGCCAGGGCTTGCGCCTCTGCTTCGGTCGGGGCGCAGTAATAGGCGCCCTCTTCGTCATACCAGACCGGAATCTGGTGGCCCCACCACAGTTGGCGCGAGATACACCAAGGCTCGATATTCTCCAGCCAGTGGAAATAGGTTTTCTCGCCCGACTCTGGCATGATCTTGGTGTCACCGTTGCGCACCGCATCGAGCGCGGGGCCGACGATTTTCGCGGTGTCGACGAACCATTGGTCGGTCAGCATCGGCTCGATCACGACCTTGGAGCGGTCGCCAAAAGGCTGCATGATCTTTTTCGCCTCGACCACCGGTTCGCGGCGCAGGTGTTCCGATCCGGTTTCCGGGTCGGTTTCCTTGATCAGCGTGGTGACGGCGAGGCCGATGGCGTTGATGTCGGCGACCACGGCTTTGCGCGCCTCGAACCGGTCGAGCCCGCGGTATTTTTCGGGGACGAGGTTGAGGCTGTCCACTTCCACTTCCGTCGTGGGCGAGCCTGCGGCGATTTCACGGGCGCGGGCGACGGCCTGCGCATAAGGCGCGCCGTCGGCGCGCATGGCGCCGCGCGTGTCCATCAGGCGGTAGCAGGGGAGGGTGTTGCGCTTGGCGACGCCGTAATCGTTGAAGTCATGCGCGCCGGTGATTTTCACGGCACCTGAGCCAAAGGTCGGGTCGGGGTATTCATCGGCGATGATCGGGATTAGGCGGTCACACAGCGGCAGGTGGACCATCTTGCCCACGATCGCGGCATAGCGTTCGTCTGACGGGTGCACGGCCACCGCGCCATCGCCCAGCATGGTTTCGGGCCGGGTGGTGGCGATGGAGATGTAGTCGCGCACCTCACGCAAGGTCACGTTCCCATCGGCGTCTTTTTCAATGTATTCGTAGGTCTCGCCGCCCGCGAGGCGGTATTTGAAATGCCACATATGGCCTGCGACTTCGATATTCTCGACTTCGAGATCGGAGATCGCGGTTTCAAAATGCGGGTCCCAGTTCACGAGGCGTTTGCCGCGATAGATCAGGCCCTTGTTGTACATATCCACGAAGACCTTGATCACGGCATCGTGGAAATTGCCCTCTTCGCCTGCGGGCGCGTTGGGGGCGCCGGACATGGTGAAGGCTTCGCGCGACCAGTCGCAGGAGGCGCCGAGGCGCTGCAGCTGGCCGATGATGGTGCCGCGGGAGGCCTTCTTTTGCTCCCAGACTTTCAGCGTAAAGGCGTCGCGCCCCATGTCACGGCGCGAGGGTTGGCCGGTGCGGGCGAGTTCGCGTTCGGTCACCATCTGGGTGGCGATGCCGGCATGGTCGGTGCCGGGTTGCCAGAGCGTGTCATCGCCCATCATCCGGTGCCAGCGGGTCAGGATGTCTTGCAGCGTGTTGTTGAAGGCGTGGCCCATGTGCAGGCTGCCGGTCACGTTGGGCGGCGGGATCATCACGGAAAAGGCGGGGCGGCCGGGTTTGGCATTGGCCCCGGCGGCGAAGGCGTTTTCCGACAGCCAAAGCGCGGAGATCCGGGCCTCGGCTTCGGCGGCGTTGAAGGTCTTTTCCATGGGCATGGGCGTCATCCTCTGCGGTTGCAGGGGACTTAGCGCATAAGGGGGGGAAAGGCCAAGGGGGGAGGCGTGGCGGTCAGGGCGGGCCGACGAGGCCGAAGGGTGCGCCGTGGGGATCGGTCAGGGTGCAGGCGACGGCGCCGCCGGGGACTTCCATCGGGAGGACGAGGGGGGTGGCGCCTTGGGCGGTGGCGCGGGCGAGGGCGGCGCTGACGCTGTCGGTGCCGAAGACGGGCATCCAGTGGGGCGGGGTGTCAGGGGTGGGGAGCGCCATGATCCCGCCGATGTCGCCCGGGGCGGCGGTGACGAATTGGTAGGGGCCGGTGTCGTCCATCTCCATCACGGCGCCGGGCTGCCAGTTCAGGAGGGCGGTGTAAAAGGCGAGGGCGGCGGCGGGGTCGGGCGTGGCGAGTTCGTGCCAGTTGGCATGGCCTGCGTGCATCGGGTGGAAGGCGGCGCTGGGTTGGCCGTCATGGGGCTGCATCAGGCCAAAGACTGCGCCTTGGGGATCGGCCGCGATGGCGAAGCGGCCGGTGCCGGGGATGTCGGCGGGCGCGCTGAGGACGCTGCCGCCCAAGGCGGTGACGCGGGCGGCGCTGTCATCGCAATTGTCGACGGCGAAGTAGAGCGTCCAGCTGTCGGGCATCGGCGTCTCGGGGGCCATGAGGCCGGCGACCATATCGGCGCCGTGGGTGGCGATGAGGTAGGTGAAGCCGGGCATGCCAGAATCGCGGAAGGCCCAGCCCATGACCGGGCCGTAGAAGGCTTGGGCGGCGGCGGTGTCGCGGGTGTTCAGCTCATACCAGAAGGGGAGGCCTTGCACGCTCATGTCGCGGGGCCTTCCACCAGAACGGGGACAAAGCCGCCGTAGATCATGCGTTTGCCATCAAAGGGCATCTGCGCCATGTCTTCGGGGCTCATCGCGCTTTCCATGGCGGCATAGGCGGCGTCGCGGGTGGCTTTGTCGGGCCAGGTCATCCAGGCGGCGACCACGGTTTCGCCGGGGTGCAGGTCGACCGCGCGCAGCAGATCGGTGCGCTTGCCGGGGGGCACGTCATCGCCCCAGCCGACCACGAAGGACAGGGCGCCGCGCTTTTGAAAGGCGGGCCACCACTTGGCCTCATGCGCGATGTAATCGGCGCGGCGGGCGGTTTCGACGGGGATCACGAAGATATCGAGATAATGCATTGGGCAATGCCTCCACTCTTGCCGGGGCAGGGTGGCAAGGCTAGTTACAAAAAGCAACTAAAACTTGGGGCCCCGTGACCGAAATTCGCCGAAGCTATGAGGAAGGCTGCATCGCGGCCCATGCGCTGGACCTGATCGGGGACCGTTGGGCGCTGTTGGTGGTGCGCGAGTTGATGCTGGGGCCGCGCCGCTTTGGCGCGCTGCGCGACGGGCTGCCGGGGATCAGCGCCAATATCCTGACGCGGCGGCTGGAGGATCTGGAGGCGGCGGGCATTCTGGCGCGGGAGGCCGCGCCGGGGATGGCGCGGGTGCAGATGTATCGGCTGACCGAGGCGGGTTTTGACCTTTGGCCTGTGATCCGGGCGCTGTGCCGCTGGGGGGCGGGGCAGCCCGGGCATGACCCGCGCCTGTTCATCAGCCCCACGGCGCTCATGCTGTCGCTGCGCGCGATGTGCGCGCGCGACCGGGCCGTGGCGCAGGTGGTAGCCATCGCGGCGGCGGGCGAGGAGTTCGTGATCCACACCGCGCCGGGGCAGTTCCGGGTGGCGCGCGGCACGGCAGAGGCGGCGGGGCTGCGCTTTGCGGGCAGCACCAATGCCTTGGCGGCCGCGCTTTATGGGCCGATGCCGCTGGCCGAGACAGCGCGTGGGCTGATCGGGTTTGAGGGTGATCTGGCGCAAGGACAGGCCTTTGTGGACCTGTTCGCCCTGCGCCCGGGGGGCTAGGCCTCCCGCCCATCCGGGATTTACACCGCGCGGTCGATCTTGGTGCTGAGGTGGATCAGGCTTTCGGAGGAATGCACCCCTGTCATCGCGCCGATCTGGTCGAGCACCTGATCGAGCACCTGCGTGTTGGGGCAGGCGATTTGCAGCAGAAGATCGACCCGGCCCGAGGTGGTGTAGACACGCTCGACTTCAGAGATCGATTTCAGGCGGGTGAGCAGGGCGGCTTGGGTGCGCGGCTCGATCGTCAGGAGCACGGTGGCGCGCAGACGGTTGGGATCGGCCCCTTGACCCAGTTTCAGGGTGTAGCCCGCGATGGTGCCATTCACTTCGAGCCGTTCCAGCCGCGCCTGAATCGTCGAGCGGGCAACCTTTAACCGGCGCGCGAGCATGGCCAGAGAGAGCCGTGCATCGGCACGCAAGAGGGCGATGATGTTGCGATCGAGTTCATCCATGAGATTTGACCGATGTTTTCGTCATTTTAACGCCTTCGCGCTGCATTTATATAGTTTTGTTCGGTGCGTTTGTGCCCCATATGGCGCATCCTACGTTGCAGGAAAAGGGCGGCTCATACGCACCTGGCCTGGTTTTAGATAACCACGCTGGTGCCCGGCCCCGTTCTTTGTAACGGTCAAGGGCTCTGCGTCTTGTTGGCAAGGAAGGAACCGCCGATGGGACTGTCAAAAACAATCTGGACCAATCCGACCGAATTTCTGCGGGTAGAGCAACCCGTTGATCCGGTTCTGTTTTTCGCACCAACCATGGTGCAGGCGGCGGCGCGTCGGTTTATCGACGGCTTTCCGGGCATGGTGACCTATGCGGTCAAGTCCAACCCCAGCGACGAGATGATCGAGAACCTGTCGGCGGCGGGTGTGCGCGGCTATGACTGCGCCAGCGGCTTTGAGATTGATCTGATCCGCCGTCTGGCCCCCGATGCGGCCATTCACTACAACAACCCGGTGCGCGCCCGCCACGAGATCGCCTTTGCGGTGGAGCGTGGCGTCAAGAGCTATAGCGTTGATTCGCGTTCGGAACTGGACAAGCTGATCGAGATGGTGCCGGCGGAAGGCTGCGAAATCTCGGTCCGGTTCAAGCTGCCGGTGGCAGGTGCAGCCTATAACTTCGGGGCCAAGTTCGGCGCGACCGCCGAAGTGGCGGTGGAACTGCTGACGCGGGTGGCCGAGGCCGGGTTCATCCCGTCGATCACCTTCCACCCCGGGACGCAATGCACCGATCCGGCGGCTTGGGAAGCCTATATCCGTGAAGCGGCGGAAATCGCGCGCAAGGCGGGCGTGACGATTGCCCGGCTGAACGTGGGCGGCGGCTTCCCGAACCACCGTCTGCACGGGGTGGCACCGCAGTTGGAAGAGACCTTTGCGTTGATCGACCGGGTGGCGACCGAGGCCTTTGGCACCGACCGCCCGCTGCTGATCTGTGAACCCGGACGGGCGCTGTGCGGCGATGCCTATACGCTGGCGGCACGCGTCAAGGCGGTGCGCGATGACACGCATGTGTTCTTGAACGACGGGGTTTATGGCACGCTGACCGAGCTGCCGCTGATCGGGGTGATCGACCGCATGGAAGTGCTGTCGGCCACAGGCGAAAAGCGGATGGGAGAAGAGGTGCCGCGCATCATCTTTGGGCCGACCTGCGATTCGGTGGACCGTCTGCCGGGCGACATCGCGCTGCCGGGCGATATTGCCGAGGGTGATTTCCTGATTGTGCATGGCATGGGCGCCTATTCCACGGTGACCAATTCGCGCTTCAACGGCTTTGGCGATCTGGGGATTGCCACGGTGCTGTCGCTGAAGGTCTGATATCGGGGGTTGCTCCTCGGGCATGACGGCTCTTTTCGCGGGCGCATCCTGCGGGAAGGGCCGCGCAGAGCGCCCGGCCCGAACCGCCACCCAGAGGGAGCGCCGAGCGATCCCAACGCCCTTGGCTGGACAAACCCGGCCGAGGGCGTAACTGTTTCTGGCAGCAGGCGGCGAGGCAGAGCATGGGCGGTTTTGGCAAGGCGCAAGGCGCGGGGCGGTATGAGGATCTGCGGTTCCTGACCGGGCTGGGCCGGTATGTCGAGGATCTGGTGCCGGAGGGCGCCTTGTGGGCGCTGTTCCTGCGGTCCGATCATGCCCATGGGCAGATCACGGAGGTGGATCTTTCCGCAGCGCGCGCGCTGCCCGGGGTGCGGCTGGTGCTGGATGCGGCGGGGCTGGAGGCCTTGGGCGTGTTGCTGGGGATGAGCGCCACGCGGCTGCGCCAGCCGGACGGGCGCCTTGGCGCGGGACCAGAGCGCCCGGTGCTGGCGCGCGGGCGGGTGCGCCATGTCGGCGAGGCGGTGGTGATGATCGTGGCCGAGAGTGAGGCCGAGGCGCAGGAGGCGGCCGAGGCGGTGGGGTTGGCGGTGGCGGCGCTGCCGGTGAAGCTGGACGTGGCGGAGGGCGGCGCCTTGCTGCATGACGCGGCGCCGGCAAACCGGGCCTATCTGTGGGAGATTGGCGACGCAGAGGCGGTGACGGCGGCGTTTGACGCGGCCGCGCATCGGGTGCAGCTGGAGGTGGTGCACAACCGGATCATCGTGAATGCGCTGGAGCCGCGCGGTTGTTTCGCCACATGGGAGGCGGGGCGGCTGCATCTGTGCGTGAACGGGCAGGGCGTGTGGACCCAGCGCAACGAGCTTGCGCGGATGCTGGGGCTTTCGCGGGACGCGGTGCGGGTGACCAACCCGGATGTGGGCGGCGGCTTTGGCATGAAGGCGATGACCTATCCGGAATATGTCTGTGTGGCGGCGGCGGCGCGGGCCTTGGGCCGCCCGGTGCGCTGGGTGGCGACGCGCGGGGAATCGATGCTGAGCGACAATGCGGGGCGCGATCTGGTGGCGGTGGCAGAGCTGGCCTTTGACGCGGGGCTGCGGGTGACCGGCTACCGGGTTAACCTTGTGTCCAACCTTGGCGCCTATAACTCGCAATATGGGCAACCCATCCAGTCGGAGTTGTTTTCCAAGGTGCTGACGGGCGTCTATGACATCAAGGCCGCGCATCTGCGGGCGGTGGGGGTGTATAGCAACACCACACCGGTTGACGCTTATCGCGGGGCCGGGCGGCCCGAGGCGATTTTGACCATCGAACGCGCAATGGATGCGGCGGCGCGGGCGCTGGGGGTGGACCCGTTTGATCTGCGGCTGCGCAATGTCATCCGGGCCTTTCCCTATCGCAGCGTCACGGGGGCGCTGATTGATGTGGGGGATTTCGCCCGCGTGCTGGCGCGCGCCCGGGCCGAGGCGGATGCGGCGGGCTTTGCCGCGCGGCGGCAGGAGAGTGCCGCGCGGGGGCAACTGCGCGGGCTGGGGCTGGCAAGCTATGTGGAAAGCATCTTGGGCGATCCCGAAGAAAGCGCGCGGCTGGTGCTGGAGCCGGGGGGCGGGGCCGCGCTTTATGTGGGCACGCAGTCGAACGGGCAAGGGCATGAGACGGTTTACGCCCGGATGATCGCGGAGTGGACGGGGCTGCCCGGCGCTGCCGTGCGGGTGGTGCAGGGCGATTCCGATGCGATTGCCAAGGGCGGCGGCACCGGGGGCTCGCGTTCGGTCACGGTGCAGGGCACGGCGCTGCGGGCGGTGGTGCAGCGGATGGTGGCGGCGTTCAGCGCCTTTCTGGCCGCGCAGTGGGACGTGCCTGCGGTGGCGTTTGACGGCAGCACCTTTGGGGCAGAGGGGCGCAATCTGCGGCTGACGCTGGCCGAGGCGGCGGAACTGGCGCGGGGGCAAGGCCGGGCGGATCTGCTGGATGTCAGTGAGACCATCCGGCTGGAAGGGCGCAGCTTTCCCAATGGCGCCCATGTCGCCGAAGTGGAGATCGACCCCGAGACCGGCGCGCTGCGGCTGGAGCGGTATACGGTGGTGGATGATTTCGGCACGCTGATCGCGCCGGAGCTGGCGATTGGTCAGGTGCATGGGGGCATCGCGCAAGGCTATGGGCAGGCGGTGTGCGAGGCGGCGGTGTATGACGCGCAGGGACAGTTGCTCTCGGCCAGCTTCATGGATTACGCGATGCCCCGCGCCAGCGACCTGCCGATGTTTGCCTTTGTGAGCGAACCCGTGCCTTCGGTGTTGAACCCCTTGGGCATGAAAGGCTGCGGCGAGGCGGGGACGGTGGGCGCCTTGGGGGCGATTTCCAATGCGGTGCGGGATGCGCTGGCCGTGCGCGGGGTGCAGCGGGTGGACATGCCCTTTACCCCGGCGCGGATCTGGCACTGGTTGCAGGAGGCCGAACACGTTTCGTCTTGATCGCACAGAGCACAGATGTGCCCCCCTCCCGTGGCGACGGCCAAGGGCGACAGGCGGCCATTGGCCAGACGGCGCGGACAGTGGGGGGCCTTCTGTGGCAGGCTGGAGGGCGAGCAGGGCGTGCGCGGCATGCGACGCGGGGCGGGGCGGCTCGGCAGGACGCGTGAGAAGGGCGGGAATGGGAATTGGTGTGTGAGGGAGTGTTTGCGAAGACTTTTTATTTCCGGGGGGACGGGGTGGGGCTGTCGCCTCTGCTGATCCTGCAAGATGGGTTTGCAGGTGACCTTGCGCTGTGATCTGGGCCGAAAAGGGGAGGCTGACCACGTTTATGCTTGAGCGCATCGCGCGCTGGTTCCGTCCGGCGCCTCGGGTCGAGACCGAGAGCAACGCGCCGCCCTTGTCGGCGGGGCGCGGGGCGGTGGACCATGTGGTGGTGCTGGATGGCACGATGTCGAGCCTGCACCCCGGACAGGAAACCAATGCCGGGCTCGCGTTTCAGCTTTTGGGGCGTCCGGTGCCGGGGCAGCGGCGGCGTTTGTATTACGAGCCCGGTCTGCAATGGGAAGGCTGGCGCAATCTGGGGGCGGTGGCACAAGGGCGCGGGATCAACCGACAGATCCGCCGCGCCTATGGCTGGCTGGCCAGCCAATACCGCCCCGGTGATCGTATCTTCCTTTTGGGCTATTCACGCGGCGCCTTTGCCGTGCGGTCCTTGGCCGGGGTGATCGACCGGGTGGGGCTGCTGCGCCATGATCAGGCGACAGAGCGCAATGTGCAGCTGGCCTATCGCCACTATATGACCGGGCCGGACAGTCCGGCGGCGCAGGCCTTTGCGCGGCACAGTTGCCATGCCAGCGCGGCCATCGAGATGGTGGGGGTCTGGGATACGGTGAAAGCGCTGGGTCTGCGTTTGCCGCTGCTGTGGATGCTGACCGACCGCAGCCACGCCTTTCACAACCACCACCTGGGGGCCTCGATCCGGCACGGGTTTCAGGCCTTGGCCTTGCATGAGACGCGGGCCGTGTTTGAGCCCGTGCTGTGGGACTGCCCCGAAGCCTGGGACGGCAATGTGGAGCAGGTCTGGTTCGCGGGCGCGCATGCCGATGTGGGCGGGCAGGTGGGGGCGCTGGCGGCGGCGCGGCCTTTGGCCAATATCCCCTTTGTCTGGATGATGGGCCGGGCCGAGGCCTGTGGGCTGGCGCTGCCTGCGGGGTGGCGTGACGGTTTCCCCTGTGATCCGCGTGCGCCGATGGTGGGCACATGGCGCAATTGGGGCAAGCTGTTCCTGTTGCGTCGTCGGCGGGTGGTGGGGCGGGATCGCAGCGAAAAACTGCACCCCAGCGTCGCCGAGCGGGGAGAGGCCCCGGCGCGCTTTGCCCCGAGAGGGGCGGCGCGCGTTTGGCGCTGAGTGCAAAAAGGGCTGCCCCGAGGGCAGCCCTTTGGGTTTACAGGGGGGCGCGATCAGCGGTTGCGCACATCCACATAGGCCCGGTGCGGCTCGCCAATATAGAGCTGGCGCGGACGCCCGATCTTTTGGCCCTTGTCGCCGATCATTTCCTTCCACTGCGAGATCCAGCCCACGGTGCGGCTGATTGCAAAGATCGGGGTGAACATCGAGGTGGGGAAGCCCATGGCTTCGAGGATGATGCCCGAATAGAAATCGACGTTGGGATAGAGCTTTTTCGAGATGAAGTATTCATCCGACAGCGCGATGCGTTCCAGTTCCTTGGCGACCTGAAGGAGCGGGTTGTTTTCCACGCCCAGAAGGCCCAGCACCTCATCCGCCGACTCTTTCATCACCGTCGCGCGGGGATCGAAGTTCTTGTAGACGCGGTGGCCAAAGCCCATGAGGCGGAAGCCCGAGTCCTTGTCTTTGGCCTTGGCCACGAATTCCGGGATGCGGTCGACGGTGCCGATTTCCTTGAGCATTTCAAGGCAGGCTTGGTTGGCGCCGCCATGGGCCGGGCCCCAGAGGCAGGCGATGCCCGCCGCGATGCAGGCAAAGGGGTTGGCCCCCGACGAGCCCGCCAGGCGCACCGTGGAGGTGGAGGCGTTCTGTTCGTGATCGGCGTGCAGCATCATGATCCGGTCCATCGCCTTGGCGAGGATCGGGTTGACCACATAATCCTCGGCCGGGATGGCAAAGCACATGTGCAGGAAGTTGCCCGCGTAATCGAGGCTGTTCTTCGGATAGACGAAGGGCTGGCCGATCGAGTATTTATAGGCCATGGCGGCAATGGTGGGCAGCTTTGCGATCATGCGGATCGCGGCCACTTCCCGCTGCCAAGGATCGTTGATGTCGGTCGAGTCGTGGTAGAAGGCCGACATCGCGCCGACCACGCCCACCATGGTGGCCATGGGGTGCGCATCGCGGCGGAAGCCACGGAAGAAGTTGTGCATCTGTTCGTGCACCATCGTGTGACGGGTCACGCGCTGTTCGAAATCGGTGAGCTGAGCCGCGGTCGGCAGTTCGCCGTAGAGCAGCAGATAGCAGACTTCGAGGTAATGCGAATGCTCGGCCAGTTCCTCGATCGAGTAGCCGCGGTGCAGCAGTTCGCCCTTGTCGCCGTCGATATAGGTGATCGCGCTTTCGCAAGAGGCGGTGGAGGTGAAGCCCGGGTCGAAGGTGAACACATCGGCTTGGCCATAGAGCTTGCGGATGTCGAGGACATCGGGGCCAAGCGTGGGCGAAAACACGGGCAGGTCATAGGACTTGCCGTCCAAAGTTAGGGTCGCGTTCTTTTTTGTCTCGGCCATCTCTCACATCCCTCGTTTCTTGCCCCGCCGGACCGTCCCGGCTGGTGGCGCATTCTGGTGGGGTCGCAGGGGCAGCCGGATCAGGCTGCGGCGTCCTGCAACCGCGCAATCGTTTCGTCCTGACCGATGACCAGCATCATGTCATAGACACTTGGGGTGGCACTGCGCCCGGCAAGGGCGGCACGCAGGGGAGCGGCCAGTTTTCCGAAACCGATGCCATGGGCCGTGGCAACTTCCGTCAGAATGGACTCAAGCGCATCCTTCGTCCAGCTAACATTTTGCAGGCGCAGCGTCAATTCCTTCAGTATACCACGGGATACAGCGTCAAGCGCCTTGCCCGCCGCCTCGTCGATGTCGACCGGGCGGGAGGTGAGGGCAAACTGCGCCTTATCAAGCAGTTCCGGGAAGGTTTTGGCGCGGTCCTTGACGCAGTAAAGCGCGCGGGAGAGCAGTTCGCGTTGCCCTTGCGTCAAGGCGGGGCGGTCGGCGGCGGCGAGGTAGCCTTCGATCTCATGCAGCAATGCAGCATCCTCGGCTTGCGCCAGATGCCAGCCGCAGGTTGATTCCAGCTTCTTGAAATCAAGCCGCGCCGGGCTGCGTCCGATTCCCTCAAGCCCGAACATCGCAAGCGCCTGTTCGGTGGTGAAAAGCTCGGCATCGCCTTGCGCCCAGCCCAGACGGGTGAGGTAATTGCGCATCCCGGCGGCGGGGTAGCCCAAGGCCTGATAATCGCCCACGGCGGTGGCGCCATGGCGTTTCGACAGTTTCTTGCCATCGGGGCCATGGATCAAGGGGATATGCGCCCAGACCGGCACCGGCCACCCCATGGCGTCATAGACCATCTGCTGGCGGGCGGCGTTGTTGAGGTGGTCGTCGCCGCGGATCACATGGGTGACGCCCATGTCATGGTCATCGACCACAACGGCCAGCATATAGGTGGGGGTGCCGTCGGAGCGCAGGACGATCATGTCGTCCAGCTGGTCATTGCGCACGGTGACGGTGCCCTGAACCTGATCGAGGATCTTTGTCTCGCCGCTGCGGGGGGCCTTCATGCGGATGGCATAGGGCGCGTCGGGGTGGGTGGCGGGGTCGGCATCGCGCCACGGGCTTTGGAAGACGGCGTAGCTTGCGCCTTCGGCCTCGCGCGCGGCGCGGAAGGCGGCGATCTCTTCAGGGGTGGAAAAGCATTTGTAGGCGGTGCCGCGCGCCAGCATGTCATGCGCGACTTCGGCGTGGCGGTGGCGCTGTTCGAACTGGCTGACGGCCTCGCCATCCCAGTCGAGGCCCAGCCATGTCAGGCCTTGCAGGATGGCGGCGGTGGCTTCGGGCGTGGAGCGTTCGCGGTCGGTGTCTTCGATGCGCAAGAGAAACTTGCCGCCGCGCCCGCGCGCGAACAGCCAGTTGAAGAGCGCGGTGCGGGCGCCGCCGATGTGGAGGTATCCGGTGGGCGAGGGAGCAAAGCGGGTGACGATCGGGGCGGAGGACATGGTGGGATTAACCTTTCGGAAACCATCTTGGCGGTAGGCTTGGCCCGGTTCTAGGCGGTGAAAGGGCGGGAAACAAGGTGGCGGTCCTGACTGGCTGGCTGACCCGACCGCTGGAGATGCTGGCCGAGGCGCGCGGGCGCCTCTTTCCTTGGGTGCCCTTGGTCATGGGAACCGGGGTCTGGGGCTGGTTCCTGCTGCCCGAAGAGCCGGGGCGCGCGGTCTATGCGGCGGCGCTGGCGGTGGTGCTGGCGGTGGCCGCCTTGCGGCTGTGGGGGCCAGAGGCGCTGCATCCGCCCGCCGCCGCAGTGGCGGCGCTGGCCTGCGGCGTGCTGGCCTGCGGGCTGCGGGTGGAGATGGTGCGCGCGCCGGTGCTGACGTCTGACTATTACGGCGCGGTGACGGGCCGTGTGGTCTGGATCGACCGCAGTCAGGGCGACGCGCTGCGGGTGACGCTGGACCAAGTGCAGCTGGACCGGGTGCCGCCCGAACGGGTGCCGCGCCGGGTGCGGGTGGCGCTGCGCAGCAAGAGCCCCGGCCACGCGCCCTTTCCGGGCGAGGTGGTGATGCTGACGGCGCGGCTGTCGCCGCCGGCAGGGCCGGTGGAGCCGGGGAGCTTTGACTTTCGGCGCATGGCCTATTTCGAAGGTCTGGGCGCCACCGGGTTCAGCACCACGCCCTTGATGCTCTGGGCCGCCGCCGCGCCGGGTGCGCGCCCGGTGGACCGTTTGCGCAGCCATCTGTCGTCCGGGATGCAGGCGCAGATGCCGGGACAGGCGGGCGCCTTTGCCGCAGGCGCCATGACGGGGGACCGGTCGGGCATCTCGGCGGCGACGGCAGAGGCGCTGCGCGACAGCAGCCTTGCGCATCTGCTTGCGATTTCGGGGATGAATCTGGCCTTTCTGATCGCCTTTGTCTTTGCGCTGATCCGCTATGGTCTGGCGCTGATCCCGTGGATCGCCTTGCGGATCAATACGAAGAAGGTGGCGGCGGTGGCGTCTTTTGCTGTGGCCGCCTTTTATCTTGCGCTGTCCGGGTCGAATGTGGCGACAGAGCGCGCCTTCATCATGGTGTCGGTGATGTTGGGGGCCGTGCTGTTGGACCGGCAGGCGCTGACCTTGCGGTCGGTGGCGCTGGCGGGGGTGATCTTGCTGGCGTGGAAGCCGGAAAGCCTGTTGGACCCCGGATTCCAGATGTCATTCGCGGCCACGGTGGCGCTGATTGCGGGGTTCCGCGCGGTGGACCGGCGGGTGGTGGCCGGGCACCTGCCGACATGGGTGGTGCCGCTGTTCCCGCTGGTGCTGTCGAGCGTGATTGGCGGCTTTGCGACCGCCCCCTATGCGGCGGCGCATTTCAACCGCTATGCGGCCTATGGGCTGATTGCCAATCTGTTGACCGTGCCTGTGATGGGTGCGGTGGTGATGCCCGCCGGGGCGGTCGCGGCCTTGCTGGCGCCGCTGGGGCTGGCGGCGCCCGCGCTGTGGTTGATGGAGCGGGGGGCCGCGTGGATCTTGTGGGTGGCGCATTGGGTGGCCGGATGGGAGGGCGCGGTGGCGGCGGTGCCCGCGCCGGGGCCGCTTGTCTTGCCGCTGATCACCTTGGCAGGGGCGCTGGTGATCCTGCTGCCGGGGCGTTGGCGCGGTTTGGGGCTGGGGCCTGCGCTGCTGGCGGGGGCCCTGTGGCTGGGGGCGACGCGGCCCTTGGTGCTGATTTCGGCGGATGCCGCGCTGGTGGGGGTGCTGGGGCCAGAGGGGCGGGCGCTTTCGGCACCGACGGGGGCGGGGTTCGTGGCCGAGAACTGGCTGGCCAATGACGGCGATCTGGCGCCGCAAGAGGTGGCCGCAGCGCGACCGGGAATGCGCGGCGCGGTGGGGTTGCGGCTGTTTGAGGCGGGCGGGGTGACCGGGGCGGCTCTGAAAGGCCGGGGCGCGGCCGCCCGTGTGGCCGAGGCCTGTGCGCAGGCCGATCTGGTGGTGGTGTCGGTGGTGGTGGACGCGGTGCCGGACGGCTGTCTGGTGCTGGACCCGGCGCGGCTGCACGCGGTGGGCGCTGTGGCGTTGCAGGCCGTGGACGGCGGGTTGCGGGTGGAGACAGGCCTTGGCGCGCGGCGGGCATGGTCGGCCCCGCGCCCGCCCGGAGGGCTGGACGCGGTGATCCGGCCGGGCGCGCGGCCCTAGTAGCTGCGGATCAGGCCGACGAGGCGGCCCTGCACCTTGACGCGGTTGTCGGGGAGCATCCGGGTTTCATAGGCGGGGTTGGCCGCTTCAAGCGCGATCATGCTGCCTTTGCGGCGGAAGCGTTTCAGGGTGGCTTCGGCATCATCGACAAGGGCGACCACGATGTCGCCATTCTCGGCCGTGTTCTGTTCGCGGATCACCACGATGTCGCCATCGTTGATCCCGGCTTCGATCATCGAGTCGCCCTTTACCTCAAGCGCGTAATGGGTGCCGCTGCCTGCGAGCATGGAGCCGGGGACCGCGACATGGTGCGAGACTTCGGAAATCGCCTCAATCGGGACACCGGCGGCGATGCGACCCATGACGGGCAGTTCGAGCGCATGGATGGTTTCAATCGCCAGCGCGGCGCGCGGGGGCGGGGCGGCGGGTTTGTCGCCCTGAATCACGCGCGGGGTGAAGCCGGGCTTTTCCATCGCGTCGGGCAGCTTGATGATTTCCAGCGCGCGGGCGCGGTGCGCCAGACGGCGGATGAAGCCGCGTTCTTCCAGCGCCGTGATCAGACGATGGATGCCGGATTTGGAGCGCAGGTCGAGCGCATCCTTCATCTCATCAAAAGACGGGGGGACGCCGTCGACATCCATCCGCGCCTTGATGAAATCGAGAAGTTCCAACTGTTTACGCGTCAGCATGCCCCACCCTGATCTGTGTTCGTTAGTGTTCTGTTCTGCCCGTGTTCCTGTTTTGTGTCAAGCCGAAAGCGGGGGCCGCGTCAAAGCGGCAGGTAGGGAACAAGGCTTCCTTGTGCGCGAGGGCCGTCTTGCACCGGGCGGATCAAGAGGGAATCGGCTTGCGACAGGATGGACAGGAGCGAGCTGTCTTGGCGCGCGAAGGGGGTGATCTGGGGCAGGCCTTCGGTGGGGGTGAGCGTAGCGCGCATGTAATGCGCGCGGGGGCCGTTGGCGGGAAGATCTTCGGTCAGAAGGGCGGTGCGCGGGCGGGGGGCGAGGGCCTCTGCGGGCTGGCCCAGCAAGGCGCGGATCATCGGCACAAGGAAAAGATGCGCGCAGACGATGGAGGAGACCGGGTTGCCGGGCAGGCCGAGCAGGGCGGCGCTGCCAAGGCGCCCCGCCATGAGGGGCTTGCCGGGGCGCATGGCGATTTTCCAGAAGGCGCGTTGCAGGCCCATGGCTTGCGCCACCTGCGCCACCAGATCGTGATCGCCCACCGAGGCCCCCCCGGTGGTGACGATGACATCGGCATCGGCGGCGAGATCAAGCACGAAGCGCAGCGACTCGGCCGTGTCACGCGCGATGGGCAGGAGCCGCACCTCGGCCCCGGCGGTTTCGGCCAGCGCCTTGAGGGTGAAGCTGTTGGAGGCGATGATCTGGTCGGGGCCGGGCACTTCGCCCGGCATCACCAGCTCATCCCCCGTGGCGATGAGCGCCACGACCGGGCGACGGGTGACGGCGACGCGCGGAATGTTCATCGCCGCCAGAAGCGCCAGATCATTGGGGCGCAAGAGCCGGGGCGACAGCGAGTCGCCTGCGCGGAAATCCTGACCGGCGGGGCGGATATGGGTGGCGGTATCGGCGCCGGAGGACAGGGTGATGATGTCACCGTCCCGGGTCACGTCTTCCTGAAGGAGCACGCGGGTGGCGCCGGCGGGCAGCGGCGCACCGGTGAAGATGCGTGCGGTTTGCAGCGGGCCAAGGGTGCCGTGCCACGCATGGCCGGCCCCGGCCTCGCCCACGACCGTGAAGCGATCCCCGGGGGCAGGGTCACCTTGGACCGCGTAGCCATCCATCGCCGAGGCGGCGAAGGGCGGCTGGTCGCGGGTGGCGGTGGCGGGCTGCGGCATGTAGCGGCCACAGGCCTGCGCCAGCGGCACGGCTTCGGTCGGCAAGGGGGCCACGAGGGCGAGGCAATGAGCGAGTGCCTCGTCGACCGAGATCATGGCTGATCCCCGAGACTGTAGCGCCCCGACTTGCCGCCTTCTTTCAGGATCAGCTGTATCCCTTCGATCCGCATCGATTTTTCGACCGCCTTCACCATGTCATAGATCGTGAGACAGGCGACGGAGACGGCCGTCAGCGCCTCCATCTCTACCCCGGTCTGACCGCCGGTTTTCACCGTGGCCTCGACCACGATGCCGGGCCGCGCGCTGTCGGGGGTCAGCGTCAGCGCGACCTTGGTGAGGGGGAGCGGATGGCAGAGCGGGATGAGATCGGCGGTTTTCTTGGCCGCCATGATCCCCGCAAGCCGCGCGACGCCCAAGACATCGCCCTTCTTGGCCTGACCGCTGGTGATGAGCGCCAGCGTCTCTGCCGTCATCACCACCGTGCCGCGCGCCACCGCCACCCGGGCGGTGACGGGCTTGTCCGAGACATCGACCATATGGGCCGCGCCTTCGGCATCGAAATGGGTCAGGCCCGAGGTCATATCCCGCCCTGCGCGGTGAGCGGGCGGGCAAGGATGGCGCGGGTGGCGGCGGCCACGTCCGCCTGACGCATCAGCGATTCACCGATCAGGAAGCAGCGCGCACCATATTGCGCAAGATCGGCCAGATCGGCGGGCGTGTGCAGCCCGGATTCCGAGACGATCAGCCGGTCTTCGGGCACCCGGCGCGCAAGGTCGCGGGTGGTGTCGAGCGTCACGTCAAAGCTGTGCAGGCTGCGGTTGTTGATGCCCAGAAGCCGGGATTTCAGGCGCGCGGCGCGGTCCAGTTCGGCCCGGTCATGCACCTCGACCAGCACATCCATGCCCCATTCAAGCGCGGTGTCTTCCAGTTCGGTCGCCTGTTCGTCCGAGAGGGAGGCCATGATCAGCAAGACACAATCGGCTTGCAAGGCGCGGGCCTCGACGATCTGATAGGGGTCATACATGAAATCCTTCCGCAGGCAGGGCAGCGCGGTGGCTTGCGCGGCTTCGGTCAGATATTCATCGGCGCCTTGGAAAGAGGGTGTGTCGGTGAGAACCGAAAGACAGGTGGCGCCGCCTTCTTCATAGGCCCGCGCGAGGGCCGCCGGTTCGAAATCGGGGCGGATCAGGCCTTTCGACGGGCTGGCCTTCTTGATCTCGGCGATCAGGCCATAGCCGGAACTGGCGGCGGTGGACAGCGCACGGGCAAAGCCGCGCGGGGCCGGGGCGGCGCGGGCGGCATCTTCGACATCGGCGAGCGGACGCGCGTCCTTGCGGGCGGCGATCTCTTCCAGCTTGTAGGTTTTGATGCGGTCAAGAATGGTGGACATGGCGGGGTTCCTTGCCCTGTGGGCGTTCAGGGTGGGGCCTTCAGGAGCGTCGTCAGGCGTTGGTCAGGCGGGCGAGATCGGCAACTTTGCCTTTGGCCGCGCCGGAATCGATCGATTGGCGGGCCATGTCGACCCCTTCGGTGAGTGACGTGGCCTTGTCGGCGACCACGAGGGCCGCTGCCGCATTCAGAAGCACGGCATCGCGGTAAGCCCCCGGCGCACCATCGAGAAGTGCGCGCAGCGCGGCTGCGTTTTCAGCCGGGGTGCCGCCCATGATTTTCTCGAACGGGTGATAGGGCAGGCCCGCGTCTTCGGGATGGAGGGTGAATTCGCGGATCTGTCCTTGTTCCACTGCCGCCACGCGGGTGGGCGCGGCGATGGAGATTTCATCGGTGCCGTCGCCCCCATGGACAAGCCAAGCCTTGATGCTGCCAAGGGCGAGCAGGGTTTCGGCCATCGGGCGGATCAGATCTGCCGAGAAGGCCCCCGTCAGTTGGCGGCGAACGCCCGCCGGATTGGTCAGCGGCCCGAGGATATTGAAAATGGTGCGGGTGCCTAGTTCCTGCCGCACAGGCATGACATGGCGGATGGCCGGGTGGTGCATCGGGGCCATCATGAAGCCGATCCCGGCCTTGATCAGGCAGGTTTCCACCAATGACGGGCCAACCATGACATTGAGACCCAGTTCCGTAAGCGCATCCGCTGCGCCGGATTTGGACGAAAGGTTGCGGTTGCCATGCTTGGCCACCACAACGCCCGCGCCCGCCGCCACGAACGCAGTCGCGGTTGAGATGTTGAGCGTGCCCTTGCCATCGCCGCCGGTGCCGACAATGTCCATTGCGCCTTCGGGGGCGGTGACCTTGTGGCATTTGGCGCGCATCACGCTTGCGGCGGCGGCATATTCATCCACCGTCTCGCCCCGCGTGCGCAGCGCCATGAGAAAGCCACCCATCTGCGCGGGGGTGCCTTGGCCTTCGAACAGCGCGCCGAAGGCGGCCTCTGCCTCCTCTCTCGTCAGAGGGCGGGTCGCGGCAAGGCCGATCAGCGGGCGGAGAACCTCGCTCATGCGGTCACCTTGACGCGGGCTTCTTCGAGGAAATTGCGCAAGAGTTGATGGCCGTGTTCCGAGGCGATGGATTCCGGGTGGAATTGCACGCCTTCGATCAGGTGCGTCTTGTGGCGCAGGCCCATGATGGTGCCATCCTCGAGCCAAGACGTGACCTCGAGACAGTCGGGCAGGGTGTCGCGTTCCACGATCAGCGAATGATAGCGGGTGGCGAGGAAGGGCGAAGGCAGGCCGCGAAAGACGCCCGCACCAGCGTGATGCATCGCGCCCATCTTGCCATGAACGATTTCATGGCAGCGGATCACGCGGCCGCCAAAAGCCTCGCCAATGGTTTGATGGCCGAGGCAGACGCCAAGCAGGGGGATCTTCGCCTCATAGGCGGCGGTGGTCAGCGGCAGGCAGATGCCGGCGGCCGCCGGATCGCAAGGCCCGGGCGAGAGGATGATCGCCTCTGGCTTGAGCGCGAGCACATCCTGCACATTGAGCGCATCATTGCGTTTTACAACGACATCTGCCCCCAATTCGCCAAAGTAATGGACGAGGTTGTAGGTGAAGCTGTCGTAGTTGTCGATCAGAAGCAGCATCTTGCGAGGGCCTGTCGGATAGGGGATGAAGCGCGCGGCGGGTCGGGCTATAGATGGTCAGACCGGGGCAGGGGCGTCAAGACCGCTTGATCACCTGTCCGGGATGGGCACAATGCCTGACAAGAAAAAAGGGGCATGGCAGTGCGCGGATTTGTTCAGGGTCTGGTGGTGGGAAGTCTGGTTGCCGCAGGCGGGCTGGTGGTGGTCTCGCAGGTGGCAGGCCCGGTGCGGCCTGACGCGGCGGTGACCCCCGAGGCGGTTCCGGCACCGCAAGATGCTGTGGCAGCGCAAGATGCACTGGCACCGGCAGAGGCCGAGGCGGACGCGGTTGAGGGTGAGCCTGCGCAGGCGGCAAGCGCGGATCAGCCGGAAGAACAGACAGCCGCGCCCGACGGGGTAAGCGATGCGCAGGAGGGCGGCGCGGCGGTGCCTGCGCCTGTGGTGCCCGATCCGGCCGCGCCTGCGCCAGAGCAAAGCCCGGCCCCGTTGCCGCAGGCCCAGGTGGCGGAGGGGGCGTCCGCGCCCGCCGCGCTGCCGCTGCCGCCGAGTCGACGCCAGCCCCCATATTGGAATCGTCCGAGGCCATCGCCGCCGCCTCGGC
>NZ_PGOI01000007.1 GCF_002794355.1 Pseudorhodobacter sp. MZDSW-24AT | reverse complement strand
AAATGGAACCAAATCCCCAAAAACAACCTTATCCACAGACTCAGGCCCGATCTGCCGGCCCCCATCGCAGGCGCAGCAGCAAAACTGCCGCGACAGCCGCCGCATAAAGCAGCGGCTCCGTCGGCCAGCCCTTCACAAGAATCACGAAATGCAGCGCCCCCGCCACCGCCGCCACATAGGCCAGCCGGTGCAAACGCCGCCATCTGGCCGCCCCAAGCCTTCGGATCGCGGCGTTGGTCGAGGTCACGGCCAAGGGAATCATCGCCAGAAGTCCGACCATCCCCAGGATGATATAGGGCCGCTTATAGAGATCGCGCAGGATCTCATCCCAGCGCAGGCCCATATCCAGCACCACCCAAGCCAGAAAATGCATCGCAATATAGAAGAAGGCCATCACGCCCAGCGCGCGCCGAAAGCGCAGAAGGTTCAGCCCCGCCTTGCGCAGCGGCGTGATGCAGAGCGAGGCGATCAGGAATTGCAGCCCCCACAGGCCGAGCTTGAGTTCGATCGCCTTCACCGGGTCGGCGCCGAGCTGGTTGGTGGCCGCGGCCCAGACCAGCCAGACAAAGGGGAGAAAGGCCGCAGCCCAGACCACTCCGGTCGGCAAGCGGCGGGCAAGCGTGTTCAGGCGGTCCATCAAGCGCTCCGGCGGGTCAGTAGTCCTTGCTCAGGTCCATCCCGGCATAAAGGCTGGCCACCTCCTCGCCATAGCCGTTGAACATCAGCGTGTCCTCACGCCCGGCAAAGATGCCTGCGCCCACACGGCGTTCGCTGGCCTGGCTCCAACGGGGATGGTCCACCTCTGGGTTCACATTGCTGTAGAAACCGTATTCGCGCGGGTTCTGCATGTTCCACGTGGTTTGCGGCTGCGTCTCGGTCAGCCGGATGCGCACGATCGACTTGATCGACTTGAAACCATATTTCCACGGCACCACCAGCCGGATCGGCGCGCCGTTCTGATTGGGCATCGCCTCTCCATACAGCCCGGTCGCCAGAATCGTCAGCGGATGCATCGCCTCATCCAGCCGCAACCCTTCGCGGTAAGGCCAGTCCAGACTGCGCGTCTGCTGGCCCGGCATCTCCTCGGGACGCAGCAGCGTTTCAAAGGCCACATAGCGGGCGCCCGGCTGCACCCCCGCCTTGTTCAGCAGATGCGCCAGTTCGAACCCCACCCAAGGGATCACCATCGACCACGCCTCGACACAGCGGAAGCGGTAGATCCGCTCCTCCAGCGGGGCATCCTTCAGGATATCGGCCAGGTCATAGCGTCCCGGCCGCTCTACCAGCCCGTCAATCTCCACCGACCACGGGTCCGTCGTCAGCAGCCGGGCGTTGCGCGCGGGGTCGCCCTTGTCCAACCCGAACTCATAGAAGTTGTTATAGGTGGTGATCTCTTCAAAGGTGTTCGGCGTGGCATCGGCTGAAAACCGGCTGGCCGTCCCCTGCGCCATCGCGGGCGCCGCCATCAGCGCCGCGCCCCCGGCCAGCAGGTGCCGCCGGTTCAGCCACTGCGTCTTTGGCGTCACATCCGACCATTTCAACCCTTTGCCCATCTGCGCTCTCCCTGCTGCCTCGTGTATACCATGGGGCGGGCGCGCCAAAAATCAAAGCCCGCCGCCCCCGCTTCCCTTCACTTCGCCGCGCGTGGCGCTCACGTTACCTCACCGTGCGTCACAGGTTTTTGACTGGAAATCCCGCGCTGCCCCGGCTTAGTCCGCCGCCGCCGCAAGGCAAGCCGCGCTCACCAGATCGTAGCCCTGATCCGATCCGTTTTCCGAACCATATACGGCAGGCCAATCAAGGCGATGATCAAACGGGAGTGACCTATGATCCGCAGAACCTTTCTTGCCATGACCACCGTACTCGCATTTGCCGCTCCGTCCTTCGCGGACAACCACGGCGCCAAAGACATCGTCGACACCGCTGTCGGCGCAGGCACCTTCAACACGCTGGTTGCCGCTGTCACCGCGGCGGATCTGGTCGAAACGCTGAAAGGCGAAGGCCCCTTCACCGTCTTCGCCCCCACGGATGAGGCCTTTGCTGCCCTGCCCGCAGGCACCGTCGACAACCTGCTGCTGCCGGAAAACAAGGACCAGCTGACCGCGATCCTCACCTATCACGTCGTGCCGGGCAAAGTGATGTCCACCGACCTGACCGAAGGCCAGACCGCCGCCACCGTCAACGGCGCCGATGTCACAATCACGCTCGACGGCGGTGCCAAGGTCAACGGCGCCACCATCACCACCGCCGACATCGAAGCCTCGAACGGTGTGATCCATGTGATCGACACCGTCATCATGCCGCCGATGTAAGGCATCCACCGGGGGGCGCGCGACCCGCGCGCTCCCCACACCGCGCCTTTACCATGGCGCCCTCATGCTGGCAGGCCCCAACCCATAGGCCCGCGCATGACCCTCCCCTCCCCCCAGATGCTGCCACTCGATGAAATCGACCCCGCCGCCCTGCCGCGGGACCGCGCCGCCCTCGATCCGGCCGCGCTCGATCAACTCAGCCGCTCCATCGCGCGCAGCGGACTGCGCCACCCGCTCGAGGTTTGGGCGCTGCAAAGCCCGCGCCCGCCCTTCCGCTATGGGCTGATCTCGGGCTTCCGCCGCCTCGCCGCCCTGCGCCGCTTGGGCCACAGCGCCGCCCCCGCCGTTCTGCGCACGCCAGACAGCATCGCTGCCGCCATGGCCGAGATGGTCGCCGAAAACGAGATCCGCACCCAGATCACCGCATGGGAAAAAGCCCGGCTCGTGCAAACCACGCTGGACGAAGGCCATTTCGACTCCCCCGACACCGCCTTGCGCACCCTGTTTCCACAGGCGGCGCGCCAAACCCTCTACCGGATGCGCGGCCATCTGGAGGTGGTCGAAGCGCTCGGCCCCCATCTCACTACGCCCGAGGCCCTCAGCTCCCGCCGCCTCGACCGCCTCGCCACCGCCCTGCGCGCCGGGTGGGAGGATCTGATGATCGCCGCCCTCCTGCCCCTCAAATCCCCCAGCGCCGAGACTCAATGGCAGGCCCTGCTCCCGATCCTCACCGAAAGCACGACGTCGGAAACAACCGGAGACTCCCCCCGCCCCCGCCGCCTCCTGCACCTGAAAAAAGGCCTGACGATCCGCCGAGAACACACCCAACACGGCTACGCCCTACGGTTCTCCGGCCCCGAGGCCCGGCGGGGAGGCCTGATGGACGACGTGATGGATTACGTGGAGCGGTGGTTTGGGGAGGGGTGAGGGGGGACTAAACTCAGAGATATTCCACTCAGATATCTGCAGTTGTTCCAAACCAGTTAAGCCGCAAAGGCAAGCTCTTGAAGAGTCTTCGTTTTAACATCAACCTCGATGACTTTTGCGACACTTGTCACCAAGTTTAGCTTTGGGCCGATATCTGACAGCCTTCTCGTCACAGCAATCCCCATTATAGGGATATCACTGCGTCCAACGTCGGACATCTTTACATAAACCGAGTTGATAGAGTTGCCTTGAGCGCTGAATGTATCAAACGCGATCAAACCGTCACCCGCTTGCACAAGAGCGGTGAATTCGTGAACTGCAGATGATTCACCCGCTAGGTGAGCTTTCCTCTCCACGCGAGCACCGCCAAACGCTTCCTCAAGCTTTTCCCAAAGTTGAAGATCAATCTGCCGCGTCTTTTGTTCCACTGAGCGAGCAATCGTCTCGTCCACCACTTCTTTCATTAAATTTGCCATGGCTATGATTGCGCCTCTCAACCTTCCGCCAGACACACGAAGATAAATCATGGCACTGCCGTCGAAAACCGCGCCATAGTGTTCGCACCGCTCCCTTGCTACCCGACGGAACACCGGCTCACTGAAGGCGCCGGTCATCACCTCAAACAATGACACACCCTCATCCGACACCATAAACGTATCGCCGCTTCCTTCGGGCCATACCGTCACTGTAGATGCACTACCACTTGCCATGATAACGGGCATTTCGATCCGAAACCGACCCTGCACAAATGTATTCGACACCATTGAGCCAACCGCCTCATCCAAGGCGGCGTAGCGGCCTGCTTTGTCGCCGTGCGTTAGAAAGGAAACTGTCGTAGCTGCCATTGAGGTTCTTCTATCTCGGTTAGGTTATCAATATGTAGCAATTCACCGCATTTTTCCATGACCTTTGAAAACTCCTCAGGCATGTTGCTCAGCGGTCGTGCGATAGGCAAGTCACCGACTTCACCGCTGAACAACCTGTCGATGGTGATCTGTCGATGAAGAACAGTATCATGAAAATGTGTATTGCCTGCGTCCAAGAACTGTAGATCACCGCATACCGCGTGCCGGTTCTCATGCCGTTGACTGTTCATATCAATACGGGCGATTGCACGCTGCTTGCTCTTGAATTGCACAATCAGCACGATGGAGATTGGTAGGCTCAAACTTTCCTGGCTACACACTATCCTTAAGCCAACGCCCTGAAGGGTCACGTTTCCGTCTGATAATGAGCCTCTTAGCGTCAACTGACGCTGGCCATGCTTTGGGTCGGGAGCCAGCCATCGGCATGGTGTGACCAAGGACTTCCGGCGCTCAAGAACCGCAATCAGGTCTTCAGTAGATCGAAAGAGCTCAGCCAATAGCGACACCTTTAAAACATCGGCTCCAGGCTACCAGAGATTGCTTGCTGGGCAACGATGATAAGGGGATGCAAAGCGAGATTAATCCGCCATTCCGCTACACTCTCCCACCCTACTCGCGCCGCGCCACCGCCAACTCCCAGCCCTTCTGCAAATTCTTCCAAAACTCGGCACTGGTGCCCAGCGCGGCCGCCAGACGCTGGGCGGTGTCGCCTGTCACGCTGCGCTGTCCGGCCACGATGTCGCTGATCCGGTTGGCAGGCACGCCCACGCGCCGCGCCAATTCGGCGGCGCTCAGGCCAAGAGGCAGCAGAAATTCCTCGCCCAGCACTTCACCGGGATGAACGGGGTCAAGACCCGTCACAGATGATCGTGTCATGGCGATCCTCCTCTCCCCATCTGAGTGCCCTTTCCCACCCTATGCAAGACATTCGTAAGGCGAGGTTAATCCCGCCAACCGCCCCTGTAGGGTGGGTGATTCACCCACCCTCCCACACATCCACCCGCACCAAACCCTCCCACCCACACACCCCTCCCACACCCCCCAAACCTTAACAACTCCTGAATCCCACACCCCTAACCCCTTGAAAACAAAAACACCTCCCCCCTGTAACACAGGGGGAAGGTGTGGGAAGTCTGTGCGACCCCGGGCAGGGTCGGGTCAGTGGACCACGGCCTCCACCGGGCGGGCGCGGCGGCTGGCCGACACCCGGTCCCCGATGATCAGCCCCTCCGGCCCCGCCCCAACCCGGACCGTGGCCCCATCCAGAACCTCGCCCGCCAGGATCATCTCGGCCAGCGGGTCCTGCAGGTGCCGCTGGATGACCCGCTTCAAAGGCCGCGCCCCGAACACCGGGTCATAGCCTTCCTCCGCGAGCCAGGCCCGCGCGGCATCGTCCAGCTCCAGCGTGATCTTCCGCCCGGCCAGCCGCTTCTCCAGCCGCTTCATCTGGATCAGCACGATCCCCGCCATATCGGCGCGGTTCAGCCGGTCGAAGATCACCTGCTCATCCAGCCGGTTCAGGAACTCCGGCCGGAAGTGCTGGCGCACCGCCTCCATCACCTCGGCGCGCGCGGCCCCCTGATCCGCCCCTTCCGGCAGCTCCGACAAGGCCCGCGCCCCAAGGTTCGAGGTCAGCACGATCAGCGTCTGCTTGAAGTCCACCGTGCGGCCCTGACCATCGGTCAGCACCCCATCATCCAGCACCTGAAGCAGCACGTTGAACACATCGGGATGCGCCTTTTCCACCTCGTCGAACAGCACCACCTGATAGGGCCTGCGCCGCACCGCCTCGGTCAGCACGCCGCCCTCATCATAGCCGACATAGCCCGGAGGCGCCCCGATCAGCCGCGCCACCGAATGCTTTTCCATGAACTCGGACATGTCGATCCGCACCATGGCGGTGTCATCGTCGAACAGATACTCCGCCACCGCCTTGGTCAGCTCGGTCTTGCCCACGCCGGTGGGGCCAAGGAACAGGAAAGACCCCAGCGGCCGGTTCTCGTCGTTCAACCCCGCCCGCGCCCGGCGCACGGCATTGGCCACGGCAACCAGCGCCGCGTGCTGGCCCACCACGCGCTTGCCCAGCTCTGCCTCCATGCGCAGCAGTTTCTCCCGCTCGCCTTCCAGCATCTTCGTGGTGGGAATCCCCGTCCAGCGCTCCACCACCTCGGCGATCTGCTCCGGGCGCACCGCCTCGGCCACAAGCGCGTCACCTTCCCGCGCCTCGGCCTCGGCCAACGCCTTTTCCAGCCCCGGAATCCGGCCATATTGCAGCTCGCCCGCCTTGGCGAAATCGCCATCGCGCTTGGCCTGCTCCAACTCGGCCCGCGCCCGATCCAGCTGCTCCTTGAGATCCCGCGCGGCCTCAAGCGAATCCCGCTCGGCCTGCCACTTGGCGGTCATGGCGTCAGACTGCTCTTTCAGATCGGCCAGCTCTTTCTCCAGCCGGTCAAGCCGGTCGCGGCTGGCGGCGTCATCCTCTTTCTTCAGCGCCTCCGCCTCGATCTGCAGCTGCAGGATCTGCCGGTCCAGCTGGTCCAGCTCCTCGGGCTTGCTGTCCACCTCCATCCGCAAGCGGCTGGCGGCTTCGTCCACAAGGTCGATCGCCTTGTCAGGCAGGAAACGGTCGGTGATATAGCGGTGCGACAGGGTCGCCGCCGCCACCAAGGCACTGTCCGAAATCCGCACGCCGTGGTGAAGCTCATACTTCTCCTTGATCCCGCGCAGAATGCTGATCGTGTCTTCCACCGTGGGTTCGCTGACCATCACGGGCTGAAAGCGCCGGGCAAGGGCGGCGTCTTTCTCCACATACTTGCGATACTCGTCGAGCGTGGTGGCCCCCACGCAATGCAACTCACCCCGCGCCAGCGCGGGCTTGATCAGATTGGCCGCGTCCATCGCGCCATCGGATTTCCCAGCGCCGACAAGCGTGTGCATCTCGTCGATGAACAGGATGATCTCGCCCTCGGCCGCGGTGACTTCGTTGAGCACGGCCTTCAACCGCTCTTCAAACTCGCCACGATACTTGGCCCCCGCGATCAGCGCGCCCATGTCCAACGCCATCAGCTTCTTGTCCCGCAGCGATTCCGGCACATCCCCGTCCACGATGCGCAGCGCCAGACCTTCGGCAATCGCCGTTTTCCCGACACCGGGCTCCCCGATCAAGACCGGGTTGTTCTTGGTGCGGCGCGACAGCACCTGCATGGCGCGGCGAATTTCCTCATCACGCCCGATGATCGGGTCAATCTTGCCTTCGGCAGCGGCTTCGGTCAGGTCACGCGCGTATTTCTTCAACGCATCATACCCTTGCTCGGCACTCGCCGTGTCGGCGGTGCGGCCTTTGCGGATGTCGTTGATCGCGGCATTCAGCTTTTGGGGCGTCACGGCACCCGCATCCAGACAGGCCTTGGCCGCCCCCGGCACCATGGCAAAAGCCATCAGGATACGCTCCACCGGCACGAAACTGTCCCCGGCCTTCTTGGCAAGCGTCTCGGCCTCGTCCAGCACCTTCACAAGCGACGAGTCGGTAAAGGGCTGCGCGTCCCCCGACACGCGGGGCAGCTTCTTCAGGGCGGCGTCAACCGCCTCCGTCACCCGGCTCGGCTCCCCCCCGGCGCGGCGGATCAGATTGGCGGCCATGCCCTGATCATCGTCCATGATCGCTTTCAGCAGATGCTCTGCCGTCAACCGCTGATGGCTTTCGCGCATCGCGATGGTTTGCGCGGCCTGAAGGAACCCGCGCGACCGTTCCGTGAACTTTTCCAGGTTCATCGGTCATTCTCCTTTGCTAGCACCGCTTGTCCGCGCCCAATCTTGGCACGCAGAGCCTCGGCCTCAGGGCAAAGATGGGATGCCACAGGACTTGATGCAAGATTGCCACAAGCCTGCCGGGCAGATTCCCTTGCGGGCCGCGGGCAAACCCGGCGCGTCAACCTGAAAGCGCGCCGCACACGGCCCATGCCCGCCGGTTTTGGAAGGAATCCGCCGACCCATCCGCCGGTGATCGGCGAGATCAGGCCTCGCCGCGCCGTGACACAAGGCCACGGGTTGCGGCAGGGCAGCAGAGCACCGACAGTCGCGCCAAAGAACGGGCGAGCGGCCGAGCAGCCGGATCGCCCCTGCCGCGAAAGGGCCACTCATGTATGATCTGTTGCAACCCCTGATCCACAAGGCGGCCGTGCATGACATCGCGGTGAATGTCGCGCGCACCGGGCTGTCGATTGGCAGCGAAGCCGAATTGCATCAGTTGCCAGATGGCCGCATCGGCGTTTTCGCGCGGCTGAACCGGCGCTTTCTGGGCTTTATCCCGCGCCAGATCACCGTTCTGGTCGGCGCCCTTGGCCCAAAGGCCAGCGCGCTGATCGCGCCCGCGGTCGAGCGGAACGAACTCTTGCGCGTGCGCATCGTGGGGCTCACCCCCGAGCATCTGACGGCCCCGGGCTATGGGCCAGAGGTGCATGTTTCGGTCTGGGGCGATCCGCGCCATGTTTCGGTCTGGGCGCAGGATGGGTCGGTGACCACACCGCCCCCGCTGAAGTCGGAAGGCCCCGTGATCTGAAGCCCTGTGATCTGAAACCCCGTGATCTGACGTCCGCGCCTATTCCGGCAGGGCATAGCGGACAAAGGCAAAGGCCTGCCCATCGGGCGCCCAGTTGGGCACATTCATGCTGCCTTGCCCGCCGTTGAATGCCACCAGCCGCTGCCGGTTGCGCCCGTCCGGGTCCATCCGGCAGATCGCCACCGGAAGGTCGGCGGGATGCCCAAGCGTGCCCGGCGGATAGGCCAGATAAATCACATGCCGCCCGCAAGGCGACGGATGCGGGAACCAGTTCACGCAGTCATCGGCAAACAGCTTGCGCTGATCGGCCCCATCGGCCCCCATCACCCAGATCTGCGCATGCCCGTCACGGTCACAGTTGTAATAGATCCTGCGGCCATCCGGGCTGTAATCGGGGCCATCGCAATGCCCCTCGCCAAAGGTCAGGCGCGTCTCTGCCCCGCCCTGCACCGGCAGCGTGTAAACATCGATCACCCGCGACCCGCCCCGCGCCGCAACATAGGCCAGCGTCGCGCCGTCGGGGGACCAGCCGTGCCACCAGCTGGGCGCTTCGGGGGACACCCGGCGCGGCACACCACCGCCCGCCGCCACCAGATAGATCTCAGACCCCACACCCCGCTGATGGCTGGAAATCACCCATGTCTTGCCATCCGGCGAGATGCCGTGGTCATTGTTCAACCGCCCCACGCCGTCCAGATCCACCGGCAGCAAGGCAGGCGCCTCCAGCGGCACCCGGAACAGCCCGCCCTCTCCGTTCACCACAAGAAAGCGGCCACAGGGCGACCAGTTGGGCGCTTCGATCAGGCGGTCGCTTTGCAAAACCACGCGGGCCTCGCCCCGCGCCATGTCCCAGATCTCCAGCGAAGATCTCATTCCCGCACCTTCGGCGTCAGCAACTTGGCCGGGCGCATCGCCTCGGCCGCCTTGAACAGACCGAACGTCTGGTTCACGTAATTCACCACGCCGCCGATCTTTTCCAGATAGGCCTGCAACTCGGGCGTGCGCTCGGCCTCCACCAGCTGCACCGCCCGGCTGGGATCATCGCCTTCGAACTGACAGTAAAACAGCGGCTCGCCGCGTCTCAGCACGATGTCCTTTTCCGGCTCATGCCATTCAAAGGCCCACATCAAGGGGCGCGGCCAGACGTTCAGCGGAAAGCGCCCGCCAAACAGGGTGCCGGGCAAAGGGTCCTTGCGATAATGCGCAAAAGGGCCCAGCTGCGAAATGTAGCACATCTCATCCGCGACAAAGCAATAGGGCAGCATCAGCTGGATCGTCGGCCGGTCGTGATAGCGCCACTCCGCCTCATTCACCAGCGTCAGCAGATCGGCCAGCTTGTTGCCGCGCACCGGGCTGGCGCTGCCCAGACGGTTGATCAGCTGCGCCCGGCCCTTGTCATCGCGCCGAAAGCCGATGTGAATGTCGAACGGGCATTTCACCATGAAATACCGGCTTTCCAGCTGGATCACGGCGGGGCAGCGGCTGGCGCTCTTGGCATGCGCCTTGTTGGTTTGCCGAAACAGGATGCGTTCGGGAGGGTCATAAAGCACCGCCCCCTTGTCCGAGGTCAGGAACCACCCCACCGTCAACGGGCCCGCGCGCGGCCCCTCCGCAGGGCGGTCAAAGGTTACGGTGAAATCCATCTCTGCCTCGCTTCGCCCGATGTGCCAAACCCTGTCTGCCGGGCCCGGTCTTGTGCAAAAGACTCGGCGTTTCGGGTCAGGGCGTCAAGCCTTCGCCCTCAGGATGCCGCGCGGTCGGCCAAGGCCACGCGCAAATCGCGCAGCCGTGCCCCATCGGTGCGCCGCCCGATGCGGGCGGCAAAGCCAAAGTCCACCACCGGCCCCGAATCGATGACCGGCGCGGAGCAAGACGCATGCACCTCCCGCAAGGGAATCCCCTCCAAGGCCCCAAGCGTCTCTGCCCGGATGCCCGATCCCGGCATCACGATGATGCGTCCGCGCGCCTGCGCGGTCAGATCCGCCAAGCGCTGCGCCCCCTCTGCCGCCGTGCGCGCGCCGCCGCTGGTCAGCACCCGATGAAAGCCCAGCGCGATCGCCTGTTCCAAGGCCTCGGCAGGGTCCGGCACCAGATCGAAGCAGCGGTTCAGCGTCAGGCCCAAGCGCTTGGCGCGCCCCACCATCAGCCCCAACACATCCGTGTCCAACCGCCCGTCTGGCCGACTGGCCCCCAGAACCACGCCTTGCATCCCGGCGGCAAAGGCCGCCCCGATATCGGCTTCCATCACTGCGATCTCATCGGGCGACCAGACGAACCCACCCGGACGCGGCCGGATCATCGCATAGATCGGCACCCCCGCCCCCGCCGCGCGGCGCATCAGGCCGACCGAAGGCGTCAGCCCGCCCAGATCCAGCGCGGAACACAGTTCGATCCGCCCTGCCCCGCATCGGATGGCCTCGGCCAAACCCTCGGTGGTGTCGACGCAGACTTCGATCAGCGTGCTCATTGCCCAAAGGCCTCCCGCCCAGCTTCCGCCGCGCCAATCAACCCCGGTTCAGGGCGACATTGCGCGGCCACGATCAAAGGAACATCGGTGGGCCGCAAGATCGCCGCGCGCAGGCGCTGATCCAAGGCGGTCAGCAAGGCCGGCACATTTGACAGCCCGCCCCCCACCGGCACCACAGAGGCGCCCACCACATTCATCACCAAGGCAAGCGGCGGCGTGATCAAATCCAGCCACAGCGCCACCGTCCGCACGGCCTCGGCCTGCCCTTTCTGCCAATCCGCCAGGATCACGGTCGAAGGCGCCGAAACACCGTGCAAGCCTTGGTGCAGCTTTTCCATCCCGCGCGCCCCGCAGACCGCATCCACACAGCCCTTCTGCCCGCAGCCGCAGGGCAAATCCCACGGCGCGGCCAGCACCGGCCCATGCCCCCATTCCCCCGCATAGCCTCCGGCGCCTTGCACCAGCCGCCCGTCCATCACCAGCCCACCGCCAACCCCGGTGCCAAGGATAACCCCGAACACATTGCGATGCCCCCGACCGGCGCCCTGCCGCTGCTCGGCCAAGGCAAAACAATCCGCATCGTTCAACAACAGAACCGGCACCTTCAGCGCGTCGGAAATCGCGTCTGACAGCACCCGCCCATCCGCGCAGGGAATATTGGCCACCTTGATCCGCCCGGTTTCCGGCGCAATCACCCCGGCGATCGAGATGGCAACCCCGCGCACCGCGCGGTTCTCGGCAAAGCCCGCAAGCGCGGCCAGAAACGCCGCGAAATCCGCGACCGGTGTCGGACAATCGCCCAAAGGGGTCAGGCCATCGCCCTCTGCAAGCGCTGCCTTGATCCGCGAACCCCCGATGTCAAAGCACAGGATCATCGCGTTCCTCCAATTCCTTCGGCCTATGGCTTGACACCACTTGCCCCTCACCGCAAGACGCTTGGCACTCAGCAAAGGAGCCGCCCATGTCCGATGATCGCCTGATCGTGGCGCTTGATGTGCCGAATGTTGTGCAAGGCTTGGACCTTGCGGCCCGCATCGGGGATGCCGCCAGCTTCTACAAGATCGGCCTTGGCATGCTGACGGGCGGCGGCTTTGCCTTGGCGAATGAACTGAAACAGGAACAGGGCAAACGCATCTTTCTGGACATGAAGCTGTTCGACATCGGCGCCACGGTCGAGGCTGCGGTGCGCGGCATTGCGCAATATAACCTCGACTTTCTGACCGTGCATGGCGACCCGCAGGTGGTGCGCGCCGCACAAGAAGGCAAAGGCGGCACCGATCTGAAGATCTTGGCGGTGACGATCCTCACCTCGCTCGACCGCAACGATCTGGACGACAACTGCATCAAGCCGGGGGACATCCACGCCCTCACGCTCGAACGCGCCGCGCGGGCCTTGGCCGCGGGCGCCGATGGAGTCATCGCCAGCCCGCAAGAGGCCGCGGCCATCCGCGCCCTGCCCGAAGCCATGGGCAAGCTGATCGTCACCCCCGGCGTGCGCCCCACGGGCAGTGCCGCGGGCGATCAGAAACGCATCGCCACCCCTGCACAGGCCATTGCCGACGGAGCCGATCACATCGTCGTCGGCCGCCCGGTCTGGCAAGCCGCCGACCCAGCCGAAGCCGCACGCCGCGTGCTGGCCGAACTGCCCCCGCGCTGACACCGACACTCACAGCCCGACGGGCAATCGGTCGGGCAACGGGGCGGGCAATCGGGCGGGCCGGCCCTTCGGCTTTCCCGTGCGCGCGGCACGCCGCAACAGCATGACGTTTGCCATACGCAAACCAGACGCAAACCCGACGCGCCGCAGACCCTGCCCGCGCGGGGTTTTTCCCGGTTTGCCGCCTGTCACCAAGGCTTCACTTGCACGACACCCCCGGTTTCGGCTTATATGCCGGATCATTTGACGAGAGATGTTATGCAAGACGGTTCCGCCCCCAAAACGCCAGATCTGCCCGCCGCGCAAGAGTTTACCGATGCCGCCGCCGCCGTCGACCGGCTCGAAGAGCTTTACTTCAAAGCCACGGCCTATCTGGCGGATCATTTCAGCGCCACGGTCACCAAGGGCAAGCCCGACACCCGGATCCGCGCCTTTTACCCCGAAATCCGCCTGCGTGTGGCCAGCCACACCAAGGCCGATTCCCGGCTCGCTTTCGGCCATGTCGCGGGTCCCGGCACCTATGCCACCACCGTCACCCGCCCCGATCTGTTTCGTAACTACTTGATTCAACAGCTGACTCTGCTGATGGAAAACCATGGCGTCCCCGTGCAGATCGGGCCATCGGAAACCCCGATTCCGGTGCACTTTGCCGTTGCGGGCAACCCGGCGGTGTCGGTTCCGCAAGAAGGCGTGCTCGAATTCAGTTTGCGCGACGTGTTTGACGTGCCCGATCTGGCCACCACCAATGATGACATCGTGAACGGGCAGCGCACCGAAAATCCGGATGGCTCCATGCCACTCGCGCCCTTCACCGCGCAGCGCGTCGATTACTCGCTGGCCCGGCTGGCCCATTACACCGCCACCGATCCGCAGCACTTCCAGAACCACGTGCTTTTCACCAACTACCAGTTTTATGTCGACGAATTCGAGGCTTATGCCCGCAAGATGCTGGCCGATCCGGCACAGGGCTACACCGCCTTCGTGGCGACCGGGAACCAGATCATCACCGCCGCAGACGGGGTGCTGCACCCGGTCGCCAAGCTCCCGCAAATGCCCACCTACCACCTGAAGCGTGCCGACGGGCAAGGCATCACCTTGGTGAACATCGGCGTGGGCCCGTCCAATGCGAAAACCGCCACCGACCACATCGCGGTGCTGCGCCCTCATGCGTGGCTGATGGTCGGCCACTGCGCGGGCCTGCGCAATTCGCAATCTCTGGGCGATTTCTGCCTTGCCCACGCGTATTTGCGCGAAGACCACGTGCTGGACGACGACCTGCCGGTCTGGGTTCCCATTCCGGCCTTGGCTGAAATCCAGATCGCCCTGCAAGAAGCGGTGGCCGAGGTCACGCAGCTGGAAGGCTATGAACTGAAACGGATTATGCGCACCGGCACCGTGGCCACCATCGACAACCGCAACTGGGAGTTGCGAGATCAATCCGGCCCGGTCAAACGCCTGTCGCAATCCCGCGCCATCGCGCTGGACATGGAAAGCGCCACCATCGCCGCCAACGGTTTCCGTTTTCGGGTGCCTTACGGGACCTTGCTCTGCGTCTCAGACAAGCCTTTGCACGGCGAACTCAAGCTTCCGGGCATGGCCAGCGATTTCTACAAGACCCAAGTCAGCCGTCACCTGCAAATCGGCATCCGCGCGATGGAGCGCCTGCGGTTGATGCCCATCGAGCGCATCCACAGCCGGAAGTTGCGCAGCTTTGAGGAAACGGCCTTCCTATAACCGCTCATTTTCAGGTTAGACGCACGGTTTGGGCTTGATCTGTGCGGAAAAAACCTGTGTAGCGAAACCCGTCGCCGGCAACGGCCAATCCACATCTCTGGCCCGTCCATTGGCGGCGGCCTGCAATAAGGAAGAAGAAATGACGACGAAACCGATGACCAAGACCCAGCTTGTGGCCGCAATCGCCGAGTCCATGGGCTCCGACAAGAAAACCGCGGGTTCGGCTCTGGATGCCATCATCGAAGTGGTGACCCGTGAAGTCGCCGCTGGCGGTTCGGTCACGCTGCCCGGTCTTGGCAAGGTTGCCTGCAAGGCACGCCCCGAGCGTCAGGTCCGCAACCCGGCGACCGGCGAAACCATGACCAAGCCCGCTGACAAGCAGGTGAAATTCGCGATCGCAAAAGCGCTGAAAGACAGCGTGAACGCCTGATCCGGTCGGATCGGTGACGGATCTACTGCAAAGGGGTGCCAAAGCGGCGCCCCTTTTTCGTTGGTTTGTCGTGCCTTGCCCTCAAGGCGCCATCCACGCCACACGCCTTGGATCAGCGCGTCCGCCGCGCTGAGGACGATCACCGACCGCCTCGATGCGCGCCCCCGAATGGCCTTAGGCAGATCAGAAAAGGGGCGCTGCCGATCGGCAATTTGAAACAATTCTCACACAGCCTTTCATGGCATGTGATCGTCTCTCGCGGCATCCTCTCATCGTCATCCGATGGAGGATTCTCATGCGACTCTCAGATTTGAAACGCCTCATCGCTCCGGTCTCCCTTCCGAAGCCGCCGACCCTGCCGAAGCTGACCGGCACGGCCTCCTAGCCGATCAACCCGCGTTGGCCGCCAGTCTGGGCGCGGTCCATCAGCAGATGGTCCAGCAACACGCACACCATCATGGCCTCACCCACCGGAACGGCTCGAATGCCCACACAGGGGTCGTGGCGGCCTTTCGTGATCAGGTCGATGTCTTCCCCCTGCTGGTTGATCGTTCGGCGGGGTGTCAGAATGCTTGAGGTCGGTTTGACGGCAAAGCGGCAAACCACTGGCTGACCGGTCGAAATGCCGCCCAAAATGCCCCCGGCGTGGTTTGACAAAAATTCAGGGCCATCCGGACCCATGCGAATTTCGTCGGCATTGTCGACGCCGGTCAAGGCGGCCGCCGCCATCCCGTCACCAATCTCGACGCCCTTGACCGCATTGATACTCATCATTGCGCTCGCAAGATCGCTGTCGAGCTTGCCATAAAGTGGCGCGCCGAGGCCGGCAGGTACTCCGATTGCGATCACCTCGATCACGGCACCGACCGAGTTGTGGGACAGCCGGAGTTCATCAAGGTAGGTGGCCCAATCTTCGGCAGCGACCGGGTCCGGGCACCAGAATGGATTGTCGGCAAGGGTGCCAAGGTCCACGCGGGCGCGGTCGATCCCGCGCGCCCCCATCTGAACCATATACCCCGTCACCTGCAGACCCGGCACCAAGGCCGAGAGTGCGGCGCGGGCGACACCCCCAGCGGCCACCCGCGCTGCGGTTTCACGGGCAGAAGAGCGGCCGCCGCCGCGGTAATCACGGTGGCCATACTTCTGGTGATAGGTGATGTCGGCGTGACCGGGGCGGAAGGCGGCGGCGATGTCGCCATAATCCTTGGACCGCTGATCGGTGTTCTCGATCATCAGCTGAATCGAGGTGCCCGTCGTGCGCCCCTCGAACACGCCCGAGAGGATGCGAACCTCGTCGGGCTCTTTCCGCTGGGTGGTGAACTTGTTCTGGCCGGGCTTGCGCTTGTCGAGCCAGGGTTGGATATCCGCCTCGGTCAGGGCGATTCCGGGGGGGCAGCCGTCGACGGTGCAGCCGATGGCGGGTCCGTGGCTTTCGCCCCAGGTGGTCACGCGGAACAGGTGGCCGAAGGTGTTCAGGCTCATGGCGGTCTCCCCTTGATGACGCTGGTTTAGGGGAAAAGCGGGCTGGAATGAAGGGGGTGGCTTTCCCCCTGTGTTACACCCAGGACAACAAAGTAAAATCAATTACTTAGATCTTTGAAGTTCAGGATTTGTTAAGGTTTGCCCTCGGCTTACACCGGGGGCGACCATTGCGGAAACAGCGAGATGGGGGTTCCGGTGGGGGTGAGCGACCAGATCTCGCGCATTTCGGCATTGGTGACGGCGACGCAGCCATCGGTCCAGTTCAGCCATGTGTGCCAGCGTCCAAGCGCACCCCAGCCATTGGGCAGGCCGTGGATCATGATGTCGCCGCCGGGGCTGTAGCCGTTTGCAGCGGCAGCGGCCTTGTCTGCGGCATTGGGGTAGGAAATATGCAGGCTGAGATGTGCCACCGATTTTGGGTTGCGCCAATCGATCAGGTAATCGCCTTCGGGTGTGCGCTGGTCGCCCTCGCGCTGCTTGTGGCCCGCATCCCACGCCATTCCCATCGACACATCATAGGTTTTCAACACCTCAGCGCCGCGCAGGAGATACATCTTGCGGTCGGATTTCGAGACGATGATGCGGTCGGCCTGATCTTCGGGAGCCGCATAGGCGGGCGGGGCGCCCGAGCCGACAAGCGCCATGCCCTTGCTATAGCCGAAAAGGGCAACGGCCAGCAGGGCCATGGCAACGGCGATGACAAGAACGGGGCGGTTACGCAAGGCAGAGGCTCCTTCAGGGGACGTGCAGTGTTTCAGGCGGAGACAGGAAGTTCAAGGGATTGGGGCGTGGCCCTTCGCGTCGGGCAGGTTTATGCTGGGCGCATGAGCGATGAGTTGAAAGCCCGCCTGCACGCGCGCGCCCTTGCCGAAGGGTTTTCGGCGCTGCGCATCACCAAGCCCGATGCGATTCCAGAGGCGGCAGAGCGGTTGGCCGCCTTTGTGGCCGAGGGGCGGCATGGCCAGATGGGCTGGATGGCCGAACGCATGGGCTGGCGCGGGAATCCTGCTGCGCTGTGGCCCGAGGCGCGGTCGGTCATCATGCTGGCCGAGAGTTACGCGCCGGAGGCCAACCCCCTGCCGCTGTTGCAAGAGCGGGACCGGGGGGTGATCTCGGTTTATGCGCAAGGCAAGGACTACCACGATCTGGTCAAGCGGCGGCTGAAGCGGCTGGGGCGCTGGCTGATCGACGAGGCGCAGCGGGGCCAAAACCCTTGCGAGATCAAGGTGTTTGTCGACACCGCCCCGGTCATGGAAAAGCCGCTCGCACAGGCAGCAGGATTGGGCTGGCAAGGCAAGCACACCAATGTGCTCAGCCGCGACTTGGGCAACTGGTTCTTCCTTGGCGCGATCTTTACCACGCTGGACCTGCCCCCCGATGCGCCCGAGGTAAGCCATTGCGGATCGTGCCGGGCTTGTCTGGAGATTTGCCCAACCGGGGCGTTTCCGGCCCCCTATCAACTGGATGCACGGCGCTGCATTTCTTATCTGACGATCGAGCATTCCGGCCCGGTGGATGAAGAGTTGCGCGGGCGGATGGGCAACCGGATTTACGGTTGCGATGATTGCTTGGCGATCTGCCCGTGGAACAAGTTCGCCAAGGCGGCAAGCGACATCGGCTATGCTGCGCGGCACGGCGCACCGCCCTTGGCCGAACTCGCGGAACTGGATGATGCGGGGTTCCGCGCGCGCTTTGCCGGAAGCCCGATCAAGCGGATCGGGCGGGGGCGGTTTGTGCGCAACGTGCTGTATGCGATTGGCAATTCCGGTGACGCCGGATTGCGCTGCGTGGCGCAAGGGTTGTGCGATGACGCCGATGCGACGGTGGCGGATGCCGCCCGCTGGGCCGTCGCCCAACTTCCGGCGTGACGGGAAAGCGGGGCCGTGGCGCGCTCTAGGCGCCGCGCAAATGATCGCGCAGGCCCGTGATCTGATCGCGCAGGCGGGCCAGATCCGCGACGGACAGGCCCGATTTTTCCAGCACCGCTGCCGGAATATGCGCAGCACGGGCTTGCAGGGCGCGGCCCTGATCCGTCAGGGTGATGTTGACCTGCCGTTCATCGGCTGTGCTGCGGCTGCGCAAGATCAGCCCCCGTTCTTCCAGACGCTTGAGCAGCGGGGTGAGCGTGTTGGATTCAAGCTGCACCTGACGGCCCAAACTGCCCACGGTTTGCGCCTCGCCCGCCCAAAGCGCAGTCAGGACAAGATATTGCGGATAGGTCAGGCCCAGATCATCAAGCAAGGGTTTGTAGACATGCTGCATGGCATGGGTGGCAGAATAAAGCGCGAAGCAGATCATGTCGGGCAAGGGCAATGTCATGCACCCAATATAATCGCGCGCGATTGAATCGCAAGCGTATTGACCTGCGGCAGCGAGTCACCTACATTCAATCGCATACGATTAAATCGCAAACGAAAGGATACCTGATGTCTGTGGACCCGAAATACTGGACTGAAGCCCAAGCCACCGGGGGCGGCCGCAATGGTCTGGCCAAGCTGGCCGATGGCAAGCTGACGGTGACGATGACCAGCCCGAAAGAGCTGGGTGGTTCGGGCGCTGGGCACAACCCGGAAGAGTTGTTCGCGCTTGGCTATGCCGCCTGCTATCTGGGCGCGATGCGGTTTGCGGCCAGCAGCGAAAAGCTGGGCACAGTGCCGGATGAAGCAACGGTCAAGGCCCATGTGGGCATCGGGCCGCGCAGCGATGGCGGCTTTGGGCTGAAAGTGAAACTGGTGGTGGATCTGCCGGGGGTGGAGCGTTCGGTGGCCGAAAAGATCGTGGAACGCGGTCATTTCATCTGCCCGTATTCCAACGCGACCAAAGGGAATATCGAGGTGGAAACCGAGCTGGCCTAAGCCGGTTGCCATTGCCGCGCGCCCCGGTCTTGGCCGGGGCGTTTGGCTTTTGGGCCGTTTTGCGGTATGCTGGGCCTTCAACCAGAGGAGGAAACCATGCACCGTGACCCGAAGGGCCGCCATCTGGCCGATACCCGCAGCCCCAGCACCGGCAGCCGCACCGCGCAATTCTTGCGGATTGCACGCGTGCAGCGCGACACCTTTCCACGCCGCCACACGCCCACAGGCGGCACACGGCTGGCGCAATTCCTGCGCATCGCGCGGGGGCGCATGGCCTGAGGCCGGTTTGCGCGACGGCAGATGGAATCAGACAGGGTCTTTGGCGTAGGCGCGCCAGAGACCGAAGCTGAACGCTGCCGTCAAAGAGGCGGCGGCTGATTCTCCGAAACATTCCGCGAGCTGAAGGCTGAGCAGCAGGGCGGCGGCCACCGTTTGATCGGCGATCAGGCGGGTGCCTTCCTGAACGGTATCAAGCCCGACCCCTGCAAAGACGGCGGCAGAAAAGCCTAAGATCGGGAAGATCGCCGCAACGCGCCATCTGTGCGACGACCGGCGATAGCC
Organism: Pseudorhodobacter sp. MZDSW-24AT; assembly: GCF_002794355.1. Taxonomy (GTDB): domain Bacteria; phylum Pseudomonadota; class Alphaproteobacteria; order Rhodobacterales; family Rhodobacteraceae; genus Pseudotabrizicola. Next base: position 720,358 of record NZ_PGOI01000007.1, on the reverse strand, counting down.
AAGCACAAGCAGCGGCAGGATGATGCAGGCAAGCGCCGCCCAGACCGCCATTTCCGCAAATTGTGACGCCTTGATGCCCGCGATTGTGCCAGAGAGACCGAATTTTCCGCGGATCTTGGGCCCGAAACGCTCATGCAGTTGCAGCGCATCATCGGCAAGGACGATGGCAAAAACGATGGCGAGGGCCAGAAACACCGGGGCCTTCGTCCGCCGCCAGACGAGGACAAGACAGCCAATCACCGCCACCCATTTCAGATGGTTGACCCGTTCGGCGGGGGAGGTGTCGCCAAAGGTGCTAAGCCAAGCCGGAACCTCGGCAACCCAGCCCGCAGCTTGCGCGGCCAGCCCGCCGATATGCCCCAACATCAGCGCCGCATCGATGGCGAGCAGGCTGAAGAACAGCGTCCAGGTGAGCGCGCCGCCGGGCGGATGGGCAAGAAAGGATCTCCAACTTGCCGCACCCACCCGCTCTGCGGGGTTCAACCACGTCTCGAACACAGACATCACGAATCCTTCACGAAACCTTCATGAAGAAAGCGCGTCACGACGCGGGTTATTCCGGAACTGAATTATGAACTTTTTGTGACGGTTCTGCTGAGGTTTTGTATCAGCTGCGGACGAGCTTTTCGTAATCAAGCGAGATCTGTTTGCACAGATCGCCAACCTCGAAATTATAGTCACCGATTTGGCCCACCGGCGTGACTTCGGCGGCCGTCCCGGTGAGGAAGCACTGCTGGAAGCCTTCCAGTTCCGAAGCCTCAATCCGGCGCTCGGTCACTTTGATGCCCTTTTCCCGCAGCATGCCGATGACGGTTTGCCGAGTGATGCCGTTCAGAATGGCATCGGGGATGGGCGTGTGCACTTCGCCATCCTTGACGAAGAAGATGTTGGCGCCGGTGGCTTCGGCGACGTAGCCGCGATAGTCGAACATCATCGCGTCCGAGCAGCCTTTGGCTTCGGCTGCGTGTTTGGACATGGTGCAAATCATGTAAAGCCCGGCGGCTTTGGCGGCGTGGGGGATGGTGTCGGGCGCGGGGCGTTTCCACTTGGCGATGTCGAGCTTCGCCCCCTTGAACTTGGCGTCGCCGTAGTAGTTGCCCCATGACCACACGGCAACGGCCAAGCGGATCGGGTTGCGCTTGGCGGCCACGCCCATATCCTCACCCGCGCCGCGCCACGCAAGGGCGCGCACATAGGCATCTGTCAGGTTGTTGGCCTTGAGCACTGCCTCTTTCGCGGCTTCGATCTCATCGACCGACCACGGGAGTTCCATGTCGAGCAATTCGCCCGATTTGCGCAAGCGTTCGGAATGTTCGCGGGATTTGAAGATCTTGCCGTTGTAGCAGCGCTCGCCCTCAAAGACCGCAGAGGCATAGTGCATGGCGTGGGTCAAAATGTGGACATTGGCATCGCGCCAGTCTACCAATTTGCCATCCATCCAGATGAACCCGTCACGATCGTCATAGCCAGCCATGATGCCCCCCAAATTTTCACAAAGTTGCACAAGCAAGGTCCGTTTCGGACACAATCTTGCGCAAAGCCGTGAGCGGGCTAGCAGTTGGGTCTTGGAAAGTCAACAAGGCTGACGTAACTTCACCGTCAGGCAGGGAGGCGACCCATGGCAGATCAGACCCCCAGCGGCGAAAGCCTGCTGTTCCTGACAGATGAACAGTTGCGCAAGGGTATCGAGGCCATGTTCTTTGCCTATCGCGGTTTCACAGCCGATCCGGATCGCATTCTGGAGGGCATGGATTACGGGCGCGCGCATCACCGGGCCATCCATTTCATTCACCGGAGCCCCGGCACCACGGTGTCGAACCTGCTGACCATTCTGGGCGTCACCAAGCAATCGCTGAACCGGGTGCTGCGCACCTTGGTAGAGGATGGGCTGGTGGAGGCGCGGGTGGGACGGCGCGACAAGCGGGAGCGCCATCTGCATCTGACCGCCAAAGGACAGGAGTTGGAGCGCGAGCTTTCAGACGCGCAACGCGCGCGGATGCGCGCGGCCTATCGCGCAGCGGGGCCGCAGGCTGTGACGGGTTTTCGGCAAGTGCTGGAAGCGATGATGGACCCAGAACTGCGGCGGCAGTATCAAGGGCTGAAGGAGGGCGGCGCATGACCCAAGGGGACGCGCATCTGCTGGTGGTGGATGATGATGAACGCATTCGGGGGCTGTTGCAGAAATTCCTGATCCGCAACGGATTTCTGGTGTCGGTCGCCCGCGACGCAGCACAAGCACGGCGGCTGTTGTCAGGCTTGGAATTCGACATGATCGTGCTGGACGTGATGATGCCCGGGGAAGATGGCATCACTCTGACCCGCGAGCTGCGCCAGAAGATGCAGACGCCCATTTTGCTGCTGACCGCCAAAGGCGAGACCGCCAGCCGGATCGAAGGGTTTGAGGCCGGGGCGGATGACTATCTGGGCAAGCCTTTTGAGCCCAAGGAATTGCTGCTGCGCATCAATGCAATTCTGCGCCGGGTGCCGGTGGTGCGCAATGAGACGGTGCCCAAGGTGCTGCATCTGGGCCCGGTGCGCTATGACATGGACCGCGGCGAGTTGTGGCGCGGGCCCGATCCGGTTCGGCTGACCGCGACCGAGGCCGCGCTGATGCGGCTGTTTTCGGCGCAACCGGGACTGGCGATCAGCCGTGAAAAGCTGGTGGCCGATCTGGGCCGCGATGATGCGGCACAGGAACGCGCGGTGGATGTGCAGATCACCCGCCTGCGCCGCAAGATCGAGGACGACCCCAAACAACCGCGCTATCTGCAAACCGTGCGCGGTGAAGGCTATATGCTGCAACCGGATTGAGCCCGCATCCGAGGCAGCCGGACAGGTTTCTGGTGGCAAAGCCGCTTGCGGCGGCGGCGCGGCACGCCATATTGGACAACATGAACACCCTGCTTTCCCTTGGACATGGCTATAGCGCGGATGCGTTGGCCCGGCGGCTGATTGCGCAAGGCTGGTCGGTGATTGGCACCACCCGCGACCCAGACAAAGCCGCGCGCATGCAGGCGCGCGGGATCACCCCGCTGCTGTGGCCCGGAGATCTTGGCCCGGCTTTGGCGCAGGCGACGCATGTTTTGGTTTCCGCAGCACCGGATGCGGCAGGCGACCCGTTTTTGCAACTCTGTCCGCAGATGGCACAGGCGCACCTGGACTGGGTGGGCTATCTGTCGACCACCGGTGTCTATGGCGACCATCAGGGGGCTTGGGTGGATGAAACGACCGCGCTGACCCCCGCAAGTCCGCGCGGCGCGCAGCGCGTGCTGGCCGAAGAACAATGGCGGGCCACGGGCCTGCCCGTGCATATCTTTCGGCTGGCAGGGATTTACGGCCCCGGTCGCGGGCCGTTTGAAAAGGTGCGTGACGGCAGCGCGCGGCGTATCATCAAGTCTGGGCAGTATTTCAGCCGCACCCATGTCGAGGATATTGCGCAGGTCTTGGCCGCCAGCATCGCGCGTCCCAACCCCGGCGCGGCCTATAACGTCTGTGATGACGAACCCGCCCCGCCAGAAGATGTGCTGTCGCATGCGGCGGCCCTGCTGGGCCTGCCGGAACCGCCCGCGATTCGATTTGAAGAGGCCGAGATGACGCCGATGGCGCGCAGCTTCTATTCCGAATCCAAGCGGGTGCGGAATGACCGGATCAAGGACGAACTGGGCGTGCGCCTGCTGTATCCCACCTATCGGGAAGGTCTGGCCGCGCTTTTGACCGAGGCCTGACCCGCCTTGCTTTTGGCCCTTGCGCCTGCGGGCGGCGGGCCTATCCTTGCCGATACCTCGGGGTGCCCAAGATTTGGGCTGAGATGCGAAAGCGGACCCGTTGAACCTGAACCGGATCATACCGGCGGAGGGAAGGTGCGACGGATGACCTCCAAGCCCGACCTGTTCCGTCGCAATTGGAGGAAGACATGAAGACTTCAATCCTTGCGACCGGCCTTTCCTGCCTTGCGCTTGCCGCGCATGCAGAAACGCCTGTTCTGACTGTTTATGCAGGGGAATATTTCACTTCGGAATGGGGGCCCGGTCCGGCGATCGAATCGGGGTTCGAGGCGATCTGCGACTGTGACCTTGAGTTCTCGACCGGAGATCTGCTGCCCCGCCTTCTGCTGGAGGGCGAGCGGACGCAGGCCGATGTGATGATCGGGCTGTCGACCGATGTGCTGGCCCGCGCGCGCGACTCCGGGCTGTTTGCGCCGCATGGGCAGGATCTGGCGGCGCTGACCGTGCCGGTCGACTGGCCGGATGACACCTTCCTTCCTTTTAACTGGGGCCACACCGCCTTTGTCTATGACACCACGCGGATGGCCACACCGCCTGCCTCGCTGGAGGCCATGCGCCACTTGCCAGACGGGATCACGGTGGTGATTCAGGACCCGCGCACCTCGATCTCGGGGCTGGCGATGGTGCTTTGGGTGAAGGCGGTTTATGGCGATCAGGCCGGGGCCTTCTGGGCCGATCTGGCGCCGCATGTTCTGACGGTGACCAAGGGCTGGTCGGAAAGCTATGGTCTGTTCACCAGCGGCGAGGCCGATATGGTGCTGAGCTACACCACCTCGCCCGCCTATCACATGATGGCCGAAGACGATCAGACCAAGCAGGCCGCGCTGTTCCCCGAGGGGCATTACTTCATGGCGGAAACCGTGGGGAAAATCGCAGGCACCGATCAGCCGGAACTGGCAGACCGGTTCATGGCTTGGGTGCTGACGCCCGAGTTTCAAAAGGTGGTGCCGGCGGCGAACTGGTCGCTGCCCTCGGCCTTGCCAGTGGCGGACTGGCCAGAGGGCTGGGCGGCGTTGCCTTTGCCGGAAAAGGTGCTGTTCCTGACCGAGGATGAGGCCGAATCGCTTCGGGTGGAGGCGGTCGAGGAATGGCGCGCAGCGCTGTCTCAGTGATCGGCGCGGGCGTCGCGGCGGCGGTGGCAGCCTTGGTGCTGCTGCCGCTGGTCGCGGTGCTGTGGCGGGCCGGGGTTTGGCCCGCACTGGCAACGGGCGATGCGCAGGCGCTGTGGTTCACGCTGTGGCAGGCGGCCGTGTCGGCAGGGCTGTCCTGCCTGCTCGCGGTGCCGGTGGCGCGGGCGCTGGCGCGGCGGCAGTTTTTTGGGCGGGGCGCGCTGATCACGCTGATGGGGGCGCCATTCTTGCTGCCCACCATCGTGGCGGTCATGGGGCTGATCGCGGTTTTCGGGCGCAGCGGATGGGTCAATCAGGGGCTGGCGGCCGTGGGGTTGCCGACGCTGACGGTCTATGGTGCGCAGGGGGTGATTCTGGCGCATGTCTTTCTGAACCTGCCCTTGGCCGTGCGCATGATCCTGCAAGGCTGGCAGGCGATCCCGGCCGAACGCTTCCGGCTGGCCGAGTCGCTCGGCTTTGCTCCGGCGCAGGTGACGCGGCATCTGGAAAGGCCGATGCTGCGGGCGGTGCTGCCGGGAGCTTGCGCGGTGATCTTTGTGATCTGCCTGACCAGCTTTGCCATCGCGTTGACGCTGGGGGGAGGGCCGGGCGCGACAACGGTAGAGCTTGCGATCTATCAGGCGGTGCGATTCGACTTCAACCTCGGCCGGGCGGCGATGCTGGCCGGGGTGCAGTTCCTGCTTTGCGCGCTGGTGGCGACGCTGATCTGGCGGGTGGTGGCCACACCGGGCTTTGGCGCAGGCCTTGGCCGCGCGCCGGTGCTGCGGGTGCAGGGCGCACTGCCCTTGGCCATCGACGTGCTGGCGATTGCGGCAGCGGCGCTGTTCCTGCTGGGCCCGCTCTGCGCCATCGCCTTGCGCGGTGCACCGGGCTTGGGCGAGCTGCCGCCCGCTGTCTGGGCTGCGGCAGGGCGGTCTGTGGCTGTGGCGCTGATCTCGACCCTGCTGACGCTGGTTGCCTCCTTGGCGCTGGCCCTGTCGGTGGCGGAAGCGCAACGGGGTGCAGCGGTGATGGACGGGGTGGCATTGCTGCCGCTGGCAACGTCGGGACTGGTCCTCGGCACCGGGCTGTTCCTGCTGGTGCAGCCTTGGGTGCTGCCATCCCGGCTGGCGCTGGGGGTGACGGTCGCGGTGAACGTGGCGCTGTCGCTGCCCTTCGTCTATCGGCTGCTGCTGCCCGAAGCGCGCGTGCTGCGGGCCGATTACGGGAGGTTGTCCGAATCGCTGCACCTGCAAGGGCTGGCGTGGCTGCGGTTGATCGCCCTGCCCCGGCTGGCGCGGCCCTTGGGCTTTGGTGCCGGGCTTGCGGCGGCCTTGTCCATGGGCGATCTGGGGGTGATCGCGCTGTTCGCTTCGGACCAAAGCGCAACCCTGCCTTTGGTGGTGCAAGGGCTGATGGCGTCGTATCGGCTGGACACAGCGGCAGGGGCGGCGCTCCTGCTGGTGGGCATCAGTTTTGGGCTGTTCTGGGCGTTTGATTTCTGGGGGCGTCGCCATGCTGCGGTTTGACAAGATGGTGCTGGCGCAGGACGCGTTTCGTCTGACCGCGGATTGGGAGGTGCCCGCAGGCGCGCGGGTGGCGGTGATCGGGCCTTCGGGTGCGGGGAAATCCACACTGCTGGCCGCCATAGCCGGATTCTTCGCACCGCAATCAGGGCGCGTGCTCTGGCAAGGAAAGGATCTCGCGCCCGCAAGCCCCGGAGCCCGGCCGGTGACGATTTTGTTTCAAGATCAGAACCTGTTCCCGCATCTGACCGTGGCGCAAAACCTTGGCCTTGGCCTGCGTCCCGACCTGCGCCTCTCTGCCGCACAATGCGCTCAAGTCACCGCCGTGCTCGACCGGGTGGGGCTGGCGGGTATGGGCACACGCAAACCCGCGCAGCTTTCGGGTGGACAGATCGGCCGCGCGGCACTGGCGCGCGCCTTGTTGCGGGCGCGGCCCGTGCTGCTCTTGGACGAGCCCTTTGCCGCCCTTGGTCCCGCCCTGAAAGCCGAGATGCTGGCCTTGGTGGAGGAAGTCGCCACCGAAACCGGCGCGCTGGTGCTTATGGTCACCCACGACCCGGCGGATGCACGGGCCTTTGCCGAGTGGACAGTTCTGGTGACAGAGGGCATGGCCCATCCCCCTGCCCCGACGGAACCTTTGTTCGCCGACCCACCTCCGGCGCTGCAAGCCTATCTGGGGTAAAAAGAGCGCTCCGCGCGGGAGTATTTGGAAAAGGTGCAAACCACAAAGGTCCTGCGGCTGTCATTGCACCTTTCTTAAATACTCCCGCCGGAGGCGTCCGACGCTTCCCCCCGCGCGGCAGCAGCAGGACTGTCTCCAGACCCCGTTGGAACGAAAAAGCCCCGCCAGTGGCGGGGCTTTCCAGCGTCATCTCTGGCACGGCGCTCAGGCGATCTTCTTGCCTTTGACATTGGACCAGATTTTCTTGTTGGTCAGATAAAGCAGCGAAGACAGGATGATCAGGAAAACCACGGCGGTGAAGCCGGCCTGTTTGCGTGCCATCATCTTCGGCTCTGCCGCCCAGACGAGGAAGGCGGTGACATCTTCGGCCATGTTGGCAACGGTGGCCGGGGTGCCGTCGGCATAGGTCACCAGATCGTCGCTGAGCGGATTCGGCATCGCGATCCAGCTGCCCGGCACCGTGGAAACACCATGCTCGTCCTTGCAGCTGTCCGGCACGCCGCCGTTCGGGAAGGCCGAGTTGTAGTAAAAGCCGTCCACACCATCTGGGGCGCAGGCGGGTTCTTCATCGTAATGGGTCAGAATGGAATAGGTGTATTCCGCCCCGCCGATCCCGTTGAAGAACTGGCTGATCCCGGTGCCGTAGGGCCCGTGAAAACCGGCGCGGGCCTTGGTCATCAGCGACAGGTCCGGCGCGCCTTCCATGCCCGACATCGGGAAATGGTCGGTCGGCACCCCAGCCCGGTCTTCGCCGGTTTCGCGGTCGGTCACCGTGAACTGTGCCGCATAGGCGCGGATCTGGTCTTCCGGCATTTCCGGGCCACCCGGGTCCGACAGGCTGCGGATCGGCACGAATTTCATGCCATGGCAGGCCGCGCAGACCTCGGTATAGACCTGAAGGCCGCGCTGCAGCTGGTTCTGGTCAAAGCGACCGAACGGGCCTTCATGGGCGAAGTCCAGATCGGTGATTTCGGCATGGCCACCGGCAGCCATGGCCACCCCTGCCGAAAGGGCAAGGGCGGTGGTGGCGGTGAGTGCGATGTTCCTGATCATGTCAGTCAGTTCCTTTGTCACTCGGCCGGTTGGGTCACTGCCGAAGCGGCAGGCGGCGCATAGTGGGCATTGAAGTCTTCTTCGATGGTCGCGGGCTGCGGGGTCGGCTTTTCGATGACACCCAGAAGCGGCAGGATGACAAGGAAGTAAGCGAACCAATAGGCCGAGGCGATCAGCGAGATGGTGGCATAGGGTTCTTCTGCCGGCATCGCGCCCACCCACATCAGCACCATGAAGTCGACGCAGAGCAGGGCGAACCACCATTTGAACATCGGGCGATAGCGGCCCGACCGCACCGAGGACGTGTCCAGCCACGGGGCCAGAGCCATCACCGCGATGGCGCCGAACATGGCCAGCACCCCGAAGAACTTGGCGTCGACGATGCCGAAGGTGATCCATTCGGCCGCGATCACGACCCAGACTTCGCCGGTGAACGCGCGCAGGATGGCGTAGAACGGCAGGAAATACCATTCGGGCACAATATGCGCAGGGGTCGCGAGGGCGTTTGCCTCGATGTAGTTGTCAGGGTGGCCAAGGTAGTTCGGCATGAAGCCGACGATGGCGAAGAACACGGCCAGGATCACTGCAAGCGCAAAGAGATCCTTGATCACGAAATAGGGCCAGAACGGCACGGTGTCGCGCGCGGCCTCTTCCTTCGACCCGCGGCGAACCTCAACCCCGGTGGGGTTGTTGTTGCCGGTGGTGTGGAAGGCCCAGATGTGCACGGCCACCAGCGCCGCGATCACGAAGGGCAACAGGTAGTGCAGCGAGAAGAAGCGGTTCAGCGTGGCATTGTCCACCGCCGGACCGCCAAGCAGCCAAGTCTGGATGGTTTCGCCCACGCCCGGGATCGCGCCGAACAGGCCGGTGATCACGGTGGCGCCCCAGAACGACATCTGACCCCAAGGCAGCACATAGCCCATGAAGGCGGTGGCCATCATCAGCAGATAGATGATCATGCCGATGATCCAGGTCACTTCGCGCGGGGCCTTGTAGCTGCCGTAGTACAGGCCGCGGAAGATGTGCAGGTAAACGGCGATGAAGAACAGCGATGCGCCGTTCTGGTGCAAATAGCGGAGCATGTGTCCGCCGTTCACGTTGCGCATGATATGCTCGACCGAGGCGAAGGCATGGTCGACATGCGGCGTGTAATGCATCACCAGCACGATGCCGGTCACGATTTGCAGGGCAAGGCAGAAGGTCAGGATGATGCCCCAGATCCACATCCAGTTCAGGTTCTTGGGTGTGGGCAGCATCAAGGTGTCATACATCAGCCCGACGATGGGGAGGCGCTTGTGCAGCCACTTCTCTCCACCCGTCTTGGGCTCGTAATGGTCGTGCGGAATTCCGGCCATGGTGTTGTGTCCTTATCCGAGCCTGATCGTTGAATCGTCCACGAAGGACGCAAGCGGAATGTCGAGGTTGCGCGGTGCGGGGCCGCGGCGGATGCGGCCAGCCTCGTCATAGTGCGAGCCGTGGCAAGGGCAGAACCAGCCACCGAAATCGCCCGCGCCATCGCCGATCGGAACGCAGCCGAGGTGGGTGCAGACGCCGATCATCACCAGCCACTCGCCGGCTTCGTCCAGCGTGCGGTTCTGGTCCAGCGCGTCAGCGCCGGGCTTGTTGGGGTTCTGGGCAAGGCGGTCGATCGTCAGCTCGTCCAGCGTGGTGGCGCGGGCGGCCTCAATCTCGGCTTCCGAGCGGCGGCGGATGAACACCGGCTTGCCAAGAAACTTCACCGTCAGCTGCGTGCCGACGGCGACGCCCGACACGTCGACGAAGATCGACGACAGCGCCTGCACATCGGCAGAGGGGTTCATCTGGTTCACAAGCGGCCAGACCGCGGCCCCGGCGGCAACAGCCCCGGCCCCGGCGGTTGCGTAATACAGGAAATCCCTGCGGGTGCCTGCGTGGTCTTCTGCGTGGGACACGAGTAATTCTCCCTTTCAAGGCCGCAGGGGCTGCGACCCATAAAGATTTCGGGGCTGTGGTTGCCCACGACCCTGCCGTTCGGGTTCTTAGCCAAGCGCAAGCGCGACGTCCAGCGGACATTACGGCGCATGTGACTCAGTTTGAACCGTTATTTCCTTGCCTGTGGCGGATAGGGCGCGACAAGTATTGGCGAAATGGTGCGCGCAGGATGCCGCAATTCAACCCCCTGCGACAAGAGGTAGCGTGCAAGCCACCCGCTCCGCATAGGAACCCCTGCGCTCCGGCAGGTGGCAGCGCGGCCGCCGGGCGCGGGCTTGCCCCCTCATAAGCGGCTTTTGCCGCGCGCAAGGATCAAGCCGGAGGCTGTGTCGCCTGCATCGACGGACGCGCTGCGAAACCCGCTTCCCAAGCTGCCAGCAGCGGGTGGCCCATCCGCCAGTGGCGCGTGGCGTGGCGCAGATCCAGATAGGCCAGTGCGCAGCCGGTGGCGATCTGGCCCATATCCAGCGGGCCTGCGTTCAGATGGTCGATCCAGCGACGCTCCAGCTCATCCAGCGCCCGCGCGACCTTGGACCATTGCCCCTCAACCCACGGGGCATGGCGGCAGTCTTCGGGTCGGAGGCGGGTTTCATAGACCATCAGCAGCGCCGCATCGAGAATGCCATCAGCCGTGGCCTCGACGGTGAGCGTGTCCCACAGACGCGGCGCAGGCGGATAAAGCTTGGCTCCGGCCTTGTCATTGAGAAACTGGCAGATCACCCGGCTGTCATAGAGCGTTGCACCATCATCGCGGCACAACGCCGGGATTTTGCCCAGCGGGTTGCGTTCGATCACGCCGGCATCGGGTGCGACCGGGGTGCCGGAGGCAGGAACAAGCTCGATCCCGGTCAGCCCGGTTTCCGCGATCAGCACCATGACCTTGCGGACATAGGGCGAGGTAGGCGAGTGAAACAGTTTCATTCAATTTCCCGCAGGCGCAGGCGGGCCAGAACGCCCGCGTCAAGTTCATAGGTTTTCTCGCCCACGCAAAAGCTGCGGCGCAGGCGAAAGCTTGTGTTCCGTTGACCTTGCACATCGCGGGGGCGATGGCTGGCCAGACCTTCGGGCAGATCATCCAGCGCTTCTTCGGCGCGCTGGTCAGTGCGTCCAATCTGGCCATGCTGACGGATGAGCCGCTGACCAAGATAGCCGATGGCGGCGATGGCCCCCAATCGCAGGGCAAGCGGCAACAAAGGCGCAAGGGGCATTGGCATGGCAACCTCCGGTCGAAGAGCTTGAATCCTAGGCGGGGGGCGGCCCGCTGTCCATCCCGGCAGTGACATCCCCGCGAATGACGCTCAGGCCGGGTCGGGCGGAAGAATGCGGTCCATCTCGTCGGCAAGCCGCGCGCCATCGGTTTGCCCCTGACGCGCGCGCAAGGCGGCCGCCGCCCGCGCGCGGACTTCGGGCGGCTTGTTCTGGTTCAGTTTCCAAGTGCCCTGCATATCCGTGATCCGAAGCTGAAAAGGCAGGATCATCCGCATCATGCGCGGCATGGCGCCCGGGGTCATCTTGGCGCTGGTCCATGGCGGTTTGGGCAGAAGCCGCGCCTCTTGCAGCGCACTGATGGCATCAAGATGCGGCTCCAGCGCCTCGAGCGGCAGCGGATGCAGAGTGCCCCGCAGATGGACGGCGATGTAATTCCAAGTCGGCACCTGATCGGGCACCTCATCCTGCGGGCCATACCAATCGGGCGAGACATAGGCATCAGGGCCCTGCACCGCGAGCAGCGCGGGCAAGGGCAGCGCTGCGCGGGCAATGGGGTTTGAACGGGCAAGGTGCAGATCAAGCGTCTGGCCATCCGCCGACAGCACAAAGGGCACATGGGCGGCAAGCGGCCCGTCGGGGCCATTCACGGCCAGCATGCCAAAGCCTTGCGCCTGCGCAAAGGCGCGCAGCGCCGCAGGCTCGGTGGTGCGGAAGGCGGGATTGGGATGCATGGAGCCTCGGACAAGGATGCGGCGACTCGCAGGCTAAACCGGAGGCGCGGCTTGCTCAAGCCAACCCGCCCTCCTAAGCGCCTTGGCGCGGGCCAGACATCTTGGCGCGCCGCATCAGCCATAGGCCAAGCGTGGCGCCAAAGGCGTAAACAGCCGCCGCGAGCGGCGATTGCATCGGCAGCGACAACGTGACCAGCGCCCCCAGAAGCGTTCCGGCCCCGGGCAGAATCAGAGTGCCCGCGAAAACGCCCGAAAGGCCGATAAGCCCGCCCCACAAAAGGATATCGAGCGCCAGCCCCTTGCCCCCGTCGTGCCGGGCGAAGAGCGGAAACAGCAGCCATTGCGCGAGGGCAGCCCCGACGGGCAGCGGCAGCACAGCGCGCAACAGTGCCGTCGCGTCAACTGGAATGCCATTGGCCCCCAGCATCGCCAGCCCGACGGTGGCAGCGGCGATCAGCGTGGCAAGAACACGGGTGCGGGAAACGGTGAACATCATTCAGACCTAGCCGGACCCCGGCCGCTGACAAGCCGCGTCTGACAATGGCGGCAAAGAGAAAAGGCCGCCCGGTTTCCCGTGGCGGCCTTTTGAATACGTCGCTGCAAGCGAAATCAGCCCTGACGGGCCTTATAGCGCTTTTGCGTCTTGTTGATCACATAGACGCGGCCCTTGCGGCGCACGATCTGGCAATCACGGTGACGCGTCTTCAGCGAACGGAGCGAGTTGGCGACTTTCATGGTCGTCTCTTTCCTAGGTCGCGGCGCATCACGCGCCAGTTGAAAACAATGACCCCCAAGATGGGAGCGGTGAATGGTGGGCGGTACTGGGATCGAACCAGTGGCCACTACGATGTCAACGTAGTGCTCTACCGCTGAGCTAACCGCCCACGCTACAGCCGCCGTCCCCCAACATCCCAAAGAAAAGGACGCGGGAGGAACCGCGTCGGTGTGGGGGGGTCTATAGCCAGTTGCGTCCGGGGCTGCAAGAGGCTTTCGGCGCGTCACCGCCCTGCAATCTTGGCTTTTGGCATTTTGGCAAAGCCCGCTATAACATGCACGAGCGGGAGACAGCAGTGCAAAGCGAAGCCTTTACCCTTTACCAGCCCAGACGGCGTGAAACGCCAGTGGTGTTTTCTTCGCCGCACAGCGGGAGGGCCTATCCGCCAGCCTTTCTGGCCGAGTCGGTGCTGGATGCCCATATGATCCGCTCTTCCGAAGATGCTTTTGTCGATGAGCTGTTCATGTCCGCTCCCGATTTCGGGGCACCTCTGATCGCGGCCACGGCGCCGCGCGCCTATGTGGACCTGAATCGGGCCGCGGATGAGATGGACGCCTCGGTGGTAGAAGGCGTGCCGCGCAGCCCGCACAACCCGCGGGTGGCCTCTGGGCTGGGGGTGATTCCCCGGGTGGTCTCGGGGGGGCGGCAGATCTATCGGGGCAAGATCCCGCTTGAAGAGGCCGAGGCACGGATCAAACGCCATTGGACCCCTTATCACGCGGCCTTGCGCCAGCTGACGGAAGCCAGCCACAGCCAGTTTGGCCAATCGATTCTGGTGGATTGCCATTCCATGCCGCATGAGGCGATCGAGGCGCATTCCCGCCCCGGTCAAGCCCGGCCCGAAGTGGTGCTGGGTGACCGATTCGGGGCTGCGGCCGCGCGCGATGTGGTCGACCAGATCGAGGCCGCGTTTCGCAGGGCAGGCCTGCGGGTGTCGCGCAATGCCCCCTTTGCCGGGGCCTATATCGCCCAGACCTATGGCCGCCCGTCACGGGGGTATCATGTGGTTCAGGTGGAGATTGACCGGGCCCTGTATATGGATGAGGCGCAGATTCTGCCTTCGGCGGATTTCGAGGCCTTCCGTGCCCTGATCTCTGGCGTTGTTGCCGAGATCACCCGGATCGGGCGCCTTCAGGTGCCGCTGGCGGCGGAATAACCGCGGGAGGCCCAATGGGCCTAGCGCAGCGCGCGCCCCTTGATGATCGCCTCTTTGCCAAAACGGGCGCGAATCGCGTCGGCCGCGCGTTCGGCGCGCGCGCGTTTGGCGGCATCCGGGTCGAGCAGATCGCCCGAACGGTCGGCCTGATCCTCTGGGGCAAGGTCAGAGAGACCCACCCCGATCAGCCGAAACGGGCCTTTGGTGCCGGAATGGTCGAACAGATCGCGCGCGGTACGGTAAATGCGGTCGGCGATCTGGGTGGGATCCGGCAGCGCATGGCGGCGGGTGATGATCTGAAAATCCTTGCGCTTGAGCTTCAGCGTCACCGTGCGCCCGGCCAGAGCCTTGGCCTTGGCGCGATCGGCCACCTGTTCCGACAGCCGCCAAAGATGACCGTCCAGAAGATCGGGATCAGCGGTGTCTTCGTGGAAGGTCGTTTCCTTGGAAATGGACTTCAGCTTTTCATCGCGGGTGACACGGCGGCTGTCCTGCCCGCGCGCAAGATGCCAGAGCCGGTCCCCCATCTGACCGAAGCGGGCCATCAGATCGGCGCGGTCCCAGCGGAGAAGATCGGCAATGGTGCGGATGCCCGCCTGTTCCAGCGCGGATTGCAGCGCGGTGCCCACGCCCCAAAGGATGCGCACCGGTTTGGGCCGCAGGAAGGATTCGGTTTCCGCCGGACCGATCACCGAAAAGCCGCGCGGCTTGTCGAGATCCGAGGCGATTTTCGCCAGAAACTTGTTATGGGCAAGGCCGATCGAACCGGTGACGCCGAGTTCGTCCTCCATCCGCTTGGTCAGGCGCGCAAGCAGAACGGCGGGGGGCGCGCCGTGCAGGCGGGTGGTCCCGGTCAGATCGAGAAAGGCCTCGTCCAGCGAGAGGGGTTCGATCGCCGGGGTCAGATCCTCCATCATGGCGCGGATGGCGCGGCTGACCTCGACATAGCGGGCCATGCGCGGTTTGACGACCACGGCCTCGGGGCAAAGCTTGAGCGCCTGAAACATCGGCATGGCCGAGCGCACACCATGAATGCGGGCGATGTAGCAGCAGGTGGAGACCACACCGCGCGTGCCACCGCCGACGATCAGGGGTTTGTCGGCAAGACTGGGATCATCGCGCTTTTCCACCGAGGCATAGAAGGCATCGCAATCCATATGGGCAATGGACAGCGTAAAAAGGTCGGGGTGCGACAAGAGACGCGGGCCGCGACAGGCCGGGCAGCGGCCGCGCGGCGGGGCCGTTTCAAACTGGGTCAGGCAATCGCGGCACAAGGAAGGCATGATGCGGGCAGCATAGCCTTTTGGCGCGCGGGCGCACAGCGGGATAACGCGCCGCCGGAGGCTGCGGTGGGAGCCTCCGGCGGGAGTATTTCAGAAAGGTGCAAGCCACAGGCGTCAGCGCGCCGGGGCGGGCTGCAGCTTTGGCGCGGCGGATGTCGCCGGTTTCTGGTAGCGATCGAAGCCGAGATCGCGGCTTTCGATTTCGGGCGCGCGGCCCGAGACGAGATCAGCCAGCAACCGGCCCGAGCCCGCCGACATCGTCCAGCCCAGCGTGCCATGGCCGGTGTTGAGGAAAAGGTTCGCGACCGGCGAGCGGCCGATGATGGGGGTGCCATCGGGGGTCATCGGGCGCAGGCCCGTCCAGAAGGTGGCCTGAGACTGATCCCCGGCGCCACCGAACAGGTCTTCGACCGAATGTTGCAGGGTGCGTTTGCGTTTGTCGGAGAGCGACAGGTCAAAGCCTGCGATCTCTGCCATGCCGCCGACGCGGATGCGGTCTCCCAAGCGGGTGATGGCAATCTTGTGGGTTTCGTCCATCACGGTGGAGACGGGCGCGCGCGCGGCATCGACCACCGGAATGGTGATGGAGTAGCCTTTGACCGGGTAGACCGGGAGGTTGAAGCCAAGGTCGGCGGCCAGTTTCGGAGAATAGGAGCCGAGCGCCAGCACGAAGGCATCGGCAGTGACCTCGCCTTCGGACGTGGTGACCGAGGTGATGCGTTCTCCTGCGCGGTTCAGCCGGGTGATGCTGACGCCGTGGCGGAAGGTGACACCCAAGGCGGCCGCGCGCGCGGCGAGGCCTTGGGTGAACTTGAAGCAATCGCCGGTTTCGTCCTTGGGCAGGCGCAGGCCGCCTGCGATCTTGCCCGCTGCATCGGCCAGACCCGGCTCGACCGCAAGGCAGCCTGCCACATCGAGGACTTCGAACGGAACGCCACCTTGGCGCAGCACGTCGATATCCTTGCCCGCCGCATCCACCTGCTTTTGCGTGCGGAAGAGTTGCAGCGTGCCTTGCTGACGTTCATCGAAAGCGATGCCGGTTTGCGCGCGCAGATCGGTGAGGCAATCGCGCGAATATTCCGCCAGCCGCACCATCCGGCCCTTGTTCACCGCATAGGCCGCATGGGTGCAATTGCCCAGCATTTGCAGCATCCAGCGGATCTTGGCCATATCGGGCTTAGGGTTCACGATCAAAGGGGCATGTTCCATGAACATCCACTTGATGGCCTTCAGGGGCACGCCGGGCGCAGCCCAAGGCGCGGAATAGCCGGGGCTAATCTCGCCCGCATTGGCAAAGCTGGTCTCCATCGCGGCGGAGGGCTGACGGTCGATCACCGTGACCTCATGCCCGGCCTGCGCCAGATACCACGCCGAGGTCACGCCGATGACGCCAGAGCCGAGGACGACGATTTTCATGGGCAAACCTTTCACGCAGAGGGTGTTTGACCGAAGATGCATCGAAGATGCGGGGATATTCTGGCAAAGATGGCGCGCGCCGACGCATAATTGCGAAGACTTCTGCCAATATGCGCCAATTGGCAGGAGGAAGTTTTGTTCGATCAAGAATCAGGCGAAGAATGAACGGCGCAGGCCGCTTGTGGCGCAAGATTTTCCCCAGCCTTGCCTATGGCCGGGGAAGCCGCCATCCTGACAGGGCGCAATTCTGCGGACGGAGCGGATTTTCATGGATTTTGAGCAGTTTCTGGGCGGCAATGCAGTCTTTCTGGCCATCGCCGTCTTTGTCATCCTGTGCATCTTTCTGGGGGTGCGCATCGTGCCGCAGTCGGAAAAGCATGTGGTGGAACGCTTTGGCCGTCTGCGGTCCGTGCTGGGACCGGGGATCAACTTCGTGGTCCCGTTTCTGGACCGGGTGGCACACCGCATTTCCATTCTGGAGCGGCAGTTGCCGACCGCCAGTCAGGATGCCATCACCGCCGACAACGTGCTGGTGAAGGTGGAGACGAGCGTGTTTTACCGGATCACCGAGCCTGAAAAGACTGTCTACCGCATCCGGGATGTGGATGCGGCGATTGCCACCACGGTGGCCGGGATCGTGCGCAGCGAGATTGGCAAGTTGGAGCTGGATCAGGTGCAGTCGAATCGTGCCCAGTTGATCGAGCGGGTGCGCGAACAGGTGCGCGCCATGGTGGATGACTGGGGCGTCGAGGTGACGCGGGCCGAGATTCTGGATGTGAATCTGGACGAGGCGACACGGGCCGCGATGTTGCAGCAGCTGAACGCCGAGCGCGCACGCCGCGCGCAGGTGATGGAGGCCGAGGGCAAGAAACGATCGGTCGAGCTGGCAGCCGACGCGGATCTTTATGCCGCCGAGCAGGCCGCCAAGGCCAAACGGGTGACGGCGGATGCCGAAGCCTATGCCACATCGGCGATTGCCGAGGCGATCAAGGAATCCGGGCTGGAAGCGGCGCAGTATCAGCTGGCGCTGGCACAGGTGGAGGCTTTGGCAAAAGTGGCGCAAGGGCCGGGCAAGCAGACGATTCTGGTGCCGGCGCAGGCGCTGGATGCCTTTGCCGATGCCTTCAAGATGTTGAAGGGGCGCAGCTGATGTGGGCGGTGTGGTGGGTTTGGATCGTGGCGGGCTTTGCGCTGGGTGTGTTGGAGGTGCTGGCGCCGGGCTATATTTTTGTCGGCTTTGCGATTGGGGCGGTGGTTGTGGGCGCGGGCCTTGGGCTGGGGCTGCTGGGGGGCAGCCTGCCGCTGTTGCTGTTGGTCTTCGCGGTGGCCTCTCTGATCGCCTGGGTCGTCTTGCGCCGCGTGCTGGGGGTGCGCAAGGGGCAGGTCCGGCTGTGGGACCGCGACATCAATGACTGATCCGGTGCTGGTGCTGACCCATGACGATTGCCTTCAGCATGTGACGCCGCCGGGCCACCCCGAACAGGTGGCCCGCTTGCAGGCTGTGGAGCGTGGGCTAAAGGGGTTGGCCGTCACCCGGCGGGCGGCGCCTTTGGGCGCGGTGGAGGATGTGCTGCGCTGCCATCCGCCACGCTATATAGAGCGGTTGCGGGCGGCGGTGCCGGCGCAAGGCTGGGCACAGGTCGATGGCGATACCTACCTGTCGCCCGGATCTTACACCGCAGCCTTGCGCGCGGTGGGCGGGGTCTGCGCGGCGGTGGATCATGTGATGACCCAAGGCGGGCGGGCCTTTGTGGCGGCGCGCCCGCCCGGCCATCATGCCGAGCGGGAGACCGCCATGGGGTTCTGCCTGTTCGGCAGCGTGGCCATCGGGGCGATGCGGGCGATCGAAGTGCATGGGCTAAGCCGGGTGGCAGTGCTGGATTTCGACGTGCATCACGGCAATGGCACGCAAGACCTGATGTGGGATGAGGCGCGGGTGCGGTTTGTGTCGTCGCACCAGATGCCCCTGTATCCCGGCACGGGGCACGCGGAGGAGCGCGGCGCGCACGGGCAGATCACCAATCTGCCGTTGTCGGGGGGATCGGGCGGCGCGCAGATGTGGGCGGCTTGGGCCCCGGTGCTCGAGTCCTTGCGGCATTGGCAGCCAGAACTGGTGCTGATCAGCGCCGGGTTCGATGCGCATCGCGATGATCCCTTGGCAGGACTGAACTGGAGCACGCCGGATTTCGCCCGGCTGACCCGCGCGATCTGCGCGCTGGCGGACGAATGCTGCGCGGGCCGGGTGGTATCGTCGCTGGAGGGCGGCTATGATCTCGACGCGCTGGCAGAATGTGTGGCCGCGCATGTGACCGAACTGGGAAGGCAAGCCGCATGACCGACAAACCCGCCGAAACACCTGTAAGCGACATGAGCTTTGAAGCGGCGATGGCCGCCTTGGAACAGGTGGTCAGCCAACTGGAACGCGGCGATGTGGCGCTGGACGCCTCCATCGCGCTGTATGAGCGCGGGGCCAAACTCAAGGCGCATTGCGAGGCCAAGCTGAAAGAGGCGGAAGAGAAGGTGGAGATGATCCGCGCCGCCGAAGGCCGTGCCATCGGCACCACCCCGGTGGAGGGGATGTGAGCTTTCCCGCCGCTCTGGCCCAAGCGGGCGGGTTGATTCAGGCACGGCTGGACCTTGCGCTGGCGGATCGCGCCGATGTGCCAGTGGTCCATGCCATGCGCTATGCAGTGGCGGGCGGCAAGCGGCTGCGCGGCTTTCTGGTGCTGGAAACCGCGGCGCTGTTCGGCCTTCCGCCCGCGCGTGCCATCAGCGCGGCGGCGGCCGTGGAATGCTTGCACGCCTATAGCCTTGTGCATGACGACCTGCCTTGCATGGATGATGATGATCTGCGCCGGGGCCAGCCCACGGTGCATGTGAAATGGGATGAGGCGACAGCGGTGCTGGCGGGGGATGCACTTCAGACGCTGGCCTTTGAGCTGTTGTGTGACCCGGTGCTGGGGGAGGCCGAAACGCGCATCGCGCTGCTGCGCGGGCTGGCGGTGGCCTCGGGCGCCGAAGGCATGGTGCTGGGCCAGGCGCTGGACATTGCCGCCGAAACCGCTGTCATGCCGCTGACGCTCGACCAGATCACCCGGCTGCAGGCGGGCAAGACCGGGGCTCTGATCCGCTGGTCCGCCGAAGCAGGGGCGGTGATCGCCGGAGCAGATCCCGCCCCCTTGCGGGCCTATGCCACGGCCCTTGGCTTGGCGTTCCAGATCGCCGATGACATTCTGGATGAAACCGGGGACGAGGCGCAGACAGGCAAGCGTCTGCACAAGGATGCCGAGGCCGGCAAGGCCACGTTCGTCTCGCTGCTGGGGCTGGAGGAGGCGCGGGCGCAGGCGCGGGCCTTGGTCGCAGAGGCCGAGGGTCATCTTGCACCCTATGGTGACAGGGCCCAAATCCTGATAGACGCCGCCCGTTTTGTAATCGCACGCGACAGCTGAGGCCAAAGGCAGGATATGACCGACCGACCCAAAACCCCGCTGCTGGACCGTGTGACCTTCCCTTCGGACATGAAGGCGCTGACCGACCGCGAGCTGCGCCAACTGGCCGATGAGCTGCGGGCCGAAACGATTTCGGCGGTGTCGGTGACCGGCGGGCATCTGGGCGCGGGTCTGGGTGTGGTGGAACTGACCGTGGCACTGCATGCGGTGTTCGACACACCGCGTGACAAGATCATCTGGGATGTCGGCCATCAGTGCTATCCGCACAAGATCCTGACCGGGCGGCGCGACCGCATCCGCACCTTGCGGATGGAAGGCGGATTGTCAGGGTTCACCAAACGCTCGGAAAGCCCGTTTGATCCGTTTGGTGCCGCGCATTCCAGCACCTCGATCAGCGCCGCGCTGGGCTTTGCCATGGCCGCCGATCTGGGCGGCGATCCGGGTGATGCGGTCGCGGTGATCGGCGATGGCAGCATGAGCGCGGGCATGGCCTTCGAGGCGATGAACAACGCGGGCCATCTGAAAAAGCGGCTGTTTGTGGTGCTGAACGACAATGAAATGTCGATCGCGCCGCCCGTGGGCGCGCTGTCGAGCTACCTCAGCCGCCTCTATGCCGAGGCCCCGCTGCAAGACCTGAAGGCCGCCGCCAAAGGCGCGCTCGGGCTGCTGCCGCCGCCCTTGCAGGAAGGCGCGCGCCGGGCCAAGGAAATGCTGAAAGGCATGGCGGTGGGGGGCACCCTGTTCGAAGAGCTGGGGTTTTCCTACATCGGGCCGATCGATGGCCATGATCTGGACCAGTTGCTGCCGGTCTTGCGCACCGCCCATGCGCGGGCCAAAGGACCGATCCTGCTGCATGTGCTCACCAAGAAAGGCAAAGGCTACGCCCCGGCCGAAGCCGCGCGCGACAAGGGCCATGCGACGGGCAAGTTCGACGTGCTGACAGGCGTGCAGGCCAAGGCCGTCAGCAATGCCCCAAGCTATACCAAGGTCTTCGCGCAAGCGCTCATTGCCGAGGCAGAGCGGGATGACAAGATCGTGGCCATCACCGCCGCGATGCCCGATGGCACCGGGTTGAATCTGTTTGCCGACCGTTTCCCGCGCCGCTGCTTTGACGTCGGCATCGCCGAGCAACATGCCGTCACCTTCTCGGCCGGGCTCGCGGCTGGCGGGATGAAGCCCTTCTGCGCGCTGTATTCCACCTTCCTGCAACGCGGTTATGATCAGGTGGTGCATGATGTTGCCATCCAGCGCCTGCCGGTGCGCTTTGCCATCGACCGCGCCGGGCTGGTGGGGGCCGATGGCGCCACCCATGCCGGCAGCTTTGACGTGGCCTTTCTGGCCAACCTGCCCGGGATCGTGGTGATGGCCGCCGCGGATGAGGCCGAACTCGTGCATATGGTCGCAACGGCAGTGGCGCATGACGATGGCCCCATCGCTTTCCGCTTCCCGCGCGGCGAAGGCGTGGGGGTCGAACTGCCGACGCGCGGCACCCCCTTGGACATCGGCAAGGCCCGGCTGATCCAGAACGGCAACCGCGTGGCGCTCCTGTCTTTCGGCACGCGACTGGCGGAAACGCTGAAAGCCGCCGAAACTCTGGCACAAAAGGGCCTTGCCCCGACCGTCGTCGATGCCCGCTTTGCCAAGCCGCTGGACCATGACATGATCCTGAATCTCGCCCGCAACCATGAGGCGCTGATCACGATCGAAGAAGGCGCCATCGGCGGCTTTGGCAGCCATGTGGCGCATCTGCTTGCGGATGAAGGCATTTTCGACAAGGGCCTGAAATACCGCTCCATGGTCCTGCCCGACACCTTCATCGACCACGCCTCGCCAGAGGCGATGTATCGCGCGGCTGGGATGGATGCGGCGCAGATCGAGGCCAAGGTGCTGCAAACCTTGGGCATCGCGTCACTCCCCAAACGCGCCTGATTTGCACCTTTCTCAAATACTCATCTGACCCCGCCGCCGCTCACGCTGCGGTGTCAGACTCATGGCTTGATTTTTCGCAGAAAAATCGTCCGCTCAGAAATCAAGATCGGCGTAATGTGCGGGCGGCGGGAAACCCGGGACCTGATCGGCCAAAAGCGTGCGGAAACTGGGACGCGATTTGATCTTGGCATACCAGTCCTTCACGGTGGCCGAGCGGTTCCAGTCCACATCGCTGATGTAATCCAGACAAGACAGATGCGCGGCAGCGGTGAAATCCGCCAGCGTCATGATATCGCCAGCCAGCCAGCGGCGCTGATCCAGAATCCAGGCCATGTAATCCAGATGAAACTTGATGCGACCCGCCCCGAACTTCACATTCTTGGAATCCGGATACCCCTGCTTCATCACCTTCTTGTTCACCCGCTCATACAGCAGTTTCGACGTCACCTCATCGTGGAACTTGTCATCGAACCAAGCGCAGATGCGGCGCACCTCATAGCGCAATTCGGGGTCGCGCGGCATCAGGGCGGGGGTGGGGAACGTCTCGTCCAGATATTCGCAGATCGCCTGACTTTCGCTCAGCGTCTTTTGCTCAAGCTTCAGGATCGGCACCTTGCCGGCCGGGTTGCGGCGCAGGAAATCCGGGCTGGGCTCCCAATAGCGCTCTTCAACCAGCTCCACCTCCAGCTTCTTTTCCGCCAGCGTCAGGCGCACCTTGCGGCAAAAGGGAGACAGGGGGAAATGGTAAAGGCGGATCATGCAACACCCGTGAAATTGTTGTCAGAGTGATACAGGCCAAGCCACAGGGGTTCAATGCGCAACGGCATCTGGCCCCTGCCGCGACCTCAGGAAAGGCTGATCTGTGCCAAGGCGGCGGGCAGCGCGTGAAACTCGGTAAAGCGGACGGCATGGGGCAGATCGGCCACCGGCGTCTTGCGATAGCCTTCGGTGAACAAGGCAAAGGGCACCCGCGCCGCCTGCGCGGTGGCGGCGTCCACCTCGCTGTCGCCGATATAGATGGTGGGGCCACCGCCCAAAGCCGCGATGCAGGCGTGCAGCGGGGCCGGGTCTGGCTTGGTGACGGGCAGGCTGTCACCGCCGATCACCACCGGAAAAAACGGCGCCAGCCCCAGATCGCGCAGCACAGCGCGGGCCGGGGCTTCGGGTTTGTTGGTGCACAGCGCCATCGGATGCCCCGCCTCTTGCAGGGCGGTCAGCACCGCGACCACGCCGGGATAGGGCCGGGTCAGCGCCGCCGGGGCCGCGTTGTATTGCTCCAGCGTGGCGCGCGTCAGCCGGGGATGCGTCCGCATATCCAGACCACTGTGGAGGATGACACGCTCCACCAGCTTGGGCAGGCCATTCCCGATGAAGCTGGTCACCGTGGCCAAATCCAGCGGCGGCAGGCCTTCGCCCGCCAGCATCCGCGCGACAGCGGCATGGATATCGGGGGCGGAATCGATCAGCGTGCCGTCAAGGTCGAAAACCAGCTGCGCCGGCGTCATACCGCCGCCTCGGCTGCGGCGCGGATCGCACGGATGTTATCGCCATAAGGCGCGGGGTTCTGGACGGAACCGCCCTTGAACACCGCCGATCCGGCGACCAGCACATCGGCCCCGGCGGCGGCGACCAGCGGCGCCGTGTCCACGGTCACGCCGCCATCAATCTCGATATGGATCGGACGGTCGCCGATCATCGCGCGCAGAGCCCGCACTTTTTCAACTTGGGAATGGATGAACTTCTGACCGCCAAAACCGGGGTTCACCGTCATCACACAAACCAGATCAACCATGTCGAGCAGGTGCTGCACCGCTTCGATCCCGGTGCCCGGGTTCAGCGCAAGGCCAGCCTTGGCCCCTGCCCCGCGAATGGCCTGCAAGCTGCGGTGAATATGTGGCCCGGCCTCCAGATGCGCGGTGATCACATCGGCCCCGGCCTTGGCATAGGCGTCGATATAGGCATCGACCGGTGAGATCATCAGATGCACGTCCATCACACCCTTGATATGGGGGCGGATCGCGGCGCAGGTGGCGGGGCCGAACGTCAGGTTGGGCACGAAATGCCCGTCCATCACATCGACATGCACCCAATCGCAGCCCTGCGCTTCGATCGCCTGACATTCCATCCCGAAATTGGCGAAATCGGCGGACAGGATCGACGGCGCGATCTTGATGCTGCGGTTGAAGGTCATGCTGCGGTCCCCTTTGGCATCTGTGCTGCCTCTTCAATCGCGGATTGCCTGCTGTCGTCAATGGCCGGGTGCAAAAAAGACGGGCTTCAAAACCATCAGACCCAAGGCAGGTCAGGGCCGGAAACAGCTGTCGCGCCCGTCGGCGGCAATCGTCTCGGCCCCCGAAATGATGGATCGGGTGCGGTTGCGCACGAAGTTCGACGGGTTAGAGGCCGAGCGGCCTTTTGGATCGGGCAACACCGCCGCCAGCCGGGCGGCCTGCAGCGCGCTCAGGTTGCGGGCATCGACATTGAAGTAATGCCGCGCGGCGGCCTGCACGCCGAACACGCCTTCGTCGAATTCCGCGATATTGAGATAGACCTCAAGAATGCGCTGCTTGGACCAGACCAGTTCGATGGCCGGGGTCAGCACGCTTTCCATCGCCTTGCGCAGCCACGACCGCCCGTGCCAGAGGAAGACATTCTTCACCACTTGCTGGCTGATGGTGGAGGCCCCCCGCGTGCCGCCTTGGGCGACAGCGGCGCGGATGGCGTTCATGTCAAAACCGAAGTGCAGGCAGAAATTGGCATCCTCGGCCGCAACGGCAGAGCGACCCATGACGGGCGCCATGTCTTCGATCGCCACCCATTCCCGTTGCAGCGCACCCAAACGTGCGGATTCCTGCAATTGGTAGATGTTTGTCGGGGGATTGAGGAAAGAGAACAGCAGCACCAGCACGGCAAAGAAGGCCGCCACGCCCGCGATTCCCCGCAGCGTCCAGCGCAGCACCTTGCGGCGCAGCGAACGCACGGGGGCGATCAGCAGCGGGGCCGTGTCCTTGGCTTTGCGGGGTTTCTTGGGTGTCGTGGCCATGCCCTGTTAGGCCCGATGATGCGACCGGGGTCAAGCCATCTGCCCGAATGGAAAAGGGCCCCGCGAGGGGGCCCTTTGGTCCGGTGCCGCGTGGCTTACTCTGCCGGAACCTTGACCGCTTCGTCACTCAGCGGATGCGGCAGGTGGACCAGCATTTCCTTGGGGCAGACCTGCAGGAAATTGGCCCGCTCGGCTTCCCAATTGGCAAGGATCGACGCGGCCTTGCGGCTGCCGGTTTCACGCACATGGGCTTCGATCAGGCCACGCAGTTGCGCTTCCCAATGCGGGTGGCTGACCGCACAGGTCACCAACGATTCCAGGTTCATGAAATCTTCGGCCACGCCGTTTGGATCATACAGATAGGCCATGCCCCCGGTCATCCCGGCGCCAAAGTTGGCGCCGATGCGGCCAAGGATCACCGCAACCCCACCGGTCATGTATTCACACCCGTTCGATCCGCAGCCTTCGACCACCACTTTCGCACCCGAGTTGCGCACGGCAAAACGCTCGCCCGCGCGTCCCGAGGCAAAGAGGAACCCGTCGGTCGCCCCGTAAAGCACGGTATTGCCGATGATGGTGTTTTCCGATGCATCCAGCGGCGAAGACATCAGCGGACGCACCACGATGGTGCCCCCCGACAGGCCCTTGCCGACATAGTCGTTGGCGTCGCCCATCACCTCGATCTTCAACCCGCGCGTGGCAAATGCACCCAGCGATTGGCCCGCATTGCCGGTGAGCTTCACCGTCAGATGGTCGGGTTGCAGGCTGTTGCGCATGCCGAACTTGCGCACGATATGGCTGGATGCCCGCGTGCCGATGGTGCGGTGCGTGTTGCGCACGGCATAGGACAGCTGCATTTTTTCACCCTCTTCAAAGAAGCGGGCGCCATCGCGGATGATTTCGGCATCCAGCGTGTCTGGCACGGCATTGCGCGGCTTGGACCGATCATAGGTGATACGGTTCGCGCCATCGACCGTGATCAGCAGCGGGTTCAGGTCCAGATCGTCCAGATGCGCGGCCCCGCGCGACACCTGCGTCAGCAGATCGGCGCGACCGATGATTTCATCCAAGGACCGCGCCCCGATCGAGGCGAGCAGTTCGCGGACTTCCTGCGCATAGAAGGTGATCAGGTTCACCACCTTGTCGGCGGTGCCGGTGAACTTCTTGCGCAGCTCTTCGTTCTGGGTGCAGACGCCCACCGGGCAGGTGTTCGACTGGCACTGACGCACCATGATGCAGCCCATGGCAATCAGCGCGGCGGTGCCGATGCCATATTCCTCGGCCCCCATCATCGCGGCCATCACCACATCGCGGCCCGTGCGCAAGCCGCCATCGGTGCGCAGCGTGACGCGGTCACGCAGGTTGTTCATCGACAGAACCTGATGCGCCTCGGTCAGGCCCATTTCCCATGGCAGGCCTGCATATTTGATCGAGGTGCCGGGGCTGGCCCCGGTGCCGCCGTTGTGGCCCGAGATCAGGATGATATCGGCCTTGGCCTTGGCAACCCCGGCGGCAATGGTGCCGACGCCGGACGAGGACACCAGCTTCACCGTCACCTTGGCGCGCGGGTTGATCTGCTTGAGGTCATAGATCAGCTGCGCAAGGTCTTCGATGGAATAGATGTCATGGTGCGGCGGCGGGCTGATCAGCGTGACGCCCTTGGTCGAATGCCGCAGGCGGGCGATCAGTTCGGTCACCTTCATGCCGGGCAGCTGGCCGCCTTCGCCGGGCTTGGCACCTTGGGCGACCTTGATCTCCAGCTCTTCACAGGCGTTGAGGTATTCCGCCGTCACGCCAAAGCGCCCGGAAGCCACCTGCTTGATCTTGGCCGAAGGGTTGTCGCCATTGGCTTCGGGCAGAAAATGCGCCGGATCTTCGCCGCCCTCGCCCGAGTCGGACTTGGCGCCGATGCGGTTCATGGCGACGTTGAGCGTTTTATGCGCCTCTGGCCCCAAGGCGCCAAGCGACATGCCCGGAGTCACAAACCGCTTGCGGATCGAGGTGATCGATTCGACCTCTTCAATCGGGACGGGCTTGCCCAAGGGCTTGATGTCCAGCAGATCGCGGATGTGGATCGGCGGATTGGCCCGCATGGCGGCGGTGTATTGCTTCCAGATGTCAAAGCTGGCGCGGTCACAGGCCGCTTGCAGCATGTGCATGGTCTGCGCTTCCCAAGCGTGCTTTTCGCCCGAGCGGCGCGCCTTGTAGAACCCGCCGATCGGCAGCACATCGGCGCCGCCCAGCCAGCCCTTGGCGTGAACCTCTTCCAGCTTCTGCTCGATCCCCGTCAGGCCGATGCCCGAGATGCGGCTGTGCATGCCAGGGAAGTATTCGGCACACATAGCACGCGACAGGCCGACAGCCTCGAAATTGAGACCGCCGCGATAGCTGGAGATCACCGAGATGCCCATCTTGGACATGATCTTGAGCAGGCCACCGTCGATCGCGTCGCGGTAGCGGCGCATGGCATCGGTCAGCGACCCATCAATGAGGCCGCGTGCGATGCGGTCGGCGATGGAGTCTTGTGCCAGATAGGCGTTGACGGTGGTAGCACCACAGCCGATCAGCACCGCGAAATAATGCGGATCAATGCATTCTGCCGAACGCACGTTGACCGAACAGAAGGTGCGCAGCCCCTTGCGCGTCAGCCAGCTGTGCACGGCAGACGTGGCGAGGATCATCGGCATCGGCACCTTTTCGGGCCCCTGATGCTCATCCGTCAGCACAAGATGGCTCGCGCCAGACCGCACGGCATCTTCCGCCTCTGCCCGAATCCGTTCCAGCCCTTGGCGCAGGTCATCCAGCCCTGCGGTCACCGGGAAGGTGCAGTCGATATAGGCGACGCTTTCGCCGAAATGCTTGCACATGACCTCGAATTCGGCGTTGGCGATGAACGGGCTTTCCAGCACCAGAATCTCGGTCTGGCTGGAGTTTTCATCCAGCACGTTCTTGAGGTTGCCGAAACGGGTCTTCAGGCTCATGACCCGGCTTTCCCGCAAAGAGTCGATGGGCGGGTTGGTCACCTGACTGAAGTTCTGGCGGAAGAAGTGCGACAACGGGCGATAGACCGAGGACAGCACGGCGGCGGGGGTATCATCGCCCATCGAGGCAATCATTTCCTTGCCGTCTTCGGCCATCGGAGCCAGAACCTGCTCCAGCTCCTCGACCGTGAAACCGGCAGCGATCTGGCGCTTGCGCAACTCGGCGCCTTCGAACTGTGCCCGTTCCGGCACGTCGCGCAGCAGGCTGTTCAGATCGACAACCTTTTCGATCCAGTCGCCATAAGGGTTGGCGGCGGCCAGTTTGTCCTTCATTTCGGCGTCGTGGTAGAGCTTGCCGTCCTTCATATCGACCGCGATCATCTGGCCCGGCCCCAGCGCGCCTTTTTCGCGGACGGTGGATTCGTCAACCGGAACCATCCCGGCCTCCGACCCCGCGATCAGCAGGCCGTCTCCGGTGACGACATAGCGCATCGGGCGCAACCCGTTGCGGTCAAGCCCGCCGCAAACCCAACGGCCATCGGTCATCGCAAGCGCGGCGGGGCCGTCCCACGGCTCCATCACGGCGTTGCAATAGGCATACATATCGGCCCAAGCCTTGGGCATGTCGGTCGTGGTTTTCGACCACGCCTCTGGCACCAGCATCGTCTTGGCCATCGGGGCGGAACGCCCCGAGCGCACCATCACCTCGAACACGGCATCCAGCGCGCCGGAGTCAGAAGTGCCCGACGGGATGATCGGCTTGATGTCTTCGGCGGCGTCGCCAAAGTTGTTCGACGCCATCCGGATTTCGTGGGATTTCATCCAGTTGACGTTGCCCTTCAGCGTGTTGATCTCGCCGTTATGGGCCAGCATGCGGAAAGGCTGCGCCAGCCACCACTGCGGGAAGGTGTTGGTGGAATAGCGCTGATGGTAGATGGCGAAGGCCGATTCAAAACGGTCGTCCATCAGATCGGGGTAGAAGACAGCAACCTGTTCGGCCAGCATCATGCCTTTGTAGATGATGCTGCGGCAGGACAGGCTGCACAGGTACAGGCCTTGAATCTGGGCCGCCATCGCCGCTTTCTCGATGCGGCGGCGGATGATGTAAAGCTCCCGCTCGAACTGTTCCTGATCGATGTCCTTTTCGCAGCGGATCAGGATCTGTTCGATCTCGGGGCGGGTGGCATTGGCCTTTTCGCCCAGCACGCTGGTATCCACCGGAACATGCCGCCAGCCATAGATGTAATGGCCCATGCGCAGCACTTCGGCCTCGACGATCGTGCGGCAGCGCTCCTGCGCGCCGAAATCGGTGCGGGGCAGGAAGACCTGACCGACGGCCACCAATTTGTTCACATCAGGCTCATGCCCGGTGCGGCGGATCACGTCATAGAAGAACTTGACCGGGATCTGCACATGAATGCCCGCGCCATCGCCGGTTTTGCCATCGGCATCCACCGCGCCGCGGTGCCAGATCGCCTTGAGCGCGTCGATGCCAGATTGCACCACCTTGCGGCTGGGTTTGCCGGAAATGGCCACGACCAGACCCACCCCACAGGACGAATGTTCGTCATCGGCCTTATACAGACCGTGCGCGTCCAGCCAGGCGCGCTTGGTTTCTTCGGCTTTTACCCAGGCGTCGTCATAGATGGTCATGGCTGGAATCCTTCTGGCTTGGGGTGGCGCGTGTCATGAGGGGGTCGCAATCGAACAGGGGTTCGGTGGCGGCAAAGCCGGGTTCCCCCGGAAAAAGGAATGTGACGGGGCTGCCGTCGGTGGGCAGGAAGTCGCCATCCGGGCCGCGCCACTCAGAGGGGCCCGAGAAGAAAAGCCGCATCTCGGGGTGGATGTATTCGCGGCCGCGCGATTGGCGCAGCACCACCCCGTTGGGGTCGGTTTCGGTGAATTCAAACTCGGTTTCCGCCAAGGTGACACCATCAATGGTGACGCTGCGCCCCGTCAACGTGTCAAAGCCCGTGACCCGGGTTTGCTCACCATTGTCGCGGCTCAGGTTGAAGGCAAAGGTATCAGTGCCCGAGGAGAGCAGTTCAGAGAAAGAGGCCGGGTCGGCCGGGTTCGGGTCCAGCGTCTGACGCACCGCCGCTTCGCCCAGATCATAGCTTTCCACCCATTCGGCCTCGGCATTGATGCGGCTGACGAAATAGGGGCCTTCCTGATCAAAATCGGCGCGCCACTGATCGCCGGGCGTATCGGCGCTGCATTTGTAATGGTTGGACACCCGACATTGCCGGGCCTGCACCGTCATAAAGGTGGTGCAGCCTTCGGGCGGCGTGAAAGAGCCTGCCAGCGCCGGAGCCGGCAGCGCCACCGCAGCCATGAGAATCAGATGTCGCATTGCCATCCCTTTCCAGTCTTTGGTCAGCGGTGCTGACCCTTGCCGACGCCCGGAGCCCCCCGCGCGCCAGCCCAAACTTTGCACAGAAAGCGCGGCGCGGCTGTCACTCTGCCGCGACGACTTCGGCCTGCTTCAGATAGGCCATAATGGCATCGGCAGCCTCGCGCCCGTCGCGGATGGCCCAGACCACCAAAGACGCACCGCGCACGATATCTCCTGCGGCATAGACGCCGGGCAGATTGGTCGCATGGGTGCGGAAATCGGCCTTGATGGTACCCCAACGGGTGACGGCCAGTTCCGGCACACCCCAAAGCGTGGGGATGTCCTCGGGTTCAAAGCCAAGCGCCTGCACCACCAGATCGGCGGGTTCGATGTAATCCGCGCCCTCGATCACCTCGGGCGACTGACGGCCAGAGGCATCCGGGGCCCCCAGACGCATCTTCTGCACCATCACGCCATCCACGGCCTCACCGCCGGTGAAGCCTTTGGGGGCGGAGAGCCAGACGAATTCAACGCCCTCTTCCTCGGCATTCTGCACCTCGCGTTGCGAGCCGGGCATGTTTGCGCGGTCGCGGCGGTAAAGGCATTTCACCGACGTGGCACCTTGGCGAATGGCGGTGCGCACGCAATCCATCGCGGTGTCGCCGCCACCGATCACCACAACGCGCTTTCCGGCAGCGTTCAGGGCACCGGAGTCGAATTCCGGCACGTCATCGCCAAAGCTTTGGCGGTTGCTGACGGTAAGGTAATCCAGCGCCTTGACCACACCGCGCGCGCCAACGCCCGGAGCCTCGATGTCGCGGGATTTGTAAACACCGGTGGCAATCAGCACAGCGTCATGCTGGCCCCGGATTGCATCAAAGCTGATGTCGGCACCGACGGTGCAGTTCAGCACGAATTGCACGCCGCCCTGTTCCAGCTGTTCGATCCGCTGCATGACCACCGGCTTTTCCAGCTTGAAGCCGGGAATGCCATAGGTGAGCAGGCCACCCGCGCGATCATAGCGATCATAAACCGTCACTTGATAGCCCTTGCGGCGCAGCACATCGGCGGCGGCAAGCCCCCCCGGCCCGGCCCCGATGATGGCCACGCTTTCCGGGCGGTCGACGGCAGGCTTGATCGGCTTGACCCAGCCATTTTCCCAAGCTGTGTCGGTCAGATATTTTTCGACCGAACCGATGGTCACAGTGCCATGGCCCGACTGTTCGATCACGCAATTGCCTTCACACAGACGGTCTTGCGGGCAAATGCGACCGCAGATTTCCGGGAAGGTGTTAGTGGCTTGGCTGATCTCATAGGCCTCTTGCAGGCGGCCTTCTGCGGTCAGCCGGAGCCAGTCGGGAATGTTGTTGTGCAGCGGGCAATGCGACTGGCAATAGGGCACGCCGCACTGGCTGCACCGGCCGGCCTGTTCGGCAGCCTTTTCGGCGGCGAATTCGCGATAGATTTCGTGGAAATCCTGATTGCGCAATGTGGGCGGACGCTTTTCAGGCGTCTCTTTGGCGACGGTCACGAATTTGAGCATTTTCTGCGTGGCCAAGGCTGCGTCTCCCATGCGGATTTCGGGTTGCGCTTTCTTACCTAAGGGCCGCATGGAATAAAAGTCAGCAATGCTGACCTTTATTCCAGTTTTTTGATGCTTTGGTCAGCCGTGTTGACTTTTTATCTCGAAATTAGGTCAGCAGGCGATACCTATATGCTCAGGCACCCGCCCAAAGCCCCATCAGCGCGAGCGTTCCGACGATGATTCGCCACCAGCCGAACACCGCATACCCGTGCTTTCCAATGAAGGCCAAAGCCCAACGCACGACAAGAACAGCCGTCAGGAAGGCCACCGCAAAGCCAACGGCAATGTCGGCCATTGCCGAGAAATCCAGCAGATCGCGCGACTTGAACAGATCATAGGCTACGGCGGCGCCCATGGTGGGCAAGCTGAGCAGAAAGGAAAACTCGGCCGCCGCGCGCTTTTCCACCCCCATCATCAAGGCCCCCACGATGGTGGCCCCCGACCGCGAGACGCCGGGGATCATCGCCACACATTGGCAGACGCCGATCCAGAAGGCCTTGCGCAGCGGCAGCTCGGTCGCATCGAAATGCACGGGCGGCGGGGCCAACCTGTCGATCACCAACAGGATCACACCGCCGATGATGAGCATGACAGCGATCAGGATCGGGGTTTGGAACAGCACTGCCTTGATAAAGCCATGCGCGAAAAGGCCGATCACCACAGCCGGCAAAAAGGCCAAGAGCAGCGAGATCAACGTGCGACGGGCCGCCACATCGCTGCGCGCGCGAAACGCAATCCCGGTCAGCTTGACAGCATAAAGCGAGATCAGCGCCAGAACGGCCCCCAGCTGGATCACCACTTCAAAGGTATTGCCGGGGCTGTCAAAGCCGAGAAAATGCCCGGCAAGAAGAAGATGCCCGGTGGAAGACACCGGAATAAATTCCGTCAGCCCTTCGAGGAGACCAAGAAGGGCTGCAAGCACGATATTATCCATAAAGTCAGGCCTTTTTCAGGTTCTTCGCAGAATCCTTGATGGCGGCATATTGGCCCGAAGGGCGATAGGGCCACAGGTATTCCGGCAAGACAGAATCGATCGAGGTGGGCGCGATGCCCAGATCGGCAAAGCCCTTTGCCCCTTGGGCCACAACATTGTCGCGCGCAAGATTGCGAACCTGATCGCGGGTCAGAATCTTGTTCTCGAACAGGCCCAGCGTAAGCGCCTGCATCAGATCGAAGGCGCCTCCCATCAGGCGGGCCGCAAAAAACGGCACGTTAAGAACAAGGCGGCGGCGGTGGATCACGGCCAGCATCTTGGTCATCAGATCGCCGAAACGGGTGACATCGGGGCCGCCCAGTTCATAGATGCCGGGCGCGGCCTGCCCCGTGGCGGCCAGAACGGCGGCCTTGGCCACATCATCCACATAAACCGGCTGGAACCGGGTATTGGCACCGACAACCGGAAGGATGGGGGCCATCTTCGCCATGCCGGCGAAGCGGTTGAAGAACTGGTCCTCGGTGCCGAAGATCACCGAAGGCCGCAGGATCACGGCTGTCGGATAGGCGGCCAGAACCGCCTCTTCGCCTTCGGCCTTGCTGCGGGCATAGTCGCTGTCGCTGGTCTTGCTGGCACCGATGGCCGAAAGCTGCACCAGATGCGGCACGGCCAGCTCGGTGGCGATGCGGGCCACGCGGGCGGCGCCTTCGGATTGCACGGCCTCAAAGGTGTTCTTGCCCGACCGGTTCAGGATGCCCACGCAATTGACCACGGCATCCGCGCCCTGCATCACCGCGCGCACCGAGGCATCATCGCGGATGTTGCACAGCACCGGCTCCACCTGACCGGGCACACCGTAAGGCCGGACAAACAAAGCCTCGTTCGGGCGGCGCACCGCAACGCGCACACGCCAGCCATCCTTGGCCATACGGCGCGCGATGTAACGACCGACGAAACCCGAACCGCCGTAGATGGTGACAAGCTTGCTCATGCGGATGAACCCTTTTGGCCTGACGAAAGCTGTGACTTCCATAGCTTTCACGCCCCTTGCGGGCAAGATGAAAGGCCGCCGCAGGCAGTTTGAGTTTTTTGTGAGAAAGTTGTTTTCTGCCCGTTGACACCCCCGATCTGCCCGCATAGACAGCACCCACACCATCGCCCAGATGGCGGAATTGGTAGACGCACTGGTTTCAGGTACCAGCGCTGCAAGGCGTGGAGGTTCGAGTCCTCTTCTGGGCACCAAATTCAAAACGGCCGTCCTTCAGGACGGCCGTTTTCATTTGCGTCGCAGCCTGCTAAGGCGCAGGCGTTTTGCAAGAAGGGTCCGCCCCGTGACGATTTACCTGCACAAGTCTGATCTTCCCGATGGCCTGACGCTGGGCCCTGTCGTGGCGATCGATACGGAAACCATGGGTCTGGACCCGCGCCGTGACCGGCTTTGCGTTGTGCAGCTTTCGGATGGCAAGGGCGATGCGCATCTGGTTCAGATCGCCTTGGGCCAAAACCGCGCGCCGAACCTTGAACGGCTGCTGACCGATCCGGACACGGTGAAACTGTTCCACTATGGCCGCTTTGACATTGCCGCGCTGAAACAGGCGTTTGGCGTCACCACGCAGCCGGTGTGGTGCACCAAGATCGCCTCACGCTTGATCCGCACCTTCACCGACCGGCACGGTCTGAAATATCTTTTGCAGGAAATGGTGGGCGTGGATGTGTCCAAACAGCAGCAAACCAGCGACTGGGGCGCTGACACCCTGACCGAGGCGCAAAAGGACTATGCGGCATCGGATGTGCTGCATCTTCACGCGCTCAAGGCCGAGTTGGAAAAGCGGCTGGCGCGCGAAGGGCGCAGTGATCTGGCACAGCGCCTGTTCGATTTCCTGCCCACCCGGGCCGAGCTGGACCTTCTGGGCTGGAATGAGCCGACCGACATCTTCCATCACTAGGCGGCCCGCCGCCGAAGGCTGGCCAACACCAGTTGGAGTCTGAACGGGCAGCCTGTAGCCTTTGGCGCAAGAGAGCAGCATTCACATGGCACAATCGGATTTCCACAGCAGATTGATCGGCTGGCTCAAGATTGTCCTGCCGCTGCTTGCGCTTGCGATTCTCTCGACGCTGTTTCTGGTGGCACGCACCATTGACCCCGAAAGCGCGATTCCCTTTGCCGAGGTGGATGTCGAAGACCGCCTGCGCGAACCGCGGATGACCGCACCCACCTTTGCCGGGCTGACGGATGATGGCGCGGCCCTGACCATCAGCGCGGATGAGGCGCGTCCACAGACAGAGACCGGGGCCGGGCCAAGCGCGGCGGTGCTGAACGGGCTTTTGGAAACGCCGGACGGCGCGCGCACCGAACTGCAGGCCGGGGCCGCGCAGATCGACCCGTCTGCGCGGCAGATCCTGTTTTCCGGCGGTGTCACGGTCACCTCCTCTTCCGGTTGGGAGGTTCGGGGCGACAAGATGACGGCAGCCATGGATTCGACCGACATTTCGCTGCCCTCCGCCGTGACAGCCACCGGACCCGCAGGGGTTGTGACCGCCAACACCATGCGTCTGACCGAAGCCCCCGAAGGCGATGGCAGCTATCTTCTGGTTTTCAATGGGGCCGTGAAGCTGGTATACGCACCGGAAAATTGAGCCCATGTTGTTTTTTTAGACAGGCAGATCATGTCACAGTTCTTGCGTGCCCTTACTCTGGCGGTGCTCTGCGCCGCGCCTGCTCTTGCGCAGCAGGCGGACATCCGCTTTGGCGGGCTGCAACAGGACACCTCGCTGCCCGTCGAAGTCACATCCGAGTCGCTCTCGGTGGATCAGGCCACAGGGGCGGCCTTGTTCACAGGCAATGTGGTGGCCAAGCAAGGCGAGATGCGCCTTTCAGCCGGAGAGATCCGGGTGGAATATGCCGAAGGGGGCGACGGGATCGCTCGGCTGATTGCCAGTGAGGGCGTGACTCTGGTCAGCCCGACCGACGCAGCCGAAGCCGCCGAGGCTGTTTACACGATTGCCAGCGGCACAGTGGTGATGACAGGCGATGTGCTGTTGACCCAAGGCCAGGCGGCGATTTCCGGCCAGTCGCTGACGGTGAATCTGACCGATGGCACCGGAACCATGACGGGCGGCGTCAAGACCGTGTTTACCCCCGGATCGGCACCTTGACCCCGGCGCCGTCCCTATCCGTCACCCAAGGCAGCGCGGGCCTTGTGATCCGGTCCTTGCGCAAAAGCTATAAGAAGCGCCCGGTGATCCGCGACGTGTCGATGGAGCTGAGCCGCGGAGAGGTCGTGGCGCTTTTGGGCCCGAACGGGTCGGGGAAGACGACCTGCTTCTATTCCATCGCGGGGCTGGTCACGCCAGAAGGCGGGCAGGTCATCATTGATGGCAAGGATGTCACGGCCCTGCCGATGTATCGCCGCGCGCGGCTAGGCATTGGCTACCTGCCGCAAGAGGTCAGCATCTTTCGCGGCCTCTCCGTCGAAGACAACATTCTGGCCGTGCTCGAGATCACCGATCTGGACCGCCACAAACAGCGTGAACGGCTGGAAGAACTGCTGTCGGAATTCTCGATCACCCATTTGCGCCGCGCCCCTGCGCTGGCGCTTTCGGGCGGCGAACGGCGACGGGTAGAGATTGCGCGCTGTCTGGCGGCAAACCCCAAGTATCTGCTGCTGGACGAGCCCTTTGCGGGCGTGGACCCGATCGCGGTGGGGGAAATCCGCGGCTTGGTGCACGATCTCAAGTCGCGCGGGATTGGCGTGCTCATCACCGACCACAACGTGCGCGAGACGCTGGATATCGTGGACCGCGCCTATATTCTGCACGACGGCCACGTGCTCATGAGCGGCACAACCGATGAGGTGGTGCGCGATGAAACCGTGCGCCGGGTCTATCTGGGCCAGAACTTCCGCATTTCCTGATCCGGCCCGGCGGGAATCCGGCTTTGCACGGCCAAAGCCGGATCACAGCCCGATGACATTCGCGCGACGATTCGGTTGACAAGCCGGGCATCCCTGTCGCCAAATGCCAAGGATGCGAGCAAGACCCTGCCATGTGCAAGACCTGCCCCGCGGCCGCCTTCCGGCCCCGCCACCTTGCAGATGCGCCATCGGTCCCCATGTCAAAGAGAGAAGACCTTTGGGCCCGGGCGCATTGCCCGGGGCCAGAGCAAGAAGCCGCGCGGAGGAGACATCATGCGCTATCAGATCAGTGGAAAACAGATCGACATCGGAGAAGCCCTGCAAACCCATGTGAAGGCCGAACTTGGCGAAGTGGTCGAGAAATACGCCCAGCGCCCGACCGAGGCCGTCATCGTCTTTTCCCGGGTTGCACATGAATATGTGTGCGAAACCGTGATCCATCTTTCCACCGGACTGACCGCGCAGGCCAAAGGCCACGCCACTGAAATCTACGCTGCTTTCGAATCCTGCCGCGAAAAGATGGACAAGCAGCTGCGTCGCTACAAACGTCGCATCCGCAACCACCATTCTGCCCGAACGTCACCTGTTGAATTCGACGGCGCATCCTCTTATATCCTCGCCCCAACCGAGGACGCCGAGGATGTGGAGCCAGACAGCCTCCAGCCCATCGTGATCGCCGAGATGGAGACGAAGATTCCGTCTATCACCGTCGGCGAAGCCGTGATGCAGCTGGAGTTGAATGGCAACCGGATGCTTGTGTTCCGCAATGAAGGGCATGGCGGGGTGAATGTGGTCTATCGCCGGGATGACGGCAACATAGGCTGGATCGACCCGCGCAACAGCAAATAGGGGCAGCCGGTTGGCTGTTCAGGAACACGACCGTCCATGGATTTAGCAAAGCTTCTTACGCCCGGCGCCGTTCGCGTCGTCGGGCAGATCACCAGCAAGAAACGTCTCTTTCAGGAATTGGGAGAGATGGTGGCCGGATGCTACGGGCTGACGGCGGCCATTGCCGTGGACGGCTTGCAAGAACGCGAAAGCCTTGGCCCCACAGGTGTGGGCCATGGCATCGCCCTGCCCCATGCGCGTCTGGAAGATCTTGACCGTATCGTGGGCGTGTTCATCCGGCTCGAAAAACCGCTGGACTATGACAGCGTGGACCGCCAGCCGGTGGATCTGATCTTTGGCCTGTTCGCGCCAAAGGATTCCGGGGTGGACCATCTGAAGGCGCTGGCGCTGGTCAGCCGCACCATGCGCGACCAGAATGTGGTGGCCAAGCTGCGGGCCAATACGGACCCGGCCAAGCTGCACGCCATCCTGACCGAATCCCGCACGCCGCAAGCGGCCTGACGGCCGCATGGGCCGCGCCTGTGTGATCTTTGATTGTGATGGCGTGCTGATCGACAGCGAGATCATCAGCGCGCGCATGTTGATTGAAGCCCTGGCCGAGCGCGGGGTGCAGATTGATCTGCCCTATGTCGCCCGGCACTTTCTGGGCCGCAGCTACCCGGTGGTGATGGCGCAGATCCGGGCAGAATTCGGCTTGGACCTGCCACCCAGCTTTGAAGACGATTACCGCAACCGCCTGCTGGAAGGCTTTCGCGCGGGGTTGAAGATCATGCCGCATGTGCGCGAGGTGATTGATGCGCTTGCGGTGCCATGCTGCGTGGCGACCTCTTCCAGCCCACGCCGCGCGGAAATGTCGTTGCGGCTGGTGGGCTTGTGGGAAAAGCTGGGCGACCGCGTCTTTACCGCAAGCCAAGTCGCGCGCGGCAAGCCTGCGCCCGATCTGTTCCTCTTCGCCGCCAGCCAGATGGGCTTTGCACCCGAAGCCTGTCTGGTGATCGAAGACAGCCTCACCGGGGTGGCCGCCGCGCGCGCAGCCGGGATGACCGTCTGGCAATTCACCGGAGGCAGCCATATGGCCGGACTGACGCTCGAAGCGGCGACAGAAGCCCGCCCGGACTTGCGCTTTGGGTCATTTGCAGAGTTTGCTCGGCTGGCCCCCGACGCCATGAGGCAGGCATGAGCCGGATCGACACCAACGACCCCACCCCGCAAGATGATGCCGCCCGCGCCGGCTGGCTGTATTACGTGGCTGGCATGACGCAGGACCAGATCGCCGCCGAACTGGGGGTGAGCCGACAGCGGGCCCAGCGCCTCGTGGCGAAAGCGATGGCCGACGGACTGATCCATGTCCGGCTGAACCATCGGATCGGGGCGTGCCTTGATCTGGAATCGGCGCTGCGTGACCGCTATGGTCTGGGGCGCTGCCGGGTATCGCCTTCGCTGGGCGGAGCCGATCCGGTGCTGTCCATCGCGCCCGCCGCCGCCGCCGAGCTGGAGCGCGTGCTGCGGCAGACAGATCCGCTGACGATTGCGCTGGGAACCGGGCGGGCGATGCGGGGGATGGTGGATGCCATGGCCCCGGTCGAAGCGCCGCAGCATCGGCTGGTGTCCTTGATCGGGAACATCGCCCCGGATGGGTCGGCCAGCTTTTTCGATGTCATCATGCGGGTGTCCGACAAGGTGCGGGCGCCGCATTATCCGATGCTGGTGCCCGTGATTTCGCCCACCGGGGCCGAGCGGGACGCCTTTCACGCTTTGGCCCCGGTGCGGCGGGTGGCCGATCTGGCGCGCACCGCCGATGTGGTGTTCGTGGGTGTGGGCCAGATGTCCGACGATGCCCCGCTGCTGGCCGACGGATTCGTGACGCGCAGCGAGCTTGACCAGATGCGCGCCGCCGGGGCCGTGGGCGAAGTGGCCGGTTGGGTGTTTGATTCGAACGGCCATTATCTGGATGTGGGCACCAATACCCGCACCGGAGGCGTGCGGGTGGAGCCAAAACTTGCACGCCCTGCGGTGGGCATTGCTGCGGGCGCATCCAAGGCCGCGCCCATCGCGGCGGCGCTGAAAGCCCGCATCATCAATGGCCTGATCACCGATGAGCTGACCGCGCGCGCCGTTCTGGCGCTTTAGTTCCTTTGCAATTGCGGCGAAGGAAGGGGCTTGACGCACCGGGGGCTGGTGTGAGTAATTGCCCATCAAGCGATGATTTGCTCATTCGCTGATAGGGAGGATACCATGACACTGACGCTCCGCGCGCTGCTTGGCGCGACGGTTTCGCTGACCTTGGCGGGTGCCGCCATGGCCGAGACCACCATCACCGTGGCCACCGTGAACAACGGCGACATGATCCGCATGCAAGGCCTGATGGACGACTTCTATGCCAAACACCCCGACATCAAGGTTGAATGGGTGACGCTGGAAGAAAACGTCCTGCGCCAGCGCGTGACAACCGATATCGCCACCAAAGGCGGGCAGTTTGACGTGCTGACCATCGGCACCTACGAAGTGCCGATCTGGGGCAAACAAGGCTGGCTGGTCAGCCTGAACGATCTGCCCGCCGAATATGACGTCGACGATCTGCTGCCCGCGATCCGGGGCGGCCTGACCGTGGATGGCGAGCTTTATGCCGCGCCTTTCTACGGCGAATCCTCGATGGTGATGTATCGCAAGGATCTGATGGAAGCCGCCGGCCTGACGATGCCAGACGCGCCGACATGGGATGACATCAAGGCCGCCGCCGCCGCGATGACCGACAAGTCGAAAGAGCAATACGGCATCTGTCTGCGCGGCAAAGCGGGCTGGGGCGAAAACATGGCCTTCCTCACCGCCATGTCCAACAGCTATGGCGCGCGCTGGTTCGACGAAAACTGGAAGCCGCAGTTCGACGGTGAAGCGTGGAAAGCCACGCTGACCGATTATCTGGCGATGATGAACGAATACGGCCCGCCCGGTGCGGCCAACAACGGGTTCAACGAAAACCTGTCGCTGTTCCAGCAAGGCAAGTGCGGCATGTGGATCGATGCCACCGTCGCCGCCTCCTTCGTGACCAATCCGGCCGATTCCACCGTGGCCGACAAGGTTGGCTTTGCGCTGGCCCCCGATACCGGCAAGGGCAAGCGCGGCAACTGGCTCTGGGCATGGTCGCTGGGCATTCCGGCAGGCACGCAGAAGGCTGATGCCGCCAAGGCCTTTGTCGCTTGGGCCACGTCGAAAGAGTATCTGGAAGTGGTTGCCGCCAAGGAAGGCTGGGCCAACGTGCCTCCGGGCACCCGTGCGTCGCTTTACGCGAACCCGGAATACCAGAAGGTGCCCTTCGCGCAGATGACGCTCGACAGCATCAACTCGGCGGACCCCAACAACCCGACTGTGGACCCGGTGCCCTATCTCGGCGTGCAATTCGTGGCGATCCCCGAATTCCAAGGCCTTGGCACCGCTGTCGGCCAGCAGTTCAGCGCCGCCCTTGCCGGCACCATGAGCGCCGAAGACGCACTGGCAGCCGCACAAACGCTGGTGACCACCGAAATGACGCGGTCGGGCTACATCAAGTAACCTGTCCTCCCTGTGGCGCCGGGGGCCTCCGTCCGGCGCCACCTCTCCGCGTCTTGTGGTGCCGGGACCATGCGCCCGGCACCCCACGCGCCGCCCTGCCCCATACCGATCAAGGACCAAGCCGATGGCAACCGCCCATTCCCGGACTGCTGCGCGCCTGATGCTTTCCCCCGCCGTCATCCTGCTGTTGCTGTGGATGATCGTGCCACTGGGAATGACGCTGTATTTCAGCACGCTGCGCTACAACCTGTTGATGCCGGGAATGGAGACATTCGTTGGCTTCGAGAATTACTACTACTTCGTGAACCAGCCTGCGTTCTGGGCCGCACTGTCGAACACGCTGATCCTCGTGCTGGGGGTGCTGTGCATCACGGTGGTGGGTGGCATTCTCTTGGCGCTGCTGATGGATCAGCCCTTCTGGGGCCAAGGCATCGTGCGGGTGCTGGTGATCGCGCCGTTCTTCGTGATGCCCACTGTTTCGGCGCTGGTCTGGAAGAACATGTTTATGAACCCGGTGAATGGCATCTTCGCCCATATCGCCAAGGCACTTGGCCTGCCGCCCTTTGATTTCCTGTCCCATGCGCCACTGGCCTCGATCATCCTCATCGTGGCTTGGCAATGGTTGCCCTTTGCGACGCTGATCTTGCTGACGGCGCTGCAAAGCCTTGACCGCGAGCAGCAAGAGGCAGCCGAGATGGATGGCGCGAATGGCTTTCAGCGCTTCTTCTATCTGACGGTCCCGCATCTGACCCGGTCGATCACCGTGGTGATCCTGATCCAGACGATTTTCCTGCTGTCGGTCTTTGCCGAGATTCTGGTGACCACCAATGGCGGCCCCGGCACGGCCTCCACCAACCTCACCTACCTTGTCTATGCCCAGTCACTCTTGAACTACGACGTGGGCGGCGGCTCTGCGGGCGGCATCATCGCGGTCATTCTGGCCAATATCGTTGCGATCTTCCTGATGCGGATGATCGGCAAGAATCTGGAGGCCTAAGATGGCGCGCAAGGTTTCAAACACCCGCAAAGCCGTTGTAACCGCCGCAGCCTGGACCATGGGCTTTCTGATCTTCTTCCCGATCCTGTGGATCATCATCCTTGGGTTCAAATCCGAAGGCGATGCGATCAAGACCCCGCTGCAGGTGCTGTTCAGCGACTGGACGCTGCAAAGCTATCACGACGTGCAGGAACGGTCGAACTATGGGCGGCATTTCTGGAATTCGGTCATCCTCTCGGTCGGCTCCACGCTGATCGCGCTGGCGATTGCCATTCCGGCGGCGTGGTCCATGGCCTTTGTGCCGGGCCGGCGGACAAAGGATCTGCTGATGTGGATGCTGTCGACCAAGATGATGCCCGCCGTGGGCGTTCTGGTGCCGATGTATCTTCTGTTCCGCGATTTCGGTCTGTTGGACAGCCGCATCGGGCTTGTGGCCGTCCTGACGCTGATCAACCTGCCGATCGTGGTCTGGATGCTTTACACCTATTTCAAGGAAATCCCCGGCGAGATTCTGGAAGCCGCGCGGATGGACGGCGCAAGCCTGCGGTCGGAAATCCTTTATGTGCTGACGCCGATGGCGGTGCCGGGCATCGCCTCCACCCTGCTCCTGAACATCATCCTCGCGTGGAACGAGGCGTTCTGGACCCTGCAGCTCACAACATCACAGGCCGCGCCGCTGACGCAGTTCATCGCCAGCTATTCCTCCCCCGAGGGCCTGTTCTACGCGAAACTTTCGGCGGCCAGCACCATGGCCATCGCTCCAATCCTGATCCTTGGCTGGTTCAGTCAAAAGCAACTCGTGCGCGGCCTGACATTCGGCGCGGTGAAGTGAGGACGACATGGGAATGATTACCCTGACACAAGTGCGCAAATCCTTTGGCGAGGTGGATGTCATCCCCGGCATTGATCTGGCCATCGAGGACGGCGAATTTGTCGTCTTCGTAGGGCCCTCGGGCTGCGGAAAATCGACCCTGTTGCGGCTGATCGCGGGGCTAGAGGATACCTCTGGCGGCATCATCTCGATCGACGGGGTGGATGCGACAGACCTGCCGCCCGCCAAGCGCAGACTGGCGATGGTGTTCCAATCCTACGCGCTTTACCCACATATGTCGGTGCGCAAGAACATCGCCTTTCCGCTGAAAATGGCAGGCATGGACCCGGCCGAACAAGAGCGGCGCGTGAACCATGCGGCCAAGATCCTGAACCTTGGCAATTACCTTGATCGCCGCCCCGGCCAGCTTTCCGGCGGGCAGCGGCAGCGCGTGGCGATTGGGCGGGCCATCGTGCGCGAACCGACGGCCTTCCTGTTCGACGAACCCCTGTCCAACCTTGATGCCGCCTTGCGCGTCTCGATGCGGCAGGAAATCAGCGAACTGCACCAAAGCCTGAAGACCACGATGATCTATGTCACCCATGATCAGGTCGAAGCCATGACCATGGCCGACAAGATCGTGGTGCTGAACGCAGGTCGCATCGAACAGGTCGGCAGCCCGATGGAGCTTTATCGCAGCCCCGCCAACCTGTTTGTCGCGGGCTTCATCGGCAGCCCCAAGATGAACCTGATCGAAGGGCCCGAGGCGGCCAAACACGCCGCCACCACCATCGGAATTCGACCCGAACACATCGATATCAGCGCCGATGGACCGTGGGAGGGTGTGGTTGGCCTGTCCGAGCATCTTGGCTCTGACACTTTCCTGAAGGTCAACGC
This sequence comes from Pseudorhodobacter sp. MZDSW-24AT, assembly GCF_002794355.1. Taxonomy (GTDB): domain Bacteria; phylum Pseudomonadota; class Alphaproteobacteria; order Rhodobacterales; family Rhodobacteraceae; genus Pseudotabrizicola. Next base: position 676,389 of record NZ_PGOI01000007.1, on the reverse strand, counting down.
AGGCCCCCTTGGCACGCTCACGGTGCGCGCCGGGGGCGAGGTGATGATGCACCCCGGCGACACGGTTCGGATGGCCCCGCAGCCCGGTAAATTGCTGCGCTTTGGCGCTGATGGAAAGGCAATGGCATGAGGTTGCAAGGAAAAACCGCGCTGATCACGGGGGCCGCGCGTGGCATCGGGCTGGAGTTCGCCCGCGCCTATATTGCCGAAGGCGCGCGGGTGGCTTTGGCCGATATCAACGCCGGTGCCGTGGCGCAGGCCGCGCAGAGCCTTGGGCCGCAGGCGATTGGCCTGCATCTGGATGTGACCCGGCAAGACAGCATTGATGCTGCCTTCGGCTCTGCGATTGCCCAAATGGGCCAGTTGGACATCCTGATCAACAACGCGGCGCTGTTTTCCGCCGCCCCGATCGCCGAAGTGTCGCGCGCCGATTATGACCGTCTTTTTGCGGTGAATGTGGCAGGCACGCTGTTTTGCACGCAAGCCGCCGCGCGGCACATGATCGACCGTGGCCAAGGCGGCACGATCATCAACATGGCCAGCCAAGCCGGACGGCGCGGCGAAGGCCTTGTGAGTGTCTATTGCGCCACCAAGGCCGCCGTCATCTCTCTCACGCAAAGCGCGGGCCTGAACCTGATCGCGCATGGGATCAATGTGAATGCCATCGCACCCGGCGTGGTGGAGGGCGCGCATTGGGACGGCGTCGATGCCTTCTTTGCCAAATACGAAGGCAAGGCACCGGGCCAGAAAAAGGCCGAAGTCGGTGCCGCCGTTCCCTTTGGCCGCATGGGCACCGCCGCAGATCTGACCGGGATGGCGATTTTCCTCGCCACCGCAGAGGCAAAATACATCGTCGCCCAATGCTTTGGCGTCGATGGTGGAAATTGGATGGCCTAAGATGACGCATACACCCCCACCCGTTGCCCTTCCGGCCTATGACCGCACCGCCCTGACGCCGGGAATTGTGCACATCGGCTTGGGAAACTTTCACCGCGCGCATATGGCGGTGTATCTGGATGACCTGATGGCCATGGGTCTGGCGCAGGATTGGGCTATCCTTGGTGCAGGCGTGCGCGACGGCGATGCCCGGATGCGGGACGCGATGCTGGCGCAGGATTGCCTGTCCACCATCATCGAACTCGACCCCAAGGGCCGCACCGCGCGCCGGGTGGGCGCAATGACCGGCTTTATCGAGGTGCAGGCCGACAATGCGGCGCTGATTGCCGCCATGTCAGACCCGGCCATCCGCATCGTCAGCCTGACAGTCACCGAAGGCGGCTATTTCATCGACCCGGCCTCGGGCCAATTCGACCCTGATCATGCGGAAATCGCCTATGATGCGGCGCATCCTTTGGCACCGCGCACGGCCTTTGGCGCCATCCTTGCCGCCTTGCGCGCCCGTCATGCCGCGGGTGTTGCGCCCTTTACAGTGATGAGCTGCGACAACCTTCCCGGCAATGGGCATGTCACACAGGCAGCCGTGGTCGGGCTGGCGCGCCTGTCGGACCCGGGTTTTGCCGCGTGGGTGCAGGCCAATGTCGCCTTCCCCAATGGCATGGTGGACCGCATCACCCCCGCGACCGGCCCGCGTGAGCGCGCGATGGCAGCCGAGTTCGGTCTGTCCGAGGACCCGGTGCCGGTGACATGCGAGCCATTCCGGCAATGGGTGCTGGAGGACCATTTCCCCGCCGGGCGCCCGCCGCTGGAACGCGTGGGCGTCACCTTCACCAAGGATGTGCATGCCTATGAGGCGATGAAGATCCGCATCCTGAACGGCGGCCATGCCACCATCGCCTATCCGGGCGGGTTGATGGATGTGGAATTCGTGCACGAGGCCATGGCCCACCCGCTCATCAGCGGCTTTCTGGACAAGGTGGAGCGCGAGGAGATCATTCCTTACGTCGCCCCGGTGCCCGATACGGACCTTGCCGCCTATTACGCGCTGATCCGCGACCGTTTCAGCAACCCCGAGGTGGCCGATACCGAGCGGCGTCTTTGTCTGGACGGATCGAACCGACAGCCGAAGTTCATCATCCCGTCGCTGCGCGACGCGCTGGCCGCCGGGGGTAAGATCGAAGGGCTGGCCTTGGTCTCGGCGCTGTGGTGCCGCTATTGCGCGGGAACCACGGATCAGGGCACCGTGATCGAACCGAACGATCCCGACTGGACCAACCTGCAGCGGCTTGCCTTGGCGGCAAAGGCCGACCCGTCGATCTGGATCGCGCAGCGGGCGATTTATGGCGACACCGGGCAAGACCCGCGCTTTGCCGCCGCCTTTGCCACGGCCTTGCAAAGGCTTTGGACGGAAGGCACCGAAAAAACGCTCGCCCGCTATCTGGCAGGCTGATCCCGCCAATCGGCAAAACCAAAGGCCAGATAGTCGCGCGCATAGGCATCGCGCGCGGCGGCCTCCAGCTCGGCAGAATAGATCGCCTGCAAGGAGGTAAAGCCATGCGCCACAGGCGGCGGCAGGGGTGCCGGGTTTTGCCCAACCTCCGCCGCCAGAAAGGCCAGACCGGCGGCCAGACCCTCTTCCCGCAGAACCAGATCGGGGGCCTGAAAGGCGCCAAAGCCTTGCAGCACCGCCGCTTGGCTGGCCCAATGCGCATCGACGCGGGCGCTGGTCTGGCCCGCCAGATTCAGCTTGATCCAGCGCAAAAAGCCAAGGAAACCCGCGCGATGGGCCGCCACATCCGGGTAATCCTGCCCCAAGGGCGGCAGGTCCAGTTTGTGCAGCTTGGCCATCTGATCGCGGATCTGGTCGAAGCCGCCCCCAAGAATCTGGGTGCAAAACACCTCATGCGCGCGGGCCAAGGGATGGCGCAGCACGGTGAAAGACCGATGCCCCGGCCGGGCGCGCTTCCATTGGCGCAGGGTTTTTTGGGTAAACTCCCCGTCCAGCGGCCCAAACCCCTGCAACCAGCCCGTCACCTGCGCGACCGGTCCGCCCCGCACCGGCATGTAAAGCAGACCCGCCGTCCGCGCCGCCAGAAACTGCGGCACCATCGGCGCGCGGCGGGGTTCGAAATTGGGCGTGCGCGCCAGATTGAATCGATCAAGCCGGGCCAGTGCCCGCTCCATCTCATCGGGGTTCACAACCTTTTGCGCGATCTCTTCGGGGTTTTGCTTTTTCAGGCTGCCATCCAGACCGGGCAGCCCCTCCCTTCCCAAAAAGGCCGCAAGACCGTTGAGCACGTCCAGATCGTTGATATCCTCATAGTCGATGTAAAACGCGGTCTGCCCGCTGACCTGCAAGCCATGCAGCAGCCGCATTTGGAACGCCTGCAAGCGGGCCACATGCAACTCGAACTCGGCGGCGTCGAATCGCACCTGCGCCGTCTTCAGGTTTTTGGCATGGGTCAGCTTCCATTGACCGGTTTCCTGCGCGATCTTCCAGCTGACATAGCTTTCAATCGGATTGCGCGTGAGAATGATCTTGGCGCAGCGCGGATCGTCCAGCACCGGTTGCACGATGCGCGGGTCATGGTCGTGAAAGCAGCGAAAGCCGGACAGGCCAGCAGTCTGCGCCCGCATCGCGCGGATCAGCGCCATCGGATCAGCCTCACGATCCGCGAGGGAAAAGCCAAACAGGCGGGTCTGATCCTTCTTGCCGATGAAATGAGGATTGAACACCTCACCGTAGCACACCACGCCGGGCATCGCGTTCAGATTGGCTTCCAGAAAATTCGAGCCCGTCCGCATCTCCGCGAACATCACGAAACTGTCAAACCGCGCCGCCACTCATTTCACCAGATAGGGGCGCCCGCGGCGCGTGGATTTGGTTGCCGGATCATGGCCCACCGGGAAATCCCCCATCAGCACCGGCTGCATGCCCTGATTGCGCAGGTTTTGCAGGAACTGGCCGAACCCCGTCAGATCCGCCATCCGCGGCACCTCGCTCAGACGGCGGCCCTGACGCGGGCCGATTTCATCCATGATGGTCTGCAAGGGCTCCATCGGGTTTTCCACGAAATCGGCCAACGACCAGATGCGCACACGCGCCTTGGCAGAGGGCGCGCGCAGGATGTTCAGAAACTCTTGCTCGATCTTTTGCAGGCGCGCCGCCTCGCGCCGGATGTCGCCGAAGTTCTGGTTGGAGTGGAACAAGGGCACCGCCCAAGCCCCCGAGATGACAGAAATCTGCGCGTTTCCGTCCAGAGACATGAACCAGTTGAGCTCTTGCGTGTCGGTGGGGCCGAACTGAAAGCACTGACGTTCCCCGCGCGTGTTCCAGATCAGGCTGGTCAGAAAGCTTTTGGGATTATAGTCGCGCACCTTGGCACTGTCGGACAGCGCGCCGTTGTAAACCGTTTCCCCGCCCGAAAAATGCACGCGGTCCGGCGCGAACAAATGGCCATGCACCCGCGCCCCACTGGCCTTGGACAACCAGATCTCAAAGTTTTCGAACACATCGGCAAAGCCGGAAAACACCGAATACGGCCCCGCGGTGCGCCCGTTTTCAAAGTTTTCCTGTGGGAATCGGCTGTGCATGTAAAGCCCGGGGCGGCCCTTCACACGCCGTTCCACGGCCTTGGCAAACAGCCGGTCGATCTTGCCGGGGTTCGGCTCTGCGGCGGCCTGTCGGCTGCGATCCTCTGACAGGAAGGCTGCATAAAGCCGAACCGCATCGGGCCAGATCTTGCGGGCAACAAAGCAATCCGACCGCCGCAGCAATTGCAGATGGTCATCGTAAAAGATGTGCGGCTTGCCCTGAAAATCGAACTTCGACAGCGTCAGCGACCGGCTTTCCACCGTGCGCGACACCTGCCGCACCAGCGTCTGGAAATAGCTTTCATCCGGGATCCAGACCTTCTGGAAATAGCGGTCAATCTTGGCGCGGTCTGGGTGCTCAAGAATGGCCGAAAGCGTTTGCCGCGTCAGGCACCACCATTGGCTGCCCAGATGCGGCACCAACTCTGCCGGGATCTTGCGGCGAAAGCCCACCCTGCGCTGAAGTTTGACATATGTATCGAACCACCACTTCTGCTTGCGCCAACTGAAGGGAAAGCGAAGGGTAAACCGTTCGTAATCAAGGCCGCCGACCGTCCAGCCCACATCTTCGGTGGTCACGCTTTCGATGAAATCGGTGTTCGGACGCTCATCAAGATAGGCGCGCAATTCATCAACCGGGCGCAGCGGCAGGCAAGAGCCAGAGGCAAGATAGACGTGCCGCACATCGGCAAAATCACGCAGCATCACCGTGGCCGCTTCCTGACTGGCAGCAACGATGCCCCAGGTTCCCCATTCACAGGCATGTCGGCCCGAAAACCGCACATTGGGCAGATCAGCCAGATCCTGCGTCAGCCCGGCATAGGCTTTGGCCGCCACCCGGCGATCAACATGGATGACGACCGGGCAACCGCGTTCGGCCCAGTGCCGCGCCACCTGAGCCGCGCGACCCAGTGCCGTATGGCACAGCATCACAAAGCCCACCGTCACGCGCCTGCTCCCTTCATGCCCAGTTGCCCTTGGACATCAGCCCCAGAATCTCAAGCTGACGCCAGTTGATATACTTCTCGCTCCACCGGCACCACACGTCGGGATGCGCGGCCAGACCTTGCTGATAGGCTTTGTATTCGGCACTTGCGGCATAATGTTGGCCGCGCCGGATCTCCTCATCCGCCTTGGCGGCAAAGGTGTTCAGAAACTTGGCATGCAACAGCACGCCCGAGGCCTTTTCTCCGCCCCATGCGTCATAGGCAAGGTTCAAGCCCCGCGGCAGCAGCATATGGGTCGAACTGATATAGGCATAAGACCGATGCCATTTCACCAAAGGGATCTTGTTCAAGGCCGGGGCCTGTTTCGGGTTTTCGGCAAAGAAAATCCGGGTGCGCGGCCCGCCCTGAACCCAGAGGTTGCCATAGGCAGGGTTGCGGCTGATCTGGTAATTGCCGCTGTCAAACCATTGCGCAATCTCGAAAGGGTCTTGCCCCTCTCGATAGATCTGCGCGGTGATCGGACCCTTCGGATACATGTCAAGCAACATCGCCGCAAAGGTGCGAATCTGGGTGGCATCCAACCAGTCGGTCAGCGCACGGATCGGGCGGGTTTCGCAAAAGGGATAGATGAAAAACTCGTCGGGATCGACGGTCAGGCACCAATGGCCGTGCCCATAGCGGCGCAAAAGATGGTTCAGCCAATCCATCCCAAAGCGGCTGTCTTTGTAACTTGCTTCCGTCCGCCAAAGCGAAACATCGGGCTGCGCCCGCAAATACTCCAGCGACCCATCGGTAGAGCCGTTGTCGACCATGAAGAAATGGTTCACGCCCAGATTGCGGTAATACGTCAGGAAATAGGGCAGCCGGATCTTTTCATTGCGCAAGGTGGTGAAGGCAAAGATGGCGTCATCGCGCTGACCGTCAGCGCGATCTGCCACCACCGTCAGATCATGCCGGCTGCGCCAACCGCGAAAAAGCAAGCGCCTGCGATGCCAACGTAAGCGATAGGATGACAGAAAACCCAAGGCAGCGACCCGATCCCCGCAAGCGCACGAACAGACACGTTTTCATGCAGAGGAACAAAGCCCACTCCCGATGGCCCCGCTCTCCGCATCTCTCTGCTTTGCGCCCTCAAACTTAATGAATTGCCCTCACTTGGCAATCGAATTCACCCGGTCGCCGGGCAGACCTTGGGGCGCTCCCCTCAGATCCAGCCGCCGCGCGACATCAGCCCCAGCGCCTCCAGCCGCCGCCAACTGCCCAGAGCTTCGGATTCGGGGCACCACAGCACCGGGTCGCGGGTGACGCTGTCATAATAGTCGTCATAAAGCGCGCTGTTGGCGAAATGCTCCTTGCGCGCTTTTTCTTCGGCGGATTTGGCGATGATCTCGGGCAGAAACTTCGTGTGCAGCAAAAGACCGGAAATCTGCTCGGACCCGTCGGTGGCATAGACCCTGTTCAACCGCGGCGGCAGCAGGGCATGTGTGGAATTGGCATAGGCAAAGCGCCGGTTCCAGCGCACAAGCGGGATCTTGTTCAGGCTGGGCGCACGGCGCGGATCTTTGGCAAAGAACATGCGCGCGCGCGGCCCGCCCTGAATCCACAGATTGCCCATCCGCGGCTGGAGCTGCACACCGTAATTGCCCGCATCGAACCAGCGCAGCACCGACAGCGGGTTGCCGCCAGACGCGATCTCAGCCGCCGAGAGCGGACCTTCCGGATAAAGGTCCAGCATCATCGCACCCATCGCCGCCAAACCCTGATCGTCAAGCCAAGCGGTCAGCGCGGGCAAAGGGCGGGTTTGCCAATAGGGGTAGATCAGCAGCTCATCGGCATCCAGTGTCAGGGTCCAATGACCATGGCCATGGCGGATCTGCAGCCATGTCACCCAATCAAGCCCAAACCGCGCCTGTTTATAGCTAGAGGGGGTATGCCACAGCGAAACATCCGGCTGCGCGGCAAGGAAATCGCGGGTGCCATCGGTGCTGTCATTGTCGACGATCAGGAAGTGATCGACCCCAAGACTGCGGTGATGGTCAAGAAAATGCGGCAGACGCAGCATTTCGTTACGCACCGCCATAAAACACAGGATGTCCCGCGGCCGGATGGTGCCGCTGCGATCTTTGACCGCCTGCACCTTGCGTCGGCTGCGAAAGGCGCGCCACAGATGGCGCCGCCTTCGTGTTCTCAGACCATAGGCCCGCCCGGCCGCTGACAAAAGCGCCAAAAGCCTGTGGGCGAGCCCTGCCATGCACAGGCCTTATTGCGCGGCTTTCTGCAGTGCGACCATATCGTTCAGATACACCCCGAACTCATCCCGCAGATCCGGGCGGGCCAGACCAAAGGCCACGGTGGCCTGCAGGAAGCCAGCCTTGGACCCGCAGTCATAGCGCTGCCCCCGGAAGCGATAGCCATAGACCTTGCTTTTGCCGATTTCCTCGGCGATCGCGTCGGTCAGCTGAATCTCACCGCCCGCACCCTGCTTGATGGAGTTGAGGTTCGTCAGAACCTCGGGCGACAGGATGTAACGGCCGATGACGGCAAGGTTTGAAGGGGCAGTGCCCATCCGCGGCTTTTCCACCATGCCCTTGGCTTCGACAATCGAGCCCATGTCATTGGCGATGTCCAGAACCCCATAGGAAGAGGCCTTTTCAGGCGCCACTTCCATCGCGGCCACCATGTTGCCGCCGGTTTCGGCATAAGCTTCGATCATCTGCTGAAGGCAGGGCTTTTCCGCTGCGATCACATCATCGGGCAACAGCACGGCAAAGGGCTCGTTTCCGATCAGCCGACGGGCGCACCACACCGCATGTCCCAGACCCTGCGGCCGGTTCTGGCGGATATAGGCAATGGCGCCGCTGTCCATGTTGGTGTCCTTGAGCACCTCAAGCAGCTGATCCTTGCCCGCCTTGCGCAACGCCGATTCGAGCTCGGGCGCCACGTCGAAGTAATCTTCAAGCGCCGACTTTCCGCGGCTGGTCACAAAGATGAACTCCGTGATGCCCGCAGCCCGCGCCTCATCGATCGCATACTGGATCAGGGGGCGGTCCACCAAGGTCATGATCTCCTTGGGGATTGACTTGGTGGCCGGCAAGAACCGCGTCCCAAGCCCTGCAACCGGAAAGACTGCTTTGGTCACTTTCTTATGCTTCATAGCACTCGCTCTGTTTGAATGGCCGTCACGACAACGGACTATTTAATTTAATGTACATCAATTAGCGGGCCGAAAAATGGCAAATCCATGACTTCGCCAGCAGCAACCCCAGAAGACATACAAAAAGATAAAAATACGTTACGCATTTGCTTAGCCTTGATGCAATACAACCCCAGGGGCATAGGCGATAAAGAACGGATTGTCCCAGCCTTGCTTGCCATAGGTCAGCGGCCTGTGGTCATCAAAGCGCACCACATGCCCGCCCGCGCCGCGCAACACCGCATCTCCGGCGGCAGTGTCCCATTCCATGGTGCGGCCCAGACGCGGATAAAGATCGGCCTCTCCCGTCGCAACAAGGCAGAACTTCAGGCTGCTGCCCGCGCTTGTCATATCCTTGACCGCATAACGGGCAATATAAGAATCGGTGGCCGCATCGCGGTGTGATTTGGAGGCAACGACCATCAGCCCGCCATTGTCCGGCGCCGAGACAGCAAGCGGCGTGACCGGGCCGATGCTGTCCTTGGCAAAGGGGCCGGTTTCTTCCACGGCGCGCCCATCGGCCTGCGTGTAAAACAAACGCCCTTTGGCCGGTGCGTAAACCACCCCCCGCAAAGGAATGCCATTTTCGACATAGGCGATGTTCACAGTGAAATCGCCCCGCCGCTGCACGAATTCCTTGGTGCCATCCAGCGGGTCGACAATCAGAAAGGTGCTGGCCTCAAGGCTGTGGCTTTCGGCCTGCTCTTCCGTGATCAGAACCAGCTCTGGATAAGCCGCGCACAGGCCCGCCGAGATGATCGCATCGGCCGCCTCATCCGCTTCTGTCACCGGGCTGGCATCGCCTTTTGATTTCACCTCGAAATCGGGGCTTTCATAAACCGACATGATCTTGTCGCCCGCCTCAAGCGCCAGACGGCGCATGGTGCGCGTCAAATGGTCGAAATCCAAATTCGCCTCCCGTCCGTGCGCCGATCAAGGCACAACAGTTGCTTAAAATATCTGCTGGCCTTATCATCGCCTTAAAGGAAACATCAAGATTTCCGCTGTTATGGTAGGGGGTTCCCGCCGGACCCCTCAAGAGGACAGGGCAGAAATGTTCCGACCTGTGGTGAGAAAGACGCCGGGCCGCAGCGCGTTTGCGATGCTGGAGCTTATTTTCCACGCAACGGTCCGGTCCATTCGGCGCAGCCACGGCAATGCCGTGATCGGCCTGCTGCTGAACATCCTGCAGACGGTCATCATGGTGGTCGTGTTTTATGTGATGTTCGACCTGCTGGGTTTGCGCGGCAATGCCATTCGCGGCGACTTTCTGCTTTATGTGATGTCAGGCATCTTTCTGTTCATGACGCACACCAAGGCGGTGGGTGCCGTGGTCAGCTCCGATGGCCCCACCTCGGCAATGATGAAACATGCGCCGATGAACCCGATCATCGCGATTGCCGCCGCCGCGCTCAGCGCGCTTTACATCCAGATCCTTTCGGCAGGCGTGGTGCTGTTCATCTATCATGCGGCGTTCACCCCGATCACCCTCTTTGATCCGGTCGGCACCATGGGCATGCTGTTTCTGGCATGGGGCAGCGGCGTCGCGGTTGGCATGGTTTTCAAGGCGGCGATGCCGTGGCAGCCGGAATTCATCGGCATCTTGTCCACCATCTATCAGCGCGCCAACATGATCGCCTCGGGCAAGATGTTTGTCGCCAATGCCATGCCCACCTATGTTCTGGCCTATTTCGACTGGAACCCCTTGTTTCACATCATCGATCAGGCGCGGGGCTTTATCTTCCTGAATTACAACCCGCATTACAGTTCGATCCGCTACGCGGTGACGGTGATGGTGATCTGCATCCTGATCGGGTTGATGGGTGAATTCTACACCCGCAAACATGCATCCAGCAGTTGGGGGGCCAAGCGGTGATCCGTGGGAGTGTCGTCTTTTTGATCTGCCTTTGCCCCATGGGCGCACTGGCACAACCTTTTCCGGCCAGCTTTGAAGTCAGCGGAGTGGCGGCAAATGATGTGCTCAATGTCCGGTCAGAGCCGTCGACCCGCGCCGATGTGGTGGGCGAGCTTGGGCCCTTCACGCTTCACATCGAAGTGCTCGGCCTGTCGGAGGATAAGAAATGGGGCAAGATCGGCATGCCCGAAGGCAATGGCTGGGTGTCGATGGCCTATCTGAACCCGACAGAGCAGGACGATCCTTTTGCCGTGCCGCGTCCCCTGTCGTGTCTAGGGACAGAACCCTTCTGGTCGGTCAGCCTTTATCCGCGTGGCGCGGAATACAATTCACCTGATACCGGCGCGGTGCCGATGACGGTTACCCAAGAAGCGGTGGCGGATCAGGGTTATCTGATCAGTCTGGAAGAAGGACCGACCCTGAACCGCACCCTGATCATCACACGCGAAGCCTGTTCAGACGGAATGTCTGACCGCGCATTCGGGTTTTCCACGCGCATGTTCACCGAAGCGCCGGATGGCAATTCGGCCCTGCAAGGCTGCTGCACGCTCGACCATCGGTGATTTGGCGCCAGACTCGCGCGGGGGTCAGGGGCCTTTTGCAAGGCCCCTGATCGGCTGTCGGCGCGTGATCCGCCGGATCAGGCCGCATAGCGCAACAGCGCGGCCACGGCGCCCTTGCCCGGAACCTCATCCTGCCGCACGGCCAGCACGGTGCCGCCGGTCGTGATCACCCGAGCGGCGATCTCGTCAATCACGCCATGGGTCTTGGCACTGGCCTCCTTGGCAAAGGTCACGGCACCTGTCGTTTCATCCACCGTGCCCGGCACGACATGGTCGATATCGACGAACAGGGTGTCGACCGCGCCGAAAGTCGCTGCCTTTGCGACCTCCTCCACATCGGTCAGCGCCCGCCCTTCTCCCGCAAGCGCGGCAAAGCGGTCTTGCAAATCGGCAAGGGCCTTGGCCTGTTCGGCGTCCAGAATTGGCCGGGCCGCGCTGTCCAGTTGCGCCGCGGTCATGTTGGCCGGGCTCGTCCTGATCGCATCCTCGACAAGAGTGTCCTGTGTGGTCACCGAGCGGAACATCGACAACAGCGGCTCCGTCGCCGCAAGAATCAGCGGCTCGTCGCGCCCCGCCAGAACCGGGCGCAGCGCCTCATCGATCTTGCGGCAATAGGCGCGCAGCAAGACATTCTGGCCTTCAGCGCCCCCGATCCGCCCAGAATAGCTGCGCGAATTCACATTCGCCGTGCCATTGGCCGAGGCCGCGTCTTTCGGAAGATCAGCCACCCGGCGCTCCTGCGGCGGCAGATCGGCAAAGACCTCGATCAGGCGCACGTCATTTTCGGCGAGCGCAAGCACAAAGGCATGGTTGAGGCCAGACACAGCCCGAAGCAGGGGTTTGGTGAAATAACGGTCGCCCACATGCACGCCCTCGCTCAGCCGGTTCGGCACCCGGAAGGCCCGCAAGCGGTCTGGGCTGACAAACACAGCAAGGCTGTTCGCCTGCTTGCTCCAGAATGCATCATCATCCAGCAGGTCATTCACCTGTTCAGAGATTGGCCAGATCGCGCGCTTGGGCGTTGCGGCGGCCTCAAGCTGAGCCTCCGCCTCCTTCAGCAGGTTGCCCAATATGGTGCGGGCCTGACCGATGTGCTGCGTTTCCGGCGTGGTTGGAACATAGAAAGAAACCAGCGCATCCCCCCGTGCCGCAATCAGTGTGTCAATCTGCGTCTTGGTCGGAATGTCGACATGAAGCATCAATACATCCTTCTTCTCGTTGAAAATCCATGACAAACCAACGCCCGCGCGCGCCTGCTGTTCCTCCCCTGCGACAGGATGACCCGTCCGCCACCCTCCGGCGGCGGCCCGCGCAAGGCCGGACGGGATGCGAAAAATTAGCGACACGGGGGCCGGAGACCCTGTTGCAGGCAAAATGACCGGCACCTATATACAGCACGCAACGGTAACTCGGGATCCACCGATTTCGCCGCACGCTCCATGGGCAAGGGTGCCGCATCGGGCCCGCGCCAAGACCATCGCCTGTAGAAAGGGATCAAAACATGGCCAAAGTCATCGGTATCGACCTTGGAACAACCAACTCTTGCGTCGCCATCATGGATGGGTCGCAGCCCCGCGTGATCGAAAACTCGGAAGGTGCACGCACCACGCCGTCCATCGTGGCGTTCACCGAAAGCGAACGCCTTGTGGGTCAGGCCGCCAAACGGCAGGCCGTCACCAACGCCAGCAACACCATTTTCGCGGTCAAGCGCCTGATTGGCCGCCGCTTTGATGATCCGGCGATCCTCAAGGATCAGAAGAACATGCCGTATAAGGTCGTCAATGGCGGCAACGGCGATGCTTGGGTCGAAGTGCGCGGCGAGAAGTATTCGCCCAGCCAGGTGTCCGCGATCATCCTGCAAAAGATGAAGGAAACCGCGGAGTCCTACTTGGGTGAAACCGTCACCCAAGCCGTGATCACCGTGCCCGCCTATTTCAATGACGCGCAGCGTCAAGCCACCAAGGATGCGGGCAAGATTGCCGGTCTGGAAGTGCTGCGGATCATCAACGAACCCACCGCTGCCGCTCTGGCCTATGGTCTGGACAAGAAGGAAACCAAAACCATCGCGGTCTATGACCTTGGTGGCGGCACCTTCGACATCACCATTCTGGAAATCGACGATGGCCTGTTCGAAGTGAAATCCACCAACGGGGATACCTTCCTCGGCGGGGAAGACTTCGACATGCGCATCGTGTCCTATCTGGCCGAGCAGTTCAAGAAAGAGCATGGCGTCGACCTGACGCTGGACAAGATGGCCCTTCAGCGCCTGAAAGAGGCGGCGGAAAAAGCCAAGATCGAACTGTCTTCGTCCAGCCAGACCGAAATCAACCAGCCGTTCATCTCGATGGACAAGACCACCGGCCAGCCGCTGCACCTTGTGGTGAAGCTGACCCGTGCCAAGCTGGAATCGCTGGTGGATGACCTGATCAAACGCTCGATGAAGCCATGCCAAGCCGCGCTGAAAGACGCCGGTCTCTCGGTGGGCGACATCGACGAGGTGGTTCTGGTCGGCGGTATGACCCGCATGCCGCGCGTGATCGAAGAAGTGACCAAGTTCTTTGGCAAAGAGCCGAACAAGGGCGTGAACCCGGATGAAGTGGTTGCCGCCGGCGCCGCCATTCAGGCAGGCGTTCTGCAAGGCGACGTCAAGGATGTGGTTCTGCTCGACGTGACCCCGCTGTCGCTGGGAATCGAGACGCTGGGTGGTGTCTTCACCCGCCTGATCGATCGCAACACCACCATCCCCACCAAGAAAAGCCAGATCTTCTCGACCGCGGAAGACAATCAGAACGCCGTGACGATCCGGGTGTTCCAGGGTGAGCGTGAGATGGCGGCCGACAACAAGATGCTGGGCCAGTTCAACCTTGAAAACATCCCGCCCGCCCCGCGCGGCATGCCGCAGATCGAGGTGACCTTCGACATCGACGCCAACGGCATCGTGTCGGTGAAAGCCAAGGACAAAGGCACCAACAAGGAACAGGCGATCACCATTCAGGCCTCGGGCGGCCTGTCGGATGAGGACATCGAAAAGATGGTCCGCGACGCCGAAGCCAATGCCGAGGCAGACAAGGAACGCCGCGAGCTGGTGGAAACCAAGAACCAAGGCGAAAGCCTCCTGCACTCCACGCAGAAGTCGCTCAAAGAGCATTCTGACAAGGTGGATCCAAGCACGGTCGAAGCCATCGAGCTTGCGATGCAGCCGCTGGAAGAAGCGCTGAAGGGCAACGATGCGGGCAAAATCCGCTCGGGCATCCAGAACCTGACCGAAGCCGCCATGAAGCTGGGCGAGGCGATCTATAAAGCCAGCCAAGCCGAAGGCGACGCGGACGGCGCAGATCCAGACCGTCCTCGTGACATTGACGAAGATATCGTCGATGCCGACTTCGAGGATTTGGGCGAAAACAAGCGGAAGTAAGACCGCAGGACACGGGAAAAGGGGGCGGTCCGGCAACGGACCGCCCCTCTCCGGTTCGGGAAAGGGGTTCTAACCCATGGCAAAACGCGACTTTTACGATGTTCTGGGCGTGCCCAAGGGCTCTTCGGCAGAAGACCTTAAAAAGGCCTATCGGTCGAAAGCAAAAGAGCTTCACCCAGATCGCAATTCAGACAATCCCAATGCAGAAGCCCAGTTCAAGGAAGTGAACGAGGCTTATGAGGTTTTGAAGGACGCCGACAAGAAAGCGGCTTATGACCGCTACGGCCACGCCGCCTTTGAAGGCGGCATGGGCGGCGGGCGCGGCCATCCGGGCGCTGGCGGCAATGGAGATTTTGCCTCCGCCTTCTCGGATGTGTTCGAAGACTTGTTCGGCGATTTCATGGGCGGGCGCGGCGGCGGCGGCGGTCGTTCGCGCGCACAGCGCGGCTCTGACCTGCGTTACAACCTGCGCATCTCGCTGGAAGAGGCGTTCAAGGGCATCCAAAAAACCATCAACGTGCCCACCTCCACCGCTTGCGAAGTCTGCCGGGGCTCGGGTGCCGAAGGCGGCGCCGAACCCACCACCTGCCCCACCTGTTCGGGCATGGGCAAGGTGCGCGCGCAACAGGGCTTTTTCACCGTCGAACGCACCTGCCCCACCTGCAATGGCATGGGCCAGATCATCAAGAACCCCTGCCGTGCCTGTGGCGGCCAAGGCCGGGTCGAGAAAGAGCGTGCGCTTTCGGTGAACATTCCCGCCGGGGTGGAAACCGGCACCCGCATCCGGCTCGCCGGTGAGGGTGAGGCAGGCTTGCGCGGCGGCCCGTCCGGCGACCTCTATATCTTTATCGAGGTCAAGGAACATGCCCTGTTCCAACGCGATGGCGCGCATCTCTATTGCCGGGTTCCGGTCAGCATGGCCACGGCCGCGATCGGCGGCGAAGTCGAAGTGCCAACGATCGATGGCGGCCGCAGCCGTGTGAAAGTCCCGGCGGGGGCGCAATCGGGCAAGCAACTGCGTCTGCGCTCAAAGGGCATGCCTGCCCTGCGCGGCGGCGGCGTTGGCGATATGCTGATCGAACTCGCGGTGGAAACGCCGGTGAACCTGACCTCCCGGCAGAAAGAGCTGCTGCGTGAGTTTGAAAAGCTGTCGGAAGAGAACAACCCCGAAGGCTCTTCCTTCTTCTCCAAGGTCAAGGGTTTCTGGGACGGCATGAAAAGCTGACCCCCGATCTTGAAGCGCGGACACAGGCCCCGCCGGGAAACCGGCGGGGCTTTTCTTTTGCCTGCCCGCCACGCCTTTTGCCGGCATGTCATGACGTGAACCATACCTTGGCCATACGCGCCCCAGACGTGGATCAGACGCGCCTTTTGCGGCGCACGGCGCCTCTGTTAACGCTTTGTTCAGCAAGCCCTGCCACCCTGCCCGTCATGGCACAGCACGGATTTCACGACCGCTCCCTCCCTCTGTTCCCCGCTGACGGGGATACGGATGAAGCCGCACCATCGCCTCTGCCCGCAAAGCTGCCGTCCTACATCGCCGATCACCGCAAACGCCTGCGCGATCGCTTTATGGCAGGCGGCGGCGCGGCGATGCCCGATTATGAACTGCTTGAATTGCTGTTGTTTCGCGCCATTCCGCGGCAAGATGTCAAACCGCTCGCGCATCTGCTGATCGACACATTCGGCGACCTGAATCGTGTGATCTCTGCACCGGTGCCGCGCCTTCAATCGGTCAAAGGGGTGGGGGAAGCCGTTGTTTGTGAACTCAAAATCTTCGAATCGGTCTCTCAGCGCATGATGCGGGCGCGCGTGATGCACCGGCAGGTGTTGTCCTCATGGGATGCGCTGCTGGACTATTGCCACACCACCATGGCGCACCGCGAAACCGAACAGTTCCGCATTCTGTTTCTGGATCGCAAGAACACCCTGATCGCCGATGAAGAACAGGCCCGCGGCACGGTCGATCATGTGCCTGTCTACCCGCGCGAAGTGGTCAAGCGCGCGCTGGAGCTGAACGCTTCCGCATTGATTTTGGTGCACAATCACCCGTCCGGTGACCCAACTCCCAGCAGCGCCGACATCACGATGACGCATCAGGTGCAAGAGGCGTGTCAGGTCCTCGGCCTCACCCTGCATGACCATCTGATCATCGGCAAAAGCCGCGAACTCAGTTTTCGGTCGGGGGGGTATCTGTAAAAACAGGCTTCAGCCAAACCTCCACCCGCCGGTTCAGGCGACGCCCCGCCTGCGTTTCATCGCAGGCCATCGGCATGGCTTCGCCAAAAGCCATCACCTGCGGCAAATCCCCCGCTGCCACGCCCGCCTCTGCAAGGGCCGTCAACACACCTTCGGCCCGAACCTGGCTGAGCGACAGGTTGGCAGCGGCCGCGCCGCTGCCATCCGAAAACCCTGCCAGCACCAGTGCATGATTGCGAAACGTGCCAACCTCGATCAGGCGCGCCAGATCGGCAAGGTTGTCGCGCGAATGGGCGTCAAGTTGGCTCGCACCATCCTCAAAGCGAAAGGTAAGCGACAGGCGATCCGCCCCATTCATTGCGGCGGCAAGGCGCTGCAAATCGGCCAATGTCGTCTCTTCGCCTGCGCCTTGAATGGCATTGATCAGGCGCAGACCATCGGCCGTCAGCGGCTGCCGTTCGGGCTGGCGGTCGATCCAACCTGCCGCCGCGACAGCCGATTGCGCCTGTGGCGTCTCAAGGTAGGTCAGAAACTCGCGCAAAAACAAGGGCAAGCGCCGCTTGGGCGTCAGGAGATAGATCGGAAGCGACAGCGGATAATCTTCCGCCTTGACCGCCAGCGCAGAGGGCAAAAGCGGAAAGCCGCAACTGTCGGTCAACGGCAAGCTGCGTGCCCCTGCCACAGCAGCGCGCAACGTCATGGCGATGGACCATGGGTCGCGCTCGACCGCAGCAGCCAGAGACGCGACATCGTCATGCCGCACCTGCGCCAAGACCTCTCGCCCCAAACGCGCACCAAGGGCCCGCTGAAGGGCTGCGTCCGCGCGCAATCCATGCAGGACCAAGGGCATGTCGGGGCCGCCCACCTCGGCCCAATTGCCCACCTCACCCGCCAGCACCCGCGCCAGATCGCGCGTGCTGATACGCGGCAAAGGATTGTCCGGCGCCACGATGGGCACCATCGCATCCAAGGCCAGGACCCGCGCGCCAAGATCGGGTTCTGTCATCGCCGCCAATATCACCTCGGCGCGCCCTGCCTGCACATCCTCCCGTGCCTCATCAGAGGTCGCCGCAGCAAAGTGGATCTCCGCCAAGAGCGCGCCGCCCTTGGGGTCGCTGACCGTGGCGCGATAGCCATCCTCTGCAACAGCGGAATAGGTCAGTCCGCGCGCCTCGGCAAAGGCCCGAATCAAGGGCGGCAGCAACGACTCGCCAATTCCGGGCAGCCCCACGATTCGAATGTTCGCCTTTGGCGCGGTCAGATCGGGGCATGCCGGCCCGTCGCAGATCACCCCGGCGGCATCAATGGTCAGCAGACCATACACGGTATCGATCCGGTAGAACTCACCGTCATAGCCTTGCAACGTGCCGGAAATCTCCAACCCGCCTTCGCGCGCCGACAGGGTGATGTCCTGCGCCCCGGCAGCGGCCGGAACAAAAAACGCGGCGAAACCCGCCGCGCACCAGAATTTTGCCCGCATGAACCTTGTGCCGCCCTATTCGTCTGCGATGGCGAGTGTCATGTCCTGCAGCAGGTTTTTCAATACAAGAATATCGCCGACAGCATCGCAGCCCGGCATCGCCAAGGTCAGGTCGGTCACCTCAACCGCTCCGCCAGTCGCTAGAATGGCCTCCCCAAGGATTTCGCGATTGCAGGTGGATGGTGTGATCGCAGCCTCCAGCACCAGATCGACATTTGTGGCCGAGCCAAAGGTGTAAACCTCGGCCATAAGCGGCAAGCTGACCGAGGCATCGCCGAGAGTGACAACGCTGCCGGAATCGCCTGTGGGGCCTGTAGAGACCGCGGAGATGTGACCCGGCTGATTGTAACCTGCACCGTTTTCAAACGCATGCAATTGAAAGGAATCCTTATCCTGCCACTGCACGGCAAAGCGCTGCACAGACTGGAAATCTGCGATCGCAAGCGTGCCACGCGCGCTTTCGCCATCTGCGAATCCAGCTTCAACCTCTGCCACCGGCGTGAGAGCCGGCAGCGTGGCAGAGAGCGCACCACTGGCAGAGGTCCGGCCAGTGATGGCAAGCCCCGCATGCCGCAACACCACACGTTGATCCGGGTGGCAGGGCGCCAGCAGCGAAACACCGATTAAGGCATTGGGCTGTGCCAAAAGCTCAAAGCTGATCTGGCAATCCGGCATCTGCTCTGGCGCAGGCAAAGATGGCGTCGCAATCGACGATTCGGCTTCGACTGCGGCCAGACGCTCGGTCGGTGCGAAATCTTCTGTGGGCGATGCTTCTGAAAGCGGAGGCACCACCATGGGGGCGGCCTCAAGCGGCGCTGCAGGAGCGTCCACCCGGGGTGGCGCTGCCCGTTGGTCAGAGGGGCCAGCAGCCACCGGTTTGACTTCGGAGACAATCAGATCGGCAGGTTCTGCTGCCGCGCGCTCACCAGCCTTCTGCTGAACGTAATGACCCGCACCCAAAGCAACCGCGCCTGTCGCGATCACCAATGTCAGTCTGCGTTGCAGGATCATACGCGCCTCCGGCCCTTTTGACTGAGGGCATCTTGACGGCGAAAGCGGGCCAATCAGTGGCAGATTGGGGGAATGTTTCCACCATAAGTGTCAGAAATGGGGCAGCACCGGCTGCCCCACTCAGGTCAACTGCGGCGCGGATCAGACGATCCGGCCATGGCAGTGCTTGAATTTCTCACCCGATCCACAAGGGCAAAGATCGTTTCGGCTGGGATTGCCCCAAGTTGCCGGGTCGTTCTCATCAAAGCCGGGCAAACGCGCGGGCGGCGCCTCGGCGGGCGCAGGAACAGGTTCGGCGGCAGCCGTCGCGGCCTGCTGCTGCGCGCGGACCTGCGCCATCATCTGCTCTTGCTCTGCTTGGGTCAGCGGACGGATCGCGGCCAGCTTTTGCGTCACCTCTTGGCGCAGCGAGTTGAGCATTGATTCAAAGAGCGCAAAACTTTCGGTTTTATACTCGTTCAAAGGGTCGCGCTGTGCATACCCACGGAAGCCGACGACCGAACGCAGATGCTCCAGCGTCAGCAGATGCTCACGCCATTTGCCATCAATGGATTGCAGCAAAACCTGCTTTTCGATCGAACGCATGGTCTCGGCGCCAAAGGCCTCGGTCTTATCGGCCATCGCCTTTGCCGTGGCTTCGGCCAAACGCTCCTTGATCACATCCTGATCAACGCCTTCTTCGGCAGCCCATTCGGCGAGCGGTGCGTCGATGTTCAGCTTTTCGCGCACCGCCTGAACCAAGGCGTCGACATCCCAAGCATCGGTGTAGGATTTTGGCGGCATGTGAAGGTCGACCAAATCCTCGATGACCTGCAAGCGCATGTCTTCGGCGATTTCTGCGACATCTTCGGCTTCCATGATTTCAAGCCGCTGGCCAAAGATGGCCTTGCGCTGATCGTTCATCACGTCGTCGAACTTTAGCAACTGCTTGCGAATGTCGAAGTTGCGCCCCTCTACCTTGGCCTGCGCGCGTTCCAGCGATTTGTTGACCCATGGGTGAACAATCGCCTCGCCTTCCTTCATCCCCAGTTTTGACAGGACGGCATCAAGCTTTTCCGAGCCGAAAATGCGCATCAGATCGTCTTCCAGCGACAGGAAGAAGGAAGAGCGCCCCGGGTCGCCCTGACGGCCCGAGCGGCCGCGCAGCTGATTGTCGATCCGGCGGGATTCGTGGCGTTCGGTGCCCAAAACGAACAGCCCACCTGCCGCAATCACCTTGGCCTTTTCTTCGGCATGTTCGGCCTCGATGCGCTTGCGCACGTCATCGGGGTTAAGATGCGGGTCAGCGGCGATGGCCTGCATCACCTTCATCTCGACGTTGCCGCCCAGCTGAATGTCGGTGCCGCGACCGGCCATGTTGGTGGCGATGGTCACCGCACCAAATCGGCCGGCATCGGCCACGATCTGCGCCTCTTGCTCATGTTGGCGCGCATTGAGCACGTTGTGCGGCACGCCCGCAGCCTGCAAAAGGCCTGACAGAAACTCAGACTTTTCGATGCTGGTGGTGCCGACAAGGATCGGTTGACCCTTTTCATGCGCTTCCTGAATGGTCTTGACGACACCTTCATACTTTTCGCGCGCGGTGCGGTAGACCTGATCGTGATCATCTTTGCGCGCAACCGGGCGGTTGGTGGGCACTTCCACCACGCCAAGCTTATAGATTTCCATGAATTCTTCAGCTTCGGTCGCGGCGGTGCCCGTCATCCCTGCAAGCTTATTGTACAGCCGGAAATAGTTCTGGAACGTGACGCTGGCCAGCGTCACGTTTTCCGGCTGGATCTGCACGCCTTCTTTCGCCTCAATCGCCTGATGCAAGCCATCCGAGAGGCGGCGACCGCGCATCATGCGGCCGGTGAATTCGTCGATCAACATCACCTCGCCATCGCGGACGATATATTGCTGATCCTTGGAGAAGAGCTTGTGGGCACGCAAAGCTTGGGTCACGTGGTGCACCAGCGTGGTGCTTTCCGGGTCATAGAGGTTCTGGCCTTCGGGCAGCAAGCCCGCGCTGCGCACCAGACCTTCGATGAACTCGTTGCCCTCGTCGGTATAGGTCACGTTGCGCGTTTTCTCATCCAGCTTGAAATGCGCATCGGTCAGACTCGGGATCAGGGCATCGACCTTGATGTAAAGTTCAGACCGGTCCTGCGAAGGGCCGGAAATGATCAGCGGGGTCCGCGCCTCATCCACCAAGATCGAGTCGACCTCGTCGACGATGGCAAAGAAATGGCCGCGTTGCGCCATGTCTTCGATGCTGCCCTTCATATTGTCGCGCAGGTAATCGAAGCCCAACTCGTTGTTGGTGGCATAGGTGATGTCGCAGCGGTAGGCGGCCTTTTTCTCGGCATCGGGCTGATAGGGATAGACCACGCCAGTGGTCAGCCCAAGCGCACCATAAACCTTGCTCATCCATTCGGCATCGCGCTTTGCCAGATAATCGTTCACGGTGACAACATGCACGCCCTTGCCCGCCAGCGCATTCAGATAAGCCGGGAACGTTGCCATCAGCGTTTTGCCTTCGCCGGTTTTCATCTCGGCGATGTTGCCTTGGTGCAGGAAGATGCCGCCCTTGAGCTGCACATCAAAGGCACGCAGGCCAAGCGCCCGCTTGGCGCCTTCGCGGCAGTTGGCAAAGGCTTCGGGCAAAAGCGCATCGAGGCTTTCACCCGCCTGCGCCCGCTGCGACAGCGCCCGTGTTTTTTCCTTCAGACCTTCGTCGCTGAGCGCGGCGAATTCCGGCTCTAGCGCGTTGATCTGTGCGACCAGCGGGCGAACCGATTTGACCTTGCGATCGTTTGGCGTACCAAAGACCTTACGCGTTAGCGAACCCAGACCCAGCATATGTTCTCCGTGGGTATTCTTGACAGGATCGTGTGAGCCAAGGGCCTTGCCCGCCCCCAATGCCTTCCATAGAAAGCGCAAGAAGGCCGGCCGGCCCCGTCGCACGCGACCCCCGCGATTTAAGGGACAGGCCCGCCATAGTCAATGTTTGGCGGGGTCGCAGCCCGATCAGGAGGGTGTGAAAATGACGAAATGGACCAAGTTCTTGGCCAGTTGTGCCGTTGTGGGTGCGATGTCGGCTCCCGCATGGGCGCAGGACACCAGCGCCGATACGGTTGTCGCCACGGTGAATGGCACCGAAATCACGCTTGGCCACATGATCGCCTTGCGCGAGAGCCTGCCGCAACAATATCAGGCCCTGCCGGATGATGTGCTGTTCAACGGCATTCTGGACCAGCTGATCCAGCAGACCGCGCTCGAGCAATCCGTGACCGAGATTGCCAAGAAAGATCAGCTGGCACTGGAGAACGACCGTCGGGGCTATATCTCGGGCGTGGCGTTGCAGGCGGTGATCGCAGAAGCGGTGACGGATGAAGCGCTGCAGGCAGCCTATGACGCCAAGTTCGCCAATGCCGAACCGGCAACCGAATATAACGCCGCACATATTCTGGTGGAATCAGAAGAGAAGGCCACCGAGTTGAAAGCGCAGCTGGACGGCGGTGCCGACTTTGCAGAACTCGCGCGCGCCAACTCCACCGATGTGGGTTCGGGCGCCAATGGCGGCGATCTGGGCTGGTTTGGCACAGGGATGATGGTCAAGCCATTTGAAGATGCCGTCGTGGCGGCTGAAACAGGCAAAGTGGTCGGTCCGGTGCAATCGGACTTTGGGTTCCACCTGATTTTGGTCAAGGAAACCCGCGTGGCGGCAGCGCCAACGCTGGATGAGACGCGCGACGAACTGGCCGCCGAGATCGAACGTGCGGCTGTCGATGCGCATATTAAGGCGCTAACCGATGCGGCCGATGTTTCGCGCCCCGGAGAAGGGCTTGACCCCACCCTCCTGCGTGATGCAACGCTGCTGGACAAATAGTCCTCGGGGGAAGTCATGGCGAAGACCGATTGGAAAGCCGAAGCAAAAACGCTGAAAAAGCGGCTGCGTAAGCTCAAGTCGAAGGTGACCGAAACTGTTTCTGATGTGGCCGATGGTGTCGGACACGAGGTGGCAGAGGTTGCGGGCAAAATCGGTGCCAAGCTGAAAGCAGCCAAGCCTGTGTCGCCGCTGGCGCCCAAAGATGGCTTCCCCCAACTTCCCGTCATCAAGGGGGTAGAGTTTTCTGCCGCCGAGGCCGGCATCAAATATGCCAACCGCAAGGATGTCATGCTGATCCGCCTTGCGCCCGGAACGGCCATGGCCGGGGTTTTCACCCGCTCCTCCACCCGGTCGGGTTGCGTGCGCGATTGTCAGGACAAGCTGGCCACCAAGGTTCCCGCAGGGGCGGGTGCAGCAATCATTGTGAACTCGGGCAATTCCAACGCCTTCACCGGCAAGGTGGGCGATAAGGCGGTGGCGGCGGTGACGGGCGGTGTGGCAACTGCGCTTGATCTGCCGGCAAGCCGGGTGTTTTCTTCCTCTACCGGGGTGATCGGCGAGCCGCTGCCGCATGAGAAAATCACGGCCGTGCTGCCCGATTTGGTAGCCGGCCTGCGGGATGATGCGATCGAGATGGCCGCCCATGCCATGATGACAACCGACACCTTCCCCAAAGGCGCATCCGCGACGGTGCAAGGTGACGGTGGCACGATCCATATCGCCGGCATCGCCAAGGGATCGGGAATGATAGCCCCCGACATGGCGACGATGCTGGTCTACATTTTCACCGACGCGAAAATCTCGCCTGCGATGCTTCAGCGCATGCTGTCGCGCAACGTGGATGCCACGTTCAATTCGATTACCGTCGACAGCGATACCTCGACGTCTGACAGCTTGTTGCTGGCCGCGACTGGCCAAAGCGATGCCGCAGCGGTCAAGGGCCCGGTGGCGAAAGCCTTTGAGGCCGCGCTGCAAGGGGTCATGCGGGATCTGGCATTGCAGGTGATCCGCGACGGTGAGGGCGCCACGAAGCTGGTCGAGATTCAGGTCACGGGCGCGGCGAGTGACGCAGACGCGGCCAAGGTTGCGTTCTCGATCGCCAACTCTCCGCTCGTGAAGACCGCCCTTGCCGGGGAAGACCCGAACTGGGGCCGGATCGTTGCCGCCATCGGCAAATCTGGGGCGGAAGCAGATCGTGATTTGCTCACCATCCGCTTCGGGGATGTGGTGGTGGCCAAGAAAGGCTGGCGCAATCCGGATTACAAGGAAGAGGATGGCGCGAGCCATTTCAAACAGGAAGAAATCCTCATCCGTGTTGATATGGGGCTGGGTCGCGCAGCGCGAACAGTGTGGACCTGCGATCTGACCAGCCGCTACATCGAGATCAATGCGGATTACCGCTCTTGAAGATTGTTCTTGTATCCGCAGTCGCGCTGATCGACCCAGAGGGCCGGGTGCTTTTGGCGCAGCGGCCCGAAGGCAAATCCTTGGCTGGCTTGTGGGAGTTTCCGGGGGGCAAGGTCGAGCCGGGAGAAACGCCAGAACTCGCGCTGGTGCGCGAATTGAAGGAAGAACTTGGCATCGAGACTTGGCAAAGCTGTCTGGCCCCCCTCACTTTCGCCAGTCACAGCTATGAGACGTTTCATCTGCTGATGCCCCTTTTCGCCTGCCGCAAATGGGAGGGCATCGTGCAGGGCCGCGAGGGCCAGAAGCTGGCTTGGGTCAAGGCAGCGCAGCTGAAAGATTACCCAATGCCACCCGCTGACGTTCCCCTGATTCCGATTCTGCGCGATTGGCTGTAATCCGCCGTTCACAAAGTGTCGCAGACTTCGTCAATGTGTCAAAATAATGATGGTTTTCTGGAATCTTTGCGTTAATTCTAACGCGGGGAGCTTTTTTCTAGGGGGGTTGCAAATGTTGAGAACAATCGCAGTCGGTAGTTGTGTTTCCATTCAGGGGCTTCTGGTAAAGACGCTTGCGGATGGAAAGCTTGTCGTCAAAGTCGATGAAAAGCTGTTTGTCGGCATGCCTGTGCCGCAAAGTCGCGCTGTCTGACCGATCTGATCTAAAAAGACTGAAATGAAAAAGCCGGGGAATTCCCCGGCTTCCTTGTTTTTGTCCAGCTTTGCCTCAGGCCAAAGTGCGCTGCACTTCTTCGCGCTCAAAGATCTCGATGATGTCTCCAGGGCGAATGTCTTCATAGCGTTCGAACGCCATGCCGCATTCCTGACCAGAGATCACTTCTTTGACCTCATCCTTGAAGCGCTTCAGCGTCTTCAGCGTGCCTTCGTGGATCACGACACTGTCGCGCAGCAGGCGCACGCCTGCCGACCGGCGTGCCACGCCCTCGGTGACCAAGCAGCCCGCCACTTGACCGACGCCCGTCACCTTGAAGACCTCCTTGATCTGCGCATAGCCGATGAAGGTTTCACGCACTTCGGCTTTCAACAGGCCCGAGGCAGCGGCTTTGATATCATCCACCAGATCATAGATGATCGAGTAGTAGCGAATCTCGACACCCTTCTGGTTGGCCGACTGCCGCGCGGATGCATTGGCACGCACGTTGAAGCCGATGATCGGCGCACCCGATGCTTCGGCCAAGCCCACATCGGTATCGGTGATGGCACCCACACCATAATGCAGGATACGCACGCGCACCTCTTCGTTGCCAACCTTTTCCAAGGCCTGCACGATGGCTTCCGCAGAACCCTGCACGTCAGCCTTGACGAGAACTGGCAGTTCCGCAACCGACTGGTCGGCTTTGGCCTTGGCCATCAGCTGTTCCAGCGTGGTGGCGGCACCGGCTGCGGCGCGGCGGTCCTTGGCGGCCTTCTCGCGGTAATCCGCGATCTCGCGCGCCTGCGCTTCGGTTTCAACCACGTTCAGCGTGTCACCCGCCGATGGTGTGCCCGACAGGCCCAGCACTTCCACCGGAACCGAAGGCCCGGCTTCCAGCACGGTTTCGCCCTGATCGTTCACCAGCGCCCGAACCTTGCCCCATTGCTCGCCGACGACAAAGATATCGCCTTTGCGCAGGGTGCCGTTCTGCACCAGAACCGTTGCGACCGGACCGCGGCCCACATCCAGCTTGGCTTCGATCACGGCACCCGAGGCAGCCCGGTTCGGGTTCGCCTTGAGTTCCAGGATTTCCGCCTGAAGCGAGATCGCCTCCAGCAGATTGTCGATGCCCATGCCGGTTTTGGCGGAAAGCTCCACATCCTGCACGTCGCCCGACATCGCCTCGACGACGATCTCGTGTTGCAGAAGGTCAGTGCGAACCTTGGTGGCGTCGGCGCCGTGCTTGTCCATCTTGTTGATGGCAACGATCAACGGAACTTTAGCAGCCTTTGCGTGATGGATCGCCTCAATGGTCTGCGGCATCACGGCATCATCTGCCGCGACAACCAGAACCACAATATCCGTCACGCTCGCCCCACGGGCACGCATGCTTGTAAAGGCGGCGTGGCCGGGCGTGTCGAGGAAGGACACAAGTGCTCCCGTCGGCGTGCGCACCTGATACGCACCGATGTGCTGCGTAATGCCACCCGCTTCGCCGGAAACCACGTTGGCCTTACGGATCGCATCCAGAAGCGAGGTTTTGCCGTGGTCCACGTGGCCCATGATCGTCACGATGGGTGGGCGCGGCTGCAGATCTTCTTCGCGGTCCTTGACCGAGTCGATCACCTGTTCCACGTCGGCATCCGAAACACGCACCGCTTTGTGGCCGAATTCTTCGATCACAAGTTCCGCGGTATCGGCGTCGATGGGCTGGTTCATCGTAACCATCATGCCCATTTTCATGAGCGTCTTGACCACATCCGCAGCACGTTCCGCCATACGGTTCGCAAGTTCCGAAACCACGATGGTTTCAGGCAGCTGCACATCGCGCACCTGTTTCTCTGGCTTGTTGCCAAAGCCCATGGCCTTTTGACGGGCCTTTTCCTGCTTGCGCTTCATCGCGGCAAGGCTGCGCGTGCGGCCACCTTCGCCGTTCAGGGCAGCAGACAGGGTCAACTTGCCGCCGCGGCGGCTGTCATCACCCTTGGCTTTCGCGCTACGCTCGCGCTCTTCACGCTCACGGTCGGTCTTTCGCTGCGGCGCGGGGGCCAGCGGTGCCTTTGCAGCAACACCACGCGGCCCGGCGGTATCCTGACCACGACTGGCAGGAGCTTCAGCCGCTGCGGCAGCAGCCGGGCTGGGCTTAACCTCGGCGGGCTTTTCAGCAGACCGGGGACGCGTGCCAAGAACCTCGGCCTTGCGCTGCGCAGCAGCCGCAGCGCGCGCCTCGGCTTCCGCGCGGGCTGCGCGTTCTTCTTCCTCGGCCTTCAGACGCAGAGCCTCTTGGCGTTCACGCTCTTCGCGCTCTTTTGCCTCAATCTCTTCCCGACGGCGCTGACGCTCTTCCTCGCGCTGACGTTCTTCCTCGGCCCGACGCTCGTTGTCTGCGATCTCACGCGCTTTTGCAGCGCGCAATGCCGCGAGACGACGCTCCATCTCGGCGTCGGAAATGCCCGCAGGCCGCTTGGCTGGATCCCCCAGATTAGGAGAGCCGCCACCCGGAGTTGCTGCCCCGGCTGCCCCCGGCTTGGTGGGAACGACCACGCGTTTGCGTTTCGTTTCAACCACGACACTCTTCGTCCGACCGTGGCTGAAGCTTTGCTTCACCTGACCGGAACGAGGTGCGCCACCCAACCCGAGGGGTTTTTTGCCGTCTGTATCGCTCATGCGTCCTTCGTATCCTTCCCGGCGATCATGTCGCCGACCTGCTTGCCTGCTGCCCCACGCAGACCGACAAGCCTTGCCGCTTCCTCTACAACACGGTTGTTGAGTCCACCAGCCGCAAGCGCGGCGTGTATCGCACGTTCGCGACTGAATGCCAAACCCATTTCCCCAGCTGTAAGGCAGGAAATGAGGGAATCTGGCCCATTTGGCGGCCGGAGCTTTTCCTTGCCGCGCTCAGAACCGTCGCTCGCCTGTATCAGGGTTCTCGCCTGGCCCTTGATGAGCCAGTCTTTCACCTTTTCATAGCCGCAGAGCGCATCTCCGGCTTTTCGTGCCAGCGATATAAGATCGATGACCCGCTGCGCCAAGAGGCGCTCTACCAATTCGGGCAGATCGCTCTGCACCTTGACCGGCTGACGCGCGGCTCGCGAGAAGAGGTTTTTCTTGACCGCCTTCTCCAAAGCCTCACGATCTGCCGAAACATAAATTCCGCGTCCTGGAAGACGGCCTTGAAGATCAGGCACAATCACATCATCCGGCCCCAGCACAAAGCGGATCAGACCCGCTTTTGGCTGGCTTTCCCCGGAAACGATGCACTTGCGTTCCGGTTCCTCGCGCGTTTCTTTCTGCCCGCCACGCGTCATGCGCGTTGCTCCGAGGCCTGAAATCAGGCCTCGGCCTCCTCGTCTTCGGACGTGTCATCGGCGCTGTCGTCGTCGGCTGGCTCGGCCTCGGTCGGGTCCACCCAGCCCAGCATGACGCGTGCGGTCATCACCATGGTCTGTGCTTCTTCCAGACTGACGTCGAAAGCCTCCAGAATACCTTCATCCTTCTTGCGCTGCCCGTTTTCGGTGGTCCAGCCGCCTGCCAGCTCCCAATCGGCGCAGGTGGCGAAATCTTCGAGCGTCTTTATGCCGTCCTTTGCAAGCGCTTCGAGCATTTGCGGGGTCAGGCCCTCAAAGTTGATCAGGCTTTCCTCGACACCCAGCTTGCGGGCGTTCTCCAAGGCCTTCCGGGCTTGCTCTTCCAAGTAGTCGCGGGCGCGGGCCTGAAGTTCGGCGGCAGTGTCTTCATCGAAACCGTCGATGGAGAGCAGTTCATCAACCTCGACATAGGCAACTTCTTCAAGGTTCCCGAAGCCTTCCGAAACCAAGAGCTGCGCCATCATCTCATCGACATCCAGCGTGTCCATGAAGAGCTTGGTGCGTTCGGCGAATTCGGCCTGACGGCGGGCGGATTCTTCAGCTTCGGTCATGATGTCGATATCAAGACCTGTCAGCTGCGAAGCAAGGCGCACGTTCTGACCGCGACGACCAATCGCCAACGACAGCTGTTCATCCGGCACCACGACTTCGATCTTGCCAGCTTCTTCGTCGATCACAACCTTAGAGACCTCGGCCGGCTGCAAAGCATTCACAAGGAAAGTCGCCTGATCCTGATTCCATGGAATGATGTCGATCTTTTCGCCTTGCAACTCGTTCACCACGGCCTGCACACGGCTGCCGCGCATACCAACGCAGGCGCCCACTGGGTCGATCGAATTGTCGTAGGAGATCACGGCAATCTTGGCGCGCGACCCTGGGTCACGGGCAACAGCCTTGATCTCGATGATGCCGTCATAGATTTCCGGCACTTCCATCTTAAACAGTTCCGCCATGAATTGCGGATCGGTCCGCGACAGGAAGATCTGCGGGCCGCGCACTTCGCGGCGCACGTCCTTGATGAAGCAGCGGATACGGTCCCCAATGCGATAGGCTTCGCGGCCGATCTTTTCGTTGCGGCGCAGGATGCCTTCACCCCGGCCCACATCGACGATGACATTGCCGTATTCTTCGCGCTTGACCACACCGTTGATGATGCTGCCCTTACGGTCACGGAATTCTTCATACTGGCGGTCACGCTCGGCTTCGCGCACACGCTGCAGCAGAACCTGCTTGCCCGATTGCGCGGCGATGCGGCCCAGATCAACCGGAGGCACTTCATCAATCACCTCATCACCCACCTGCGGGTTGGCAAGGTAATTCTTGGCCTGCTTGACGGTCAGCTGCGCGTGATGGTTTTCGATCTGGTCATCTTCCATCACGGTCCGCACGCGGGCAAACGTGGCCCGACCGGTCTTGCGGTCGATGTTCACGCGAATATCAAGCTCCGAGCCGTAACGCGACTTGGCCGCGCGGGCGAGCGTTTCTTCCATCGCCTGGATCACCAGATCCGGGTCAATCATCTTCTCACGTGCGACAGCCTCGGCCGTCTGGAGAAGTTCAAGCTGGTTGGCAGAGGTAATAGCCATCGGTCAACTCCCGGTCTTAATGTCTGGTTTCTTCGGCGGGATCTTCTTCCTCGCCTTCGGATTGCTCAATGTCATCGAATTCCGAATCGTCGAAATTGCCGCTGGCCTTCTTCTGGCGCAGCATTTCCGCGATCAGGTCATCGGTCAGGATCAACTTCGCGTCGGAGAGCCATTCAAAGCGCAGGCCGATGGTCACCTCTTCGCCTGCCTCATCGATCAGGATCAGGATTTCTTCATCCTCGACGCCCGCCAACTCCCCCTTGAAGCGCCGACGGCCATCGATCAGTTCTGTCGTCTCGATGCGGGCCTCCCAGCCTTTCCACATCTCAAAATCCTTGAGGCGCGTCAGCGGGCGGTCGATGCCGGGAGACGACACTTCCAGAATGTAATTGTCTTCAACGGGATCTTCGACATCAAGCACTGCGGAGACCGCTGTCGAAATGGCAGCGCATTCATCAACAACGATTCCGCCTTCCGGCCGATCGGCCATGATCTGCAGAATGCGGGTCTTGCCCCCCATCAGGCGCACGCGGACGAGTTCGAACCCCAGCCCTTCAATGACGGGGCCGATCAGGTCCGCAAGCCGACGGTCGATGGCAGTTTTTGCGATAAGATCTGTCATGGGTTCCAAAAACGAAAAACGGGCCTAGCGGCCCGCAAACTTCCTTCGGTAGATCCGGGTGTGGACCCCGAACCCGCTGTTGTAGGTGATCTAACCGCAGATGGAGAATTTTGCAAGGGCCAATGGGTCACCGCCACGCCGGGCCACAGCAGCACGGTTTGACGCGTGCGTCAGAGGGAGGCAAGAGGCGAAGGGTGACGCCTCAGCTTGCCACATCAGATCGACAAAACGGCATCGCCTTGCGGGCCCCACCGCGCACCCCGCCTCTGAAGAGACATCGGCCTCCGGCGGTTTTCAAAACGCCCTGCGGCACGAGCGCCTTTAGTGGGTATGATCTTGTGTGCTTCTGAGCAGGGCAGATCGCGACGGCGTCAGGATCTGATCCTTTTGCGACGGGTGTCCGGATAGCGCTGGAATTTGCTTTCATAGCCTTCGACATAGGTTTCCAGCGTGTGGCAGGCAGCAGCCGCGTCTCCGATGGCAACGGCGGCCCGCAGGTCGCGCAGGGCCATCGTCATTTCCATATTTGTCAGCCCCCGTTCCTGCACCCGGAGGATCTTTTCGTGAGGGGTGGTGAGCATGCCGGGCTGGATCAACAATTCTTCGTGCAATTTTTCACCCGGTCGCAGGCCGATGAGCACGACTTCGATCTGACCACAAGGGTTTTCGGCTGATTTGACAGTATATCCCGCCGCCAGGATCATGCGTTCGGCCAGATCACGGATGCGGATCGGCTGACCCATATCCAGCACAAAAAGATCACCTTCATGGGGACCGCGCGACAGCGACAGGCCGCCTGCGATCAGCACAAGCGCGGCTGCTTCGGAAATCGTCATGAAATAGCGCGTCACATCTTCATGAGTAAGAGTGACGGGCCCGCCCATTCTGATCTGTTCGCGGAAGAGGGGCACGACCGAGCCAGAACTTCCAAGCACATTTCCGAACCTGACAATCGAGAAGTCGGTTGTGGTGGCGCGGCGCGCCATATCTTGCACGACGAATTCGGCCATGCGTTTTGACGCGCCCATCACATTCGTGGGGCGCACAGCCTTGTCCGTCGAGATGAGGATGAAACGTTTTACGCCTTGCTCCACCGCAGCCTCGGCCAACGTGCGGGTGCCCAACACATTGTTGTTCAAGCCGGCAATCGGATTGTCTTCAACCAAAGGGACATGCTTATAGGCAGCCGCATGTAAAATCACGTCGACCTTGTACTTGGCCAGAGCAGCCCGAACTTGCCGCGACTCCGTCACGGTTCCAAGCAGCGGAACAAGGCAAATGCCCAGAGCTTCGGTCTGTGGCGCCATTTCATGCCTGATCGTGTAAAGTGCGATCTCGCTGACCTCAAAAAGCACGATGCAGGCAGGTCGATAGCGAATCAGCTGACGACAGAGTTCCGCCCCCACAGAGCCACCCGCCCCGGTAACCAGAATTGTCTTTCCGCCATAGGCATCGCTGGCCTCGGGACGAAGATCATTCACAGGGTCCCGCCCCAGAAAAGCGCTTGGAGAAAAGGGCGCCAGCGTATCGACAATCACTTCAGCGCCAACGAGCTGTGCAATCGACGGCAAGGCGTGCACATCAAGACCGCGTGACACAAGATCGCGCGCAATCGACGCTTGTCGCGCCGCCGAGGCAGATGGCATGGCCAGAAGGACCCGCTCAACATCATGGCGCGCCACGATCTTTTCCAGATGGTTGGCAGGGTAGACCTTTAAACCCATCAGCGTCATGCCTTGTACAGATTTGCTGTCATCCACAAAGGCAACCACATGAATGCTTTCGTGCGCGCGCAGAGCCGAGGCAAGCATCGTGCCGGTATTCCCCGCCCCGTAAATGACCACGTTGCGACGCACCTGACCTTGGCGCAGAACGGATAAAAGCAGGCTGAGAAGTGCGAAACGTGCAATCACCATCAGCAGAATGTAGATCAACAAGAACAAAGGCATGACAGCCGCTGGCAAGGCAAAGCCGACCCACAGGCTTGCAAGCCAAAGCCCCAGTCCTGCGAAAAGCGCCAGAAGCGCGGTCCTGATTGCGCCGACTGCCTCATACGCCTTGAGCTTTATCTTCGGAATCCCCAGCAGCGGAGAGCCGACCGCCGCGAAGCATGTGACGGCCAAAAAGCCGTAAGCACCCTGCACGACCATTTCCAGCGCCATCATCGGAGGCAAAAGGAAGTGAAGACTTGCCAGCAGCGCTGCGGGCGCCAAGACGACATCCAGAAACAGAAGGATGGCCTGCTTATGAAAGCGGGACAGCCGCCCGACGAACCAGAGAAGATAACCTGAGGCTAAATTGGCCAAATCCAACAACCCTGAAATTCGTCAGAAGATTCAAAGGAGAATGCCTGAACACCTGCCAAACTCAGGGTTGCAGCATAAACCTTAACGAATCATCAATGCGGGCTGGTGCGCTTTAGGGTTTGCGGAACAGACCACGCAGCGTTTGCACGATCAGGACGACATCAGAGCACAGGGTGCGGCGGCGTGCATAAACAAGATCCAACCGCGCCTTTTGCCGGATGCAGTGCCGGACATAGACGTGGTCTGTCTCCTCCGCTGTCGTGCAGGCCTTCAGCAACTGCTCTTCCCGAGCGCGGAAATGCAAAGTGGCAAAGCCTGTCACGCCCGGACGCGATTGCAGCACACGTGCATAAAGATCGGGGAAACGCTCCACATAGGCGCGCAAGGGGGGACGCGGGCCCACAAAGCTCATGTCACCCTTCAGCACATTCCAAAGCTGTGGAATCTCATCGGCCCTGTATTTGCGCAGCCAGCGCCCCATCGGGGTGATGCGACTCGCCTTGTCGCCCCCCGAAACGCCCGAATCGACATTGGCCACGCGCATGGTTCTCAGTTTCCACAGGAGAAAGGGCTTTCCCGGCGCATGCATCCGTTCGGAAACGTAAAAGAGGGGCCAGCCTTCACGCAAGATAAGCCAAATCAGCAGCATGCAAAAAGGCAAGAAAACAATGGCGGCCACAAGCAGGGCGAGGAGAACATCAAGAAAACGCTTGGCCGGCGTCAAGGCCGTGCTCCGGGCAAACAGCGGTGAATATTTGCCCTTGCTTTATCCATCACCTTCCAAGCGCTTTCGCATTTCACGCAAAACGGGCACCAAAGTTCTGACCCGGTCAATTCCTACGGCCTGCACCACTTCGGCAATCAGCGGAGCCACCGACTGCACGGCGGCATCGCGCGCAGCGCGCCCCGAGGGGCTGATGGCCACCAGTTTGCGCCGTGCATCATCCCAGTCCGGTCGTATATGCACATGTCCGGCCCATTCGAGCTTTGCCAACGTATTGGTCATGGCACCACGGGTCACGTGAAACGACCGCGCGAGTTGCGCCGGTGTGCGTTCATCATTCAATCGCGCCAAATGGTTCAGCACGCTGAAATGCGAAAGCTCCATCCCTTTGGGAAGAACCTTGGAAATCCGGTTGCGGGCAAGCTGATCGGCCATGAACAGTTCGCCAAACAGCGCTACGGCGATCTCTTCTAACCGTTCCTTATCGCTCATGATCCGGCCTGAACAAAACCCTGCGGCACATTAAGCATCGGCAGCTTGGCCACCGCTACATTTCGGACCAACCAAAGCACCGCCCAGAGCCGCATCACGCGGTCAACAGGGCATCCAAGGCCCCTTCGTCTTCCAGCGCATGCAGATCATCTGACCCACCGACATGCTTACCGCCGATGAAAATCTGCGGCACCGTGCGTGAGCCCCCGGCGCGCTTGGTCATGATGATGCGCAAGTCCATATCTTGGCTGACATCGATCTCGGTGTAGGTTACGCCCTTTCGGCCCAGCAAGCGCTTGGCGGCGAGACAGTACGGGCAATAAGGCGTCGTGTAGATTTCAACGGGCTTCATGGCGGTTCCTGCGCGAACAACTGTTGCGCGGACTATACGGATTTACCCCTCCTTCGCAACGCGGCACAGCACCACCACCGAGATCTTGGCCGCGCCGGCTGCAAGGCAAGCCTCTGCCGCCGCCGCAAGGGTTGCGCCCGATGTCATCACGTCATCGACCAGCAACACATGCTTGCCTTCGGCTTTGCTTTTGCGGCGCGGGTGCACCCGAATGCTGTCGGCAACATTGGCAAAGCGTCCGTCACGGTTTCGGCCTTCTTGGCTTTGAGTGTTGCGCGATCTTTGAAGCAGGTCCGGGCAATGCGGCAAGCCAGACAGCTTCGCCAGCGCATCAGCCAGAACCGCAGACTGATTATAGCGCCGCCGCAGCAGGCGCAGCCAGTGGAGCGGCACCGGGGCAAGCAGCATATCGGGTGCCAGCAGTGGTGCAGCGCTGCGCAACAACCACATCCCAGCAGGGCGCGACAGATCAAGCCGATCCGCGTGTTTGAGTTGCAAAACCACGTCGCGCGCGCGGTCCCGATACAGCATCGCCGCACGCCCCTTCGACCAAGGGCGTGCAATGGAAAGGCAATCATCGCAGAACACAGGATGACCGGGATCTTGCCCCTGAAGAGGTAAGCCACATGTGTCGCAAACCAAGCCAGTGATGAAAGGTGTTTCACGCCAGCACTCTCCACACAGACCAAAATCGCTGGACACCATCGCGCCACAGACAACGCATTGCGGCGGATAGACCATGTGCAGGAGTGCAGCTTGCATTCTCTTCCTCATCCCCCCATCTTCCGCGCCATGCAAACACCACCCATCTTGACCGATCGCATCGCCCTCACACGCAACCGTGCCAAGGCCACCGAGTTTTTTTTGCACGAGGAAGCCCGGGCCGAGGTTCAGGAAAGACTGCTCGAGGTTAACAGAACGTTTACGGCACCGGCCGTCGTGACCGGGTTACCGGACATTTGGCGTGAGATTGGTTCGCCGGTGGCTGATGATGATGTGCTGACGCTCACCCCGGCTGCACATGATCTGGTGGTGCACGCCTTGAGCCTGCATTGGGCGAATGACCCTGTGGGGCAATTGGTGCAGTGTCGCCACGCGTTAAGACCTGACGGTCTGTTCCTTGGTCTGCTGTTCGGCGGACAAACACTGCACGAATTGCGCGCCTGCCTTGCCGAAGCAGAGGCCGAGGTGACAGGCGGGCTGTCGCCGCGTGTGTTGCCGATGGGAGAGATTCGTGATCTGGGCGGGCTGCTGCAGCGTGCTGGCTTTGCGCTGCCGGTGGCAGACAGCTTTACAAAGACCGTCCGCTACCGCGATGCCCTGCATCTGATGCGTGACCTGCGCCAAATGGGCGAAAACAATGCGCTTGATGCGCGCCTGCGCCACCCGACGCGGCGCGCTGTCCTGCTGCGCGCCGTCGAGTTGTATCAGATGCAATATGCGGATGCTGAGGGACGGATCCCTGCCACATTTGA
Source organism: Pseudorhodobacter sp. MZDSW-24AT (assembly GCF_002794355.1). Taxonomy (GTDB): domain Bacteria; phylum Pseudomonadota; class Alphaproteobacteria; order Rhodobacterales; family Rhodobacteraceae; genus Pseudotabrizicola. The sequence goes on along the minus strand of NZ_PGOI01000007.1, from coordinate 640,321 downwards.
GATTATCTGCCTCACAGGCTGGGCACCGGCCGACAGCCAACCAAAACCGCTGAAACCGGGTTCCGCCGTTCAAAGGCTGGCCGATGCGCTGAATGCGGCCGAAATGCCGCTGCCGACAGACCTTCGCAAAGGTTGACCCCGGCGCATAAGCCTATATCTCCCGCTTAACCTCAGATCACCAAGGACGACCGCGATGCTCGATGCCAAGCACGGACTGACCCATGCCCCGCAGGCCCATGCCATTGCGCCCGGTCAGGGCAGGTTGGCACATGCTCCGGCAGACCATCCGCCGGTGCGCAAAGCCAAGATCGGGGTTCTTGTCGCCAATCTGGGCACGCCCGACAATTATGATTATTGGTCAATGCGCCGATATCTGAATGAATTTCTGTCGGATAAGCGGGTGATCGATTACTCAGCATGGCTCTGGCAACCTCTGCTGCAACTTGTGATCCTGACCAAGCGGCCGTTTTCGTCAGGGGCCAATTACAAGCTGATCTGGAATCATGACCGGAATGAAAGCCCGCTCATGACCATCACCAAAGACCAGACCCGCAAGATCGCCGAAGGGATCGCCGCACATTATGGCGATGGCGTAATGGTTGATTTCTGCATGCGCTATGGCAATCCCTCCACCGAGTCGAAGGTGCGCGCAATGGTGGAAGCGGGATGCGAGAAGATTTTGTTCTTCCCGCTTTATCCGCATTACGCAGGCGCCACTTCAGCCACAGCCAATGATCAGTTCTTCCGGGCGCTGATGAAGGAAAAGCGGCAACCATCCGTCCGCACAGTGCCGGAATACTTTGACCATCCGCTGTACATCGATGCGCTCGCCCAATCGGTGGAGCGGGTCTATGCCGGGCTAGAAACCCGGCCCGATGTCTTGGTGGCGAGCTATCACGGGATGCCGAAGCGCTATCTCATGGAGGGCGACCCCTACCATTGCCAATGCGCAAAAACCTCGCGTTTGTTGCGTGAGCGTCTGGGTTGGGAAAAGGGCACGATTGACACGACCTTCCAGTCAGTGTTCGGACCTGAGGAATGGCTGCGCCCCTACACCGTTGAACACGTCGCCGAACTGGCCAAACAGGGCAAGAAAAACATCGCTGTGATGGCGCCTGCGTTTTCGGCCGATTGCATTGAGACGCTTGAGGAAATCAACGGGGAAATCCGTGAGGCATTTGAGCATGCCGGCGGCGAGACCTTCACCTACATTCCTTGCCTGAATGACGATGATTCGCACATCAAAGCATTGCTGGCTGTAATCTCAGAGAATTTGTCGGGCTGGCTGCGGTAACGCTGCGGCCCCTGCTTGGCGCAATCTCGTATCTCGGCGCCGTTGTGTATGGTGCAGACAAAGAAAAAGGCGGTGGAAATCCCACCGCCTTTTCCTAGAAATGATCCGAAAATCAGTTCGAAGCAGCTGCTGCAATGATGAGCAGGAGCAGCAGCGGAACAACGATGCCGCCAGCCGACGACGACGTTTCGGTAGCAACAACGGTCGGCTCCATCACCGGTTCCATCATGCCACCAGCGTTAGCGGTGGAAGCAGCAACCGTCAGAGCGGCAGCGAGCGCAAGTTTCTTCATAGTAACCTCCAGTTATCGCATACCGCCGTATGTTGCAGAGGCGACGGCATGCACCCAAGACTGTACCTCGTATCGACTTCATAACCAGCTTGCCGAGAGATTTGCAATCTGGCTTGTTAAAGCAGGCCTCGCTTCAACGCCGTTTCGTCAAATTAGCAACACCTGTGTTCCAACTTTCGTCATCGAAAACAGTTCCGCGATATGTTCATTATAAAGTCCGACACATCCGTTTGAGGAGCGGCGGCCGATCTTGCGCGTGTCATGCGTGCCGTGGATCCGATAATACGTCCATGACAGGTAAAGCGCGTGCGATCCAAGCGGGTTATCCGGCGCCCCGCCTGCGACGACATCAGGCCATTCCGGGTTGCGCTGCTTCATGGAGGGTGTCGGGCGCCAGCTGGGTGCCACCACCTTCTGCACCACTTCGGTCTTCCCCCGCCGCGTCAGATCTTCTGACAGAGGCACAGAGGTTGGATAAAGCCGATATGTGGCCTGATCCTCGGACCAGTAATGCAGGGCGCGCGACGTCAGGTCGACAAGAATCGCACCATTGCGGGTGCTGTCGAAATAATCCTGCCACCGCAGCATCCTAAAGCTCGACACGTTATTGCGCACGCTGCCGACCGGCACCGAGCTGATGAACTCGGTCGAGCCATCCATGGCCAGCGCGGGCGACAATCCAGCAGCCAGACCTGCAGCAGCCGTTCCCAGAAAGGCACGGCGATTCACTTTGATCCGATCTTCGGCACTCATCCGAGGTCTCCTGAGGTTGAATTGTGGCGGCCTCATTACTCTGATCGGCCAAATCCCGCAAATCAAACCGTCGTCACCCTGACGAGTCACGCAGAGTTGGGTTTGAATTATCGCCCCTGTTTCGCTAAACAGCCTTCGAAACTTGGTGCCTGCGGGCCGGAATGATCGGAATTCAAGATGAACAGACGTGTGGTCCTGACCCTTGGTGCGGTTGGTCTGCTTTCTGCATGTGTCCAGCAAACTGCGGCTGTGCCGGTCGATGCAAGCGGCCAGCCCCTGCCACAGGTCTATCGGATCGCGCCGGGAACGGAAAACGAGGTTTCTTTCCGTCTGCTTGATTCGGTCAATTCGCTGCGCCGCGCTCAGAATGCTCAGCCTTTGGTGTTCAATGCGGCGCTCAATGCCGCAGCGGCGACACATGCACGCGACATGTCGGTGCAGAACCGTCCTTGGCATTTCGGATCTGACGGCTCTTCGCCCCTGACGCGGGTGCAACGGGTCGGCTATACCGGCGGGCTCAAGGGAGAACTGATTTCCGAAACCTTTGAGACAGAACTGGTGACACTTGCCGCGTGGATGCGTCAGCCCGAAACGCGTGCCGTGATCCTTGACCCATCAGCGCGTGAGATTGGCTTTGCATGGTTCCAAGAGCAAAGTGGCAAAATCTGGTGGTGCCTTGTCACCGGGGGCTAACCCCCGGGACTTGCCTGACTGAGTAAGTATTAGGGAAGGATCTGGATCGGCGTTCCGTCTTTCACCATGGCGTAAATCCGTTCCATCTCTTTATCGGTCACGGCAATGCAACCTGCCGTCCAATCGCGGCGCGACACTTTCTTCTTGGGACCCCCATGGATGAAAATGTCGCCGCCCGGCTTCTTGCCAAAGGCTTCAGCATAGGCGCGATCCGCTTGATTGGGATAGGAAATCCCGATCGAGAGGTGGAATTCCGAATTCGGATTTCGGCGGTCAATGATGTAGGTGCCTTCCGGTGTCCGGCCATCGCCTTCAAATTGCTTGTGCCCGATCGGGTTGAATCCCAAGGCAATATCGTAGGATTTCAGCACTTTTTGGTGGTGGAGCAGGTACATCTTGCGGGCGGCCTTGTGGACTTGGATCGATGTCACCTCTGGCCCGTTATAGGTCTTGAACTTGCTTTTGTTTCCGCAAGCCGCCAAGCCAAAAGCCAGTACCAAAATCGCCAGAATCCGAAAAACCCGCATGTGCCCTGCCCTGCATTTTTTTGCCCGCATATCGAATTTTGCGAACACTGCCTAGCAACTTTGGCGGTTCACTTGCTCACGGGTGTGTCATCAGGTTTGGCAAGACGTGCCTCGATCGCAGCCAGACGGCTCAGCACCTCGTCTCGGTAAGCATCTGTTTTCAAGTTGTCTTCAGCTGAATGGGCGTCTTGCATCGAGTTCACGATCAGACCGACCAGCAAGTTGACCACGGCAAAGGTGGTGACCATGATGAAGGGCACGAAGAACATCCACGCGTAAGGGAATGCCTCCATCACCGGGCGCACGATCCCCATCGACCAGCTTTCCAGCGTCATGATCTGAAACAGCGTATAGGCCGAATTGCCCAGATCGCCAAACCACTCTGGAAAGGCGCTACCGAACAGTTTGGTCGCCATCACGGCACCGATGTAAAAGATGATCGCCATCAGCAGGAAGACCGAGCCCATGCCCGGCAGAGCCGTGATGAAGCCTTCGACCACCCGCCGCAGTCGGGGAGCCACCGAAATGACGCGCAGAACCCGCAGGATTCGCAGCGCACGCAAGACAGACAGGCCTTGCCCGGCAGGCACCAAGGCAATCCCGACGATCAAAAAGTCGAAGACGTTCCAGCCAGATCGGAAATAACGCGCGCCATGCGCGAAAAGCTTGGCTGCTATCTCGGCAACAAAGATGGCAAGGCAGATCTTGTCCAACAGCAGGATCAAGCCCCCGAACCGTGTCATGACAGTGGAAGAGGTTTCCAGACCAAGAATAACGGCGTTGAACAGGATCACTCCGATGATGGCGTTCCTGACCAAAGGTTTTTCCAGCCAGTTACCCACTGCAGCGCGCGTCATCATTCTCTCCGGGTCCAAGGTTTGTCAGCGGATATGCTACCGAACGAAGCGGCCAACAAGTTCCACATGCGCTGACCAGCGAAATTGATCAACGACCTGGACCCATTCAAGCCGATATCCGGCCTGAACGAGCGTCTTGGCATCCCGCGCGAAGGTAACGGGGTTGCATGACACCATGGCAATGACTGGAACTGTGGAATGCGCCAGACAGCGCACCTGCGCCTCGGCACCCGCACGCGGCGGATCGATGACAACCCCCGTCACGGACTTGAACTCATCCGGCTCCAACGGCCGGCGAAACAGATCGCGCGCCTCAGAGCGAACAGGTTTTAACCCTTCCGTGTTGCGAGCAGCCTTGTCGAGCGCAGCGATCATCGCAGGATCGCCTTCGACAGCGTGGATTTCGGCTGTTCGCGCCAAAGGCAGGGCAAAGGTCCCGATACCGGCAAAAAGGTCGACGATTTTCTTCTGCGGCCCCAAAGCCTCACAAACGGTTTCCAGCAAGGCCCGCTCGCCATGTTCGGTGGCCTGGAGAAAAGCCCCCGCAGGCGGCGCCACCCGCGAATCACCAAGTGTTTGGATTGGCGTGGCCCGAAGCGCCACAGTCTCATCCTCCCAAGTCAGGCGAGAAAGGCCATGCGCTTCGACAACGCGGGCAAGCTCCAGACGCAAAGCGCTGTCAAGCGGCTTGCCGCCTGTCACCACCACATCGGGCCCACCCAGTGCCTTGGTCACCATCAAGGACACTTCCTGCGTGCGGGACCCGCCCAGGCGCACCAATTCTTCCAGCCCGGGCATAGCGGCCATCAGATCCGGGTGCACCAGCTGACAATTTGGGATCGGGATCAACGCGGCAGACCCGCGAGCATGAAATCCGATCATCGCCCCGCCCTTCGTCCGGCGGGCAGCGAATGTGGCCCGCCGCCGGGTGCGCGGCGGAGATGTCAGGATCGGGCGGAAAGGTGCGTGCAGGCCTTGCCCTGCCAAGGCACCTTCCACACTCGCAGTTTTCCAATCTGCAACCAAGGCATCAGAGGCATGCTGCATCAGACAACCACCACAGCTGCGTGCGTGGCTACACGGTGGCTTAACCCGCGCGGGGCTGGGGGTCAGGATCTTCGCATTGTGCAGGCGGTCGCCTTCAAGCTCGCCCTCGACCACCTCTCCCGGAAGCATGCCTGCAACAAAGATCGGCCCGCTTTCACCTTGCGCGATGCCATCGCCAAGATGCCCCAGCCGCTCAATGGTAATGATCACTCTGCCGCTTCCTTTTCGTCCGACCCGATAAACCCGCCTGACTGGCGGTTCCAGTATCGGGCATAAAGACCATCGCGCGCCAAAAGCGCGTCATGTGTGCCTTCTTCGACAATACGGCCTGCGTCAAGCACCACGATTCTGTCCATGGCCGCGATCGTCGAGAGACGATGCGCAATGGCCAGCACGGTCTTGCCTTCCATCACCCGGTCCAAGGCCGCCTGAATGTTGGCTTCGACTTCGGAATCAAGCGCAGAAGTGGCCTCGTCCAAAACAAGAATGGGCGCGTCCTTCACGAAAGCGCGGGCCAATGCAATGCGCTGCCGTTGCCCCCCCGAAAGCTTGACACCGCGCTCACCCAGAAAGGCATCATAGCCCTTGCGACCGGTATGATCGATCATCTGACTGATGAACCCATCGGCTTCCGCAGCGCGGGCGGCGGCGATGATGTCTTCCTCAGAGGCGTCCGGGCGACCATAGGCTATGTTATCCCGGGCCGAACGGTTGAACATCGCGGTTTCCTGCGTCACCATCCCGATTTGTCGCCGCAGGCTTTCCTGTGTGATCTGGCGCACGTCTTGTCCGTCAACCAAGACCGCCCCTTTTTCACAGTCATAGAGCCTGAGGAGCAAGGCGACCAAGGTGGACTTGCCCGCGCCACTGGCCCCCACGATCCCCAGCTTTTCGCCAGCACGGATGGTAAGGTTCAGGTTCTCGACCCCGCCTCTACGACGACCATAAGCAAAGCTGGCATCAGCAAAAGTGATCTCACCACGCACCGGCGGCAAATCCCTTGCATCGGGCGCATCGGCCAATTGATGCGGCGCCGACAGGGTTTTCATGCCATCTTCAACCTCGCCAACCGATGTATAGATCGACATGAGCGTGAAGCTGACCCAGCCTGACATTTGCGCAATGCGCATCGAGATGGCGCCAGCGGCGGCGATGGCGCCCGCCGTTGCCTGACCTTGCTGCCATAAAATCACTGTTCCCCCGATCAACAGCACCGGAAGAACCCCGGCGAGCGTCATCAATGAAAGACGGAACCATGTGGAAATCACGCCGAATTCGAGACTACGCTCGCGAAAAACCTCCATCGCCTTGAGCGCAACGCGGTCTTCAAAGGCCGCATGGGCAAAAAGCTTGACGGTTTTGATGTTGGTGATGGTGTCCACGACCTGTCCGGAAACCATAGCGCGGGACGAGGCGCGGGCGGCCGAATTGACACGGACGCGCGGCATGAAAAAACGAATCAGCAGGACATAGGTTACCAGCCAGACCGCAAGCGCCAAGGCGATCCGGGCATCAATCGCCACCAGAAAGACCACAGAACCAATTACAGAAGCCAAGGCAAAACAGACTGTGTTGATCACCTCGGTTGCAACATCCGTGACCGCCCGCGCGGCTTGCATCTGCTTTTGCGCAATGCGTCCGGCAAAATCGTTGTCGAAGAATGTCACGGCTTGCCCCAGCGTCCACCGGTGCAGGCGCGACAAGACCAACGGCATGACATTTGGCCCAACCACGATGCTGTTGGAAGCGGCGGCCACCCCAAAGGCCAAGGGCCGGAACACCAAATAGAACAGAACAAACATCACAAGCAGCAACAGATGGTCGCTAAAAAAGCGATCTGGCCCCGCATTCAGCGCCGCATCGATCACCCAGCCCAAGATAACGGCAGACACCACTTCGGTTGCCCCGGCGAGCGAGGAAAAGAGGCCAGCCAACCCCAACATTGGCCAAGAACCGCTCAGGCACCACCGCATGAAGGGCCAGAGCTGTTGCGGTGGCTGCCCTGTCGCTGGACGAAACGCTTCGATGAATCCACCCAGACGCCGCAATACGTTCATGCCGTTTCCTCAAGCCCAATGAAACCGCCTGATTGGCGCGACCAGAAGCGGGCATACAATCCGTTTAACGCCAACAGTTCGGCATGTGTTCCTTGTTCTGCAATAGACCCGTCTTCCAGCACCACGATCCGGTCCATGGCCGCGATGGTTGACAGGCGGTGCGCGATGGCAATCACTGTCTTGCCTTCCATCACGCCAAAGAGCGCGTCCTGAATCGCTGCCTCTGCCTCGGAATCCAACGCGCTGGTGGCTTCATCCAAGATCAGGATGGGCGCATCCTTCAGAATGACGCGCGCCAGAGCGATGCGCTGGCGCTGCCCGCCCGAAAGCTTTACCCCGCGCTCTCCGACATGCGCGTCATATCCTTGGCGTCCCTCCGGATCTTCCAGCGTATGGATAAAATCATGGGCGTCGGCGCGTCGTGCTGCCGCGATCATATCGGCCTCAGAGGCGTCAGGACGGCCATAAAGAATGTTGTCCCGCACAGACCGGTGCATCAGGCTGCTGTCCTGCTGCACCATGCCGATCACCCTCCGGACGGAGTCTTGGGTTGCTTGTGCGATGTCCTGACCATCGATGCGGATCACCCCACCCTCGGTGTCGTAAAACCGCAAGAGCAGCTTGACGAGCGTCGACTTTCCGGCACCCGACCTTCCGACAACGCCGATCCTTTCTCCGGGCCGGACGGTCAGGCTCAGATCTTGAAGCCCACCAGAACCACGCCCGTAGTGATGGCTGATCTTCTCCATCTCGATCTTGCCTTGGGTCAAAACCAAGGGTTTGGCGCCCTTTGCATCAACAAGCTGGATCGGCTGGGTGATCGTCTCCATCCCTTCAGCAACAACCCCCAAAGCCTGTACCAAAGACGTGAAGGCCCACATGATCCAATAGGTCATGTTGTTCAGCCGCAGGACCAAAGCAGTGGCCGCCGCGACGGTGCCAACCGAGGCCTGTCCCTGATACCACAGCAACAGCGCCCAGCCTGTCACTCCGACGATCAGGCCGCCATTCAACACCGTCAGCGCCAGATCCATTTTGGTGACGATGCGCATTTCCTTGGCAAAGGTGCTGCGCGCATGCTCGATTGCGTCTTTGGCATAGCGCATTTCCATATCGTGATGCGCAAAGAGTTTGACCGAATGTATGTTGGTATAGGCATCAACAACCCGCCCCGTCACCGCCGAGCGCGCGTCAGAGCTTGCCTTTGCAGCGGGACCGGCGCGCTTTACCGTCCATTGAACTAACCAAGCGTAAAGCGCGAACCAGATCACCAGCGGCAACAACAACCGCACATCCGCGCCCGCAAGCATGATGCCCGCGCCCACCACGGTGACGCTGGCGAAAGCGACGGCATCAAAGGTCTGGAACACAGCATCGCCAGCGGCTGGCGGTGTTTGCATGATCCGGTTTGCGATCCGCCCCGCAAAATCACTCTCAAACCAGCCCACAGGTTGACGGATCACATGGCTGTGCGCCCGCCACCGGATCATCGTGCCGAAATTGGGCAGGATGGTGTTGTGCAACAACGCAACGTTGGCCACCAGCAGAATGGGGCGTAAAATCAGGATCGCGGCGGCAACCGCCAGAATTTCGGCCCCATACTCTGCCCAAACGGCGCGCGGCCCTGTGGTGGACAAAAGATCCACCAGACGCCCGACATACCAGATCAGCGCAACGTCGGCAAAAGCCGAGATCACCGACAAAGTGGCGGTGATCGCAAAGACACCCCGGAAAGGCCGAATGTACTGCTTGAGAAACGGCCAAAGCTTACGCGGAGGCGTATCAGTCTGCTCGTATGGACCGTAAGGATCCACGAGCCGTTCAAAATAGGAAAACACTGGGGTCAGCCTTATGCAGGATACATAAGGGATATAGCGGCAATAAAGCCCGAGTAAAACCGTTTAAGCCAAAAGCTGGTCTCGGGTCAGCGTGAGGTTGCTTGCCAGCCAGCGCTGTTGCGCTGCCTTGAGCGCTGCACCCAGTGCCGGGCCTTGAAAGCGATCCATCAAATCGCTCGCACGGATTGGGAAGATCGCGGCTGCCCCTCGCGCCACGTCTCGTGCCCAATCGGCCGGCAAGGGAGACTCCATAACGGCGGCACGTGCAAGGACGGCGTCCGTTCCAAGCGCCTCACCCAAGGTAAAACCAAGCGCTGCCGGACTGAGGAGGCCGCCGATCTGGCCTTGCAGCGCACGCAGATCACTTGCCTCTTGTCGGGAAAGCCGGAGCCTTGCAGCGGCATCGTCCCCCCCCAAGACCGCCAAACGCCGCAACCATCGCGGAGGCAGGTCGGATTCGAGATGCACCAAGGGCGCAAGGCCACGCGGATCGGCGCCCGGAAGGATCTGCGGCAAAACCCCCGCGCTATTCATAGAGGCCACAGCGGGCGCGGGGTCTGGCGCGGCAAACAATTTGCGCATCTCGGCCCCGATTCTTTCGCGTGACAACTTGTCTAATCCTGCAGAGTTTTCAGCACAGGCCGCCAGACCTTCTGCGTCCATCCCTGTGTTTGGGTCCCCATAATGCGCATAGAACCGGAAAAAACGCAGAATGCGGAGAAAGTCTTCAACGATCCGCGCATTTGCATCACCCACAAAGCGCACCTTGCGCGCCACAAGATCGGGCAAGCCACCTAAAGGGTCGATTACCGTGCCGGTGCGATCCGCGTATAGGGCGTTCATGGTGAAATCACGCCGCCCCGCATCTTCTTCCACATGGTGGGAGAAGGCCACAGTTGCGTGGCGTCCGTCGGTTTTTACATCCCGTCGGAAGGTGGTCACTTCATGCGCGAGACCGCCCGCAATCACCGTGACAGTGCCATGGTCGATGCCCGTGGGAACAACACGGAAACCACAGCTTTCAGCAATGCGAGACACAGTTTCAGGATGCGCGTCTGTGGCAATGTCGATGTCGCCGACGGGAAGCCCCATCAGCGCATTGCGGACACACCCCCCGACGAAAAAAGCACGATAGCCGCCCCGCTCCAAAGACAGGCACAGCGCCTGCGTTTCGGGATGGTCCAACCAAGGTCCGCTGACTTTCACGTTGAGGCACGCTCTGCCAAACCCCGCAGAATGCGCGCGGTCGCACCCCAAATATAGTAAGGGCCGTAAGGCACCGTATAGTAGCGGCGCCACTGGCCCATCCAAAGCCGCCGCTCTATGGCATAGTGCGAAGGGTCTAGCAGATGGGACAGCGGCACCGAGAAAGCTTCTTCCACCTCCCCAGCCTCTGGAATCGGTGTAAAGTCTTGACGGATCACTCCCAATACAGGCGTCACCATGAAACCCGTCACGGTTTCATGCGGCGGCAAATGCCCGATCACCTCCACGCACGCGGGAGGCAGAGAAATTTCCTCATGAGCTTCACGCAAGGCGGCGGCTTCAACCGAGGCGTCTTCGGGTTCGACCTTGCCGCCCGGAAAGGAAATTTGCCCCGGATGATGTTTCAGATGCGACGCGCGTTTGGTTAAGATCGCCCGCGCGCCGGTCGGCCTCAGCCAGATTGGCACAAGAACAGCCGCCGGACGCAGGCTCCGACCGGCGGGGGGATGTATGCTGGGGTTCAGATCAAAATCAGACGATTCTCCTGCTGGGCGCTTCAGGGCACGCAACAGGCGGCTGATCTCATCCATTCTTGCCCTCGAAACCCAGTGTGGTCGGGTCCATTTCGTAATGTGCCCCGCAAAACTGGCAATCCGCGGTGACAATCCCTTCCAGCGTGGTCATTTTCTCGATGTCTCTTTGCGAGTAAATCGACATCGTGTTGCGCACCTTTTCTTCCGAGCAGGAGCAACCAAACCGCACAGGCTGGGCATCGAACACGCGCGGACCTTCTTCATGGAACAACCGGACCAGAAGTTCCGAAGGCGTCACATGCGGCCCGATCAATTCAATGTCTTCGACTGTATCCAGAAGAATATTGACGCGGGTCCAGCTTTCACCTTCTTCGCCACCAAGAATATCACTGTGCTGCAACAGGCCGCCTTCGCCCGAGCCTTGATCGGCCGCAACGCTCATGCCGGCTTTTGGCATATGCTGCAACATTACGCCGCCGCCACGCCAATGGGTTGCGCGCCCCGGCTCGGCGCTTTGGCCGAACGTCAACGAAAACCGGGTGGGCAATTGCTCTGATTGGGCAAAATAGGTCTCTGCACAGGACGACAAAGAGCCTCCGGCAATCGGTGTGAACCCCTGATAAGGCACCATCCCTTCACCTTGATCCAGCATGACGGCAAAATAGCCGGTGCCGATCTGGCTGAACGGATCGGCGTTCGGGTCAAGGCGATCGGCATCATAGCTTGCATAGGCACGAATGCGCGCAGGCTCGCCGTCTTCGCTGGGTCCGTAATAGTCGGTGGCAATCAGACGCGCCGGGCCATTGCCACGGATTTGAAGGCTCAACTTCCAACGCAACTTCACGGACTGCCCGATCAGCGCAGTCAGCAAAGCGGCCTCAGCCACCAATGCCTCAATCAGGGGCGGATAGCTGTGTTGCGATAGCACCTGCTCAAGCACACCGTCCAGCCGCACCACACGGCCGCGGATGTCGGACTGGTCGAGTTGAAAGGGCAGGACGGTATCGTCCCAAGCGATCTGCGAACCAATGGTCATGGGGTTTCCTTAGCGAGCCAATCTTGGCATACCGCGCCTATATAGGCAGGGCAACCGCACTACCAAGGGGCAATCAGATGCGACGCTATGGTGAGGCCGTGAAATCCGGCCAGAAATACCGCCCCCGACCTGGGGTTTATGCGGTTCTGCTGGATGCAGGCTATGTGCTGACCACACATCAGGCCGAGCCAATTCCGGAATATCAACTGCCCGGTGGCGGCATTGATCCGGGAGAGCACCCCATCCCCGCATTGCACCGGGAGGTGCAAGAAGAGACTGGCTGGAAAATCGCCATAAGCCATCGGCTGGGCGCCTATCGCCGGTTCACCTATATGCCGGACTATGACAAGTGGGCGGAAAAGATCTGTACGATCTATCTGGCAAAACCGATCCGTCGGCTTGGGCCACCCTCAGAGCCCGGACACACAGCGCTATGGTTGCCCGCACAGCAAGCGCTGGAGCAGATCACCAATATTGGCGATCGTGCATTTCTTGCGCAGGCGTTGAGCGTTTATCCACGGTAATCAAATAGCAGACCTGACACATCGTCAGGAAACTCTTCCGAACCCATATGCGCCGCCAGATCCCAGATCAGTGCATCGAAAAGCTGTGAAGACTCCATTCCGCGATTTTTTCGGATCATGGCTTCAAGCCCTGCTTCCCCCAGTTCTTGCCCCGTGCGTGACGGACATTCGGTCAGCCCATCCGACAACAGAAACAGCCGATCCCCCGGATTCAGCCGCGCCGTGATGCGCTCATGCACGGCGTCAGCCAGCAGACCAATCGGCAAGCCACCTGCCCCCAAACGATCAATCCTGCCATTTTTGCGCAGGATCATAGGGTAAGGATGGCCCGCCTGCACCAAAGCGATGGCACCACTGCTTAGGTCAACTTGCGCATAAGCCATGGTAAAATATTGATCGACCTGTAGGTCTTCGAGCATGGTCCGGTTAAAGCGGGCTGCAACCTCTTCCGGTGGTAGCGCTTTGAAGGAGCCGTCTTCCCGACGCTGAAAGGCAATGTTCTGATCTGGGGCAGCGGCGGATAGATACCCCGCCAGCCTTGCCGTCATCATGGCCGAGGCAACGCCATGCCCCGAGACATCCACCGAATAAAGCGCGACATGGGTTGTGTTCAATTCGAAAAAGCCGGCAAGATCGCCGCCGACATGGCCCGAGGTGCGCAGAAAAAGCGTGGCCGCCCCACGGCCCCAATCGCGGAAACGGTCACGCACCAAAGTTTGCTGCAGCTTTCGCGCCTCAATCAGGTCGCGGTCCACCATACTGTGCGTGCGCTGGAGCTCCGCCAAGGTTGTGGCCAGCAATTGGTTTTTCTGCGTGAGTTCTTTGTGCATCCCGACGATGCGTTCCCCCGCCCGCAAGCGAGCGCGCAATTCGTCCAGAGACACAGGTTTAGTCAGAAAATCGTCGGCGCCAGCCTCAAGCCCGAGGGCAATTTCCGCTTTTTCGGATTTTGACGTCAACAAGATGAAATAGGCATATCCCTCGCCCTCCAGGCCGCGAAAGGCGGCGCAAAGCTCAAGGCCCGACATGCCATCCATCATCCAGTCCGACAGAATGATATCAAAGCTGACCGTCGCGCAGGCGGCCAGCGCCTCTTCGCCCGAAGCAACCTCTGTCACCTCATAGCCCCAGCGCGACAAAGACATACCCAGCATCATGCGCTGAGCCTTGCTATCGTCAACGACCAGAACCCGCAGGCGATGCTGCATCAGCGGCGGTGGGCCCGCGGTGCTGGAGGAGACAGACTCGATAAGCTTCATAAACACAAAATCCCTTCACGCGCTTCAGATGAACGCAGAAGCGGTTTAACTGGCGATGAAGCTTAAAGTTTTTGCTGATTTGGCTTGGGCTACCTTGTGCAGATAGTCTTGAATTAACGTGGCTCACGGACACTCAGTCTGCAAAACCTGGGTTCGGCGCAGGCGGATGGAGGGCGGAAAAATGATAGACTGGAGCCGCGTTCAGGAACTGAAAACTGAAATCGGAGCCGATGATTTTTTCGATGTCATCGATGTTTTTCTGCAAGAGACAGACGCAGTTGTCGCGCGTCTGCCAAACCTGTCAGATCCACAATCCTTGGCAAATGACCTGCATTTCTTAAAGGGCAGCGCCTTGAATCTTGGCTTTGCGGAACTTGCTGAAATCTGCCAAGACGGCGAAAAGCTGATGGCTTCAGGCGTTGAGGAAATGTCCGCGCAGGCGATCCTTGACGTTTACGCACGGTCCCGCCGGGCCTTTTTGGGCGGAATCGGCATCTTGGCCGCCTAGATCAGGAATTCAGACAGGATACCATCATTTGTGATGTCCCGATAGGGAAACGCTGCGTGGTCCAGCCGTGCGAACAGCCGGGTGAAGTTTTCGGGCGCTTTGGTCTCAATGCCGATCAGCACCGAACCGAAGTTCCGGGCCGACTTTTTGAGATATTCAAATCGTGCGATGTCATCCTCGGGGCCGAGCATTTCCAGAAAATCACGCAAGGCGCCTGGGCGCTGTGGCATGCGCAGAATGAAGTATTTCTTGAGCCCCGCGAAGCGTTGCGCGCGCTCTTTCACCTCTGGCAGTCGTTCAAAATCAAAATTACCGCCCGATGTAACGCAAACCACCGTCTTGCCCTGAATCAAAGGCGCCAGCTCTGGCAAAACATCAACGGAAAGCGCCCCCGCAGGCTCTAGAACGATGCCTTCCACATTCAGCATGTCGAGCATCGTGATGCAAATCCGATCCTCTGGCGCAAGAACCACCTGACCGGGGTCAACCCAATCAAGCAGCGCGAATGTCTTGTCCCCCAAGCGGGCCACCGCAGCGCCATCAACAAAGCTGTTCACTTCGGTCAACGTCTCGGGGTTGCCCGCGCGTAAGGCAGCAGTCAGCGATGCGCCCCCCAATGGCTCAACAAAGCGAAAATCCACATCGGGAGCTGCACTGCGCAGATAGCGCGTGACACCTGACGAAAGGCCCCCGCCTCCCACCGGCAAAATGACCAGATCGGGGTCACCGCCCAACTGATCCAGGATCTCAACCCCCACCGAGGCTTGGCCGAGAATGACGTCGTCGTCATCGAAGGGGGAAAGGAAATAGGCCGCCTTCTCTTCACAGAATGATTTTGCCGCTGCGAGGGTTTGATCGAAGTAATCCCCCGTCAAAACAATCTGAACCTGCCCTTCACCGAAGATCCGGGTTTTATCGATCTTTTGTTGCGGCGTCGTGACCGGCATAAAGATGGTGCCCTGAACGCCAAAATGACGGCACGCATAGGCTACACCCTGCGCATGATTTCCGGCACTGGCGCAGACGAAATGCTGCAAACTTGGCTGTGCTTCGCGCGCCTTGCGCATAGCAGTAAAGGCTCCGCGCAGCTTGTATGAACGGACCGGGGAAAGATCTTCGCGCTTTAGCCAGATGTCCGCACCAAACCGTTGCGACAAATGGTCATTGCGTTGCAACGGCGTCGGATCAAACAGATCGCGCAGGGCATCGGTTGCAAGGCGGGCTTGTTCTGCAAAATCTCTCATGCCCTTGGATGCCGCAGCCGCTTGGCTTTGGCAAGAGCGGTGGACGCGCAAGGCATTCGCCGTGCCTTCAGCCACAGGAAGAGGTGACCACGATCGGCAAGAGCGTGACACCGCTGGCAACCAGTCCAATCCATGCGCCAGCGCGTTGCAACCGGCCTTCGCGATCATGCCCCTTTGGCATCTGCCACAACAGGACAAGATGCAGGACAAGACCTGCCACCCATGCCCCCATCATCGCCGCGATGTGCAGGCTTGTGGGGCCGAAAGACACAGAGGGCCAGCCCCATGCACAACCGATGCCATGCAAGGCATAAACCACCACAAAAAGCACGGCCCAAAGGGTGGGTCCCGCCAACATCCCCATCGCCCAGCGCATCAGAGCACCTCTTGCGCGGCGACAAGGAGCCCCGAGATGGCTGTCGTGGCCAAGGCAAAGTCTTGCCACAACCGCCAGACCGGGACAGCGCCACGTCTTTGCGCACTGATACGCCCGTCGCGCGCATCTGCATGACTGCGCGCCGCGAGAAGCGTGGCAATCCCCATATGAACCACGGCAAAACCCAGCAGAACGCCTCGCAAGGCATCACGGGCGTGACGCGTCGGATCATCCAGCAGTAGGGCAATGCTGACCAAAGCCACGAGGGCGATGACACCCGAGACAACGCCAAGCCGGGTCTGTGTCTGGGCAATCGCGCTGCCGCGCCGGGCTTCGGCACGACGGGCAAACAGCGCCCCGAGCGTGAGGGCCACCAAAGCCACGCCGATCAACATCGCCGACCAAAGGCCGGACAGCCCCGACTCCGGCGCGGGCCATGCAGGCGCAACCACCGACAAGAAGCCCACACCGAACAAAAGGCATGCGTAAAGCGAACTGTCGGCCACCAAGGTCGCCACTGCGCCACCATAGGCCAAGGTCCCGCGAACCTGCCAGTGAACTGGCAAGCTTTGACCCTTGGCAACAAGGATTGGGGCATGATCAGTGTCGGCCCCCATCACCGCGCCCCAGCGCCACAGAGTGAGCACGATGGCGACAAGCGCCAAGGGCGTAAGCCAGTAGAGGCCCGCGAGCATCAACATGAAGAAGCTGCCAATCACGGCGGCGGTCGCAATGGGGAGCATGGTGTTGTCGGGCAACACCGCAACATGCTCGGGCCGCCCGCTGCCTGCGTTCACCACCAAGGTTTCGCGCCATCCGCGCGGAGCCCCTGGCAGCCAACCCGTGCCGCGCGCAAGGGCGACGGCGGCATCTGCATGGTCCAGACCGGGCCCGGGCAGCGAGGCGAAGTTATAGGCCGGCGCCGGCAAGGACATCGCCCAATCCAGCGTGGGCGCGCGCCACGGATTGCGCCGGCTGTGCGCGCCAAAAATCACCTGCATCACAATGTCAAAGGCGAACAAGGCAAAGCCCATCGCCATCACCATGCTGAAGATCGAAGATACCAAGTTTGGGATAATCCATTCCGGATTATCAGGATAGACATCGATCCTTCGTGGCATACCCAGCAAACCTGTCAGGTGCATGATGAAGAATGTGCCGTGGAACCCGATCAGGATCAGCCAGAATGCTGCCTCTCCAACCCGGGGCACCCGCGCCCGCCCGCAAATCAGTGGCATCCAGTAGGTCAGAGCGGCCAGCATCGGGAACACAAACCCGCCGATCAGCACATAATGCAAATGCGCCGTGACGAAGGCTGTGTCATGGGCCTGCCAGTTAAAGGGAACGATGGCAAGCATCACTCCGGTCAAGCCACCCATGACGAAGGTAAGAAAGAAGCCCAGCACATAAAGCATCGGCAGTTTCAGCTCTGGCCGGCCCTTCCAGATGGTGCCAATCCAAGCAAAAACCTGCACCGCAGTCGGCACGGCCACCAGCGCGGAGGCGGCAGAAAAAAACGCCAAGGCCATATGGGGGATCCCCACGGTAAACATGTGGTGCACCCAAAGCCCAAAGGACAAAAACACCAGCCCCAGCACAGCCGCGACAATCGTGCCATATCCCAGAATCGTGGTGCGGCTGAGCACGGGGATGATGGTCGACAGCGCCCCGGCGGCGGGCAGGAAGATGATGTAGACCTCTGGGTGACCAAAAAGCCAGAACAGGTGCTGCCACAAGAGCGGATCACCGCCCCGCGTCACGTCAAAAAAAGGCCAGTCGAATGCCCGCTCCAGTTCCAGCAGGATGGAGCCGAGGATCAGTGGAGGGAAGCCCACCAGCATCATGACGCTGGTGCCAAGCATATACCACCCCATCAGCGGCATGCGGGTTAACGGCATGTCAGCAGACCGACAGCGCAAAATGGTGACTGTGATCTCCACCGCGGCGGCCACAGCCGAAATCTCTACAAAAGTGATCCCAAGCAGCCAGACATCGGCGTTGATGCCTGGAGTATGAGTTTTGTCTGACAGGGGTGTATACATGAACCAGCCGCCATCGGGCGCCACCCCCCCCAGAAGCGACAAGAGAATGATCGTGCCCCCGAACAGATAGCACCAGTAGCCCAGCGCCGAGAGACGCGGGAATGCCATATCCCGCGCACCCAGAATCTTGGGCAAGAGCCACAGTGCCAGACCCTCGAGCATAGGGATGGCAAAAAGGAACATCATGATGCTGCCGTGCATCGTGAAGATCTGGTTATACACAGCGGTGTCGAGAAAAGCCCCGCGCGGGGTCGCCAGTTGCGCGCGGATCAACATCGACAAAACCCCGCCGATGGCAAAGAAGACGCAGGCGGTGGCCATAAAGCGCAGGCCAATGGTGCCATGGTTGACGGACGCCAGCACACCACGCCAACCGGGCAGATCGCTCCACACGGCGGTCAACTCCCGATGCAGAGTAAGTGCACGCTGCGGTGGGTTCACCGATTGGGTTTGGTCATTCATCTGCGCCCCCGGTCTGACGGTTGGAAAGGTCGGGAAACGCCCCCGGTTCATAAACGATCACGCTGAACCGCATGAAGCTGTGGCCCAAACCGCAGAATTCGGCACAAAGCCCTTCGTATTCGCCCGGTGTGTGCGCCATCAGGCGGGCCACATTCACCCGACCCGGCACCGCATCCATTTTGCCGCCCAGACGTGGCACCCAGAAACTATGGATCACATCGGTGGACGTGATTTCGATGTCGATGGGAACACCGGCTGGGACATACAGCACCTCTTGGGTTTCCAGAGGCTGGCCGTCGGGTCCGGGCTGACGGAAAGCCCAGCCCCATTGCCGGGCCTCTGCCGCGACCCGCACGGCGCCGTCGCTGCGTGGCAGGATACGTTCTCCAACCCAAAATCCGTAGCCAACCAGCGCCACCAGCACTGCCATCACAAAGCCCACGCCCAAACCCAGCGTCCAGACGCGTTCGTCTGCGCCTTTGCCTTCAGGCCTGCGCCAAGCCCAAGCAAGCAGGATCAGCACAAATGCGATTATGGCTGCAGAACCTATCAGCATGACCCACCAGAGGCCTGCGATGAGGTCAGCCGATGACCCGGCTGGATCAAGCGTTGACAGCGAGCCCTGACATCCGGCCAATACAGGAACCAAACCTACCAGCGCGGTCTTGTATCCGTACAGAGCGTTTTTCCCAACATGAGGCCCCGCCGTATGACAGACAGACCACGGAAATCGCGCAGACGCCGCCTGACGGACCCGATTCAGCAGCGCGAGTCTTTCAACGTCACAGAGTCCAAGATCGCGATTGCCGGACATCCGTTGCATGCGATGATGGTCGCCTTCCCCATCACGCTTGCCTTCTGTACCTTTGCCGCGGACGGCCTTTACTGGTGGACGGGTGACACATTCTGGCCCCGTGTTGGTCTGTGGTCGGCCGGGGTGGGGTTCTGTGTCGGCGTGCTGGCAGGCATTGTCGGCACAATGGAGCTGTTGGCGGTTGCAGGCATCCGCGTCCGCTCGGCCAGCTGGACGCATTTCGTCCTTGCCGTCATGCTTTTGTCGATGCTGGGGGCCAACTGGATCATTCGGCTGGACGATGCCGTGGCCGCTGTGCTGCCTTGGGGCGCGTTGCTTTCGATGGTGACCGCCGGGATGACAGCCATCACCGGCTGGCACGGCGGCAAGCTGGTGTTTGACTACCAGATCGGAACACAACCCAGTCACAGAGACCCTCCCTGAGGTTCCAAGAGAACGACAGGCAACAGATCACCGATCCAAGCCACATCGGGTTTTGCGAGGACAAGCCAAAGGACCACCGCGATTTGCGGCACCACCAAGAGGATGGCGATGAGGGGCGGTGGCATGCGAAAGGTGCCGCCGCTCTCGCCCGAACGCAGGACCAGATGACCGATCCAGGCATGAACCAATGACATGCCGCAGACAAAGGTCAGCTTTACCCAAAGCCATTCAGCCCGAACATCCGCCGCAAAGATCAAGGCCGTTCCGGCGGCTATGGCGGCCACGGCGGCAGGTGTTGCAAAGACTGTGTAACCTGTATGCGTGACCAAACGGAATTCGGTAAAGCGCGATTGCGCCTTCGCCCCCCTGTAATGGTGCAAAAGAATGGGCAGCGCGATCAGTGCTGCGCACCAGCACAGCAGTGCCGCGATGTGCAGGAACTTGAGCGCCGCAATCACGCTGCAAACCCTTGTTTCCAGCCGCGTCGCACCATCCACAGGGCAAGCCCCGCCAAGGGAAGAAAGCCCGGAACCCACATGATAAGGCCAGCCAACTGCTGATCGGCAAGAAGGGTCAGGCCAAAAGCCTCGCTCCCGATCAGGTGCTGGGGATACAGTCCGGTGGGAGCAAAGGTCAGAACGGCGCCAATGAACCCCATCGACGCCGCCAAACCTCCGACGCCCAGCGCATGCGCCAACAGATCTTCTCCGCTTTGCCGAGGGTGAAGAATGGAAGACCAGAACAGCCAAGCTGGCAGCAAGGTCACGACCTGCATCCCCCAATAGATGCCGACAGAAGACCAAGCGGCATCATAAACTGCGGGAACGTGCCACAAGACCAACGCTGCCGTCGTGGCGGCCAACGCCAAAGGCGCCGACAGGGCACGCCAAGGCAAGGCGACTGCAAGCGCTGGGGCCACGACCGACACCAGCACCAGATGATGCACTGCGCGCGCAGAGAACAGGGCAACGGTGGCGGCGCAAAGGGGCGAAACAAACGCGACAATGACACCGACGAAAGCAATCGCCAAAGCGCTATCTTTCCCGGAGGAAAAGCCCACCTTGGACCGATGCAAAAGAAGGGCGCCAAAAGACAGGGTAATCATGGCGATGAGCCACGGATCGAGATTCCAAGTGGAAAGCAATGCCTCAGCCGTGGTGAAGGGGCCGCAATAGGGCGTTGACTCAAAGCCGTTGGTCACTGTCCACACCTGTCTTTTCTTACCCTTTCGGCCGCTCACGACCATGGCCGCGCGGTCACAGGCAAAGTTGTTTTAAGATAAATCACGCGGAGCTGTTTTCGTTCCCTCGCTTTTCTCTCTTTGCACTGTGTTTGAGAATTTTCTCGGTTCGCCGCCCGTCAAGGGAACGAAGCGGGAGATAATCCGTTCAAGCAGGATGAACCCATCAGACCGTCCCCTTCCGCCAAAGGCTTTCATCCGCGTTGATGATAAGCCGTCTCGCGTGGCGGCGTGGACCGTCTTTTGGGTGGCGATGGCGTTTGCTGTCATTGCGCTTCCATTTGTTGTCATCCTTTTGGGCGAAGATCGGCCAGAGGCCGGCGCCGTTTTGTGGGAATTTTCCATGGGCTGCGGCTTTGCCGCTTTGGCGATGGTCCTTCTTCAGTTTGCGATGACCAGCCGTATCCGCTGGATCACCGCGCCTTTTGGCGCGGATATTCTGTACGTCGTGCATCGGATCGCCAGTTGGGGTGTGCTCGCGCTCGCGCTGCTGCATTTTGGTGTGCTCTACATTTGGTACGAGCCGGCCTTGGGCGCACTGAACCCGTTGAAGGCACCTTGGGAACTGACCATCGCACGGCTGGCCTTGGTCTGCTTTGGCTTGCTGATCCTGACGTCGGAACTGCGCAAGCGTTTGAACCTTCCCTATCGGGCGTGGCGGCTGATCCACATCGCAATTGGCACAGTCGGCACGGCAGCGGCTTTGCTTCACGTGCTCGGGGTTGGAAATTACACGGAAATGGCGGGGTCCAGGGCCCTGTGGCTTGGGTTATTCGCCGGTTGGATCGTGTTCATGCTTTGGTCACGGATGGTGCGGCCGTTCCTTTTGGCACGTCACCCATGGCGCGTGATCTCTAACGAGATGGAGCGCGGAGGGGTTCATACCTTGACCTTGCGGCCCGAAGGCGCGCCGTTGCGCGGATGGAAGCCGGGGCAATTCGCATGGCTTTCCTTGGGACACGCCCCTTGGAAATTGCGAGACCATCCGTTCACGATTTCAACCGCGCCAGATCGTGGCCCTGAGATTTCCTTTTCGATTAAGCCACTGGGGGATGACAGCGAACAGATGGCCAAGGCCGCCCCCGGCACCGTTGCTTA
Organism: Pseudorhodobacter sp. MZDSW-24AT; assembly: GCF_002794355.1. Lineage (GTDB taxonomy): Bacteria > Pseudomonadota > Alphaproteobacteria > Rhodobacterales > Rhodobacteraceae > Pseudotabrizicola. Next base: position 618,198 of record NZ_PGOI01000007.1, on the reverse strand, counting down.
TGTGGAAGGCCCTTATGGAACCTTTTCGATCGACCGCGAAGCCAAGGCTGAAGGCTTTGTCATGATCGCAGGCGGCGTGGGGATCACACCCATCCTTGCAAATCTGCACGCGCTGCATTCCCGGAACGATCCGCGCCCGGTCATCCTGATTTATGCCAACAGCACATTGGAAGAAGCATCTTTTCGGGAAGAGCTGGAGGAGATTGCCAAGGATATTCCCCTGACCATCGTGCATGTTCCGGAAGAGGCGCCTGCAGATTGGCAGGGTGAAACCGGACGGATCGATAAGGCCCTGCTCGCCCGTCACCTGCCAGATGTCACGCGGGCGTGGCCGCACATGCTGTGTGGCCCGGCGCCGCTGATTACGGCCGCCACAAAGGCACTGATCTCGATGGGCACACCTGCCCATCAGGTGACCTCTGAAGTTTTTGATATGGTGTAGCGGATGAGAGAAACCTATGCCCGACTGTTCGCCCTTGCGCTGATCCTTTTTGCGCTGTCGGCCGCGCTTTTCTTCGCATGGATGATGAACGGTTAGTCGCAAGGATACGTCATGTTTCTTGCCCTTTGCCGCGTTTCGCCTTAGACCCGCGAAAATCCCCAAGGGAGCGTGGTCATGTCCAAATCCAAGTCGCTATCGAACCCGAAGAAAGTTGTCCTTGCCTATTCCGGTGGTCTGGACACATCCATCATCCTGAAATGGCTGCAGACCGAATATGGCTGCGAAGTCATCACCTTCACGGCCGATCTTGGCCAAGGTGAAGAGCTTGAACCTGCGCGCCAGAAGGCGATCATGCTGGGGATCAAGCCCGAGAATATCCATATCGTGGACGTGCGCGAGGAATTTGTGCGCGACTACGTCTTCCCGATGTTCCGTGCCAACGCGCTGTATGAGGGGCTGTATCTGTTGGGCACCTCGATTGCGCGCCCGCTGATTTCCAAGCATCTGGTCGATATTGCGCAAGCCCATGGCGCGGATGCGGTGGCGCATGGTGCTACCGGCAAAGGCAATGATCAGGTGCGGTTCGAACTCTCGGCCTATGCGCTTGACCCGTCAATCCGTGTGATTGCCCCATGGCGCGAATGGGATCTGACCAGCCGCACCAAGCTGATCGAATTTGCCGAGGCCAATCAGATTCCGATTGCCAAGGACAAGCGCGGCGAGGCGCCCTTCTCGGTCGACGCCAACCTGCTGCACACCTCCTCCGAGGGCAAGGCGCTGGAGAACCCGGCGGAACAGGCACCGGATTATGTGTATCAGCGCACGGTTTCGCCGGAAGAAGCCCCGGATACCCCTGAATACATTGAAGTTTCTTTCGAGCGTGGCGATGCTGTCGCCATCAACGGCGAAGCCATGTCGCCCGCCTCGATCCTGACCCGGCTGAACGAGTTGGGCGGGGCGCATGGGATTGGGCGGCTGGATTTTGTCGAGAACCGTTTCGTCGGCATGAAGTCGCGCGGCATCTACGAAACCCCCGGCGGCACCGTCTTGCTGGAGGCGCATCGCGGGATTGAGCAGATCACGCTGGATGCCGGTGCGGGCCACCTGAAAGACAGCATCATGCCGCGCTATGCGGAACTGATCTACAACGGCTTCTGGTTCAGCCCGGAACGCGAGATGTTGCAGGCGCTGATCGACAAATCACAAGAACATGTGTCGGGCACCGTGCGGCTGAAGCTTTACAAAGGTTCGGCCACCTGTGTGGGCCGGTGGTCGGAGCATTCGCTGTATTCCGAAGCACATGTGACCTTTGAAGATGACGCAGGCGCCTATGACCAGAAAGACGCGGCAGGTTTTATCCGCCTGAACGCGCTGCGCCTGAAGCTGATTGCCAACCGCAATGCGCGGGTGGCCAAGGGCTGAGACCCATTCCAGCGTTTTGCGAAAGGGCCGGGTCTCCGGCCCTTTTTCATAGCTTGTAAGCGGTTAGTTTTTCGTAAAACGGCAGCGCCTCATCGACGAGCGCCTGATAGGCGGGGGGCAGGTCGGGCAGCGGGCCTTCGGGATCTTCAAAACCGGTGGAGCGGTGCACCGCGCCATACCAGTGTTCGGCCCAGATTCCATCATAGGGCTTTGGCCCGGCGGGCCAGTGTAACATACTGTCTTTAAACGGAATTGTGAGCGCTGCGCAAAGGCGTTGCAGCGCGCCTTTGGGGTTGGCGCGGATGTCGGCGCTGTCGATCACCAGAGGTGGCTTTCCCGTCCATCCGGCGACCTGATCGAACAGGTCCGCCTGCTGAACAAAGCCGATGTCGGCAAGGGTTGGGCCCTCGCGCTTTTTGGCATAGGACGCGACGACCCGCGCCGGGTGGCGGATCAAAAAGACATTTTTCAGGCTGCGCATGAACTGGCGGTCAAACTCCGGGATCATGTGCAGGGTCATATGCTTTTGATAAAACAGCGTTTTTCCCTGCGGGATCTCTGAGATACAGGCCGCGGCGACCTTGGCAGGATCATCTTCATGCGCGGCGATGATCTGGTCGCGCATCGGGTGGTCGATGCCGGTTTGGCGGAGATAGGCCGCATAGAAAGGTTCATCCCAGACCGCGCAATCGCCCCGCGCCGCAAAGGCATACATCATCGCGGTCGAGAGGTTGCGCGGCCCGGACCACATCGCGATTTTCATGGCTGTTTTCCGTATGTTCAAGGTAGGGAAAAGGTATGGTTTACGTCATGACGTGGGCGGCAGCGGTTCACCCGCCGACAAGCGCCTTATAAAGCCCGCGAATCCGCTCTGTCATCGGCCCCATCTGGCCTGTCCCGATCACGCGGCCATCAATCATGCCGACCGGCGTTTGCGCGCCAAAGGTGCCGGTGAGAAAGGCCTCATCCGCGCTGTAGGTATCGACCAGACTGAAGTTGCGTTCAAAGACCGGAATAACATTGGCGCGGCACAGGTCGATCACCTTGGCTCGCGTGATTCCGTTCATGCAGTAATCGCCCGTGCTGGTCCAAACCTGCCCCTTCTTCACGATAAAGAAGTTGCAGGCGTTGGTGGTGTTCACGAAGCCATGCACATCAAGCATCAGCGCCTCATCCGCGCCCGCCTTTTCTGCGGCGATACAGGCGAGGATGCAGTTCAGCTTGGAATGCGAGTTCAGCTTTGGGTCTTGCGTCATCGGCAGACCGCGCAGATGCGGCACCGTGGCCAGCCGGATCGGACGCGGCAGTTTCTGGCGCGAATGTTCCATGATGATCACAACCGTCGGGCCGCGCTGTGACAGCTTTGGATGCTGGAACGGGCGGGTCTTGACCCCGCGGGTCACCATCAGCCGCGCATGGGCATCGGTTGTCATCTGATTGGCGGCCTGCGTTTCATGCACGGCCGCGATGAGCTGTTCGGCGGTCATCCCGATTTCAAGATCAATCGCCTTGGCCGCTTCGAACAGGCGATCCATATGTTCATCCAGAAAGGTCCAGCGGCCGTTGTAGAGCCGTATGCCTTCCCAGACCCCATCCCCCAGCATGAAGCCGGAATCATAGACCGACACCAGCGCCTCGGCCTTTGGCTTCAGCACGCCGTTCACCCAGATCAGGATCGATTCATTGCGGGCATCGTCTTCGGCCTGATGGGTGGACACATTGTCTGTCATGGGGATCTCCGGATTTTCCGGCAGGCTAAGCCCTGTTTCGCGCAAGGGAAAGAGCAAGGATCACCACTGCGTGACATCACGGCAGGGTGAGTGGACGCCGGGCCATGATGGGTAAACCTTTGCGGTTGGAAACGAGGAGCGCAAGATGCAACGGATTGTGTCAATGGTGATGGCCATCGCCCTGCTGGGGATGCTGGCAATGAGTGGTGGAGCGCATGCGGCGACAGAACGCGCCATCGTGGCAGGCGGATGCTTCTGGTGTGTGGAAGCGGATTTTGAAAAGGTGCGGGGCGTCCGCTCGGTTGTTTCGGGTTACACGGGCGGCACGTCGCAGAATCCGACCTATCAGAACCATGAGGGGCATTATGAGGCGGTCGAGATCATCTTCGACAACAGCCAGATTTCTTATGAGCAGTTGATCGGGATGTTCCTGAGATCGGTGGATGTGACCGACAATGGCGGGCAGTTCTGTGACCGGGGCGCGTCTTACCGGACAGCGATTTTCGTCTCTGATGCCGCACAAAAGGCAGCAGCCGAGGCGGCGGTGGCCGAAGCCAGCCGCAGCTTGGGCACCAAGGTTGTGACCCCCGTGCTTGCGGCCAGCACCTTCTGGAAGGCCGAAGCCTATCATCAGGATTACTACAAAAGCTCGGACATCGTGCTGACCCGCGCCGGGCCGAAGCAGAAGAAGAATGCCTATAGTTTCTATCGGCAAGCCTGTGGGCGGGATGCCCGCGTGAAGCAGCTTTGGGGCAATCAGGCCGTCTTTGCCAAGTGACACCGCCGGACTGCGCATAAGGATAGGGCCCGCCTGACCGGCGGGCCCTGTGCGTTTTATTGCCCGATCTTGCAGGCGGTCATCACGGCCATGTTCAGGATATCGTTCACGGTGGAATTGGTGGAACAGATCTGAATCGGCTTTTTCACGCCGGTGAGGATGGGACCGATCACGGTGGCGCCGGCCATTTCCTGCATCAGTTTCACCGAGATGCTGGCAGAGTGGCGCGCAGGGACCACCAGAATATTGGCAGGCCCCGTCAGGCGGCAGAAGGGGTAATGCTTCATCTGGTCCATGTTCAGGGCCACATCGACGGTCATTTCGCCTTCGTATTCGAAATCAACCCCCATCTTGTCGAGCAGGCGCGGTGCGGCGTGCATCTTGGTGGCCCGCTCTGACACCGGATAGCCGAAGGTCGAGAAGGAGACGAAGGCCACCCGAGGTTCGAGCCCCAGAGAGCGTGCCACACCCGCCGAGCGGATGGCGATGGTGGCAAGATCTTCCGGCTCCGGCCATTCCTGCACCAGCGTATCGGCCACAAGAACGATCCGGCCCTTGTGCAGCAAGGCCGTGACGCCGACCGCGCCATCGGCGGCCGTGGCGTCGAAGACATGGTTGATCAGCGACAGGATATGCGCCGATTTGCGGGTGACGCCCGTAACCAGCCCGTCACCATGCCCGTGCTGCAACATCAGAGCCGAAAACACATGCCTGTCACGGGCGGCAAGGCGGTGAATGTCTTCCCCGTCATGACCGCTGCGCTGGAGGCGTTTGTAGAGGAAGTCTTTATAGGTCTCGAGGTGGCGGGTGTTGGCGGCATTGACGACCTCGAGCTCGCGCACGGCATCGGCCAGACCTGCGGCTTCCAGCTTTTCGCGCACATCCGGCTCTCGCCCCACCACGATTGCCTTGCCAAGCCCCGCGCGCTGATAGGCCACGGCGGCACGCAGAACACGGGGATCGTCGCCTTCGGCAAAGATCATCCGGGCCTGTGCCTGTTTGGCGCGGGCATGAATGCCTTGGAGGATGCTGGCGGTCGGGTCCATGCGGGATTTCAGGCTTTGTTCATAGGCCTTGAGGTCGGTGATGGGGCGCCGGGCCACGCCGGTGTCCATCCCCGCCTTGGCCACCGCAGGCGGGATCACGTAGATCAGGCGCGGGTCGAAGGGCGTGGGAATGATGTAATCGCGGCCAAAGGACAGCTTGCGGCCATAGGCCATGGCCACCTCGTCCGGGACATCTTCGCGGGCGAGGGCAGCGAGTGCGCGGGCGCAGGCGATTTTCATCTCGTCATTGATGGCGCGGGCGTGAATGTCGAGCGCGCCACGGAACAGATAGGGGAAGCCTAGGACGTTGTTCACCTGATTGGGATAATCCGACCGCCCGGTGGCCACGATCGCATCGGGGCGCACCGCATGGGCTTCTTCCGGCGTGATCTCGGGGTCGGGGTTGGCCATTGCGAAGATGACGGGGTTTTCCGCCATATTCGAGACCATTTCCGGAGTGACGGCCCCTTTGGCCGAGACGCCGAGAAACACATCGGCGCCGATCATCGCCTCTTCCAGCGTGCGCAGCGGGGTGTTGGCGGCATGCGCCGATTTCCACTGGTTCATGCCTTCGCTGCGGCCTTGATAGATGACGCCCTTGGTGTCGCACATGATGCAATTGTCATGCTTGGCGCCCATGGATTTGAGCAGTTCAAGGCAGGCGATCCCGGCGGCCCCTGCCCCGTTCAGGACGATCCGACAGTCTTCGATCTTTTTGCCCGACAGTTCCAGCGCGTTGATCAGGCCCGCCGCGCAGATCACCGCTGTGCCGTGCTGGTCATCGTGGAACACCGGAATGTCCATGATCTCTTTCAGGCGCTGTTCGATGATGAAGCATTCCGGGGCCTTGATGTCTTCAAGGTTGATCCCGCCAAAGGTTGGCCCCATCAGGCTGACGGCCTTGATGATCTCGTCCGGGTCTTCGGTATCGAGTTCGATGTCGATGGCGTTCACATCGGCGAAGCGCTTGAAGAGCACGGCCTTGCCTTCCATCACCGGTTTCGAGGCCAGCGCGCCCAGATTGCCCATGCCCAGAATGGCGGTGCCGTTGGAGATGACCGCCACCATGTTGCCCTTGACGGTGTAATCATAGGCCAAGGCCGGATTGTCGGCGATGGCCTGAACCGGAACGGCGACCCCGGGGCTGTAGGCGAGGCTGAGATCGCGCTGGGTGGCCATCGGTGTTGAGGCGACCACATCGTATTTGCCGGGGCGCGGTTCGAGGTGATAGGCAAGCGCTTCTTCGGGGGTCACACGGTTCTTCGAGGACATGGGCCATATGTTCCTTGATGGGTTTGTTTCGTCATAACGAGCCAAATCCCGCCACACAATCAAACATCGCGGGCAAACATCGCGGGCAAGCATCGCGGGGCGGGGCCGTTTGCAGCGTGCCAAGGCTTGCGCGCAGGGCCTGCCGGTTTGCCGGGGGATAGGTCTTTCCCCCCTCTCACGGGTTTTGTAGGGTCGGCGCGCAGCAGGGAGGCCACGTGTGCCACAAGACGACGCAACTGTGACGCCGATGATGGCGCAATACCTTGAGATCCGGGAAGCCAATCCCGGCGCCTTGCTGTTTTACCGCATGGGCGACTTCTATGAGATGTTCTTCGACGATGCCTTGGCCGCCGCAGAAGCCTTGGACATTGCGCTGACCAAACGCGGCTTTCATCTGGGGGAACCGATCCCGATGTGCGGGGTGCCGGTCCATTCCGCCGAGGGCTATCTTCTGACGCTGATCCGCAAAGGATTTCGCGTGGCGATTGCCGAGCAGCTGGAAGACCCGGCGGAAGCGAAAAAGCGTGGCTCGAAATCTGTGGTGCGGCGCGATGTGGTGCGGCTGGTCACCCCCGGAACCTTGACCGAGGACGCGCTGCTGGATGCGCGCAGACACAATTATCTGGCCGCATGGTCCGAAGTGCGGGATCAGGCGGCCTTGGCTTGGGTCGATATCTCGACGGGGGAGTTGCGGGTGATCCCCTGCCCTGTGAGCCGTCTGTCGCCGGAACTGGCCCGGCTGGCCCCGCGCGAGGTTTTGGTCAGTGATCAGCAGGAACGGGTGGTGGCCCCGATCGCAGAAGACCTTGGCGCGGCGCTGACGCCGCTGGCCCGGGGCAGTTTCGACTCTGTGTCGGCGGAAAAGCGTCTGTGCGCGCTGTTTGCGGTGGGGTCTTTGGAGGCCTATGGCAGCTTTGACCGGGCCGAAGTGTCGGCCATGGGGGCGCTGGTCGATTATCTGGATCTGACACAGCGGGGGAAGATTCCCCTGCTGCAGCCGCCTGTGCGGGAAACGGCGGGCGGTGCGATGCAGATCGACTTTGCGACGCGCCGGAATCTGGAATTGACGCAGGCCTTGTCAGGGGGGCGCGAGGGATCGCTTTTGCTGGCCATCGACCGGACGGTGACGCCTGCGGGGGCGCGTTTGCTGGAGCGGCGGATCTCGGCGCCGTCCTGTGATCTGGGCATCATCCGGGGACGGCATGAGGCCGTGCGGTCTTTGCTGGAAGACAGCGGCCTGCGGGAGGCGCTGAGAACGCGGTTGCGCGGGGTTCCCGATATGGACCGCGCGCTGTCGCGTCTGGCCTTGGACCGGGGCGGGCCGCGCGATCTGGCGGCGATCCGCGCGGGGCTGGCACAAGCCTTGGAGATTCATCCGTTGCTGGACCATGCCCCTGCCGTTCTTGGCGAGGCGGCAGAGGCCTTGCAAGGGCACGCGGATTTGACCCGGCTGCTGGAGGCGGCGCTGGTGGCGGAACCGCCGCTTTTGGCGCGGGACGGCGGGTTCATCGCAAGCGGCTTTGACCCGGAGCTGGATGAGACCCGCGCCCTGCGCGATGAAGGGCGGTCGGTCATCGGGAAGATGCAGGCCGATTATGCGGCGGCGTCGGGTGTGGCCGGGCTGAAGATCAAGCACAACAATGTGCTGGGCTATTTCATCGAAGTGACCTCGACCCATGAAGCGGCGATGCGGGCGAAGCCAGAGCTGTTCATCCATCGGCAGACCACGGCGGGACAGGTGCGCTTTACCACGGTGGCGCTGAATGAGATTGAAACCCGCATTCTGAACGCGGGCAACCATGCGCTGGAGCTGGAGCGGCGGCATTTCGACAGCCTGAAACAGGCGATTCTGGACAGGTCCGGGCCGATTGGCGCCACCGCCCGCGCCTTGGCCGAGATCGACCTTGCGGCGGGGCTTGCCGATCTGGCCGCCGCGGAGGATTGGGTGGAGCCCGTGGTGGACAAGAGCCATGCCTTTGTGATCCGCGGAGGACGGCATCCTGTGGTGGAGCGTGCGCTGAAGCGCCAAGGTGCAGGGCCTTTTGTCGCCAATGATTGCAGCCTGACAGAGGCGACGACGCCTGCGATCTGGCTGCTGACCGGCCCCAATATGGCGGGTAAATCCACCTTTCTGCGGCAGAACGCCTTGATCGCCTTGCTGGCACAGGCCGGAAGCTTTGTGCCGGCGCGCTTTGCCCATATCGGCCTTGTCAGCCAGCTTTTCAGCCGGGTGGGTGCGGCGGATGATCTGGCGCGGGGCCGATCCACCTTTATGGTGGAGATGGTGGAAACCGCAGCCATTCTGAATCAGGCCGATGATCGCGCCTTGGTGATTCTGGATGAAATCGGGCGCGGCACCGCGACCTATGATGGGCTTTCCATTGCCTGGGCCACGCTGGAACATCTGCACGAGAGCAACCGCTGCCGCGCACTGTTTGCGACGCATTACCATGAGATGACCGCGCTGGCCGGGAAGCTGCGCGGGGTGGAGAATGCCACCGTGGCGGTGAAGGAATGGGAAGGCGACGTGATCTTCCTGCATGAAGTGCGCAAAGGCGCCGCCGACCGCAGCTATGGGGTGCAGGTGGCGCGGCTGGCCGGGCTGCCGCCTTCGGTGGTGGAGCGCGCCAAGGCGGTGCTGGAGGCGCTGGAAAAAGGCGACCGGGACGGTGGCAAGCAAATGGCGCTGATTGATGATCTGCCGCTGTTCCGCGCCGCACCGCCGCCCGTGATGCAGAAGGCGGCTGCGAAAGACTCGGCTGTGGAGGCGCGTCTGAAAGACATTCGCCCCGATGAGCTGACCCCGATCGAGGCTTTGCGGCTGGTTTACGACCTGAAGCAGTTGCTTTGAAGGCCGCGGCCATCCCAGCGCCATGATGCTGTCAAGAGCGTGTCACCAACGGGCTTTATCCCTGAGCCTGTTGTGGGTGCCGGGAGAGCTTCCCTGACCTTGGGGGTGCCTTGCCCTGCTGCGGGAGGATCTGGGGTCCCCGTATGACATTGGCCGCCGGTGGCGGCGCCGGACGATTGGACCAAGGCCTTTTCAGCACGCGTGCCGGACCCCCCTGTGGGGTCCGGCGTTTTTTTGCCCGGATCATGCCGGATGGCGGCACTCGGCCGTGCCGCGCACGCCGCAACGGAGCTGTGCCTTCAGTTTGCCGGGGTGGAAGAGACGCCGACCTGTGCCGGGCGCAGCAGACGATCGTGCAGCATGAAACCTTCGGTCATCACCTGAATGATCTGCCCGGCCTTGGTGCCGGGAACCGGTGCCTCGAACATCGCCTGATGCAGTTGCGGATCGAAGGTATCGCCCGCGACGGGGGAAATCGGCGTCACCCCGTGTTTCGTCATCACATTGGTGAGTTCGCGCAACGTCAGATCCACACCTTCGATGAGGGCTGCCGCCTGCGTGCGGGTTTCATCGGTGGCGGCATCGAGCGCGCGTTTCAGATTGTCGAACACGGGCAAAAGATCGCGCGCCAGACGGGTGCTGCCATATTGCTCGGCCTCACGACGGTCACGCTCGGCGCGCTTGCGGGAGTTTTCGGCATCGGCGAGCGCGCGCATGAAACGATCGCGCAGCTCATCACGTTCTGCCCGCAAAGCATCGAGTTCTTCGGCTTCGATAAAATCCTCGATCTCACCGATCTCTGCCGCGTCCGGGCTTGGGTTGTCCTGTGCCATCTTTTCGTCTTCCTTACACAAACCTTTGGGAGATCATCCCTTGCCCCGCTCGGATACCATCCGGCCGACAAGCTGCGCCGTATAGTCGACGATCGGAACGATGCGGCCATAATTCAACCGCGTCGGACCAATCACACCGACGGCGCCGATGATCTTACGATCAGCGTTCATATAGGGAGACACCACCAGAGAGGAACCCGAAAGTGAGAAAAGCTTGTTCTCTGAGCCGATAAAAATGCGCACACCATCGCCTGCCTCGGTCAATTCGAGGAAGTCGGCGATGTCACGCTTGCGTTCAAGGTCATCGAAGAGGGTTCTGATCCGGTCGATCTCGGCCCCTTCGGTTGCGCCGTCCAGCAGGTTCGCACGGCCACGGACGATCAGACGCGCGGCATCGGTGCCACCCCTGTCCCAGATCGCGAGGCCGCTTTCGACAAGTTCGCGCGCGAGAACGTCGATTTCCTGACGGTGCCGGTCGATGTCTTGCGCCATGGTGCGCCGCAGATCGGACAAGGTGCGGCCTTCGGCCAAAGCGTTGAGGAAGTTTGCGGCTTCGCGCATGGAAGACGGCGTTTGGCCGGGCGGCGGGGTGAACAGGCGGTTTTCGACATGCCCGTCCCCGAACACCAGAACCACCAAGGCCCGCTCGGGGGACAGGCTGACGAATTCGATGTGCTTGATCGGGGCTTCGCGTTTCGGCGACAGGACAAGGCTGGCGCCGCGCGTGATGCCAGAAAGCGCGGAGCCGACCTGATCGAGCAAAGAGGCCACATCCCGGTCGGACTCGCCGAAGGTGGCGTCGATCTTTTCGCGGTCTTCCTGCGCGACCGCCCCGATTTCCAGCAACCCATCGACAAACATGCGCAGGCCGCGCTGGGTGGGAATGCGGCCTGCCGAGACATGCGGACTGTCCAGCAGGCCGAGATATTCCAGATCCTGCATCACATTGCGGATGGTGGCGGCCGAGACCTTTTCGGTCATGCTTCGGGTCAGGCTGCGCGATCCGACCGGCTCTCCATTCGTGAGATAGCCCTCGACGACACGGCGAAACACTTCACGAGAGCGGTCATTCATTTCCTTGAGCAGATTGGCACCGTCAGTCATGTGTGACTCCTCTTGTGGAACCAGAGTATTCCGATGGGCGGCGTGGTCAATCGGGGTTGCATCGCAAGGTTCGACGCGCATATCTGCCCTTGACCCATAGAAAGGAAGAAAACATGCGTCCCTCTGGCCGGAAACTGGACCAAATGCGCTCTATCTCAATCGAAACGGGCGTCATGCGGCACGCAGAAGGCTCTTGCCTGATCAAGGTTGGGGATACGCATGTGCTGTGCTCGGCGACGATCGAGGACAAGGCGCCGTCTTTCCTGAAGAACACGGGGCTGGGATGGGTGACGGCCGAATATGGCATGTTGCCCCGCGCCACCAACAGCCGCACGCGGCGGGAAGCCGCTTTGGGCAAGCAGAGCGGAAGAACGCAAGAAATTCAACGGCTTATCGGAAGGTCTTTGCGCGCCGGCGTGGATCGCAGCGCCTTGGGTGAGCGGCAGATCGTGGTGGATTGTGATGTTTTGCAGGCCGATGGCGGCACGCGCTGTGCCTCGATCACCGGCGGGTGGGTGGCTTTGCGTTTGGCCGTGAACAAATTGCTGAGCACCGGCGCCATCGTGAGTGACCCGATCATTGACCATGTGGCCGCCGTGTCTTGCGGCATCTATGCGGGTCAGCCGGTTTTGGATCTTGATTATCCAGAGGATTCGGCGGCCGGGACGGATGGCAACTTTGTCATGACCGGGCGGGGCCGCCTGATCGAAGTGCAGATGTCGGCGGAAGGCGCGTCATTTTCACGTGAGGAGATGATGCAGTTGCTGGACCTTGCCGACCAAGGCTCTGCCGCGTTGGTTGAAGCGCAGCGCGCGGCGGTGGCACGATGACCGCCCGGGCCGATCTTGGCACGCGGTTGTTGATTGCAACCCACAACAAGGGAAAACTGGAGGAGATTGCGGCGCTTCTTCAGCCCTATGGGGTTGAGGTGATCTCGGCTGCGGCACTGGGCCTGCCTGAGCCGGCGGAAACCGAGGATAGTTTTGTGGGAAATGCGCGGATCAAGGCGCATGCGGCGGCACAGGCCAGCGGGCTGCCCGCCTTGGCGGATGATTCCGGGATCTGCGTGGATGCGCTGAACGGCGCGCCGGGTGTTTACACGGCAGATTGGGCAGAAACGCCGCAAGGACGCGATTTTACCTTGGCGATGACGCGCACGTGGGAGGCCTGCGAGGCGGCGCAGGCGGCGGAGCCCCGCAAAGCGCAGTTTCGCTGCACGCTGGTTCTTGCCTGGCCGGATGGGCGCGAGGAGATTTTCGAAGGCGCGGTTGGCGGACGGCTGGTCTGGCCGATGCGGGGGGCCGAGGGACATGGATATGACCCGATGTTCCAACCCGATGGCTATGATGTGACCTTTGCCGAGATGAGCCTTGCGGAAAAGGGCAAGATCAGTCACCGGGCGGACGCCTTTGAAAAATTCGTAAAGCACTGCTTTTCCTGACCGTCGGGCGCTTTTGCGCCCGGTGCGTCTTTAACGCTGAGAAGGCGAGCTCATGATGGAAAGATGGCAAAAGGCCGGGTTCGGTCTGTATGTGCATTGGCCTTTTTGCCAGTCCAAGTGCCCCTACTGCGATTTCAACAGCCATGTTTCGGCATCGGTTGATCAGGATGCATGGCGTTTGGCCTATCTGACGGAGTTGCGGCGCTATGCGCGCGAAGCGCCGGACCGCAACCTGAGCAGCATCTTCTTTGGCGGGGGGACGCCGTCCTTGATGCCTCCGGCGACGGTGGCCGCCATCATTGATGAAGCGACCCGTTTGTGGACGCCCGCGAATGATATCGAGATCACCTTGGAAGCCAATCCGACCTCGGTTGAGATTGAGCGGTTCAGGGATTTCCGCATCGCCGGGGTTAATCGGGTCTCTGTCGGCATTCAGGCCCTGAACGACAATGACCTGCGGCGCTTGGGGCGCATGCACAGTGCCGACGAAGGCCAGCGGGCGATTGCCACCGCTCAGGCCGTGTTTGACCGGACCAGTTTCGACCTGATCTATGCGCGGCAGGATCAGAGCCTGCGGGCATGGGAGGCGGAGTTGCAACAGGCGTTGCAGATGGCGAATGGCCATCTGTCGCTGTATCAGCTGACGATCGAGCCCGGCACTGTGTTTGCCGCGCGGTTCGACAAGGGCCAGCTGAAGGGGCTGCCGGTCGAAGATCTGGCGGCCGATATGTATCAGATCACGCAGGATCTTTGCGCGGCAGAAGGCTATGCGGCCTATGAAGTCTCGAACCATGCGCGGCCGGAGCATGAATCTCGGCACAATCTAATTTACTGGAACGGGGGGGATTACGTCGGGGTCGGCCCCGGGGCGCATGGACGGATCACCACCAAGGCAGGCGCGCGCTATGCCACGCAGCGCCCGGCGGCGCCCACAGCCTGGCTTTCGCGGGCGGGTGAGGTGATCGAGGGAGACCATGTGCAGCTGAGTGCCGAAGAGCATGCGCAGGAATTCATGATGATGGGTCTGCGGGTGACGGAGGGTGTCGAGCTGGCCGAGTATGAGAGCATCGGGGGAAGTGCAGTCTCGGCATCCGCGATCGAGGAATTGCGCGGTTTGGGGCTGATCTCCGTGGCCGAGGGCAGGATTTGCGCGACACCTGCGGGGCGGTTGGTGCTGAATTGGGTGATCAAACAGCTTTTGATCGCGTGAGGCCCCTGCCCTTTCGCGTGGACTGAGCGCGCTTTTGGGCTTTTCTGGTCTCTGATGAGAACGAGATGTTCACCGGATCTGAGCGGTGAACATCTTCTTGGGGGCTGTTTACTTCGCAAAATCGCGGGGAATGACAGAGAGGACTTGGCAGAGCATATCCAGCTCATCCAGATTGGCGTAGCGGATGCGAAGGGTTCCGCCTTCCCCCGCAGAGTCGTGATCGATGGTCACGGTCATGCGCAAATTCGCACTGATATCGGCCTCTATCGCGCGGGTATCGGCGTCTTTTTCGGAGCGACCGGATTTCTGCGCGCGCTTTGCGGGCTGCGACAGGGCGCTTTTGACGAGTTTTTCCGTTTCCCTGACCGAGAGGCCGCCGCCCACAACCTTGGCCGCCAAGGCAGCGGGTTCGGGTGTGCCGATCAGGGCACGGGCGTGGCCGGCGGTCAGCTTGCCGGCCCGGATCATGTTCAGAACATCATCTGGCAAGGTGAGCAGACGCATCGTGTTCGCGATGTGAGAGCGGCTTTTTGACAGGGCTTCCGCGAGTTTTTCCTGCGTATGCCCATAGCTTTCCATCAGCTGCCGGAAGCTGAGCGCTTCTTCCACCGCGTTGAGATCGGCGCGCTGAATGTTCTCGATGATCGCGATTTCGAGGACCTCATCATCCGAAAAGTCGCGGATGACCACCGGAACCGTGTGGAGTTGCGCCATCTGCGCGGCGCGCCACCGCCGCTCGCCCGCGACAATTTCGTAAGCCTCACGGCCCTTGATGGCCCGCACGACCAACGGCTGGATGATGCCTCGGCTTCGGATCGACGCGGCGAGTTCTTCCAAGAGCTCGGGGTCGAAATCTCTGCGCGGCTGATTTGGGTTGGGGAAGACAAGCTCGATCGGCAGCGTTGTGTCGGGGATTGGCGCTGTGCCCTCACGGGGCTCGACATCGCCTTTCAGCAAATTCACATCCGCCATCAATGCGGAGAGGCCGCGCCCTAGCCCTTTGCGGTCTGCTTTTTTGTCCATAACTGCTCTTTCTTCTTCAGGCGGCGCGCCCGTTGGGCCGGCGCGAAATGATCTCGAGTGACAGGCGGCGATAGGCCTCGGCCCCTTTTGATGTCGGATCATATTGGAGCACAGGCAGCGCGTAGGAGGGTGCCTCGGAGACCCTGACATTGCGGGGAATCGTGGTTGCAAAGACCATATCGCCCAGATTTGCCCTTGCGTCCGCCTCAACCTGTTGGGACAGCCTGTTCCTGCTGTCTGTCATCGTAACCAAAACCCCTTCGATGCGCAGGCGAGGGTTGGCGGATTTTCGGATGTCTCGGATTGTCAGCATCAGTTGCGAGAGGCCTTCGAGCGCGAAGAACTCACTTTGCAAGGGAATCAAGACGGATTCCGCGGCCACCAGCGCATTGACGGTCAGGAGCGACAAGGACGGCGGGCAATCGATCAGCACGAAATCGAAGGCTTCCGACAAGAAGGCGGCGTCTCGGATGGCATCCGACAGCAGAAAAGAGCGCTTTTCGCTGGCCACGAGGTCGATATCGGCGGAGGCGAGATCTGCATTGGCGGGGCATACGAAAATGCCCGGCACCGAGCCACTTTGAATGAGATCCACCAGCTTGGCCTGTTCGAGCAGCAGATCGTAACTGGTGCGGTGCCGGTTCTCGGCGGAGATGCCGAGGCCTGTCGACGCATTTCCCTGAGGATCAATGTCGATGACCAGGACTTTATAGCCAAACTCGACAAGTCCAGCGGCGAGGTTGATCGTGGTCGTGGTTTTGCCCACGCCCCCTTTCTGATTGGCGATGGCGATGACACGAGGCGCGGTGCGTGAGGCGACATCAGACATGGCGAATATTCTTCAGTTCAAGGATCGCGGCGGCGGGATGAGTGATGCTGGGATGAACACGAAGATCGAAGGTCCAGAGCCGTTTCGCCTCTTCAACCTCGGCGGCAAAGCGCTCTCCTTTCGGAAAAAATGCGGTGCCGTTGGCAGCAAGGTGGCGATCTGCGAAGGCGCACAGGTTTGTGAGGGACGAGAGTGCCCTTGCAGAAAGATAGTCTGCGTGAGAGGGCGGCAATTCCTCGATCCTGTGGTTCGAAACCGCGACATCAAGGTCGAGTTGACGCGCTGCTTCTCGGAGAAATGCACATTTGCGCGCATCGGATTCGACAAGCGTCAGGTTGGCGGCAACACCCTCCCCTTTCATGAGGATTGCGATGACGAGTCCGGGGAATCCGCCACCGCTGCCCAGATCACACCATAGCCCTGAGGTGCAATTGGCAAGGTAAAATAGCTGGGCAGAATCTTGGATGTGACGGTCATAGAGGTGAGCGACGCTTTCCTTGGAAACCAGGTTTATGGCCGGGTTCCATTTTTTGACGAGACTTTCGAGGAGGTTGTAACGTTCCATTGTTTCACGTGAAACATTTCCTGCGAAAGATCTTTCCACCGATGACATCATACAGCGGCCCGTGACGCGGTGTGTTTGCGCAAGTTGGCGAGGATCAACGCCAATGCTGCAGGTGTCATTCCTTCGATCTTGGCGGCTTCTGCCAAAGATGCCGGACGGCGCACAGTCAGCTTTGACTTCAGCTCCCCAGACAAGCCAGACATGGAGGCATAGGCAAAATCATGCGGGATTTCGGTCGCCTCTTCCCTTTTGAGTTGTGAAATCTGTTCTGACTGCCGAGTGAGATAACGCCCATACATCGCGTCACGGATCAATTGCTCTCGTGTTTCGGGCGAAAGATCATCAAGCATGGGGACCAACCGGGTTTGCTCTTCCGGCGACATCGGATAGGCGCCCAACACTTCAAGCGCGGACCGGCGGGTGCCGTCAGCGCTGACCTGGAGACCAAAGGCCAAAAGTTCCCTCGGGGTGAAACTCAGGCTATCCAACGCGGCTTTTGCTTTTTCAAGACGATCGAGTTTTTGGGTAAAGGCGCCAACGCGTTCTTCGCTGACCATACCAAGATCAATGGCGCGCGCCGTAAGACGCTGATCCGCATTATCCGCCCGCAACGAAAGCCGGAATTCAGCCCGAGAGGTGAACATGCGATAAGGCTCTGTCACCCCCATTGTGCGCAGATCATCAATCAGAACGCCGATGTAACTGTCAGAGCGATGGAAGGTGACACTGGGCTTTTGAAGGGCAAGTTGTGCCGCGTTCAATCCGGCACAAAGCCCTTGCGCCGCCGCCTCTTCATATCCCGTCGTCCCATTGATTTGGCCGGCGAGGAAGAGCCCGGGCAGATCTGGAAGTTCCAGCGATGGCGACAGGGCGCGTGGATCGAAATAGTCGTATTCGATCGCGTAAGCGGGTTGAAGAATTCTGGCGTGTTCAAGCCCTGGGATCGAGGCAACATAGGCCTCTTGCACGTCAATCGGGAGGGAGGACGAAATGCCATTGGGATAGATGGTGTCGTCGTCCAATCCTTCAGGCTCCAGAAAGACTTGATGCCCATCCTTATCGGAAAAACGCGTCACCTTGTCTTCGATCGAAGGGCAGTACCGCGGCCCGACGCCTTCGATATGGCCGCCATACATGGCAGATTTTGACAAGTTGGCCCGGATGATCTCATGCGTTTTCTCATTTGTGCGGGTGATGCCGCAGGAAATCTGCCGCGCCACGGGCCGGGTATTGAGAAAAGAGAACATCGTCGGAACTTCGTCACCGGCCTGCATCTCAAGCATGGACCAGTCGATGGTCTTTCCATCAAGGCGTGGAGGCGTCCCAGTTTTCAAACGGCCGCGTTTCAAGCCAAGATCGTTCAGACGGTCTCCAAGCCGAAGAGACGCATCATCGCCCATCCGCCCGCCAGAATGACGGTCTTGGCCGATGTGAATCAGACCATTCAGGAAAGTTCCCGCCGTCAAAACCACGGCGGGCGCGGCGACGCGTTCGCCGTTCCCCAACAAAACGCCTGTGACCTGCGCGGATTCCACCAGAAGGTCCACCACCTCGCCTTCGATGAGCGTCAGGCCTTTGGTGAGACGAAGCTCTGATTGCACAAACTGACGGTACAGTTTTCGATCAATCTGTGCGCGAGGGCCTTGCACGGCAGGCCCTTTTCTTTTGTTCAAAAGCCGAAATTGAATGCCAGCCGCATCTGCGGCCCGTCCCATCAGCCCGTCGAAGGCATCAATCTCGCGTACAAGATGGCCTTTTCCCAAGCCTCCGATGGCGGGGTTGCAGGACATCATCCCGATGGAGCTGAGTTTCTGGGTCACCAAGCCTACGGACGCGCCTGTACGGGCAGCCGCGAAAGCCGCCTCTGTTCCCGCATGTCCCCCACCGATCACAATGACATCAAAATGTTTCACGTGAAACAATCCTACTTTCCGATGCAGAAGCTGCTGAAGATCTCATCAAGCAGCGTTTCAACTCCGATTTTCCCCACCAACAGGTCGAGCGCATGCGCAGCCATCCGGATGTCCGCTGCCACCAGTTCCAAAGGCGGAGCTTCACCATACAACGAACTTCTGGCGGACTCCATGGATTCGAACGCTGTCTTCAAAGCGGCGCGGTGGCGTTCACGGATCAGAATCCCTGAGCCTGATACCCTGTCCTTTAAGCGCAGGCCAATGGTTTTGACCAGATCATCCAAACCCTGGCCTGTTTTGGCCGAAATCGCACCCTCTTGCGGGACAAGGTCTGCCTTACTCCGAACGACAATGTCCTGCTCTGTCCAATAAGGAACATCGGTCAAATCTTCGGGAGCCAAAACCAGAACTCTGAGATCGGCCGCTTCGGCGCGCTGCTTTGCGCGGTCAACGCCGATCTTTTCAATCTCGTCCTCTGTCTCCCGGAGCCCGGCGGTATCAAGCAGGGTAACGGCCAAGCCCTCGATCTCCATGCGGACTTCAATGATGTCCCGCGTGGTTCCAGCAATCGATGACGTAATCGCGGCCTCTCGACCAACCAGCGCATTGAGAAGACTGGATTTTCCGGCATTCGGCGCGCCGATGATCGCAACCTCGAATCCGGCGCGCACCCGTTCGGTGCCCTCGCTTTTCGTCAGTTCCAAACGAAATGCGTCACGAAGCCCGGATACAAGCGCAAGAACTTCCGGAACAACATTTTCCGGAACATCTTCTTCTGAAAAATCGAGAGAGGCTTCGATCAGCGCCGCCGCACGGATCAGATCCTTGCGCCAAGCGGCAGCTTTCTGACCAATCGCACCCTTGAGCACAGCCTGAGCCTGCCGCCTCTGCGCTTCGGTCTCTGAATCGATCAAATCGGCAAGCGCCTCGACCTGCGTCAAATCCATCATGCCATTTTCCAAGGCGCGGCGCGTGAATTCGCCTGCCTCGGCAAGTCTCAGGCCGGGCACCCTCTCCAGCGACCAAAGAAGCGCAGAAACCACCGATTCGCCGCCATGTATTTGAAATTCAACAACTTTTTCGCCCGTAAAGCTGCGACCCGGCTCGAAATAAATCACGATCCCCGAATCGATCGCGTCCCCTTCAAAGACCAGATCCCGCAGGCTGGCGCGCCGGGGCGTCAGCCCTTGCACACCCAAAGCCGAGGCGGCCTCCAAAGCCTTTGGGCCGGAAACCCGGATGACGGCAACACCAGCCTTGCCGCGAGCTGTTGCCAGCGCGAAGATTGTGTCCGCCATCTGTGATGCTCTGCTTTGCGCGTTACGTATTCATCGAATCGAAGAATTCGGCGTTCGACTTGGTCTGCTTCAATTTCGAGATCAGGAATTCCACCGCATCCGTGGTTCCCATCGGGTTGAGGATTCGACGCAGGACATAGGTCTTTTGCAAATCGGTCTTCTCGACCAGAAGATCTTCCTTGCGCGTGCCAGATTTCAGAATGTCGATGGCAGGGAAAACCCGCTTGTCTGCAACCTTCCGGTCCAGAACGATCTCGCTGTTGCCGGTGCCTTTGAATTCTTCAAAGATCACCTCATCCATGCGGCTTCCCGTATCGATCAGCGCCGTCGCGATGATGGTGAGCGAGCCCCCCTCCTCGATATTGCGCGCGGCGCCGAAAAACCGCTTCGGACGCTGCAAGGCATTGGCATCCACCCCGCCGGTCAGCACTTTGCCCGAAGACGGCACCACCGTGTTGAAGGCCCGCCCCAGACGGGTGATCGAATCAAGCAAGATCACAACGTCCCGCTTGTGTTCCACAAGCCGCTTCGCTTTCTCGATGACCATTTCGGCAACAGCCACGTGGCGTGTGGCAGGTTCATCAAAGGTGGAGGAAACCACCTCCCCTTTCACGCTGCGCTGCATATCGGTCACTTCTTCCGGCCGCTCGTCGATCAGAAGCACGATCAGGTAGCATTCCGGATGATTTGTGGCCACCGAATGCGCGATGTTCTGAAGCAAGACCGTCTTACCCGTGCGCGGAGGCGCCACGATCAGCGCGCGTTGGCCTTTGCCGATCGGACAGACCAGATCAATGATGCGGGCCGAACGATCCTTGACGGTGGGGTCATCCACTTCCATCCGCAACCGTTCATCCGGATACAGCGGCGTCAGGTTGTCGAAGTGCACCTTGTGCTTGGCGCGTTCCGGATCATCGAAGTTGATCTTGGTGGCCTTGATCAGGCTGAAATACTTCTCGTTTTCCCGCGGGGCCTGAATCACCCCTTCGATCGAATCGCCGGTCCGCAGACTGAACTGGCGGATCATGTCAGGGCTGACATAGATATCATCCGGGCCCGGCAGATAGTTGGCAGAGGGGCTGCGCAAGAAGCCAAAGCCATCCTGCAGAACCTCTAGAACGCCGTCGCCGCCGATCTCGAAGCCTTCTTCGGCATGTTCCTTGAGAATCTGGAACATCATCTCGCCCTTGCGCATGCTGGGCGCATTCTCGATTTCCCACTCTTCCGCCATCGCGAGAAGATCAGCAGGTGTCTTTGCCTTCAAATCGGCAAGGTTCAAGCGCTCTACAGTCATGGAATAGTCCTTTTGCAGCTTGTCACGCAGACAAACAGCGACACCACATCGAAGGGAAAAACAAAGACCGGACGGCCCTTGTCTGGCGCGATACAGACCGCGCGCGAAAAAGTCAAGAAATCAGAACTTCACGATCACCGAGAAGACGATCAGCAGCAATAGCAGCGTCGGCACCTCGTTCATCAGGCGGTATCGCCGCCCTGTCAGCGTATTGCTGCCCGCCGCGAAGGATTTTCTTTGTTTGGCAAGCCACATGTGAAACCAGGTCATCGCCAGAACGGACGCGGCCTTGACCCATGGCCAGATCATCGTCCAGTCCACAATTCCGGGCGTGGCCACAAGGCTCAGCCCGAAGATCCAGGTTGAGATCATCGCCGGGTTCATGATCGCTTTCAGCAAACGGCGCTCCATCGTCTGGAACAAGCGGTCCGTGTCGCTGCCTTGGGCGACCGCCTCGACATGGTAAACGAACAATCTGGGCAGATAGAACAGCCCCGCCATCCACGCGATCACCGAGATGACGTGCAAGGACTTCACCCAAAAATACCAGTTTGTCAGAACTTCGGTCATCTCACCTCACGATCTCATCTTCTTTATTAAAATAAAGAGAGAAAAGGAATGTAGATGTAGGGCCTGTGGAAAACAGAATTTCAGCGTTTTTCCAACTGATTTTCCACAGACGGGCTTTCTGGGATAAGTCGGTGGATAAGTCACCTTTTCTGTGGAAAACTTTTTAAATTCTATTGAAATTCATAATGTTAGCTTTGTGGACTTTGGTGGAGAAAACATCCACGCCGCGACACTGCGACAGGGGCTTTGCGGCTTTCCCACAGCCGTCGCATTCCGGCGTGCACAGTGGGATATCTTTTGACTCACGCTTGACAACTGCCCTGCCCTGCCGCTCCTTTGCGTCATATCGCGTCCTGCGCACAATCTCCGCCACAAGAACAAAGCACAGATATCCACAGAGCTGTCCCCGCTGCCATGCGCCTTATTCTCGCCTCCACCTCTGCGATACGACACCATCTTCTCATCTCTGCCGGGGTCAGCGTCGTCGTGCAGCCAGCGCGGATCGATGAAGAGTCGATCCGGCAAAGTCTGGAAGCCGAGGCGGCAAAGCCGCGCGACATGGCGGATACGCTTGCAGAGCTGAAAGCCCGGAAGATTGCCGAACGCTGTCCCGAAGACCTTGTGATAGGATGCGACCAGGTCCTTGATCTTAAAGGGAAAGTTTTTTCAAAACCGTCCAGTGTTGAAGAGGCTGGCGAGCAGCTCCGCCTTTTGCGGGGCAAGGTTCACAGCCTGTGGTCGGCGGTCGTGATTTATGAAGCGGCGCGGCCTGTCTGGCGTGTCGTTGCCGAAACGAAGCTGACCATGCGGTCGTTTTCGGACGCCTATCTTGATGCGTATCTGGCGCGCAACTGGCCTTCGGTGCGCGACAGCGTGGGGGCCTACAAGCTCGAGGAAGAGGGATCGCGCTTGTTTTCTGCGGTCGATGGGGATTACTTCACGGTGCTTGGTCTTCCGCTGTTGCCCGTTCTGGGATATTTGGGTCAGAGAGGTCTTATCCAGACATGACAGATCATCCCCGTGTGCCCCTTGCCGGCGTGATTGGCCATCCGATCGCCCACAGCCGTTCCCCTGCCCTGCACACCTATTGGCTGAAGCGCTATGGCATCCGGGGTCACTATGTTCCTTTGGATATTGCGCCCGCAGACCTTCAGGCGATGCTGCACGCGCTGCCCAAGATGGGGTTTGTCGGGGCAAATGTGACGATTCCGCACAAGGAAGCGATCCTGAAGATCCCGGATGTCATCATCACCGACCGCGCGGCCCTGATCGGGGCGGCCAATACGCTGATCTTCCGCAAGGATGGTCGGATTCAGGCCGACAACACCGATGGTTCGGGCTTTATCGCAAACCTGCGGCAGAACGCCCCGCAGTGGAACCCGGCCGCCGGGCCAGCGGTGATCTTTGGCGCGGGCGGTGCGGCGCGGGCCGTTGTGGCGGCCTTGATCGAGGTGGGGGTGCCAGAGGTGCGGATCACGAACCGGACCCGGCCACGGGCCGAGGCGCTGCGTTCGGATTTTGGCGCCAAGGTTACGGTGATGGAATGGGTGCAGGCGGCCAATATGCTGGAGGACGCGGCGACGGTGGTCAACACCACGTCTTTGGGCATGACCGGAAAGCCGGATTTTCGCGTTCCGCTTGACGCGCTGCGCCCCGAAGCCGTGGTGACAGATCTGGTCTACACCCCTTTGATGACGCAATTCCTGATCGAAGCCCAAGCGAAAGGATGCACCGTTGTCGACGGTCTGGGGATGCTGCTTCATCAAGCCGCACCCGGATTCGAGCGGTGGTTCGGCCATCGGCCAGAGGTGGATGAAGAGACACGCCGCGCTGTCCTGATGTCATGAGCGCCTTTCGTCTTGGCCTGACCGGCTCGATCGGCATGGGGAAATCCACGACGGCCGCCCTGTTTGCCGAAGCCGGAGTGCCGGTTTGGGATGCCGATGCGGCCGTGCACCGGCTTTATGCCAAGGGGGGCGCCGCGGTTGCTGCCGTGGCAGAGATCTGCCCGACAGCGCATCTGGCAGGCGCGATTGATCGTGGCGCGCTGCGCGCATGGATTGCGGCGGAACCCGGGGCCTTGGCGCGCCTTGAAGCGGTGGTGCATCCTTTGGTGGCTGCCGATCGCGCGGGTTTTGTGGCGGATGCCACGGCAGATCTTGTGGTTCTCGACATTCCCTTGCTGTTCGAGAAGGGCAGCGAAGGCGAGATGGAGGCAACCTTGCTGGTCACCGCCCCTGCGGCGGTTCAGCGCGCGCGTGTCATGGCGCGCCCGGGGATGACAGAGGCGCAGTTCGCCTTGATCTTGGCGCGGCAGATGCCCGATGCGGAAAAGCGGGCGCGGGCCACGCATATCGTGGAAACCCTGTCGCTTGCGCAGACACGCGCCTATGTAGAGGCCCTGATCGCACATTTGCGGAGCCATCATGCGTGAAATCGTCCTTGATACTGAAACCACGGGTTTTGAACCGTCGGAGGGGCATCGGATCGTCGAGATTGGCGCGGTGGAACTGTTCAACCATTTGCCGACCGGACAGACCTATCACCAATACATCAACCCGGAACGGCCCATGCCCAAGGAAGCCTTTGAGGTGCACGGGCTGGGGGATGAATTCCTGCGCGACAAGCCGGTGTTTCAGGCGATCGGGCAGGCGTTTCTGGATTTTGTCGGCGATGCGCAGCTTGTGATTCACAATGCGGCCTTCGACATGAAGTTCTTGAACTTCGAGTTGGAGCGCGCGGGGCTTCCGGTTCTGCCCAACAGCCGCGCCACCGATACCTTGATGATCGCGCGTCGCAAATTTCCGGGCTCGCCAGCCTCGCTTGATGCGCTGTGCCGGCGTTTTGGTGTCGACAACTCGGCGCGCGAAAAGCACGGCGCCTTGCTCGACTCGGAAATTCTTGCCGAGGTCTATCTGGAACTGGTGGGGGGCCGACAGCCTGATTTCATGCTGGCCGCCGCTTCGGGCGCTGCCAAGCAGACCGGCGCTGCCGAGGCCAGCGCGGATTGGCGCCCCCGCCCCCGTCCGGTGCCGCTTGCAAGCCGGATCACCGAAGAGGAGATGGCGGCGCATGCGGCCTTTGTGGGCAAGCTGGGCGATCAGGCCATCTGGCTGAAGCGAGGCTGAGTGCAAAAGGCCGGTCCGATGGGACCGGCCTTTGACATCACAGGCGACAGGATCAGTTCGGCTGACCTTGGGCCGCTTGGGTCTGAGCGCGGCGCGCCAGTTCTTGGCGGTAGAGCGCAAGATAATCGACGGTGTCGATGTTCAGCGCCGGGAAGCCGCCGTCGCGGGTCACATCGCTGATGATGCGGCGGATGAACGGGAACAACAGCCGGGGGCATTCGATCAGCAGAAACGGATGCATCTGTTCATCCGGCACGCCTTCGATGTGAAAGACGCCGCCGTAATCGATTTCCAGCAGGAACAGCGTTTCATTGTTGGCGCGGTTCTTCGAGGTGACGCGGAACTTCTGGATCACTTCGAACTGGTGGTCTTGCGGACGCTTGCGCGCGTCCAGACTGACAGCGACCTGAATGTCTGGCTGGACTTCGCCGCCGTTCAAGCCTTTCTGAGCCACCGCGTTTTCAAACGACATGTCGCGGATGAACTGTGCCAGCACCTGCATCTTGATTTGCGGCTGCGCTTGCGGCTGGGCGGCAGCGCCAATTTCCTCTTCGGCCATCGTCTGTGTTCTCCCTGAGACAGTCTTCGGTGGCTACCTATCAGGTCATCCCGCCGTTCTCAATGCCGGGTCCAGCCTGAAGGGCCTTTGGGCGCAGGGTTTTCCTCGACTTCAAAGAACTCGCCGTCGATCACGGTGGGGCCATGGCTGTGCGAGCGCGTCTGTTGGCTGCCAAAGGTCTGGACCGCCACCCGAGCGCCCACGAAGCGAATGACCGCTTCACGCAGCTTGGGCACCATCAAGAGAAAGCCGATGGTATCGGTGAAAAATCCGGGCGTCAGAAGCAGCAATCCTGCCAGCAGGATCAAGGCCCCATGCGCCAAGGGCGACAGCGGGTTTTTCAGCTGCCCCATGTCGCCCCGCAGCTCTGCCAGAACCTTCAGCCCTTGCCAGCGCATCAGGGCGGTGCCGGCGATCCCTGTCAACAGCACGAGCCCCAGAGTGGGCCACAAGGTCAGCCAGCCCCCGACGGTGATGAAAAGCGCGATCTCGATCAGCGGGACAATCAGAAACAGGGCGAAAAGCCGCATCTTGGCCTCCTTCAACGGAAAATGCAGGCCGCGTGGCGGTAGACACCGCCCCCTGCCAGCCCTACATAAGAGCCGATGGTCAAAGTTACCAACCCCCCAAATTGTGCCGGGCCTATTGCGGCGTTTGATCGAGGTTATGAATGAACTCTTCCCTGATCCAGCTTCTCGTGCTCGCCGGGATCGCAATTTTTCTGATCCTGAAGCTGCGGTCTGTTCTTGGCACGCGGGATGGCTTTGAAAAGCCGCCGGTGCCGCTGGAGGATGTGCGGCCGCGTGTCAAACGGGATTTCGAAGTGATCGAAGGCGGCCCTGACCGTGACATCACCGATCACGTCGCCGATGGGTCCGAGGCGGCGAAGGCCCTTGCGGCGATGAAGCTGGCCGAGCCGGGCTTTTCGGTGAACACGTTCTTGCAAGGCGCGCGCGGCGCTTATGAAATGATCCTGATGTCGTTCGAGCGCGGCGAGCTGGATGCCATCCGCCCTTTCCTTGACGATGAGATTGAGGCCGCCTTTGCGCAGGCGATCCAAGCCCGCGAAGCCGAAGGGCTGACGATTGAGGCGACCTTTGTTGGGTTGCGCGAATTGGCCCTGCACAATGCGACGTTCAACCGTGAGACAAATCGCGCCGAAATCTCGGTGCGTTATGTTGGTGAACTGACCTCTGTCATCCGCAACAAAGCGGGTGAGGTGATCGAGGGCAATGCCAAGGAAATCAAGCGCCAGCGCGACATCTGGACCTATGCACGTGTCATGGGGTCGTCTGATCCCAACTGGCAGCTTGTGGCCACTGGCGACTAAGGTCTGCGGTGGGTTGGGTCAGCCATGCGCTCTCTGCCTTTGTGCTGGGTGCGGCCTTGACGGCCGCACCTTTTGCTTCGGCGCAGGTTCTTGAGTTTCAAGAACTTGATGGCTGGGAGCACGATGACCATGCCGCAGCGCTGCGGGTGTTTCAAAGCACCTGTGCCGCGTTGACGGACCCGCTCTGGTCGCCCCTGTGCAAGCTTGCGGCGGAGGTTGGCGGCGATCCGGCGGAGGCGCGCCAGTTTTTTGAGCTGCTGTTCCGACCGGTTGTCGTCGGCACCCCGCCTGCGTTGTTTACGGGCTATTATGAGCCGGAGCTGAACGGCGCCTTGGCGCGGACGCCGCGCTTTGCCTATCCGCTGTATCGCCGGCCACCCGAGCTTTCCGAAGGGAGCCTGTTTCACCCACGCGCGGCGATCGAGGCAGGGGCCTTGCGGGGCCGCGGTCTGGAACTGGTCTGGCTGGATGATCCGGTGGAGGTCTATTTTCTACAGGTTCAGGGGTCTGGCCGCGTCAAGTTGCCCGACGGGCGCATCATGCGCGTGGCCTATGCGGGCAAGAATGGGCATCCCTATCGGTCCATCGGGCAGGAGTTGATCCGCAGAGGGGCGTCGATGGCCGATGTTTCGGCGCAAGACATCAAGGCTTGGGTGCGGGCCAATCCGGAACCGGGCCGGGCTTTGTTGAATTCCAACCCGTCCTTTGTGTTCTTTCGTGAATTGAAAGATCTTCCGCCTGAAAGTGGTCCGATCGGCGCGATGGGTCGGCCCATCACCGATCTGCGCACGGTGGCGATTGATCCGGCCTATGTGCCCTTGGGCGCTCCGGTCTGGATTGAAAAGGAGGGCGCCAACCCGCTGCGGCGCCTGATGATCGCACAGGATACCGGGGGGGCGATAAAGGGCGCGCAGCGGGCGGATATCTTTTACGGCACAGGCGCTGTGGCCGGAGAAGAAGCGGGCCGCATCAAGGATGGTGGCCGTCTGATCCAGCTTTTGCCCATCGACCGCGCTTATGCGCTTGTGGCGGAGGGCTAAGCCATGGCCCGCCGCCGCAGTCTGCGCCCAGATGAACTCGACCTTTGGCAGGCGGTGACCCGCACCGCGCGGGCGATGCATTCGAACGCCGAGTCTGTCTTGCACCCACCAGCAGAGCCTGCCCCGCCTGTCGCCTTTCCCGGCGAGGAGAAAGGCGCGGCACCCCTGCCCCGCTTTCGGCTGGGGGAAAAGGCGCGCAGCACCAGCGGGCACAATCTGGCGCCGAGCTTGGCGCAATCGCTTGCGAGCGCCGGGTTGCAGATGGATGCCAAGACCTATGGCCGGATGACCCGGGGCAAGTTGATGCCAGAGGCGCGGATCGACCTGCATGGGCTGACCTTGGCGGAGGCCCATCCTGATCTGACCCATTTCATCTTGCGCGCCCATGCGCAGGGAATGCGGCTGGTGCTGGTGATCACCGGCAAGGGGAAAGCAAAGCCCGATTTCGGGCCGATCCCGTCCCGCATCGGTGCCTTGCGCCATCAGGTGCCGCAATGGCTTCGCCTGCCCCCCTTGGGGCCGATCGTGCTGCAAGTGACCGAGGCGCATTTGCGCCATGGCGGCGGTGGTGCCTATTATGTCTATCTGCGGCGCGGCCGGTAAGGCCTAGCGCTGCAATTCGTTCCCGATTGCCACGACGGGGCTGAGGATGATCTGCGTGGCGCTTTGCACGGTCAGCACCGCGCCCGGAAGCAAGCCGGTTCTGCTGATCCGGTCTGCATCCAGCGAGGCATCCACCGCCAGAATGCCATCCAGCAAGCGCAACAAGGCGGGTGAATCCCCCAGATTGAAGTGCCCCGAGCCGCTGCTGAAGGCGGCGGTATCCAGGAAGGTGATTGGCAGATCCCCCACGCGCGAGATGTCGTTCAGGGTGCCAAGCCTGTCCCATTGCCCTGTCAGTGTGGCAGACAAGCGCAGGATGCGGTCGCGTTCTGAGGAAAACACGATGAAGGGTTCGGGCAGCTTGGGAATGGCCAACGCCTGTGCACGGAACACATCCACGTCGATATCTGGGGAGATCAGGATCACGCCGCCGATCCGATCCAGCAGATCGCTTTCATTGCGGATCGCGATCTGGCGCAAGGATTCCATCAGCAAGGCGCTGCCCATCGAATGCGCCACGAGGACGATCCGCTTTGCCCCGGCCTTTTCAACCTCGACCAGCAGCCTTTCCAGCCCGTCGCGCGCAAACAAGGCCGAGTCGCGGTCATAGACATAGCCCAAGGGCTGTGCCGCAGATGGCCAAGAATAGTGGAGCGTGGTGCCGGGCAGCTCCAGATCATGCGACATTTGCGCGATGCGATAGACGCCTTCCGAGAAGGTGTTGTTGAAGCCATGCACAAAAATCACGGCTTCGCCGCCATTGCTGCGCAGATCCTTGGCCACGGCCGCGCGGAAATCGTCGCTTGACTGATAGCGCCCGGCCGAGGTTGTCAGGAATTGGGTGTTCGGGTCGGTCTTCCCGGAGCGCGGCGGCCAGTTGATCTGGCCCGGCTGTCGCATCGGCGGGATGGAGACGCCAAAGCGCGCGAAGCTGACAGCTTCCACCCGGGTGCCGCTGTAATTGCCCTTTTCGTCGATCCCGCGCGTGGTGCCGACAAAAATCTGCCGCACGCTGCCAATCTCGGCAGCCTCGGGGGCATAGGTCATCTGCCCTCTGGGCGAGCAGGCCGCCAAGAGGCAGAGGAACAATGTCAGCTTGATTGACCGCAGCACGATCCGACCCCACCCCAAACCACCGCTCATCCAATTGACGCTTCGTTGTCAGTCGTCAAGCGGCTTGATCCGGGGCGGCGACGGTTCCTTGCCGAGCTGTGTTACAGAACGTAACGCGACAGATCGGCAGAGCGCGCCAGCGCGCCCACATTGGCCTCGACAAAGGCGGCGTCGATTGTCACCGTTTCGCCCGAGCGGTCGGGTGCCGAGAAGCTCAGCTCTTCAAAGACGCGCTCCAGAATGGTGTAAAGACGCCGGGCGCCGATGTTTTCAACCGATTGGTTCACCTCGGCGGCGATCCGCGCCAAGGCAGAAATGCCATCGGGCGTGAATGTCGCCGTGACCTCTTCTGTCGCCATCAGCGCCGTGTATTGCCGTGTCAGAGCGTTTTCTGTTTCCGTCAGGATGCGGACGAAATCGGCTTCGGTCAGCGGCTTCAGTTCCACGCGGATCGGCAGGCGACCCTGCAATTCAGGCAACAGGTCAGAGGGCTTGGCGATGTGGAAGGCGCCGCTGGCGATGAACAGAATGTGGTCGGTCTTGACCGGGCCATATTTGGTGGAAACCGTGGTGCCTTCGATCAGCGGCAGCAGATCGCGCTGCACGCCTTCGCGGCTGACATCCCCGCCCCGCGCATCGCTGCGGGCGCAGATCTTGTCGATTTCATCCAGAAAGACGATGCCATTTTCTTGAACCGCCGTCAGCGCTGCGGCCTTTACCGCCTCGTCATCCAGAAGCTTGTCGGCCTCTTGCCCGATCAAAAGATCATAGCTGTCCGCCACCGTGACCTTCTTGCGCACAGTGCGCCCGCCAAAGGCCTTGAACAGGTCTTGCAGGCCTTGCATCTGCATTTCCATCCCCGGGCCGCCCATCATGGGCAGCGGGCTGGAGGTATCGACGATGTCGAGTTCGATCACGGTCGAGTCGAGTTCCCCCCGGCGCAGCTTGCCCCGGAACATCTCACGCGTTTGCTCGCGCGCGTCCTTGCCCGCAAGCGCCTCGATCACGCGATCTTCGGCCGCGCTTTGGGCGCGGGCCTTTACCTCGTCGCGCATCCGCTCTCGGGTGTCGATCATGGCCGCGTCCACCAGATCGCGGATGATGCTGTCGACATCGCGGCCCACATAGCCGACTTCGGTGAATTTGGTCGCCTCGACCTTCAGGAACGGCGCCTTGGCCAGCTTGGCCAGACGGCGGGAGATTTCGGTTTTCCCAACGCCGGTTGGCCCGATCATCAGGATGTTCTTGGGATACACTTCATCCCGCAGATCATCGGCGAGCAGTTTGCGCCGCCAGCGGTTGCGCAGGGCGACGGCGACGGCACGTTTGGCATCGTTCTGCCCGATGATGAAGCGATCAAGCTCTGAGACGATTTCACGGGGGGTCAGGTCAGTCATATTGTGCTCATGTATGGGGGAAGACGGTCCTTGCCCGGAAACTCTGGCAAGGCGCGCATCAAGGCAGAGCGCAAGCGATCCCATTGCGCTCCAAGGAAAACGAGGCCGAAGCCGAGGAAAAGGATCACCAGCGCCGATCCGTCGAAAAGGGTGAAGATGAGCCAGACCGCATAGCCCGCGCCGGAGACCAGAAAGGACCGACGGTCAATCACCAGCGCAACCGCAGCGATGGCAAGGAGGAAGAGGAGCAACAGAAGTTGCCCGCCCTGCCCGTGGCCCAGCAGGAAAAGGGCGGTCGTGTTCACGATGGCAGGTGCGGCGGTGACATGCAGCCAAAACCCCGTGGTGTTGCGCGTGGAGACGCGCAGCGGGTCTGACATGTCAAAGCGCATGGCCAGCGCGAAGGTCATCAGCCCGAAGACGAGGGACAGCACGGCCAATGGGCCGCTTCCCGACAGGTGAAGCAGGCTGATCCCATCTTCGGGAAGAACGCCGCCCCCCGCCAGCAGCGTCCAGACGGTGGAGAAAACCGCCGTTGCGATGAGTGCCGCATCGAAGGGCACGCGGAAGGCGCGGTAATGCAAGAGCATCGTGGCGGCGATGACTGCCGAGGAAAACGCGGAAGCCATGAGGTCTTGCATGCCCAGCAGATGAGCCACGGCAGACCCGAGCACCCATGCCGTCAGGGCGGTCATGAGGGCCAAGGCGATGGAGGGCGCGATCATCCGCCGGGTCAGGGTGAAATACCGTTGAACCGCTGCGAGGCCGAACAAGGTGACAGCGGCCACCAAGACGGTATCGAGGTCACCGGGGCCAAAGACCTCTGCGCCCAGAACGGCGGTCACACCGATCCAGCCCACGAAGAGGATCGACAGGCCGATGACGATGAAGATCTCGTTGAAGCCTTTGAAGAGCACGAAAGGCTCTTCGCCCGGCTCTACCCCCGCGACCGCTTGCCGACGCGCTTCGGCAATGCCCGTCAGTCCTGCCGCCTGTGCCTCGGTGAGCAGGCCGCGCTGGACGGCGGCACGGAGGTCTTGGGGTTCGATCATGCCGCCGAAATCCGTTCCACCGTCAGGTTTCCGTTGGTGTAAACGCAGATGCTGGCTGCGATGGCCATTGCTTTTCGGGCGACATCTTCGGCGGGGAGGTCGGTTTCCATCAGGCCGCGCGCGGCGGCCAGCGCGAAGTTGCCGCCCGATCCGATGGCGGCAACGTCATGCTCTGGTTCGAGCACATCGCCCGCGCCGGTGATGACGTAAAGCTCACGCCCGTCGGTGACGATCAGCATTGCTTCGAGATTGCGCAAGTATTTGTCCATGCGCCAGTCTTTCGCCAGATCGACACAGGCCCGCGCCAGTTGGCCGGGGGCCGATTCAAGCTTTTTCTCAAGACGTTCCAGCAATGTGAACGCGTCAGCGGTGGAGCCCGCAAATCCGCAGACCACATCATGCCCGCCCGGAGACAACCGACGCACCTTGCGGGCACTGCCCTTGATCACGGTTTGGCCAAGGGAAACCTGTCCGTCCCCGGCCACCACAACTTCGCCCCCCCGTCTGACCGCAAGAATGGTTGTTCCATGCCAGCCGGGAAATTTGTCTTCCGCCATCACTCAGCCTCCGTCTTCTGCCTCCTTATATGGCGACGGAGGCGCAAAACAAAAGGGCGGCCCCGGAGGACCGCCCTTTTCCATCTGGTGGCGAGGTTCAGATCGCCGATTGAATCCAAGTGGCCAAGGCTGCCTTGGGGGCCGCGCCGACCTTGTTGGAGACGACTTGCCCGTCCTTGAAGAGGAACAGCGCCGGAATCCCGCGCACACCCAGTTGGGCCGGGCTGTCCGGGTTTTCGTCCACATTGACCTTCACGATCTTCACCTTGCCCGCGTATTCGGTGGCAAGCTCTTCCAGTGCGGGGCCGATCTGGCGGCAGGGACCGCACCATTCGGCCCAGAAATCCACCACGACGGGGATGTCCGAATTGCGGACTTCGGCGTCGAAGGTGGCGTCGGTGACAGCAACGGTCGCAGCGCCCATGTCATATCTCCTGAATGGAATGTATCAGCTCTCGAAGCTAGGCACTGGCAGGCGAAAGGTCAAGCGACCGGGACCCGCTTCAACGCGGCGCTCACCATCGCGGCATCAAGCGGCATGAGACTGGGCCCCGCCGTCCACAAGATGGCTGTCTTGATGAGACGGTCGGGATAGATCTGCCCAAGCGCATGGGCATAGGCCCCCATCTGCCGAAGAATGCCATCCGGAACCGCCGCGGGTGTGGCGGGAACCACGCGGTTGGACTTGAAGTCAACCGCAAGCACCTGCCCGGGAGACAGCACCAGACGATCGATCACGCCTTCGATCTGACGCCCGTCAAGCGTTGCGGTCAGCGCCACTTCGGCCAGAGTGTCGGGCGCGAAAAGCACCGACAAGTCTGGGCGGCCCAGCACGGCGGATGCTTCTGCCAGAAGCTGGTCTGGATCGAACCCGTCCACACACAGCGCGCGGGCGATTTCTGACCAGTGTTCAGGGGCGGTGCCGGGCAACAGCTCGAGCAGACGATGCAGAAGGGTGCCCCGCGCCTTTGCCACCTCGGGCGCGTCACCTTCGCCCGGCAGCGCCTTTGGCCCGCCAAGATCCGAAGGCGACAGCGGCAGGAGGTTTCGGGCGACCTCGGGCGCAGGACGGGACAGCCAGTCGGGGTGCAAGGTCTGAAGGCGGGGGGCAACGACGGCGGGCGCGTTTGCCGGCCACTGGCCAGAGGCGTGGCGCAGCCGACCTTGCGCATCGGCGCGGGCGCCAAGGGCCTGCAACCCGGCCTCGACCTGCCGATACCATGCCCATTTCTCGCGCGGTTTGGTTTCTTTCCCGGTGGTCACTTTCGCTTCACCGGCCCCTGCCACTATCAGCCATGATCTTGCGCGGGTCAGGGCCACATAAAGCAAGCGCAGGTTTTCTTCGGCCATCTTGGCCTTGCGCAGGCCCAAAGCGGCGGCGACATCGGCAGGGCTTTCCTTTTCGGAGGTTTTCCAGACAGGCAGGCCATCGGCAAGCTTGATCACTTCGCCATGGTCGCGGGGGTTGCGGTCGGCGGTGTCCGGCAAGATGACAACCGGCGCTTCCAGCCCCTTGGAGCCATGCACTGTCATCACGCGGATGTTGGCGCCTTCGCTGTCCAGTTGGCGTTTGACCTCGACCACATCGCTTTCCAGCCAGATCAGGAAACCTGTCAAGCTGGGCACATCACTGTTTTCATAGGCCAAGGCCTGATTGAGCAATTCGTCGATCCCGTCTTCCGCCTCGGGCCCCAAGCGGGTCAGCAATCTTTGGCGGCCCTTGTGGCGGGTCAGGATACGTTCCAGCATCTCGTAAGGGCGCAGGAAATCGGCCTGATTGCGCAGGTCTGTCAGCACCGCTAGCGTTTCCGGGGCATCCGCGTTTCGCAAGGCGGCCCAAAGATGGCGTTCGGACCGGCCATGGGCCAGACGGAACAGCTGATCTTCCGACCAGCCGAACAAGGGCGAGCGCAAGGCCGCAGCCAAGGACAGACTGTCTTCGGGTGTTGCCAGAAAGGACAGCAGGGCGATGAGATCCTTGACGGCCAGTTCTTCGCCCAGCTTCAGCCGATCTGCCCCGGCGATGGGCAGGCCCGCCTGTTTGCACGCGCGAATGATCTGGGAAAACAAGGTGCCGCGGGTTTGCACCAAGATCAGCACATCGCCCGCCTGCACCGCGCGGCTTTGGCCGGGCGCGGTGGGAATGTGGACGCCGGACTCTATCATGTCTTTGATTTCTGACGCAATTTTCCGCGCCAGTTCCACCGTGTGATGGCTGTCGGAAATCAGATCGACAGGGTTCCAGCCATCTTCATCCGAGGTGACGTCAGCCTTTTCGATCAGCGGCCACAGATCGACGCGGCCCGGGAGCCGGTCAAAAAACGCCAGATGGCGTGGCGGATCGCCCAAGGCTGCGGGAAAGGCAGAGCCGAAGGTGGCGTCGACCACGTCCAGAACAGCGGGCGAGGAGCGGAAGGAGTAATCGAGCGTGCGATCCTGCATCGGCTGCCCGACCGCAGAAAACCGCGCGCCGAATTCAAGGCGCTTGGTGTCAAAGGCCGACAGATCCGCACCCTGAAAGGAGTAGATGGACTGTTTCTTGTCCCCGACCACAAAGAGTGTCCGCGTCTTGTCACTGGCCCCCTGCCCGGCCGTGAACTCGGCCGTCAGTTTTTCGATCACCGCCCATTGTGCCGGAGAGGTGTCTTGCGCCTCGTCCACAAGAATGTGGTCGATGCCGCCATCAAGCCGGAACAGAACCCAAGCCGCGAGCCCGGGATCGTTCAGCAATTGGCGCGCCTTGCGGATGAGATCATCAAAATCGAGAAAGCCGCGCTCGGCCTTGCGGGCGGTGTAATGGCGCAGGAAGACCTGCGCAAAGCGGTGCAGCGCCACTGTTTTCTCGGCGGCGTCCAGCGCCACCCGCGCGCCGCGTGCCGCTTCGACCCGGCCCATCAGTTTCTGAAGGCGGTCGCCGAGTGGGCCAAGGGCGTTGCGCAGGTCTTTGGTGGGAAAATCGTTGACCTTGGCCTGATGGGCGCGCGCGCCCGAGGCAAACAGGAAGACGGATTCAAGCACCTGAAGGCTGTGCAGATTGGGGGTGAACGGATCAAGGGCCGCAAGCCGGTTGCCTGCCTTTTGATCATTGGCGCCACTGCCTGCCAAGCGCGCTGTCAGCTCTGTCAGAAGATCGGCCTCGTCCCCCAGAAAAACGGCGTCCAGCAAACGCTCTTTCGTCAGCGTTTCGGGTTGGCCGAAACGGGCAAGCGCTTGGCCGAGGGTCAGGGGATGAGAGAAATCATCAGCGCGGCTGCAGATTTCGGCCATCAGGCCCGCGAAATCTTCGCCGGTGTAATGGCGGGCCAGATCGGTGACCACCTCGGGCGCGAGCCGATCCGCCATGGCCTGCACGATGTCTTCACGCAAGGTCCGGGCGGTGCGATCGTCCATTTCCTTGAAACCGGGCGTGACGCCTGCTTCAAGGGGATAACGGCGCAACAGGGTGGCACAGAAACTGTGGATGGTCTGGATGCGCAGACCGCCCGGCGTTTCAATGGCGCGGGCGAACAACTGCCGCGCCAAAGCCAAGCGCTCCGCATCCATGACCATGCCTTCCCCCAACTCGGTCAGGTCGGCCCGCAAGGCGGCGTCGGGTTTCATGGCCCATTCGCCAAGGCGGCGGAACAGGCGGTTCTGCATCTCGGTGGCGGCGGCTTTGGTGTAGGTCAGGCACAGGATGTGCTGTGGCTCGACCTTGTTGAGCAGAAGGCGGGCGACACGGTCGGTCAGAACGCGGGTTTTGCCCGACCCGGCATTCGCAGAGAGCCAAGTGGACAGGTCGGGTTGCGCCGCTGCCCGTTGTGCGAGGCTGGCATCATGTGTCATCGGCCATCCTCTTCGCCCACGTCTTGCGGCACCGGTGTATCGGTCATTTCCCATTCTCCGAAACGGGCCAGATGATCGTAATCCCCGGGGAAACGTTCTGAAAACACGGCCCTTCGCGCGGCATAGCCTTGGCCGCGCCGCGCATAAGCGCCGATCAGATGGTAGAGCCCGTCGCGCACGCTTTCGAGCTTTTCCGGAGTGATTTCATCCTCGGTCACCTTGCCTGCCGAGCCGAGCCCCACATAGGTGATTTTCGCCACCTCTGCCGGTCCCAGCCCTTTGAAACCGCCTTCTTCGGCAAGGAGAGCGGCGAGGTGGAGCTGTTTGGCGAAAGATTTCTGCTCTTTCTCGGAGGGAGGGCTGCCGGTCTTGTAATCAATCAGATGTAATCTGCCGCTTGGCAGCATGTCGATGCGGTCTGGTGTGCCGAACAGCGTGAAGTTCAGGCCTTGCAGCACAAGCGTGCCCTTGCCTTCCACCAGCACGCTGGTGCCGCCTTCGGCCGCGTCGATGTTGAGGAAGTGATCTGCCGCACGCTCCATGCGGGCTTCCCAAAGCGCCCGGGCGGCGGGCCATGGCACCAAGGCTTCCAACACCTCTCGGGTCAGCGCCATCAGGCGGCTGCGGGCTTCTTGCCTGTCTTCGGTGGCGGGGCGTTCCCGGACGAAGCGTTCGAGGATGCTGTGCACCACCGTGCCGCGATCGCGGGCATCGGGGGATTGGCGGATGGGGTCCAAGGTCTGAAGCTTCAGAACCTTGTCGGCGTAGATGGCATATGGGTCACGGATCAGAGTTTCGATCCGCGTCAGGGAAAGCGAGTCCGGTCGCGCGGCCACGGGCGGGCGCGGGGCAGGGCGCTTGGCAGGAAGAAGACCCGGGTCGGGGTTTGCCAAGGGCCTGTCCATGGCATGGGCCAAAGTCAGCCAAGACTCTCCGCGTGCGCGCATCTGGCGCAGAGCTTCGGGCCCCCCGCGCATGGGCAGGCCCTCCAGCAGGTTTGTCAGGCGATTGATCCAGCGGGACGGCACGGTTTCCGCATCGGCATTGCGCAGGGCGCGCGACAAAACCACCTTGGGCGCCGCGACGGCCTGTTGAAAATCGTGGGCGGACAGACCGATGCGGCGTTCCGGAAGCAAAAGCCCGGCGTCGAGCCGCATCTTGCGATTCAACCACGGATCTGGCGCAGGCAAAGCGGGCCATATGCCATCGTTCAGCCCGGCGAGAATGACCAGATCGGCGCCTTGCACCCGCGCCTCGAGCGTGCCCCAGATCATCACACCGGGATGCGCGATCATCGGTGCCCGCACCTCTTGGCCCGAGATCAGACCATCGAACAGATCCCTAAATTCGCCCGGCGACAGGTCGCCGCCGTGCGAGGCCTCTGTCTCAAGGTCGGTCAGGAAGGCTAGCGCCGCTTCGCCCGGCGCTTCGTTCCAGAGTTCTCCGGTGCCTTCCGGTGCCGGACCCCGCGACAGGCGTTCTGCAAGGCGGCGCAAATGCAAGACATGTTGGGCGAGGGGCAGGGTTCCGATCTGGTCCAGCCCGTCCAAGGCGCCCGCCAAGGCGGTGGCCCAGCCAAGCGCATGTGGGTTTCGCTGTGCGGCTGCCCAGTGAAGCAAATCGTCACCGACAGGAAAAGCCGGGCCTTCGCGCCGCAGTTTCAGTTCGAGATCGCGGGCCAGCAGAAGGTGCTGGCCACGGTCCATCGCTGAGGCGGTGAGCGGATGCTTGAGCACCGTCAGAAGCGCGTCTGATGTGAGCCGCTGCCCCGTCAGCCGCACCAGATGCCGCAAGAACCGCCCGGGCGCGGTTTGATTGAGCGGGATGCCTGCGCTGTCATCCGGTTTGATGCCCCAGCGGTCCAGCGCCGCCGCGACCTGCCGTGTCAACACCCGGTCGGGAGAGATGAGCGCAACGGGGGTGCCGCGCTCTGTCGCCTCGCGCATGATCAGCGCAATCCCCAAGGCTTCCTGCCGCGGATTTGCGGATTCCATCAGGGTGACATCCTGTAGGGCGGTTGTCAGTTCTGGAAGATCGGGTCCTTCGATCAGCCATTGATCGGTGACAGGCGCAGGGCGGAGGGCGAGCGAAACGACGCTGTTGCGTGCGGCGCTGGGCGGCGGGGACTTGTGCCAGAGTTTGACATCGCGCGGGGAGGTCGACGTCAGCTCCATCAAGCGGTGAAAGCGGAACTGGGGGTGATCCTCTGATGTGAGCGCATCGCTCAGCCCGCTCCAGACCGGATCGGGCATATCGAAATCATAACCCGGCAAGACGATTGCGCCCTGAGGCAGCCGGGCCACCGCCTGCATGAAAAGGGCGGTGGTCCCGCGCGAGCCGGTGGAGCCCGCGACAATCACAGGGTCTGTGGGCGGAGATATGGCCCACAGATCCGACAGCATCAGCGCGAGGCGCCTTTGGCGGCCTTCACTGTCGGGCTCTGTGTTGTCTGCGAAATAAGGGGCGATGATGGTCAGAAAGGCGCGGGTGCGCGCCCAGTGTTCGGAATGATCCGACACATCCAAGGCGGCAACATCCTCTGGGCCGACGCCTTCGCCCTGCATTTCAGACATCAGGGCTGTCAGGCTGTCGGCCAGATCTGCCAGGGCCGAACGGGGCGCCAGATCTGGGAGGGAATCGAGCAATCGACCGATCAGCACTGTCAACTGGAGCTTGCGCCGCAAGGTGGGGACCGGGGCAGGCAGGTCGGGCAGCACCATATCGGCCGCCAGATCGCTGAGAAGGCGGATGCGGGGCAAAAGCCCTGGCCCGCTTTGACCGAAGATCTGCACCACGCGGCGGCGCATGCGGGTGGTGTTCAGATACAGGGTGACCCGCGCCATCGCCTCTGGCGGCTGCCCCTGCATCCGTTCTTGCAAGCCAGCGACCAGCGCTTGTGGAAAATCCACGCCCGGAGGCAAGGCAAACAGGCGGGAGTCGGCAGGATCAAACACCGGGCCATTCCTTTGCATCACGCAAGAGGCGTTCGGCCACGGCGATGCCCCCCGGATGACCAACGTCGCACCAGCCGCCTTGGTGCAGCACACCGTAGGCCCGCCCGGCGGCCATGGCGCGTGACCATGGACCGTGAAGGGAGAAGGCCGCTTCGCTTTCGGTGAGCAGGTGTGGCTGAATGATCTGCGCGCCCAAGTAAAGAAACCCGTCACGCCCTTTCGCCCAATCCACCCGACCTTGGCTGTCCATCACGAAATCGGAACGTCCCGAGGCGCTTTGGGCCTGAGCGGCAGGGAGCAACAGGAAAAGCTGGTCCATCCGCTCGGGGTCCCACATCTGCATCAGCCGGGTGAGCGGGTTTGGTCCTGTCCAGATCGCATCCGTGTTGAGTGTCAGGACGGGGCCGTCGCCCAACAGGGGCAGCGCCGCCTTGAGGCCGCCCCCTGTATCGAGGATCGTCTCTTTTTCCCAAGACAGCGCCACCCCGGTGCCAGCCAGATGCTGTGCCAACTGCTCGCCGCGATAATGCAGGTTTGCCACCTGTCTTTGCACGCCGGCCTGTGCGGCGAGACGCCTTGCATGATCGATCAGCGGCAAACCTGCCACGCGGATCAGGGGTTTGGGTTGCGTGGCGGTCAGCTGACCCATGCGGGTGCCAAAGCCAGCCGCAAACAACATCAGCGGGAAAGGGGCGCGCATTTTTCTCCGATGGTTTGCAGGACGCCCGCTGTGGGGGGCGGCAAGAGATGTGTGCAGATGCTGCGCAGATCCGCGAGGGCGGGGTGGGACAGGTTGTGTTGCAGTTGCGCCCAGACGCGCGGGATCATCGGCACATAGCCGGACTTTCCCCCCACAAGGCAAAGCCGCGCGAAGACACCCAGAATGCGCAGCGCGCGCTGGGCGCCAAGGACGGCATATTCGGTTTGAAAATCGGCGAGAGGGCGTCCGGTTGCGGCGGCAAACTCGGCAACAAGACGGTTTGCAAGATCGGGTGAGACATCGCGTCGGGCATCTTGCAGCAAAGACACCAGATCATAGCCGGGCTGCCCCATCTGCGCGAGCTGGAAATCGAGCAGGCCGACCGACCGGATGCCGGATCTTTCCGGCAGATCGAGCAGATTTTCAGCATGAAAATCCCGCAAGATCAGCACTCTGGGTCCATCCGCATGCAGCGACAGCGCTTTGGCAAGAGCGGCGACAAAGGCGGTCTTGTCGGCTCGGATGCCGGTGGCGGCATAGGCATACCAATCGACAGCAAAGGCGGCGGCTTCGGCCCAGTCAACCGCCGTGAGGTTTGGAAGACCGGGCGGGGCAGGGTGCGCCTGAAGGTGGATCAGGACCTGTGCCGCGGAGGAATAAAGCGACGCCTCGCGTTCCGGGTTTGTCTTTACGACATGGGCGAAGAGCGCATCGCCAAGATCTTCCAGCAGCAAAAAGCCTTGGTCCAGATTTTGCGCCAAGAGTCTTGGGGCAGAGAGACCGATCTTTTGCAAATGTCGGGCGATCGCGATGAACGCCGCCGGATCGTCGCCTGTGCCGGGGGGGGCATCCATCAGCACGGCCGTTTCCCCTGCGCGGGTCAGCCTGTCATAGCTGCGGTCTGACGCATCCCCGGCGAGAAAGGCGCGCGTGGCATCGCCCCAGCCGCTGGCGTTCAGAAAGCGGTTTGATGCAGCCCTACGGTCGTTCATCGAGCGCCTCGGCCAGTTCGGGTCTGCCGACAAAGGCAATCTCGGCGCGGCGACCTTCGGCCTCTGGCGAAAGCGCCACCTGAATCGCGTCGCGCGGCAGATGGCGGCCAAGCCTTTCGGGCCATTCCACAAGGCAGATGGCCGTGCTGAAGGCCTCTTCCAGCCCGAGTTCGAGCACCTCGTCCGGGTGAGAAAGACGGTAAAGATCGGCGTGCCAGATGTCCCCCCCTGGATGCTCATAGGTTTGCACAAGGGTGAAGGTGGGCGAGGGCACATCTTCCATCCGGTTCAACCGGCTGCGGATGATGGACCGAGACAGATGGGACTTTCCTGCCCCGATGCTCCCGGTGAGCAGGACGGTGTCACCCGGGACAAGGTGATCGGCCAGAAGGCCGCCCAGTGCATCGGTCGCCTCTTCATCGGGCAAAAAAAGGCTGAGATGCGTGCGTTTGGACATGGCGACAGTTTTACTGCGCCGCGCCGCCACCGCAAGCACTACCGCTCAGGCAGAGCGCCGCTCCGCGCTGGACCGCGAGGGCGTGTCAGCCGTGCCCTGCTGGACCCGGAAGCCGACCAGCGTGGCCCCGCCCGAAAGCGGTGTGAAGGTGCAGACAATCAGGCGACCGTCTGCCATCCGGACCTCATCGCTCCAGATCTGGCGGTCGCCGATGGTGCACACATACTCTTCGGCCTCGGTCCAGACCCCGTTTGGCGCCGTTTTGCTGCGCCAATGATGCGCAAGCGACCGGATGCCTTCGTTTGCCAGCGTTGATGCCGGGTCATGGCCCCAGAGTTTGGTATAGGCCGCATTGGTCATCACAAGGATGCCGGTTTCAGAGAAGACGGCCATCGCGTCAGGCATGGAGTCGATCACGGATTGGCCAAGCTCCAGATCGGCGCGATAGCGGCGTGTTCGGGTGATTTCGGACGAGATGTCTTCGATCATCAAGGCCAAGGCCCCGTTCGGATGCGGTCTGCAAATGACCTTGTAGGTTTGTCCGCCGGGCAGGTTCCAGGTTTCCTGATAGACACCCGAGGCCGTGGCGCGTTCGAGATCTGTGATCTGCTTGCGCCAATCCCGATAGTCCTTCGGTTCGGGCACCATATTGTGATCGCGCAGGGCATCAAGCACGGCAAGGAG
This sequence comes from Pseudorhodobacter sp. MZDSW-24AT, assembly GCF_002794355.1. Lineage (GTDB taxonomy): Bacteria > Pseudomonadota > Alphaproteobacteria > Rhodobacterales > Rhodobacteraceae > Pseudotabrizicola. The sequence continues at coordinate 576,186 of NZ_PGOI01000007.1, read as the reverse complement.
CGACGGGCGCATCGACAGGAAATCTGGCGCGAGTCCGGTCAGATCAATCAATGCGGGATTGAACAGTTGCAGCCGCCGACGGTTGTCAAAGATGGCAAGTCCGATCGGAAGATGCGCAAAGGTTTTGGTCAGGATCTGCATGAAATCCCGCAAGGTTGTTTCCGCTTGCACGGCTGAATCGGCGGGCAGCGCATAAACGCGCCAGCCGTCACCCTCTGGCATGCTGACGAGATCGAACCAGAGGCCCCCTCCGTTGGGCAGGCGCAATCGTTGCCTTTGGCCGGACGCTCCTTGCTGTGTCGCCGTCTTTTCAAACAGGCGCGGCAAGGGCCACGACAGGTCTTTGCCGGGCGGGAGAAAATCTGCGGCGCGCAGCAGATAGGCCGTGTTGGCCCAGATGATGTCACCGTCTTTTTGTTCCCGCCATGCAAGAAATGGCGCGCGTGACATCATGGATTGCAGAAACGTCAACTCTTCGGTCATGCAGCGCTGCGCCAGCGGATCTTGTCCCGGAGCACCTTCCCCGGCTTCGCCGTCTGTCAGCGCGATCCGGGAAAGGCCGCCGCGATGTTCAGCCCGGACGACAAGGGCCGGGCCGTTCAGGCCATTCGAGGCCAAGCTCAGCATGCCGGTTTCCGGCAGTTTGGAGAGTTGCTGGGCGATTTCGGGGAAGGTTGTCGCCAGATAGGCGAGCAACTTGGCCCAAGCACTGCCCGGAACCGGGGAAGCAGCAAGGATCGCCTGCGCGCCGGGGGTGCAATCGATCAGTGTTTCGCCATCGAACAGAAACAGGGTGCCTTTCTGACGTTCGTCAAAAATGCTGTGGCGGGCGGGTTTGCGGCGGGCCTGAAGCGCGGCAAGGATCAGAATGCTGCCCAGCGACGCAAAAACTGCGGCAAGGCCGATGCCGAGGCCGAAGATGAAAGAGCTTTCCATCATGTACCCGCTGAAACGTCATTGATCGTTATCTAAACGCCTCGTCGTTAACGTAACGTTAACCCAAAGAATGCCGCCAGCATAGGTTCAAGACCGGACATCAGCGGTCTGCGTTACACCTGGAAGGGCTCATTCTGACCAAGGCCTTGGTCATGCGTGCGCACCAACCGCTCGATCGGCCAGACGACCTCGACAATCGCCCCCTTGCGTTCGGGCCGATCCGCCGGGGCGAGAAAGGGATCGGTGGCGTTGGCAAAGGTCAGTTCGGCGCCCGTGCGTTCCAAGAGGGTCTTGGCGATGAAAAGACCCAAGCCCATGCCTTCATATTCCGGGCGGAAGGCCAGATCCTGTGAGGTTCTGCGGCTGCGCACGAACGGATCGCCGATCCGACCGATCACATGGGACGGAAAGCCATCGCCATCATCCACGATCCGGATGATGATGGAGTGTGAGGTCCACTCCCCGTGAATCCAAACGTTGGACTGTGCAAAATCAACGGCATTCTGGATCAGATTTCGCAGGCCGTGGATCACTTCGGGCCGTCTGTTGACGGTGGGTTGCTTTTCACTGCCCTCTTTGCCCGGAGCAAAGCTGAGCGCGACATGCTTGCCGCGTGTCTGGTGCGGTTCGGCGGCTTCTGTCACCAACATGGCAAGCGGGACAGAGCGCATGTGCAGATCGTCTTTGCCGACCCGACCCATCGAGCGCAGAATATCGCGGCACCTGTCCGCCTGTTCCCGGATCAGCCGCGCGTCTTCCAGAAGCTCGGGGTGATCTTCCAACGCGTCCATCATTTCTGCTGAGACCAGTTTGATGGTCGCCAAGGGGGTGCCGAGTTCATGCGCGGCGGCGGCCACCACACCTCCAAGGTCTGTCAGCTTTTGTTCACGCGCCAAGGCCATTTGGGTGGCCAGCAAAGCATCCGACATAGAGCGCATTTCCGTGGCGATGCGGCGTGAGTAAAGCCCCAGAAACAGAATGCCGATGACAATGGAGAGCCAGAAGCCGAACTCGAACAGCGTAGGCACCGACAGGAGAGACCCGTCTGCATATTCCAAAGGCACGCTGGTGAAGGCGATCAGCGTGATGAAGATGATCGACAGGCTGCCCAAAAACAGCGTGGTCCGCAGTTCGAGCGCGGAGGCCGAAATGGTGACAGGCGCCAAGATCAGCAGGGCGAAGGGGTTGGTCAGGCCCCCTGTCAGATAGAGGAGAAACGACAGTTGCGAGAGATCAAAGAGAAGCACCAGCATGGCTTCTGCCTCTGACAAGCGCTTGTTTTCCGGAAAGACAAAAGCAGAGACAAGGTTTGCAATGACCGAAGCCCCGACCGCCAGGTAACACAGCCCCAGCGGGAGGTTCATGTCGTAATAGCGGTCTGCCACCGTGATTGCGGCCAATTGTCCCGCTATCGCCATCCAGCGCAGTAAAATAAGGGTTCGCAGGCGCACCCAATCACTGCGTGCGTCGCGCGAAAGCAAGGCATAGCCTTGGGAAAGCATGGCATCCCTCGTCTGATGGCATTATCTAGGCCAGTGTTAGGTGCGACCCGCCCCGGGATCAATGCGGGGATGGTCGCAGGGCGTGAATGGACAGGGTGGCACCAATGACAAAGTTATATGCAGCAGTTGCCGCAGCCGCCGTGGCAGGGCTTCTGGGGGGAAGCGCGCTCTACATCGTCTTGCAGCAAAAGGACGATGCCTTTGCGCAATGTCGCGGTGGACAGGTGGGCGGGGGCGATATCGGTGGGCCTTTCACGCTGGTCGACGAGACAGGCGCGACGGTGACGGACGCAGAGGTGCTGACAAAACCTTCGCTGATTTACTTTGGCTATACGTTTTGCCCCGATATCTGCCCGCTGGATGCCGCCAGAAATGCTGAGGCCGTCGATATTCTGGAAGAATGGGGGGTGGATGTGACCCCGATTTTCATTTCCGTCGACCCGGAGCGGGACACGCCCGAGGTTTTGGCGACGTTCACCGAATACATGCACCCCAAGATGCTGGGTCTGACCGGATCGCCCGAGCAGGTGCGGCAAGCGTCTTTGGCCTATAAAACGTTCTACCGCAAACAGGAGGGGGACGCGGATTATTACCTCGTCGACCATTCCACCTTCACCTATCTGACCCTGCCGGGGATCGGTTTCGTTGATTTCTTCCGGCGCGAAGAGACTGCCGATCAGATCGCAGAGCGCGTGGCATGTTTTGCCACAAATGCGCCCGCTGGCGGGAAAAATTGACCAGGTGGGGGTGCCAACCTACCTTTGCGGCAACAGAAAAGATTTTGGCAGGGGAAACGCGATGGCGGAAGATGTGACGGCAGATCTTGGACAAGACAGGTCGCTTTTGCTGGTCGATGATGACGAGCCTTTTGTCAAACGCTTGGCGCGCGCGATGGAGCGGCGCGGTTTTGTCCCGGAAACAGCCGAAAGCGTTGCCGCGGGCCGTGCGATTGCACAAGCGCGCCCTCCGGCCTATGCGGTTGTGGATCTGCGGCTGGAAGATGGCAACGGTCTGGACGTGGTGGAAGCGTTGCGCGAAAGACGCCCGGATTGCCGCATCGTTGTGCTGACTGGGTATGGCGCCATTGCGACCGCCGTGGCGGCTGTAAAGATTGGCGCGATCGATTATTTGTCAAAGCCGGCGGATGCCAATGATGTGACCAATGCGTTGCTTTCAAAGGGCGAGGCGATGCCTGCCCCCCCTGAGAATCCAATGTCGGCCGACAGGGTGCGCTGGGAACATATTCAGCGGGTTTATGAAATGTGCGATCGAAACGTTTCAGAAACTGCGCGCCGACTTTCGATGCATCGCAGGACGTTGCAGCGCATTCTGGCTAAGAGAAGTCCAAAGTGAATAATGTTTATCTGCTTTCCTTGAATGCGTGCTGATTCCAGAGTATTCCCCGTGACAGTGACTTAAAACGAGGATGCAGAATTGGACATCAATCTTAACGAACTGTCGCTTAAAGAGTTGAAAGATCTGCAATCGCAAGTTGCAAAGGCGATCAGCGGCTATGAAGACCGCCGCAAGAGAGAAGCACTTGCAGAATTGGAAGAAAAAGCGCGGACCTTGGGTTTTTCTCTGGCCGAATTGACGGGCGTTTCACCGGCGCGCAAACGTTCGCCCGCTGTGGCGAAATATGCAAATCCTGATGATCCGGCAGACACTTGGTCTGGAAGAGGTCGCAAGCCGCGCTGGTTTGAGGCGGCTTTGCAAGCGGGCAAAAGCGCCGAAGATCTTGCCATTTGACAAAAAAGCCATCCTTTCGGATGGCTTTTTTTAATGGGTGTTGATGGTCAAATCCGCTGTCAGGGGCCGATGTCAATCAGCAATTCCTGATGCCGGCGGATGAAATCGGCGCGAACAACGCTTGCAGGGCGCAACTCTATGGCAAGCCCATCCACCAAAGCGGCATCAAGCCGGCCAAACAACCTGTTGGCCTCGGTTTCTGAAAAGCCTGCGATGCTGACAGCTTCCATCCATGCGGAAATGCGATCGGCCGCCTTGATTTGTGCCTTGATGGATTTTGGCAAGAGGCCCGGCAGGCCAAAGCGCAAGTGAATTGCGGCTGAGAGCTTTTCATCCAGTTTGCCATAGCCCGGCCCGATGGCCGCCTTGACGGGCGAGATCATATCGCCAATCACATATTCGGGCGCATCATGCAGCAAAGCGGCCAAGCGCCACTTTGGGCTGGGCGCTGGGGAGTTTCGGCTGAAGATCTTTTCAACAAGCAAGGAATGCTCGGCCACCGAATAGGGCCAGTCCCCTTTGGTTTGACCATTCCAGCGGGCAACGAAAGACAGGCCATGCGCGATGTCTTCGATTTCGATGTCGACCGGAGTCGGGTCGAGCAGATCGAGGCGTCTTCCCGACAGCATTCTTTGCCAAGCGCGGTTTGATTTGGTCACGGGAGCACCAATTCTGTGAAAAACATCGGTTCGTAACGTCGCCTTCGCCCATTTTCAAACGCATTCCGAAACCGGAAACGGAACTTTTTCAGGTTTTCTTCCGTTGACTTCTTGAATGAGATAGATCGGAAGACCACAAAATGTTCAATCCGCTCCCATTGCTTGCACTCGGCGCTGTCGCCGTTGGTTATTTCGGCGCTGTCGAGCGCACGGATCGTGCGTTTGATGCGATGCCGCAAAGTCAGGTCGCAGCCTATCCGGCGTCACAGGGCCTGTCTGTCGAGGAATTTGTCGGCCAACTGCCGCAAACGGTTCAAGATCCGCTGTGCGATACCAAGGATGTGATCACGGCTTCGCTGTCGGGTGACTTTGCCGAGACGATGGAGGCGAGCTGGACCCAAAGGGATTCAGGCATCGAGCTGTGGGCCTCGGATCTGATGGGGACGTGGACACTGCTTCACGTCAATGAAGACGGGCTGGCCTGCATCGTGCAATCCGGCTTTGGCTGGCAAGAGGGTATGACCCCGGAGGCCGTCGTGCAGGGTGGTCCGCTGAGCTAAGCGCGGCGGTTTGCTGCGTTGTTTCAAGGCCCCTTCGATGATAAGGCCACGTTCAACAGATAGGAGAAGTTGAACATGGCGGATTACATCGTCAAAGACATCGGACTTGCGGAATTCGGGCGCAAGGAATTGACCATTGCTGAAACGGAAATGCCGGGTCTGATGGCCTGCCGCGAAGAGTTCGGACCCAGCCAGCCGCTGAAAGGCGCGCGCATCGTTGGGTCGTTGCACATGACGATTCAGACGGCTGTGCTGATTGAAACGCTGACCGCACTTGGCGCTGACGTCCGCTGGGCATCGTGCAACATTTTCTCGACCCAAGATCACGCGGCGGCAGCGATTGCAGCGGGCGGCACGCCTGTTTTCGCGGTGAAGGGCCAGACGCTGGAAGAACACTGGGACTATCTGGATCGGTCGTTCCTGTTCCCCGAGGGTGCAAACATGATCCTCGACGACGGGGGCGATGCAACCTTGTATGTGCTTCTTGGCGCAAGGATGGAAGCGGGCGAGGATGTGCTGTCTGTTCCGCAGTCGGAAGAAGAAGAAGTCATCAAGCAACAGATCCTGAAGCGGATGAAGCAATCGCCGGGCTGGTTCGCCAAAACGAAAGCCGCGATCAAGGGTGTGTCGGAAGAAACAACGACGGGCGTGCATCGCCTGTATGATCTGCACAAGAAAGGGCAGCTGCCTTTCCCCGCGATCAACGTCAATGACTCGGTGACGAAGTCGAAGTTTGACAACAAATACGGCTGCAAAGAGTCCTTGGTCGACGGAATCCGGCGCGCGACCGATACGATGATGGCGGGCAAGGTTGCGGTCGTCTGCGGCTATGGTGACGTGGGCAAAGGCTCGGCGGCCTCGTTGCAGGGAGCAGGCGCGCGCGTGAAAGTGACCGAAGTTGACCCGATCTGCGCGTTGCAGGCGGCGATGGACGGCTTTGAAGTGGTGCTGCTGGAGGATGTCGTCTCGACCGCCGATATCTTCATCACCACCACCGGCAACCGCGATGTGATCCGCATCGAACATATCCGGGAGATGAAGGATATGGCGATCGTCGGGAATATCGGCCACTTCGACAATGAGATTCAGGTGGCGGCGCTGCGCAATCACAAATGGACCAATATCAAGGAACAGGTGGACATGATCGAGATGCCGAATGGCAATCGTATCATCCTGTTGTCCGAAGGACGGCTGCTGAACCTTGGCAATGCGACGGGCCACCCATCCTTTGTGATGTCGGCTTCTTTCACCAATCAGGTGCTTGCGCAGATCGAGCTGTGGACGAAGGGCGATACGTACAAGCCCGGCGTTTACATCCTGCCCAAGGCGCTGGACGAAAAGGTGGCCAGACTTCACCTGAAAAAGATTGGCGTGAAGCTGACCGAGCTGCGCCGCGAACAGGCGGACTATATTGGCGTTTCCGTGGAAGGCCCGTTCAAATCAGAGCATTACCGCTATTGAACCCAGCGCGCGGCGGGCCGGACCCCACCGGGCTTGGCCCGCCGCATGGCACCCCAATTTGGAAATGCTTCTGGCCGTCAGGGCTGGCACAGTTTTCTCTTGGTCTGACACGCATGTCATGGCTAAGCTTCAGGCCTGCCGAGGCCGTTCTGCCGGGCAGAGGGTAATTTGGTCTGACAGGGGTGGTGCGCATGAGCAAACGTGATGACTTGATCGCTAAATACGCAGAAGAGCTTTCTACCAAGTGCAATGTGAAGCCTGATCTGGCCTTGCTGACCAAGGTGACAATCGGATGCGGCCCGGCGATTTACAGTGAAGATGCATCCACTGTTGCGGGAAGTGATGCTGCGGAGCTGGAAACCATCAAGAAGAACTTTTTGATGAAAAAGCTTGGCCTGCCCGAAAGCCCAAAGCTTATGGAGGCCATCAATGCCGTCATCGATGTTTACGGGCGTTCCAATCGCAGCAAATACCGCGCGGTGGTTTATTACCTGTTGGTGAAACATTTCGGCAAAGAAGCCGTTTACGGCTGATGGATCGTGATCGAAAACGGGCTCCGGGTTTCGGAGCCCGTTTTCAATTGCACCAGTGTTTAAAAAAACTTTAGTTTTCTGGGTGTTGCAAGGCGGGTGGCTTTGCGCTTAACTGCAAGGCGACAGGCAGTATGCCTCGGACCCTTTATCAGAACACGTGTGGTGCTAGGGGAGCACGTGGGGTGGATGGAGGGTTTTGGTCAGTCCGGGGCCCTCCATTCCCATCGGTCAGGTCTGACACTGGGGCAGCGCTCTGGTTTCCCTTCATCCTGCACAAATGGGGTCAGTCTTCGATCCCGCCCAGATGGCAGATGATCTTCCACTCGGTCTCTCGGACGGGTTGAACGGAGAGGCGGGTATTTGTGACCAGCGCCATGTTTTGCAATTCTGGAAGGGTTTTGCACAAATCCAGTGTTACGGCGTGCTTCAGGGGTTTGACGGCCTTGATCACCACACAATCCCACCGGGGGTCTTCCGTGCTGCTGTCGGGTGCGCTTTCGCGCACAACCTCGACCACACCGACGATTTCTTTACCGATGTTGGAATGATAGAAAAAACCACGATCGCCCATCTTCATTGCCCGCATGTTGTTGCGGGCCTGATAGTTGCGCACCCCTGTCCACTCTTCGCCCGCATCACCCCGGGCCATTTGCTGATCCCAGCTCCAGGCATCCGGTTCTGACTTGAACAGCCAGAAGGTCATCCGATCACCTTTTTCCACTCGCGAAGGGTGACGCTTTCAAACAGGCCTGCCTTTGCATAGGGGTCGTCCTTGGCCCAAGCCTGCGCTTCTTCCATCGTGGTGACGCTCAGGATAACCAGACTGCCGATCATGCTGCCGTTCTGATCAAGGAAAGGGCCTGCCATCTCGACAATGCCACTGCGGGTGATGTGGTCCAGATGCGCGGGGCGGTTGTCGATGCGGGTTTGCAGGTGATCGGGTTTGTCGATGCAGATCAGTGCGACACGCATGATGTTATTCCTCTTTCAGGGGGCGCGACATGAGAGTCTGGACAGCATCGGCAATCGAGATTTGTCCAGCGGTGACCTGTGCCACCATCGCGGTTATCGGGATCTGCGCGATGATGCCGCTATCCTTGGCATGCTGCAAGATGGCTTGGGCGGTGGCCACACCCTCGACCGTTTGCCCGACGGGCGGGGGTTCCGCGCGGCCCAAAGCCAAGCCATGCCGGTAGTTTCTGGATTGGTCCGAGGTGCAGGTCAGGACGAGGTCGCCAAAACCGGACAGCCCCATCAGCGTTTCGCGTCTTGCGCCAAGCTGGCCTGCGAAGCGGACCATTTCTGCAAAGCCGCGTGTCATCAAGGCGGCCCGCGCGCTTTCGCCCAATCCCGCGCCGATGACGATGCCTGCCGCAATCGCCACCACGTTCTTCAAGGCGCCGCCGAGTTCTGCGCCTGTCACATCTGAATTGCGATAAACCCTGAGGATAGAGCCGGAAAGTTCTGCCTGTGTTCTTTTGCACGCGTCGTCATCGCGGCAGGCCAAGGTGAGCGCGGTGGCTTGCCCTTTGGCGATGTCGGCCGCGAAGCTTGGCCCGGTGAGGATCATGGGGATGGCGTGCGGACAGGCCGCTGCGATCAGTGCGGTCGGCCCTTTCCGCGTTGTGAGATCCATGCCCTTGCAACAGGCCACCAAGACGCGCGCATCAAGGCGTTTGCGATGCAGGGCCAAGAATGTGCCAAGGGCTTGCATCGGCACTGCCAGCAGAATGGTTTCACACTCCGAAAGACCGTCGATTTCAGATGTGGCTGTTACACTGTCTGGCAAGCGGGCGCCCGGAAGGTGCGGGACGTGGCGGGTGGATTGCATCTGGTGCGCAGCGGCGGGATCGCGCGCCCAAAGGCGGATCTTGCGGCCTTGATGCGCCAAGGCCATGGCAAGCGCCGAACCAAAGGCACCCGCGCCCGCGATGCCCACTGTGTGCGTCACGCCTTGGCCCCCTTCTTTCCCGATCCGATCAGGGAGGGTGCGGTTTGATCCAGCGGCCAACGGGGCCGTGCCGAGAGGGTCGCATCATCGAGATGCCCCAGCCTGAACTGTTCGATCCCGGCATAAGCGATCATGGCGGCATTGTCGGTGCAAAGCCGAAGCGGGGGGGCAACGAAGGTGACAGAGGAGGCGTGGCAGAGTGTCTCGAGCGCTGCCCGGATGCGTGCATTGGCGGCGACGCCCCCCGCAACCGCCAAAGCAGGAACAGGCGGTGCGGTCTCGAGATAGATCTTCAGCGCACGGCGCGTTTTTTCTTCGAGCACAGCCACCATGGCGGCCTGAAACCCGGCGCAGAGATCGCGCCGATCCGCTTTTGTCAGCCCGCCCTTTTCGGCGACGATCCCATCTCGTGCTCTGAGGAGAGCGGTTTTGAGCCCGGAGAAGGACATGTCACAGCCCGGTTTGTCGAGAAGGGGGCGTGGCAGGGGGAAGCGGGCCGGGTCACCCAGCGCGGCCTCGGACTCGACTGCGGGGCCACCGGGTTGCGGCAATCCCAAGAGCTTTGCTGTCTTGTCGAAGGCTTCGCCGGGCGCATCATCGATGGTGCCGCCGATCCGGCGGAACGACATGGGGCCGTTCACCACGAGAAACTGGCAGTGCCCGCCCGAGACCAAGAGCATGAGGTAGGGGTAGGCGAGATTGTCGGTCAGGCGCGGTGTCAGGGCATGGCCAGCAAGGTGATTGACGCCAATGAGCGGCAGTCCGGTCCCTGCTGCAAGACCCTTGGCAAGCATCACCCCCGACAGCACGCCACCGATCAGACCGGGGCCAGAGGTGACGGCGATCCCGTCCAGATCGTCGAAACGGACCCCCGCCTGAGCCATGGCCTGCGCGACGCAGCCATCCAGACGTTCGGCATGCGCCCGGGCGGCAATTTCCGGCACGACGCCCCCGAAGGCCGCGTGGAGGGCAGTTTGCCCTTCGACAACCGACGACAGGATCTCTGCACCTTCGCCCACCCGCACGACAGCCGCGGCAGAGTCGTCGCAGCTTGATTCGATGCCGAGGAAAGTAAGACTGTTTTGCATGGTCCGCCGTTGCGCCAAGAGGTGTCCACGGGTAACACCATGCGCATGGTCCCGCAATCCTGTGCCATTCCTGTGCTGATTACCCGGCCCGAGCCGCAAGCGAGCCGCTTCGCGCAGGATCTGCAGGCCCGTTACGGGCCGAAGGTTTTTCCGGTCTTGTCGCCCTTGCTTGCGCCCAAGATGCTGTATCCGGCTGTGCCTTCCGGACCGTTCGGGTCGGTGATCCTGACCTCGGAAACCGGTGCGAGAGCAGCGGCGGCGATGGCAGAGGCATTGCCCAAGCGGGCCTATTGCGTGGGCGACCACACCGCCGAAGTGGCCACAGCGCTTGGGTTTGACGCGCGATCTGCCGCGGGGGATGCCGCTGCCTTGCTGAAGCTTTTGCTAAGCGCGCGGGGAGACGCCCCGTTCCTGCATCTTCGGGGCCGCGAAACGCGCGGTGATATTGTGCAAAGATTGAGAGATGCCGAAGTTGCCGCCGATGAGGTGATCCTTTATGCGCAAGAGCCACAGCCCCTTGGGTCCAAGGCGCTTGAGATCTTGCAAGGCGCAGGACCGGTGGTTGCGCCTTTGTTCTCGCCGCGCAGTGCGACAGTTTTCCGGCAGGCGGTTTCGCAATTGCCTGAGCACGTGAAACTCTCGGAGCGTCTTTGCCTCGTGGCGCTCAGCCCCGCCGTGGCATCCGCTGTGGGGGGGGATTTCGCCCGCCAGATTGTAACGGCATCTGCGCCCACGCAAACGGAACTGTTCTCGGCCATGGATCGTTTTATCTTCATTGCTTGATGCCCGAAGACTTGCGGGATTAGGATTGACCACGGATCGCTGTTTTCGCGCTTCCACCAAATGACAGTCAGGAAACTTGCTATGGCAAAACGCCCCCCCAGTTCAAAATCCGATGAGGGCACCGAAAGCGCCTCTGAAGCGATTGGGGTTCCTGAAAGACCGGAGCGCAGTGCGGAAGCCGTGATCTCTGACCCGATCCCACCGGTCGAGATGCCAGAGCCGCGCCGTATGGAGGAAAAGCCTTCGGCGGTGGTCGGGGATGCACCGATTGGTGAGCCAGAGCCGCCCGCTGTCACGCCGGATCTGGTGACGCCCGAGACGGTGACGCCCGAGACAGACAAAACCGCGCCAGAACCTGTTCTGCCCGAACCGCCAAGCGCGGCGGTCTCTGAACCGCCCCGTCCGGCGATGGAAAAGCGCGGAGGCGGAGGCTTTCTTGCCACGGCCTTGGGGGGCGTGGTTGCTGCCGCCGCCGGCTATGCGCTGTCCATCGTCGTGCCCTTCCCGGGTGTTGGCACCTCGGACGCGCCGCTGACTGCGACGCAGGCCGAAGTTCAGGCGCTGGAAGCGCGGTTGGCCGCGCTGGAAACCGCACCGGCGCCATCGAGCGACCTGACTGACCGCGTGACGGCGCTGGAAGCGCGCCCGGCCCCGGCAGCTGAAGAAGAGCTTGGGAGCCTGTCGCAAAGCGTGACGGCGCTGGAACAGCGCTTGGCCGAAGTCGAGGCCGCAGCGCCGCAAGGCGCGTCGGGGGCGCCGTCGGGTGATCTTGTTGCCTTGGTCGATACGCTGCGCGCCGAGGTGGAAAGCATGCGCGCATCGGGCGCGGATGCGAATGCCGGACTTGAGGCCTTGGCCGCCCAGACCGAAGCGCGCTTGGCCGAGGCCGAAGCGCAGGCCGCTGCCTTGCGTGCAGAGGCGGAACAAACAGCGCGCAGAGCCGTGGTTGCGGCGGCGCTGGGCCGGGTTCAGGCCGCCGTCGACAGCGGCCAGCCGTTTGCCGGGGCCTTGACCGATCTGGCGGAACTGGAGGTGCCGGAGACCCTTTCCAGCGTCGCCGAGGCTGGCGTCCCGTCGCGCGCCGCGCTGGAAGACGCGTTTCCAGCGGCTGCGCGCGCTGCGCTTGACGCCTCATTGCGGGCAACGATGGGAGAGGGGTGGTCTGACCGGTTCTCGACCTTCCTTCAATCCACGACCGGGGCGCGGTCTTTGGTGCCCCGCGAAGGGGACGATCCTGACGCGGTCTTGTCGCGTGCGGAAGCCGCCCTGCGTGCGGGCGATCTTGAGCTTGCGTTGACGGAGCTTACCAGCCTTCCTCCGGAAGGTCAGGCCGAGATGGCGGCGTGGACGGCGATGGCGCAAACGCGACTGGACGCGCTGGCTGCGGTTTCATCCCTGTCAGCTGCGGTGGAAGGATAAGTCTTTCATGCTCTGGACCCTGTTGAAAGTTATTCTCTTTGTCATTGCCATTGCGGCGATGGCTTATGGCGCGGGCGTCCTTTTGGACACCGACGGAGCCTTGCGCGTTGCGGTGGCTGGCTGGGAGCTGACCTTTGGCCCGCTTCAGCTTGTGATCCTGTCTTTGATGGTGATCGTCGGCCTTTGGCTGGTGTTCAAGATCGTCAGTTTTGTCGTGGCCGTGCTGCGTTTTCTTGCTGGCGACGAAACCGCGATCTCGCGCTACTTTGACCGAAATCGCGAACGAAAGGGCTATCAAGCCCTGTCAGAGGGCTTTCTTGCGCTTGCCTCGGGTGAGGGCAAGGTGGCCATGGCGCGTGCGCAACGCGCCGAGCGCTATCTGGCGAAGCCGGAGTTGACGACATTGCTGATGGCGCAATCCGCCGAAGCGGCCGGAGACACCAAGCGCGCCGCAGAGGCCTACAAGCGGCTGTTGGCAGACGAAAAGACCCGCTTTGTCGGGGTGCGCGGGCTGCTGAAACAGAAGCTGACCGAAGGCGACACGGACATGGCCTTGAAGCTGGCTGAAAAGGCCTTTGCCATGAAGCCCCGGCATGCGGATACGCAGGACATTCTGCTGAAGCTTCAGGCCGAAAAAGCCGATTGGAAAGGCGCGCGCCGGACCTTGGGCGCAAAGCTGAAAGCCGGGGCGCTGCCCCGAGACGTGTATCGGCGGCGCGATGCTGTGTTGGCGTTGCAAGAGGCCAAGACGGTGATCGATGATGACGCCAGCATCGAAGCGCGCGAGGCAGCCATTGAGGCCAACCGTCTGTCCCCCGATCTGATCCCGGCGGCGGCGATGGCGGGACGTAGCCTCACCGCGAAGGGCGATGCCAAAGGCGCGACACGCGTTCTTAAGAAAGCGTGGTCGGTGGAACCCCATCCAGACCTTGCCGCAGCTTTCGCCGAGATCGCGCCCGACGAAACGCCGGCGGCCCGGCTGAAACGGTTCAAAGTGCTGACCGACATTCGCCCCGGGCACGAGCAGACCCGTTTGCTCTTGGCGGAACTCTGCGTCGCGGCCGAGGATTTTCCCGCCGCGCGCCGCGCCTTGGGCGACATTGTCACGGTTCATCCCACCCAGCGCTCTTTGGCCATCATGGCGGCGATTGCGCGTGGCGAAGGAGAGGAAGAATCGGTGGTTCGGGGCTGGTTGACGCGAGCGCTGACCGCACCGCTTGGCCCGCAGTGGTGCTGTGACAAGTGCCAGTCGATCCATGCGCAATGGCACCCGATCTGTGACAATTGCGGTGGATTTGACACGCTGAGTTGGCGCGAGCCGGTTGACACCTCGGGCCCGAGCGCCACTGGCACTGAGCTTTTGCCGTTGATCGTGGGGCGGGCTGATGCGTCAAAGGAGGCGGCGGAGGTGAGCGCGGAAGATGCGGATATCGTGTCCGCTCCTCCAAGGCCTTGACCCGCACGGGTTTGATCTCGCCCCCGCCGGATGCTTGCGACCGGCGGGCGACATCTCCTTGCACAAGCAAATGTTCTTTGGCGCCTCAGCGGCGGGGGTTGACTTGATTTGACCACCGCCATACTAGAACCACACCAGAAAGTGCCGCTGTAGCTCAGCTGGTAGAGCACGTCATTCGTAATGATGGGGTCGGGGGTTCGAGTCCCTTCAGCGGCACCACGGTTTCGAGCAAAATGATACATTTGGCGCGCCGAGGCTTGACCAGCGACCCGTCGTGCTGCGCACATGCAGGTCGCCTGCCGTTTAGCGCAGGCGCTTGCCCATGCCGTCGAAATAGAAGGCGCGGGATGGATCGAGGTCCAGGGCCACTTGGCTGTCCACCTCATAATCATGTTCGCCGAACATCCGCACGGTCAGGAGCCCGTGGGCAGCGGTGCGCACGTAAACCAAGGTTTCGCCCCCCAGCTTTTCCACATGGCTGATGGTGCCCTTGATGGCGGCGCCTGTGCGAATGTGCAAATGCTCTGGGCGGATGCCGGTTGTTTCACCGGGATGCCCGAGTTCGGAAGACTTCAGGAAATTCATTTGCGGGCTGCCGATGAAGCCTGCCACGAAGGTATTGTCCGGGTCGTTGTATAGGTGCATGGGGCTGCCCACCTGTTCGACCCGACCGTCGCGCAGCACCACGATCTTATCGGCCAATGTCATCGCCTCGACCTGATCATGGGTGACATAGATCATCGTTGCGGCAAGCTCGCGGTGCAGGCGTGCAATTTCGATGCGGGTGGCCACCCGGAGTGCCGCGTCAAGGTTTGACAGCGGCTCATCGAACAGGAACAGCTTCGGTGTTCGAACAATGGCGCGTCCGATCGCCACGCGCTGGCGTTGGCCGCCCGACAGCTCTGCCGGACGACGCGTCAGCAGGTTTTCAAGCGACAGCATGGCCGCCGCTTTATCCGTGGCCCTGACAATCTCGGCCTTGGCGACACCGGCCTGCTTCAGCGCCAAGCCCATATTGTCGCGGACGCTCAGATGCGGATAGAGGGCGTAGGACTGGAACACCATGGCCAGTTCACGCTTGGCGGGCGCAACATCGTTGACGCGCTTTCCGTCAAGCAGGATATCGCCGCTGGATGCGTCTTCCAGACCGGCGATGATGCGCAGCAGGGTTGATTTTCCGCAGCCGGACGGGCCGACAAAGACGCAGAATTCCCCCTCTGCCACCTCCAGATCAATGCCTTTGATCACGTCGGTCGCGCCAAAGGATTTTGTGACGGATTTCAGATCCAGTGCACCCATTTCGGTCTCACAATTTCACGGGTTGGCCGCTGCGCACCGATTCATCGGCGGCAAGGCAAATGGCAAGCGATTGGACGGCGTCCTGCATGTGGCGTGTCAGGTCCAGATCCTCGGTGATGGCGCGGGCCATGAAGGCTTGTTCGCGTTCACACAGCTCTTGATGGCCGGGTTCGTCGGCCATGTTCAAATCCTCATCAGGCTGGCCGATGCGATGCACCCGGATGACAGAGGTCTTTGTATGGGTGTCATGATCGTCTGAGCGCGCGTTTTCTGGCATGCGGATCGAGACGGCGCCGTGTGGGCTGACCACGTCTTTCACAAAAAACGCGGTGTCGCTCATCATCGGCCCCCAGCCCGCCTCATACCACCCTAGGCTGCCATCCTCGAACAACACCTGAAAGTGGCCATAGTTATACATGTCGGGGGCGATTTCGTCCGAAAGCCGCAGGCCCATGCCCCGGACTTCCACTGGTTTCGCATCGGTGATCTGGCACATCACGTCAACATAATGGACGCCGCAGTCCACAATCGGGGAGGTGCTTTGCATCAGTGTTTTGTGCACGTCCCATGTTGCGCCCTTGCTTTGCTGATTGAGATTCAGCCGGAACACGAACGGCCCGCCCAACGCCCGCGCTTCGGTGATCAGGCGCATCCAGCTGGGGTGATGGCGCAGGATATAGCCCACGACAAGCTTGCGCCCGTTCGCCACCGCACAATCAACGACGCGTCTGGCATCTTGGACCGTGCCCGCCAAAGGCTTTTCGACGAACACATGGGCACCGGCTTCCATCGCCGCACAGGCATAGTCTGCGTGGCTGTCGGTATAGGTCGAGATGTTCACCAGATCAGGCTTTAACCTTGCCAAGGCCTCATGAAAATCGGGCGTGATTTCATAAGGCGCAAGGTCAGGGTCCAGTCGGGGCGTGCTGCGGTTCACCAGACCGACAAGCTCAAACTCTGGGTTGCGATGATAGGCCAGCGCATGGCTCCGCCCCATGGTTCCCAGCCCAGCCACAAGAGTTCGGATCATTTGACAGCCCCCGCCGTGATGCCGCGGATCAGTTGCCGCGAGAAGATCAGATACAAGACCAGCACCGGAACGATGGCGAGGCTGAGCGCCGCCAGAACCGCATTCCAGTTGGTCACAAATTGCCCGATGAACACCTGACTGCCCAAGGTGATGGTTTTCACCTCTTCGGCTGGCGCAAGGATGAGCGGGAACCAAAGGTCGTTCCAGATTGGGATCATCGTAAAGACCGCCACCGTGGCCATGGCCGGACGCACCAGAGGCAAGACGAGCGTGAAGAAGATTGCATATTCGGAAAGGCCGTCGATCCGCCCTGCGTTCTTCAGATCATCAGAGACCGTTTTCATGAACTCTGACAGGATGAAGACCGCCAGAGGCAAGCCTTGTGCGGTGTAGACGAGGATCAGTGCGGTCAGCGTATTCACCAGCCCGCCCGCCACCATCATTTCCAAGATCGCCACGGTGCCAAGGCGGATCGGGATCATGATGCCAAGGGCCAGATAGAGACCCATCAAGAGATTGCCCTTGAAGCGATATTCCGACAGCGCAAAGGCGGCCATCGCGCCAAACAGCAGAACGAAAAACAGGCTTACCACCGTGACGATCAGCGAGTTCTGGAAGTAGCCGAAAAAATCGCCCTGTTTCAGAACTGTTGCATAGCCCACCAGATCGAAATGCTCGGGCCAAGGCAGGGCCAGCGGCTCGGCAAAAATGGCCCGCCGCGATTTGAAGCTGTTCACCACCGTCACAAAGACGGGGAAGAGGGCAATCACAGTCCAGGTGATCAGGACAGCATGGGCGGCAACGGTTCGCCCGAGGGATGCGCGCGCGCGTGCCATCAGAATTGATACCTCCGCAGGCGGGTCTGAATACCGAAGAGATAGACACAGACGCCCAAGAGGATGATGCCGAACATCGCGCCTGCAATCGCCGAGCCCATATAGGGATCTCCAAGCTGCAGTTGGAACCCGAAGAAGGTGCGATACAGGAAGGTTCCAAGGATGTCTGTGCTGAAGTCAGGACCGGCCAAGGCCCCTTGTGCGACATAGATCAGATCAAAGGCGTTGAAGTTTCCGACAAAGGTCAGGATCGAGATGATCCCGATGCTGGGCAGGATCAGCGGCAGCTTGATTTTCCAGAATTGGCTGATGCCGGTAATGCCATCCATCTCTGCGGCCTCAAGCACCTCATCGGGAATGGACAAGAGTGCGGCATAGATCAGCATCATGGGAATGCCGACGAATTGCCAGACCGAGATCAGTGCCAATGTGGTCAGCGCGGAGTCTTCGCGCCCGAGCCACGGCGCAAACAGGCTTTTCAATCCCACCAGATCAAGCAGCCCCGGCGCGATGCCCCAGATTGGTGACAGGATCAGTTTCCAGACAAAGCCGACGATCACAAAGCTCAGGATCGTGGGGATGAAGATGGCCGTGCGATAGAAGGCGGCCATGCGGAGCCGCGGCGTCGAGAGAATGGCTGCCAGCGCGATGCCGATCGGATTTTGCACCAGCATGTGGATGAAAAAGAACCAAGCGTTGTTGCCAAGCGCGTTCCAAAAGGACGCAGACCATCGCGGGTCGCCAAACAGCGTTGCAAAATTCGACAGCCCCACGAATTCGACGCCGTCTGCGCCCTTGTTGAACAAGGACAGGTTTAGCGTTCCGATCAGGGGAATGATCATGATGGCAGTGTAGATGACCACCGCAGGGGCCAGAAAAACGGCAATATGCCAGCGCACCGGCTTTCGTGCAGCCATGTCGCTCCCCTTTCATCTGTTCAAGAAATTCGCCGGAGTGGTCTGGAGGGGTAACAGCCCCTCCAGTCCCGGACTTTCAGCCTGCGCTTACTTCTGGGGCTCGTACCAGCTGGCCAGCCCGTCCTGCAGCCGCTTGGCCGCATCTGCCGGGGTCTCAGACCCACGGATCACATTTGCCGAAGCGTTCCAGGTTTCGTTTTCAAGATTCGGCGTTCCGCGCGACAGAATCTGATAGGTGGAACGGATCGTCGGCTCGCATTCGCCGCGCCATGACACGAATTCCTGTGCCAGAGGGTCTTCCATCTGCACCGGGGTGGAATTCAGGCTGAAGAAGCCCGGCAGTGCATTGGCGTAAAGCGTTGCGAATTCAGCGCTTGCCACCCAATCCAAGAACACCTTGGCGGCTTCGGCGTTGGGCGATTTCGCATTCATGCCAATGCCGATGTCGGTGTGATCACTGATATAGCAGGTGTCGCCGGCAGCGGCGACCGGCGGGGCGAAGGCGCCCATCTTGAAGTCGGCCTGCGCATTGAAGCCGGAAATCTCCCACGATCCGGCAGGATAGATTGCGGCACGGCCCAAGGTGAACAGGTTCTGGCTGTCTGGATAGGTCTGCGCTTCAAATCCGTCGCCCAGATAATCCTTCCACTTGGCAAGCTGCTCGAACGGGGCCACCCACTGGGGATCGGTCAGCTTCTGTTCGCCCGCGATCAAGGCGCGCCGGCCTTCTTCACCCTTCCAATACGTCGGCCCGATGTTGTTATAGCCCATCGTGGCGGCTTCCCACTGGTCGTTGGTGCCCATCGCCATCGGAATATAGGTGCCGTCTGCCTTGATTTTGTCGAGGGCGGCGTAAAACTCGGCCTCCGTTTTCGGCTCTTCGATGCCCAAAGCGGCAAAGGCATCGGCGTTGTAAATGAAGCCGTGAATCACCGAGGCCATCGGCACGCAGAAGGTGGCCGCACCGTCATCGGTCTGCCATGCGGACTTGGCCACATCGGAAAAATTGGCCATGCCTGCCAGATCGGTCAGATCGGTCAGATGGCCCTGATTGAACAGTTCCAGCGAGGCGTCAAAAGGCCGACAGGTGATCAGATCACCAGCGCTGCCCGCAGACAGCTTCGAGTTCAGCACGGCATTGTATTCCGCCGGTGCTGTAGGTGAGAAAACCACCGAAATATCAGGATGTTGCGCGTTAAAGGCGGGAATGATCGTCTCTTGCCAGATGGTCAGGTCGTCGTTCCGCCAGCTTTCGATCGTCAAGGTGGTTTGGGCAAGCGCTGGGCCGGCCAGCAATGTGCTGGTCAACAGCGCGGTGACAGAGGTCTTCTTCATCGTCGTCTCCCGGTTGGTGGGCTTTTTGCCCGGTTGATTATTGGCCGTCAGACAGCAGCGGCGCCAAATGGCCGCCTGTCTTGGCGAGCGCCTGTTCCGCCTGCGCCGGGGACATGCCCCGGGCGACCAGAATGGCGGGTTTGACAGAACCATGGGTCTGCGACAGCGCGTCACGCGCGGCCTGTTCGGTGACTGCCGAAACTTCGGTCACAATTCGGGCGGCGCGCCCCACCAGTTTGGCATTGTCGGCTGTCAGATTCACCATGAAACCGTCGTGCACATGCCCAAGTGCGACTCCGATCAGAACCGACACCATGTTCAGCGCCACTTTCTGTGCGGTTCCGGCGCCCATGCGGGTCGACCCGGTGACGATTTCCGGCCCCGTCTCCAGCAGGATCGGAATATCGGCCAGATCAAGCAGCGCCGCCGTCCGGACGTTGGAGAGCCCGACAACGGTGACGCCAAGCGCCTTGGCGCCACGCGCGACCGCCAAAGTGTAAGGTGTGCCGCCAGATGCCGCGAGGCACAGGATGACATCCCCTTGGGAAAGTTGGGCCCGGTTCAGGTCGGATTTTGCCAGTTCGGGATCATCCTCAACCCCGCCCCGCATGTGCAAGAGCGCATCGGCGCCCCCGGCAAAGAGCATTGGCACGCGATCTGGCGCGATGCCAAATGTTCCGGGCAGTTCGAGGCAATCCGCCAAGGCCATCAAGCCCGATGATCCTGCGCCCGCATAGGCCATCTTGCCGCCGCGCCGCAATGCATCGGCCCCGGCCTGCGCCGCACGTTCAATCTGAGCAAGGGCAGGGCGCAGCGCGGCCAAGGCGTGAAGCTGACACTCCAATATCCGTGACATCGTCTCTTGTGCCGCTACGGCATGGAGACCTGTGGACAAGACGTGCCGACCTTCTGTGCGCTGCTCGGACATATGATTCTCCCTTGCATCAAAACAATGCCAAAATAATACCAATTGTAAAGTGTGAAGTTTCGTTTAGCGCCGAATCCCGGAATCCTGCAAGAATAGGGATGTCTTGAAGATACCACTTTCAAAATGGTATTGTTTTGGTATCTTGTTGGCTCAGGGGGAGTCTGATGGCGCTTTATCTGGGAATCGATGGGGGTGGGACCGGGTGCCGTGCCGTCGTGGCCGATGAACGGGGCCATGTGCTTGGCTCTGGGCAGGGTGGTCCTGCCAATATCGCATCTGATCCGGTGGGCGCGCGTGACAACATTCTTGAGGCGACCCGACAGGCCATGGTGCAGGCGGTTGGTGCGCAGAACCTGTCGCGCGAGCTTCCGTTGCTGGTTGCCGGGCTGGGTTTGGCCGGCGCGAATGCGGCGGGCGCGGCGGGGCGGTTGCGCCTTGGCTTGCCATTTGCGCGCGCTCGGATCGAGACGGATGCGGTCGCGGCCGCCTTGGGGGCATTGGCCGATGCTGATGGCATTGTCGCCGCGATTGGGACGGGATCGGTGTTTGCGGTTCAAAGCGGGGGTCAGATTCGCTGTTATGGCGGGTGGGGTTTGGTGTTGGGTGACGAAGGCAGTGGGGCTTGGCTTGGTCGGGCG
This sequence comes from Pseudorhodobacter sp. MZDSW-24AT, assembly GCF_002794355.1. Taxonomy (GTDB): domain Bacteria; phylum Pseudomonadota; class Alphaproteobacteria; order Rhodobacterales; family Rhodobacteraceae; genus Pseudotabrizicola. Next base: position 555,106 of record NZ_PGOI01000007.1, on the reverse strand, counting down.
GCCTATTCGAGCGCTTTGCGCGCAGTTGACGGATTCGAGCCTATGACGCCCTTTTTGACGCAGCTTTTGGACGATCTCGGCGGCCCTGCGGGTGTTGTCAGCTTTGCACAGACCGCGCGCGCCACAGATTTTGCAAAGATTGCGCCGTCTGTCGTGCAGTCCAAGGATCTGGCCGCCACAAGGATCTGGTCTCAAGCCGTGTCTGACATGGCCAAAGCGCTGTCGCATTTGCGAAAGGCCGATGCTTTGCCTGTGACCTTTATCGGGGGGTTGGGGGCCAGCTACGCAGAGGCTTTGGCGCAGTTTCCACAGCGCAAGGCCAATGGCACGGCACTGGATGGCGCGCTGCGCCTTGCCCGTGAGGGAGCGTGATGGATTTGCTGTTTTCCCCCGCTGGTTTTGACGAGGCCGGGTCTGGCCCGTTGTATCTGCAATTGCAGAAGCGTTTGGCCGAAGCGATCAACTCGGGGCGGCTTGCTGCGGGCGACAGCCTTCCCGCAGAGCGCGACATGGCCACGATGACGGGACTGTCGCGGGTGACGGTCCGCAAAGCGGTGCAGGCCTTGGTGGCGAATGGGCAATTGGTTCAGCGCAGGGGATCGGGCACTTTTGTCGCGCCCAAGGTTGAGCGGCTGGAACAGGCGCTGTCCTTGCTGACCTCGTTTACCGAAGATATGGCGCGCCGCGGCAAATCGGTGGAATCCGTCTGGCTGTCGCGCCAGATCACCACACCCTCGCCCGAGGAGGTGATGGCCTTGGGATTGGGCATCGGCGACCGTGTCTCGCGTCTGGAACGGGTGCGGCGTTCGGATGATGTGCCGCTTGCCATTGAGCGCGCCTCGCTTTCCACGGCAACCTTGCCCGATCCCGACCTCGTGGAGTCCAGCCTTTATGCCATGCTCGAGTCGCGCGGCCTGCGGCCTGTTCGCGCGGTCCAGAGGATTTCGGCCGCCAATCTGGGGGGCCGCGATGCAGAGCTTCTGGGCGTGCCGGTGGGCGCCGCTGGGCTGCGCATCGAAAGGATCGGCTATCTTCCATCGGGCAGGGTGGTGGAATTCACCCGCTCTCTCTATCGCGGCGATGCCTATGATTTTGCCGTGGAACTGACCCTGTCGCCGCAAGGTGACTTTTCGGAAAGGACAACGACATGACTCAAACCCATATGGCGCGCGAAGTGGCAGAGATCCCGGCAGTGGCCGAGCGGTTCCTGCAAGAGACTGCGCCTGCCGTTCAAGCGGCGGCCAAGGCCATGCAACAGCTTGACCCGGCCTTGCTGGTGACCGTCGCGCGCGGGTCTTCCGATCATGCGGCCACCTATCTCAAATACGCTGTCGAACTGCTTGCTGGCGTGCCTGTCGCCTCTGTCGGACCGTCTGTCGCGTCCATTTATGGTCGTCCGCTGCGGTTGAAGGGCGCGGTCTGTGTGGGCATTTCGCAATCGGGTCAGAGCCCGGACATCGTGGAGATGATGCGGGCGGGACGAAGTGGGGGCGCTTTGTCGATCGCCATCACGAATTTCTCTGGCAGCCCGATGGGGGCGGCTTCGGATCACTGTCTTGCGTTGCAAGCTGGCGTGGAGCACAGCGTTGCCGCCACCAAAACCTTTGTTGTCTCTGTGCTGGCGGGTCTGACCCTGCTGGCCGAGTGGCAACAGGATGACGCGTTGCGTCGTGCCATTGCGGATTTGCCTGCGGCCTTCGAGAAGGCCCAGCAGCTTGACTGGTCGCCGCTTGCGGCGCGGCTGTCGCGGGCGAATTCGGCCTATGTTCTTGGGCGCGGTCCTGCCTTTGCGATCGCCAACGAGTGTGCGTTGAAGTTCAAGGAAACCTGTGGCCTGCACGCTGAATCCTATTCGGCTGCGGAAGTCCTGCATGGTCCGGCGGCGATTGTTCAGGCGCAATTCCCCGTGCTTGCCTTGGGTGTTGCCGATGCGGCCTTGCCCCATGTCGTGAGCACAGCAGAGCGGCTTGCGGCGCAAGGCGCCGATGTCTTCCTGACGGGCGCCGCGGCACAGGGGGCGACCGAATTGCCTTCGGTGCCGGATTTGCATCCGTTGGTGGCTCCGCTGGTTCTTGCGACGGCGTTTTATCGCTTTGTGGAAGGGCTGGCCCGGCGTCGTGGATTCGACCCTGACACACCGCCCCACCTGCGCAAAGTGACGGAGACGGTGTGATGCTGACGGCCTTCACCGGGGCGCGGATCTTCGACGGGGTGGCGCTGCATGACGACGCCGTCTTGCTCACCGAAGGTGAAGGCATTGTCGAGGTGGGATCTTCGGTTCCTGCCACGGCAGAGATCGTCACGCTGGGCGGTGGTCTTCTTTCGCCCGGCTTTATTGATCTTCAGGTCAATGGCGGTGGGGGTGTCATGGTGGATGGCACGACCACCGCCGCCTCCTTGCGCGCCATCTGCCAAACCCATGTCCGGATGGGTTCGACCGGGATTCTGCCGACGCTGATCACCGACAGCTTCGCGGCAACGGCCCGCGTTGTCGAGGCAGGCGTTGCCTGCCTTGGCGCACCCGGATTTCTGGGCCTGCATCTGGAGGGGCCGCATCTCGACCCACGCCGGAAGGGGGCGCATGATCCGGCGCTGATCCGGCCGATGGAGGACCGGGACCTTGCGATGCTGATCAGCGCCGCCCAACGCTTGCCCGCGCTGATGGTGACGGTGGCCCCAGCCGCGGTGCGCCCGGATCAGATCGCGGCACTGGTGCGGGCCGGGGCAACGGTCAGTCTTGGCCATGCGGAGTGCACCTATGAGGAGGCCATGGCGGCCTTCACTGCGGGTGCGCACTGTGCCACGCATTTGTTCAACGCCATGAGCCAGCTGGGCAACCGCGAACCCGGCTTGGTAGGGGCGGTTCTTGACCAGAGGCTCCCTGCGGGTTTGATTGCCGATGGCATCCATATTGCCCCGGCCACCTTGCGGATCGCCTTGGCTGCGCATCCTGACGGCTTGTTTCTGGTGTCTGATTGCATGGCCGCCGCTGGAACGACCGAGCGTGAATTTATGCTCGGAGGGCGCAGGATCTTGCGCGAAGAGGGCAGGTTGACCTTGGAAGATGGCACGCTTGCGGGGGCAGACCTAAGCCTGCCGCAGGCGGTGGCGTTCATGGTTCGCACGATCGGGCTGGCGCCTGCGCGCACCTTGGCGATGGCAACCCGGGTGCCTGCCGCCGTGATCGGTCGCGCCGATTTGGGGCAGTTCACGCCGGGCGCGCGGGCCGACCTTGTGCATCTGGATGCCGATTTTCAGGTTTTGAACGTGTGGCAAGCGGGCGAAAAGCGGGTCTGATCAGGCTGAACTGGCCTCAACCGTCTGGCCACCGCGTTCTTCACCGCAGGCCCCGGTCGGCGTTCAGACTAGACCCCGAGATAATCCCGAAACAGCATCGAGTCCGGGGCAAGGTCTGACCGGGGGACTACCGTTTCCACCCGACCGTTCGCCATGAAGGCCACATGATCCGCAACCCGCAGCACGCTGTCCACCCGCTGTTCGACAAGGATGATGGCGATCCCGCTTTCGCGGAGCCGCAGGATGGTTTCGTGGATCAATGTGATCATCGAAGGCTGGAGACCTTCGCTTGGTTCATCCAGCAGCATCACCTCAGGCTCTAGACATAAGGCCCGTGCGATGGCCAGCATCTGCTGCTCGCCGCCCGAAAGTGTGCTGGCCACCTGATCCAGCCGTTCGCGCAGGCGGGGAAAGAGGTCCAATACGTAATCCCGCCTCTGGGGGCCTTTCTTGCGTGCCAGCAAGCCAATCTCGATGTTTTCGGCAACCGTCAACGGGCCGAACAGCCGACGCCCTTGCGGAACATAAGCCACGCCTTGGACTGGTACTTGGTGAGGCGGCAGAGCGTGCAAAGCCACCTTGCCCAAGGTGATTTGCCCCGACTGCACCGGCACGAGCCCGATGATCGCGCGCATCAATGTGGATTTTCCAACCCCATTCCGGCCCATGATGCAGGTCACCTGCCCGGCTTCCGCCTTGAAGGAGAGGTCTCGCAGGATGGTGACAGGGCCGTAGCCTGCGGTGATTCCATCAACCCGCAGCATGGGGCCCCCCCAGATAGGCGTCTTGAACGGCCGTGTTGTGGCGAATGTCTTCGGGGGTGCCCACGGCGAGGATCTGACCAAAGTTCAGCACCGACACGCGATGCGCAAGATCCATCACCACATCCATATTGTGTTCGATCAACAAGAGCGTGGTGTGCGGCACCAGCGACCGGATCAAAAGCTTGAAATTCTCGATCTCACCTGAGGCCAAGCCCTGTGTCGGCTCATCAAGGATCAGCACCTTGGGGCGCAGGGCAAGGCCCATGGCCAGCTCTACCAGCCGCTGATGCCCGTAAGACAAGGTGCCTGCCTGTTCGCCTGCCAAAGTGGTCAGCCCGGCTTTGTGCAGCGCTGCTGTTGCGTCTTTGTCCGCACCCGTGCTGTTCCGGCTTTGTGCGGCCAAGATCACATTGTCATACACGGAAAGGCGCGGGTAGATGGAGGTGATCTGAAACGTATAGGCCACACCCTTGCGGACGCGCAAATGCGCGGGGAGGTGGGTGATGTCTTCGCCCTCAAGTCGGATCTCGCCCGATTGCACAGGGACGCGGCCTGCCAACAAGCTGACGAAAGTGGTCTTTCCTGCCCCATTGGGGCCGATCAACCCATGAATCTCGCCTTGTTCGAGACTGAAATCGACTCCGTCAACGGCACGCACACCGCCAAAGTGGCGCGTGAGGCGCTTGGCTTCGATCACGGCAACCACTTCAAGACCCTTTCGCGCAAGGCACCCAATATGCCTTGTGGTGCAAACAGCACCAAGCCGACCAATGCCGCGCCCACGACGAAGAAATAGGCGTCGGTGTAGGCGCTTGTGATGTCGATCAGATAGAACATGATCAAGGCCCCGAGAAACGGCCCCAGCACGGTGCCCGCACCGCCCAAGAGCACGTAAAGCATCGGCAGGATCGAATACTGGATTGTGGCGAAGGTTGCCCCAACATAGCCAAACAACATGCCATAGGCCGCACCTGCCGCACCGGCATAGACACCCGAAAGCACGAGCGCTGTCAGTTTCACGTGAAACGGGCTATAGCCCAACATGCGGCTGCGCTCTTCATTTTCGCGCATGGCGATCATCACCCTGCCAAAGGGCGAGCGCACCAGCCACAGGCAGGCCAGCAAACCGACGGCAAACAGCACGAAGGCGGCCACAAAGCGGGGCGTATCTGTGGCCATGTCAAATCCAGAGAGCACCCGCGCATTCTGCGCGATCACAAAACCCTCATCACCGCCTGTCCAACTGTTCAGGTAAAGCAATGTGAGGTAGCCGGCCTGTGCGAACATCAGCGTCACAATCATGAAGCTGACCCCGACAGCGCGCAGGGCCAGCAGTCCCACGGCCCCTGCGATGGCGCCACCGGCGATCAGGCCCGCAATCAAGGCGGGCCAAGCCTGCGCATCCAGATGCCAAGCCGACAGTCCCATCGCATACATGCCCGCCGCGAAAAAAAGCGCATGTCCCAAGGACAACAGGCCGGTGTAGCCAAAGGCGATGTTATACCCCATGGCGAACACGGCCAGCACCATGATCCGGGCAAGGTTGGTGGCGTGGTAGGGCGGCAAAACGAACTGCGCCGCGAAAAGGAGCGCAAGCACCAGCAGATGAAGGCTCCAGACTTTGATCGCGGGGGTCATGCCTTTGCCCCAAACAAGCCCTGTGGGCGAAAGACAAGGACAAGCGCCACCAGCAAGGTGGCGATGATTTTCGCCAAGGTGGGGGAAAAGAACATGCTGATGATGCCGTCAGACAGGCCGATGATGACCGCTGCCACCAATGTTCCGCGGATCGAACCCAAGCCCCCGATGATCACCACGATGAAGGACAGCAGTAACGGATCATGTCCCATCAGATAATGGGCCTGCTGAATCGGGACGATCAGCACCGCCGCCACCGCGGCCAAGGCACCGCCAAAGGCAAAAGTGCCGGCATAGACCCTGTTTACGTTGATCCCAAAGGTTTGTGCGGTGTCGCGGTCGACCTGAGTGGCGCGCATGATAAGCCCGGCTTTGGTGCGGGTCATCACCCACCAGACCGCCATCAACACAAGGATTGCCGCGACAACGACGAACAGCTTGTAGCCGGAATATCCAAACCACGGCAGTTGGATCCGCCATTCAAACGGCGCAACCACCGGGCGGGCATCCGGTCCGTAGACTGTGAGCGCGGCCTGCTGCAACATGTAAAGCAGACCGATCGTCGCCATGATCGTCGCCTCGGGGTTATACTTCAGCCGCTTCAGAACCAGAACATCGGTCAAGGCCGCAACCGCTGCCACCAGAACAGGCGCGATGATCAGGGCCGCCATCCAGGCAAGCAGGGGAGGGAAGGGCAGATAGTAAGTCACGAACCATGCCAGAACAGCGCCCAGCATGTAAAACTCGCCATGCGCCACGTTGACCACACGCATCACCCCGAAGACCAGCGAAAGGCCGACGGCTGTTAAGGCAAGAACTGCCGCCATGACCGTGCCTTCCAGCACGGCCAGAAGCAGGAAAGGACCGAAACTCATGCGCGCGGATGCACCGCTTGCAAAAGCGGCACCCCCCAGCAAACGGTGGCAGGCGCGAGGTGCGGATCCGGCAAAGCGCGCACTCAGAAGCTCTGCGTCGTGTAGTCCACCGCGTCGGGATACAGGCTGTCCTCGATGCTGGTTGTGTGCACCTTGATCAGCTTGCCGCCTTCGACCTTGCTGATGAACTGATGGCCAAAAACCTGATGCGTCTTGCCATTGAACAGCTTCTTTCCCTGCACATGGGCCAGACTTTCTGGCATGTCTGTCATGGCTTCGACCGCTTCGACAAACCTCTGCCTGTCTGCGGCGCCTTGATAACCCGACGCCTCCATCCCGGCCTTGATGATGTGCAAGGTTTCCCAAACGCTGAACATATGGGCATAGGTCGAGACATCCTTGGCATCTGAAACAGATGCGCCATTGGCATCGACACCAACGGCCGCCCGATATGCGGTTTCAAACTCGGAGGCATCGGCCTGCTGGTTGCGGCAATGGCCCTCCCAGAAATGAGTGCCCTCGAGAAACGCCAAACCGGGCGATGCAAGATCCACGGCCTCGAGCGAGTCGATGAAGCCAAAGATTTCCGGCCTTGCCCCCGTCCCGTAAAACTCGCCCAGCTCTTTGACGAAGGTGAGAACGGCAGGGCCGACCATCACGTGATACAGAACTTCGGTGTCATTGGGGATTTGCGGCAGATAGCGGGTAAAGCTGGTCTCCGTCGGAGGAACCGCGATCTGCGCGATAACCTGCCCGCCGCCTGCCTCGACCGCGGCAGAGAAGAAATCGCGGTGATCGTGGCCAAAGGCATAGTCTGGAAACACCATCGCAACCTTCTTGCCAAGATTGGCCAAGACCCAAGGTGCCATGGAAGAAACCTGCGCGCGCACATCCGTGATTCCGGGCTGCATCGTCCATCGGTTCAGCATGCCGCCTGCAACGTGAAACCCTTCGGAACAGACAAGATAGGGCACTTTCAATTCTGCCGCGCGCGGGGCAGAGCCAATCACGACATGGCTGAACAAAGGTCCAAAGATCAGATCGCAATTGTGCTGTCTGGTCAGTTTTTCAACCACTTCGGCCCCGCGCTTCGGATCGGTGCCATCATCTTCAAACACGATCTCGACCGGGCGGCCATTGATGCCGCCGGCATCGTTCACAACCTTGAGGGCCGCTTGCGCCGTCCGTTCATACCAGCGCCCATAGGCGGCGCCGATCCCCGTCCGGTGCAGCTGAAAGCCGAGCTTTACCGGAGCGGCTTGTGACCAGACCGGTGCCGCGAACCCCGCTGTCAGCAATCCCGCACCCGCGGCCTTGAGCACGGCGCGCCGAGATGGTGCAAGCCCGATGTGTTTCTGTGTCATCTTCACCATCTCCACTGTTGCGGCATACCTCTGCGGGAAGCCTTTTCCCACCGTCGTCTCTGAGCAGGTGGTTCGGTCTGCGCAAGTCTTAACCTGTCCGCGCCGTCGACAAAAGCCAAAGCCCCAAGATCGTGTAGGCCACCATTAAGACAGTCATGGGCAAATGCGCCATCGCTTTCATCTGACCTGCCATCTGCAAAGACAGCAAAACGGCCAAAAGATGCGCTGCCAGTATGAGCGCGAATTGCGCGGCATAGATCATCGGCATCGTGTTCGGGTCTGTCAGAAAGCCGAAAGAGACATAGAACGGCGGCAGGCCCAGATAGGAATCGCCGCGAAACCAAGGATCATTCAGCGCAGCCAGCGTGTATTGCCCGGCGGTCAGCAAGGTGACGAGATAATGCGCGGCATGATATCCCGCTGCGATTGCAAGAAAGGACAGCATCACCGGCCCGGTCGCAAAGCCAGCGCCTCCGATCGCCTGACCCAAGCGGATCACGGCCCAGATTGCCGCAGTGGTCAGCAGCCAAACCCCGAAAAGCCCCAAGGTGTTGACCCCGATCACGGCGGACCGCCCGGTTGGCTCCAAAGGGTTCTCTCCGATCAGAGCATGCCACCAGAATGTTTCCATCAGCCCGTCGAAGGTGAGGGCTGAGAGGGCAAGTGTCACAAAGGCCATCGCAGAGACGGACAAGGGCGCCATCTGCGTCACCTGAGCGCCGGGCCAACCGCGCATCAGACGGACGCGCGCGCCACGAGTGTCCATCCAGAACGGGGAGACTTTGGCCAGATAGCCCATCAGCACCGTCAAGAACTCGCCCTGTTCAAGCCAATCTTCGCCTTCTGCCACCGCAAGGGCGAAGATCACCAACCAGTAACAGAGCGCCACCTGTGCCAGGACCGAGGGGTCATCTGGCGACATCGAGACCAGTTGAAACCAAGAAAAGCCAGCGTAGCCTGCCACTGCGGGCCAATGGCCCGCGTGTGAAAGCCCGACGCTTCCTTTCCGTCCGAGCAGGCTTCGGGCAATGCGGACAGGAGCCGTCCATGGATTCACGGCGCGCCAGATGTTGCCAAACACCATGGACCCAAGGGGGACGGCAATCCACACGCCTGTCCAGAACACCAAAGTCATCAGATTGTGCATCGGGTCGCGCGCCCCGAAAAGACCGATCAACACCAAGCCGATAAAGCACAGAAAAGACAGATAGGACGTGATGATATCTGGCACCCAGACCCGTCGCTCGAGCACGGGCGTCGCGCGCGAGGGGGGAAGCTTGCCGGCCATCGCGCCCATCAGGGCGGTCACCGCAACAGTGAGCGCCGCTGCAGTGATGTAATGCCCGGTGGGCAAGGTCAGGATCACCGATGGCGGCAAGGCGCAGGCAAAGGCGGCGCCGGGCATAAGCATGCAAAGACCCGCGAGTGTTTTCATTGCAGATGTTCCTTGCCTTGCGACAGCGCATACACTGAACCTCGCTTTAACAGGCCGTTTCGATGATCGGATGCGCTCGGCGCCAAATGCGCAAACTGAGAGGGGGGTGGCCCGTTCTGGCGGCGGTCTGACGAAAGGTCTTGCCAGAAGGTGGCACAAGCACCTTTCAGAGGGATGCGCGGCAGGTTCATCTTGATGCCCACATGCTGACCTTCCTTGTGACGGCAGGGCCATTGATGCCTTTGCCGCTTTCGGGCTGACAGTGCCGGAAAGACGCTGTGGCCACAACGCCCTGAGGCGCGCATGGTGAGGGGGAGGGTGCCGCAATGCTTTTGGAGGCAGCCTTTGCGTTGCGTTGTGCGGGCTGATGTCGCGCATCTTTGCCAACGCCTGCTTTCCGGGCCTTTCTTGAAACGGCAGGAACAGGCTGTCAGTCGTCGTTTTCGGTTCAGCGCGCGTGGGTTTGCAAACCTACCCTTCAGGAAAAGCGAAAGGTGCATGATGACAAGCGATCCTCTGCTGCAGCCCTATACACTCAAGCACCTCACCCTGCGCAACCGGATCATGACCACAAGTCATGAACCGGCCTATCCTGAAGATGGCATGCCAAAGGATCGCTACCGCCTCTACCACCTGGAGCGGGCCAAGGCGGGCGTGGCGCTGACGATGACGGCGGGATCGGCCGCCGTGTCGAAGGACAGCCCCCCTGTGTTCAACAACATTCTTGCCTACAAGGATGAGGTCGTGCCTTGGTTGCGCAGGTTGGCCGATGATTGCCACGAAGCCGGTGCCGCCGTGATGATTCAACTCACGCATCTGGGCCGCCGCACGCGCTGGGACAAAGGGGACTGGCTGCCTGTGGTTGCCGCTGGCCCCTCCCGCGAACCGGCCCATCGCGCCTTTCCAAAGGTGGCCGAAGAGTGGGACATCGAGCGGATCATCAAGGATTACGCAGACGCGGCGGAGCGGATGCAGGCTGCCGGTCTCGATGGGGTAGAGTTCGAGTGCTATGGCCATCTGATGGATCAGTTCATGTCGCCGCTGACCAATGCCATGGCGGAGCCCTATGGCGGCAGTCTTGAGAACCGCGCCCGTTTTGCCATGGAAGTGCTGGCCGCCTGTCGCAAGCGTGTGGGGCAAAACTTTCTGCTGGGGGTGCGCTACACGGCCGATGAGGCGGCGCAGGGCGGGATTGATGCCGACGAAGGCATCGCGATCGGAAAGATGTTCCGCGATTCGGGTTTTGTGGATTTTCTCAATATCATCAAAGGCCGGATCCACACGGACCCGGCGATGACCGATGTGATCCCGATTCAAGGCATGCGCTCTGCGCCCCATCTGGATTTTGCGGGGCGGATCAAGGCCGAGGTTGGTCTGCCCACCTTCCATGCAGCAAGAATTCCGGACGTGGCAACAGCCCGCTATGCGGTGCAGTCAGGTCAGCTTGACATGGTGGGTATGACGCGCGCCCACATGGCCGATCCCCATATCGTGCGCAAGATCATGGAAGGGCGTGAGGATGATATTCGGCCCTGTGTGGGCGCAACCTACTGCTTGGACAGGATTTATCAGGGCGGCATGGCATTGTGTATCCACAACCCGGCCACGGGTCGGGAAGAGACCATGCCGCACGCGATTGCGCCAGCCGTGGTGCGGCGGCGGGTCGTGATTGTGGGGGCCGGTCCGGCAGGATTGGAAGCCGCGCGCGTTGCCGCAGAACGCGGTCATGATGTGACCGTTCTCGAGGCAGCAAGCCAGCCGGGCGGACAAATCCGACTGACGGCGCAGACAAAGCGGCGGGCCGAGATGATCGGCATCATCGACTGGCGCATGGCGCAATGCGCGGCGCGGGGAGTCACCTTCCAGTTCAACACATATGCAGAGGCGCAGGATGTTCTGACTCTGGCGCCCGACGTCGTGATCATTGCGACCGGGGGCCTCCCAGACATGGCGGTGCTGGAGTATGGCAATGATCTGACCGTTTCGGCTTGGGATATTCTGTCGGGCGATGTGAAGCCCGGGTCCAATGTCTTGCTGTATGACGACGCTGGGGATCACACCGCGTTGCAGGCCGCGCAACGGCTGGCCGACTCCGGCGCGACGGTCGAGGTGATGACCCCGGACCGCAGCTTTGCCCCCGAGGTGATGGGGATGAACTTGGTCCCCTATATGCGGGCGCTTCAAGACAAGCCTGTGACCTTTACGGTCACCTACCGCCTGCGCGGGGTGAGACGTGAGGGCAATCACCTTCGCGCTGTGATCGGGTCGGATTACATGGACATCGTCAAAGAGCGGAGCTTTGACCAGATTGTGGTCAATCACGGGACGCAACCGCTGGCGGACCTGTATTTCGAGCTTAAGCCGCAGGCCCAGAACCTTGGAGCAATCGATTATGATGCCCTCATCGCCGGGCTGCCTCAGCCGCAAGGACATGGTCCTGCGGGCTTTGTCCTGTATCGAATCGGTGACGCTGTGGCCGCGCGCAACACCCACGCCGCCATCTTCGATGCACTACGATTGACCAAGGATCTCTGAAGACTCCGGTCCGCCCTGCGCTCACCAGCGCAATTTTTCAGTCTGCGCGGCGCTTTTCAGTGATTCCGCTTGACGGTTGAAAACGGTTCGCTACCTGATGAATGAACATTCATTCTCGGGTGATTTATGAACCTGTCGCCGGACGTTCCGCTTGCCGATCTGCGTTCGGCAGAAATCCTTGAAAGCGCGCGCCTCGCCTTTGCCGAAAAGGGATTTGACGGCGCATCAATGCAAGACATCGCGCGCAAGGCTGGCATGAGTGTTGGCAATTTCTACCGCTATTTTCCGTCCAAATCGGGTATCGTCGAGGCGTTGATCGAGATCGACATGCAGGAAATGGAGCAAGATTTTGTCTCTATTCTTGCGCATCCTCGGCCACTTCAGGCTTTGCGGGAGACCATCGAACGCAAGATTTCCGAAGCGGATTGCCAAAGGGATGGTCAGCTTTGGGCTGAGATCACGGCAGCTTCGATGCGAAAGCCCGAAATCGGTGAAGCGGCGCGGCGGATGGAAGCCAAGATTGCGGAACACCTGATCACCATCTTTGCGCGCGCCTCAGGGCTTGCCGTGCAAGATGCGCAGACACGCTGGATGGCCCATGCACAGCTGCTGATCATGCTTGTCAAATCTTGCGCGATGCATCCGCCAGATTGTCCTGTGACACCTGATCTGAAACGCCTGTTGATGCGTAACATCGACATCACCCTTCAAGACATCGATTCATCTGTCGCCGCGAAAGGCTGACCAAATGCGTCCCTTGCAGTTTTTCCTTCCTTTCTGTCTGGCTTGCCTTCCTGCCGGTCTTGTCCATGCCGAAACGGCAGCGGCTGCCACCGGAGCTGTCCCCGCTGCGAGCGTCGTGGCGCCTGCCATCACGGTGTCTTCGGTTGAGCGGCGCGTGCTGCGTGACCGCGTGATCGCCTCGGGTTTGGTGGCCGCGATTGAGAATGTCCAAGTCGCGCCGCTGATCGAAGGTCAGCCGATCGAGGCTTTGCTGGCCGATGTCGGTGATGTTGTCGAGGCGGGACAGACCCTTGCCGTTTTGTCGAAAACCACGCTTGAACTTCAGAAAAGCCAGTTGAACGCCTCTTTGGCATCTGCGCGCGCCACCATGGCGCAGGCCGAAGCTCAGATGCTGGAGGCCCGGAGCGCTGCGGATGAGGCCCAGCGGGTGAGCGAGCGGACATCGGCTTTGCGTCAGCAAGGCACCGCGTCTCAGGCGGCCGCCGATACGGCGCAGTCGAATGCGATTGCGGCCACGGCCCGCGTGACGGTGGCTGTGCAGTCGCTCGAGGCGGCGCGCGCCCAGATTGCCTTGGTTGAGGCGCAGATGGCCAACATTGACCTTCAGCTCAGCCGCAGCGAAGTGAAGGCGCCGGTTTCGGGTGAAATCGCAGGCCGCAACGCCCGCGTCGGATCTGTTGCGTCGGCTGCGGGGGAGCCCATGTTCACCATTATCCGCGACAATGCGTTGGAAGTGCTGGCAGATGTGGCCGAAGCGGATCTGATGCGCCTTGAGCCCGGTCAATCGGCGACGTTGCGATTGGTCGGCTCTCAGCCGCCCTTGAAAGGCACACTGCGTCTGGTCGAGCCGACGATTGGCACCCAGACGCGTCTGGGGCGGGTTCGCATCGCGGTGGATGACAGTCATGCCGTGCGTGCCGGCATGTATGTCGAGGCGGACATCAGGGTGACCGAGCATGAGGTGAATGCCGTTCCCGTCACGGCTGTTGGATCGGGTCCAGATGGCACCTCGGTCATGCGGGTCAGGGATGGAGCTGTCGAACGTGTTCCGGTGACAATCGGCATTCGTGACGCAGGTTGGGTTGAGGTTCTGTCGGGTCTGGAAGCCGGCGATGTGGTCGTGACAAAGGCAGGGGCATTTGTGCGCGACGGTGACCGGATCAATCCGGTTCCGGCGACGAATTGACGGGGGCGCGTGATGAACTTTTCATCTTGGTCCATCAAGAACCCGATCGCGCCGATCCTTGCCTTCTTCATGCTGATGGTGCTGGGCTGGAACAGCTTCAATACCCTGCCGATCACCCGCTTTCCAAACATTGACGTGCCCTTGGTGGGCATCACCGTGGCGCAACCCGGCGCGGCGCCGGCAGAGATGGAAAGCCAAGTCACCAAAGAGATCGAGGATGCCGTCGCAGGCGTGAACGGCGTGAAGAACGTCACCTCCACCGTAAACGATGGGATTTCGACCACCGTGGTCGAGTTCCGCATGGAAGTGGCGACTGAAAAGGCGGTGCAGGACACCAAGGACGCGATTGACCAGATCCGAGGCGATCTGCCGGCCTCGATCGAAGCCCCCATTGTCAGCCGGATCGACGTTGAAGGTCAGGCCATCATGACCTTTGCGGTCATGGCGCCCGACAAGACGTTGGAGGAACTGTCATGGTTCGTCGATGATGTCGTGACACCCGGGTTGCAGGGGCGTCCGGGGATCGGCCGCGTCACGCGCTTTGGCGGTGCGGATCGTGAAATCCGTATCGAGCTTGATCCGGTGCGTCTGGACAGTTTCGGCATCAGCGCTTCGGCGGTCAATCAACAGCTGCGCGCGACGAACGCCAACCTTGGATCAGGGCGGTCGGAATTGGGCGCTGGCGAACAGGCCATTCGCACCTTGGGCGATGCGGCCACCGTTGCCCGCTTGGCCGAGACGACAATCTCCCTGCCTTCGGGGCGCAAGGTGCGTCTGTCTGATCTGGGTGAGGTAATCGACAGCTATGAAGAGTTGCGCAGCTTTTCGAGCCTGAATGGCGACAGGGTTGTCAGCTTTGCAGTCTATCGGGCGAGCGGTGCCTCCGAGGTGTCGGTGGCGGAAACCGTGAATGCGCAGCTGGATGTGATCCGCGCCGCGCATCCCGATGTGGACATCCAATTGGTGGATGAAACGGTTTTCTACACCTACGGAAACTATGAATCGGCTCTGCACACGCTTATAGAAGGTGCCATTCTGGCGGTTCTTGTCGTGCTGGCCTTCTTGAAGAACTGGCGCGCCACCATCATTGCGGCGGTGGCCCTGCCATTGTCTGCGGTCCCAACCTTTTTTCTGATGGACCTGCTGGGCTTCTCGCTCAACCTTGTGTCGTTCTTGGCGCTTACCCTTGCCACGGGCATCCTTGTCGATGATGCCATCGTCGAGATCGAAAACATCGCCCGCCACATCCGGATGGGCAAAACACCCTTCCGCGCCGCGATCGAAGCCGCAGACGAGATTGGTCTGGCCGTGATTGCCACCACCTTTACCATCGTTGCGGTCTTTGTGCCGGTGTCCTTTATGCCGGGTATCCCGGGGCAATACTTCAGACAGTTCGGGATGACCGTGGCGATCGCGGTGATCTTCTCGCTGATCGTGGCGCGCCTGATCACACCGATGATGGCCGCCTATCTGATGCGGGACAAAGATGGCCATGAGGAGAGCCACAAGGATGGCTGGATCATGACCGGTTATCTGCGTTTGATCCGCACATCGCTGCGCTTCCGGTATATGACGCTGATGTCGGCGATTGGGGTTCTTGCCGTATCGGTTTACTACATGATCCAGATCCCGGGGTCGTTTCTGCCGCCCGAGGATGTCAGCCGGATCGCCGTTTCGGTAGAATTGCCACCCGGCACCACCTTGCAGGAAACCGAGCGCACAACCCAAGCCATTCATGCGGCCATTTCCGATGTGGAATGGATCGACAATGTGTTCATCTTGGGCGGGGCCTCCCCCACCGGCGAACAGGATATCAGGCGTGCCTCTGTCACCATCCTTTTGACGCGACTGGATCATTCGCTGCTGCTGAAGCTGTCGGAACTCGCGCGGGCGATTCCCGTGATCGGCGGTTTTCTCCCTGAAGTCGAAAACACGGGCCGGACTGTGCCCCAAAGCGTTATCGAAGAACAGGTGTTCGAGCGCTTGGCCGCGGTGCCCGATATGCGCGCCTTCAAGCTGAATGATCGCGGGCAGCGTGACATTTCGTTCTCGATCCTGTCGTCGAACGAGGCCGATCTGAACCTTGCCGTCAGTCGGCTGGAAGCGGCGCTGTCGGGCGACCCTTTGCTGGCCAATGTGGCCTCTGAAGGCGCTTTGCCCCGGCCCGAAATCCAGATCACGCCGCGCATGGATGAAGCCGCGCGGCTGGGGATTACGACGGCCCAGATTGCCGAGACGGTGCGGGTGGCGACGATCGGCGATGTGGATGCGGCGCTGGCCAAGCTCTCGATCGACAATCGCCTCGTGCCTGTGCGGGTAAGGTTGAACAACGCGGCCCGCGAAGATCTTGCCCGTATCTCTTCGATGAAGCTGACCACTGCCACAGGTGTGGTGGTCCCCTTGGCCGCCGTTGCGGATGTGGCGATCTCGGAAGGCCCGTCGACCGTGAACCGGTTGAACCGGGAGCGGCGGGCCACTATTGGCGCCAACCTGCCCGTCGGGGTTGCACTGGGCAGCGCGACCGCCCGCTTCAAGGAAATTGTGGCGACGGTCGAACTGCCGCCCACGGTCCGTGTGGTTGAGGCCGGAGATGCCGAGGTTCAGAACGAAATGGTCGCCAGCTTCGGCAATGCCATGCTGCTTGGCCTTATGCTGGTGCTTACCGTTCTGATCCTTCTGTTCAAATCCGTGATCCAACCCTTCACGATCCTGTTCTCGCTTCCCTTGGCCATCGGTGGCGTCGCTGCCGCATTGATCGTCACGAATTCGGCCGTGTCGATGCCGGTGCTGATCGGGATTCTGATGCTGATGGGCATTGTCACCAAGAACGCGATCCTTTTGATCGATTTCGCCATCGAGATGCGCGCGCAGGGAATGGAACGGTTTGCTGCCGTGATGGAGGCGGGGCACAAACGCGCCCGCCCGATTGTCATGACATCCATCGCGATGTCGGCTGGCATGCTTCCTTCGGCTTTGGGCGTGGGTGAGGGCGGTTCGTTCCGGGCGCCGATGGCCACGGCTGTGATCGGCGGCATCATTGTGTCTACCATCTTGTCTTTGGTGGTGGTTCCCGCCTTCTACCTGATCATGGATGATCTGGGACGGCTTTTGGCGCGCCTTTTCAGCGGTTTGGTGGGGCCCAAGGAAGAAGACCCCGAAGCACCACCTGCTGAAGTTCTGGCTGAGCGTATTGCGCTTCTTGATGCCGAACAGCGGGCCTTGCGTGACCGGTTGGACGCCATGTCTGGCCCGCGCGCTGTGCCACCTTTGGCGGCGGCCGAGTGATCGGCCGCCTGCGCGTGAAAGACGCGAATAGAACATGCTTGTTCGCAGCCGATCATTCGGGTGTAAGGGCGCCTGATTAAGATCCGGCTTATAGCCCTTTGCCCCGCTGTCTCTGAAAGAACCTCTCATGAAAAGCTTTGCGCTTCGCGTCCAATGCCCCTCGACTCGTGGGATCGTGGCGGCCATCTCGGCCTTTCTGGCTGATCAATCCTGCAACATCACCGACAGTTCGCAATTTGACGACACTGGGACGGGCAACTTTTTCATGCGCGTCAGCTTCCGGTCTGAGGGTGACAAGGGGTTGGAGGATCTGCGGGCTGGTTTTGCCCCGATCTCAGCCAAGTTTGGCATGCAGGCAGAGTTTTTTGATGAGCAGGTGAAGCGGCGGGTCATCATCATGGTGAGCCGCTTTGGCCATTGCTTGAACGATCTGCTCTATCGCTCGCGGATCGGTGCCTTGCCGATCGAGATTGCGGCGGTGATTTCCAACCATATGGATTATCAGAAGGTCGTGGTGAACCAGGATATTCCTTACTACTGCATCAAGGTCACACCCCAGAACAAGGCCCAGGCCGAGGCTGAACAGATGCGCATTGTTCAGGAAACCGGTGCCGAGCTGATCGTTCTGGCACGTTACATGCAGGTGCTGTCAGATGAGATGTGCCGCGAGATGTCTGGCCGGATCATCAACATCCACCATTCTTTCCTGCCCAGCTTCAAGGGGGCCAATCCTTACAAGCAGGCTTTTGAAAAAGGCGTCAAGCTGATCGGCGCGACCTCGCATTATGTGACCGCGGATCTCGATGAAGGCCCTATCATCGAGCAAGACACCATTCGTGTGACACATGCGCAGTCGAATGAAGATTATGTCTCCTTGGGGCGTGATGTAGAGTCTCAGGTGCTGTCACGGGCAATCCATGCCCATGTGCATGGGCGCGTGTTCATCAATGGCACAAAGACCGTGGTTTTCCCTGCATCCCCCGGATCTTATGCCTCAGAACGGATGGGGTGACCGTCACCTCTCACGAAAGGCATGCGAGAGGTATTTCGTGAGAGGCTGTGTCAGATACGCAAAGGGGGTGCGCGCGCCGGTTTGGATAAAAGCCTCAACCGGCATCCCAGGGGTCAATCTTTGCCCCATGGACGCAATTGCATGCGCGTCGATAGAAATTTCGGCGCGGTAATAAGGCCGACCTGATCTTGGCTCTACAACCAGATCGGCGGAGAGCACGGTGATGCGGCCCAGCATTTCTGGCATCATTTGCGCAGGGAGGGCCGGGAAGACCAGCCGGACGGACTGACCTGGGAAAACCTCATCAATGTGGAGGGGCGGAATCTCAGCCGCAATGACGAGGGCCCGGTCTGTTGGAACGATGAAAGCAAAAGGGTCAACCGGGCGCAACACTGCGGGCGGGGTGGTGATGGTAAGACCCAAGATTCTGCCCGTTACCGGCGCGCGGAGGTCGAGCTGCGCTATCCGGTCCAACAGGACGCCTTCGCGCTGGACGAGTTCCCGTTCTGTCGCGGCGTCCTCTTGCAGCGCAAGGGTGGCGTCTGCGCGCCTTTGCGCCCGCAGATCTTCCATTTCCAACCCGATCTCTTCCATGCGCTTTTCCGCCAGAACGCGGTTGGCGGCCAATTCCTCGCGCATACCGGCCAGACGCGCCGCCTCGCGCCGCAGCGCCTGCACGGAGGACGCCCGCGCCAAACCTTTTGCCAGCAGTGCTTCTTGATCGGCAAGTTCCCTGTGGATGAGCGTCAACTGTTTGGCGACAGAGGCGGTTTGTGCTTCCATCGCGTCAAGATGCGCTTGGCTTTGCGCTATGCGCGTGCCCAGTCTTGTGATCCCCCGCATCAAGGCGTCACGCCGGAATAGAAACAGACGTATCTGCTCCGAAAGCTGATCGGCCGCCGTTGGGTCTTGTGTGGATTGCCGGAGAAGCGGGGGCGGAATGGCCATTTCTGCCCTTTCATCCCGCTCAGCCTGAAATCGGCTCCGTCGGACGCGCAATTCGAACAATTGGCTTTGGAGCACGCGAAGTTCGGACAGGGCCTGCGTGCCGTTGAGACGCAACACTCGATCTCCGGCTTTGACAGTGGCACCTTCCGTCACGAAAACCTCGGCCACGAGCCCACCCTCAGGGTGCTGCAAAGGCTGCCTGTTGCCGGCAACCTCAACGCGGCCGGGCGCGATCACGGCCCCTGAAAGTGTGGCCGTCACCGACCAGAGCCCGAAACCGCCGAACAGAACCAGAAGCGTTGACAGGCCAATCCACAGATGCGGGCGGATTTCCAGCCAAGACGGCGTGCCAGAGGGTGTCATGGCCCGCCGCGCGCCGCTTTGCTGGGGATCAATTCCGTATGGTTTTTCACCATCTCTCGCAGAACGTCATCCCGTGGCCCGTAGGCGCGGCGATGGCCTTCTTCCAGAAAGAGAAGCTGGTCGCATTCCTGTAGGGCGGCGGGACGATGCGCGATCACAATGGCTGCACCCCCGGCTGCCTTGATCTGACGGATCGCAGCATTCAGGGCGATGGAGCCTTCATTGTCCAAGTTAGAATTCGGCTCGTCCAGCACAAGCAAAAGCGGGTTCTTATACAAGGCTCTGGCAAGGCCGACGCGCTGGATCTGACCACCGGACAGCGGGGCACCTGACCCGCTGATCTGCGTATCATAGCCCTTTGCCAAGTTCAGGATCATCTCATGGGCATTGGCCGCTTTCGCTGCAGCCACCACCTCTTGTGGATCTGGTGCAGGTGCCAGCCGCGCGATGTTTTCTGCAATCGTGCCGGCGAACAAGGTTGCAGTCTGGGGAAGATAGCCCAAAAAACTGCCGAGCACGTCCGGATCGTAGTGGTCCAGATCCGCCCCATCGAGCTGGATTCTTCCTTGTGTCGGCTGAATTGCCCCGATGATCACGCGTCCTAGCGTTGATTTTCCTGCCCCTGACGGCCCGATGATCCCAAGGGCTTGTCCCGGGTCCAACTGAAAGCTGATGCCGCGCAAGACAGGGTTTTTGCGGCCGTCCACCATCAGCGAAATCCCCTCTGCCCGCAGTTTGGCATGGGGGCGTGGCAGTTCTGTCCGGAGCGCTTTTGGTGGTGATGCGGCCAGCAGGTGCACCAGTTGACGGCGCCCCTCTCGGGCGCGTGTCAGCACGGGCCAAAGACCCACCACCTGCTCGATCGGCGCCATGGCACGACCCATCACGATGGATGCTGCAATCATCACAGCCGACGTCAACTCTTCCTTCAGGACCAGCCATGCACCCAGACCCAAGATGGCCGATTGAAGCAGCAGGCGCAGCGCGCGCGTGGCGCTGACAAAAGACCCTGCGAGATCAGAGACCTGCAACATGGCGCGCATGGCCTGCGTTCGTGCCTCTGACCATCGGACATAGACAGAGCGGGTCATGCCCAGCGCCAGCAAGACCTCGGCATGTGTTTTCAGGCGATCTGCCATGATCTCAGCCGAAAGAGCCGCACGATTGGCCCGCAAGCTTGGGTCTTTGCCAAGGCGTTGGCTGACGACCGCCATGAAGACAAGGCTGCCCGCCCCCAACAGGGCAAACCATCCAAGGACGTGGTGAAATGCAAAAAGCAGGAGGAGGAAGAGAGGGGTCCAAGGAAGATCAAGGAGCGCGGATGACATGGGGGATGTCCAATACCGCTGTATCGCCTCAAGGTCGTGCTGCGCCGATGCAGCCAAGGCATCGTCTGGTCTTGCCGTGGCGCGCCCCAAGGCCGCTGTGAAGACACGATGTTCCAGTCGTGCCTGAACCCTCATGCCGATGCGT
This sequence comes from Pseudorhodobacter sp. MZDSW-24AT, assembly GCF_002794355.1. Taxonomy (GTDB): domain Bacteria; phylum Pseudomonadota; class Alphaproteobacteria; order Rhodobacterales; family Rhodobacteraceae; genus Pseudotabrizicola. The sequence continues at coordinate 534,187 of NZ_PGOI01000007.1, read as the reverse complement.
GCGAGCAACCGGGCGCGGACGTGATCCAGCACCCCCATCGCGAGGTAGAGAAACAGGGCCAAGACCGAGAGTGCGAGCAAGGTTGGCTCTGATCTGCTGCCAAGCACCCGATCATACACTTGCAGCATGTAGATCGGGCCGGTCAGCATCAGCAGGTTGACGACGATGCTGAAAATCGCCGCCATAGCGAACAGGCTGCGGTTTTCGCGCAGCGCGGCATCAAGCTCGCTGCCCGCTAGGGTGCTTTGGCTGGCGCTGGCCGACAAAGACGGCATCAAGATCAAATCCTGTGAAAGGGATCGGCCCCCAACCCAAGATCTTTCATGCCCTCAGAGTGTTAACATCCCGCCAACGCATCCACAGGATTGCGCGGCACGTTTAGCGCTTCACGCTCGCCGTCACATAATTCACGCTGAGATCGCGGGGGGACAGGCGCCATGACCAAGACACGGGATTGAAGACCATGCCCTTGCGATCCACCGGCTCCAGTCCTGCCCTGCGGATCAGATCTTGCAGTTCATCCGGGGTTATGAACTTTTTCCAGTCATGCGTCCCCTTGGGCAACCAACGCATGACATGCTCTGCTCCGACGATGGCCATCACGAAAGATTTGGCATTCCGGTTGAGGGTAGAGCAAATCATCAGCCCGCCGGGTTTCAGAAGCTGCTGGCAGGCGGTCAGATAGGCCAGCGGGTCCGAGACATGCTCGACCACTTCCATGTTGAGCACCACATCGAATTGTTCGCCTGCGGCTGCCATGGCTTCTGCGGTGGTGTGCCGATAGTCGATCTGCAACCCTTGCTGGGCTGCGTGGACCTGCGCCACTGGAATGTTGCGGGCTGCCGCGTCTGCGCCCACCACATCGGCCCCCAAGCGCGCCATCGGCTCTGACAAGAGCCCGCCGCCGCAGCCAATGTCCAGCACCCGCAACCCCTTGAACGGCAGGGGGTTTGACGGATCCCTGTCAAACTCGGCGGCGATCTGGCCGGTGATATAGTCCAAGCGGCAGGGGTTCAGCATGTGCAAAGGTTTGAACTTTCCGTTCGGGTCCCACCATTCGGCGGCCATTGCCTCGAACTTTGCCACTTCTGCCGGATCGACGGTTGTTTGACTTTCCATCACGTTTCCCTTTCGATTGGCCTTTGGACGCAGGCCGCTTCGGCGTTATATAGAGCGATGATGGATCAGAGATCAGGCCAAAAGCGCGCAGTTGAATATCTTTACCCGCCGGTCGACCCGTTCGACCAGCGCGTGATCGACATGGGCGACGGTCACAAGATCTATGTCGAACAGTGTGGCCGACCCGATGGCATCCCGGTGCTTGTCTTGCACGGGGGGCCGGGGGGGGGCTGCTCGCCCGCGATGCGACGGTATTTCGATCCGTCCGTGTATCGGGTGGTTCTGTTTGATCAGCGCGGATGTGGCCGGTCGCGTCCCCATGCCAGCGTTCTGGACAACACCACGTGGCATCTTTTGCGCGACATCGAGCGCATCCGCAGCACCCTTGGAATTGATCGTTTTATCCTTTTCGGAGGGAGCTGGGGCGCCACCTTGGCGCTGATCTATGCCATCACCCATCCTTCTCGTGTGGTGCATCTTGTGTTGCGCGGCGTGTTCCTGATGACGCAGGCGGAACTGGACTGGTTTTATGGGGGGGGTGCGGGGGCTTTCTTTCCCGAACTCTGGGCGCGTTTCGTGACCCCCATCCCCCCAGATGAGCGCAAGAACCTGATTGCGGCCTATCACCGGCGGCTGTTTTCGGGGAACATGATGGAAGAAACCCGCTTCGCGCGCATCTGGGCGAACTGGGAAAATGCCCTCGCTTCGGTGCATCACGATGGTCCGGTCGGCGAAAGTCCCGGCGAATATGCGCGGGCGTTTTCTCGGCTTGAAAACCATTACTTTCACAGCGGGGGATTTCTGGAAGAGGATGGTTGGATCCTTCGCGAAAAGCACCGCATCACGCATCTCCCGGCACATATCATTCAGGGCCGCTATGATATGATTTGCCCGCCGATTTCGGCGTGGAGATTGGCTGAAGGCTGGGATCGGTGCCACCTGACCATGGTGCCTCTGGCCGGGCATGCGCTGTCAGAGCCGGGAATCTCTGCCGGACTCGTGCGGGTGATGGACAGTTTGCGTCCCTGATGGCAGGCGAAGGCAAACCCGCTGCCGAACTCACGCTGCGCGGATTGCGTGTCTTTGTGGCCTTGGAGGAAGCGGGTTCAGTGATCGGGGCGGCCAGTCGCATCGGCGGTTCCCCTTCTGGCGTCAGTCAGCACATCACGGCGTTGGAAGCGGCGGTTGGCGCGCGTCTGTTTGACCGCAAGACAAAGCCGGTTACCCTGACTCCGGCAGGGCAGGTGTTGCGAAAGCATGCCCATCGGCTTTTGGCAGCGCTTTCCGAAGCGCAGGCGGATTTGGCAGAGATCAGCCTTGCAAGTTTGCCCCAACTGAATTTGGCCATCATCGATGATCTGGATGCATCCCTGACGCCGGTGCTTGTCTCTGCCTTGCAGGCGCGGATGTCCCGATGCTTTGTGCATGCCTTTTCGGGCCGATCAGATCAGGTGATTGCGCGTTTGTTGGCGCGGGAAGCAGATATCGGCGTGTCAGCCCTGTTGCCCCCGGACACATCTGGATTTCGGGTGCTGCCCATCCTGCAAGAGCCTTTTGTGCTTGTCGCGGGCAAGGGGGCGATCACGGGAGATTGTCGCACGGCGCTCGAGCGGCTGCCTTATGTGCAGTATTCAGAAAGCCTGCCCATCGGACAACGTATAAGCAGGCTTTTGGCGCGCGTTCGCCTGCACCCCGAGCGTCGCTTCGCGCTGGAAGCCACGCGCTCTGTCCTTGCAATGGTCGTGCAGACACACGGATGGACGATCACGACTCCCCTGAATCTGATGGATGCCGAGCGGGTTCTGCCAAGGCTTGAGGTCTTGCCGCTCCCCTTTGCGGGGGATGTGCGCCGTGTGAATCTGATTTCCCGGATGGAGGAATTGGGTCGGTTGCCCGACGCGCTCGCGCAGGATTGCAGAATGCTGGTGCGCAGCCATCTGGTGCCACGCTTCGATAACATCGCGCCAGCGCTGGCAGGTGCGATCCAAGTCATCAGCGAGTCATGAGCCGCCGTCTTCGCCCTTTGAATAGGCGACGATTTCGCCCACGAGGCAATCAAGGCTGTCTGTGAAAGGCGCGGAAAGGGCAGCGGTCAACAAGGAAAGCTCTGTGCAGGCGACAAGGAGATGGTCGCAGTGCAAAGACAAGCGTGCCGCCAGCCGAGCAAAGGTTTCGTGTTCCTCGCGGCCAGTTTGGCCAGCTTTCACGCTGCGGATCAAGGCGAGAAGGGATGCCTCTTCCTCTGACCAAACCGGCTCTAATCCAGCCGTTTGGAACGTTTCCGCGAAGACACCCGTCAGCCGCACCGCAGGAGAGGCCAGCATGCCGATCCGGCCTTTCGGCAGCGCTTTGAGCGTGGCGGCGCGCATGTCCAGAAAGGGCAGGGAGGTCGCCGCAACAATCTGCGGCGCATAGGCATGCGCCGTGTTGCAGGGCATCGCCAGTGCTTGGGCGCCAGCGGCCTGCAAGTCGCAGGCCATCTGCGCCAGAACCGGGCCCGGGTCTGCGCCCGTGCCTTGGATCAGCCGGGCGATGCGGCTTGGCACGGACGGGTTTTGATGAACGATCAGCGGAATATGGTCAGCGTCGTCCTGCGCGGGGACCGCGCGCAACAGTCTCTGCATCAGCAGAATCGTCGCTTCCGGCCCCATGCCGCCAAGGATGCCGACCCGCCTCATGCGTGGGGCAGGACATGCGTGTATCCGGTCAGGCCGATGGCCCCCCCGGTGTGAAGAAAGACCACGCGCTCCCCCTTTTTGAAATGCCCTTTGCGGATCAGGTCGATCAGTCCCGCCGCCCCTTTCCCCGAATAGACCGGGTCCAGCAGGATGGCCTCTTGTCGGGCGAACAGATCGATTGCCTCCAAAGTGCTGTCTGCCGGAATGCCGTAGCCTTGGCCGATGTAGTCACAGTTCGCGACCACATCGTCGCGCTTGACCACAGAGTGAAGGCCCAGCTTCTCTTCCGTGGCCTGCGCCAGTTTGAACACGTTCTCTTCCTGCTTGTCCTTGGGCGCACGCACGCCAATGCCAAGCAGCGGCAACTGCGCGTTCAGAGCCTTCAGTCCGACAATCAGCCCGGCATGAGTTCCGGCAGAGCCTGTTGCCGTGACCATGTGATCGAAGGCCAGTCCTTGCTCGACCATCTGTCCCAAAAGTTCGAGGGCACAGTTGACATATCCCAAGGCCCCGGTCGGGTTAGACCCCCCGCCCGGAATGGCATAAGGACGACGACCTTTTGCGCGGAATGTTTCGGCCGCGGCCAGCAGCTCGGCTTGCATGTCCAAGCCCGGCCCGCGATGTTCCAGCGTTGCACCATGCAGCACGTCCAGAAGCACGTTGCCGTTCAAACGATAGTTGGGTTCGTTGTAGCCGGTCCGGTCTTCCAGCAAGATATGGCAATCCAGCCCAAGCTTGGCCGCCGCCGCTGCCGTTTGCCGGGCATGGTTCGATTGGGTTGCACCTTGGGTCAGCACCATATCTGCGCCTTGTGCCAACGCCTCGGCCATCAGAAATTCAAGCTTCCGCGTCTTGTTGCCCCCCGTCGACAAACCGGTGCAGTCGTCTCGCTTGATCCAAAGCTCTGGCCCGCCCAGCAGAGCGGTCAGCCGTGGCATCGGTTCCAAGGGCGTGGGCAGATGACCCAAGCGGATGCGGGGAAAGCGGGAAAGATGCATGGGGTGAACCTTTGTTGATGGGCGCCTCAGGCAGGGACAGTATGAGTGCTGAACCACCCTGTCCAAGGCGAAGCGCGGTTATGGGGCGGGGGGCGCAGACATTTTTAGCCTTAGATCGGCGGTTCGGGCATGTCCTTCCATGCCTTCAAAGCGGCTGATGTTTGCGGTGACTGCCGCAAGCCTTGGTAAGGCTTCGGCGGTCACCCGCTGCCAAGTCACGGTCTTGAGGAATTTGTGAACCGAGAGGCCACCTGTATAGCGCGCGGCCCCCGACGTCGGCAAAACATGGTTGGTGCCAGCCGCCTTGTCGCCAAAGGCAACCGTGGTTTCGGCGCCCAGAAAAAGCGACCCGTAGGCGGTCAGGCGCGTTTTCCACCATCCCAACTCTGCGGCCTGAACGTGAAGGTGCTCTGGCGCAAGGCGGTCGGCCTCGGCGGCCATCGCCTCCCTGTTTTTGCACAGGATGATCTGTCCCAGATTGGCCCATGCCATTTCCGCTGCCGCGCGGTTGGGTTGTGGCAATTCGGCGGCGCAGCGGGGGGCCAGCCCCGCCACAGCCTGCGCGAGCTTCGGGCAATCTGTAATCAGCCAGACGGGTGAATTGCCACCGTGTTCCGCTTGGCCGATCAAATCCCAAGCGACAGTCAAAGGGTCGGCCGAGGCGTCGGCGATGATCAGGGAATCGGTCGGTCCCGCGACCATGTCGATCCCCACGCGGCCAAACAGCAAGCGCTTTGCCTCGGCGACATAAGGGTTGCCCGGCCCAACCAGAATATCCGCCCGAGGCAGGCCGAACAGGCCAAAGGCCATGGCCGCGATTCCCTGAACACCGCCCAAGGCCAGAATGCGATCTGCGCCACAGCGATGCAGCGTGTAGAGGATGGCATCGGGTATCCCAGCTTCCACGCCGCGGCGTGGTGGGGATACGGCAGCAATGTGCGAAACCCCTGCGATCCGGGCGGTTGTTACCGTCATCATCGCGCTTGCGATATGGCTGTAGCGCCCCCCCGGAACGTAGCATCCAGCCGATTGCACAGGGATCAGCTTTTGCCCCGCCGTCAGGCCGGGCCGCAATTCTACCTCTGTCTCTCTGACGCTGTCGCGCTGTGCCTGCGCAAAGTTTGCGATGTTTTCATGTGCATAGGCGATGTCATCCTTCAAGGACTGCGGCACACGCGCGCAGGCGCGGGCGATCGCTTCTTCAGAGACCACGATGTCACCCGCAAATCCGTCCAGCTCTTGTGAGAGTCGGCGCGCCGTATCTTCGCCGCCTGCTTCCAGCTCTGTCAGCAGAGAGCCGACCACGGCAGAGATGTCACTGGACCCGGCTTCGGTGCTTTCGCTTGTTTTGACGTGCAGGCTGGTCATTCAAAGCCCTCGCTTCATGCGACGAGTTTTGCGGCAAGCGCGTGGCGAGGCAATCGCCAAACCCGCAATTCAGGGAATTGGAGCCGGTCGTTCCGGGGGGCCAAACAAGGTTGATCGAGAGACAGGCTATACAATCTGTCTTGTTTCCGTTAAGGATCCCCCGTCGGCCCGAGGATTCCGGGGGCACGCCGGGCGAGGAGGCCTGCGGCCAAAAGGGAAAGAAGGCGCCGCACAGGGCTTCACGGATGCAAAGGCATCCTCCTTTTGGAAATAAAAAGAATGATCGATATGAACGTGGCCGCGCCGCTTGCGCAGGCTTTGGAAGCCAAGGGCTATGAAACCCTTACGGCCGTGCAGCAGTCTGTGATTGCAGAAGGCGTTGAAGGACGTGACCTTCTGGTGTCTGCACAAACCGGGTCGGGCAAGACGGTTGCCTTTGGTCTGGCGATTGCGCCGGAAATCCTCGCGGGTTCGGATCGTCTGCTCTACGCAGACAAGCCGATCGCACTGATCGTGGCGCCGACGCGTGAATTGGCCTTGCAGGTAAAGCGCGAACTGGAATGGCTTTACGGTGTCGCTGGCGCCCAGATCGCCTCTTGCGTGGGTGGCATGGATTATCGCACGGAAAAGCGCGCGTTGGATCGTGGCGCCCATATCGTGGTCGGCACGCCCGGCCGTCTGCGGGACCACATTGAACGGGGCTCTTTGGACCTTTCGTTCTGCCGGGCCGTCGTTCTGGACGAAGCGGATGAAATGCTGGATCTCGGCTTTGCCGAAGATCTGGAATTCATCCTTGCCGCGGCCCCTGAAGACCGCCGCACCTTGATGTTTTCGGCGACCGTGCCCAAGGAAATCGAATCTCTCGCGCGCACGTTCCAGCGCGATGCGATGCGGATCATTGCCAAGGGCGAAACCAAGCAACATGCGGATATCCAGTATCGCGCAATGTCGGTGGCGGCCCGCGACCGCGAGCATGCGATCTTCAACGTCTTGCGCTTTTACGATGCGCCGACGGCGATCGTGTTCTGCAAAACCCGGATGAACGTGAACCATTTGATGGCGCGCATGACCAACCGCGGTTTTCAGGTGGTGGCGCTGTCCGGCGAACTGTCGCAGCAAGAGCGGACCCATGCGCTGCAATCGCTGCGTGATGGTCGTGCCCGGGTTTGCATCGCGACGGATGTCGCCGCGCGCGGCATCGACCTTCCGGGGTTGGAGCTTGTGATCCATGCCGATCTGCCCTCCAATTCGGAAACCCTGCTGCACCGCTCGGGTCGGACCGGGCGCGCGGGCAACAAGGGCGTGTCTGCGCTGATCGTTGTCCCGGCCGAGGCCAAGAAAGCACAGCGCCTGCTGGCGGGCGCCAAGGTGGTGGCCGATTGGGTAAAGGCCCCGAGTGCGGAAGAGGTGCAGGCCAAGGATGACCAGCGCATTCTCGAACATCCGGCACTGGCCGAGGCCATTGGCGAAGAATCCGCGATGGTGGCGACCCTGATCGAGCGCTTTGGAGCCGAACAGACAGCTGCGGCATTCATCCGCTTGTGGCGCGAAGGCCGTTCGGCGCCGGAAGTGTTGTCTGACAGCTTGCCGCCGCCGCCAGCTTCCGCGCCGCGCGAACGGGGCGAGTTCGGGCCTTCCGTCTGGTTCTCGTTGTCGGTCGGGCATTCGGGACGCGCAGAAGCGCGTTGGATTCTGCCGAAAATCTGTGACGGTGCGGGCATCTCCAAGGATGGCATCGGTGCGATCCGTGTGAAGGAAGATGTGACCTTTGTTCAGATTGCTGCGCCTTTGGCCGGACGCTTTGGGCCGCAGCTGGAGCTGGAACCTGGCCTGACGATGGCCCGGATGGAAGGTGAGCCAAGCCTGGATCGGCCCGAACGGGCGCCCCGCCCCGCGCGCGATGATCGCCCGGCCTATAAGCCAAAGCCTTCGCGCGTGGTGGAAGATGACGCCATCATTGCCGAGGCCGCACCGGCGCGTAAACCTTATGCCAAACGCGAGGACGGCGAGCGCAAGCCCTATGCGGCGCGCGAGGAGAAACCTTACGCTCCGCGTGCCGTGGCAGAGCGCAAGCCTTATGCCCCGCGCGAAGGAGCGAGCGAGCGCAAGCCCTATGCCAAGCGCGACGACGCAGACCGCAAACCCTACACCCCGCGTGAAGGTGGCGACCGCAAGCCCTATGCAAAGCGCGAAGAGGCACCGGCTGGTGGTGCCAAGTTCAAATCCGCGGGCTATAAGTCTTTTGGCGGTGGCGCTGGCAAGCCCGCGCGCGCGGCGGGCTTCAAGAGCCATGCGGCGGAAGGCACCGGTTACAAGCCCAAGTCGGATGGCGACCGGGCAGAGAAGCGCACCTATGCGCCCAAAGGCGATGAATCGCGTCCATTTGCAAAACGTGAAGGCAAGCCCGCTGGCAAGTCAGCTGGTTTCAAATCGGTCGGCGCCGATGGCAAAAAGCCCTTTGCGCGGAAGTCGGATGCGCCTGCCCGTCCTCGGGCGGATGCAAAAGACACCTCAAAACGCTTCGTTCCGCCAAAAGGCGCGAAACGCTAAGCCAGTCCGGTAAGTAGGACATAAGGGGGAAAGCGGTGGCTTTTCCCCTTTTTCTTTACAGCCGCGCCATGATGGCTTGGTGCAAGGCCGGATTGGTCGCGATGACCCCAGCGGTCATCGCTTTCGGCGCGTTGAAGCGGAGCGCGGCACCGGTTCTGTCGGTGACCCGCGCGCCAGCGCATTCACAAATCAGGCTGCCAGCGGCAATGTCCCATTCCCAAGTGTCGCGAAAGGTGATCATGCCGTCGTAACGTCCCTCGGCGGCGAGGCACAGCCGGTAGGCAAGCGATGTGCGGAAGCTGCGCCGCAGATCGGGCACACCGCCGGGCCAATGCGCGGGCTCCATATTGGCTTTGGTGGCCAAGAGGCTTGAGCCACCCAGATCCTGCCGCGCCGAAACTTTGATCGCAACCCCGTTACACAAGGCGGGCCCGCCGATTTCGCCGGTATAGAGCCTGTTTTTGGCAGGCAGCATCACAGCCCCCGCGAGCACCCGCCCGGCTTCGACCACGGCCAGCGAGACGGCAAAGTTGTCTTCCCCTGCCACAAAGGCGCGCGTTCCATCAATCGGATCAAGAACGAACACACGCTTGGCCGACAGCCGTTCCGGTGAATCGGGTGTTTCTTCCGACAGCCAGCCATAGTCGGGGCGGGCGGCAAGCAGCATGGTCTTGAGCGCATCGTTGACCGCAAGATCCGCCTCTGTCACCGGGCCATGGTCGCCCCCCTTGTCCCAGACCTGAGGGCTTGCGCGCCAGAAACGCAGAGTGATTTCGCCCGCAAGACGGGCAGCTTCGGCCAAGAGCGGAAGATCAAGCCCCGGCAAGGGTCATCCCGTCGATCAGCAAAGAGGGCACGCGCGTTGACAGATGGGCGCGCGCATCATTGGCCGGAATGATCCGCAAAAGCATGTCGCGCAGGTTGCCCGCAATCGTGCACTCATTCACCGGGTAGCGGATCTCTCCGTTCTCGACCCAAAAGCCGGATGCCCCCCGCGAATAGTCGCCGGTGGTCGCGCTGATTGTCGACCCGATCATCGAGGTCACCAAAAGCCCGGTGCCCATCTGCGCAATCAGATCATCGCGGCTTGCTGTCCCCGGGGTAAGATCGATGTTGCTGGTCGACGGGGAGGGCGGTGAAGAAGGGCCGCGTGCGGCATTGGCTGTTGAGGGCATGCCCAACTTGCGCCCGGTGGCAAGGTCCAGTGTCCAGCCCATCAGGATGCCGTTTTCCACGATCATGCGGCGCCGGGTTGGCAAGCCTTCGCCATCGAACGGACGGCTGGCGCTGATCCGCACGCGATGGGGATCTTCGATGACCGACAGATGCGCGGGCAAGACCTGTTGCCCCAAGGCATCGCGCAGCCAAGAGGCGCCCCGTGCAATCGCGGCCCCATTGGTCGCCGACAGCAGATGCCCGATCAAGCTGGAAGCCACACGCTCGTCGAACAGCACGGGGTAAGTTCCGGTCTTGGGCCGGACGGCTCCGGCCCGCTCCAAGGCCCGCGCGCTGGCGAGCGCGCCAATGGCCTCGGCATCTGGCATGTCACTTGCAAAAATGCGCCCCTCGGCCGCCCAATCGCGTTCCATGGCGGTGCCGCTTCCCGTGAAGGCCACTGCCGAAAGAGAATGGGATGTGCGCCCATAGCCGCCCGAAAACCCGTTCGATGCGGCAAGATGCATCGCGCGCTTGGAATAGCTGGCCGAAGCCTCCACTTGGCTGATCGCGGCCCGCTCCAGTGCGGCAGCCTCAACCCGGCGGGCGGAGAGCTCCAGATCTGAGGCCAAGGGCTCCGCTGTGGGATCGGCAAGCTCCAAGGCGGCAAGATCCCAGGCCCGCGCGATCTGGTCAGCCTCTGCAAGTCCGGCGTGCGGGTCAGCCGGTGCCTCGCGCGCCATGGCCACCGCGCGCTCGGCCAGCGCGGCGATGGTGGCATCCGAAGTGTCGGATGCCGACACGCACGCCTGCCGCCCGCCGATCAGGACGCGAAGGCCAATTTCTGTGCCTTCCGACCGCTCTGCCTGCTCAAGCTTGCCACCCCGGATGTCGATCGACAGCGCGGTGCCCTCCATCGCCAAGGCATCGGCTTGATCCGCTCCGGCACGTTTGGCGGCCGACAAAAGGGCGTCGGTCAGGCGCGAAAGATCGGTCATGGCGGGCTCCTTGCACTGCATCATGGTCGAGGTAGTCCGTCGGGCCTGTTGGCGCAAGTCACGACCTGCGCCCGACTGTGAGCCTTGAAGACCTTTGCGCCCTGCCGTATCGGGCCGCCGCTACTTCAGCCGCTGCCCGTTCGCAAAGAAGCCCTTGTCGCGGAATTCCAGCGAGGCGTTCAGAACGTCATCGCCTTCGCCCGGTTTTGCGAACATCGCGATCATCATCCGGGCCCCCATGGCCTGATCCTGCGGGATCACACCCATGGTAACCAACTTGTCGAGCAAGCCGTTGCCGCCCTTGAGCCGAAGGTCAATCGTGCCGGTCGGTGCCGGAATGCCATCGAAGCTGGTCATGTCCGTGTTGTCAAATGTCATGGCGCCGGTGCCGGTCAGCTCTGCCCCGGCAAATTTCACCGTCAGATCCGTCATGTCGAGCGCATGCATCTCTGCCGGAGATGCACCGCCCAGAGCATTGACAGCCGCTTCGTCAAGCAGATCCGCCGTCAGTTTGACTTTGCCTTTGGCATCCAGAACGAGCGTCGCGGGGCTGCGGGGAAGCGCGACTGTCGGGTCGAACATGGCCCAGATTTCGTCCGAAACTGTCAGATCGACAATTCGGGTGAGCAGGCTGAAATCGGTCGGAGTGTCGCTGGCCAGAAGCGGGATCAGGAAGTCAAAAGAGGCCTCGCCATACGCCACCCTGATCTCGGGGAAGGGGATGTCGGCGCCTGAGACCGCCATCGAAACCCCTGTGGCGCCCGCGGCATATTGCAGGGCATCATCCCCCATCTTGAAACGCAGATGCCCTGTCTCGTTCGAGGCGACGAACTTGCTCGGCTTGCCCTTATCCATCACGTCGAGGGTGTAGTCGCCTTGCCCATAAGTAAGTTCTGTATTGGCAACAAATCCGTCGCGCAGGGCTTGGGCCATATCCTCCATCGCCGCAACGCCCAGAAAATTGCCCTCTGACGCCACCTTGAGGGCGGCCATCGTGCCGGTCACGCTGGCGCTGGTCTCGGCATCACCCGCCTCGATTGAAAACGTAAGACTGTCCATCTCCAAGGCACTGTCCAGCGCCATCGCATTGTCTTGCAGGTTCAGAAGATAGGTTCCTGAAACATTGGTCAGCGTGGCCTGCAGGTTGGCAAGCGTAAGCGCAGCTTCGGTCACCACCATATCGACCACCATGCTTGGCGCGTCGTAGGTGTATGAGGTTTGGCTGCTGTCGCCGCCCGCAATCAGAGAGGCTTGCGGGTGGGTCAGCGTGATGCTGACCTCTTGGGCTTCGCCTTCTTCCGTGGGCAGAACCATGGTGATCTTGTGGGTATCGGTCATTGTGACTTCGACCGTGCCATCCTTCAGATCCCGAAAGCGCAGCTCATCAATCTTTCCGTCGAACTGAAGGTCCTCGCGGGCCATCTGCGTTGTCATGCCTTTGACGACAAGCGTATCGCCGTCGCGCGCCACCTCTTCGGCGGTAACGGTCTGACCATAACTGGTCCCCAACTGTTGCCAGCCTTGCCAAACGTCTTCTGGCGTGACCTGCGCAAAGACGGGTGCTGCCAGCAGCCCTATCAAACCAGCCACGGCCACTGTGCCGAACGCGCTTTGCATGATGCACCTTTCCGAAAAATTCACGGGTTGACGCCTATCCTCTGTCTGCTGCCGGGGTCGGTCAAGGCTTTCCGCAGGCGGTGCCCGTCTGCTAACTGGTTTTGTCAGGGAAAAGGAAGCAGATCATGCATGCGAAAACCGTCGTCATCACAGGGGCCAGCCGCGGAATCGGGGCGGCCAGCGCGCGCGAATTTGCCAAGGCAGGGTGGCGCGTTGCCCTTCTGGCGCGCTCCACCTCTGAGATTTGCGCGCTCGCGGATGAAATCGGGGCGAACGCCATCGCGCTGACCTGTGATGTCGCCCATTATGAGTCGATGCAAGCCGCGCTCCAGACGGTGCTTTCCAAATGGGGCCGCATAGACGCCCTGATCAACAACGCAGGCGTGATTGACCCGATTGCAAGGATTGAGGATGCCGATGCGGGCCGCTGGGCGGAAGCGATCACTGTTAACCTCACAGGTGTTTTCAACGGAATGCGCGCAGCGATTCCGGTGATGAAGGCGGCGGGCGGTGGAACCATTATCACCGTCAGTTCCGGCGCCGCCCGTAACCCGTTGGAAGGGTGGAGCGCCTATTGTTCTGCCAAAGCCGGGGCCGCCATGCTGACCCGCGCGGCTCATCTGGAAGAAGGGGGCAACGGATTGCGCATCATGGGCATGTCGCCGGGAACCGTCGCGACCGACATGCAGGTCAGGATCAAGGCCAGCGGGATCAATCCCGTCTCTGCCTTGGACCCTGCTGTTCACATTCCGGCAGATTGGCCGGCCAAGTGCCTTTTGTGGATGTGCGGGCCGGGTGGCGATGCATGGCTGGGCGAAGAGGTATCACTGCGCGACCAAGGCATTCGGCGCGCGATTGGAGTTGTGGAATGATCAATGTCGAACTTGAAGGTCGCCTCCTGACACTCACGCTTAATCGCCCGGACAAGGCCAATGCCTTGACGCGGCTGATGCTGGAGGAGTTGGATGCGGCACTTGCCCATGCTGAACTCAAGGGCGTGCGCGCCGTTGTCCTGACGGGGGCGGGAAATGTGTTTTCGGCAGGCGCCGATCTTGATGATGCCCGCGCAGGCCTTGCCATCGACCCCGTGTGGGAACGTCTCTCGGCGCGGGTGGCTGGTCTGCCCTGTCTGACCATCGCGGCGCTGAACGGCACATTGGCCGGTGGGGCGATGGGGATGGTGCTCGCATGCGACCTGCGCCTTGCCGTGCCCACGGCCAAGTTCTTTTATCCTGTCATGAAACTTGGCTTTTTGCCGCAGCCCACAGATCCGCGGCGCATGGCTGCGCTGATCGGCCCGGCGCGCACCAAGATGATGTTGATGGCGGGCGCCCGCATTGATGCGGCCGAGGCCTTGGCGTGGGGCCTGATCGACCGGATTTCTGCCCCTGACTCCCTTATGGAGGAAGCGCGCAGTCTTGCCGCAGATGCCATGGCCGCCTCGGCGGATCACGTGGCGGCGATAAAGCGGCTGGTGCCGCCGACTTAACGGCTTCGGATCGTGTCGCCCGGTTGCAACGTCGGAGCAAGTTCGATGATTTCCCCGCCGATAATTCCGTTCGGTCGCTTGCCCGAAATGATCTCTGCGGCCAATCGTCCGATATCCAAACGGCAGGCATCCATGGTGGCAAGCCGACGCGGCAAGCCGTCTAAAAGTTCGACACCGTTGAACCCCGCCAAGCCCACCCGGCCAGGCACGTCGATTCCCTGGTCAAGGCAATACAAAAGGCCGCCGGCGCCAATCATGTCATTGGAATAATAAAGGAAATCAACGTCGGGCGTCCGCTTGAGCACAGCCGCCGTCATTTCGCGGCCTTTGAGAAGCGCCGAACCTCCTGAGTAGAACTCACGATCGGCCAGATGCAGGCCTTCGCGCGCCAAGGCCTCTTCAAAGCCAGCGAGGCGCTTTTTGGCGCGATGGTCATTTGGCATCTGTGTGCCAAGAAACGCAATGCGCCGATATCCCGCCGCCACGATGGCCTCTGCCATCTTGCGGCCGGCGCGTCGGTGCGAAATCCCGACGGCGGAATCCACGGGCGTGCCGTCGATGTCCATGATCTCGACAACGGGGACCCCAGCCTGCGCAAGCATCGCCTGACTGGCTTCGCTATGCTCCAATCCTGCCAAGATGAGACCCGAAGGCCGCCAGCTCAGCATTTCATAGATCACTGTTTCTTCCCTTTCGGGCAGATAATTCGTCACGCCCACAACAGGCTGCAATCCCGTGTCTTCCAGCACATCGGATATGCCGGTCATGACTTCCGGAAACACCATGTTTGACAAAGACGGGATGATGACGCCGACAAGGTTGACCCTTTGACTGGCCAAGGCTCCGGCAATTTTGTTGGGCACATAGCCAAGCCTTCGTGCCGCTTCCAGCACACGCTCGCGCGTGCTGTCTGAAACATCGCCCCGGTTGCGCAGAACCCGGCTGACGGTCATTTCGCTTACGCCCGACGCTTCTGAAACATCGCGCAGGGTCAAGGGGCGGCGCAGGTCGGATTGGGGAGGCTTTGCCAAGGGATCGGGCCTTCTGCAGCGGGTGCCATTTCTTGTTAGCGTCAAACACAGGCCTTGTCCAAGCCCGATTCCTTTGCTATGTTAACGCTAACGGCCCAGAAGCGGCCAAACGTATCCTGCGCGTCCTGCAAGCTCTCAACCCAGACGCGACGGACCCAGAGGGGGAGTGGTGGGCCAAAACTCACTCCCCCTTTTCTTTCTCTGAACCTTTCAAAAGACATTGCTTGAAACCGAATGCGAATTTCCGCATGAAGGTTCGCGTGGTCCCGTGGCTCAACTGGATAGAGCAGCCCCCTCCTAAGGGGCAGGTTACAGGTTCAAGTCCTGTCGGGATCACCAGAATACCAGATCAAGCGCTGTGACGGGTGGGCAGGGGCTGGACATGGCCTTGACCTTGCGAACACACTGCCTTTGCGGGAGAGGGAAGGGCGGTGGATGGCGTGTCACAGGCTTTGGCAGATCATTCCGTCTTGGTGACAGGCGCAACAGGTTTTGTGGGGAGGTCTGTGCTTGCCGGGCTTCTTCAGTTTGGTGCCAAGCCCGTCGGTTGGGTCAGGTCCCCACCGGTTCCGAACCTTGACCCGCGGATTGGCTTTGCCAAGGTCGACCTCGTCAAAGACGAACTAGACCCTCTGTTGCAGGCGATGAAACCAGCGGCAATCATCCACTGTGCGGGGTGCACCTTTGCCGAAGAGACGCAAGCCGGAAAGGCGCATCTCTTTCAAAGCAATCTGACCGCCACGATCCGCCTGATTTCGGCGGTGTCCAGACTGCCAAACCCGGTGCGTCTTGTTGTGGTCTCATCAGCGGCGATTTGGGCGCCGATGACGGAAGGCCAAGCTGCGATTGACGAAACACATCCCATCCGTCCGGTTGCCAGCTATGGGGTGAGCAAGGCCGCCGCAACCGTGTTTGCGCTTGCCGAGGCAAGTTTGAAGGATCTTGATCTGGCCGTAGCCGTTCCGTTCAATGTGATTGGCCCCGGACAGCCCTCGCGGCTTGTGCCACAAGTCATGATCGACCAATTGCGTGCGGATGCGGCTAAAATCACTGTGACGGCTGGTGCTGTGCGTGACTGGGTCGATGTGCGCGATGTGGCTGCCGCTTTGATCGCGCTTTGCGTGCGCAATGGGCCGCGCGGGCTTTTCAACATTGCTTCGGGCCGGGGTGTGGAGGTGGCCGATCTGCTTGCGGCCTTGTGCCGGATTGGAGGTTGGCAACCTTTTGTGCACCCCGCGCAATGCAACACGACATCCACGCTGCGCCGCAGCATCGGAGATCCGCGCCGTTTGATGGCCGCGACAGGCTGGGCGCCGAACTACACGTTGGAAGAAAGCCTGACAGACATGATCTTGGGGGCGCACCCCTGACCATCCGTGCGATGGCGCTTTGCTTGTCTTGATGGTCGATTGCGGCGCAGGATGCGCAGCGCAAAGCTGCGCTGACTTTTTAGCGCAGCAGAGGGCGCAACTGCGCTTGGACGCGTTGCAGAGGTGCAAGATACAGATCGATCAACGCCTCGGGTGCGTCTTGAACGGCGGCCACGCCAACATTCAGCGCCGCGACCACTCTGCCGCGCGCATCAAAAAGCGGCACCGCGAGGGATCGAAGGCCAAGCTCCACCTCTTGATCTATGATCGCATATCCTTGGCGCGCGACATTTGCCAGTTCTGCAAAAAGGTCCGCCGGATCTGTCCGGGTCAGCGCTGTGCGAGACTGGGGGGGGTGAGACTTGAACAGCTCTTCCACCTCTGCTTTCGGCCGCGCGGCCAGCAGCACGCGCCCCATGCTGGTGCAATGCGCAGGCAGGCGCGACCCGGGCATCAGGCCGACGGACATGACCTTTTTCTGCGCGGCGCGAGCGATGTAGACGATTTCGGCAGTGTCCAGAATTGAGACAGAACTGCTTTGTCCGATACGTTCAGACAGGTCATCCAGAATGGGCTGCACGATTTGCGGCAGCGGCATGGTGGCAAGGCAGGCGGTGCCCAACCTGAGAACCCGCGGCGTCAGTGTAAAGAACTTGCCGTCCCAATCCGCGTATCCGTGATGCGCCAAGGTCAACAAGCAACGACGGGCGGTGGCGCGGTCAAGGCCGCTGGCTTGGGCAACCTCGGCGATGGATTGCCGCGGCTTGGCGGCGGAAAAGGTCTCGATCACCGCAAGACCCTTGGCCAGACCGCCCATGATGTCACGTTCTGTGATGCTCACCTGAGCCTCGTTGTGCGATATGTCAACAAAGTATGTATAGCGCACAAAGTTGGTGGACGGCAAGCAAGCTTTCCCGCTACCCAAGACCGCGGCGCCTGATCTTGGGTCGTTATGTGCTACAGCCGGAGACCGCTGATGGATAAGACTTTGCCAACGCTTGCCGCCGCAGTGGAAGGTATCGCCGACGGGATGACAGTGATGATCGGGGGCTTTGGGGGCTCTGGCGCGCCCATCGAGCTGATCCATGCTCTGATTGACCGCTTTCTGGCGACC
The DNA here is from genome assembly GCF_002794355.1 of Pseudorhodobacter sp. MZDSW-24AT. Lineage (GTDB taxonomy): Bacteria > Pseudomonadota > Alphaproteobacteria > Rhodobacterales > Rhodobacteraceae > Pseudotabrizicola. The sequence continues at coordinate 516,700 of NZ_PGOI01000007.1, read as the reverse complement.
GGCCACCCGCGCAATCTGACTGTCGTCAACAATAATGCGGGCAACGGCCATGTCGGGCTTGCCGCACTGATCGAGACAGGCATGGTTGCCAAGCTGATCTGTTCCTTCCCGCGCTCGGCTGATCCCGTCGTCTTTAGTGAAAAGTATCTGGCGGGTGAGATTGAGCTTGAGCTTGTGCCTCAGGGCACTTTGGCAGAGCGCATCCGCGCAGGGGGTGCTGGCATCCCGGCCTTTTATACGCCGACAAGCTTTGGCACCGATCTGGCGAAGGGCAAGCCGGTCGAGGTTTTTGACGGAAGGTCCTATGTGCAGGAACGCTGGCTCAAGGCGGATTTCGCCTTGGTCAAGGCGCATCTCGGGGATCGTCTGGGGAACCTGACCTATCGCATGGCGGCCCGCAATTTCAATCCGTTGATGTGCATGGCCGCCGCCAGAACCATCGTGCAGGTTTCAAGGATCGTCGAGCCCGGCGCGATTGATCCGGAAGCGGTGATCACCCCCGGCATCTTTGTGCAAGGGGTGGTGGAGGTTTCGCAACCTCAGCAGGAAGAAGATCTGAACCGCGCCAAGGCCGTTTATCCGGAGTCCGCAGCATGACCGCGAAACTTTCCCCCACCCAGATGGCATGGCGTGCGGCCCAAGACATTGCCGATGGCGCCTATGTGAACCTTGGGATTGGCTTTCCAGAAATGGTTGCCAAGTTCCAGCCGCCCGGACGCGAGGCGATTTTTCATACCGAGAACGGCATTCTCGGCTTTGGAGAGGCGCCGAGTGCGGGTTCGGAGGACTGGGATCTGATAAACGCCGGAAAGAAGGCGGTGACATTGAAACCGGGCACTGCGTTTTTCCATCACGCTGACAGTTTCGCGATGGTGCGCGGTGGCCATCTCGATGTGGCCATATTGGGCGCTTATGAAGTGGCAGAGACGGGCGATTTGGCAAATTGGTCCACCGGCCCGCGTGGCGTGCCCGCAGTGGGGGGCGCGATGGATCTGGTGCATGGGGCCAAGACCGTCGCGGTGATCACGGATCACGTCACCAAGGATGGCAAGCCCAAATTGGTGAAGCGCTGTTCGCTGCCTCTGACCGGGGTTGGCTGCGTGACCAGGATCTACTCTAGCCTTGCCGTGATCGATATTGTCGATGGTCACTTTGTCTTGCGCGAAAAGTTGGCGGCGCTGTCATTGGAAGAGCTGCAAGCCCTGACCGGCGCGCCGTTGCACCTTGAGGGTGCGGTGGCCGATCTTGAAGTTCCCGCCCTTTGAAGGTTTGACCATGAAAGATGTGTTCATCTGCGACTACATCCGCACGCCGATCGGGCGTTATGCAGGCAGTCTTGCGACAGTCCGTCCCGATGATCTGGGCGCCGTGCCGCTGAAGGCATTGATGGCACGTAACGCGGGTGTCGATTGGGAAGCGGTGGGGGATGTTGTCTTTGGCTGCGCCAATCAGGCGGGCGAAGACAATCGCAACGTGGCCCGCATGTCTTTGCTTTTGGCGGGATTGCCGGTGACCGTCAGCGGCACCACCCTGAACCGGCTTTGCGGATCGGGTATGGATGCAGTGCTGGTGGCCGCCCGCGCGATTGCGGCTGGTGAGGCCGATCTGATGATTGCCGGCGGCGTTGAGAGCATGAGCCGCGCGCCCTTTGTTATGCCGAAAGCCGGAACTGCGTTCAGCCGAGAGGCCGCCATTTATGACACCACCATCGGCTGGCGGTTCATAAACCCGGCGATGGAGCAGGCCTATGGCACGGATTCCATGCCGCAAACCGGGCAGAACGTGGCCGACGACTACGGCATCAGCCGAGAGGCACAAGATGCCATGGCGCTTGCGTCGCAAGCCAAGGCTGCGGCGGCGCAGGCCAACGGGCGCTTGGCGGCGGAAATCACTCCGGTCACCATTCCGCAGCGCAAGGGCGAGGCCGTGATCGTAGACCGCGACGAACACCCCCGCGCCACCACCGCCGAGGCTTTGGGCAAGTTGAAGCCCTTGTTTCCCAACGGATCGGTGACGGCTGGCAATGCCAGTGGGGTGAACGATGGCGCGGCGGCGCTGATCCTTGCCAACGCCGAGACGGCGGCAAAATATGGGCTGACGCCGATGGTGCGCGTGTTGGGCGGCGCCACCGCTGGCGTCGAACCAAGGGTGATGGGGATCGGACCTGCGCCTGCGTCGCAAAAGCTGTTGTCACGCTTGGGTCTGGGCCCAGACGATCTGGATGTGATCGAGTTGAACGAAGCTTTCGCCGCCCAAGGGCTTGCCAGTCTGCGCGCGCTTGGCATCGCGGACGACGACCCACGCGTGAACCCAAACGGAGGGGCGATTGCGCTTGGCCATCCGCTTGGCATGTCGGGCGCGCGGATTACCGGCACCGCTGCCTTGCAACTGGCGCGAGGCAGCGGGCGGCGCGCGCTTGCCACCATGTGCATCGGCGTGGGCCAAGGCATTGCGATCGCGCTGGAGCGCGCATGATCCAAGACAACGGCCCCGGTGACTGGGTGCAGGTCAGCGGGGCGGTGGGTTCAATGCCTTGTTGTAGGGTTTCCAGTCCGTGATGTCGGGGTAATGGAACTTGCGCCAAGCCCGCACGCGCGGGTTCATGATCCGTCGCCACCACAGCGGGTTCATCGCAATGAACACCATCAGCGGATAGCCAAGCGGCAATTGGGGGGCCTGATCTGCATGATAGGTCTGCAAAAGCGGAAAGCGCCGGTCGGGCTTGAAGTGGTGATCCGAGTGTCGCTGCAAGTTGATCAGCAACCAGTTTGAAGCGGTATGTGCCGCATTCCAGCTGTGGTGCGGTTTGACATGCTCATATTTCCCGTCGCCGAGATGTCGCCGTGTCAGCCCGTAATGCTCGACGTAATTGACAGCTTCCAACTGCCAAATGGCCACCGCAGCCTGATAAACGAACAGCCCCAACCCCGGCCAGCCCCCTGCTCCAAACGCAACCGCCAGCATCCCCGCCTGAAGCGCTCCATAACGCCAGAACGGGTTGCTGCGGTGCCACCACGGCAGCCCGCGCCGTGCCAGCATGGCAACCTCTGCCTGCCACGCGGAAGCCGGGCTTTGCCGCAGAACGCGCGGGAAAAAGCGATGAAACCCCTCATTGTAGCGCGCTGTCACCGGGTCGCGGCAGGTGCCGACATAGATATGATGCACGCGCAGATGCTCTGATCGGAAATGGGAATACAGCACTGACGCGAGCAGGATATCGGCCAGCCACCGTTCCAGCTTACTCTTTTGATGCATCAGCTCATGGCTGTAGTTAATTCCCACCGTGCCCGTGATGAGACCGATCCCAAAGAACAGCACCCCAAGCTCCAGCCCGGAAAGGTGGCTGGTATGGGTCGCATACCAGATCGTTCCAAACAGGATCAGCAGTTGCAGCGGGGCCCAGATCAAGGTCAGCAACTGATACCAGAACAGCATCTCCTCTGGAGTCTCGGGATCAGCGTTGCTCTCGTTCAGGCCGGTGAGTGCGTCCAGAGACGAGTAGATCAGGATCGAATAGGCGGGGACCAGCGCCGTATACCAACCGCCAAACGTTGCGCCGATTGCCGCAAGGGGCACCAAGCCCAAGGTGAGCCAGAATGGAAGGGCTTGGAGGAAACCGATGTTCTGGCGCATGTGATCTGACATGGAAACGCTTGCAATGGCTTGGCGCATGATGCGCCAAGAGCGACAGGCCTTCAACGTGGCAAAACGGATCGAAGCTGATCATAGGCCTTGCGCATCACTGTTGGAAGGTCAGCAGGGCGAAAGGCATCGGGTGCATAAAGTGCGCCGCGCGAGACCACCACATCTGCCGGAAGTTCTGCGGCACAAAGCGTCAGATGAAGGTGAAAGTGGGTGAAGGTGTGGCGCACGTCACCAATCTCTTGCCACTCTGCCAAGGCCGGGGGCAGCCCGCCATACCCGTCCCAGCCATCGCCGGGAAACCCGAGCATGCCCCCCAACAGCCCCTTTTCAGGCCGACGCTCCAAAACGATCCGGTTTCCTTGCGTGGCCAGCCAAAGGACGCCCCGGCGGGTCGGCTTTTCTCCTTTCGCAACCTTGCGCGGCAACTCGGCCTGCACACCCAGCCGTCGTGCCTCGCAAACATCATTCCATGGACATAGTCCGCAAGCGGGGTTGCGAGGGGTGCAGATTGTGGCGCCCAGATCCATCACGGCCTGAGCGTAATCGCCTGGGCGGTGCGCGGGCGTGAGTTCCGCTGCAAGCGCGGTGAGCGCGGCCTTGGCGGGGGGCAGTGGCGTTTCCACCGCATGAAGCCGCGCCATGACACGTTCCACATTGCCATCCACCACCGTCGCAGGCTCGTCATAGGCGATCGCGGCGATGGCGCTGGCGGTATAAGGGCCGATCCCGGGCAGAGCCAGCAAGGCCTCCCGATTGCCGGGAAATTTGCCCGCATGATCTTGCGCCACCGCACGTGCGGCCTTGAGCAGATTGCGCGCACGGGCGTAATAGCCAAGCCCTGCCCATTCGGCCATGACATCTTCATCCCGCGCGGCAGCAAGATCTGCCACTGTGGGCCAGCGTGCCGTAAAGCGATGAAAGTAATCCTTTACCGCGGCAACAGTGGTTTGCTGTAACATCACTTCAGACAGCCAGATGCGGTAGGGATCAGGCCGAACGCCAAGCGCACGATCCTGCGGCGAGACGCGCCATGGCATCACCCTTGCGTGACGATCATACCAGCGCAGCAAGGCCATACTCAACTCTGCGTCACGCAATCTTTATGCCCTTCATTCCGTCTTGCCACTGGCGGCGCTGCTCTGAGGCTATAAGATAGCGGCAGTGTCACAGGATACCAGATGGCCCGCACCGCGCCCCCTTCTCAGAAGCCGTTCCGCCGCATGCGCGGGTTTGAACCTGCGTTTGGCCTGATGAAAGATCCGGTCCGCATGGCCGGAGAAACACGCGGCTTTGCCGTCGCGCGTTTGTTGACCCATTGGGCAGAGGTTGTCGGCGAGGATCTGGCCAAATGCACGCGGCCGGTGAAGGTTGGCTATGGTCGTGACGGCTTTGGCGGAACCCTGACCCTTTTGACGACGGGGCCGATGGCGCCGATGATCGAGATGCAGAAGGAAATGATCCGCACCAAGGTGAATGCGATCTATGGCTACAATGCCATCTCGCGCATCTTGCTCACGCAGACCGCGCCCATCGGCTTTGCAGAAGGGCAGGCAGAGTTTCACTCTGCCCCCAAGACCGCGCCAACCATTGACCCGGCCATCAAAGCCGAGGCGTCTGAAACCGTGGCGCCCATCCACGATCCTGGCCTGAGGGCAGCTCTTGAAGCCTTGGCCGAAAACATCCTAAACCGTCGCAGGACGACAGAAGGCGAAAAATGATGTCAAAGAAAACCACTCTGGCCGCTGCGGCCCTTGTCATCGCGGGCGGGTTCGGCCTTTGGTCTGTTTCCTCGCAGAACGCAGCACAGACGCTGCTCCCGGTTTCCACGGCCATGGCGCAGGACACGGCTCCGGCGGCAGATGCGCAGGCCATTGAAATCAAAGACATGACGCTTGGCCCCGTTGATGCCAAGGTGACTTTGATCGAATATGCATCTTACACATGCCCGCATTGCGCGAATTTTCACACCAATGTGTTCAAGGATCTGAAGCGCGATTACATCGACACCGGCAAGGTCCATTTCGTCTACCGCGAGGTCTATTTTGACCGCTACGGTCTGTGGGCCGCTATGGTCGCGCGCTGTGGGGGGGACATGAAGTATTTCGGTGTTCAGGAAATGCTCTACAGCGACATGCAAAGCTGGGCCGCATCTGATGATCCCAACGTCGTTGTCAGCAATCTGAAAAAGATTGGCCGCACCGCTGGAATGGACGATGCCCAGCTTGACGCGTGCATGCAGAACGGCGCCATGGCGCAGGCCATGGTCGAGCACTATGAAACGGTCATGCAGGAATATGAGGTTCAGGGCACCCCGACCCTGATCATCAATGGCACCAAACATGCCAACATGTCCTATGCCGATCTCAAGACCATCCTTGACGCTGAGCTGGCAAAGTAATGTCTGCACCGCTTTCCGGGGTAAAGGTCATCGAATTGGCCCGCATTCTTGCGGGGCCATGGGCCGGACAAACTTTGGCAGACCTCGGCGCGGACGTGATTAAGGTTGAGGCTCCCGAAGGCGATGATACGCGCCGCTGGGGGCCTCCGTTCATCGAGCGTGATGGCGAGAGGTCAGCGGCCTATTTCCACGCGACCAACCGTGGCAAGCGTTCTGTCACCTGCGACTTCCGCACGCCCGAAGGGCAAGCGCTCGTTCGCCGCTTGGTGGCGGATGCCGATGTGGTGATCGAGAATTTCAAGGTTGGCGGGCTTGCCAAATATGGCTTGGATTATGCCAGCCTGCACGAACTCAACCCGCGTCTGGTTTATTGTTCGATCACGGGCTTTGGTCAGGATGGGCCCTATGCCCATCGTGCAGGCTATGACTTCATCATTCAAGGAATGGCCGGACTGATGAGTGTGACCGGTGCGGCGGACGGACAGCCCCAAAAGGTCGGCGTGGCCGTGACCGATATTTTCACCGGGATCTACGCGGCGACGGCAATTCTGGCGGCCCTGCATCAGCGGCAAAGCACAGGTCGCGGGCAGCATGTCGACATGGCGTTGATGGACGTGGCTGCGGCGACCATGGCCAATCAGTCGATGAACTATCTGGCCACCGGAATCGCGCCGCAAAAGATGGGCAATGCACATCCAAATCTAGCGCCCTATGCAGTGTTTGACTGTGCGGATGGTTGGCTGATTCTGGCCACAGGCAACGATGGGCAGTATCAGCGTCTGTGCCAGATCCTTGGGCTGGACGAAATGGGGTCGGCCCCTGAGTTTCTGACCAACGCCGACCGCGTCAAAAACCGGGATGCATTGACCTTGCGTCTCACGGCGGCGACCCGCACGTGGACCAAAGCCGATCTTCTTGCCGCTTGCGAAGGTGCGGGTGTGCCGGCAGGGCCCATCAACGATCTGTCCGAGGTGTTTGCCGATCCGCAGATCATCGCGCGCCAGCTTCAAATCGCCCCCGAGGGTGTGCCGGGTGTGCGTTCCCCGTTCCGGTTTTCCGATGCGGAATTGGCGCTCGCGCGTCCGGCGCCAAAGCTGGGGGAACATCAGGCAGAGATCATCTGACCAACCCTCAGGACTGTTTCAGGCCAGCCATCGCCTTGTCGAGACAGGACCAGTCTTCCACTTCCAAGCGCACAACCAGCGTCAGCACTTTCGATCGGAAGCTGACAGGAAGCCGCACCTGATCTTTTTCCGTGGTCACCATCTGCGCGCCCAAGGTTGCAGCCTCGGTCTCAAGCCGGCGCAACAAGGCGTCAGACAAGGGCTGATGATCGTCCAAGGCCACCGCCTTGACGATTTCCGCGCCTTCCGTGCGCAGAGTTGCAAAGAACTTTTCTGGATGTCCGATTCCGGCGAAGGCCAGCACGCGTTGGCCGCGCCAATCCATTCCCATGCGCAAAGGCTTCAGCTGGCCGCGCAGATGCGGAATGTGGATCGTTGCCCCCCAGTCCCGAACAAATTGCGCTTGAGCCGCCTCCCCTCCGATGGAAAGCAGCGCCTGCGCACGCGACAACCCTGCCGCGACGGGTTCTCGCAATGGACCGGCGGGCAGGCACAAGCCGTTGCCAAAGCCGCGCTCGGCATCCACCACGATCAAGGAGAAATCCTTCTGGACTGACGGGTTCTGAAACCCATCATCCATCAGCACAAGTTTTGCTCCGGCGGCCTCGGCCGCACGCACGCCTGCCGCCCGGTCTTTGGCCACCCAAGTCGGCGCAAAGGCGGAGAGGAGCAGGGGTTCATCCCCCACCTCTGCGGCGGTATGGCGCATCGGGTCGACCCGCACCGGGCCGTCCAACGCCCCCCCATACCCGCGTGAGACGACATGTGCACCTTCCACCCGAGCCAGCAGTGCGATTGTGGCCGGGGTTTTGCCGGTGCCGCCCACATTCAGATTGCCGATGCACACAACCGGAACCGCGGCGCGATAGCCTTGACGCGCCACGCGGTTTGCCGTCACCGCAGCATAGATCAGTCCCAGCGGCTGGAGCATGCGCGCCATCGCCCCAGCAGCGCGAGGCGGGTTCTGCCAAAACGCGGGCGGTCGCATCATTTCTCTCCTGCAAGGACCCGGCGGACCACTGTCAAAACCTGCTCTGTCACTTCTGCCCCATCCGAGGCGACACTCCAAGCGGCCTGCGCCAGTCGCGCGGCGCGATCGGGCGAGAGCAAGTCTGACAAAGCTTCGCCAAGATCGCTGGCGCTGCCAACGGCACGCGCGGCTCGTGCCGCCCCCAAGCGCCCGAAGGTGCTGCCATACACGCCGGGACGGGGGCCGTAGAGAATGGCCGATCCAAGGGCTGCCGGTTCCATCGGGTTGCGAATGCAGCCTTGCCCGGCGAGGCTGCCGCCCATGAAGGTGATCGGGGCCAAACGATACCACAAGCCAAGCTCTGCCACCCCATCTGCGATGAACACCTCGACATCCGCATCTGGCTCCTGATCTTCGGCGCGTTCGGCGACGATCCAGCCTTCTTCATCGGCAAGCCGCTTTGCCAAACCCTGCGCGCGCGCCGGATCTTCGGGCGCGATGATCAGCAAAAGCCTGTGTGCAAGGCTTTGGGCGGCACGGTGCGCTGCAATCACCGCAGCCTCTTCCGCCTCGGGAAGGCCGACGGCCAGCCACACCGGCCGTGTTGCCAGAAGTTTCGCCAAGGCCGCACGCTCTGCCTCCAGACAGGGGAGCGCGGTGCTGTCTTCTTCCATGCGGCCAACGACACTGACCGCCGACAAAGGTGCACCCCCTTTGCGAAACGCGCGTGCCGCGGCCTCATCCATGGTGAGCACCCGCGTAAATCCTTGGAGCGTAGAGCGCATAAGACCGGGATACCACCCGTTGCGGTCCTTGAGCACATAGGGCGTGCGCCCGTCCACCATGATCTGATGCAAGCCGATTTCCGAGGCAGCATGCAGCACGGCAGGCCGCAGCTCTCCATCGGAAAACAGGGCAATCTCTGGGCGCCAATGCTCCAGAAAGGCACGTGCTTCCAAAGCTCGGTCTTCGGGTGGCCGGACGCAGATGATCCCCCGTCGTTCCGGCAGCGGATCGGCGCAACTGAAAAGCACCGTAACTTGCTCTTCATCAATCAGACGGCCCGCAAGTTCAAACAGACCCCGCGACGTTTCAACCGAGGGCGCATGCATCCAGATCACGCGGCCTTCCGGCCTGTCTGCCCAAACAGCGCCTTTGGAAGGCACGCGCCGGGGACGCAGGTTGTAAAGCGTCAGACCAAGCGAATGCACCATATGTCTGGTCGGTCTACCGGCCCAGTTCTTCCGTCGCCGAGGCGGCCTGCTCTTCATCCCGCAGGCGGTGAATATGCGCGATGAAATAACGCATATGGGCGTTGTCTACCGTCCGCTGCGCTTCGGCCTTCCAAGCTTTGTGCGCCGAAGCATAGTCGGGAAACATGCCCACGATATGGATGTCATTCACATCGATAAAGGTCGATTTTGACGGATCAATCAATTCGCCGCCGAAAACCAAATGCAGCCGCTGGGTCATCTGTTTGCTCCGTCACTTAGGGGTTGCTTCCACCCTTGCGCCTAAGGGTAACGAGGCCAGAGGCAGGGTCAACCCCGCTTCCGAAGGACCGCGTTTCCAAATTGGAAAGATTCGCTGCGTATCGTCCAGAACGGCGCCAGAAGGCGCGGTATGTCAGGCAGGTGTGGTCTATGCGACATCGATTTGCTCTGGGTCTTCTCTGCGGCCTGATCGGCTTGGTAGCCTCTTTGGGGTTCTGGCCCAAACTGGCCTTGGCGCGCCTCGCGCCAAACCCTTGCGATGCCGCCGCGGCAACTGCCGCAAGTCAAATCGGGGTGCCTGTCGACGTTCTCATGGGAATCACCCGGGTCGAGACTGGAAGAACGATTGACGGCACGCTCTCGCCTTGGCCTTGGACGGTCAATCAAGCCGGATCTGGAAGCTTTTTCGACTCTGCCCAAGACGCCATCGCACATGTTCGGCTAGCTCTCGATCAAGGGCAAAGGAACATCGATATCGGTTGCTTTCAGATCAACATCCGTTGGCACGGCGCGGAATTCACCTCGGTGGAGGCGATGTTCGAGCCAACCGAAAATGCAGTCTATGCGGCCCGCTTTTTGCTGCAACTCTATCATGAGTTTGGGGACTGGGACGATGCGATTGGCGCCTACCATTCCCGCAAAACCGCCGCTGCCACGACTTATGCCTTAAAAGTGGCGCGGGTGATGGAAAGGACGCCCGACAGGCTCACGCTGTCCACGCCGTTCCTCCACGGGCTTCCGCCGCCCAAGGACCGTGAAAACCGCTATCCGCTTTTGCAGCTTGGGCACTCCGGACAGATGGGGTCGCTGGTGGCGAATGCTTCAGACCAGCCGCTCCTCCCGTTGTTTCAGTGAGATCTTCATGATCACGCCGGCCCGTCTCGTTCTTCTGTTTCGTCCAACCATTCTCTTGGCCTTGGCCCTGATGGCCATCATCATGATGATGGTTCTTCCGGTCCCGGCTTGGCTGCTTGATATTGGCTTGGCCTTGTCCTTCGCCCTTGCGATCCTGATGCTGACAGTCACGCTGTTCATTGAGCGTCCTTTGGACTTTTCGGCATTTCCGACCATCTTGCTCGCATCACTGATGCTCAGGCTTTCGTTGAATGTCTCTTCCACCAAACTGATCATCGGCCAAGGGCATACTGGCACTGATGCTGCCGGGGCTGTCATCGAAGGCTTCGCCAGCTTCATCATGGGTGGCAATGTGCTTTTGGGCTTGGTGATTTTTTGTGTTTTGCTGATCGTCAACTTCATGGTGATCACCAAAGGCGCTGGCCGGATGGCCGAAGTCGGGGCGCGTTTTGCCCTTGATGGGATGCCGGGGCGGCAACTGGCGATTGATGCGGACATGGCTGCCGGCGCAATCGATCATGGCGAGGCCAAGGAACGCCGAGAGCGCGAATTGGCCGAGACCAACTTTTTTGGCTCCCTTGATGGGGCGTCAAAGTTCGTCAAGGGCGATGCCGTTGCAGGCCTGCTGATTACCCTCCTCAACATCGTCATGGGGCTGGTGATGGGCATCTTCCTTCATGGGATGCCGGTCGGCCAAGCGTTTGAAACCTATGCGATCCTCACTGTCGGGGACGGTTTGGTCAGCCAGATCCCTGCTGTCATCATCTCTGTTGCCGCGGCACTTCTGCTGGCGCGCGGCGGCACGAAGGGGGCCGCAGATGTCTCGTTCTTCGCCCAGTTGGGGCACTATCCGGGCGCCCTTGGGACGGTCGCCGTGCTGATGGCTCTTTTCGCGCTGGTCCCCGGCATGCCCTTCGTGCCGTTTATGCTCGGTGCCTTGGCTCTGGCGGGCACCGCATTTTGGGTGCACCAACGTGAGCGCCGCCGTCCCATTCCGCGCCCATTGCCATCAGAACCAATCCGGAAACGCCCCTTGGGCGATGTCTTGGATTTCGACGAGCTGCATCTTGAGTTCTCGCCGGATCTGGTCGCGATGGTGCTGGATCCTGCCACCGGGCTTGACGGCAGGATCGGCAACATGCGCAACCACATCGCCTCGACCTACGGCCTGATTTTACCTGAGATCCGTCTGACCGACGAGCCCAGCCTACCCTTGGGCACCTATCGGATTCGCGTTCAGGGGGTCGAGCGTGTGACAAATCAGCTGATGCCGGACCGGTCGCTCGTGCTTCTGAACGAAGGTCAGACAGCCCCCGATGGCATTGACGTCAGCGAGCCTGTCTATGGCACGCCCGCACGGTGGATATTGCCTGAGCGGCAAGAGGATGCCGTCATTGCAGGCATGACCGTGGTCTCCGCGCCCGAGGTTTTGGCCACCCATCTGCTAGAGGTCATTCGCGCCAACCTTGCCCGGCTCTTGTCGCTGCGAGGCCTGCGTCGGCTGCTGGACGAATTTGTCAGTGTGTCGGATACCGCTCGGGCAGAGGCCAATCGCAAGCTTTTGGACGATCTGATCCCCGATAAGGTTCCGCCAGACCTGCTTTTGTCCGTCCTGCGCCTCTTGCTGGAGGAGAGGGTCTCTATTCGCAACCTGCCCTTGATCCTCGAAGCCATTGCAGAGGGCAGGGGGCTGGCCTCAGCCGAAGCCGTTTGCGAACATGTCCGTCACAAGATCGGCTTCCAGCTGGTGTCTGATCTGAAGCGGACCGATGGAACAATTCCTTTGATTCAAATCGCTCCTGAATGGGAAAAAACCTTTGCGTCCTACCAGATGGAGGGCGAACGCGGTCAAACGCAGGTGGCGCTCCCTCCAGATCTGTTTGCGCGTCTGTCGTCCCTCCTTGCCGAAAAAGTCAATCGTGCTGCAGAAAGCGGGATCACCGCTGCCGTTGTCACGACAACACTCAGGCGCCGGTTCGTCAGAACGGTTCTGGCCGCAAAGGGGCTGAGTGCGCCGGTTCTTTCCTATGATGAAATTGGTCTTGAAGCACGCCCCTCGATTGTGGGCTTGGTGCCCCAGTGAACGAGCTTCTGGCGCTGATGATGTCGTATCACCCCTTGGCGGCCGAGCAGGCCGAGGCCGCTGCACTTGTGTTTCTTCGCGTCGGCGCGGTCATGGCAACACTGCCCGCCTTTGGTGAAACGAGTGTGCCAGCCCGGATCCGATTGGTGCTTGCCCTGATGTTCTCCGCGGCACTCTTTCCGGTTGCACAGCCTGAGATGGTCGACGTGCCGCTCGTCGCGGGCTTCGCACCAGAGGTTTTGATCGGCCTTGTTTTGGGATTGATGATCCGCTTGTTCGTGCTCGCGCTTGTGACGGCAGGCACGATCGCCGCAAATGCGACGTCTTTGACACAGCTTTTTCCCGCAGGCGCAGATGCGCAGCCAGCTGTATCCAAAGTTCTGGTGATGACAGGCTTGGCGCTTGCGGTGACGTCCGGGCTTCACCTTCGGGTTTTCGACTACTTGATCCTTGGTTACCAACTTCTTCCCGCAGGACAGTGGCCTACGTCAGACATGATCGTGAACTGGGGAGTCTTGCAGGTCGCGCATAGCTTTTCGCTTGCCTTCATGATTGCGATGCCATGCGCGATTGCATCTCTGATCTACAATCTGGCCTTGGGCGTCATCAATCGTGCCATGCCCCAGCTGATGGTCATGTTCATTGGGGCGCCTGCCCTCAGCCTCGGTGGCTTGACCCTGATCGCCCTGTCTACCCCGCTGGCGCTCATGGTCTGGCTGCAGGCTTTGAACCGCTTTCTCGCCGCGCCTCTTCCTTAAATCAGATGTCGCGCTCCGAAGACCAGAAATCAGAAGACAAGGAACACGCGCCCAGCGAGAAGAAACTGATGGATGCGCGGCGGCAAGGCGACGTTCCAAAGTCGACGGAACTGATTGCGGCGGCGGCCTACGGCGGGCTCTTTCTGGCTGGAGTGGCTGGGCTGCAAGGGGTCGACACGGCAGCCACAGCAGGCAAGGCGTTCATCGCCCAAGCGCCAGAACTTGCAGCCTTGGCAGCCTCTTCTGGCCGCAGTGTTTTTGGCGCCGTGCTACATAATGCCATTTCGCCGTTGATATTGATTCTTTTGATCCCGGCCTGCGCTGCCATTCTGGCAATCTTCGCCCAGCGCGCTTTTGTGTTCGTGCCTCAAAAGCTGTCCCCCAAACTCTCTCGGATTTCGCCGTGGTCGAACGCGAAATCGAAATTCGGGCGGGAAGGCCTGGTTGAGTTCTTAAAGACTGTGGTCAAGCTTTGCATCGTCTCTGTCGCCCTTGGCCTGTTTGTGATGAAACATCTTAACGGCATATTGGCGACAGCGTCGCTCGATCCTCGCCAATCCCTTGTCTATCTGTTCTGGCTTCTCGGAACCTTCCTGGTGATTGTGATCCTCATTACCCTTGTGATTGGTGCGACTGATCTTCTTTGGCAGCGACATGCGCATGCACAGCGCAACCGCATGTCGCGGGAAGAGATGATGGATGAAATCAAGGAAAATGAGGGTGATCTGAACACCAAATCGCAAAGGCGCCAAAGGGCACAGGACATCGCGATGAACCAGATGTCGGCAGAGGTTGCAAAGGCAAGCGTGGTGATTGTCAATCCAACCCACTACGCCGTGGCTTTGCACTGGGCGCGCGGGACGCGAACAGCACCGGTCGTGGTTGCAAAGGGTGCAGATGCCATGGCGCGTCGGATCAGGGAAGTCGCTGTTGCGCACGGCGTCCCCCTGCATTCAGATCCGGCGACGGCAAGGTCGTTGTTCGCCACGGTTGAGGTCGGCCGGCCCATTCCACGCGATCACTATCGCGCTGTGGCGGCCGCGATCCGCTTTGCTGAGACAATGCGAAAACATGCAAAGGAGCGTCAGATCTGATGCGGTCAGACCAAAAAGAACAGATCAAACGGCTTGCTCTTCTTCTTCACGAGCGAGACCTGTCTCGCTTTCGGGTGGCTACTGCGCAGAAGGCGAAAACCGAGCAAGATCTTCTGGTACTCGACAAAACAAGCGCCTTGGCCGACCGCGATCCCAAGGTTTGTCGTGAGGTCGTGGACCGATACAACTCCTGGGCAATGAACCGACGCATTCTGCTCAATCAACAACTGGCAGATGACCTGCTCCGCTGGAACAGTGCGAGGCAAGAAGCGCAGCGGTCCTTTGGTCGGGCGGAGGTCTTGAAGACGCTTGGCCGCAGGCGCTGACAACTGAGGCGCTATGCTGCGTGTGTCGGCCAAAAGCCCACAGCATGTGTTTGCCTTCGTGGAAAGGTGAAACCTGCTTTTCTGCCGCAGCCAAACCAAGCTGAGCAAGGTGGCGCCCGGTGGGGCGCTTAGCTGTCTTGCCGAATGATGTCGGTGATCAAAACATTGATGACCAAATCCCCGAGAATTCCCTTTGCAATCTCACGCAATCCAGCGCGCAGGGTCACCAGATTGTCTGCATCGGTAAATGAGCCCCTAAATCCTCCGACATTGGCATGATCGAAGAGCATCTGCAGCATCTGATCCCGCAATTTGGGCTCTTGCGCATAAACCTTTTCTGCGGATCCCACGGTGATCTCAAGGCTCAAGGAAACAATCACCAAGGAGGCGATGCGGCCTTCTTCAACCACAGGGACGACAAACTGATTTGTCAGCTTCACGAACTCCGAAATCGGTTCGCTGTCTTGTGAAACCGCCGCTTCTCCCTCTTCTGGCACAGCATCTGTTTTGCCCGCGTCTTCTGGGATCGGACGCAGGAACGAACCAGCTGCGACACCGGCGCCCAAACCCAAGAGCATCAAGACAAGGGGAAGAATTTTGCGCATTGCGCCTCCTTAGAAGGGCAGGATCAGATCTGTGACCTGCTGTCCGTAACGCGGCTGCTGCACATCAGAGATCTGACCTCTGCCGCCATAGGCGATGCGGGCGCCTGCAATCTTGTCATAGGTCACTTCATTGGTGCGCGAGATATCGGCTGGCCGCACATAGCCCGTTACAATGAGTTCGCGCAGTTCGAAGTTCACTCTAACCTCCTGCTGCCCTTCAATGCGCAGCACCCCGTTGGGCAGCTTTTCGACCACCGTCGCGGCAACCCGGAGCGTGAGTTTTTCGTTGCGCGATACCGAACCATCGCCCGAAAAGATGGACGAAGAGTTGGTGCTGACGGCATTTGCCATCGATGTGCCTTCAGGCAACCTGTCGTCCAGGCGCTGCGGCAGCCCCAAGAGATGTGGGATGCCCATGGACTGGTTCCCCGACCTGCTCCGCGCGGTGGAATTTGAAATTTCTGCGCTGTCGTCGATTTCAATCACCACCGTCAAGATGTCGCCCCGGGTGCCGGCACGCCGATCCCCCAGCAGGGAGGCGCGGCTTGCGGTCCAGAGCGAGGCGGCGTCGGTTGCGGCGTTTGGGTCGCCCTGTTCCGGCAACGCGTTCGAATACATCGCGTGGTGTTGGTAAGTGCCCTCAAGCCCCGAAAAGTCGGGCGTCTTCCCCACCTGATCCAACGAAGAACAGCCAGCCATGCCTATCAAGGCCGCGAAAAGCACAGATTTGATCATTTTCTCAGCCTTCCGTCCGACTGACGCTCACGGTTCCATCAGGTTGGACCCGTCCTTGAACCGTCTTGCGTGACATGAGGTTGATGATGGGGATCACATCTCCAACCGCGCCTTGCGCGAGGGCGCGGCCCTCTGTTTGGATGAAAAGCGTTTCGATGATGTAGGTGAGCGAGACGACCTGGTTTCGCTTGATGACTGCCGGCGGCCCCACTTGGCCTTTTCGTATTGGCCTGCCGGGATAAAGCGCAACGCGTGCCTCTTGCCCTACGATCTGCAAAAGGTCCGTCTCCGCTTCGGGGATCAGGGCTTCAACGGTTGAGAGATCGGCAGCGGTGATCACCTGACCGGCTTTGACAATCCGGTTTGTCACCACCGCGTCGGCAAACGCCGGCAAAGGCAGCAAGCAAAAAAGCACCCCCCACCGCATCAGCGCACCTGGGTGGTGGCGGAAAGCATCTGATCGGCCGCAGTGATGACCTTGGCGTTCAGTTCATAGCCTCGTTGCGCCTTGATCAATTCAGTCACTTCGCGCACCGCATCGACCGAGCTTTCTTCCAGATAGCCTTGCCGCAATGTCCCAAGGCCGTTCTGGCCGGGAGTGGCCTGAAGCGGGGGGCCTGAGGCTTCTGTTTCAACAAAGAGGTTCGAACCCATGGCCTCAAGCCCCTTTTCGTTGGCAAATCCAGCCATGGAAAGGGTCCCCAAGAGCTCTGGCTCGACCCTATCGGCGAAATAGGCGTAGACATCGCCCCCTGCCGTGATGGAGAGCGCCCGCGCATCGGAAGGGATGGTGATCCCCGGAGAAACAGGATTTCCCTGAGAATCCACGATCAATCCTTCGCCTGTGCGCTTCAGGGCGCCGTCGCGCGTGTAGGCGGCACTTCCACCGGGCAACGTCACCTCAAGGTAGCCTTGGCCTTCAATTGCAAGATCCAGATCCCCTCCTGTTTGGGTCAGCGATCCTTGCGACAAGATCACAGAGACGGCAGCAGGACGCACGCCAAGACCGATCTGAACGCCCGTTGGCAACATGGTCCCATCATTGGCCGACAGTGCACCCGGTCGCGCCAGCTGCTGATAGTGCAGATCCGCAAAATCAGCGCGCCGGGCGTTATAGCCCGTGGTCGACATATTCGCGAGGTTGTTGGCGACCACATCGACGCGCATCTGCTGAGCGGCCATTCCAGTTGCGGCGATTTGCAAGGCTTTCATCGGTTGCTCCTATCGGCCGAGAGTCTGAATGACGGTGCGTTGGCGATCATCCTCTGCATCAAGGAACTTTTGTCCGAGTTCATAAGTGCGCTGCACCTCGATCATTCGTGAGATTTCAAAGACAGGCTGCACATTGCTGTCTTCAAGAAAGCCTTGCCGGATCACGGCATCTTTGACAGGCTCAACATCCTTGGCAGCAAAAACTGTGCCACTTTCATGTTGAAGCGTCAGAGGGTCGGTGGGACGCCAAACACCAATCTGGGCGATCGGCTGGCCATCGGCGGAGAGGGTGCCATCGGAGGCAATTGACACCGATCTTGCGCCAAACGGAGCCGGCACCGGAGCGCCGCCTGCGTCGAGCAAAGCGTGCCCGTCCGGCGTGACGAGCAAGCCTTCACCCGAGGGCGAAAACGCGCCGGCCCTTGTCAATCTTTCGCCTTCTGGTGTGGCGACCAGAAAGAAACCTTCACCTTGAAGTGCCAGATCAAATCTGCCGCCGGTTTGCGACAGCCCGGCTTGGGCCAAGTCGATGTTGCGCGCATTGCCATGCGCCATGGAAAGGGAAGGTGCATTATCCAGTCGTGCGATGTATTCCGAATAGACAATGCCTTCACGCCGAAAGCCCACTGTCGACAGGTTGGCGATGTTGTTCGCGATCACCTGCATTTCTCGGACTAGGCCGGATTGCCGGGCCAGCGTTGTATAGCCTGAAGTTTCCATAATCAGCTCCCTTCGATTGTTGGGATGATGGCTTCGACGAAAAAAGTGACGAGCGTTGCCGTCATGAAGCTCATCGAGGCCCAGAACACGATCAGCATGGCGCCGACTTTGGGCACAAAGGTCAGCGTCATTTCCTGAACAGAGGTGAGTGCCTGAAAAAGCCCCACCACCACACCTGCGACAAGGGCGACAAGGAGCAACGGAGCTGAGATCTTCACCGCAATCCACAAACCTTGGCGTAAGATGTCAAAGATTTCTGCTTCGGTCATCGCGGGGATCACACGGGCATCCGGAGGATTTCTTGGTATGCCTCCACCACCCGGTCGCGCACCGTGACCACGGTGTCCACGGCCGATTGGGAGGATGCCAAGGCCTCTACCAAAGCATGTGGGTCTGCATTTCCGGTCATGGCCGCCTTCGCGACATCTTCCGCGCGCGACAAGGTGTGCGCAAAGCTTTCCAGAAACCGTGCGGCCCCCTCTTCGGAGGCGTTCGGCAACGGCTCGGGAGCCGCTGCCGAACGGATTTGCATGTAGGCCTGTGCGGCCATCGTTTTCTTGATATCCATTCTGGATCTCCTATCGACGAATGAGATCGAACAGGCTTTGCGTCATCTGCCGCGCCTGATCGAACAGTCTGAGGTTCGCCTCATAGCTGCGCTGCGCTTCGCGCGCGTCTGCAATTTCGATCACCAGATCGACGTTCGATCCATCATAGTGACCGGTCGTATCCGCCAACGGATGGCTGGGTTCGTAAATGCGGGGCAAAGTGCTTTGGTCCAGACGAACCGGACTTACGGAGACCGCCCCAGTCTCCCTATCTGGTGCAAAGGAAATGACCTTGCGGCGGTATCCGGGCGTGTCGGCATTGGCGATGTTTTCCGACACATGCCGGAGCCGCCTCGCTTGTGCCTCCATGCCAGAAGCGGAGAGCGACAATGCCTGCAAAAGATCTGTCATGTTTTCACTTTCAGCTGTTGCGACCAAGCGAGGTCCGGATGATCGCCGAAGTGCTGCGGTAGATCGCCAAGGCCATTTCATGGCTTTGACGCGCTTCCATCGCCTGGCGCATTTGCGCATCCAAAGAGACATCATTGCCATTTGGCGCCATGTCCGAACCGGACGGTTTGGCCTGAGGCATGCGGAACGATTGCGACGTTAAGTGATTTGCGCGCGTCGCGCGGAGCGCGAACGCTGAGTCTTCGACGATGCTTCCAAAGGCGGGCATATCCATTGCCCGATACCCCGGCGTGTCCGCGTTGGCAATGTTGCGCGCCACCGTCTCGACGCGGGTGCCGGAGTAGGATGCAAGTGCCTGCGCCATTCTGGTGAGTTCGAGTTTTTCAAACATCGGGGCTTCTCCCTCGATTTGCTTCACCAGTTTTTAGGGGTGATTCGTTTAAAAACCGTGATCAGCGAACAAAAGGAGAATTCTGTGGCGGGAATATTTGCGCCGTTAGCCCAGCAGCTCGCACAGGTCGGGCTCTCCCTCCCCATCGGGCGGGTTCAAAGCGCCGGCGGGGGCACAGTTTCTGTGCGCGGATTGCAGCACGTGGCGGCCCTGGGGGATCGGGTGAGAATCGGAACGGGGTTTGGGGGGGCAGGAGAGATTATCGGCATCGAGGCAAAAAATGTGACCGTCCTGCCTGACCAAGGAATGGACGGTCTTTCCATTGGGGCTGAGGTGGCGCTGCAAGGTCCGTCAAGGCTCGCCCCGGATGAAAGCTGGGTCGGCCGCGTGATTGACCCGCACGGAAGCCCATTGGATGGCAGGCCTTTGTTCTTGGGGGCAGAAACGCGCAGCTTGCTGGCCGCGCCACCCGCGCCGGGTCGCCGCCGTCGCCTGGGGGAACGGCTTTGCACGGGGAAGGCGGTTTTCGACACCATGTTGCCGATTGTGCGCGGACAAAGGATTGGATTGTTTGCCGGATCGGGTGTCGGCAAATCCAGTTTGCTTGGCAATTTCGCGCGCGCGCTTTCTGCGGATGTTGTGGTGATCGCTTTGGTGGGGGAGCGTGGCCGCGAGCTGCGTGACTTCACGGATGATGTGCTTGGCCTCGACGGTATGATGCGCAGTGTTGTGGTGGCCGCAACCTCGGACCAATCTCCGGCGCTTCGCCGCAGATGCGCCCTGACGGCCATGACGGTTGCAGAACATTTCCGAGATAAGGGCAAGCATGTGCTTTTGCTCCTCGACAGCGTCACACGCTTTGCCGAGGCGCATCGAGAGATAGCGCTGGCGGCGGGGGAGCCACCAAGTTTGCATGGATACCCCCCCTCGCTGCAACACGCCATCATGGCTTTGGCCGAGCGGGCAGGGCCAGGAGGTGATGGGCAAGGCGATATCACCGCCATCTTCACGGTCCTGGTCGCAGGGTCCAATATGGAAGAACCTGTTGCCGATATCCTGCGAGGTGTCTTGGACGGCCACGTTGTTCTGGAGCGCCAGATTGCGGAGCGGGGCAGATTCCCAGCGATTGATCTGTTGCGGTCTGTTTCACGCAGCCTGCCCGTGGCGGCCAGCGAAGAAGAAAAAACGTTGATCACGCGCGCCCGGAGTGTGATTGCTGCTTGGGAGCGTTCGGAAATGATGGTCCAAGCTGGCCTCTATCAACGCGGGAGTGACGTAATGATAGATCAAGCGATACGGCTCTGGCCGGCACTGGACAGCTTTCTGGCTGAAGATTCGCCAACAAATGGCATTACCGGAAGCTTTGAGCGATTAAGGCAGTGCCTCCAAGAGTGATCAAAGCCTTTGGAAAAGTCGGGGCGATTGCTGAAACAGAGTTAGGATGTTCAGGGCGCCGTTTGGGGATGCGCCGCTTTGTTCCAGCTCTGACTGAAGCAAAAACTGCTGGATGAGTCTGTCCATCTTGCCACGATCTTGGAACTGTCCAAGGTCAGCGGATCCAAAACTGGCGCTGCTGCGCGCCCGCATTATTTCGGCCTGTCGGTCAATGTCGATCGCCCCAAATGAGGCAGGAAGAGCGAAGGCGCGTTCAAAGACGGCGCGAAGAGGAGGGGTTCCCAAGATCGTATACCATTTCGACAAAGGTGATCCGTTCGAAGCGGCGATCTTTGGCAGTTCGCGTTCAGTGTTCAGAGCCAGTCGCATATCGTCATTCTGTTTCCCGACGGCGACGGAGAATTGCTGATTTTTGTACGAAGCCAAAATCCTGTCTGCGAAGTCTGAAAGCTTGGTGTTCGGCGTTGCAAAATCACCAAAGCCAAAAGCGGCTGAAAACCTTTGATACTGCTTGTTTGCAAGCTTGTTCGCCAGAGCGTCTGCCTTCAGAGTGCCACCCTCAAGGATTTTTCGAATGAAGAATTTGTTTCCGATGTCGGCATCAAGGCCAAAGGCGCCGAGTGAAACACGTAGCAACCTCGGATCATCGACCAGTTGTTCTGCGGTATTGATGCGTCCGATCTTTTCCCGGAAATAGGCTTCCTCTCGTATAACAGAAGGTTGTGCGTTAAAGGCGGCGGTTTGTTGCGCCATGGTGCGCTTTAAAAACGCCCACCCTGCGTATCCCCCTAGGGGCAGAACGGGAGCAAAAGTCATTCCTTGCTGACCGCCATCAGACGTTCTTCGCGTGGCAACAGGCTCCGCAGGAACTTGAGTGCGTGGTAATGTTGATCCGCCAGAACTGCCTTGCTCGCGAGCGAAAGTTGCAGCCTGCTGTCAGGGTCAATCAAGACTTGGCTCAGTTGCTCGATGCCCCGCAAAAGCTGTTGCTGGGCCTCCTTGGCAGCAATATCGCCGGACAAGACAAGTTGTGCGATGTAACATACCCGGCGCACAGGTGTGTTCGCCGCCTCTGGGTGGATTGCATCGCGCAGGCGCAGAATATTCGCATTCGGTGTCATGATGGCGAGCCTCGACCTTCTGTCGCCATTCTCGACGACGGCGCCGTTGATCAATACCCGTTCGTGGGGTCCAAGCTTCAGAACCAGGCCGGTCACTTTGCGCCCCCTTGTCCGCGCAAACCGCGCATAACTGCTGTGTTGATATCGATCAGGGCATCCACAGAGGCTTCGCCAGCCAGAACCTGTCGGCTGTGTGATGCAGAAAACTCGTAGAGGTAGAACAGTTGCGCGCGCAGCGGTGGCGGCAAGCCGTTGTTGGGCAGCGCAACATCTGCCGCAAAGCTTGACCAGAGGGATAAGTTGTCGGCCACTGCTTGGGCGAGTGCAGGAAAGTTCGACTTACGGCGGTGCCAGGTGGACGACAGTTTTTGAGTGGCTCTTGCCAACGCCTCGTATTCAAGACTGCGCATCGAGCGCAAATTGACGTCCGGGCGCGTGTAGCCCGTCTTTGGATGGGTGAGCGCGTTCACGGCGAATCCTTCGCGTTACATCATCATGATCTGGAAGGGGCCGGGGTTGCCCCCGACCCGAGCCGTTAACGGAACAGCGCCAGAATGTTCTGCGGTGCCTGATTCGCGATGGAGAGCGACTGGGTGGCCAACTGCTGTTGAACCTGAAGAGCTTGCAGCCTTGCGGAAGCCTCTTCCATATTCGCATCCACCATTGACCCAATCCCGGATTTCAGAGAATCGACGAGCTTGCTCACATACTCTGCCTGAGTGTCGATGCGTCCACGCGCCGAACCGAAGGTGGCTGCTGAATCCACACCCTTCTGGATCAAACCTTCAATCGCGGCCAAAGCCCCTTTCGCGCCCGACTCGGTGCTGACGTTCAGTGTCCGCAAGGCTTCAAGACCGCCACCGATGACGTTGGCAGCATCGGCGGTAACGCTGACCACGTTGACCTGGATCGTATCGGTCGCCGTGGTCAAGGTCGAGCTGACGGTAAGGCCAGTGCCGGAGGCCGAGACGCTCAGCGCACTGAGGCTGAGATTGTTTTCAGCCGCAAATTTAGCATAGGCATTGGCCAGAGCTTTTGCCACATCGCTCGCCGTGTCACCTTCACGCGTGACGTACCTGATCTGGTTCGCGGCCGCTTCGGTCTGTGTCGAGGCCGCCGCGGTGGAGGTGCGAAATGAGGCTTGCGTGAACGAGCTGTTGTCGGCGTCGGTCCCGAAGATGTTCAGCGCATAGGCGGTGCCCGCTGCAAAGCCAGCCGGTGCCGATGCCAAGGCGATCGTGGCGGTTTGGGTGGCGGCGTTCAACGTTGTCGTACCGACTGCGTTGTTGAAAGTGCCGCCGGTTCCCGCGATCGAAGATGCCGATGTGCCGAGATCTTCCTTTGTCACCCCGATGTTGCTGGCGGTGACGCTCCCGGTGGCGCTGCGGTCCAGTGAACTCAGGACAGAGACAGTGCCGGAACCCACGGTCTTTGAAGCGTTCGACAAAAGATTGAGCCCGTTAAACTGGGCCGCGCCGACCACCGAATTGATCTGATCACGCAGAGCTGCAATGTCGGTCTGGATCTTGGCGCGATCGACGTTGGCTTCTTGCGCCGCGACAATCTTGCCTTTGATGGACGTCAAAAGGTCAGTCACAGTTTCCGCCGCATTTTGTGCAACAGCAACCGTCGAAGACCCTAGGGCAAGGCTGTCAGAGATTCCCTTGAAGCCTTTCACGTCCGATTCCATCACTTTGGAAATGGCCCAGACGGCAGCATTGTCCTTGGCATTGCCGACGGATTTACCGGTCGAAATCTCGGATTGCACTTGGCCCAGGTTTCTGTTGATCGCTTTCATGGTCTGCAACGCAACCATCGCGCCATTGTTCGTCAGAATGGAAGACATATCTGTTTCCTTCACGTGAGCCGCAGATTTAGCGGCCTGAGCTACCACCCGGAGGCGGCGGGAAGGGCATTCTTGCCGATGCTTTGGGTCGTTTCCCGCAGCGCCACCCCGACCTCGGGGCGCAAGAGTGATACAATCCTCCAACTCCTAATCATCAATGAACATCACTTCGCCGTTCATCAATGATTTGAAGAAATTCAAACACGTCTGCCCGGCGATGGGCTGGCAGGCAAGGTGGCTTTGCCGCCGATGCGATCATAAGTGGTCAGTCCCTGCGCAGCGGAAAGGATGTCTGCCATGCGACGCCGCGCGGCGCCCACCCCCGAAAGAGCCGCGTCAAGGCAGTCGGCGGTACGTCCTGCCTCAACTTTAATCCGTTTCAGGCATTCAAGGTCTTCGGCACCAAGCATTGCTTCATTTTTCTCTAGTATATGCAGCAGGTTGGATAGCTGCGTGTAATCGCCCGCGATTGTCGCGCTCCTCACCGCCCGTAGGGTTTCCTCAACGTCAGTTTTCATGTTTTGCCTGCTCTGCTTGCGCCAGCGATTCGAAAATGGCCTGCGCCAGACCAATACCCCCCTGGGCGACGATCCCGCGTGCCTGCTCGGCGCGAAGATATGAAGCGAATTGATCCTCCCCAATGCCGCCCCCAAATCCATCTGGCGATTCGCTTAACCCAGCATGCATCAGCATTTCTGACAGAAAGGCCGCTTCCAATTCCTGTGCCTTTTCAAAGAGGTGGCGTTGATCAGGCGAAGACGGCCTTACTTCGTCAAGAGAAAGGGGACCAGACATCACGATGCTCCAGTTGGTTTGAATTGTTCTGAATATCAGCCCTTGGGGTAAACAGTCGGTAAGCAATTCCACGCAATCTGCTGACGATCGCCGCCAGCGAGAGGATGGCAGAATGCAAATCACGCTTAACCCTCAGATATCATCGACATCGGTTTCCCTGTCCTTGCAGGGCGAAGACGAAACGGGTGCTTTCGCGACGGCGGTAGCAGCCTTGGAAGCCCTGCAGTTGGCGGAGCCTGAGTGGAAAGCGGGCTCAAGGGGGGCTTTCGTTCCCGCGGATGCGCGCTCGGAGGATCAAGACACAGATCTCTCCAAGGAGGTCACTGCTCTCGCGGGCGTGACGCAGTTTCAGCAAAGCTTATCGGATGCTTCGGTTCAAGCGCCTGCTCAAGCATTCGAAAACATTGTCAATTCAATTATGGGCGCGGACGCATCTGAAGGCAGTTTTGCTTTACCCGCTGCGCGCTCTGGGGGCGAAACTTCCGGTTTGTCTGCGCGCGCTTTCGGGAAGCAGGATGTTGTGAGGGAGCAAAAGTCGACCGTAGGAGGCGGCGCGACAGCCTTACAACCATATGCCGAGCTTTCGGTTCTAAAATTAGGTCAGGCGGGATCTGTGTTTGAGATGGGAGGGGGCCCTGTGCAAGCGAAGCCGCATTCTTCCGAAGAGTTGCAGGCGGCCACCGTATGGATAGCCCCGAAAACCTCTCTTTCAGGTGGAGCCTTGGCCGGCAAGCGGGGCATCCCTGACGGCCGCGGCGGCGGTTCCGGAGCAGACATTGAAGCGCTTTCATCCCCAGACTTCGCAAAAGTGCCAAGCCACTCTGACCTGCCCTCCTCAGCTGCCCCCCTTAGCCGGTTTCAGTTGACCGAAATTGGTGCACAGCCAGCGCGACCGACCGTTGTTCCAACGCCGGGGTCGCAGATCGCACTGTCCCCGCAGGCGCAGAACCAAGGCGTCTACGCTGCATCCGCAGACGCTGATCGCCAAAATTTATATTCTTCACAGGCAGTTACGCGTGCTTCCTTGCTGCAGGTGCCGAATTCTTTGTTATCGGCCCCGCCCCACGTTGATGCAGATATGCCAAACCCTCATGCGACGTTTCCAGGCACGACAGCCTCGTCCCCGATCGGACTTGCGCCACGAGTTGCCTCACAAGCACTGAACGATGCGCAGTTCGGCATGTCCGGGCAGGGGACTGAAAGGCAGCCACTCCAAGGCGATGGAGGCCGTCATGCCGTCAATGCGCATCTTCCTTCTTTGGCATATCAATCGGCCATCAAAAACGCAGACCTCAGCGAGATGACGCAAACGGGATTGCAGACTGCAAAACCGGAGAGCGTGGCCTTGCCCGCTGCTGTGGCGGCAGATCTTGCGCATCAAAGGGATCCGACCGTCGTCAGCCGCGCTTGGGACGATGCCAGACAGCCTGCGCTGCGCGCAGATTTTTTCTTCGACGCGTCACCCGCAGTCTCGGAGTCTGTGGCCTTGCACAGCGCAAGCTTACTGAAGCGGCCGATCAGCGTTTCCGGCGTGCAAACGGCAGACACAGCGCTTTTGAACAGCAAGACGCTTACAAGCCACTCTGATAGTGCCATGTCCCATGCTGAGCCGAGAGCGGCACCCTTGGAAGGCCGAAAGCACGCTTCTCTGCCCCATCAGCCGGTTCAAAAGATGCAAGTTACAACCGGTGGGATTGGTCAGGAGGACGGTTTGGGCGACCCAATCCATATGGCCGCAGATGCCAAAGACATCGGTCAGTCGATACTTCACAGCTTGCGTGATTCTGCAACGCAAGTCCCTTTATCTCCGGTATTGATGACACTTCCCTTCCACGCCGCGCCTGGTTCTCCCTTTGCGCACCCCGTCTCTCAACTGATCCTTAAAGCCGCCCATCCCGATTGTCTTCGAACGGTTGAGCTTAGCTTAAGCCCGGAGGAGTTGGGCAAGCTCCGCTTTGACATCGTGGCGCATGGTGACAGGCTTTCTGTGATGGTTTTTGCGGAACGTCCCGAGGCGCTGGACTTGCTGCGGCGACATGGCGATCAGTTGCTTCAAGAGCTGCGTCTCGCCGGGTTCACTCAGTCCTCGCTGAATTTTGGAGACTGGTCGCAGAGAAGCGGGCGCTCGACCGCGTCTTCCCAAGGGGCGCTTCAAGCTTTGCCAGACCCCACGCCAGTTGAAACGTCATTGTCAGCGGCGTCGTCCCTGCGGTCAACCGCTGCGGGCCGTCTTGATCTGAGACTTTGAAAGGAAACCTTTATGGATCTCGTCCAGACACAGCGCGCGGTCGCCGCATCCCCCCCAGCATCGCTGCCCCCCTCTAACCCCGGGCGCGCAGCGACTGATTTTGAAACGTTTCTCAAGATGCTGACGGTTCAGATGCAAAATCAGGACCCAGTCAATCCAATCGATTCTGCAGATTATGCGGTTCAACTCGCCACATTTTCCGGTGTCGAGCAGGCTGTCCGAACCAATCAGCTGCTTGAGAGCGTTCTGTCGCAGTTCAATACTCTGGGCGTGGCACAGCTTGCGGGCTGGGTGGGCCAAGAGGCGCGGTCTGCCGCGCCGGTTTTCATGGATGGCACGCCGGTGACCCTGTCTCCCTCTCCATCCGCCGCGGCAGATCGCGCTGTTCTTGTGGTCAAAGATGCACAGGGCCGCCTTGTCGCGCGCGAAGAGATCCCTGCCACAAGCGCCCCTTATATTTGGCTTGGCGGCGACCCGACCGGGGCAGCTTTGCCTGTCGGAGCGTATAGGCTGACACTTGAAAGTTATTCCGGTGACACTCTCCTCACCGAAACGCCGATTGAACATTACGCACCCGTTCTGGAAGTGCGTGGTGGCGCGGGCGGCGCGCGCGTTGTTTTGCCCGGTGGTATAGAGGTTCTGGCGACAGACGTGACCGCACTCCGTGCATCCTGATGCCCGATCTGCAGGTTTCCGGCTCGATGTCGGCGGATGGTCAGAGCATCGTGCCCAGCCAAAGGCCGACCGCCAGCATCGCCACCCCTGTCACTCCCGTCCAGACAGGCCACCAATTGCGGTTTTGTTCGATTTGATTGGGAATTTCAGCTTGGGCGATCAAGGCCCGTTCGACCAGTTGCGGCATCCTTGGCCCGAAACGGGCCAAGACCCTCGCCGTTTTCGCAAGATCGCGCAAAACCGCGCGCGGACCGATGCTCTTGGTGATATAGCCTTCGACGATCGGTTTGGCGACTTCCCAGATGTTGATATGCGGATCAAGGCCGCGGGCGACACCTTCAACCACCACCATCGTCCGTTGGAGCAGGATGAGCTCGGTTCTGGTCTCCATTCCAAAACGCTCGGTCACCTCGAACAGATAGGCAAGAAGCCGCGCCATCGAAATACGGCTCGCATCCATGCCGAAAATCGGCTCTCCGACGGCACGCAAGGCGCGGGCGAATTCATCGATATCCCGGTCAGCTGGCACATAACCGGCCTCGAAATGCACCTCGGCGACGCGGCGGTAATCCTTGCGGATGAAGCCGAACAGGATCTCGGCATAGACCCGCCGCGTGTATTCGTCGATGCGCCCCATGATTCCGAAGTCATAGGCGATGATGTTGCCATTGGCCGCCACCTTCAGGTTGCCCTGATGCATGTCGGCGTGAAAATAACCGTCCCGCAGCGCATGGTTGAGGAAAAGCTGCAAGACGCGCGCGCCCAGCACCTTACGGTCGTGGCCTGCCGCATCAATCAGGGCGTTGTCGTTCAGCCCGATTCCTTCTGCCCAATCCAGTGTCATCACGCTGCGACCTGACAGATGCCAGATCGGTTTTGGAACCTGAAAGCCTTCGTCGCCTGCGGTGTTGGCGGCAAACTCCGCGGCGGCGCTGGACTCCAGCCGGAAATCCAGCTCGCCCATCACGACACCCTCAAAGTGGCGGATCACTTCAAGCGGACGCAGACGGCGCGACGAAGGCGAAATGAATTCGATGGCACGCGCGGCAAAGTAAAACGCATCGATATCCTTGCGGAAGGCGCGTTCGATGCCGGGGCGCAGCACCTTGACCGCCACTTCGCGTCCGTCCTCTTGCAGCCAAGCCTTGTGAACCTGCGCGATCGAGGCGGCAGCGACGGGTTCGGAGAAGTCACGGAAGACCTGATCCACCGGAACCTCGAGCTCCGCCTCGATCATCTGCTTCGCGACTGTGATCGGAAAAGGCGGCAGCTTGTCCTGCAGATACTTCAGCTGCGATGCCAACTCGTTGCCCACCACATCGGGACGGGTGGAGAGGATCTGACCGAATTTGATATAGGCCGGACCAAGGGCCGTCAGTGCCCGCGTCAGCGGCGGCAAGGACGGGTCCCCGCGCAGGCCAAGCGGTTTGAAGGGCCATCCTAGGATGCGCGCGACGAAACGCAGGCGCGGGGGCGCGCGAAACGCTTCCAACACAACGCCGATCGCACCTGTGCGCTCCAGCGTCGCCAAGGTGCGCACCAGCCGCCAGAAATTATGCGGACCGCGCACTTAGAGTTTCCACCCCGAATGAAGAGCAGCAATGCCCAAGGTCTGGTTCCGATACTTCACCTGATCAAAACCCGCTTGCCGGATCATGGTGGCAAAGCTGTCTTGGTCGGGGAACTTTCGAATGCTTTCCACCAGATATTGATAGCTCTCGCGATCGCCCGCCACGATTTGCCCCATCAAGGGGATGACGTTGAAGGAATAGAGGTCATAGGCCTTTTGCATCAGATCATTCGGGATCTGGCTAAATTCCAGCACCATCAGCCGCCCGCCGGGCCGCAAGACCCGATAGGCTTCGGACAGCGCATCTGCGATCCGGGTCACGTTCCGGATGCCAAAGCTGATGGTATAGACATCAAAACTGTTGTTCTCGAACGGCAAGGCCATGGCATCGCCCACCACCCAGTCCAGCCGATCCGCCATGCTGTCTGCCTCTGCCCGTTGCCGCCCGGCAATCAGCATCGATTCGGTCATGTCGCAGACCACCGCACTCGCCCCGGGGGCGCGCTTCAGGAAACGGAACGCAACGTCACCCGTGCCTCCGGCCACATCAAGAAGCCGTTGCCCCGGCCGCGGTGCAAGCCAATCCATCATCGCATCTTTCCACAGGCGGTGGATTCCGCCCGACATCAGATCATTCATGATGTCGTATTTGCTGGCCACCTTTGTGAAAACGCCATGCACCCTCCCGGCCTTTTCGCCCTCTGGTATGGTCTGATAGCCGAAATGCGTCGTGCCTTTGTCGTCGGTCATGGGCCTTGCCCTTTATTGTCGGTCAATCTTCTTATAGGGCGCATCCGCGCGGCTGCAATGCGCCACCCTGTCCATGGGAGCGTGCCGCGCATAGAGCAGGAGCGTCCACCATGCCCGAGTTGCCCGAGGTTGAAACCGTCCGCCGCGGCCTTTTGCCGGTGATGGAAGGGCGCGTCATCAGCCGTGCGACGGTCAATCGCGACGGGCTGCGCTGGCCTTTTCCTGCCGGCATGGCCGCGCGCTTGTCGGGGGCGCAGGTAAAGACGTTGCGACGGCGGTCCAAGTATATCCTTGCCGATCTGTCCACGCATGAAACCTTGCTGATCCATCTGGGCATGTCAGGGCGCATGTTGATTTCCGGCCAGATGCTGGGCGCCTTTCACCATGACCATCCGGCGCCGCAAAAGCATGATCATGTGGTGCTGGATATGGAGGGCGGTGCGCGGATCATCTTTAACGATGCCCGCCGCTTTGGCGCGATGGATCTTTTTGCGTCCGAACAGGCGGAACATCATCCTCTTTTGGCTGCGCTTGGTCCGGAACCGCTGGGGAATGCGTTTGATGAGCCCTATCTGATCGGAAAGCTTAAGGGCCGCAACACGCCGATCAAATCGGCCCTGCTCGACCAGCAGATCGTCGCGGGGCTGGGCAACATCTATGTATGCGAAACCCTGTTCCGGGCCCGGATCGCCCCGCAAACCAAGGCAGGCGCCTTGACCACGGATCAGGTGGCCAGCCTTGTCCCCCTGATCCGCGAGGTGCTGGCCGAGGCAATCGAAGCGGGTGGAAGCAGTTTGCGCGATTTCAGGCAGGCCGATGGCGAGCTGGGATACTTTCAGCACAGCTTTCAGGTCTATGGGCGTGAGGGGCAACCTTGTGCAACGCCCGGCTGTCAGGCGCATGTGGCACGCATCGTGCAGTCGGGCCGATCCTCGTTCTACTGTCCGACATGCCAGCGTTGACTTGCCATTGGTCAAGATACTGCTAGGAGTCACGCCAACGTCAACACGTGGAGCCTGCGCATGGCCTATGAAACGCTGATCGTCGAGGTCGAGGATTATGTCTCGCTCATTCGGCTGAACCGTCCAGATGCGCTGAATGCGCTGAATTCCAAGCTTATGAAGGAATTGGCCAGCGCGCTGCAAGCGGCGGACCGCGACGACAATGTGCGGGTCATTGTTCTGACTGGTTCAGAAAAGGCCTTTGCTGCCGGCGCCGACGTCAAGGAAATGGCCGAGAAAACCTTTACGGACGTATATTTCGACAATCTGTTTGGCGTTGAGGCCGAGATGATCGCGCGGGTGCGCAAGCCCATCATTGCGGCCGTCTCCGGCTATTGTCTTGGGGGAGGCTGCGAATTGGCGATGCTTGCCGATTTCATCATCGCCTCGGACACCGCAAAATTTGGTCAGCCTGAAATCAACCTCGGAATTGTGGCGGGGATGGGCGGCACCCAACGGCTGACCCGGTTTGTCGGCAAGTCGAAGTCGATGGACATGCATCTGACCGGGCGTTTCATGGAATCAGCCGAAGCAGAACGCTGCGGTCTGGTCAGCCGTGTCTTCCCGGCCAAAGATCTGATGACCGAAGTCATGAAGATCGCACAGAAGATCGTCGAAAAATCGTTGCTGTCTTCGATGGCCGTCAAGGAATGCGTGAACCGCGCGCAGGAAACCACGCTTTCGGAGGGGCTTTTGTTTGAACGGCGGGTGTTCCACGCGCTGTTTGCCACAGAAGACCAGAAAGAGGGCATGGCCGCGTTTCTGGAAAAGCGGCAGCCGCAGTTCCGCGACAAGTAATCAGCTTTTTCGGTTTCCTTTTCGCTGAATTCGTCCTATACGCCGCCCCACATGCGCGTGGGCCCGCTTAGGCAAGAATCATTCCTCACCCTCAAGGTGGGGTCTTGGGGCTTTCGTGCAACAGCATTGAAACAGACCCAAGAAAGGCCACCACCATGGCAAACAGTGAACAGTCCAAAAAACGCGCCCGCCAGTCCGAAGCACGCTATGCCGTGAACAAGGCCCGCCGTTCGCGCATCCGCACCTTCGTTCGTAAAGTCGAAGAAGCCATTGCTTCGGGCAATGCCGAAGCCGCTGTCGAAGCGCTCAAGAATGCACAGCCCGAACTGGCGCGCGGCGTCACCAAAGGCGTGCTGCACAAGAACACCGTTTCCCGCAAGATCTCGCGCCTGTCGTCGCGCGTGAAGGCCCTGTCGGCACCGGCCGTCTGAGTCGATTCTCTCAATTTTGTGTCAAGGGCGTCCAGCTTCTGGGCGCCCTTTTTTCTTGTCCTTTTTGCGTTTTCAGGCAGTTTTTGACCTGCACGTTGCCGAATTGTCAGAGCGTTCGGATTCGCTCCAAACATTCCTCTGTCAACCGAATAGATCGGTTGCGAAGGGCTGCGACGGCTTGCTAGCTTCCACAGGCGATTCACGTCGTCTTGGGGGACATAACGCAGCCTTGCGCAGAGCCTAACGAATCTTGCTGCCAGCTTATTCGTCAGTTTTTGTGGAAGATCATAGTGTTATGCTGTCTGCGGTACCTTCCGCACTCAGGTGGTTCATGGGGGTTGGCACTTTGGTGCTGCTCTTGTGTTTTTTGGTGTGTCCATGACTGATCCGATCTCGGATCAGCCCGCTTGCGTATGCGCGTATGGCGGGGAAGCTCAGGTGGTGGGGCGATCAGGGACGTGTGTGTGGGAAATAAGCCCGACCGGATCGCCGGGCGTGGTGGGCAAATAAAAAGCAGGTCAAAGCGAATGACGAACGAGACGTGGGGACAGGTTCGGGAAGAACTGATCAAGCGGGTGGGGCAGAACAACTACACGACATGGATCGAGCCGCTGCGTCTGTCCCATCTCAAGAATGGCGTCGCCAGCTTTGAGGTGCCGACAACCTTTTTCGGTGACTGGGTTTCTCGCAATTTTGCAGACCATATCCGGGGTCAACTGGCCTTTGCTGGCGCACCCGTGGACCGCGTGGAATTCACGGTCGGGGCTCCGGCAGACCGCGCTGCGGCCGCCAAGCCTGCGCCCCGTGCCGCCGCCAAACCGGCCCGCGTGCGTGCCGCGGCTGCCGAGGACGTGCCCGGCGCTCAGTTGGAACAGCGCTTTACCTTCGACAACTTCGTGGTGGGCAAACCCAACGAACTGGCCCATGCGGCGGCGCGCCGGGTGGCGGAAGGTGGGCCTGTGACCTTCAATCCGCTGTTCCTCTATGGTGGCGTCGGCTTGGGGAAAACCCACCTGATGCATGCCATCGCGCATGAATTGAAGATCAACCGCCCCGATCTGCATGTGCTGTATCTGTCGGCCGAACAGTTCATGTATCGCTTTGTTCAGGCGCTGCGCGACAAGCAGATCATGGACTTCAAGGAGCTGTTCCGGTCTGTGGATGTTCTTATGGTGGATGACGTGCAGTTCATCGCTGGCAAGGACAGCACGCAGGAGGAGTTCTTTCACACCTTCAACGCGCTGGTGGATCAGAACAAGCAGATTGTCATCTCGGCTGACCGTGCACCGGGGGAGATCAAGGATCTGGAAGACCGCATCCGCTCGCGCCTGCAGTGCGGCTTGGTGGTGGACCTGCATCCGACCGATTACGAGCTGCGCCTGGGCATCTTGCAGGCCAAGCTGGAGCATTATTCCAACCAGTATCGTGGGCTGACGATGGCGCCGGGGGTGCTGGAGTTTCTGGCGCATCGGATCACCACCAACGTCCGGGTTCTGGAAGGGGCATTGATGCGGCTCTTTGCCTTTGCCAGCCTCGTTGGGCGGGAGATCAATCTGGATCTGGTGATGGAGTGCCTGTCCGATATCCTGCGGTCTTCGGAAAAGCGGCTGACGATCGAGGAAATCCAGCGGAAGGTGGCCGAGCATTACAACGTCCGCCTGTCGGACATGATCGGGCCCAAGCGGTTGCGGACGATCGCGCGGCCACGGCAGGTGGCGATGTATCTGTCCAAGCAGATGACCAGCCGGAGCCTGCCGGAGATCGGCCGCCGCTTTGGCGGGCGGGACCACACGACGATCATGCATGGGGTGCGCAAGATCGAGGAGCTGATGGCGGCGGATGCGCAGCTGGTCGATGATGTGCAGCTGTTGAAGCGGTTGCTGCAAAGCTGAGCGGAATGGGCGTTCCCCCTGTGTTACACGCGGGTGGCGCCTTTGTTATCAGGGGCTTGGCTTTTCAACTTTACGGAAAATTAACCTCTGGCCCGCGGGCGCGGCCCTTGGGGCGGCGCAGGGCCTTGACCTTGGCCCCAAAGCCCCACAATGTCGGCTCAAACACTTGTGAACCCGCGCAAAACGGGTATTGTCGGTCTCCCTGAGACGCCCGACAGGTAGATGCCCGACAGGGGGATGGATGATGAAGCTTTCGATTGAACGTGGCACGCTGCTCAAGGCCCTTGCGCAGGCGCAATCCGTGGTGGAGCGGCGCAACACCATTCCGATTCTGGCCAATGTGCTGATCGAGGCCGAGGGGGCGCAGGTTTCGTTCCGCGCCACCGATCTGGACATCGAAGTGGTGGACCGCGCCGCCGCCATGGTGGATCGCCCCGGGGCCACCACGGTTTCGGCGGTGATGCTGCATGAGATCGTTCGCAAGCTGCCCGATGGGGCGCTGGTCAACCTGACGGAAGACCCGTCCTCGGGGCGGCTGTCGATCATGGCGGGGCGGTCTTCGTTCAGCCTTGCCACGCTGCCCAAGGAAGATTTCCCGGTGATGGCAAGTTCGGAATATTCCACGCAGTTCACCGCTGCCGCCCCGGCGCTGCGCCGGTTGTTCGACAAGGCGAAATTCGCGATTTCCACCGAGGAAACCCGCTATTACCTGAACGGTGTCTATCTGCATGTCGCCACCGGCGAAGAGGGGCCGGTGTTGCGCGCCGTGGCCACCGATGGCCATCGGCTGGCCCGGATCGACACCGCCTTGCCGGAGGGCGCCACCGGCATGGCCGGGGTGATCGTGCCGCGCAAGACAGTGAATGAGCTGCGCAAGCTGCTGGATGATGACGAGGCGGCGATTGCGGTTTCGGTGAGCGAGACCAAGATCCGCTTTGCCACCCCGGCGATCACCCTGACCTCGAAGGTGATCGACGGGACCTTCCCCGATTACACCCGCGTGATCCCGACCGGCAACACCCGCCGGCTGGAGGTGGATGCCAGCGAATTCGCCAAGGCGGTGGACCGGGTGGCCACGGTGTCGAGCGAGCGCAGCCGCGCGGTGAAGCTTTCGCTGGACGAAGACCGGCTGATCCTGTCGGTCAATGCGCCGGATTCGGGCGCCGCCGAGGAAGAGCTGGCGGTGGCCTATAGCGATGAGCGACTGGATATCGGCTTTAACGCCAAATATCTGCTGGAAATCGCGAGTCAGGTGGACCGCGAGAATGCGGTGTTCCTGTTCAATTCCTCGGGCGATCCGACCTTGATGCGCGAAGGCAATGACACAAGCGCCATCTATGTTGTGATGCCGATGCGCGTGTGACCGGCGTTGAACCGGGGGGGTCACACCCCCCGTGACATGGGTGCTTGAACCAATGGCGCATCCAATGTCATCCCGTGGGATAGTTCGGAACAGATGAAAGGGGCAGCGTTTGGCTGGCCTTGCGATCACATCGCTGGTGCTGTCGCAGTTTCGCAGCCATGGCCTGACGCGGCTGGCCTTTGACGGGCGGCCTGTGGCCATTCATGGCCCCAATGGCGCGGGCAAGACCAATATTCTGGAGGCGGTGTCGCTGTTGTCGCCCGGGCGCGGGTTGCGGCGGGCGGCGGCGGAGGAGCTTGCGCGGCGGCCTGAAGCGATTGGCTGGAAGGTCGCGGCGGAGGTGGACGGGTTGGACGCGCCGCATGAGGTGGTGACCTTCGCCGAAGGGCTGGAGGCGCGGGTGGTGCGGATTGACGGCAAGGCGGCGCCACAGGCCCGGTTGGGGCAGGTGTTGCGGGTCTTGTGGTTGGTGCCTGCGATGGACCGGCTGTGGATCGAGGCGGCCGAAGGGCGGCGGCGGTTTCTGGACCGGATGACCCTGAGTTTTATGCCGGACCATGGCGAGGCGGTGCTGGCCTATGACAAGGCGATGCGCGAGCGCAACCGGTTGCTCAAGGATCAGATCCGCGATGCCGGGTGGTATGGCGCGGTGGAAGCGCGGATGGCCGAGGCGGCGGCGGTGATCGACGCCAACCGGGCGGCGGCGCTGACGCGGCTGGCGCGCGCGCAGGAGGGGGCGGAGACCGCCTTTCCGCGTGCCGATCTGACCTTGCTGCATCCGGACGGGGGCTATGACGATCTGGCGCTTGCCTTGGCGGCGGGGCGCGCGCGCGACATGGCGGCGGGCCGCAGCTTGCAAGGGCCGCATCGGGTGGATCTGGCGGCGGTCTATACGGCCAAGGGCGTTTCGGCGGCGCAATGTTCGACGGGCGAGCAGAAGGCGCTGTTGATTTCGCTGATTCTGGCCAATGCGCGCGCCTTGGCGGCCGATTTGGGCCGGGCGCCGGTGGTGTTGCTGGATGAGGTGGCGGCGCATCTGGATGCGGCGCGGCGCGCGGCGCTGTATGACGAGATTTGCGCCTTGGGCGCGCAAGCCATCATGACCGGGACCGAGCCTGCCTTGTTCGAGGGGTTGGATCAGCGCGGGCAAGCGGTGCGGGTGGATGCGGCGGGCGCGGTGGCGGAGGTTCGGCAATGACGGTGACGCTGCATCAGCTGGGGCTTTATGCGCTGGCGATGGCGGGGCTTTGGGTGATCCCCGGTCCGGTCTGGGTGGCGCTGACGGCGCGGGCGCTTTCGGGCGGCATGGCGGGGGCCTGGCCTTTGGCGGTGGGCGTGGCGCTGGGCGATCTGATCTGGCCGCTTTGTGCCATTCTGGGGCTGGCTTGGGTGCTGTCGCTGTATGGCGATCTGCTGGAGGCCTTGCGCTGGATCGCGGCGGCGGTGTTCGTGGGGATGGGCGTGCTGCTGCTGCGCAAGCCGGCGGCGGTGCCGGGGGCGGACAGCCGGATGACGCGGCCAGGGGTTTGGGCCGGGTTTTCGGTGGGGGTGGCGGCGGTGATCGGCAACCCGAAGGCGATTTTGTTCTATATGGGGTTTCTGCCGGGCTTCTTTGATCTGAGCCGGGTGACGGCAGGGGATGTGGCGGCGATTCTGGCGATTTCGGCGCTGGTGCCGATGCTGGGCAATCTGGGGCTGGCGCTGTTTCTGGACCGGGCGCGGCGGCTGTTGCAGAGCCCCGAGGCCTTGCGGCGGTTGAATGTGGTGTCGGGGGTTTTGCTGATTGTGGTGGGATGCGTGATTCCCCTGACCTGACCGCTAAATCTTGGGGGTGGGGGTGACATTCCCGGGCCCCGGCGGTATAAATCGCGCACATTATTTGGGGTTCAAGACGTATGGCCGAAGCTGCCCGCAAACCCGCCGAATACGGCGCTGATTCCATCAAGGTTCTCAAGGGGTTGGAGGCGGTTCGCAAGCGCCCCGGCATGTATATTGGCGACACCGATGACGGGTCGGGTCTGCACCACATGGTTTATGAGGTGGTGGACAACGGGATCGACGAGGCGCTGGCCGGGCATGCCACGGCGGTGACGGTGAAGATCCACGCGGATTCCAGCGTCTCGGTGCGCGACAACGGGCGCGGAATTCCGGTGGACATTCACGCCGAGGAAGGCGTTTCGGCGGCGGAAGTCATCATGACGCAGCTGCACGCGGGGGGGAAGTTCAACAACACCGATGAAGGCGGCAATGCCTATAAGGTGTCGGGGGGCTTGCACGGCGTGGGCGTGTCGGTGGTGAACGCGCTGTCGGAGTGGCTGGAGCTGACGGTCTGGCGCGACGAGACGGAATACAAGGCGCGGTTCGAGCATGGCGAATGCGTCGAGCATGTGCGGGCGATCGGGCCGGCGCCGGGGATGCGGGGGACGGAGGTGCGGTTTCTGGCGAGCGCCAAGACCAACGCACCGGACGGGACGTTCTCCAACCTGGAGTACAGTTTCAAGACGCTGGAGAACCGGCTGCGGGAGCTGGCGTTTCTGAACTCGGGCGTGCGGATCATCGTCGAGGATGAGCGCCCGGCAGAGCCGCTGCGGACCGAGCTGTTCTATGAAGGCGGGGTGCGGGAATATGTGAAATACATCGACCGCTCGAAGACCAGCATCATGTCCGAGCCGATCTATATGATCGGGGAGCGGAACGGGATGACGGTCGAGCTCGCGATGTGGTGGAATGACAGCTATAATGAGATGGTGCTGCCGTTTACCAACAATATCCCGCAGCGCGACGGGGGCACGCATTTGGCGGGGTTCCGGGGGGCGTTGACGCGGACGATCAACGGCTATGCGCAATCAAGCGGGATTGCCAAGAAGGAGAAGGTGGATTTCACCGGGGATGACGCGCGCGAGGGGCTGACCTGCGTGCTGTCGGTGAAGGTGCCGGACCCGAAATTCTCGAGCCAGACCAAGGACAAGCTGGTGTCCTCCGAAGTGCGTCCGGCGGTGGAGAATCTGGTCAACGAAAAGCTGGCGGAGTGGTTTGAGGAAAACCCGGCGCAGGCGAAGATCATCGTGGGCAAGATCATCGAGGCGGCCTTGGCGCGCGAAGCGGCGCGCAAGGCGCGCGAGCTGACGCGGCGCAAGACGGCGCTGGATGTGGCGAGCCTGCCGGGCAAGCTGGCGGATTGTCAGGAACGCGACCCGGCGAAATCGGAGATCTTTCTGGTCGAGGGGGATTCGGCCGGGGGGTCCGCCAAGCAAGGGCGGTCGCGGTCGAACCAAGCCGTGCTGCCCCTGAAGGGCAAGATCCTGAACGTGGAGCGGGCGCGGTTTGACCGGATGCTGGCCAGCCAAGAGATTGGCACGCTGATCACGGCGCTGGGCACCGGCATTGGCCGCGACGAGTTTGATATCAAGAAGCTGCGCTACCACAAGGTTGTCATCATGACCGATGCCGACGTGGATGGCGCGCATATCCGCACGCTGATCCTGACGTTCTTTTTCCGGCAGATGCCGGAGCTGATCGAAGGCGGCTACCTGTATATCGCGCAGCCTCCACTTTACAAAGTGGCGCGCGGCAAATCCGAGGTTTACATCAAGGATCAGGCCGGGCTGGAAGATTACCTGATCGACATGGGTCTGGAAGGCGCGATCCTGCGGCTGGGCAATGGCGAGGAATTGGCGGGCGAAGACCTGCGCCGGGTGATCAACGGCGCGCGGCAGTTCCGCCGGGTGCTGGACTCCTTCCCCACCAATTACCCGCGCAATCTGCTGGAGCAGGCGGCGCTGGCAGGGGCCTTTGACCCCGGCCAAGCCGATGCCGATTTGCAGGCGGTGGCCAGCACGGTGGCCGATCGGTTGAACATGATCGCGGCGGAATATGAAAAGGGCTGGGCCGGGCGCATCACCCAAGATCACGGCATCCGGCTGAGCCGTATTCTGCGCGGCGTGGAAGAATTGCGCACGCTGGATGGCGCGGTGCTGCGGTCGGGCGAGGCGCGGCGGCTGTCTGGCATTGCGCGCGACACCCGCGACACCTTCCGCGACCCGGCCAAACTGGTGCGCAAGGACCGCGAGCAGGTGGTTTATGGCCCCACCGATCTGCTGAAATCCATTCTGGCCGAGGGCGAGAAGGGCCTGACCCTTCAACGCTACAAGGGCTTGGGCGAGATGAACCCCGAGCAGTTGTGGGAAACCACGCTTGACCCAGAGGCGCGCACGCTGTTGCAGGTGAAGGTGGATGATCTGGCCGAGGCGGATGACATTTTCACCAAGCTGATGGGCGATGTGGTGGAGCCGCGCCGCGAGTTCATTCAGCAAAACGCGCTGAACGTGGAAAATCTGGATTTCTGATCCGGCGACGCCCGCCCGTTTCGGGCGGGCGCGAAAGTTTTGGGCGTTCCCTTGCGCTTGCGCGATTGTGGGGCGGTGGCACTGGTGCAACGGGTGCCGCGCCCCCATATCAGAAGACGCGGCACAGGGTTTGTGCCTTGCATCATGGCAGGCTCTGTCCCGGCCGGTTTCTACCCGAATCCAGCCTTACAGGAGCTTTCCCATGGGATATTCCCCGCAAAAGACGCCGTTTGATCTTGCCGATTTTCTGAGCAAGCCCGGCACCCCGAAAACGCGCAAGTGGAACCGTTATTCGCAGCGCGCAACCCCTGCGCCTGCTGCGGCCAAGGCCGAAACGGTGGTTGCGGAGGCGGCAGACAAGCCCTGAAACTGGGGCCTGAAATCGGGGTCTGAAACTGGGGCCTGAGATTGGCGCTCCCTTTGGGGGTGCCGCGTGATTTCGCGCCCGGAGCCTTTTGGCTGCGGGCGTTTTGCTTTGTCAGAGCAGCGCGCGGCAGGCAGCAGCGGCGGCGGCGCGCAGGCGGGCGGCGTGGATGTGGCGGCCCTGTTGCACCAGATGCGCGCCATGGGCCCAAACATCGGCGACGGTCAGGTCGGTGCCAAAGATCCAGCGATCCAACAGCCGGTCATCGGCCATAGCGAACCCCATGCTGTCGTGCAGGGCGACCAGATCGGCGGGCGCGCCGGGGGCCAGCTGCGGAGCGGGGGCGCCAAGCGCCTGCGCGCCCCCCGCCAGCGCGGCCCGGAACAGCCGCGCGCCAGTGGAGCCATGATCGGCGCAGATGTTGCGCCCGCGCGTGCCAAGCCGTTGGGAATATTCAAGCATCTGCGCCTCGCCTTTGGCGGTGATCTGCACGTTGCTGTCGGTGCCAAGGCCAAAGCGCCCGCCTGCCGCGAGGAAATCGGCGGCGGGAAAGATGCCATCGCCCAAGTTTGCCTCGGTGATCGGGCAGAGGCCCGCGACGGCGTTTGATGCGGCAAGGGCGCGGGTTTCGGCGGGCGTGAGGTGGGTGGCATGGATCAGGCACCAGTCGGGGCCGACCGGGGCATGGGACAAGAGGTGGTCCACCGGGCGCTGGCCGGTGTGGGTCAGGCAATCGGCCACCTCGGCCTGTTGTTCGGCAATGTGAATGTGGAAGGGGCGGTTGGGGAAGGCCTGCGCGAGTGTGGTGATCTCGCCCATGGTGGCGGCGCGCAGCGAATGCGGGGCAAGGCCGATGCGGTCTTGCGGGCGGGCCATGGACTCGCAGGACTGGACCAGACGGGCAAAGGCATCGGGGCTGTGGAGAAAGCGGCGCTGGCCTGCGCCGGGTGCTTGGGGGCCAAAGCCGCCGTGGGCGTAGAAGACCGGCAGATGGGTGAGCGAGATCCCCGTCTCACTCGCGGCGGCAAAGATGCGCGCCGACATCTCGGCCGGGTTGGCATAGGGGCGGCCATCGGGCGCGTGGTGGAGGTAGTGAAACTCTCCCACGCGGGTGAAGCCCTGTTCCAGCATTTCCGCATAGGCGAGGGCGGCGATGGCCTGCATGGCCTCGGGCGAGAGCGTCAGCGCAAAGCGATACATCATCTCGCGCCATGTCCAGAAACTGTCGGGGGTGGGGCCGCGGTGTTCGGTGAGGCCGGAAAAGCCGCGCTGGAAGGCATGGCTGTGCAGGTTGGGCAGGCCGGGGAGGAGGATCTCGGCCCGGTGGTCGCCGGGGAGGGGGGCCGCGCCGGGGGTGACGCTGTGGATGGTGCCAGCGCGGAGCGTGAGGCGCACGTCGCGCGCCCAGCCGGAAGGGAGGAGGGCGGCTTTGGCGAAAAGGGTCATTGCAGGCTCCGGTTCCGAAAGGGGCTAGGCAGGCGGCTTTCATTATGTATATACTTCATGAAGGCGCAGGGGAAGCTTTATGTGCCGGGAGGGGGCAGGATGGCCAAGGTCTGGACGCAAGCGCGGGTGGTGACGGCGGAGGGCGGGATTGACCGCGCGCCTCAGGTGGGCGCGCTGGAGGTGCGGACCGAAGGCGGGCGGATCGTGGCGGTGGCGCCCCGGGTTGCGCGCGACGGGGCCGAGGTGGTGGATTGCGGCGGGCGGTTGCTGACGCCCGCGCCGCTGGATTGCCACACGCATCTGGTGTTTGGCGGCGACCGCGCCGCCGAGTTCGAGCGACGGCTGGAGGGCGTGGCCTATGCGCAGATCGCGGCGGAGGGCGGCGGGATCAAGGCCAGCATGCGGGCGACGCGGGCGCTGGGGGTGGAGGCCTTGGTGGCGGCGAGCCTGCCGCGGCTGGACCATCTGCTGCGCGAGGGGGTTTCGACCGTTGAGGTGAAGTCGGGCTATGGGCTGAGCGTAGAGGCGGAACTGACCCTGCTGCGCGCGGCGCGGGCGTTGGGTCAGCGGCGGCGGGTGCGGGTGGTGACGACATGGCTGGCGGCCCATGCGCTGCCGCCGGAATATGAGGGGCGGGCCGAGGCCTATATCGCCGAAGTGGCGATGGCCGGGCTGGAGGCGGCGGTGGCCGAGGGGTTGGTGGATGCGGTGGACGCGTTCTGCGAGGGGATCGCGTTCACC
Organism: Pseudorhodobacter sp. MZDSW-24AT; assembly: GCF_002794355.1. Taxonomy (GTDB): domain Bacteria; phylum Pseudomonadota; class Alphaproteobacteria; order Rhodobacterales; family Rhodobacteraceae; genus Pseudotabrizicola. The sequence goes on along the minus strand of NZ_PGOI01000007.1, from coordinate 474,550 downwards.
CCCGCCCAGCTTGCGCCGCTGTATGATCGGGCGCGGGCGCTGGGCCTGCCGGTGAAGATCCACGCCGAGCAGCTGTCGCACATGGGCGGGACGGCCTTTGCCTGTGGTTATGGCGCGCTGTCGGCGGATCATCTGGAACATGCGACCGCAGAGGACGCGCGGGCGATGGCGCAGGCGGGCACGGTGGCGGTGCTGTTGCCGGGGGCGTTCTATGCCTTGCGCGAGACGTTTTTGCCCCCCGTCGAGGCCTTTCGTGCGGCGGGGGTGCCGATGGCCTTGGCGACCGACTGCAATCCGGGGACATCGCCGCTGACCTCGGTTCTGCTGGCGATGAACATGGGGGCGACGCTGTTCCGGATGACGGTGGCGGAGTGTTTGCTGGGGGTGACGGCCCATGCGGCGCGGGCGCTGGGCTTGGGCGATGAGACCGGGCGGATCGTGCCGGGGCTGTCGGCGGACATGGCGCTGTGGGACGTGGAGACCCCGGCGCAACTGGTGGCGCGGATCGGGTTCAACCCGCTGCACACCCGGATTTATCAAGGAGAGCTGGTATGAGCGCGATGATCCTGACCCCCGGCGCGGTGCCGCTTGCGACCTTGCGGGCGCTGTATTGGCAAGGCGGCGCGCCGCGCCTGTCGCCGGACTGCGCGCCCGCGATTGCGCGGGCGGCGGCGCGGATTGCCCAAGTCGCGGCCGGAGAGGCGGCGGTCTATGGGGTGAACACCGGCTTTGGCAAGCTGGCGTCCATCCGCATTGCGGCGGGGGATGTGGCGCAGTTGCAGCGCAACCTGATCCTGTCGCATTGCTGTGGTGTGGGCGCGCCGCTGGATGCAAGCGTTGTCCGGCTGATCCTGACGCTGAAGCTGATGTCGCTGGGCCGGGGGGCATCTGGCACGCGGGCGGTGGTGAGCGATCTGCTGGAGGCGATGCTGGCGCGCGGGGTGGTGCCGGTGATCCCGGAAAAGGGATCGGTCGGCGCATCGGGTGATCTGGCGCCCTTGGCGCATATGGCGGCGGTGATGATCGGCGCGGGCGAGGCCTTTTACGCGGGCGAGCGCTTGCCGGGGGGCGAGGCGCTGGCCCGCGCGGGGCTGGAGCCGGTGGTGCTGGCCGCCAAGGAGGGGCTGGCGCTGATCAACGGCACGCAGGTTTCCACCGCGCTGGCGCTTGCCGGTCTGTTCCGGGCCGAGCGCGCGCTGCGGGCGGCGATTGTGACGGGCGCGCTGTCCACCGATGCGGCGATGGGATCGACCGCGCCTTTTGCGGCGGAAATCCACAGCTTGCGCGGGCATCAGGGGCAGATCGACGTGGCGGCGTCCTTGCGGGCGCTGCTGGCGGGAAGCCAGATCCGCGACAGCCATGTCGAGGGGGATGAGCGGGTGCAAGACCCCTATTGCATCCGCTGCCATCCGCAGGTGGCGGGGGCGGCGCTGGACATTCTGCGCGGCGTGGCGCGCACGCTGGAAATCGAGGCCAACGCCGCGACCGACAACCCGCTGGTGCTGTCGGATGGGTCGGTGGTTTCGGGTGGGAATTTTCATGCCGAGCCTGTGGCCTTTGCCGCCGATATTGTCGCGCTGGCGGTGGCTGAGGTGGGGGCGATTGCGCAGCGGCGGATTGCGCTCTTGGTGGACCCGGCGCTGAATTTTGGCCTGCCGGGGTTCCTGACGCCGAAGCCGGGGCTCAATTCCGGCTTGATGATCGCGGAAGTCACGTCGGCCGCGTTGATGAGCGAGAACAAGATGCTGGCGCATCCGGCCAGTGTGGACAGCACGCCCACCTCGGCCAACCAAGAGGACCATGTGTCGATGGCCTGCCATGGCGCGCGGCGGCTCATGGACATGACGCAGAACCTGTTCTGGATCATCGGGGTAGAGGCGATGGTGGCGGCGCAGGGCGTGGGCCTGCGCGGGCCGCTGGCGACCTCGGCGCCGTTGCAGGCGGCGATTGCGGCGGTGCGGGCGCGGATTCCGGCGCTGGAGGCCGACCGATTCATGGGCGGCGACATGGCGGCGGCAGGCGAACTGGTGGCCACGGGCGCGCTGGAGGCAGCGGGGGCGGATCTGCTGCCATGGGTGGCGTGATGGGGCCGGTGGTCGAGGAAGGCGACGGGCCGATCATCTTGGCCTTTCCGCATGTGGGGACGGGGGTTCCGCCCGAGGTGGCGGCGCGGCTGAACGCCGAAGGCCGGGTGCTGCGCGATACGGACTGGCATATTCATAGGCTTTACGCGGGGTTGATCCCCGGCCTGACGACGGTGAGGGCCACGCAATCGCGCTATGTGATTGACCTGAACCGCGACCCCGAGGGGGTGAGCCTGTATCCGGGGCAGGCGACCACCGGGCTGATCCCTGACACCACCTTTGACAATGTGCCGATCTGGGAGGTGCCGCCGGGGCCTGCGGATGTGGCGCGCTGGCTTATGGCCGTGCATCGGCCCTATCACGCTTCGCTGGCCGCGCAGGTCGCGCGGGTGCGGGCGCGGCATGGGGTGGCGGTGGTCTATGACTGCCATTCGATCCGGTCGCGCTGTCCGTGGTTGTTTGACGGGGTGCTGCCCGATCTGAACATCGGCACCAATGGTGGCGTCACCTGTGCGCCGGAGTTGGAGGCGGCGGTGTGCCGGGTGGCGGCGGCATCGGGGCGGACATGGGTGCTGAACGGGCGCTTCAAGGGCGGCTGGACCACGCGGCACCATGGGCGGCCCGAGGCAGGGGTTCATGCGATTCAGATGGAGTTGGCGCAGGCCAGCCATCTGGAGGCCGAGGCACCGCCCTTTGCGCTGGACCCCGCGCGGGCGGCGGAGCTGCGCCGGACATTGACCGAGATTCTTGCCACGCTGGCCGATCTGGCCCCGCGTCAGGCCCATGCGTGAGGAGAGCGCCATGACACGTCACAACACCCGCGATATTTTTCCCGCCACCGGCACCGAGCGGAGCTGCAAGAGCTGGCAGACCGAGGCCGCGCTGCGGATGCTGATGAACAACCTGCACCCCGATGTGGCGGAAAACCCGCATGAGTTGGTGGTCTATGGCGGGATTGGCCGCGCGGCGCGCACTTGGGAGGATTTCGACCGGATCTGTGCGAGTTTGCGCGACTTGGAGTCGGATGAAACGCTGCTGGTGCAATCGGGCAAGCCGGTGGGGATTTTCCGCACCCATGCAGATGCGCCGCGCGTGTTGATTGCGAACTCTAACTTGGTGCCGCATTGGGCGACTTGGGCGCATTTCCATGAATTGGATCGCAAGGGGCTGATGATGTATGGCCAGATGACCGCCGGGTCATGGATCTATATCGGCACCCAAGGGATCGTGCAGGGGACCTATGAGACCTTTGCCGAAGCCGGGCGGCAGCATTACGGCGGGTCGCTCCGCGGGCGCTGGATACTGACGGCGGGGTTGGGCGGCATGGGGGGTGCGCAGCCGCTTGCCGCGGTGATGGCGGGGGCGTGCTGTCTGGCGGTGGAGTGTGACGAGACGCGGGCCGATTTTCGCATCCGCACGCGCTATTGCGATGCCAAGGCGCAGACCTTGGATGAGGCTTTGGCGCTGATTGACCGGTGGACCAAGGCGGGGGAGGCGAAGTCGGTTGCGTTGATCGGCAACGCGGCGGAGGTGTTTCCCGAGATCCTGCGCCGGATGCAGGCGGGGGAAGCGATGCCGAACGGGCGGCCCGATATCGTGACCGATCAGACCAGCGCGCATGACCCGCTGAACGGCTATCTGCCCAAGGGGTGGAGCGTGGCCGAGTGGCGGGCGCGGCGCGAGGCAGAGCCTGCGGCGGTGGAACGGGCCGCGCGGGCGTCGATGCGCGAGCATGTGGCGGCGATGGTGGGGTTCTGGAACGCCGGGGTGCCGACGCTGGATTACGGCAACAACATCCGGCAGGTGGCGAAGGAAGAGGGGTTGGAGACCGCCTTTGCCTTTCCGGGCTTTGTGCCGGCCTATATCCGGCCGTTGTTCTGCCGGGGCGTGGGGCCCTTCCGCTGGGCGGCGCTGTCGGGTGATCCGCAGGACATTTACAAGACCGATGCCGCGATGAAGCGGTTGTTCCCCGAAAACGCGCATCTGCACCGCTGGCTGGACATGGCGCAGGAGCGGATTGCGTTTCAGGGTCTGCCCGCGCGGATTTGCTGGATCGGGCTGGGGGATCGGCACCGGGCGGGGCTGATGCTGAACGAGATGGTGCGGTCGGGGGAGTTGAAGGCACCGGTCGTGATCGGGCGGGATCATCTGGATTCCGGCTCGGTGGCCAGCCCGAACCGCGAGACGGAAGCGATGAAGGACGGGTCGGATGCGGTGAGCGACTGGCCGCTGTTGAATGCGATGCTGAATGTGGCGGGGGGTGCAACATGGGTGTCGCTGCACCACGGCGGCGGCGTGGGCATGGGGTTCAGCCAGCATTCCGGCGTGGTGATCGTGGCGGATGGCACCGATGCGGCGGCGGCGCGGTTGGAGCGGGTGCTGTGGAACGATCCGGCGACGGGGGTGATGCGGCATGCGGATGCGGGCTATGGCGTGGCGCGCGATTGCGCGGTGGCGCATGGTTTGCGGTTGCCGGGCATCCTGTGAGCGGGGTGTACCGGGCAAGCGCCCGCGTCTTTCGCCCGTGGAAGAACGGCGGCGGCACCACGGCGGAGATTCTGTGCTGGCCGGAGGGGGCGGGGTTTGACGATTTCACCCTGCGGCTGAGCACGGCGCGGGTGGCGGCGTCGGGGCCGTTCTCGGCGTTTCCCGGCGTGGACCGGGTGCTGACGGTGATCGAGGGCGGGGCGATGGTGCTGCATCTGGAGGGGCGGGCGCAGGCGCTTGCGCCGCTGGTGCCCTTCGCCTTTGCCGGGGATGTGGCCTGCCGGGCCGAGGTGACGGGGCCGCTGCTGGATTTCAACGTGATGACGCGGCGGCCCAGCCTTGCGCGGGTGGTTGCGGGGCCGCTTGACCCTGCCGCGCGCTTTGCGCTGCTCTTGGCGCCGGTGGCGGGGCTGGCGCGGTTGGATCTGGTGGATCTGGCGGCGGTGGGTCCGGGCCTGCGCGCCGATCTGCGCGGTGCGCCGGCGGTGGCGGTCGAGATCTAGCGCGGGTCGGCGGTGAAGCGGCTGATCAGTTCATGCCGCGCGCCGGGGTAGGTTTGCACCACCAGCGTCACCCATTGCCCGGCGGTTTCGGTGCGGCGGGTGACTTCGAGACAGGCCTCCCCGTTCGGCAAGGCCAGCGCGCGGGCGGTGGCGGGGCTGGCGGCAACGGCGCGGATGCGGTGGTCGGCCGATGTCCACGGGATTTCGCGCAAGAGCCATTGGCCGGGGGCGATGGTGGTGAAATCCTGCGCCGGGGCGGTGGGCGCGGCGGCGGGGTTGATCAGTCGCTGTTCCAGACAAAAGGGCTGATCGCCCGCGAAATGCAGCCCCGTCAGCGCCAGCACCGGGGCAGAGCTGTCGATGCGGGCGGATTTCATCTCGTCCATGCGGGGCGCGCGCAGATCGCGCGTGGTGAGGGCAAAGCGCCATGGCAGGCCAAGCGCCTCGACCTCGGCCTGAATGTCGGGGATGGCCATGACGGCGGCCTGCGCCACGGGTTGCGCGACAAAGGTGCCCAGCCGCTTGCGCCGCACCAGAAAGCCTTCGCGCGTGAGTTGGGCCAGCACCTTGTTCATCGTCATCCGCGAAACGCCGTGCTGCTGGGCCAGATCGGTTTCAAACGGCAGTGCAAAGCCGGGGGGCCAGTCGCCGCCGGTGATCTTGTCGCGCAGCGCGGCAAGGATGCGGTCGTGATGGGTGGTGCGGCTGTCCACAAGGGCCCCTGTTTTGAGTAAGCGCAACGTAAAGAAGCTGCGCCCAAGGGACAAGCCGGGCCGTCAGGGCAACGGCCCGAGACGGCGAAAAGGGCAGGGGCGGGAGGGCCGTTGGAGGGTCATGCCCTGTGCAGGCACGCCAGATGGTGGGCAAAATCGGGTGAGGCCATCAGCGCACGGCACCGGGCAAAGCGGGTGTCGGCATAGGCCTGAAAATCCTCGGCCGGGTTGCCGTTCGCGTGCTGGATCAGGCCCCACAGTGTCCACAACAGATCACACATCGCCTTGTAGATCACCATGCGGGCCACGTCTTGCGGCGGGGCGGCGCCGTTGAAATAGGCGGCGAGAAGCGCGGCATCTTGCGCCGCGTCAAACTCTGCCTCGACCGAGAGATCGCCCAGATCCCACATCGGATCGTTCATTCCAGCATATTCCCAATCGACGATCCACATGCGGCTGCCGGTATCAAGGAAGTTTTCGCACAAAGGATCACAGTGGCACGGGACCAGCGGGGCAGGGCTGCGCGCAAGGGCGACACGCACGGCTTCGGCTTCGGCCACCACGCCGTGATAGCCTTGGGGCAAGGCGACATCGGTGCCGGACAGCAGGCGCAGATACTCATCGATCATGGCGAAAAGCTCGAACCGGGTGGGGAAGGTCTGACCCGAGTGGTGGAGCTGGCGCAGGGCTTGCGCCGCGCGCGCGGGCGCGCCGGGGCGGCTGCGAAAGCCGTGCGGCGTCATGGTGGTGCTGCCGTCGATGTGGCGGGTGACCATGATGCCGGTGGTGGTATTCACATAGAGCACATCGGGGCTGACCCCGGCTTTGGCAGCAGCCTCGGCGGCCACGGCTTCGGCGGCACGGTCGATATAGGCGGCGGTGCCTTCGCCCGGCACCCGCAGGATGGCATCCCCAAGGCGGTAGACGCGGTTCGTCAGCCCGCCCAAGCGCTGTGCGCTGCCCTGCCAGCCGGAGAGCGGCGGAACATCGGCGATGATCGCCGCAATATCGTCTTGCATGGTGCTGCCCCGTTGCCTTGGCCTGCGCTGTGGCCCAAGCTAGCCCCCAAGTTGCAAGGGAGTCCAGCATGAGCACCGGAACGCATGGCGGCCATTTGGGCGCGGTCTATGGCGCAGGCGCGCCAGAGCAGGTGGCGGCGGCCTATGATGCCTGGGCGGGGAGCTATGATGCCGAGATGGCGGCGGCGGGCTACCGCCACCCGTCGATTGGCTGCGCGCTTTTGGCGCGCCATGCGCCGCGCGGCACCGGACCAGTGCTGGACGCGGGCTGTGGCACCGGGCTTCTGGGCGATTGGCTGGGGATCTTGGGCTTTGCCCCGGTCGAGGGCTTGGACCTTTCGGGCGGGATGCTGGCGGTGGCGCGGGCCAAGGGGCATTACGCGCGCTTGCACCAGTTGGCGCTGGGCGGGGCGCTGCCCTTTGCCGATGGTGCCTTTGCCGCCGTGATCTCGACCGGGGTGTTCACCACCGGGCATGTGGGGGCAGAGGCGCTGCCCGAGCTGGTGCGGATCACGCAAGCGGGCGGTCCGCTGGTGCTGACGGTGAAATGCACGCTGTGGGACGGTGGATTCGAGGCGGCCTTGCGCGGGATGACGGCGGTGGAGGTGCTGGAGACGACGCCGCCCTATATCTCGATGCCCGGAGAGCCGGGCACGATTCCTTCGCGCGCGGTGGTGATCCGCCGCCGCGCGGAAGGCGCAGGGCAGGGCCTTTAGGGGCGCGCCTCCGCATCGGGCGGGGCCTTGGCGATGACGGCGGAAAGGTCGTCCCAGACGCCGGGGGCGGTGCCAAGGGCGATGCCGCCTGCCGGGTCGCTGGGCATCGGCAGGATGCGGCCTCCGGCTTCGGTGATCATCAACCCGCCCGCCAGACAATCCCACGGGTTCATATGCGGTTCATAATAGCCGCCCAAGCGCCCGGCGGCGACCGAGGCGAGCATCAGCCCGCCAGAGCCGTTGCGGTAGAAGATGCCGCCCGCCTGCATCAGCCCGGTGATGACGCCAGCCACATGGGCGGCATCGGTGCGATGGCTGGCCCCGATGGCGACAAGGCTGTTGGTGATGCGATGCGCGGGATCACAGCGCATCGGCACATCATTGAGCCATGCGCCCCGGCCCTTGATGGCGGTAAACACCTCCTCCGCCAGCGGATGCGCGGTGACGGCGGCGACGGTTTCCCCGCCCTGCACCAGCGCGATGATGACGCACCAATGCGGCAGGCCCGCAAGGAAAGGCGAGGTGCCGTCGATCGGGTCGATCACCCAGAGAAAGCCGCTTTGTCCGTCTTGCGCGCCGCCTTCTTCGCCAAGGATGGCATCCTGCGGGAAGGCGCGTGTGATGCCGGCCCGGATCAGATCTTCCACCTCGCGGTCGGCGCGGCTGACGATGTCTTGCGGGGTGGCCTTGGCCTCGATCACCAGACGGTCACGGTGCTGAAAATGGGACAGGGCGAGCGCGCCGCCCGCTTGGGCAAGCTGGCGGGCGAGGGTGAAACGGGCTTGGATCGGGTCGGTCATGGGCACTTTCCGGGGGGAGATTCAGGCGACGCGCGATGCGTCGGCCGGGGTGATGTGGAGCGATACCTCTTGCCCGGCGGTCAGGCGCGGTTCGAAGATGGGGCGGGACACGAGCATCTCGCCGCGTTCGGTGGCCACGCTGTATTCCATCCGGCTGCCCAGATAGGTGGCGGTCAGCACCCTGTCGGGGCCGCCGGGGGACAGCGTGATGCGCTCGGGCCGGATCGAGAGGGTGGCGGGGCCATCCGGGCCGCTGACCGGAAACGCCATGCCGGGCGCGGTGAACTGGCCTTGGACCACGCGGCCTTGAATCAGGTTCGCGTCGCCGATGAAATCGGCGATGAAGGGGCTGGCCGGGTGTTCGTAAAGCTCGGACGGGGTGCCCACCTGCGCGATGCGGCCCTTTTCCATCACCACGATGCGGTCAGAGACGGCGAGCGCCTCTTCTTGGTCATGGGTGACGTAGACAGCCGTCAGGCCAAAGCGGCGCTGGAGGCTGCGGATTTCCTCGCGCACCTTGCGGCGCAGCTTGGCATCGACGTTTGACAGCGGTTCGTCGAACAGGATCACATCCGGCTGCTGCACGATGGCGCGGGCGACGGCGACGCGCTGCTGCTGGCCGCCCGAAAGCTCGGCGGGCAGGCGGGCTTCCAGCCCCGCAAGCCCGACCTGTTCAAGGATTTCACGCGCGCGGGCCTGTGCCTCGGCCTTGGGGGTGCCGCGGATGACTGGGCCATAGGCGACGTTTTCTAGCACCGAGACATGCGGAAACAAGGCGTAGGACTGGAACACCATGCCAACATTGCGGGCCGAGGCCGGATCGCGGCTGACATCGCGCCCGGCGATGAAGACCTGCCCGGCGCTGGGCAGTTCCAGCCCGGCGATCAGGCGCAGCGAGGTGGTCTTGCCGCAGCCCGAGGGGCCAAGGAAGGTGACGAGTTCGCCCTTGACGATGGAGAGGTCGATCCCGGCCACGGCGGTGGCGGTGCCGTAGCGCTTGACCACGCTGCGGAATTCGATGGCTGTCTGTGTCATGCGTATCTTACTCCGCCGGATGTGGGGTGCCGGTGACGGTGCTGCGCCGCCCCAGCTTGCGTTTGCCCACCAGCCCGTTCATGGCGGCCACACAGGCCACCATCACCAGCATCAGCACCGTGGAATAGGCGATGGCGAGCGCGTATTCGCCATTCTCGACCCGGCCCATGATATAGGCGGTGGCCATGTTGTGCCGCGCCGAGACAAGGAAGATCACCGCCGACACCGCCGTCATCGCGGTGACGAAGGAATAGACCAGCGCGGTGAAGATCGCAGGGCGGATCAACGGCAGCACCACATCGCGCAGCACGCGCCCGCCGCCTGCGCCCATGGTCTGGCTGGCCTCTTCCATGCTGCGGTCGATCTGGGCCAGCGCTGCGATGCCCGCGCGCATGCCCACGGGCAGGTTGCGGAAGACAAAGCAGATGACAAGGATCGCCATGGTGCCGGTGATGTCGATCGGGGGCACGTTGAAGGCGGCGATGTAGCTGACGCCCACCACGGTGCCGGGGATGGCAAAGGAAAGTAGGGTGCCGAATTCAAAGGCGCGCTTGCCGGTGAAATCCTGCCGCGCGATCAGCCATGCCGTCAGGATGCCCACCGCCATGGTGAGCGGGGCCGAGAGCGCCGAGACCCAGAGCGTGGTGATCATGCTGTTCCAGGCCGAGCCGAAAAGCTGGATGCCGCGCTCGTTGAATTCAAAGGAAAAGGCGGTCCAGAGGTGGCCGAAGGTGGGGGCCATGTCCATCCGGGCGATGTCTTTCACGAAGCCGCCCATCAGCACGATGGCATAGATGCCGACGGTGAACAGCACGAAGGGCACCACCGCCGCCACCGCCGCCCATTTGATGAGACCCGGCACCGGGGCGACCAGCCCGGCATCGGATTTGCCGGTGACGGTGACATAGCTGCCCCGGCCCAGCCAGCGGGTCTGCACCCAGAAGGCCGCGATGGTGAGCGTGAGCAGCAGCACCGACAGGGTGGCGGCCTGTCCCAGATCATATTGCGCGCCGACGACGGCGAAGAAAATCTTGGTGGACAGCACGTCATAGCTGCCACCCAGCACGATGGGATTGCCGAAATCGGCAAGGCTTTCGATGAAGGCGAGCAGGAAGGCTGCCGCAAGCGCAGGGCGCAAAAGCGGCCATGTCACGGTGCGAAAGGTGGTGACGGGTTTGGCGCCCAGCGTGGTGGAGGCTTCTTCCAGCGTGGGATTGATCGCTTCAAGCGCGGCCAGCAGCACGAGGAAGGTGACAGGCGCAAAGGCCAGCACTTGCGCCAGCAGGATGCCGGGCAGGCCATAGATCCAGCGGGTGGGGCGGACGCCGAACCATTCCGCCACTTCCACAGTCACCAGCCCGGTGCGGCCAAACAGCACGAGGATGGCGACGCCCACCACGAAAGGCGGGGTGATGATCGGCAGGATCGAAATGGCGCGCAACAGCCGCTTCATGCGGAAATCGGTGCGTGCGACCAGCAGGGCCAGCGCAAGGCCCAGCGCGGTGGCCAGCGCCGCCGACAGGATACCCAGCACAAGGCTGTTGATCACCACACCACACCGCCCGCTGCCGGTGAGGCAGCCCAGCGACCACAGGTCAGAGGCGGTGATGCGGGTGAGGAACGGCGTCAGCGCCAGCGTGCCATCGGGGCCGACAAAGGCGGCGGACATCAGCTTGACGATCGGGAAGAACACAAAGAGCGACAGCGCCGAGACGATGCCGATGATGGCGAAGGCGGCAAACCGCTCGCCCCGGCAAAAGCCGCGCGCGGCCAAAACCTCGGCCAGAGCGCCGATCAGGGCGATGCCCGCGAGCCACGCGCCCCAGCCAAAGCCGGGCTGGCCTTCAAGAGCGGTGGGGAACAGGAGGCCAAGGCCGGGCAGCGCGGGGCCGCGCAGGCCGATGCCAAAGCCTTGCAGCAAAAGCCAGCCCAAGCCAGCCCCGACCAGCGCCGCCCCGGCAGGGTGGATGCGCCAGTCGCGCGACAGAAGCGCAAGCAAGGCCAGCGCCAGCGCCGCCCCCACCAAGGGCAGCAGCCAGACACGGCCCGCCACGCCTTCGGCCAAGGCCGAGGCGAGGGTGGCCCCGCCTTTATACCAAGGCAGGGCCAGAACAGCGGCCAACAGAAGGCCAGACCAAATCAGGCCGATCCGGCCTTCCCACAGCGCTTTCACTTGGGCAACGCGCCGATTTCGGCATCCCAGCGCGACAACAGGGCGGCGCGGGTGTCGGAGGACCCATATTTGGCGAAATCATAGTCGATCAACTTGATGTCGGCCAGCTTCGGCGCTTCGGGTGGGGTGCTGGCCGATGTGTTCGACGGCACCTGATAGCTTTTCGCGGTGGCGCCGATTTCCTGTGCGGCGGCCGAAAGCGCCCAGTCATACCACATCTTGGCGGCTTCGGGGTTGGGGCCGCCCTTGATCAGGGACATCGAGCCGACCTCATAGCCGGTGCCTTCGCAGGGGGCGACGGTAACGATGGGGGCGCCCGAGACGGTTTCGGCCACGGCGTCATGCATGAAGACGATGCCGATGGCGCTTTCGCCGGTGGCGGCGGCGCGGATCGGGGCAGACCCGGATTTGGTGTATTGGTTGATGTTGGCGTGCAGCTTGGCCAGATAGGCGAAGGCCTCATCCTCGCCCATCAGCTGCACCATGGTGGCGAGCATCGTATAGGCGGTGCCTGACGAATTCGGGTTGGCCACCTGAATGTCTTCGGCATAGCGTTCGTCAAGAAGATCGGCCCAGCAGGCGGGCGGGTTTTCGGTGACCAAGGTGGAGTTGTAGCCAAAGCCAAGCGCCCCGGCATAGATGCCCACCGTCTTGTAGCCCGAGGTTTCGGCCTGCGCGGTGGCCCAAGGCTGAAGTTCCGACAGCATGGGGGATTGATATTCTTCGGTCAGGCCTTCCTGCGCGGCCTGCAGATGCGGATCGCCCGTGCCGCCCCACCAGACATCGCCGCGCGGCTGGCCCTCTTCGGCCTTGATCTGGGCATAGGTTTCGCCCGAGGACTTGCGGGTCATCAAGACATTGATGCCGGTTTCGCGCATGAAGGCTTCGGATTGCGCGCGGCACCATTCTTCGTTGACCGAGCAATAAAGCACCAGTTCCTTGGGCTGGGCAAAAGCACCGATGGGCATCAGGGCCAAGGCGGTGGCCCCGATCAGGGCAAAGCGTTTGGTCATCTTGTCGATCTCCCTTTTGTGCCATGCGGTCTGCATGGGCTTGCTGTTGGATGCACTGCGCAGCTGTGCAAGTTTTTGGTCGAGACTAGCACAGTTGTGCAAAACGCAAGAAAAATCATCTGACGGCGTAAAACCTGCCGGGGGTTTGGGCGCGCCCCGATATTTTGGGCGCAACGCGTGGGATGGGCCGAGATGCCTGTTGCATTCGGGCCAAGACGGGGGGCGCGGGGCGGCATGGCCCCGGCGGGTGACGGTGGCGCCACCGAGGGCGCGGGGACCGGCTAACAGCCTGAGATGACAGCGGGATGTCACACCGGTGACGCTTTGGCGACAGGGGCGCGCTTGCCGTTTCCATCGCGGGGACTGTGGGTATAGTGGCAGCGCATGGCAGCGTCGGGCAGCGGAGGGAGACGGGATGGCGGTGACACTGAAAGAGGTGGCGCTGCGCGCGGGCGTGTCGCGATCGGCGGTGTCGCGGACCTTTACCGAAGGGGCCTCGGTTTCGGCCAAGACCCGGGCGCGGGTGGAACAGGCAGCGGCCGAGCTGGGCTATGCGCCCAATGCGCTGGCCTCCAGCCTGACGACGGGGCGCACCAAGCTCATCGGGTTGATCGCGAACAATTTCCACAATCCGCTGATCCTTGAGGTGTTCGACCTGTTCACGCGCGGTCTGCAAGAGCGGGGGTTGCGGCCGATGCTGGTCAATCTGAGCGGGGCGACCGACCCGGCGGCTTCGGTGCAGATGCTGCGGCAATATTCGGTGGATGGGGTGATCGTGGCGTCCTCGACGCTGCCCGCGAGCTTTGCGGCGGCGTTCAAGCGCGCGGGGCTGCCGGTGGTGCACAGTTTTGGCCGGGCCGTGGCGGCGCCGGATGTGTCGGTGGTGGGGATCGACAATGTGGCCTGCGGGCGCATGGCGGCGCAGACGCTGGTGGCGCGCGGCTATCGGCGGCTGGGCTTTCTGGGCGGGCCGCGCGACGCCACCTCGACCCAAGACCGGATGGCAGGCTTTCTGGAGGCGCTGGCCGGGGTGCCGCAGGTGGAGGCGCGGGTGAGCTTTGCCGAGAATTACACCTTTGACGCCGGGCGCGCCGAAATGCAGCGTCTGTTGGCGGCAGGCCCGGCCGAGGCCTATTTCTGCGGCGATGACCTGCTGGCGGTGGGGGCGTTGAGCGCGATTGGCGATGCCGGGCTGAGGGTGCCGGAAGAGATCGGGCTGATCGGGCTGAACGATATGGAAATGTCGCGGTGGCAGAACATCGGGCTGACCACGATCCATCAGCCGGTGGCGCAGATCATCGCAGCGGCGATTGCGTTGGTGGTGGACACGATTGCCGCGCCCGACCGCCCGCCAGAGGTGCGGCTGTTTCCCTGCGCGGTGATCGAGCGCCGCACGTTGCGCCCGCTGCCCGCCGGGGCGGGTTAGCGAAACATCGGCGGGCGGGCGTCGACCCAGGCGCCTTTGGCGCGCGCCGAAGCCACGGCGCTGTGCACCGCCGCCATCGAGCGCAGGCCTGCCTCGGCCAAGGGCAGGCCGTCGCGCGGGGTGCCCCGGATGGCATCGGCAAGGTCGCAATAGATGTTGGCGACGGCAAGCGGGAAGCCTTCGGGATGCGCGATGGCGACGCGGGACAGGCGTTTGGCATCGTCACAAAGGCCGGATTCGCCTTTCTCGATGATCTGGGTGCGCCCGCCCAAGGGGGTGTAGATCAGCTGGTTCGGCTGTTCCGAGGCCCAGCGCAAGCCGCCGGTTTCGCCAAAGACCTGAATGTCGAACCCGTGCTGACGCCCGATGGCGACGGAAGAGGTCCAGAGCCGCCCGACGGTGCCGCGTGACAGGCGGAAGTTGACCATGGCGTCATCTTCCAGCGTGCGGGAGGGAAGGGTGGAGGCGAAGTCGGCGGAGAGGGTTTCCACCTGATCGTCGCAGATAAAGCTGGCCATGTGCAGCGCATGGATGCCGCAATCGGCGAATTGTCCCGAGACGCCCGCCACCGCCGGGTCATAGCGCCAGCGGACGCGGGGATTTTCGGCATCGGCGGCATCGCCGTGGTGGCCGTGGCTGAAGTTGGTGACGACAAGCCGCACCGCCCCGATATCACCCGCCCGCACCATGGCGCGGGCTTGGCGGATCATCGGATAGGCGGAGTAGCAATAGTTCACCGCGCAGATCCGCCCGCTGCGCGCGGCGATGCGGACGATTTCTTCGCCCTCTTCCACCGTCATCGTCATCGGCTTTTCGCACAGGACATGGAAGCCAGCTTCAAGAAACGCCTTGGTGATGTCGAAATGCGTCGCGTTGGGGGTGGCGACGGTGACCAGATCGCAGCGGTCGGGGCGGTTGCGCTCGCCCATGAGCATCTCGCGCCAGTCGCCATAGGCACGGTCGGGCGCGATGCCAAGGCTTTGCGCATAGTCGCGGCCCACATCGGGCCGGTGATCAAGCGCGCCTGCGGCAAGGGTGAAATGGCCATCGGCCAGCGCGCCCAAGCGATGGGCCGGGCCGATCTGGCTGCCCAAGCCGCCGCCGATCATGCCCCAGTTCAGTTTTGCCATGATGCCCGCCCCTTAGAACCCGATGGAGGAAAGATAGGCGCGGTTCTTGCGCGCGTCGTCGACGGGGCTGACATCCAGCGTGGGGTCGCAGTCCTGTTCGACGGTGCACCAGCCTTGGAACCCCGCGTCCAGAAGGATGCGCCGCACGGCTGGGAAATCCACGTCGCCGGTGCCAAGGTTGCAAAAGATGCCTTGGCCGCAGGCTTCATAAAAGCCGGTGCTTCTGGCGATGGCGCGCGCCTTGACCTGCGGGTCGATGTCCTTGAAATGCATGTAGGAAATGCGGCCGATATGGCGGCGCATGAAGGCCACCGGGTCAGAGCCCGCATAGCTGTGGTGCCCGGTGTCGAAGCAGATTTTCAGGATGGTTTCGTCCACCTCGTCCAGCAGGCGTTCCAGTTCCGGCTCGAAATCGAGAAAGCCCGCCGCATGGGCGTGGATGCCGACGGTCAGGCCATGCTCTTCGGCGCCGATCCGGGCCACGGTGGCGATGCGGTCGCGGAAGGCGGCCCATTCGGCAGGCCCCATCTGCTCGGCCTCCTGCGGGCGGCCTGCGGTGGGGGCGCGGCGCGGCGAGATGCTGTCGATCAGCACCAGATGCCGCGCGCCATGCGCCACCAGCGCGCGGCAGGTGCGCCGGGCGGCGTCGAGCACGCTGTCCCATTGGGCGGGATCGTGGAAGGGGCGGAACACCACGCCGCCGATGAGGGTGAGGCCGTTTTCGGCCAGCGCCTCGCCCAGTTGCGCCGGGTCTTCGGGCATGTAGCCGATGGGGCCAAGTTCGATCCCCGTATAGCCCGCCGCCGCACAGTCCCGCAGCACCTGTTGCCACGGCGGATTGCGCGGATCGTCTGCGAATTCGACCCCCCAAGAACAGGGGGCATTGCCGATACGGATGGTCATGGGGACCTCATGTCTGCGGGACGGGATGCCAGCCTCCGGTTTCAGAGGCGGCAAAGGCGGTGTCGATGATCTGCGCGACGGCCAGCCCGTCGCGGAAAGTGGGCCAGACGGGCGTGCGGCTGTGGATGGCCTGCAGGAAATCGCGGGCTTCAAGGATGATCTGGTCCTGATAGCCGGTGCCATGGCCGGGGCCTTGGCAGAAGGCGCCATAATCGGGATGCGCGGGGCCGGTGAGGATGCGGGCAAAGCCGCGCGTGGCCTGCGGCCCTTCGGCGCGGTAGAGATGCACCGCGTTCTGATCTTCCTGATCAAAGCGGATCGCGCCCTTGGTGCCGTGGATTTCATAGGCATA
This sequence comes from Pseudorhodobacter sp. MZDSW-24AT, assembly GCF_002794355.1. Lineage (GTDB taxonomy): Bacteria > Pseudomonadota > Alphaproteobacteria > Rhodobacterales > Rhodobacteraceae > Pseudotabrizicola. Next base: position 458,196 of record NZ_PGOI01000007.1, on the reverse strand, counting down.
GCCCATCTTGCGTCCGGTCGCCACGCGGCTGACGAACAGATGCCCCATCACGCCCGAGGCAAAGCGCAGCATCAGCTGGGCTTGGTCGTCATTCGTGACGGGTTCCGGGCCATGCGGGCCGGGGCGGCTGTGATGGATGGTTTCGATGCGGGCCGACAGCGCGGCGACCGGGCCCATCAGCGCCAAGAGGCAGTTGATGGGATGCGGGGCCAGATCGCCCATGCAGCCATTGGCGCGGCCTTGCGTGCGCCATGTGGGCGGCAAGGCCGGATCGGCCAGAAAATCTTCGGTATGTTCGCCGCGAAACCATGTGGGGGTGCCGATGGCGTTTTCGGCCAGCAACTGCCGCACGAATTGGGTGGCGGGGGTGCGGACGTAGTTGAAGCCGATCATGTTGGGCAGGTTGGCCGCCTCGGCGGCGGCGACCATGGCGCGGGCATCATCCAGCGAGGCGCCCAGCGGCTTTTCGCAGAACACGGCTTTGCCCGCCGCGAAAGCGGCAAGCGCGATGGCGCGGTGGGTGGCTTGGGGTGCGGCGATCACCACGGCCTGCACCTTTGGATCGGCGACGAGATCGCGCCAGTCATCGGTGCCGCGCGCAAAGCCATAAGCGGCACGGTAGCGTTCGGCCGAGGCGGGGGTGGTGGCGGCGATGACCTGCAAGCGCGGGCGCAGTGCGGTGTTGAACAAGGGTCCGACGGCCGAGAGCGCCACCGCATGGGCCTTGCCCATGTAGCCGCCGCCCACCAGCCCGATCCCGATGTCTTGCACCTGTAAGCCTCCCCGCTTGCAGCCGCTGATGTCGCCGATGTTGCAACCGGTTGCAAAAGGTGTATCCTGACTTGGCTATCCGCGCAAGGGGGGAGTGGGGATGCCAGCAGGGGGAAGACCTTGGCGGATCGTGGCGCAGGCAGGCGCGCCTCGCCCCGGTGGGGGCGCCGTGGCCCGGGCCGGCGGGTTGCAAAGCATGGCGCTGCGGGCCAGCGCGCCCAAGGCGGACACAGGCCGCGCGTTGCACGGGCGGGGGCTGTGATGGCCGATCTGGCGCGGCTTGCGGGACGGAGTTTTCTGGTGATCGGGCGGGCGGGGATGGACCTTTATGCCGATCCGCCCGGCACGCGGGTGGACGCGGCCACGCAATTCAGCGCGGCCTTGGGCGGGTCTGCGGCCAATATCGCGGTGGCTTTGGTGCGGCAGGGCTGCCGTGCGGCACTGCTGACCTGTGTGTCGGATGATGCGGTGGGGCGGTTTTGCCTTGCGCAGCTTGGCGCCTTTGGCGTGGACCGGGCGCATGTGCGCGCGGTGGCAGGCGAAAGGCGCACGTCGCTGGCGGTGGTGGAGACCCGGATGGAAGACGGCCAATCGGTGATTTATCGCAACAATGCGGCCGATTTTGCCCTGACTGTTTCCGATGTCAAAGCGGCGAAACCCGCCCGTTTTTCGGCGCTGATCCTGACGGGCACCGCGCTGGCGGCCGAGCCGTCGCGTGGGGCGGTGGCCCGGGCCGTGGCTCTGGCGCGCGCGGCGGGGGTGCCGGTGGTGTTTGATGTGGATTATCGGCCCTATTCCTGGACTTCGGCGGCAGAGGCGGCGGCGGTTTACGCCGAGGTTGCGGCGCTGTGCGATGTGGTGGTGGGCAATGAAGAAGAGTTCGCCGTGATGGCCGGGCCGGGGCAGCGCGGGCTGGATCGGGCGCGCGGGCTGATCGAGGCCGGGGCGCAGATCGTGGTTTACAAGCGCGGAGAGGCGGGGGCGGTCACGCTCACGCGAGAGGCTGCCTTTGCCACCGGCGTTTTCCCCACGCGGGCGATCAAGCCGACCGGCGCGGGGGACAGTTTTCTGGGGGCCTTTGTCGCGGGGCTTGCCACAGGGGCGCAGGTGCGCGCGGCGGTGCTGCGCGGATCGGCGGCGGCGGCCATGGTGGTGGCACGGGTGGGCTGTGCCCCGGCGATGCCCAGCCGCGCCGAGGTGGATGCGTTTCTGGCCCGGACCCCGCCCCCGCCGCAAGAAGGAGACCCGGATGCATATTCCCCCCCATGACAACCAGAATCGCGCGATTGTGGATCGGGACCACCCGCTGGTGCCGCTGGTTTACTTCAACATCCTGCGCCTGCGCCCCGGCGCGGTGTTCGACTATCGCACCCCCGGCTATGAAACCTGCGTGGTGCCCGCCACCGGCACGGTGACGGTGGAGACAGCCGGTGACACTTTCGCGGCCATCGGTCAGCGCGGGGCGGATGTCTGGGATGGCGCGCCCGAGGGGGTTTATGTGCCGCAAGACACAGGCGCGCGGATCACCGCCTTGTCAGCGACCGAGGTGTTCATCGCCGGGGCGCGCTTTCACGAGACCTTGCGCCCCTTTGCCGTGCGGGCCGATCAGATTGACGTGGTGCAATACGGATCGGATGACACCAAGACCCATCGCAAGATCAAGCACATCCTTGGCGCCGCCTATCATGACCGGGTGGGGCGGCTGTTGGTCAGCGAGCTTTACACGGTGGGGGCGGGGGGGTGGTCGGGCTTTCCCAGTCACAAGCATGACACCGACCGTTTGCCAGAAGAAACGCGGCATGACGAATGCTACAACTTCCGCTTTCGGCCCGATTACGGATCGGGGATGCAGATGTTGCAGCGCGAGGACAATCTGCCGGGCGAGGCCTATCACATTCTGAACGGGTCCACGGTGCTGATCGACCGGGGCTATCATCCTTGCTGTGTGCTGCCGGGGTATGAGATGTATTACTTCACCATTCTGGGCGGGCAGAGCCAGCGCAGCCTGAAGCAGTTCTTCCAGCCCACCCATGCGGCGCAAGTGCAGACCATTCCGGGGATCATGGACATGGTGGCCAAGTTCAAATGACGCTTGTCAGCTTGCGCGATGTGCTGCCGCCGGCGCTGGCGCAGGGCTATGCGGTGCCGGGGTTGGTATGTCTGGGATGGGAGGATGCGCGTGCCTTTGTCGCCGCCGCCGAGGCCGAGCGCGCGCCGGTGATCCTTCAGGCGGGGCCGGGGGCGCGGGCGCATATGCCGCTGGCGGTCTGGGCGGCGATGTTCCGGCATCTGGCGGCGGAGGCAAGCGTGCCGGTGGTGGCGCATCTGGACCATGGCGCTTCGATCAAGGAATGCGGTGCGGCGCTGGATCTGGGGTTCAGTTCGGTGATGATCGATGGATCACGCCTGCCGCTGGCGCAGAACATCGACCTGACGGCGCAGGTGGCGGCGCTTGCGCATGCGGCGGGGGCGTCTTGCGAAGGCGAGATCGGTTTTGTCGGCTATGCCGGGGGGGCGGCCTCGGCGGGGACCGATCCGGGGGAGGCGGCGCGCTTTGCGCAGGAGACGGGCGTGGATGCGATGGCGGTTTCTGTGGGAAATGTGCATCTACAAGAGGCGGCGGGCGCGGGGCTGGATCTGGCGCGGCTGCGGGCGATCGAGGCGGTGACCGAGGTGGCTTTGGTCATCCATGGCGGATCTGGCGTGCCGGGGCCGGAGCGGACGATGCTGGCCGCGCAAAGCCGGATTGCCAAGTTCAACATCGGCACCGAGTTGCGCATGGCCTTTGGCGCGGCGCTGCGCCGCGCGGTGGCGCGCGATCCGGCCCGGTTTGACCGGATCGCGCTGTTGCAGGACACCGAAGCCCCCATGATGGCGGCCACGCGCGGCATTTTCCGCGCGCTGGGCACCTCGGGCCGGGCCTAGCCGCGTGCGGCGACGCGTGATTGATAGCCTGACAGTTCGGCCAGCAAGGCCGCGCCGCTGACCACCCCGGCGCGGGCGCAGAATTCTTCCCAGACGGCGGCAAAGGGCAGGTCTTTCGCCTCTTCCGTCAGGATGAGACGGGTGGTGTAGTCCAGCGCCGCTTCCGCCGCCTTGAGCCGGGTCTGTGGCAGCAGAAGCGCGCGCAGCAGCGCCTTTTGCATGTTGCGGGTGCCGATGACCCAAGCGGCGGTGCGGCTGATGGTGGCATCAAAGAAATCGAGCCCGATGTGGGTGCGGCCCAGAAGATCCGCGAAGACCAGTTCCTGCGCCATCGCCAGAATGTCATCGTTGAGCAAGATCACATGGTCACTGTCCCAGCGCACCGGGCGCGAGACATGGAGAAGCAACTCATCAACCGAAAGCGCCACGGCAGAAAGTTTGTCGGCAACGTTTTCGGTGGGGTGGAAATGGCCCATGTCAAGACAGAGGAGGGTGCCCTTGCGGATGGCATAGCCAAGGTAGAATTCATGGCTGCCCACGGTGCAGGATTCGACCCCGATGCCGAAGAGTTTTGATTCCACCGCGTCGCGCATCTGCGATTTGGGCAAGGGGTTGGCCATCATCGCGTCGAGCGATGCGTTCAGCCTGCGCCGCGCGGCCATCCGGTCCACCGGCGTATCCTTGGACCCGTCGGGCACCCAGATGTTGTTGATGACCGGACGGCCCAAGGCCGCGCCCATCTGGGCCGCGATGTCCCGGCTGCGCCGCCCGTGCTCGATCCAGAAGTCGCGGATGCCGGCATCGGGGTGCGACAGGGTGAGGTTGTCATCGGCCTTTGGGTGGGCAAAGAAGGTCGGGTTGAAATCAAGACCAAGGCCTTGGGATTTTGCCCAATCCACCCAAGGCGCGAAGTGGCGGTATTCGATGGCGTCGCGGTCGGGCGACTCGTCGGTGTCCATATAAAAGGCGTGCAGGTTCAGCCGGTGTTTTCCGGGGATCTGGGCATAGGCAAATTCCAGATCGACGCGCAATTCGGCCACGTTGCGGGCGCGGCCGGGGTGGTTGCCGGTGGCCTGAATGCCGCCGCCCGCGGTGCCGGACTTGCGCTCGAACCCCTTCACATCATCGCCTTGCCAGCAATGCATCGAGATCGGGATCGCGGCCAGCGCCGTCAGCGCGGCTTCGGTATCGACGCCCCAATCGGCAAAGCGTTGGCGGGCGGAAGCGTATGCGTTTGCCATTCTGGCCCCCCTTAGCGCGTGAACGCTTCTTTGTTGCCCGCATCCACATTCAGGATGTTGCCGGTGGATTTCGCGGTGAGGTCGGAGGCAAAGAAATAGACGCCTTCTGCAATGTCTTCGGGCAGCACCGACCGTTTCAGAAGCGAGCGTTGGCGATACATTTCCTCCAGCCCGTCCTTGTCGGTTTTATAGGTGCTGGCGCGCTGGTCCAGCCATTCGCCTGACCAGATCCGCGACCCGCGCAGCACGGCATCGGGGTTGACGGTGTTGACGCGGATGCCCGCCTCGGCCCCTTCAAGCGCAAGGCAGCGGGCCAGATGGATCTCGGCCGCCTTGGCGGTGCAATAGGCGCTGGCATTGGGGCTTGCGGCAAGGCCGTTTTTCGAGGCGACAAAGATCACCGAGCCGCCGATGCCTTGGCTGCGCATCAGGCGGAAGGCTTCGCGCGAGACAAGGAAATAGCCGGTGGACAAGATGTCCATGTTCTTGTTCCACAGGGCAAGGCTGGTGTCTTCGATCGGGGCCGAAGAGGCGATGCCCGCGTTGGACACCAGAATGTCGATGCCGCCAAACGCGAGCGCGGTCTGCGCATAGGCGGCGGCCACTTGCGGTTCCTCGGTGACATTCATCGCCACATGGCGCACCACATCGGCCCCATAGCGATCGGACAGGGTTCTGGCCATGGCGGTAACGGCGGCGCTGTCAATATCGGCGAGCATCACGCAGGCGCCTTCGCGCAGCAAGCGTTCGGCGGTGGCGGCACCAATGCCGCCCGCGCCGCCCGTGACCAGCGCCACCCGCCCCGCGAGCGATTTCGGTTTTGGCAGGCGCTGCAGCTTGGCCTCTTCCAGAAGCCAGTATTCGATGTCAAAGGCCTCTTGCTCGGGCAGCGCCTGATAGGTGGAGACAAGGCTTGCGCCGCGCATCACGTTGATGGCGTTGACGTAGAATTCGCCCGAGATGCGGGCCGTGGACTTGTCCAGCGCGAAGGTGATCATGCCCACACCCGGCACCAGATAGACCACGGCGTTCGGGTCGCGCAGGGCGGGGCTGTCCGCGTGTTTGCAGCGGTCGTAATAGGCGGCGTAATCGGCGCGGTAGGCATCGACGGCGGCGGGCAGGGTGGCCACGGTGGCGTCAAGGTCGGGGGCGGCGGGGTCGAACGCCACCACCAGCGGGCGGATCTTGGTGCGCAGGAAATGGTCGGGGCAGGAGGTGCCAAGGGGGGCGAGCGTGTCCAGCATCGCCGAGCCCACGAAGTCCAGCACGGCAGGGCTGTCGTCGAAATGCCCGACCTTGTGGCGGTCTTTCGAGATCAGGCCCCGGATCACCGGCATCAGCCGCGCGGCGACGGCGCGGCGGTCTTCGGGCGCCAGCGTTGGGCGCGATTGCCCGCCAAAGGCGGGCTTGCCTGCGGATTTCGCCGCCAGCCAATCCGCCGCCTGATTGATGATGTCGAGCGTGGTCAGGTAGCAGTCTTTCGCATCATCGGCCCAAGTGAACAGGCCGTGGCTTTCCAGCACGCAGCCGCGCGCCTGCGGATTGTCGCGGCAAAAGGCCTGAAGCCAGAGGCCGAGTTCAAAGCCGGGTTTCTTCCACGGCAGCCAGCCGATCGCGTCGCCGAAGATTTCGGCGGTCAACTCCTTGGAATTGACCGAAGCCGCGATGGCGATGATGGCGTCGGAATGGACATGGTCCACATGCTTGCGCGGCACATAGGCGTGCAGCGGCGTGTCGATGCTGGCCGCGCGCGGGTTCAGCGCAAAGGTGCAATGGGGCAGGTAGCCCACCATTTCATCTTCATGCGCAACGCCGCGATAGAGCGCCGGAAGGGCGTTCAGCTTGTCCATGTAAAGGGTGGAGAACCCGTCCATCTTCATCGAGCCGATGTCGCCGCCCGACCCCTTGACCCAGAGCACCTCGACCCTCTGGCCGGTCAGGGGATCGCGTTCCATCACCTTGGCGCTGGTGTTGCCGCCGCCGTAATTCGTCACCCGCTTGTCCGAGCCAAGGAGGTTGGAGCGGTAGAGCAGCTTTTCCGACTCGCTCATGGTGCTTGCGCGGGCATCATCCCACAGGTTTTGCAGCCGGTTTTCGGTGATGGTCATGAAATCCTCCTCGCCCATGGCGGCAAATGTGCCAAGCTGCGGCTTTTTGTCAATCATAAACGATCAACTTCAATCATTCTGCGGTGCAGAAAGAATGGCTGTGATTGAAAATGATTGACACTGAGCGATTCCAGTGGAGTATGGCGTTTCAAGGAGACTGAAATGCACGAGAGCGAACGGCACAGGGTGATACTTTCCGCCATCGAGGGGCGCCCCGTGGTGACGGTGGCCGATTTGGTCACGCTGACCGGGTCTTCCGAGGCGACGATCCGGCGCGATATCGCCACGTTGCATGTGCAGAAAAAGCTGCGCCGGGTGCGGGGCGGGGCGGAATCGATTGCGCCGCCGCAATTCGTGGGCATCAACGCGCGGCCCTTCAGCGTGAACGAAGGCATCCGGCTGGCGGAAAAGCGGGCGATTGCGCGGGCGGCGGTGGACCTGTGCGCCGATGGCGAGGCGATCATCATCAACGGCGGCACCACCACCTTTCAGATGGTGCATCCGCTGACGGCCAAGCGCTGTCAGGTGTTCACCAACAGCTTTCCGATTGCCGAGCATCTGCTGAAGCATTCGAAGAACACGGTGCTGCTTCCGGCGGGCGCGATCTACCGCGAGCAGAACATCATCCTGTCGCCGTTTGACGAGGATGGCAGCCGCCATTTCTATGCGCGGCGGATGTTCATGGGGTGCCGGGGCTTGGGTCCGCTGGGGTTGATGGAGGGCGACCCCTTGCTGGTGCAGGCCGAGCAAAAGCTGATCGGGCAGGCGGATGAATTGGTGGTGCTGGCCGACAGCACCAAATTCGCCGCGCGGTCGAGCCTTTTGCTCTGTGCGCTGTCGCGCATTCACACTGTCATCACCGATGACGGGATCACAGACCGCGATGCCGCCATGCTGGAGGCTGCGGATATCAGGCTGATCGTGACGCAGGTGGGCGTTGCGGACAGGAGCGAGGACCGCACAGGCGAAGCCTGAGGCGGAGGGGAAACGGCTCATATGGGAGGAACGCATGGGCATGTGGAAGAAGGCACTGACGACGGCGGCGATGGCAACCGTGCTGATGGCGCAGACTGCGGCGGCCGAGGACGTGAAGATCGCTCTGGTGGTCAAGGCGCTGGGCATCGGGTTCTTTGAAGCGGCGGCCAAGGGGGCCGAAGAGGCGGCGGCGGAACTGGGCGATGTAGAGATCATCTACACCGGCCCGACCAGCACCACCGCCGAAGGCCAGATCGAAGTGATCAACGCGCTGATCGCGCAAGGCGTGGATGCGATTGCGATTTCCGCCAATGACCCCGATGCCGTGGCCCCGGCGCTGCAACGCGCGATGGAGCGCGGGATCAAGGTGATCTCGTGGGATTCGGGCGTGGCCAAGGAAGGCCGCCTGATGCATCTGAACCCGTCGTCCTCGGCGCTGATCGGCAATACCATCATCAAGCTGGCGGCGGATCATATCGAAGGCACCGGCGATGTGGCGATCCTGTCGGCGACCTCGACTTCGACCAACCAGAACATCTGGATCGAAGAGGCCAAGAAGGTGTTGCCGAACTATCCGAATGTGAACCTTGTGGCGACGGTTTACGGCGACGATCTGGCCGACAAGTCCTATCGTGAGGCCCAAGGATTGATGGCCACCTATCCGAACCTGAAGGCGATCATCGCGCCGACCACGGTGGGGATTCTGGCCGCAAGCCAAGCGGTGACGGATGCGGGCAAGATCGGTGAGATCAACGTGACGGGCCTTGGCCTGCCGTCGGAAATGGCGGGTGCGGTGGAATCGGGGGCGACGATCAGCTTTGCGATCTGGAACCCGATTGATCTGGGCTATGCGGCAACGATGCTGTCCTACAACCTGATCAAGGGGGCCGAGGCGGCACCCGGCGCGTCCATTCCGATGGGGCGGATCGGCGCGGCCACGCTGGACGACAATCTGGAGGCGGCGATGTCGGACCCCTTCACCTATGACAAGTCGAACATCGAAGAGTTCAAGTCGATCTTCTGATCTGTCATGTGCCCCGGCTGGCGGCTCCCCCGGCCGGGGCTTTTGCTTCCAAAGGAATCCGTGATGAATCCCGTCCTGTCGCTGCGCGGCATTTCCAAGTCATTTCCGGGGGTCAAGGCGCTGAGCGCGGTGCAGCTTGACCTGTATCCGGGGCAGGTGACGGCCCTGATCGGTGAGAATGGCGCTGGCAAATCGACCATCGTGAAGGTGTTGACGGGAGTGTATCAGCCTGATGACGGCCAGATCCTGATGGGCGGGGCCGAGGTGCAGTTTCCCACCGCACAGGCCGCGAGTGCGGCAGGGGTGACGGCCATTCATCAGGAAACCGTGCTGTTTGACGAGATGACGGTGGCCGAGAACATCTGGCTGGGCCATGCGCCGCGCACGCGGCTGGGCCTGATCGACCGGCGGGCGATGCGCGACGGCGCGGTGCGGTTGCTGGAGGGGATCGGCGCCAAGCTGAACCCCGATCTGCGGCTGCGCGATCTGGGGATTGCGTCCAAGCATCTGGTGGCCATCGCGCGGGCGCTGTCGATTGATGCGCGGGTGGTGATCATGGATGAACCCACGGCGGCGCTGAGCCACAAGGAGATTCACGAGCTTTATGAGCTGGTCGATACGCTGAAGGCGCAAGGCAAGGCGATCCTGTTCATCAGCCACAAGTTTGACGAGATCTTTCGCATCGCTGACCGCTATACTGTGTTCCGCGATGGGCAGTTTGTCGGCGCGGGTGCGATGGCGGATGTGGCCGAGGCCGATCTGGTGCAGATGATGGTGGGCCGGTCGGTCGATCAGATTTTCCCGGCGCGTGCCCGCAACATCGGCGCGCCGGTTCTGACCGTGGCGGGCTACAGCCACCCGACCGAGTTTGCCGACATCGGTTTCACCCTGCACCGGGGCGAGATCCTGGGGTTTTATGGGCTTGTCGGGGCCGGGCGGTCCGAGGTGATGCAGGCGCTGTTCGGGATCACGCGGCCGTCTAAGGGGGCCACGCGGATTGATGATCAGGTGCGGGTGATCCGGTCCACGGCAGAGGCGATTGCGGCGGGGATTGTCTATGTGCCCGAGGATCGCGGCAAGCAAGGCGCGGTCAAGGGGTTGCCGATCTTTCAGAATGTGACGCTGCCGTCGCTGGCGCGCACGTCGCGGGCAGGGTTCCTGCGGCTGGCCGAGGAGTTCAAGCTGGCGCGCGACTATACGCAGCGGCTGGACCTGCGGGCGGCAAGTCTGGATCAGGATGTGGGGCTGTTGTCGGGCGGCAACCAGCAAAAGGTGGTGATCGCCAAATGGCTGGCGACCAAGCCCCGTGTGATCATTCTGGACGAGCCGACCAAAGGCATCGACATCGGGTCAAAGGCGGCGGTGCATGAATTCATGGCCGAGCTCGCCGCCGAAGGGTTGGCGGTGATCATGGTCAGTTCGGAAATCCCCGAGGTGCTGGGCATGTCGGACCGGGTGATCGTGATGCGCGAAGGGCGGATCGTGGACGAGGTGACCGGGGACCGGATGACGCCCGAGGTTCTGGTGCGCGCGGCGGCCGGATTGGCGGTGGCGGCATGAGCCTTTTGAAATCGCGTGAGGCGCTGCTGGCGCTGGCCATTCTGGTGCTGATCGGCGTGGTGGCGGCGCGCTTTCCGGCCTTTGTGCGGCCGGGAAATCTGGCCAATGTGTTCAACGACACCTCGCCGCTGATCATTCTGGCCATCGGGCAGATGATCGTGATCCTGACAAAGTGCATCGACCTTTCGGTGGCGGCGAACCTTGCGCTGTGCGGCATGGTGGCGGCCTTGATGAACGGGGCAGGGGTGCCGCTGGCCGTGATCCTGCCGGGGGTGATCGTGCTGGGCGGGGCCTTGGGCGCGGTGAACGGCGTGCTGGTGTGGAAGCTGGGCATCCCGTCGATTGTGGTGACGCTGGGCACGATGACGATTTTCCGCGGGTCGATCTTCTTGATGACCGGCGGGCAATGGGTGAACGCGCATCAGATGAGCGAGGCGTTCAAGGCGCTGCCGCGCACGGTTCTGCTGGGCCTGCCGGTGATGAGCTGGATGGCGATTGCGCTGATCGCGCTGTTTGGCGTGGTGCTGACGCGCACCGCGCTGGGCCGGGCCTTCTATGCGGTGGGCGGCAATCCCCATGCGGCGGTTTACGCCGGGATCAACGTGGGGCGCACGCAGTTTGCGGCTTTTGTGATCTCGGGCGCGCTGGCGGGGCTTGCGGGCTATCTGTGGGTGGCGCGCTATGCGGTGGCCTATGTCGATATCGCGAGCGGGTTCGAGCTGGACGTGGTGGCGGCCTGCGTGATCGGCGGGGTGGCCATCGCGGGCGGCGCGGGCACCATCACCGGGGCGGTGCTGGGGGCGCTGTTTCTGGGCGTGATCAAGAACGCCCTGCCCGTGGTTGGCATCTCTCCGTTCTGGCAGATGGCGATTTCCGGCGCGGCCATCGTGCTGGCCGTGGCCTTCAACGCAACGCAATCGCGGGCTTCGGGCCGCATCATCCTGAAATCAGCCGAGGCAAGATGACCCCCCAGACCCGTGTTCTGCCCGATCGTCTGCAATCCCCCGCCGTCCGCGCGCTGCGCAGTTGGGAGGCGATTCTGGTAGCGGTGGCGATTGCCGTGTTTGTCACCAACAGTTTCGCCTCGCCCTATTTCCTGAATGCGTGGAACCTGTCGGATGCGACCTTCAACTTCACCGAAAAGGCGCTGATCGCCTTTGCCATGGCCCTGCTGATCATCTCCGGAGAGATCGATCTTTCGGTCGCGTCGATCATCGCGCTGGCCTCCACCGCGATGGGGGTGGCGATGGCGGCGGGGGCAGAGACGCCCGTGCTGGTGCTGATCGGGATTGGCACCGGGCTTTTGTGCGGGGTGATCAACGGCGCGCTGGTGGCGGGGTTGGGCCTGCCGTCCATTGTGGTGACGATCGGCACCATGAGCCTGTTTCGCGGGATCGCCTATATCGTTCTGGGCGACAAGGCGTTCACCGGCTATCCGGCCAGCTTCAAGTTCTTTGGCCAAGGCTATGTCTGGTGGGTGTTCAGCTTTGAACTGGCGCTGTTTGCCGGGATGGCGGTGGTGTATTACCTGCTTTTGCACCGCACGAGCTTTGGCCGCGCGGTCTTTGCCATTGGCAACAATGCCACCGCCGCGCAGTTTTCCGGCATCCGGGTGGCGCGGGTGCGGTTCATCCTGTTCCTGCTGACCGGCGTGATGAGCGGGATTGCCGCCGTCTGCCTAACGTCACGGCTTGGGTCCACCCGGCCCTCCATCGCGACGGGGTGGGAGCTGGAGGTGGTCACCATGGTGGTGCTGGGCGGGGTCAGCATCTTGGGCGGGTCGGGGAGCATTCCGGGCGTGGTGCTGGCGGCGCTGATCATGGGGATGGTCACCTTTGGCTTTGGCCTGTTGAACGTGCCGGGCATTGTGATGAGCATTTTTCTGGGGCTGTTGCTGATTGGCGTGATCGCGCTGCCCCGTTTGCTGCGGAGGAGATGATGCAGAAACATGCGTTCAAGATGCGGCTGCATCCGGGGGCCGAGGCGGAATACATCCGCCGCCATGATGCGATCTGGCCCGAGTTGGTGGCGCTGTTGAAGGATGCGGGGGTGGAGGATTATTCCATCCATCTGGACCGCGACAGCCGCATTCTTTTTGGCGTGCTGTGGCGGCGGGACGATCATGGCATGGACGCTCTGCCCGCCCATCCGGTGATGCAGCGCTGGTGGGCGCATATGGCCGATCTGATGGAGACGCATCCGGACAACGCCCCGGTGGCCGAGCCATTGGTGACCGTGTTCCACATGCCATGAGGCATGCGGCGATCATCGACATTGGCAAGACCAATGTGAAACTGGCGCTGGTGGATCTGGCCACGCGGGCCGAGGTGGCGGTGCGGACCACGCCCAATCTTGTGCGCCCCGGCCCGCCTTGGCCGCATTTCGACACCGAGGCACAGTGGGATTTTCTGTGCGACGCCTTGCGCGAGATGGCGGTCCGTCATGGGGTGGATGCGATTGGCGTGACGACCCATGGCGCCTGTGCCGCGCTGCTTGACGCGCAGGGCGATCTGGCGGCGCCGGTGCTCGATTATGAACATGACGGGCCCGACAGTTACCGCGCGGCCTATGAGGCGATCCGCCCCCCCTTTGCCCGCACGGGAAGCCCCGGGCTGCCGCTGGGGCTCAATCTGGGGGCGCAGCTGTTCTGGCAGTTGCGGGTGGACCCGGGCCTGCGCGACCGCATTGCCCATGTGGTGTTGTGGCCGCAATATTGGGGGCATCGGCTGACGGGGGCGGTGGCCAGCGACATCTGCTCGCTGGGGTGCCACACCGATTTGTGGGAGCCGGGCGCGCGCGGGTTTTCCAGCCTTCCGGCGGCGCTGGGCCTGCACGGGCGGATGGCGCCGCCGCGCCTGCCGGGCGAGGTGCTGGGGGTGCTCCGCCCCGCCTTGCAGGCCGCGCTGGGGATTGGCGCGGTGCCGGTGATCTGCGGGTTGCATGACAGCAATGCCTCGCTGCTCCCGCATCTGCGGGCGCGCGCGGCCCCGTTTGCGGTGGTCTCGACCGGGACTTGGGTGATTTCCATGGCGGTCGGCGGGGCGGATGTGGCGTTGGACCCCACGCGCGATACGCTGATCAACGTGAACGCGCTGGGCGATCCGGTGCCTTCGGCCCGGTTCATGGGCGGGCGGGAATATGAGCTGATGCGGCCGCAAGGGGACGCGCAAGGTGACGCGGCCGATGCCGAGGCCGTGCTGACGCGCGGCGTGATGCTGCGGCCGGCGGTGGTGCGCGACAGTGGGCCTTTTCAAGGGCGGCAGGGCGGGTGGACGGTGGAGCCCGCGACCGACGGCCAGCGCGCGGTGGCCTTGGGCTATTACCTTGGCCTGATGACGGCGGAATCGCTCGCGCAGATCGGGGCGGCGGGGCCGAGCGTGATCGAAGGGCCGTTCGCCGCCAACCCGTGGTTTTGCGCCATGCTGCGCGCGGCGACGGGACGCGCGGTGGTGCGGTCACCCATGCGAACGGGCACCGCCATTGGCACCGCGCTGTTGTTTCAGGACAGCGCCCCGCTTGCCGAACCGCCGGCGGCGGAGCCTGCCCCCGACCCCCGGCTGCGGGCCTATGCCGCGCAGTGGCGCGCCCATGCCGGATAACGCAGGGGTGACAGGCTGCCCCGTTGCCCAAAGGCGGGAAATCGGGCAAGGGAGGGCCATGGATCTGACCCGAAAGGTGCCCCGATGCCCATATCCGCCGCCGCCCGGACCCTGCTGAAAGCCCCGCTGCTTGCGCTGTGTGCGGTGGTGGCGATGACCGCTGCGGCGCAGGCGCATGGGGTGACGGCGGGGGGGCTGGAGATCATCCACCCGCATATCCTTGCGCCCAATCCGATGGCGAAATCGGCGGCGGGCTATATGGCGATCGCCAATGAGGGCGGCACGGCGGACCGTCTGATCGGGGTTGAGGTGCCTTTGGTGCCGCGCGCCGAACTGCATGTGACCGAGCTTGGCGCCGATGGCGTGGCGCGGATGCAGCATGTGGAGAGCATCGAGATCCCGGCGGGCGAAACCCTGCTGCTGGAGCGCGGCGGGCTGCACATCATGCTGATGGGGCTGAGCGCGCCTTTTGAAGAAGGTCAGATGCTGCCCGGCACGCTGATCTTTGAACAGGCGGGCCGTGTGGCGGTGGAGTTCAGCGTGGACCCGGCTGACGGCGCCGATCATTCCGCCATGGGGCATTAAGCCCGGTCAGCGGTAGCGGCGGAAGAACCGCGAGCGGTCATAAAGCGTTTCCAGCCGCTTCATGCGGCCTTCGGTTTCGCCCCAAGTGCGGCTTTGCACGCTGGCCAGCAGCGTTTCCACCAGCACAAGGATCGACACGGTGGAATCCCATGCCGAGGGCGCTTCGATATGGCAGGTGAGCGTGTGGCGGGCATGGGCGGCGGCGGGGCTGACCCAGCGGTCGGTGATGACCGCCACCTCGGCCCCCTGTTCCACCGCCAGTTCCACCAGTTGCAGGACCGAGTTTTCATAGCGGCGGATGTCGAACACCACCAGCACATCGCCCGGTTTCATGTCCAGAAGCGCGGGGGGCCAAGTGTTGGACATGTCTGACAGCAGCGTGACCTCGGGGCGGATCACCTTCATCAGCGACACAAGGTAATCGGCATGGGCATGGGTGATGCGCCCGCCCATGGCAAAGATGCGCCGCGACGGATCGGCCAGCAGCGCCACCACCTGATCGAACACCGCATGGTCAATCTGGCTGAGCGTGGCTTGCAGATTGGCGACCACCGCATCGGCAAAGCGGTTCAGGATATGGGTGTCGGGCGCGCCCCCGGCCCAGCGGTCATGTTTGACAAGCGGCGATTCCAGCATCGCCCCCACCTCGCCGCGCAAGGCGGCCTGATAATCGGGATAGCCGCGATAGCCCAGTTTCTGGCACAGGCGCACCACGGTGGGGGTGGAGACTTCAGCCGCCTGCGCCAGTGCTGTGATCGAGCCAAGCGCCGCCACTGGATAATGGCGCAGGATATGGGTGGCCACCTGCCGCTCGGCCCGGGTCAGGTCGGGCAGGGCGGCGCGCATCTTGTCTTCGACGCCAAGGGGAAGGTCCATGTCCATGCCTTTATTGTCCATGCTGTGCCCGGCTGAACGGCACAGGCCCGGGAAGATCGCACGTGATTGTGCAAGCGAGTGTGCGTGATTTTAGAAATGATTGTAACAGAAATTCTTCAGAAGAAAAATTCTTGACAGACGCGCGTGGCATCAGGAAGCCTAGGGGCGGCGACAAGGGGGCCGAGTCACGCATGAGCCTGCATTCCACCCAGACAGAGTTCGCGGCCCATGTGGAGCGCCGGGAGGGCCGCAGTGCGATCTTGCTGGTCTGTGAACATGCAAGCAATGCTTTTCCCGCGCCTTGGGGCACGCTGGGCCTGACCGAGGGGCAGCAATCTGCCCATGTGGCTTGGGACCCGGGCGCGCTGGATCTGGCACGGTGCCTGTCGGCGCGGCTGGATGCGGCGCTGGTGCATGCGCCGGTCAGCCGCTTGATCTATGACCTGAACCGGGGGCCCGCGCGGGCCGATGCGATGGCCGCGCGGTCCGAGGTTCATGAGATTCCGGGCAATGCGGATCTGACGCCGCAAGACCGGTTGCAGCGGACCGAGGCGCTGTATCTGCCGTTTCACACCGCGCTGCACGCCGAGGTGGCGCGACGGCTGGCGCTGGGGCAGGCGACGGTTCTGGTGACGATCCATTCCTTTACCCCCATCTACCACGGCCAGAAGCGCCGGGTGGAGTTCGGGGTGATCCATGATGCCGATGACCGCATGGCCCGCGCCATCGTGGCCGAGGCCGAGGCCGGGACCGATCTGATCTGTGGGCTGAATGCGCCCTATTCGGCGGCGGATGGCGTGACGCATACGCTGCGCTTGCAGGCAACGCCTTATGGTCTTGCCAATGCCATGCTGGAAATCCGCAACGACCTGATCGCCACGCAAGCGCAGGCCGAGGGGATGGCCGACCGTCTGGCCCCGGTCTTGCAGGCGGCGCTGGCCCGTCTGACGGAGGATTAGGCGATGCCGCAGATTGCCAAGGGATTCGTGCGTTTCGTGGACCGGATGAATTACGGCGTGGGCCGGATGGCGATGTATCTGCTGTTCGTTCTGATGGGCATTCTGATGTGGTCCACGATCAGCAAGGCGGCGTTTACCCCGTCGCTCTGGACGCTGGAGATGGCGCAATTCGTGATGGTGGCCTATTTCGTGCTGGGCGGGCCCTATGCGATGCAGATGGGCAGCCATGTGCGGATGGACCTGTTCTACGCCAAGCAAAGCCCGGTGGGCCGCGCGTGGTGGGATGCGTTCACGGTGCTGGCGCTGATCGTTTATCTGGGCGTCATGCTGTGGGGGGCGATCGACAGCACGATGTATTCGCTGCAATACAACGAACGCAGCCCGACCGCGTGGCGGCCCTATCTGTGGCCGATCAAGGTGATCCTGTGTGTGGGCTTTTTCCTGATGCTCTTGCAGGCGCTGGCGGCGCTGATCCGTGACGTGGCCACCATCCGTGGGGAAACCATCTGATGCCCTATGAGATGATCGCGGCCCTGATGTTTTCGACGATGCTGCTGATGATGATGACCGGGCAGCGGGTGTTCGGCATCATCGGCTTTGTCGCCGTGGTGGCCGCCATTGGCCTTTGGGGGCAGGGCGGCGAGCAGATGGGCTTTTCCGCCACCATGAAGCTGATGCGCTGGTATCCGCTGCTGTCGCTGCCGATGTTCGTCTTCATGGGCTATGTGATGTCGGAATCGCGGCTGGCGGATGATCTGTATCGCATGTTCCACCTGTGGTTTGGCCGCATCCGGGGCGGGCTTGCGGTGGGGACCATCCTGCTGATGGTGCTGATTTCCGCGATGAACGGGCTGAGCGTGGCGGGCATGGCCATCGGGTCCACCATCGCGCTGCCGGAACTGTTGAAGCGCGGCTATGACAAGCGGATGGTGACGGGCGTCATTCAGGCCGGGTCGAGCCTTGGCATCCTGATCCCGCCTTCGGTGGTGCTTGTGCTGTATGCGATGATCGCGCGCGCCCCGGTTTCGGAACTGTGGTTGGCCGGGCTGGTGCCGGGGCTGATCATGGCGGGGATGTTCATTGTCTATATCCTGCTGCGCAGCCGCGCGCAGCCTTGGCTGGCCCCGGCGCTGACGCCCGAGGAAATGGCGCAGATCACCCGCGCCGAAAAGCTGCGCAGCCTGCGCGCCGGGCTTTTGCCCTTCATCATCTTTGGCGCGATGATGCTGCCGTTCATCTATGGCTGGACGAGCCTTGTGGAAAGCAGCGTGATCGGCGTTCTGGCCACGGTGGCGGGCGCGGTGATCAAGGGCACCTTCTCCCGCGCGGTGTTTGAAACCGCGACCCGCAACACGCTGGGCATCACCTGCATGTTCATGTGGGTGATCCTTGCCGCGCTGTCCTTTGGCGCGGTGTTCGATGGTCTGGGCGCGGTCAAGGCGGTGGAATCGCTGTTCGTGGACCGGCTGCACATGGGGCCATGGACCATCCTGATCCTGATGCAGCTGTCTTTCCTGCTGATGGGGATGTTCCTGGACGACACCGCCATGCTGGTGATCGTGGCACCCTTGTATGTGCCCTTGGTGGCGACGCTCGATTTCGGGATGCCGCGGGCCGATGTGCTGGTGTGGTATGGGGTTCTCTATACCATGACCTGCCAGATCGCCTATCTGACGCCGCCCTTTGGCTATAACCTGTTCCTGATGCGGGCCTTCGCGCCGCCAGAAATCACCATGGGCGACATCTACCGCTCCGTCACGCCGTTTGTGGGGGTGATGGTGGTGACGCTGGGGCTGATCATGGCCTTTCCGCAGTTGGCCCTGTGGCTGCCGCATCTGATCTATCGAAACTGAGACTGAACCGAGGCGCGGGCCCAACCGCACCCACCCCATCCAGCACCAAGAGGTATCCTGATGACGACATCCAGACGTTCCTTTCTGACCAAAGGCGCCACGCTTGCCGTTGGGGCCGGGGCTGCCACGCTGGCCGCCCCTGCCGTGACGCGCGCGCAGGACGTGATCAAGTGGCGGATGCAGACCTATGCCGGCGCGGCTTTGGGGGAAGAGGTGGTGAAGCCTGCCGTCGATGCCTTCAACCGGATGGCGCAGGGCCAGATGGAGATTGAACTGTTCTATGCCGATCAGCTTGTCCCGACGGGCGAGCTGTTTCAGGCGATGCAGCGCGGCACCATCGATTGCGTGCAGTCGGATGATGACTCCATGGCCTCGCCCACCGAGGTGACGGTGTTCGGCGGCTATTTCCCGCTGGCGCTACGCTACAGTCTGGATGTGCCGGCCCTGTTCAACAAATACGGGCTGAAGCAGATCTGGGAAGACGAATATGCCAAGGTGGGCGTCAAGCACATCTCGGCCGGCGCATGGGACCCGTGCCATTTCTCGACCAAGGACCCGATCAACAGCCTTGCCGATTTGCAGGGCAAGCGGATTTTCACCTTCCCCACCGCAGGCCGCTTCCTGACGCAATTCGGGGTGGTGCCGGTGACGCTGCCTTGGGAAGATATCGAGGTGGCGATGCATACCGGCGAGCTGGACGGCATCGCATGGTCGGGGATCACCGAGGTGTATACGGTGGGCTGGTCGAATGTGACCAATTACTTCCTGACCAACAACATCTCGGGCGCGTGGATCGGGCATTTCTTTGCCAATATGGACAAGTGGAACGCGCTGCCACCGCATTTGCAGGAGATGCTGGCCACCTGCTTTGAGCAGTCGCATTACTACCGCCAGCATTGGTATTGGGCCGGTGAGGCCGATCTGCGCCTGAATGGCGGCAAGTTGCAGCTGACCACGATTCCCGATGAGGAATGGGCCACGGTGGAAGAGGCCGCGGTGAAGTTCTGGGACGAGATCGCCGCCGAATCCGAGGTGAAGGCCAAGGTTGTCGAGATCTTCAAGCAATACAACGACGTGCAGCAAAAGGCCGGGCGCCCTTATCGCTACGGCTGAGCCTGCGCCTGCCAGATGCCGGGGGGCGCGAGGATTGCGCCCCCTGTTCCACAAGAATATGATCAAAAACTGACAGACGGGGATGAACGATGCCGGGAACTCTGACGCTGGAGGCTTTGCGCGAACTGGTCGACGCGGGCACGATCGATACGGTTCTGGTGGCCGCCGTCGACATGCAGGGCCGTCTGATGGGCAAGCGCTTTCACGCCGCGTTTTTCCTGAGCAGCGGATATAAGGAAACCCATTGCTGCAACTATCTGCTGGCGGTGGACATGGAGATGACCACCGTGCCGGGGTATAAATCCGCCGGATGGGAGCAGGGTTACGGCGATTACATGATGAAGCCGGATCTGGACACGATGCGCGTGCTGCCGTGGTTGCCGGGCACGGTGCTGGTGCTGGCCGATCTGATGGATCATGCGGGCAAAGAGGATATTTCCGTCAGCCCGCGCGCCATCCTGAAGCGGCAGGTCGCCCGCGCCCGCGCCTTGGGGTTCGAGCCGATGATGGCGACCGAGCTTGAGTTCTATATTTTCGAGAACGCCTATGAAGACCTGCGCGATGGCGGGCTGTCGCGGTTGAAGCCGATCTCGGGCTATAACGAGGATTACCACATCTTCCAGACCACCAAGGAAGAAGGGCTGATGCGCGCGGTGCGCAACGGGCTTTATGCGGCGGGCATTCCGGTGGAAAACACCAAGGGCGAGGCGGATGCCGGCCAGCATGAGGTGAACTACCGCTATTCCGACGCGCTGGACACCGCGGACAACCATATCGTGGTGAAGCAGGCGGTGAAGGACATCGCCCATGCCAAGGGCAAGTCGGTGACCTTCATGGCAAAGTATGACCACCGCAAGGCCGGGTCTTCGGCGCATGTGCACCAGAGCCTGTGGACGACCGATGGCAAGCCGGTGTTCTATGACCATGACGATGAAAACGGCATGTCCGCGGTGATGAAGCAGTTTCTGGCCGGGCAACTGGCTCATGCCGAAGAGATCACCGCCTTTCTCGCGCCCTATGTGAACAGCTACAAGCGCTTTACCATCGGCATGTTCGCCCCCACCAAGGCGGTGTGGAGTGCGGACAACCGCACGGCGGGCTTCCGCGTCTGTGGCGCGCATACCAAGGCGGTGCGGGTGGAGTGCCGGATTCCGGGCAGTGACGTGAACCCCTACCTCGCCTGCGCCGCGTTGCTGGCGGCAGGTCTTGCCGGGATCGAGGGCAAGCTGGAACTGGAGCCCGAGATGAAGGGCGACATGTATGCGGCCAAGGGCATCCGCGAGATCCCGCGCACCCTGCGCGAGGCGGCGGAGCGGCTGAACGGCTCGGCGATGCTGCGGGCGGCCTTTGGCGATGAGGTGGTGGAGCATTACACCCATGCGGCGCGCTGGGAGATTGCCGAGGCCGACCGGGTGGTGACCGATTTCGAATTGCAGCGCCTGCTGGAGCGGGCCTGAGAAAACGGGGTGCGTGCAAGCACGCACCCTACACGGATTGGGAGAGGGCGGGGTTCCCCCCGCCTTTGATGCAAGGAATGGCGGGGGGAACCCCGCTCTGCGAGGACGGAACATGAAGCCCATTCACCTGATTTCCCCGGCCGATGGCCAGGTCTATGCCGAGCGGATGCCGCTGACGCCCGAGGCCGCTGAGGCCGCCGTGGCGCGCGCCCGGGGCGCGCAAAAGGCATGGGCCGCGCGCCCGCTGGAAGAGCGCATCGCCTTGGTCAAGGCCGGGGTCGCCGCCTTGACGGCGATGAAAGAGACCATCGCCACCGAGCTTGCCGCGCAGATGGGCCGCCCGATCCGCTATGGTCAGGGCGAGATGGGCGGCGTGAACGCCCGCACCGATTACATGGCCGAGATCGCTGCCGAGACGCTGGCCCCGAAGGTGGTGGAAGACAGCGACACCTTCCGCCGCTTTCTCGCGCGCGAGGCCTTGGGCGTGGTCTTCATCATCGCGCCGTGGAACTACCCTTATCTCACCACGATCAACACGCTGGTGCCGGCGCTGATTGCGGGCAACACCGTGATTTTGAAACATGCGTCACAAACCCTTTTGGTGGGCGAGCGTCTGGCCGAGGCGTTTCATGCCGCAGGGGTGCCCGCGGATGTGTTCCAGAACATCGTGCTGGACCATGCCACCACCGAAGGCCTGATCAAGGCCAAGGCCTTTGATTTCATCAACTTCACCGGGTCGGTCGGCGGCGGGCAGGCCATCGAGCGCGCGGCGGCGGGCACCTTCACGCCGCTTGGTCTTGAGCTTGGCGGCAAGGACCCCGGCTATGTGCGGGCCGATGCCAATCTGGACGCGGCGGTGGATACGCTGATGGATGGGGCGATGTTCAACTCGGGCCAGTGCTGCTGCGGGATCGAGCGGATCTATGTGCACGAGTCGCTCTATGAGGCCTTTGTCGAAAAGGCGGTGGCCTGGGTCAACGGGTTGACCTTGGGCAATCCGTTTGACCAAGCGACCACCCTTGGCCCGATGGCCCATGCGCGCTTTGCCCGTGTGGTGCGCGATCAGGTGGCCGAGGCGATTGCCGCCGGGGCCAAGCCGCTGATCGATGCCGCGCATTTCCCGGCCGATGATGGCGCCGCCTATCTGGCGCCGCAGATCCTTGTGAATGTCGATCATTCCATGCGGGTCATGACCGAGGAATCCTTTGGCCCGGTGGTGGGCATCATGAAGGTCAAGGATGATGCCGAAGCCATCGCCTTGATGAATGACAGCCAATACGGGCTGACCGCCAGCATCTGGACCGAAGACTACGACACCGCCGCCGAAATCGGCGCGCAGATCGAGACCGGCACCGTGTTCATGAACCGCGCCGATTATCTGGACCCGGCGCTGTGCTGGACCGGCTGCAAGAACACCGGGCGCGGCAATTCGCTGTCTTATCTGGGTTTCCATTCGGTGACCCGGCCGAAATCCTATCACCTGAAGAAAGTCTGATCCTCATGTCGCACGGCGTGCCCCACCGCAACTGGTCTTATCCGACCGCCATCAAGTTCGGCGTTGGCCGGATTTCCGAGCTGGCCGACCATGCCAAGAGCATCGGCCTGAAAAAGCCACTTCTGGTGACCGACAAGGCGCTGGCCAGCCTGCCGATCACGGCCGAGGCACTGTCGGTGCTGGATGCCGCAGGCCTTGGCCGCGCGGTGTTTTCCGACGTGGACCCGAACCCGAACGAGACCAATATGGCCGACGGGATCAAGGTTTACCTCGCCGGGGGCCATGATGGCGTGATCTGCTTTGGCGGCGGGTCGGCGCTGGACCTTGGCAAGATGATCGCTCTGATGGCGCATCAGCGGGCCGATCTGAGCGTCTGGGATCTGGAGGATATCGACGACTGGTATACCCGCGCGGACGCCGACAAGATCGCGCCGATCCTTGCGGTGCCGACAACGGCCGGAACCGGGTCCGAGGTTGGCCGCGCAGGCGTGCTGACCAATTCGGAAACGCATAAGAAAAAGATCATCTTCCACCCCAAGCTGATGCCCGCCATCACCTTGTGTGACCCCGCGCTGACGGTGGGGATGCCGAAGTTCATCACCGCTGGCACCGGGATGGATGCGCTGGCGCATTGCCTTGAGGCCTATTGCAGCCCGTTCTACCACCCGATGAGCCAAGGCATCGCGCTGGAAGGCATGCGGCTGGTGTTTGAAAACCTGCCCGTTGTCTACACGGACCCCAACAACCTGATGGCGCGCGGGCATATGATGTCTGCCGCTGCGATGGGGGCGGTGGCGTTCCAGAAAGGTCTGGGCGCGATCCATTCGCTGTCGCATCCGGTGGGGGCGGTCTATGGCACCCATCACGGCACCACCAATGCGGTGGTGATGCCGATGGTGCTGGATTTCAACCGCGATGCGATCGAAGACCGGATCACCGCTGCTGCCGCCTATCTGGGCATCGCGGGCGGGTTCGATGGCTTCCGCGCCAAGGTGATGGAACTGCGCGAGACGCTGGCGATTCCGGCCAACCTGACGGCGATGGGCGTGAAGCCCGAGGATCTGGACAGGCTGACCGATATGGCGCTGGAAGATCCGTCCTGTGGCGGCAACCCGGTGGCGATGACGCGCGAAAACACCCGCGCGCTGTTCGACGCCTGCATGTGAAGACGGGGCGGCGGGGCGCACCCCGCCCTACCCGCGCGCATCAGGTGCCCATGAAAATGTAGGGCGGGGTTCCCCCCGCCCTTTGTCCTTTCAGGCCTGCAACTGGATGAAATCGCGGCCCGACAGGCTGACCTCGACCATGCTGCCCACCACAGGGGGCGGGGTATCCGGGCGGTTGAACGTGTCGAGCGAGACTTCGCTGCCCGCCAGATCGGCTTTCAGCCGGATCACCGAGCCCATGAAATGCACATCCGTGACCTTGGCGGGCAGCAGCGCCTCGGCCTCGGCCAGTCGTCCCAGCCGCAGCGCTTCGGGGCGCAGCGCGACCGAAAGCGTCTGCCCGGCTCTGGCGGCCAAGGGCACGCCCGGCAGGGTCAGGTCTTGCCCGGCCAGCGTGACGCGGCCGGTGGCCGGATCGGTGACCCGCACTTCGAAGGTGTTCAAGGTGCCCACGAAGTTCGCCACAAAGCGGGTGCGCGGACGGTTGTAGATTTCAAACGGCGCGCCGACCTGATCGGCCACGCCGCCGTTCATCACCACGATGCGGTCGGAAATGCTCATCGCCTCTTCTTGGTCATGGGTCACGAAGATGGTGGTGATGCCCAGCTCCTGCTGGATCTGCCGGATCTGGTTGCGCAAGGACACCCGCACCTTGGCATCCAGCGCCGACAGCGGTTCATCGAGCAACAGCACCGAAGGTCGCGGGGCCAGCGCGCGCGCCAGCGCCACGCGCTGTTGCTGTCCGCCCGAAAGCTGAAACGGGAAGCGCCCGCCCATCTCCGAAAGGCCAATCAGCGCCAGCATCTCGGCCACGCGGGCATCGCGTTCGGCGCGCGGCACCCCTTTGACCCGCAGGCCAAAGGCCACGTTATCGGCCACGGTCATGTTGGGAAACAGCGCATAGGCCTGAAACATCATCCCGATGTTGCGCGAATTCGCCTTGAGCCCGGTGACATCCTTGCCGTCAATCGTGATGCGCCCCGAGGTTGGCACCTCGAACCCCGCCACCATGCGCAGCACCGTGGTCTTGCCGCAGCCCGATGGCCCCAGCAAGGAGATGAACTCGCCCTTTTCGACCGAAAGGTTGAAATCCTTGACCACGCGGTTCTGGCCGAAGGTTTTTTCAAGATGGGACAGGGTCAGGAAAGACATCAGGCTTTCGCCCTTTCATGTTTGGAGAGCCGGGTGACAAGCTGCATCAAGCCCATGCAGCCCCAAGTAATGGCAAAGGCGATCACGGCCAGCGCGGGCGGTTCATAGGCGCGGTTGGCGCCCAGAAGCTGCATGAACGGGCCAAAGGCCGGACGGTTCAGCAGGGCCGCCATGGTGAATTCGCCCAAGACGATGGCCAGCGTCAGGAACGCCCCCGACAGCACCGCGACCATCACGTTGGGCAGGATGATGCGCGCCAGAATGGTGATCCAGCCCGCGCCAAGGCTTTGCGCGGCCTCGGTCAGGGTGGCCACGTCGATGGTGCGCAGGCCAGTATCGACGGACCGATACATGTAAGGCAGCGCCAGCGTGGTATAGCCCATGGTCAGCAGGATATCGGTGCCAAGCGCCGATCCGGTCAGCGGCAGGAAGCTTGAGGTGTTATAGAGCCGGATATAGCCAAAGACGATCACGATGGCCGGGATCACCAGCGGCAGCAGCGTGATGAATTCGATCACCGGGCGGGCCTGTGGCAGTTTCAGCCGCACCCAATAGGCGGTGGGCACCACCAGAACCACGCCGACCACGATGGTCGCCGCCGCGAGTGTCAGCGAATAGCTGAAGGTGTCCCAGAAACGCTGATCGGCAAAGACGCGGGCATAGGCGTCAAAGGAATATTCGCCGCGCCGCATCTTCAGGCTGAATTCGGTCATCCCGATCAGCGGCAGAGCAAAGAACAAACAGCCCAGAAGGAAGGTGCCCCAAGCGAAAAAGCGGGTCATTTCAGCCACCTTTCCGACCGCACGCGCAGCCAGATATACAGGAAATTCGCCAGCGCGGTGATCACGATCATCCCGAAGGCCAGCGCATAGCCAAGGTTCGGATTGCCCAGCACATCGCCGCGGATCTGCGCGAACAGCTTGATCGGCACGATGTTCAGCTGCGGCCCGGTCAGCGCAAAGGCGGTGGCCACCGCACCGAAGGCATTGGCAAAGAGCAGCGCAAAGGTGCCCAAGAGCGACGGGAACAGGATCGGCAGCGCCACCATGCGCCAGTATTGCAGGCCCGTTGCCCCCAGCACCGCTGCCGCCTCGCGCCATTCGCGTTTGAGCCCGTCCAGCGCGGGGATGATGATCAGGATCATCAGCGGGATCTGGAAGAACAGATAGGTGACGACCAGCCCCCAGAAGGACAGAAGGTTGAACCCCAGCGCGCGCAGGTTGATGCCAAATTCGGTGCGCAGCCAGACGGTCACCAGCCCGACCGGACCCAGCGTCGCGATGAAGGCAAAGGCCAAAGGCACCCCGGCAAAGTTCGAGGCCACGCCGGAAAAGGTGACAAGCGGGTTGCGCACGCCCTTGGGCATCCCGCCGAACACCACCGCCGCCGCCATGGCAAAGCCGATGGCGCAGCCCAGCAGGGCGGTCACGAAAGAGAGTTTGATCGAGGTCCAATAGGCCGAGCGGATGGAGTCGGTGTTCAGATCGATCAGGTTTTGAAAGGTGAAGCTGCCGTCGGCGGTCTGAAAGGCGCCGACCACGATCTTCATGGTGGGCAGGATCAGGAACAGCACGGCGAAAACGACAAAGGGCAGAATGCCCAACCATTCAAGCGGCAGGCGAAGGCGCTGGCCCCCCGGTTGCTTTGGCATCATGGTCCCCTGTGGCTCGGGGCACTTTGCGGCCCCTTTGTCTGGAATGGGCCTGCCCGGCGCGATGCCGGGCAGGCCCGTTCAGATGTTACTGAACGTTGGCGCCGACCACGGTGTCCCAGCCTGCCTTGACGGCATCCGAGTTCGCGTTCACGGCTTCGATCGACGGGAACACCGCGCGCTCATAGGCCTCTGCCGGGGGCAGGGCATCCATCAGCTCTTGCGGGACAACACCGCGGGCGACCAGATCGTTGAAGCGGATCGGGTGGCAGTAGCCGGCCAGCCAGCCGAGTTGGCCTTCGTCCGAATACAGATACTCCATCCACAGCTTGGCGGCGTTGGGCTGCGGCGCATAGGCGCTGATCGCCTGCACGTAAACCCCGGCCAGCGTCACGTCGGACGGCACGATCACCTCGACCGGGGGGTTGCCTTCCAGCGAGTCGCGGGCCGACAGGGCGTTGTAGTCCCACTGGATCACGATGGGCGTGGTGCCTTGGGCCAGCGTGCCGGCCTTGCCGATCACAGGAACGAAGTTGCCCGCATCGTTCAGCTCTTTGAAGAAGGCCAGACCGGCTTCGGCAGCGGCGGCACCCGGTTCGGCACCGCGTGCCATGCCTGCGGCCAGAACCGCGAGGATGGCTTGGTTCGACGCGCGCGGATCGCCTGCAAGTGCCACTTGGCCCGCATATTCCGGCTTCAGCAGATCAGCAAAGGACGTCGGCGGGTTCGGCACCAGATCGGTGTTCACCGCAAAGGACATCACGCCGTAATAGTCGCCATACCAATGGCCATCGGGATCCTTGGCATCGGCGGGGATCGTGTCCCAGGTCGAGACCTTGTAGGGCGCCAGCAGGCCTTCGGCCTGCGCCGCCGGGCCGAAGGACAGACCGATGTCCAGCACGTCGGGCGCTTGCGGGCCCTTGTTGTCTTTGTTGGCCTTCACGGCCTCGATCTCATCGGCCGAACCTGCATCGGGGTTCAGCTCGTTCACGGTGATTTCCGGATACTTTGCCTTGAACCCGGCGATCACGTCGCCATAGCCACACCAGTCATGCGGCAGAGCGATGGTGGTCAGCATCCCTTCGGCCTTGGCCGCGGCTTCCAGTTCGGCCATCGTCTGGGCCGAGGCCACCTGTGCGCTGAGCACCAGCGCAAGGCTGGTGGTCAGTCCAAGCAGTTTCTTCGTCATCATCACAGTCTCTCCCGGTTGATCATGTCTGTCCCGCTTGTCACCCAAGATCCGGCTGCCCGACCGACCGGAATGGATTCGCGGTTTATCGGGCAAGGTTAAGGGCGGGCGAGCGAGTCAGACAAGCGCTCTATCGCGGTCTTGTGACGATTTCTTCACAACTCATCAGGCTGAAACAATTATATCGACGTTTCTCTCCGCATGGCTGCGCGTGAGCCGCGATAAATGCCTGAGGGTTGTGCAACAAAGCGCAAAGCTGCCGCGGTTTTAAGGTCACAGCGCAGCACAGGGCCAAGCCGCGGGCCTAGGCCAACTGATGCCCGCGCATCGAGGTGAGCAGGGTTTCCTTGGAGGTGGCCAGATGCGCGCGGGCGCGGGCCTTGGCCTCACCGGTGTCGCGGGCCTGAAGGGCGGCGATGATTGTCAGATGCTCGCGGATGGCGGCCTCGTTGCGGAAGCGCTCCATCGTCTTGTCCCATTGGTAATGGTAGTGAAAGATGAGCGAGATCACCTTCTGGAATTCGGCCACAAAGCGGTTGCGCACGACCGAATTCAGCAGCGCATGAAAGCGCCCGTCCAGCCGTGAGAAATCGTGGAAATCCTGCTCGATGCGCTGCAACAGGTCCAGATGCTCCTCGCGGATGCTCGCCAGCGCGGCCCAAGCCGGGTGATCATCGGGCAGCGTTGTGAACACGCGAATCGCGTTCAACTCCAGCACCTGCCGGAATTCTGACAGTTCCACCGCATAATCGGCGGTAAATCCCAAAAGCCGCCAGCCGCCACGCGGCCGCCGCTCGATCAGGCCGGACTGGCCCAGACTGGCCAGAAATTCTTGCAGCGCATGCGGCGGCACCATGAATTGCCGCGCCAGTTGCGTGATGTTCAGCGCGGTGCCTGCGGGCACGTCAAAGCGCAAGACCCAGTCCAGAAAGCGCGCTTCAAGCTCGTCGCGGCCGATATAGTCTTCGCGCAAGGGCAAGTGGTCCTTGGGCTTTGGCACGCGCAAGAGCCGCTTGCCGCGCCCGCTGCCCTGCAGGATGCCATCCGCGCCCAGTTTTTGCACCACCGCCCGGATCACCGTGCGCGACACGCCAAACTGCGCCGCCAATTGCACCTCGGACGGCAGGCCCGCGCCGGGGGCCATGCCCGACAGCATGTCCAGCATCGCATTGTGTGACTGGCGAAAGCGGGTGTCGGTGCGTGCCATGGCATGAGTCCTTTGCGGCCCCTGTTTCTATGAATTAAAAAATTAAAAACAGTTGGCAAGCCGAAATCGCCGCGCCATGGTGTCTTTAATGATAAAAACCACCGCTTGAGTCGGGGGTGCGATCAGCGGCCTTGGGAGGGGTTCTGGATCATGGATGGCTCGGTCGCCCAGACCATGCTGTGTGGCACCTGCGCCGCGCCCGGCACTTTCACGCTGGAGCCGCGCCCGCTGCCCGATGCGGCCCCCGAAGGCTGGGTGCTGGTGAACATCGATGCGGTGGGGTTGTGCGGCACCGATTTCCACATCTTTGAAGGCAAGCACCCGTTTCTGGCCTATCCGCGCGTGATCGGGCACGAGCTTTCGGGCCATGTGGCGCAAGCCACGGGGGACTGGCCCAAGGGTGTGCCGGTGGTCATCAACCCTTACCTGTCCTGCGGCACCTGCATCGCCTGTCGCAAGGGCAAGCCCAATTGCTGCACCGATATCGCCGTTCTGGGGGTCCACCGCGATGGCGGCATGTGCGCCCGGATCGCGGTGCCTGCGGGCAATCTTTATGATGCCTCGGGCCTGCCCAAGGGTGCGGCGGTGCTGACCGAGTTTCTGGCCATCGGCGCCCATGCCGTGCGCCGCGCCGCGCCACAGCCGGGGGACCGGGTGCTGGTTACCGGGGCGGGGCCGATTGGCCTTGGGGTGGCGCTGTTTGCGCGGATGCGCGGGGCGCAGGTGCATCTGCGCGATGCAAGTGCCGCGCGTTTGCAGGCGGCGGCGGGCTTTGGCTTTGCCGATCTGCATGGCGTGACCGACCCGCTCCCCGACGGCGGCTTTGACGTAGTGTTTGATGCCACCGGCAATGCCCGCGCCATTCAGGATGGCTTTGCCCATGTCGCGCATGGCGGCACCTATTGTCTTGTCTCGGTCGTCAAGGACGACATCACCTTTTCCGACCCCGAGTTCCACAAGCGCGAGATGACGCTGATGGGCAGCCGCAATGCCACGGCCGAGGATTTTGCGACCGTGATGCAGGCGCTGCGCGATGGCCAGATCGATGCCGCCCGCATCACCTCGGAAACGCTGGCGCTGGCCGATCTGCCCGCGCGCTTTCCCGCGCTGGTCGCCAACCGCGAGGCGCTGATCAAGGTGGTGGTGCAGATCGGGGGGCAGCCATGACGCCCTTGGTGCGGATGACCGGCATCGACAAGCATTTCCCCGGCGTGCACGCCCTGCGCAGCGCGCAGTTCGACCTGATCCCGGGCGAGGTTCATGCGCTGATGGGAGAAAATGGCGCGGGCAAATCCACGCTGATGAAGGTGCTGTCGGGGATCTATCAGCCCGATGGCGGCACGGTTCAGGTGCGCGGAGAGGCCGTCACCATCGCCGGCCCGCGCGCGGCACAGGCGCTTGGCATCGGGATCATCCATCAGGAACTGGCGCTGATGAACGATCTGACGGTGGCGCAGAACATCTTTATCGGGCGCGAACCCCGCCGCAGCTTTGGCCGCCTGAACGAGCCGCAGCTGAACGCCGATGCCGCCGCGATCTTTGCCCAGATGAAGGTGCAGATCGACCCGCAGGCCGAGGTGCGCACGCTTTCGGTGGCCCGCCAGCAGATGGTGGAAATCGCCAAGGCGCTGTCGTTCCGGTCGCGCATCCTGATCATGGACGAACCCACCGCCGCGCTGAACGAGGCCGAGACGAACGAGCTGTTTGCGATCATCCGGGGGCTCAAGGCCGAAGGCGTGGGCGTGGTCTATATCAGCCACAAGATGGACGAGATCCGCCGCATTTCCGACCGGGTGACGATCATGCGTGACGGGGCCTATGTGGGCACGGTTCATGCCGCCGACACGCCGATCGAGACGATCATCAGCATGATGGTGGGCCGCGATCTGGAAAGCGTGCCGGTCGATATTCCCGATCTCTCCGCCGCGCCGGTCGCGCTCGAGGTGCGGGGGCTGAACCGGGGCCGCGCGATCCGGGATGTGGGTTTCAGCGTCAGGCGGGGCGAGATTCTGGGCTTTGCCGGCTTGATGGGGGCCGGGCGCACCGAAGTGGCGCGCGCCATCTTTGGTGCCGATCCGCGCGACAGTGGCGAGATTTTCGTGCATGGCAAGCCCGCCCGCATCCACACCCCCAAGGATGCGGTGGCCGCAGGGATTGGCTATCTGTCCGAAGACCGCAAGCATTTTGGCCTTGCCCTTGGGCTGGACGTGCGGGCCAATGTGGGCATGACCAGCCTTGGCCGTTTTGCCAATGGCTTGGGCGTGCTGAATGAACCCGCGCTGGAAAAAACCGCGCGCGACTACATCGCGCAACTGGCGATCCGCACGCCATCCGACCGGCAAGAGGTGCGATTGCTGTCCGGCGGCAATCAGCAAAAGATCGTCATTGCGAAATGGCTGCTGCGCGATTGCGATGTGCTGATCTTTGACGAACCCACGCGCGGCATCGATGTGGGTGCCAAGGCGGAAATCTACCGGCTGATGCAGGCGCTTGCGGCGCAGGGCAAGGCGATCATCGTCATCAGTTCTGAACTGCCCGAGGTGCTCCGCCTGTCGCACCGGATCGCCGTGATGTGCGAAGGCCGTCTGACCGGCATCCTGCCCGGCGGCGCCGCCACCACTCAGGAAGCAATCATGCGCCTTGCCACCGCCCGGCATGGCGCCATCGAGGAGGCCACCGCATGACGACCCTGCCCGCCGCCGCTCCGGCCCGCAAACCTGCCTCGGGCGCGCAGCAAAAGCTGTTGGCCTTTGCCAGCCTGATCGCGCTTCTGGTGTTCTTTTCGCTGGCCTCGCCGAATTTCCTGCAAACGTCGAACATTCTGGCGATCCTGCAAGCCACCTCGGTGAACGGGGTGCTGGCGATTGCCGCGACGCTGGTGATCATCACCGGGGGGATCGATCTGTCGGTGGGCACGCTGATGACGTTTTGCGCGGTGATGGCCGGGGTGATCCTGACCAATGCGGGGATGCCGCTGCCGCTTGGCGTGATCGGCGCGATTGCGGTGGGGGCGATCTGCGGCACCATTTCCGGCGCGCTGGTGGCGAAAATGAAGATCCCGCCCTTCATCGCCACGCTGGGCATGATGCTGATCCTCAAGGGCCTGTCGCTGATCATCTCGGGCACCAAGCCGATCTATTTCAACGACACGCCCGGATTCTCGGAAATCTCCACCGGGTCGCTGATCGGCCGGATCTTTCCCGCCGTGCCGGTGCCCAATGGGGTGCTGATCCTGTTCCTTCTGGCGCTGGTCATCGGCTATGTGCTGAACCGCACCGTGCTGGGCCGCTATTGCTTTGCCCTTGGCTCGAATGAAGAGGCCGTGCGGCTGTCGGGGGTGAACACCGATGCGTGGAAAATCGCGATCTATGCGCTGGCGGGCAGCATCTGCGGAATCGCGGGGCTGATCATCGCCTCGCGCCTCAACTCTGCCCAGCCCGCGCTTGGGCTGGGGTATGAACTGGACGCCATCGCCGCGGTGGTGATCGGCGGCACCTCGCTTGCCGGGGGGCGCGGGTCCATCCTTGGCACCATGATCGGCGCGCTGATCATGGCGGTGCTGCTCAACGGGTTGCGCGTGATGTCGGTTGCGCAGGAATGGCAAACAGTTGTGACCGGGGCCATCATCATCGCCGCCGTCTATGCCGACATGCTGCGCCGCCGCCGCGCCGCCAGTTAAGAACACCAACCAGAGGGCGGCAAACGCCCCGGAACCCACCAACATCGACACCATGGGAGGAAAACCCGATGTTCACCAGACGCACCTTGCTTGCCGCCGCCTCTGCCACTGCGCTCATGCTCTCTGCCAGCCTCGCCAGCGCGCAGGACAAGATTTACATTCCGCTCGTCTCAAAGGGCTTTCAGCACCAGTTCTGGCAGGCCGTGAAGGCCGGGGCCGATCAGGCTGCCGCCGAACTGGGGGTCGAGGTCACGTTCGAAGGCCCCGATACCGAAGCGCAGGTCGACAAGCAGATGGACATGCTTTCTGCCGCGCTGGCCAAGAAACCCGCCGCGCTTGGTTTTGCCGCGCTGGACAGTCAGGCCGCCACCCCGCTTTTGCGTCAGGCGCAAGAGGCGGGCATCCCGGTCATCGCCTTTGACTCAGGGGTCGACAGCGACATTCCGGCCACCACCGTGACCACCAACAACGTCGCCGCCGCAGCACTGGCCGCCGACAAGATGGCGGAACTGATCGGTGGTGCGGGCAAGGTGGCGCTTGTGGTGCATGACCAGACCTCGCGCACCGGGATTGACCGCCGCGACGGCTTTGTGAACCGCATCAAGGAAGCGCATCCCAACATCGAGATCGTCGATATCCAGTATGGCGCGGGCGATCAGCTGCAATCGACCGAGATCACCAAGGCGATGCTGACCGCGCATCCCGACATGAAGGGCATCTTCGGGGCCAACGAAGGCTCGGCGCTGGGGGTGATCAACGCGATCCGCGAAACCAACACCCAAGGCGTGACCGTGATCGGCTATGACTCGGGTGCCGCGCAAAAGGCGGCGATCAAGGAAGGCCTGATGGCAGGTGCGATCACCCAAAGCCCGGTGGGCATGGGCTATGAAACGGTCAAGGCCGCGCTTGCCGCGACCAAGGGCGAAACCTTGCCAAAAACCATCGACTCCGGCTTCGCCTGGTATGACGCAAGCAACATGGACGCGCCGGAAATCGCCGCCGTGCTTTACGACTGATCCCGCCGCTGTGGGATGAACCCCGGGTGGCCCTGCGACAGGCGGGGCCACCCATCTGAATGAAGGAAGACAGAAT
The DNA here is from genome assembly GCF_002794355.1 of Pseudorhodobacter sp. MZDSW-24AT. Lineage (GTDB taxonomy): Bacteria > Pseudomonadota > Alphaproteobacteria > Rhodobacterales > Rhodobacteraceae > Pseudotabrizicola. The sequence continues at coordinate 424,519 of NZ_PGOI01000007.1, read as the reverse complement.
GGACTTGGGCCTGAAAGACAAGATCGTGGTGGTGACCGGGGGCGGCTCGGGCATTGGTGCCGCGATCACGATGGCGCTGGCCGCAGAGGGGGCCATCCCGGTGATCTACGCCCGTCGCGCGCCCGATGACGCCTTTCTGGCCAGCTTGGCCGAAAAGGCGCCGCGCGCAGGCTGGATCAAGGCCGATCTGTCGCAGGATGAAGACTGCCGCCGCGCGGTGGCAGAAACGCGCGCGCGCTGGGGGCAGGTTTACGGTCTGGTCAACAATGCAGGCGCCAATGATGGCGTCGGCCTAGATGCCGGGCCCGAGGCGTTTCGCGCCTCGCTGAACCAGAACCTGATCCATTATTACACGCTGGTGCATCTGCTGATGGCCGATCTGAAGGCGGCCAAGGGCGCGGTGGTGAACATCAGCTCCAAGACGGCTGTGACCGGACAAGGGGGCACTTCGGCCTATGTGGCGGCCAAGGCCGCGCAACTGGGGCTGACGCGGGAATGGGCGGCGGCGCTGGCGGGGGATGGCGTGCGCGTCAATGCCGTGATCCCGGCCGAGGTGATGACGCCGCTCTATCGCCGCTGGCTGGACGGGATGGATGACCCCGATGCCAAGCTGGCCGAGATCACCGCGCGCATCCCCCTTGGGGGCCGGATGACGCTGGACACCGAAATGGCCGCCACCGTGGTGTTTGCCCTCTCGCCACAGGCGGGGCATACCACCGGGCAATGGCTGTTTGTCGATGGCGGCTACACCCATCTTGACCGCGCGCTGTCCACCCTTGCTCCAACGACCTGAGGCCCCTATGCCCATCAGCATCCGCTTGAATCCCGATGACAATGTCGACATCGCCCTGACCGATCTTCTGCCGGGGGCAGAGTCGCTGGGCGTGACGATCACCACCGCCATCGCGCGCGGCCACAAGATTGCCAATCGCGCCATCGCGCCGGGCGAGAATATCCGCCGCTATGGCCAGATCATCGGGGCCGCGACGCAAGAGATTCCGGCAGGCGCGCATGTGCATGTGCACAACATCGCCATGTCGGACCACGCGCAGGATTACGCCTTTGCCGCCGAGGCGCGGCCCTTGGCCCCGGCCCCGCAGCAGCGGACCTTCATGGGCTTTCGCCGCCCCGATGGCAAGGCGGGCACGCGCAATTATCTGGGCGTGCTGACAAGCGTGAACTGCTCGGGCTCGGTCGCCCGTTTTATCGCGGAAGAGGCTGAGAAATCCGATTGGTTCAAGGCGCTTGGCAATGTCGATGGCATCGTGCCCATCGCCCATGCCTCCGGCTGCGGGATGTCGGGGTCGGATGAGGGCTATGCCACCCTGATGCGCACGCTTCAGGGCTATGCGCAGAACCCCAACTTTGGCGGCATCCTTCTGGTGGGGCTGGGCTGCGAAGTGTTGCAGATCCCCGATCTCGTGGGGCGCGGCCGGATGCGCGCCGACAACAACTTTCGCCACATGACCATCCAACAGGTCGGCGGCACCCGCAAAACCGTGGAACGCGGAGTCGAGGCCCTGCGCGAGATGGCGAAAATCGCCAACGCCTATGCGCGCGAGCCGATCCCGGTGTCGGAACTGGTGATCGGCATGCAATGCGGCGGGTCCGATGGCTATTCCGGCATCACCGCGAACCCCGCGCTGGGCGTGGCCTCTGACCTTCTGGTGCAGCATGGCGGCACCACGATTCTGTCAGAAACCTCGGAAATCTACGGGGCCGAACATCTGCTGACCCGCCGCGCGGTCAGCGTGGAGGTGGGCGAAAAGCTGATCGAGCGCATCCGCTGGTGGGAGGATTACACCGCCCGCAACAAGGGCGAGATGAACAACAACCCCAGCCCCGGCAACAAGCGCGGCGGGCTGACCACCATTTTGGAAAAATCGCTGGGCGCGGTGGCCAAGGGCGGCACCGCCCCGATGGAGGACGTTTACCTCTTTGCCGAACCCATCACCAAGAAGGGTTTCGTCTTCATGGACAGCCCCGGCTATGATCCCTGTTCCGTCACCGGGCAAATCGCCTCGGGCGCCAATCTGATCGTCTTCACCACCGGGCGCGGATCGGTTTCCGGCTATAAACCCGTGCCTTGCATCAAGGTCGCCACCAATTCCGAGATGTTCCGGCATATGGAAGAGGACATGGACCTGAACACCGGCGACATCATCGACGGCGGGGTGTCCTTGGCCGACAAAGGCGCCGAGATGTTCGAGCTGTTCATCAAGGTCGCCAGCGGCGAGGTGACGAAATCCGAAGCCTTGGGCTTTGGCGGCGCGGAATTCGTGCCTTGGCAGATCGGCGCGGTGATGTAACACCTGAACACGCGCGGACTGCGCCCGAAGGGCGGCACGGCAATGAGTGAGAGCAGACAGGACAACCGCATGGGACGGCTGAACGGAAAGACCGCGTTGATCACCGCAGCAGGGCAGGGCATCGGCCGGGCCTCGGCACTGGCGATGGCGCGTGAAGGCGCGCGGGTGATTGCCACCGATATCAACGAAACCACCTTGGCCGATCTGGCGGGGCAGGGGATTGAAACGCGGGTGCTGAATGTGCGCGACCCTGCCGCCATCACGGCGCTGGCAGCCGATCTGGGGCGGGTGGATGTGCTGTTCAACTGCGCGGGATTCGTGGCCAATGGCAGCATTCTGGACTGCGACGAAGAGCAATGGGCCTTCAGCTTTGATCTGAACGTCACCGCCATGTATCGCATGTGCCGCGCCTTTCTGCCCGCCATGATCGACGGCGGCGGCGGGTCCATCATCAACATGGCCTCGGTGGCCTCCACCATCATCGCGGCGCCCAACCGCTTTGCCTATGGCGCCACCAAGGCGGCGGTGATCGGCATGTCCAAGGCGATTGCCGCCGATTTCATCACCAAGGGCATCCGCTGCAACGCCGTCTGCCCCGGCACCGTCGACACGCCCTCGCTGCAAGACCGTATGGCCGCCACCGGCGATTACGAAGCCGGGCGCAAGACGTTTCTGGCCCGGCAACCCTCTGGCAAGCTCGCACAGGCCGAAGATATCGCGGCGCTTGTTGTTTTCCTCGCCTCGGACGAAGCGGCCTTCGTCACCGGCACAGCCCATGTCATCGACGGCGGCTGGTCGAATACCTGAAAGGATCTGACATATGAAATTGCTTCGTCATGGCGCCCCCGGTGCCGAACGCCCCGGACTGCTGCATTCGGATGGCAGCATCCGCGATCTGACCGGCATCGTGCCCGATATCGCCGGGGCGGTGCTGTCGGATGTGGGCCTGTCAGCGCTGCGTGGCATCGATGCGGCCAAGCTGCCGGTGGTGGATGCGGGCAGCCGCCTTGGCCCTTGTGTCGCGGGCACCGGCAAGTTCATCTGCATCGGCCTGAACTACGCCGATCACGCCGCCGAATCCGGGTTGGCCGTGCCGCCCGAACCGGTGATCTTCATGAAGGCCACCAGCGCCATCTGTGGCCCGAACGATCCCATCATCATCCCCCGCACCTCCGAGAAAACCGACTGGGAGGTGGAACTGGCGGTCATCATCGGCACCAAGGCGAAATACGTCTCCGAGGCGGATGCGCTGACCCATGTCGCGGGCTATGCCATCACCAATGACGTGAGCGAGCGGGCCTTTCAGACCGAACGCGCGGGTCAGTGGACCAAGGGCAAAAGCTGCGACAACTACGGCCAGATCGGCCCATGGCTGGTGACCCGGGACGAGGTGGAAGATCCGCAGAACCTGTCGATGTGGCTGAAGGTGAACGGCCAGACCATGCAGGACGGCTCGACCAAGACCATGGTCTACGGCGTGGCCCATGTGATCAGCTATCTATCGCAATTCATGACGCTGCATCCCGGCGACGTGATTTCCACCGGCACCCCGCCCGGCGTGGGCATGGGGCAAAAGCCGCCGCGTTACCTCAAGGCGGGGGATGTGGTGGAGCTGGGAATCCAAGGCCTTGGCAGCCAGCGCCAAGACGTGATTGCCGACATCTGAGGCGGGCGCAGCACCGCTGGGACCCAAGGGCCAACCGCCTTTGGGTCTTTTCCATGCGCGGGCGGTCTTGTGCGGCGCGCGCTTCATGTTAACGATAGCATTTCCGCCCGGATCGCTTTATCCGAGGCGCGGCGTGAGAGGCGGGGGCGAAACTTTCCTGTGGGCAAGCCCCCTTACCCCTGCCGCCGTGCTGGACTATTCTGTGATCCCGAACTGCAAAGGACTTTACGCGATGACCGCAACACACACCGGCCTGATCGGCCTTGGCACGATGGGTGCCGCATTGGCGCTGAACATTGCCGAAAAAGGCTTCCCGATCGCGGTGTGGAACCGGACGGCTTCCGTCACGCAGAAGTTTCATGCCGATGCGGGCGATCTTGCCGCCAACATCACGCCCACCGACACGCTGGAGGCGCTCGTGCAGGCCATCACGCCGCCGCGCGCCATCATCCTGATGGTGCCCGCCGGGCAGGCGGTGGATGACCAACTGGCAGCACTTGCGCCCCTGCTCGGGGCCGATGATCTGGTGATCGACGCGGGCAACGCCAATTTCCGCGACACCAACCGCCGCGATGGGGCCGATCTGCCCTTCCGCTTTATGGGTATCGGCGTCTCGGGCGGCGAAGAGGGGGCACGCCACGGCCCCGCGATCATGGCCGGGGGGCCGGATGCCGCTTGGGCGCAGATGAAACCCTTGCTGCAAGCCATCGCGGCGCGGGCCGAGGATGGCACGCCTTGCGCCGATCACATGGGGCCTTCGGGCGCCGGGCATTTCGTCAAGGCGGTCCACAACGGCATCGAATATGCCGATATGCAGATGATTTCCGAAGTCTACGGCGTGATGCGCGATGGCATGGCGCTGTCTGCCGATCAGATCGCCCCGGTGTTTGACCAGTGGAATGCGGGCGTGCTGCACTCTTACCTGATCGAGATTTCGGCGCAGGTCGCCGCCGCCGCCGACCCGATCGCAGGCGGGCCGATCCTTGACATGATCGTGGATGCCGCCGGCCAGAAAGGCACCGGTCGCTGGACGGCGGTCGAGGCGCAGCATCTGGCCGCACCCGTTCCGGTGATCGAGGCCGCCGTGATGGCGCGCAACGTCTCGGCCCGCCGGGACGAGCGCGCAGCCGGGCAGGCGCGTTTTGGCGCGGCGCAGGCCAAGATCGCCCTGCCGATCGAGGATCTGGAACAGGCGATGATCGCGGGCAAGATCCTGTGCTATGCCCAAGGCTTTGCGATGATGACGGCAGCGGCCAAGGAATTCGGCTGGGCGCTGGACATGCCCGCCATCGCGCGGGTCTGGCGCGCGGGCTGCATCATCCGGTCTTCCATGCTCAATGACATGGCAGAGGCGCTGGCCGAAGATCCGGCCCGCAACCTGATCCTTGCGCCCTTCTTTGCCGATCTGCTGGATCAGGGCCTGCCTGCGCTGCGCCGCGTGGTCGCCGAAGGCGCGCTGCAAGGCCTGCCCTTGCCCGCGCTGTCAGCGGGGCTTGCTTGGTTCGATCTGATGCGTCAGGCGCGCGGCACCGCCAACATGATCCAAGGCCAGCGCGATTTCTTTGGCGCCCATGGCTTTGACCGGTTGGATGGCAAGGACTCCCACCACGGCCCTTGGGGCAATCCGGCCTGACCCCAGCCCTTTTGCAAGGAGATGCCCATGAAACCCGACCTGCTGGTGATCGCCCCGCCGCTGCAACCGTCGCTCGACGCTCTTGCCGCGCGCTATACCCTGCACCGCCATGATCTTGCCGATGCTGCAGGCAAGGCGGCCTTGCTCGCCGAGGTGGGGCCACGGGTGCGGGGCATCATCACCAACGGGCACGAGCCCTTGACGGCGCCGATGCTGGCCGCGCTGCCCGCGCTGGAAATCGTGTCCTGTGGCTCGGCGGGCTATGACACCATCGATGTGCCCGCGCTGACCGCGCGGGGCATCCCGCTCACCAACACCTCTGATGCGCTGGCCGATGATGTGGCCGACACCGCCCTGATGCTGACGCTTGCGGCGCGGCGCGGGATGGTGCCGGGCCATGCCTATGTCGCCTCGGGCGATTGGGGGCGGCAGGGGATGTTCCCGCTGCAATCCTCGGTGCGGGGCAAGAAGATGGGCATCGTGGGCATGGGCAAGATCGGGCAGGCGATCATCCCGCGCGCCGAAGCCTCGGGGATGCAGGTCGCCTATTTCAGCCGCAGCGAAAAGCCGGGGGTGGGCCGCCCGTTCCAACCCGATCTGTTGGCGCTGGCCGCTTGGGCCGATATCCTTGTGGTGATCGTCTCGGGCGGCAAGGGCACGATGAACCTGATCAACGCCGATGTGCTGCGCGCCCTTGGCCCGCAAGGGACGCTGGTCAACGTCAGCCGGGGGTCGGTGGTGGATGAAACCGCGCTGATCGCCGCCTTGCAGGATGGCACGCTGGGCCATGCCGCGCTGGATGTGTTCTGGAACGAACCCAACCCCGATCCGGTGCTGACCGCGCTGCCCAATGTCACGCTTTACCCGCACCACGCCAGCGGCACCCGGGAATCGCGCACCGCAATGTCAGAGCTGGCGGTTGCCAATCTGGACGCGCATTTCAGCGGCCAGCCGCTGCTGTCGCGCGTCAACTAAGCGGAAGCTGCCCAAGGATTTGGGTGATGAGCCGTTGCAGGGCAGGCGTCCGCGCCTGACCCTTGCGCGTGAGCAGCCCATATTCCCCCACATCCACCTGCAAGGGCGCCTCCAGCATCACATAGCCGCCCTCCGGCCCGGCAAACACATCCGTCACCGCGCGGGCCAGCGGCGCAATCGCATTGGTCTGCCGCACCACCGTCAGCGTCAGCAGGAAAGAGCCGGTGGTCAGCGTCTGCCGGGGCGGCGGCATCCCGTGTTCGCGAAACGCCATGTTCACCGCATGGCCCAAGGGAGAGCTTTCCGACGGCATCACCCAATCGAACCGCACCAGATCGGCCAGCGAGATATCGCCGCGCCCGGCCAGAGGGTGGCCCTGACGCACCAGAAGCTCCACCGGCTCGGTGTCCAGCGGCAGCACCTCGAATTCATCGCGGTCGCGTGGCTCGGTCGGGCGGCCCAGCACCACATCCAGCCGCCCCGCCCGCAGCTCTTGGCACAGCTGCGCCGATTGCGCGACCGACACATCGGCGGTGATGTTGGGATGCGTCAGCCGCAGCGTGCGCAGCGCGGGCAGCATCAGCCCCAGCGCAGGCGCGGTGACTGCGCCGATCCGCAGATGCCCCGCCGCCCCCGAGGCAAGCCCCGTCACCTCGACCGTGGCCTCTTGCAACTCGGTCAGGATGCGCCGCGCCCGCCGCGCCAAGGCCTCTCCCACCACCGTCAGCGCGATCCCCCGGCCCGAGCGTTCATGCACCGGCTGGCCCAGAATCTCTTCGATCTCCACGATCAGGCGCGAGGCCGTGGGCTGTGACACCCCGACCAGATCCGCCGCAGCGGTGATCCGCCGCGTTTCTGCCAGATGCGCCAGCAGCCGCAGATGCGTCATCTTCAGGTGATGCAAGGGCAGGGTCATCCGTCAAATCCATATCAAAATTGCAGTATATGTTTCACGCAATCTCATTTGACGCGGATGTGTTGCGGCGTCAATCTGCCGCCTGATCGCGGTTCCAATGCGCAAAGCGCCTTGGGAACGGACAAACCGCCGCGACATTGCCGTGTTTCGCGGCACATGGGAGGAGAACCAGATGCACTTCACAAAACGCGCCATTTTGAAATTGGCGGTCGCCGCCACGTTCCTCGGCGCCCCCGCTGCCTTTGCACAGGATAAAGGCACCGTCGGCATTTCGATGCCCACCAAATCTTCGGCCCGCTGGATTTCCGACGGCGAGTCGATGGTGAAACAATTCACCGAAGCCGGCTATGCCACCGATCTGCAATATGCCGAAGACGACATTCCGAACCAGTTGAACCAGATCGAGAACATGATCACCAAGGGGGTGAATGTTCTGGTGATCGCCGCCATCGACGGCACCACCCTGTCGAACGCGCTGGAAAACGCCGCTGCCAGCGGCATCAAGGTCATCGCCTATGACCGCCTGATCCGCGAAAGCGGCGATGTCAGCTATTACGCCACCTTCGACAACTTCAAGGTGGGCGTGCAGCAGGCGGAATCGCTGGTCAAAGGCCTGAAAGAGCGGTTCCCCGATGTGAAACCGCACAATGTGGAACTGTTTGGCGGCTCGCCCGACGACAACAACGCCTTCTTCTTCTACAATGGCGCGATGTCGGTCCTGCAACCGCTGATCGACTCGGGCGATATTGCCATTCCGTCCGGCCAGATGGGCATGGATGTGGTCGGCACCCTGCGTTGGGATGGCGCCGTGGCGCAGGCCCGCATGGACAACCTGCTGTCGGCCAACTACGGCGACAAGGTGCTGCACGGCGCGCTGTCGCCCTATGACGGCCTGTCGATCGGCATCCTGTCCTCGCTGAAAGGCGTCGGCTACGGTTCCGGCGATCTGGCCATGCCGATCGTCACCGGTCAGGACGCCGAAATCCCGTCGGTGAAATCCATGATCGCGGGTGAACAGTATTCGACCGTGTTCAAAGACACCCGCGCGCTGGCTGGCGTTACCGTCAAGATGGTCGACGCGCTGCTGACCGGGTCCGAGCCGGAAATCAACGACACCGAAACCTATGACAACGGTGTGAAGGTGGTTCCGTCCTACCTGCTGGAGCCGGTGTCGGTTGATGCCTCGAACTACGAAGAAGTGCTTGTGGGCTCGGGCTACTACACCGCCGACCAGCTGAAGTAAGACCAAGCCTTCCGGGCCTGCCTGCCCTTGCTCCCGGCAGGCAGGCCCGTTCCTCGGGGAGGGGATCATGACAACGCTTCTGGAAATGCGCGGGATCAGCAAACTGTTCCCCGGCGTGCGCGCGCTCGATCAGGTGAACCTGACAGTCAAGGCAGGCGAGATTCACGCGATCTGCGGCGAGAATGGCGCCGGAAAATCCACGCTGATGAAAGTGCTGTCGGGCGTCTATCCCCATGGCAGCTATGAAGGCGAAATCATCTATGACGGCGCGCCGCTGGCGATGAAATCCATCACGGATTCCGAAGCGCGCGGCATCATCATCATCCATCAGGAACTGGCGCTGGTGCCGCTGCTGTCGATTGCCGAGAACCTGTTTCTGGGCAACGAGGTCGCCAAGGCGGGGGTCATCAACTGGCCGCTGGCTTTTCAGAAAACCACTGAACTGCTGAAAAAGGTTGGGCTGAACGAAGCCCCCACCAGCATCGTCGGCAAGCTGGGCGTCGGCAAGCAACAGCTGATCGAGATCGCCAAGGCGCTGGCCAAGGATGTGCGCCTGCTCATCTTGGACGAACCCACCGCCGCGCTTCAGGAAAACGACAGCCAAAAGCTCTTGGACCTGATGTTGGAGCTCAAGGCGCAAGGGGTCACGCAAATCATCATCAGCCACAAGCTGAACGAAATCGGCCGGGTCGCCGACCGCACCACCATCATCCGCGACGGCACCACGGTATCGACCCTGAACCGGGACGAAATCACCGAAGACCGCATCATCCGCGATATGGTGGGCCGCGACATGGCACACCGCTACCCCGCCCGCACGCCAAACCCGGGCGAGATCTTGCTCGAGGTGAAAGACTGGAACGTCTATCACCCCGATCAGAAAGACCGCCAGATGATCCGCAACGCCGGATTCACCGTGCGCAAGGGCGAAATCGTCGGCATCGCAGGCCTGATGGGGGCAGGGCGCACCGAATTGGCCATGAGCCTCTTTGGCCACAGCTATGGCCGGGGCATCACCGGCAGTGTGAGCATGGGCGGCAAGCCGGTCGACACTTCCACCGTCACAAAGGCGGTGGACGCGGGCCTTGCCTATGTCACCGAAGACCGCAAGGCCCTTGGCCTTGTGCTGGACGAGCCGATCCTGCGCAACATCAGCCTTGCCAATCTGGCGGGCATTGCCCTGCGCGGCGTGCTCAACCCCCGGCGTGAGGCGCAGGTGGCCGAGGATTACCGCCGCGCCATGAACATCCGCACCCCCAATGTGCAGCAAAAGGTGGTCAACCTTTCGGGCGGCAACCAGCAAAAGGTGGTGCTGTCGAAATGGCTCTTCACCGATCCGCAGGTTCTGATTCTGGATGAACCCACGCGCGGCATCGACGTGGGCGCGAAATTTGAAATCTACAACATCATGAACCAACTGGCCGCCGATGGCCGGGGCATCCTGATGATCAGCTCGGAAATGCCCGAGCTTCTGGGCATGTGCGACCGCATCTATGTGATGAACGAAGGCCGCATCGTGGGGGAACTCTCCCGCGCCGAGGCCTCGCAGGAACGCATCATGGCCATGATCCTGAACTCTGCTGGGAAGGCGGCGTAATACAATGTCGGAAAAGTCTTACATGGGCAGCCATCTGCGCGAATATGGAATGATCATGGCGCTTGTCGCCATCGTCTTCTTCTTCACGGTGATCGTGCGCGCCTCGATCGACGTCGATTTCCTGTCGGCTCAGAACATCACCAACCTGTTCTTGCAGAACTCTTACGTCATCATCATGGCGCTGGGGATGCTTCTGGTGATCGTGGCGGGCCATATCGACCTGTCGGTCGGCTCGGTCGTGGGCTTTACCGGCGCGGTGGCGGCGGTGCTGACGGTCAACTTGGGCTGGCCGGTGCTGGCGGTGATCCCGGCCTGCCTGATCGTGGGGGGCCTGATCGGCGCGGCCCAAGGCTATTGGGTCGCCTATTGGAAAATCCCGTCCTTCATCGTGACGCTGGCGGGGATGCTCGTGTTCCGCGGCCTGACGCTGTGGCTGTTGAACGGGCAGAACATCGGGCCCTTCCCGCGCTCCTTCCAGTCGCTGTCGACCGGATTCCTGCCAGATCTGTTCGGCGATGCCGATCAGGCGCTTCTGGGGCTGGACCGCCTGAACGGCACCGCACTCCTGATCGTGGTGGCCGTGGCGCTTGTGGTCGTGCTTCTGGGCCTGCGCAAGCGCGGACAGGACGCCGCCTTTGGCATCAGCCCCGAACCTGCGGCGGTGTTCTGGATTCGCAATGCGATCGTCTGCGGCGCGCTGGTATTTGTCGGCTACAAGCTTGCCATCTTCCGGGGCCTGCCCAATGTGGTGATGGTGCTGGCGGTGCTGACGGTGATCTACGCCTTCTTCACCGAGAAAACCACCAGTGGCCGCCGCATCTATGCGCTGGGGGGCAACGAAAAGGCCGCCAAGCTCTCGGGCATCAAGACCGAACGGCTGGTCTTCTTCTGCTTTGTCAACATGGGCGTTCTGGCCGCATTGGCGGGCATGATCGTCGCCGCGCGCCTCAACTCCTCTACCCCCAAGGCCGGTGCCGGGTTCGAGCTTGACGTGATCGCCGCCGTCTTCATCGGGGGCGCCTCGATGGCCGGGGGCTCGGGCAAGATCATCGGCGTGGTCGTCGGCGCGCTGATCATGGGTGTGATGAACAACGGCATGTCGATCCTTGGCATCGGCATCGACTATCAACAGGTGATCAAGGGGCTGGTGCTGCTCGCCGCTGTCATCTTCGACGTTTACAACAAGAACAAATGAGGGTTCCGATGCTGTTGTCGCAGATCCAGACAGAAAACGGCATCGCCGTGGTGGCCCGCGAAGGGTCCGAGGCCGCCATCGTGCAAGGTGCCAGCAGCACCTATGCGCTGGCGCTCGAGGCCGCCAATTCCGGGCGCAGCTTGGCCAGCGTGATCGCAGCGCAAGGCCTTGGCCCGGCGGTCGATCTGTTGCGTGCCGCCGCCGAAGGCCGGATGCTGTCCCCCATCACCCATCCCGATCCGGCACACCTGCACCTCACAGGCACCGGCCTGACCCATCTGGGCAGCGCCGCCACCCGCGATGCGATGCACACCAAGGCCAGTGCCGAAGATGCCACCGACAGCATGAAGATGTTCCGCATGGGTCTGGAAGGCGGCAAGCCTGCCTCCGGTCCCGGCGTGCAGCCCGAATGGTTCTACAAAGGCAATGGCGTGCATCTGGTCGCCCCCGGCGCGCCGCTCACCTCGCCGGGCTTTGCGCTGGATGGCGGCGAAGAGCCGGAACTTGCAGGCATCTATGTGATCGCCGCCAACGGCACCCCCTGCCGCGTCGGCTGGGCACTGGCCAACGAGTTTTCCGATCATGTGACCGAGCGGATCAACTACCTGTATCTGGCCCATTCCAAACTGCGCCAAGCCGCCATCGGCCCGGAAATCCTTGTGGGCGAATTGCCCCAAGACGTGCGCGGCAGCAGCCGCATCCGCCGCGCAGGCACGGTGATCTGGGAAAAACCCTTCCTCTCGGGCGAGGCGAACATGTCGCACAGCTTTGCCAATCTGGAACACCATCACTTCAAATACGATCTGTTCCGCCAACCCGGCGATCTGCATGTGCATATGTTCGGCACCGCCACCTTGTCATTCGCCGATGGCATCCGCCCCGAACCCGGTGATATCTTTGAAATCGAAGTGGCGGCCTTCGGCCTGCCGCTGACCAATCCGCTTGCCGTGGCCGCTGATGCCGGGCTGCAAACCGTTCATACTCTGTGAGGATCTGATGACCTTCAAACCCGCCCAATGGCCCCGTCCCCTGCGCTCTCAGGAATGGTTCGGCGGCACCGGCCGCGACCAGATCTATCACCGGGGCTGGATGAAGAATCAGGGCCTGCCGCATGACCTGTTCGATGGCCGCCCGGTCATCGGCATCCTCAACACATGGTCAGAGCTGACGCCCTGCAACGCGCATCTGAACGACCTTGCGCAGCGGGTGAAACACGGGATCTATGAGGCTGGCGGCTTCCCGGTCGAAGTGCCCGTCTTCTCGGCTTCGGAATCCGCCTTCCGCCCCACCGCGATGATGTTCCGCAACCTTGCCGCCATGGCCGTGGAAGAGGCGATGCGCGGTCAGCCCATGGATGGCTGCGTGCTGCTGGTCGGCTGCGACAAGACCACGCCCTCGCTGCTGATGGCCGCCGCCTCCACCGACCTGCCCTCTATCGTCGTCACCGGCGGGCCGATGCTGAACGGCTACTATCGCAACGAACGCGTGGGCTCGGGCACGCATCTGTGGAAATTCTCCGAAGCCGTGAAGGCGGGCGAGATGACGCAGGAAGAATTCGCCGAAGCCGAGGCCGGGATGTCCCGCTCTCCGGGGTCGTGCAACACCATGGGCACCGCCAGCACCATGGCCTCCATGGCCGAGGCGCTTGGTATGGCGCTGTCGGGCAATGCCGCGATCCCGGCGGTCGACAGCCGCCGCCGCGTAATGGCGCAGCTGACCGGGCGGCGCATCGTGCAGATGGTCAAGGATGACCTGAAACCGTCCGACATCCTGAAGAAAGAAGCGTTTGAAAACGCCATTCGCACCAACGCCGCCATCGGGGGCTCCACCAATGCCGTGATCCATCTTCTGGCCATCGCAGGCCGCGTCGGCATCGACCTCACGCTGGATGACTGGGACCGCTGCGGCCGCGACGTGCCCACCATCGTGAACCTGATGCCGTCGGGCAAATACCTGATGGAAGAGTTCTTCTATGCAGGCGGCTTGCCCGTCGTGATCAAGCGCCTTGGCGAAGCGGGCCTGTTGCACAAGGACGCGCTCACCGTGTCCGGCGCCTCGATGTGGGATCAGGTCAAGGATGTGCGCAACCACAACGAAGACGTGATCCTGCCCACCGACAAGGCGCTGACGCAATCGGGCGGTGTGGTCGTGCTCAAGGGCAACCTTGCGCCCAAGGGCGCGGTGCTGAAACCCTCCGCCGCCAGCCCGCATCTGATGGTGCACCGCGGCCGCGCCGTGGTCTTCGAGGACATTGACGACTACAAGGCCAAGATCAACGATCCCGATCTCGATATCGACGAAACCTGCGTCATGGTGCTGAAACACTGCGGGCCAAAGGGCTATCCCGGCATGGCCGAGGTCGGCAACATGGGCCTGCCGCCCAAGGTGCTGAAAAAAGGCATCACCGATATGGTGCGCATCTCGGATGCCCGCATGTCCGGCACCGCCTATGGCACCGTTTGCCTGCACACCTCGCCCGAGGCGGCAGCAGGTGGCCCGCTCGCCGTGGTGCGCACGGGTGACTTCATCGAACTCGATGTGCCCAACCGCCGCCTGCACCTCGACATTCCCGAAGAAGAACTCGCCGCCCGTCTGGCCGCCTGGACCCCGACGCATCAGACCTATGAGTCTGGCTATGGCTGGCTGCACCAGCAGCATGTCGAAGGCGCCGACACCGGGGCCGATCTCGCCTTCCTCAAAGGCTGCCGCGGCGCCCCCGTGGGCCGGGATTCGCACTGATGGCAGGCCGTCAGACCCTCGCCCTCGTGGGCATCGGCAAGATCGCGGTGGACCAACACGTCCCCGCCCTTGCCGCCAGCCCCGATTGGCAGCTTGCCGCCACCGTGTCCCGCGCGGGCACGGTCGAGGGGGTGCAGGCCTTCACCAGTCTGGACACCATGCTGGCCGAACGCCCCGACATCACCACCGTCTCGCTCGCCATCCCCCCCGTGCCGCGCTTTGCCTATGCACAGGCGGCCCTGCGCGCCGGGCGTCACGTCATGCTGGAAAAGCCCCCCGGCGCCACGCTGGCGGAAATCCATGCGCTTCAGGCGCTCGCCGCCGAACAGGGCGTCACGCTCTACACCACCTGGCACAGCCGCATGGCCCATGCGGTCGCGCCTGCAAAGGCTTGGCTCGCGGATAAAACCATCACCCGCGCCCAGATCATCTGGCGCGAGGATGTGCGCAAATGGCACCCCGGTCAGGACTGGGTGTTCGAACCGGGTGGCATGGGCGTCTTCGATCCGGGCATCAACGCGCTGTCGATCCTGACGGAAATCCTGCCCGCCCCGGTGCATCTGCAATCGGCCGAGCTTGAGTTTCCCGCCAACCGCCACACCCCCATCGCGGCGCGTCTGCGCTTCTCGGGCCATGTCACCGCCGATTTCGACTGGCGGCAAACCGGCCCGCAAACCTGGGATATCGAGATCGACACCACCGCAGGCCCGATGGCCTTGCGCATGGGCGGCAATGTGCTCGAGATTGACGGCGCGCCCGCCCGCGGCGAAAACACCATCATGGATGAATACCCCGCTCTCTATGCCCGTATGGCCGAACTGGTCGCAGCGAGCCAGTCCGAAGTCGATCTCGCCCCCATGGTGCACGTCGCCGATGCGATGACCCTTGGCAAGCGCATCGTCACGGACGATTTCCACTTCTGACCCCGTTCATCTGTTCATAAATATCCCACTGGGGGTCCGGGGGGGTGTGAAACCCCCCGGTCCGCCGCCAAAATCCGGAGACCACCATGCTGACAGGCAAACATCTCATCGCGGGCGACTGGGTCGCCGGGGCGACCACTTTCGCCTCCACCCCGGCCCATGGCCCCGCTCAGGATTTCGCCGTCGGCACGCCTGCCTTGGTGGATCAGGCCTGCCGCGCCGCCGCGGCGGCCTTCCCCGCTTTCGCCGCCACCTCGCGCGACACCCGCGCCGATTTCCTCGACGCCATCGCCGATGAGATCGAGGCCCGGGCCGAGGCCATCACCGAAATCGGCAGCCGCGAGACCGGCCTGCCCGCCGCCCGGCTTCAGGGCGAGCGCGGCCGCACCACCGGCCAGCTCCGCCTCTTTGCCGCCCATATCCGCGCGGGCGATTACCTCGACCGCCGCCATGACGCCGCCCTGCCCGACCGTCAGCCGCTGCCGCGCCCCGATCTGCGCATGATCCAGCGCCCCATCGGCCCGGTCGCCGTCTTTGGCGCCTCCAACTTCCCGCTCGCCTTCTCGGTCGCGGGCGGTGACACCGCCTCGGCCCTCGCCGCGGGCTGCCCGGTGGTGGTCAAGGGCCACTCCGCCCACCCCGGCACCGGTGAGATCGTGGCGCAAGCCATTGTCGCCGCGATACAGTCCTGCAACCTGCCCGCCGGGATCTTCAGCCTTGTGCAGGGCGGCAAGCGCGACGTGGGCGAAGCCCTCGTGCAGCACCCGGCGATCCGCGCGGTGGGCTTCACCGGCTCGCTCGGCGGCGGGCGCGCGCTCTTTGACCTCTGCGCCGCGCGCCCTGACCCGATCCCCTTCTTTGGCGAATTGGGCAGCGTCAACCCGATGTTCCTGCTCCCAGCCGCGCTCGCCGCCCGGACCGAGGCGCTCGCCAAAGGCTGGGCCGCCAGCCTCACCATGGGCGCGGGCCAGTTCTGCACCAACCCCGGCATCGCCGTGGTGATCGACGGGCCCGACGCCGAGGCCTTTGCCGCCGCCGCCCGCACCGCACTTGAGCCCGCCGTCGCACAAACCATGCTGACCGATGGCATGGCCAGCGCCTATCGCGCGGGACGCGACCGCATGGCGGCGGGGGCGGGCGTGCGCGCGCTCCTCACCACCCATTGCGATGGGCGCAGCGCCACCCCCAACCTGTTCGAGGTCGATGCCGCCGACTGGCTGGCCGACCATAGGCTCGCGGAAGAGGTCTTTGGCCCCCTCGGCCTGATCCTGCGTGTCCGCGATGCGGCTGAGATGCAGGCCATCGCCGAAAGCCTGCAAGGCCAGCTCACCTGCACCCTGCATCTTGATGACGCCGACACCGCCCTCGGCCAGACGCTCTTGCCGATCCTCGAGCGCAAGGCAGGCCGCATCCTCGCCAATGGCTTCCCCACGGGCGTCGAGGTCGCCGACAGCATGGTCCACGGCGGCCCATACCCCGCCAGCACCAACTTCGGCGCCACCTCCGTCGGCACCCTGTCGATCCGCCGCTGGCTCCGCCCCGTCTGCTACCAGAACCTCCCCGAAGCCCTGCTGCCAGCAGACCTCCGCTAAGGGCCGATTGATTGGATATCGACGCTGTGGCTGCCGGACTGTTGTCCGTCCAGCCGCAGCCAGCCGGTCACCGGGGCCACATCGTCATAATCGCGGCCAAAGCCGACGTCGATGTGGTCCGTCCCGGCAAAACAGGCGTTGGTCGGGTCGTAATCGACCCAGCCCATCTCTTCCCCCGCCCAAGCCCGCACCCAAGCATGCATGGCATCCGCCCCCACCAGCCGGGGTTTGCCCGGCGGCGGCAAGGTGCGCAGATAGCCCGCAACATAGGCCGCGGGCACCCCTAGGCTGCGCAATCCGCCCACCATGATCTGCGCGAAATCCTGACAGACCCCGCGCCCCAGCGCAAAGGCCGCCTCGGGCGCGGTGTCCACCTGCGTGGCCTTGGCGTCAAACACCATCCGCGCATGCAAGGCCTGCCCCAGCGCCTGAACGCAGCTGCGCACCGTCTGGCCCGGCGCGGTTTGCGCCCGGGCAAAGGCGGCAATCGCAGGCGCGGCGGCAATCCGGCGCGACGCCCGCGTGAAATGATGCGGCGCGCGCGGCCCCACATCGCGCTGCGCCGCGAGCGCGGCCCCCAGCCGCTCCAAAGGGGGCGACAGGTCCGGCCCTTCGCTGTCCGCCAACCGCTCCACCACCGCCTCCAGCGTCAGGTCCAGCCGGGTCAGCCCCGGCGACATCGCCGCCTCGATCACCCGTGTGCCGAAGAAATCCGTGAAAGCGCCATGTTCGGCCATGTCCGGCGCAAAGGCATAGCGGGCCTCGCGCACCGTTTGCCGCCCCGGAAGATCGGCCGGAAGCACGCGAAACAGCTGCCGCCCCGCCCCGCTGGGCCGGTTGAACGTGTAGCGGATGGTCTGGCGCAGCGCGTAAAGGGTCACCGCAGATAGGCCTCGGTCAGCAGGTCGGAAATCCCGGCCAAGGCCCCGCGCAGATCCTGCAAGCCTTGGGTCGTCAGAGACTCGGGTGTGGCGGTGGCAATCTCCACCTGCGTGCGCAGCATCGCGCGCCCCAGATCCGACAGCTGCCCATGCGTGGCCGCGCCCGGCAGCGCCTGCACCTGTTCGCTCAGCGCGTCGATCAGATGCCGCAGCGACCGCGGGTTCATCGGGTCCAGCGCCAAAAGGTCGATCACCGTTTCGCGCGACGACCCCACGCTGAAGCGGCGGCGATGCGTCAGCACGCTGTCGCCCAGCTCGATGCAAAGGTCCAGACTCCCCGCCGGAGCCTTGGCATCGGCAAAAGCCGCCAGCACCCCCGACATGGCTGACCCGCGTTCCAACTGACGCCCGATGGACAGGAACCGCCAGCCGAAAAAGCGATACATGTTTTCATGCACCAGCCCGGAAAACCCCGCCAGCTTGCGCAGCAGCGCCGAAAGCGCCCGGGCGGCATCATCGCCGGGGGCCACCTTGCCCGCCAGCCGCCGCGCGCTCTTGTCCAGATCGTTCAGCGCCGACCAGCCATCGGGCGAGAACCGGTCGCGCACCTGACCCGCCGTCGCCACCGCCGCGCCCAGCGTGTCGAGAAGCCCCGGCGACAGGCCCACCGCGCCATCCACATCATAACTGGCCAGCAGCGCATCCATCTGCTTTTGCAGCGGCAAGGCCGCGCGCCCGCCTTCGGCCAGCCGGATGTGACGCGCGCGCAAAAGCCGGATTAGCCCTTCTGTGCGCTCGACATAGCGGCCCAGCCAGAACAGGTTGTCCGCCGCCCGCGCCGGAAGCGCTCCGGGAGTGGCCCGGCGATAGGGTCCACTGGCGGCCACCATGCTGACGGCGGGCACCTCGTCCTTGCTGACGATCCACACATCCGCCGCGCTGCCGCCGCGCTGCATCGCCAGTGCGGTCGGATCTTCCGACGCGCCGATCCGCGCGAAACCGCCCTGCATCACCTGCCAGCCGCCCGGCGTGCGCGCAAGGAACACCCGCAGGCTCATCGGACGTGGCACGATCTGCCCGTCGATCAGCGCGGGCGTCGTTGACAGCGTTACCGCCTCTTGCGCGACCAGATCTGCGCCATCGGCGGCCAGCCGTGCTGCCAGCGCCGCCGGTGTCAGCGTGGCGGTGGCGGTGCTTTCGCCTTGGCGATCAAAGGGCAGACCGGTGCCCAGCGCGGGCGACAGCACCAGCCTGTCCTGCGCCGCCATCACCTGCGCCCGTTCAGCCGCGCCGCCACACCACCATGTCGCAATATTGGGCATCGCCAGCGCAGCCCCCGTCAGATGCCGTGCGAGGTTCGGCAAGAACGCCATCAGCGCCCGCGTCTCCAGCACACCCGACCCCAACGAGTTCACCATGGTCAGCCCGCCTTGGCGCAGCACCGACACCAGCCCCGGCGTGCCGATCCGCGATGCGGGGTTCAGCTCCAGCGGGTCGGCATAGCTGCCATCCAACCGCCGCCACAGCACATCCAAGGGGCGCAGCCCCGAAATCGTGCGCACCATCAACCGCCCGTCGGAAACGGTCAGATCTTCGCCTTGCACAAGGCTGACACCCAGATAGCGCGCGATCCACGCCTGTTCGAAATAGGTCTCGTTCAGCGGCCCCGGCGTCAGAATGGCCACCCGCCCATCGCGCGGATCGCGCAGGCCCAGCAGGCCATCGCGGAAATCGCGGAAGAACCCGGCCAGCCGATGCACGTTCAGCCCGTCAAACACCTCGGCATAGGCGCGCGACGTGGCCACCCGGTTTTCCAGCGCATAGCCCGCGCCCGAAGGCGCTTGCGTGCGGTCGGCCAGCACCCACCAGCGGCCATCCGGCCCGCGCCCGATCTCAAAGGCCAGAAAATGCAGGAAATGCCCCGATGCCGGGCGCACCCCCACCAAAGGCCGCAGCCACTCGGGGTTGCCCGCCACCAGCGATGGCGGCAAATGCCCTTCGGCCACCAGCCGGTTCTCGCCATACAGATCGGCCATCACCGCTTCCAGCAGATCGGCCCGCTGGATCAGCGCCGGGGTCAGCTCGGCCCAATCGGCCTCGTCGATCAGCACCGGCACATGGCTCAGCGGCCAAGGCCGCTCGACCGACTGGCCCGACCCATACTGGCGGTAAAACACCCCGGAATCGCGCAGGTATTGGTCGGCCCGCCCGGTGGCGCGGGTCAACGCATCATCCGACAGCCCTTGCAGATGCGCGATCAGCGGGTCCCACAGGGGGCGCAGCCGCCCCTCGGGCGTGACCAGCTCATCCGGCACCCCCGGCAAGGCGCGATAGGCCGACAGCCCGCGATCCCGCGGTTTGCCGGGTCCGTCGGCTGCGCCCTGTGCTCCGGCTGTGCTGTCCATGGGGGACTAGAGCCCGATGGGCCGCCGCAGGTCAAGCGTCAGCGGAAACTCCCGGTGCGGGCGTTCGGCCATGGGCCGCATCATATGCCCCGGACGGTGTCCGTTGGGTTCAAACCGCGCCAGCCGCCGCGCCTCGGCCTCGTTGCCGTTCACCGGGAAGGTGTCGTAATTCCGCCCGCCCGGATGGGCCACATGATACACACAGCCGCCCAAGGGCCGCCCCGACCATGTGTCGAAAATGTCAAAGGTCAGCGGCGCATCCACCGGCAACACCGGGTGCATCGCCGAAGACGGCTGCCACGCCTTGTAGCGCACGCCCGCCACCGCCTCACCGCCGCCCACCGCCGTCAGCGGCGCAACGCGCCCGTTGCACAGCACCTGATAGCGCGACGGATCGGCGGCTGTCAGCTTCACCTGCAAGCGTTCGGTGGAACTGTCGGTATAGCGCACCGTGCCGCCAATCGCCCCCGTCTCGCCCAGCACATGCCACGGCTCCAGCGCCTGACGCAGCTCCAGATGCACGCCCTCATAGGCCACCTCACCGCAGAACGGGAACCGGAACTCGGCCTGTGCCTCGAACCACTCCTCGCGCAAGGGGAAGCCGTGCTGCGCCAGATCGGCCAGCACATCGCGGAAATCCTGCCAGACGTGATGCGGCAGCATGAAACGGTCATGCAAAGCCGTGCCCCAGCGCGTCAACTCGCCCTTGGCCGGGTTGGCCCAGAATCGCGCGATCAGCGCCCGGATCAGCAATTGCTGCGACAGGCTCATCCGCGCATCCGGCGGCATCTCGAACCCGCGGAACTCCACCAAGCCCAACCGCCCCGTCGGCCCGTCGGGGGAATACAGCTTGTCGATGCAGATCTCGGCCCGGTGGGTGTTGCCCGTCACATCGGTCAGCATGTTGCGCAGCAACCGGTCCACCAGCCATGGCATCGGCGGGGTGCCTTCGCCGGGGGCCGGGATCTGCGCCAGCGCGATCTCCATCTCATACAGCGCATCATGCCGCGCCTCATCGATCCGGGGCGCTTGCGAGGTTGGCCCGATGAACAGCCCCGAAAACAGGTAAGACAGCGACGGGTGCCGGTTCCAATGCAAAATCAGACTGCGCAAAAGGTCTGGCCGCCGCAGGAAGGGGCTGTCATTCGGGGTCGCGCCGCCAACCACCACATGGTTGCCGCCCCCCGTGCCGGCGTGCGTGCCGTCGATCATGAACTTGTCGGCCCCAAGGCGGCACAAGCGCGCCTCCTCATAGACCGCGCTCGTGATATCCACGCAGTCCTGCCAATTCTGCGCCGGATGCACGTTCACCTCGATCACCCCCGGATCGGGGGCCACGCGGATCACGTTCAGGCGCGGGTCATGCGGCGGCGCATAGCCTTCGATATGCACCTGCAACCCCAGTTTCCGGGCGGCATCCTCTGCCGCGCGCACCAGATCAAGGTAATCCTCCACCGACACCACCGGCGGCATGAACACGCACAGCCGCCCATCGCGCGGTTCCACCGACAGGGCGGTGCGGATATGGCCATCCACCTCGAACACGGGCGAGCCCTGTTCCACCTGCGCGCCCTGCGCCCCGCTGGCCGTGAAACTGGCCGACCCTTGGGGGCGCGACTCCGTCACCTCCGGGCTCAAAGGCCCTGCTTCCGGCACCGGCAGGGGCGGGCGCTCCACTGTCGGGTCCACCGGGTTGATATAGGGATATTGCGACGCAGGCAGCCATGGCAGGCTTTCCAGCGGCAAGCGATAGCCCACCGGGCTGTCCCCGGGCACAAGGAACATATGCCCCCGCCGCAGCCGCCACTTTTCCGTGCGCCACTTCCGCCCCGACGCGCGGCTTTGCCAGCTTTGCACCGGCAGGACAAAGCCCGAAGGATGGGTCAGCCCGCGATTGAACACGGTGGCCAGACGATGCCGCTCTTCCGGGTCTTTCAGCTTGGAATTGGCGGGCGTCACATTGTCGGGCAGGTTGGCCTCTTTCACCAGCCACTGCGCCGGGTCTTCATAGGCGGGCAAAATGCACTCCGGCTCCAGCGCCAGATCCTGCGCCATCTGCTGCAACAGACGTTCGGCATCCTCGGTCGTGGCGCCGGTCTTGGCCCCTTCTTCGGCAATCAGACTTGGGTCCTGCCAGATCGGATGCCCGTCGGCCCGCCAATAGAGCGAGAACGTCCAACGCGGCAGCGTCTCGCCCGGATACCACTTGCCCTGCCCATAATGCAAAAACCCCCCCGGCGCGAAACGGTCGCGCAAGCGGCGGATCAGCCTGTCGGCCAGCACCCGCTTCGTCGGCCCCACGGCAGCGGTGTTCCACTCATCCGCCTCAAAGTCGTCGATGGACACAAAGGTTGGCTCACCGCCCATGGTCAGCCGCACATCGCCCGCCTCCAGCGCGGCATCCACCTTCTGCCCCAGCGCGTTCAACTCATCCCATGCGGCATCGCTGAACGGCTTGGTGATCCGCGGATGCTCCGCCACCCGCGCCACCGTCATGTCAAAGGCGAAATCCACCTCGGCAAAGCTCGCCATGCCCGAAATCGGCGCCGCATTGCGGTAATGCGGGGTGGCGGCCAGCGGAATATGGCTCTCCCCCGCCAGCAGCCCACTGGTCGGATCAAGCCCCACCCAGCCCGCGCCCGGCAGATAGACCTCGCACCACGCATGCAAATCTGTGAAATCCACCTCGGTGCCCGAAGGCCCGTCCAGCGCCTTCAGATCCGGTTTCAGCTGGATCAGATAGCCCGACACAAACCGCGCCGCGAAGCCGAAGTGCCGCAGCGCCTGCACCAACAGCCAGCTGGAATCCCGGCACGACCCGCTTTGCACCCCCAGTGTTTCCTCGGGCGTCTGCACCCCCGGCTCCATCCGAATGGTGTAGCGCAGCGTATTTGCCACCTGCGCGTTCAGGTTCACCACGAAATCCACGCTGCGCACCCGGTCTTTGGGTACTGTTTCCAGAAACGCCTGCAACAGCGGACCCGCCGGGTCCTTGCGGCGATAGATCTCCAGATCCTCGACCAGATCCACTGGATATTCGAACGGCCAATGCTCTGCCGATTCCTCTACAAAGAAATCGAACGGGTTATAGACCGTCATGTCGGCCACAAGATCGACCTCGATCTTGAACTCGGTCACGGGTTCAGGAAACACGAACCGCGCCAGCCAGTTGCCGAACGGGTCCTGCTGATGGTTCACGAAATGCCCGCCGGGACTGACCTTGAGCGCATGCGAAATCACCCGCGTGCGGCTGTGTGGGGCAGGGCGCAAGCGGATGACCTGCGGCCCCAGCACCACGGGCCGGTCGTATTTGTAATGCGTCAGGTGGTGAATCGCGGCCTTGATCGACATGCTTTTACTTCTCGTAAGGTCTGGCCCTGAATAACATCAGGCGCCGCACGGGTCTGGTCCCAGACCTGTATTGCACGATTGTTGCCACAATGTCGCCCAAAACCCACGCCACTAGGTTAACACTGTGCAATCTTTAAGCAAATCGGGAACAAACGCCCGCTGCTCACGTTTCTCTTTTCTAAACGATCCGCCGGAATTCCCCGGATAGAACGCAGGAGTGCCGCGTTCCTGCCCGATTTCAGGATCAATACAGATAAATAACCCGTATAGCTGCCTGCTGGGGAAAAGTGATGGATCGACTGACTGAAATGGAAGCTTTCGCCACGGTCGTAGACCAAGGCGGCTTCACCGACGCTGCCAAGAAGATGGGTATTTCAAAATCTGCCGTCTCCAAGCATGTCTCGGCCCTTGAAGCGCGCTTGGGGGCGCGTCTTCTGAACCGGACCACGCGCCGCGTCTCGCCCACCGAAATCGGCCTTGCTTACTATGATCGCGCCCGCCGGGTGCTGAATGACGCGGGCGAGGCCGATGCCCTTGTCACCTCGATGCAATCGGCGCCGTCCGGGCTCTTGCGCATTTCCGTTGCCACGGATTTTGGCGTGAACCTGCTTTCCCCGATTCTCGGTGACTTCCTGCTCGAATATCCCGACATCACCGTGAACATGGTGCTGAACAACCGCTATGTCGAACTGATCAGCGAAGGCTTTGATATGGCCATTCGCGTGGGGGATCTCGAAGACAGCTCCTTGCGCGCCCGCAAACTCACCGACACCACCAAGCGGATGATCGCATCCCCCAGCTATTTTCAGCGCTATGGGCGGCCTCTCAAGATTGATGACCTGAACGAACACAAGCTCCTGCACTATTCCAACCAAGCCAATGGCAATGTGTGGAAGATCACCGCGCCCTCGGGGGAAAAACGGCAGGTGCGCACCGCCGGATGGCTGACGGTGAATGACGGGCAGTCCTTGCTCAACGCCGCCATTTCCGGCCTCGGAATCGCGTATCTCCCCAGCTTCCTTTATGCCGATGCGATGAAACAGGGTCTGGTGGAAGAGGCGCTGCCCGGCTTGCCCACGGAAGTGCTGGGCATTTATGCCGTTTACCCGCCGGGCCGCTTTACCCAGCCCAAGGTGCGGGCTTTCATCGATTTTCTGGCCCGGCGTTATGCCGACAAAGGCCCCGACGCCTGGTAATCCCCGCCCGCCGTCCTCAGGGTGCAACTTGGGTCGAGGTCACCATGACCTCGACCCGTCTGTTTTTCTCGCGCCCCGCCTCATCCAGATTGCTGGCGCGCGGTGACAAATAGCCCACCCCCTGCGCCTCCACCTGTGCCGCCGGAATGCCTTCCTGCCCGATCAGATATTGCCGCACTGCATCGGCGCGTTTGCGCGACAGGGCGATGTTCCCCTCCAGCCCGCCCGATGCATCGGTGTGCCCCACCAAGGCCACCGTCATTCCGGGATTTTCGCGCAGCCACGCGGCCAGATCGCGCAACGAGCCATACTCTCCCGCCGCCAGCGCCGCCGCGCCCGAGGCAAAGACCAAGTCCTCCAGCGCCACCGCGCCGCCCCGCAGCAAGCGCGCGCCCAGCGGTTCCGCCGTCGCAGGGGCCGACATGGGCGCTGGCGCGGTTGTTTGCGGCGGCGGGGCCGCCACCGCCGGGCGCGCCATGGTCGAGGCGCTCAGCAGCGGCACCGTCCGCGCCGCGCCTCCCACATGGATCACCTGCACGAAACCCGCGGCTGCCGTCCGGCTCACGATCAGGCTCACCACCTCTGTCCCGCGCTCAGCCGCGAAATAGCGGTAATCCCCCAGATCGACATGCATTTCCGGTTCCGGCAGGATGCGGGTGCCGTAGCGAAAGTCAAAGCCGCCGCAGCGCGCCGCCTCGCATTCAAAAACCGGCGTGAAACCCGCATCCAGCACTTGCTGGCGCAGCGGTTGCAGCAGTTCCAGCGTCGTGACGCCCGGGGCATCGATGCGCCAAGCGGTCTCGATCAGCGGTCCTTCGATCATCCGGCTTGGCACCGCGCCATTGGCATAGGCGCCCACCGGAAGCGCATAAGAGGTTAGGCTTTCGGCCTTGTCCGCGCTTGGCACCGCATCAAACGGCATTTCCAGCGCAAGAGACAGCGCTGGCGAAGCCGTCCACGTCAGCGCAAGCATGGCGCAAAGGATCGTTCTGCTCTGGGTCACCTGCCGCATGCCTCTTTGGGCTTATCTCTGCCGATAGTGATACTCTCCCACAATTTGCATGTTGAGGGAAGCATAGAGCTTGCGCGCGCCGGTGTTGGCCACCGTGACCGCAAGACAAAGCTGTGTTGCGCCGTTCTGTTGCGCCCAACCCGCTGCCGCCCGCAAGATGTTGTGCGCGGAACCCTGCCGACGCATCTGGGGCCGCACCTCCAAAGCGTGCAGCAGCGCGATGTCTTGGTGGATCGCCACAAAGGCCACCCCCGCTGGGCGGTCGGCGACGCGCCCCAGCACCGCGCATTTCGGGCCTGTGGCGCGCTGCATCACCGCCAGACGCGCCGGGCTGATGCCGCCCTCCTCCCAGATTTCGGCACAGATCGCCAAGGGCGGCCAATGCGCGAAGGCCGCCATCGGCGGGGCCGGCGGCAAAGCCAGATCGGCGCAAGCTGCGCCATAGGCAAGCACCGGGTCCACCACCCGGTAGCCGCGCGCTTGCAAGGCCTGATCCAGCAGATCGTCCCCTGCCCTTATGCAGAACAGCGGCGGCTGACCCATCGCGGCCATGGCGGCTTCGGCCGCGGGGATGTCCTCATCGCGCCAACCCGGCCGGGCCGTGGCCGCCGAAACCCGCTTGCCACCGCCTTGCCCATCGCGCAGGCACCAAGGCCCCGCTTCAAAGCTGCGCGCCGGCGGCCAGGTCTGTTCCATCGCCTCGGCCAGCGCCTCTGGTGTCATCCGAACAGCGCCGCCAGCCGCGTCATCGCCGCGTCGATCTGCGCCGCATCCGTGCCGCGGATGACCAGATTGGTGCCATGGGCGCCATTTTGCAAAAAGGGGTAGGAGCCCATGCTCAGCTCGGGGTATTCCGCCGCCAAGGCGCCAAAAGGCCCCGCCACCTCGCCTTCGCCCCGGTTCACCCGCAAGGATTGGCTGAGCAGCGGCGCGCCCCCGGTCAGGGTCGGCATCACGCTGGCGACCATGGCCTGAAAGATATTGGGCACCCCCGCCATCACATGCACATTGCCAAGGGTGAAGCCCGGCGCTGTGCTCACCGGGTTGTCGATCAACATGGCACCATCAGGGATGCGTGCCATCTGCCGCCGCGCCGCGTTGAACTCCAGCCCCGCCCGTTCGTAATGCGCCGCCAAAAGCGCCAAGGCATCGGGCCGCTGGCTGATCCCCACCTCAAAAGCCGCCGCAATGGCCTCGGCGGTGATGTCATCATGCGTGGGACCGATGCCGCCGCTGGTGAACACATGGTCATAAGTCGCCCGCAAGGCGTTGACCGCCGCGATGATCGCCGGGGCCTCATCCGCCACCACCCGCGCTTCCAAGAGACGGATGCCGTGCCGCGTCAGTTCGCCCGCAAGGTAATGCATGTTCGAATCCCGGGTCCGCCCTGACAGGATTTCATCCCCGATCACCAGCATTGCCGCTGTTGGATTTGCCATTGTCGCGCTCCTGTTCTGTGCCAAGCCCGGGTATAGCCCGCCCCCGCAGGCTTTCAATCCGCGCTGTGCGTTCTTGCGCCCCTCTGGTCAAGCGGGGCCGTTTTGCCTATTCAGGCAACAGACAAAGGATATCTGCTATGAATGACACCCTGGGACGCGTCACCAAAGATGGAATTCGCATCTATCAAGAGGCGGATTTTGCTGGCATGCGCGCCGCCGGGCGGGTCGCGGCCGAGATTCTGGATGCGGTGGCGCCGCTGGTCACGCCAGGGGCCACCACAGCCCAACTCGACGATTTCATCCGGGAAGAGATCGTCCGCCGCGGCGTCACCTCGGCCACCATTGGGTACAAAGGCTATCAGCACGCCTCCTGCATCTCGGTCAACCATGTGGTCTGCCATGGCATTCCGGGGGCCAAGGTGCTCGCGGATGGCGATATCCTCAACATCGATGTAACGGTGATCGTGGATGGCTGGTTTGGCGACACCAGTCGGATGTATGTGGCCGGAAACCTGTCGCGCAAGGCCGAACGCCTGATCGATGTCACCCACGAAGGGCTGATGCGCGGCATCGCGGCCGTGCGCCCGGGCAACACCTTCGGCGACATCGGCCACGCGATCCAAAGCTATGTCGAGGCGCAGCGCATGTCGGTGGTGCGGGATTTTTGTGGCCACGGGCTGGGCCGTGTGTTTCACGCGCCCCCGAATGTGCTGCACTATGGCCGCGCCGGAAGCGGCCCCGTTCTTGAGGAAGGCATGATTTTCACCATCGAGCCGATGGTGAACCTTGGCCGTCCGGAAACCAAGGTCCTCGCCGATGACTGGACAGCGGTGACCCGCGACAAATCGCTCTCGGCGCAGTTCGAGCATTCGGTGGGCGTCACCGCGACTGGATGTGAGATCTTCACGCTTTCGCCCGCCGGTCGCTTTCATCCCACTTGGGGTTAACCGCAGGCCGATGTGTCGGGACAGCCAGCGCCCAACGGCGCGCAATGTCACAAGAACTTGGCAGGATCTCCGCGGCCACATCGTCAGTTCACCACGAAATCCGCATGGAGCGCGCCCGCGGCCTTGATGCTTTTGAGAATGTCGATCATGTCATGCGGTGCGACCCCCAAGGCATTCAGCCCGGCGACGAGCTCGGAAAGCGACGTCCCGCCTGAGACTTCGGCCAGCCCGGTCCCCGGATCGCGATTGATGTTGGCGTTGGTGCGCGGCACCACCACAGTTTCGCCTTCGGCAAAGGGATTGGGCTGCACCACCAAAGGCGCCTCCTCAATTCGCAAGGTCAGGTTGCCTTGCGCCACCGCGACCCGGCTGATCCGCACGTCCTGCCCGATGACAATGGTGCCTGACCGCTGATCCACCACCACCCGCGCACGCGTTTCGGGGGAGAGGGTCAGATTCTCGATGCGACCGATCACATGGGCGGGAGAGCGCATGCCTGCGGCTGCCACATCCAGTTCGACCGTTCCGGCATCCAGCATCAAAGCGATCCGTCGGCCAAATTCTCGGTTCAGCACAGATTCGATCCGCGTGGCGGTGCTGAAATCGGGGTTGCGCAAGGCCAGACGCACGGATTGCAAAGTGGTGAAATCAAAGTCAATCTCACGCTCCACCCGCGCGCCGGACGGGATCACCCCGGCGGTGGGGACCCCCTGCACCACCCGTGCCGCCTGACCTTCAGCCTCGATCCCACCGGCAATGATCGTGCCTTGCGCAACGGCATAGATCTGCCCGTCCGCGCCGTTCAGCGGCGTCATCACCAGCGTGCCGCCCAAAAGACTTTGCGAATCGCCGATTGCCGAAACGGTCACATCGATGCGCCCCCCGGCGCGGGCAAAAGGGGGCAGGCTGGCGGTCACGAACACGGCTGCCACATTGCGGGGCCGATAAGCCTCTCCGGCCACGTTCACGCCCAGCCGTTCCAGCAGATTCGACATGATCTCTTCGGTGAAAGGTGCGTTGCGGATGCCATCGCCAGTGCCGTTCAGGCCCACGACAAGCCCATAGCCCACCAGATCGTTGCCGCGGACTCCGTCGAATTCCACCAGATCCTTGAGTCGCACCGCATCTGCAAGCGCCGGGGGGCAGAGCAGCAGTGACAGCAGCAAAACCAGCCGCGCCATCATCGCAGGAAATCCGTTAAATTCAGCCGCGACAGCCGGGCCGTGATGGCAAATACCGTTTCAAGACTGGTCTGCACGGCTTCCAACTCGACCGCGAGCCGTTCCGGGTCGCTTCGGATCGCCTCTGCTTGTGCCAGTTCAAGGGTCAAGAGATCTGCTGCGTTGCGGCTTTGCGCCGCGTCGATCCGTTCTTCGCTGATCCCGAGACGGGCCGCGAGATCGGTTACCCGCTCTCCTCCTGTCAGCAGCGCCTCGGCCGCGAGGCGTGCCAAGGTTTTTGATTCGTCCAAGGGCAAGGGCAGGGCAGGGTCTTCGATCAAGGCGGCTGCGGTCAGACCTTTGAGAACAGCGCGCAGCGCCGGGTCGGCCGCGGTGACGCCCAGCCAAACCCGGTCTGTCGCCGAGACCGCCACATCCTCTAGCGCAATGCCGCCCTGATACGCCATGGCTGCAAATCCTGTGGGGGCGTCGAACCAGGCCGAGAGCCGCGCCATCGCCGCATCGGCCGTCGTTGCCCCGGCCAGCTCGGCCCGCAGCGCCGCCAGAAGCACGCCGGACTCTGCCACGGCGGGGCGGTTGATCGCTTGACCGGCAAAGAGCGACCGCCCGCCGGATGCCGTGTTCAGTGCGGCCAGCGCCGTTTGTAGCCGGCCGCGCGCCTCCTCTCCGGCGAGGGCGACCTGATCGGCCAGGTTCAACTGGGACGCCCTGAGCAGGGGGGATACGAGGGCCTGTGCCGCACCCCCGACCAGATCCAGCGCGGCTTGTGTGGCCCGCGCCTGCGCGGCGGCCTCACGCGCAGCCGATTGATAGCCTGCGGTGACTGCGCGGGCGCGGGAGTCTGCGGTGAGCCGAGAGAGATCGCCCGACAAAGCCGCGCCCACATCGGCGACCCGGCCTGAAGCCAGCGCGCCCGTGATCCTGTCTGCGTCGCGTTTAAGGCGGGTGGCTTGCGATTTCAGCAAGAAGGATTGTGCCAGATCGCCTAAGGAAACCATGGTCATGCTATATCCCCAGCAAGGTCTGGATCATGTCGTCAGCTGTTTTGAACACCTTGGCATTCGCAGCATAGGCCTGTTCGATCAGCAGAAGATTCTGCATCTCTTGGTCGGTATCCACCCCGCCTTGCAGAAAAGCACTGCGTAGAGTGTCGCTGCGGGCGGCGGCAAAGGCCGTTTCCGCCTCGGCGCCGAGCCGCGCGGCCGATTGAGCGGACCCGATCTCCGCGGCCAAGGCCGACAGGCTACGCAATCCGGGGGAAAGCGTGCCCGAGGCTTGCGCCCGGGGCGCGGCCAGTGCCTCGGCCAGTGCGGTCAGCCGCCCGGCAAAGCCGGCAGGCCCGGGCGTCGTCGCGCCGAGCCCGTCGCGTAAGCGCCAGAGCGCGCCGCCTTGGTCCGGGTCTGCCGCCGCGTTCAGGGCAAGGCGCCCTGCCAGACCCGGCTCTGTCAGCGGGTCGAAAGCGGCGCCGGCATCAGTGAACAGTCCCGGTGCCCCGGGGGCGCGGGTCGGATCGACGGCGGGCGCGCTGACCCGTTCCATCAGGTCGCGCGCGAGGGCATCCAGATTGGCCTGCGCTTCGGGTGCGGTTTCGTCGCGCAGCGCGAACAATGCCGCGAGCCGTCCTTCGCCAAGGCGCCCCCCGGAAGGCGCGGTGCGCAGCGGCTGGCCGTTCACCGACAGGCCCGACAGACTGCCCGCCGCGAGGGTCATATCGGGGGTGATCATGCCGGTGGCCGTGAAGCCGAACTGTGCCGGTTCGCCATCCAGCAAAAGAGTGCCCGCGCTGGTGTAAAGCGCGATCTGATCATTCCCCCGGCTGATCTCCCGCACGGGGACGGCCTGTGCGATCACGTCGACCAGAGTTTGCCGCTGATCCAGCAGGGCGGTGGTGTCGCGCCCGGCGGCGGCAAAGGCCCGAATCCGCTGGTTCAGCTCGGCCACGCCCGCCAGCGAGTCGTTGAGCCGCTTCACCTCCGCCGCGATCTGGCGGTCGGCCGTCTGGCGTTCGGTCGCGATCACCGTCGAGATCTGGGCCAGCCCTTCGGTCAGGCTGCGGGCGGCCTCCAGCACGGCGGTCAGGCGCGCTTCCGCCTCGGGGCGGGCGGCCGCTTCGATGACCGTGCTTTCCAGCCGTGCGATGCGGGCGGCCAAAGATCCGGATTGATCGGCCGTGCCGAGGGCCGTCTCAACCCGGGTGAGCGCCTCTGAGAACAGGGCGCGCCCGCCCTGATGCGACGAGGCCAACCGCAGATCCTGCAGCAAGAGCGCGTCGACCTGCCGGGTGACACCGGTGATGGCCACGCCCACCCCCGTTTTCCCAAGGCTGCGCGAGGCCAGCTGCACCTCGCGCCGGGCAAAACCTTCGGTCAAGGCGTTTGAAACATTGGCCGCCGTCGCTTCTGCCAGACGTGATGTGGCGGTCAGACCGGAAAAGGCCGAAGACAGAGCCCCGGAAATACTCATCCTTCACCCTCCTCAGCGTTTGATGTTGGTGGTTTCCTGCAGCATTTCATCGACGGTCTGGATCACCTTTGCATTCGACGAATAGGCGCGCTGGGTGGTGATCAGCGCGGTCAGTTCCGCCGCGACATCGGTGGCAGAGCCTTCGCGCGCGAAGCCCATCACACTTCCCGTCGGCCCGTCGCCGGCGTCCCACAAAAGAAAGCTGCCGGAGTCGGGCGAGACTTCAAAGGTCTGGTTGCCCAGAGCCGTCAACCCGTTGACATTGGGCACATCGACCAAAGGGATCTGGTAAAGCCGCCGGACAAAGCCGGTGTCATAGGTGGCGTTGACATAGCCGTTTTCGTCGACTTCAACCGCTGTCAGATTGCCGGTGGGCGAGCCGTCGCGGGTGATGGCGGTGGGCAGGAAACTGTCAGCCAGCTGGGTGACGCCGCCGGCCTGCCCGGGCCGCCCGAGCGACAGGGCGATGGGCCCGCCTGCCACGGACAGCGCGATGGTGCCGGCGGCGGCACTATAGGCGCCTCCGCTGGTGGTGGTGACGCTGGCCAAGGTGCCGCCCGCCCCGCGCGTGTCATCAAATGTCAGCTCATATTCCCCGACGACCGCCCCGTTCGACGCGCTGTCGCGGATCACCATCGTCCAGCTGTTCGTGGCCGAGGTGGCCGGGGCCACTGGCACGCCCGGCGTGAAATCGAGCGTCAGTGTTTCCGTGGTGCCAAGGTTGCTGTAATATTGCACCGACAGCGGGATCGGCGCGCCCGAGGCCCCCACTGCCGTGTCGCTTGCCGGCAGGTTGATCCCCAGACCGATCCGCGTCGTCGGATCGGCGGCAGTCTGGTTGGCACGGATCACCACAGCCTCCAGCCCCGAGGCCGAGTCCCGAGGCCGGATCGGGATGTCGCCGCTGATATTGGCGGGCCAGCCCAACAGCACAAGTCCCGAATCCGTCTTCACCACGCCATCGGCATCTATCCGGAAAGAGCCGGTCGTCGTCATCATGATGGGCTGCGTGCCAAGCCCGCCATCCGACAGCTTGACGGAAGGAATCACCGGCAACATGCCACGCCCCGACACCGCCAGATCCAAAGCATTCGCGGTGCCAACGATCGCGCCGCGTTCATCGATCAACCGTGAGCTTGAGGCGCGCACGCCCCCGGCCGAATACTTTCCCGCGCCGCGGGAATTGCCGATCACCATGCTTTCAAAATCAGTGGCCGCCCGCTTGTAGCCATAAGTGGATGCGTTGGCGATGTTGTCGGAAATGGTGGCGAGCTTCGTCGCATTTGCGTTCAGGCCTGCCACACCCGCGTTCAGCGAGGAGGAAATGGTCATCAATGCCGCCTTTCTACAGGTCGATGCCTCTATGTGCCGTGCAGCCTGCCGCATCCCGATTAACAGCCCGCTAATTCCGACAATTTGACACAGCCCCTAGCGGTCGCGGCGCAGCAGGATCACCTCCACCCGGTTGTTGCGGATCACCGCCGGGTCCGGCGTCAGCGGTTTGCGATCGGCAAAGCCCGTCACGCGGGCAAAGCGGCTGTCGGGCAGGCCCTTGCTCCGCAGCAGGTCACGCGCCCTCTGCGCCCGGTCCGCCGACAAGGGCCAAACCGGATTGTCTTTTCGGATCAAGGGGTAGCTCCGCACATGCCCGCCGATGGCCAGATCGTTGCGCGTGGCCTGCAGCACATCGGCCAGCACCGTGGCCAGATCCTGCAAGGTCTGACTGGGCCGCGCCGTCTCGCCTTGGAACAGCGGGGCCTCTTCCAGATCGAAAAGCTCGATCACCAGCCCCTCATCGGTGACCCGTGTCACCACATGGCGCAGCAGACGCTCCATCGTCATGCTTTCCCCGCTGCGCGCCAACAGCGCCTTTTGCACCTCGGCCAAGCGCTCTTCTTCTTGGGCCGAGGTGGCGTCTTCCGTCTGGGAATCGCCCCGCGCCTGCCGCTCGGCGGTGGGGCGCGTGGCCGAAGCCCCGGTGCCGTTCTGCGCCAAGGTGTTTTCCGACATCACCGAATCGCCGCCAAAGGCGCCATCGCCGCCGCCCGAGACGCGGTTGATCGGGATGGTCGGGCTGAAATAATCCGAAATCCCCTTGCGTTGTTGTTCCGTTGTCGCGTTCAGCAGCCACATCAGCATGAAGAAGGCCATCATGGCCGTCACGAAATCGGCATAGGCAACCTTCCACGCCCCCCCGTGGTGCCCACCGCCCGTGATCTTTTTCTTCCGTTTGATGATGACTGGCGCGGCATTTGATTGCCCTGCCATCACACACCCATGTTTCACACCCGTCTCCCGGTTTACCTGCGCGCGGTAAACCGGGGCTTAAAGACGGGTGTTTTAGGCATTTCCGGCGCTTACTCGGCGGAAGAGCGCGCCCACAGGTTGATGTCTTCTTCGGCCGAAACCCGGTCGATCTCGGCCAGTTCTTCCGGCGAAAACGCCAAATTGCCAATGGCGCCCACGCAATCGACCACCTGCTCGGGTTTCGAGGCCCCGATCAGCGCCGTGGTGATCTTCTCCTCGCGCAGCACCCAAGCAATCGCCATTTGCGCCAAGGTTTGCCCGCGCGCCTGCGCGATGGCATCCAAAGCCTTCACGCTTTCAATCGCGCGCGGGGTGATGGTGGCGGGGTTCAGGCTCTTGCCTTGCGCGGCGCGGCTGCTGTCGGGGATGCCGCCGAGATACTTCTTGGTCAAAATCCCCTGCGCCAGCGGCGTAAAGGCGATGGACCCGATTCCCAACTCTGCCAAAGTCTCCCGCAGGCCATCCTTCTCCACCCAGCGGTTCAAGATGTTGTAGCTGGGCTGATGAATCACACAAGGCGTGCCAAGATCTTTCAGAATTGCCGCCGCCTCACGGGTCTTGGCGCTGGAATAGCTGGAAATCCCCACATAAAGCGCCCGCCCCGAACGCACGATCTGGTCCAGCGCGCCCATGGTTTCCTCCAAGGGCGTGTTGGGGTCAAAGCGGTGCGAATAGAAAATATCGACATAGTCCAGACCCATCCGCTTCAGGCTCTGGTCGCAAGACGCGATCAGGCTCTTGCGGCTCCCCCATTCGCCATAAGGCCCTTGCCACATCAAATACCCGGCTTTCGAGCTGATGATCAGCTCATCACGGTGCCCGGCAAAATCCGTCCGCAGAATCTCGCCAAAGGCCTCTTCGGCGCTGCCGGGGGGCGGGCCGTAATTGTTGGCCAGATCGAAATGGGTGATGCCATGGTCAAACGCCGTGCGGCAAATCTCGCGCTTGGTCTGATGCGGCGTGTCATGGCCGAAATTGTGCCACAGCCCAAGGCTGATGGCAGGCAGCTTCAACCCCGAGACGCCGCAGCGCCGATAGGTCATGCGCGAATAACGGTCGGGATGGGCGGTATAAGACATGGGCGATCCTCCTGTTCGCGCTACCTTTCCATCGGAACGGCGGGCGGTGCAAGTTGCACCCAGCGCTTGGCTGTGCGACCTGCGCAGGGGGCGATCCGGACAAAACGCGCGTATGAGGCTTCAGGTGCATTCAGTTCTTCACTTTTTCGGCGCAGTCTGGGGGCGCATCAATGATGGCCACTTTGGCCTGATCGCGGCTGGCGTGGCCTTTTATGCCATGTTCGCCGTCTTTCCCGGCCTTGCCGCCAGCGTCGCCATCTGGAGCCTGATGGCCGACCCCAAGGTGATTGAAGACTATCTCGAGGTGGGCGAGCAATTCCTGCCTGCCGATGCCGCACTGCTGGTCCACGATCAGGTGATGGGCCTTTTGGCCACGCCGCGCGCCACCTTGGGCTGGGCCACCTTTGTTTCGCTGATGATCGCGCTGTATTCGGCGCGGGCCGGGGTCTCGGCCTTGATCACCGGGCTGGATGTCGTCAACCGCGCCACGCCGCGCGGCTGGATCTGGGGATGGGTGGTCGATATCGCGCTGACGCTTGCGCTGATCTTCGCCATCATTGTCGGCCTTGCCACCATCGTGCTGGTGCCGCTGATCCTGCAATTCATCGATCTTGGCCCGGCCGAGGAATGGTTTCTGGGCGTTCTGCCTTGGATTGCCATGTTCGTTCTGGTGCTCAGCTGCCTGTCGATCCTCTATCACTTCGGCCCCAATCTGCCCTCTGGCGCGGGGCGGCCGCGTGTTTCGATCGGCGTGCTGGTTGCGGCAGTCACCTGGTCGGCGGTCAGCTTTGCCTTTTCGGCCTATCTGGCGAATTTCGACAGCTACAACCGGATCTATGGCTCCATCGGGGCGGTGGTGGCGCTTCTGATGTGGCTTTATCTCGGGGTGCTGGCCGTGCTTCTGGGCGGCGCGGTGAATGCCGAGCTGACCAAGGCCAAGTTTGACGAGGCCAACCTGCCCCAACCCCCGGTCAGGGAGTGACCGTCGCCACCGCATTCGCAGCCACGCGCTGCCAATCGCTCACCCGCCCATCCGGCCAGATCACCCGCACTTCGGCCTCGGTGGCCGCCCCCAGCCCGAAATGCTGCGGCCCCCAGATCCCGCTCACATGCCCGCCGCCCGAGGTGATCTCGTGCCGTTGCAGATGATCGCCGGTCCGCACCTCGACCCAAGCACCAATTCCGGTGGGGTTCGGCCCCGGCTGGCGCAGATCCACCGCCAGCCAGTTGCCGACCGGCCCTGTGTTGCGCCAGACCTGCACGGGGCCGTTGCGGTTCACCACCACCAGATCCAGCGCGCCGTCGCCGTTCAGGTCCACCACCGCCCCCCCGCGTGACGCCTGCGTGCTGGCCACGCCCGCCTTGTCTGCGCTTTCGACAAACACGCCATCCGCGCCTTGCAGCAGCAGGTTGTTCGGGTCGGCCATGGCGAAATCCGGCATTTCCCAGACATTGCCCTTGGCCACGAACAGATCGGCCCGCGCGTCATTGTTCACATCGGCAAATTGCGCATGCCACCCGGTCGAAGGCCGCAGATCCTCGCCCATAAAGGGCCGATGCGCCGTTACCCCGCGCGCCCATGCGATATCGGTGTAATCGGGCAGGGCGTCGGGGCCGGGGGTCACCAGCCGCTGCAACTTGTTGTCCGCCATGCTGGTCAGATAAAACTCGGGGTAGCCATCGGCATCCAGATCGGTGCTGGCAATGCCCATCCCCCAGATGCGCAGCCGCTTCCAGCCTTCGTCCGGCGTATAGAGCCTTGGCGGCTGGCCGGGCTCCAGATGCCACATCTGTTCCTGCCCGCCCTCGTAATATTCGCGGTCATTCGACACCCGCAGCGCTTTCTTCCCCGACCCGTTCCAATCGGTGAACAGCATCGACAGCGCGCAATGGCTGGGCTTCAGCTCGACCGGCGCGCCAAAGCCCGTGCCTTCGGGGCGGTGCAGCCAGTTCGCGGTGCACGACCCCCAAGGATAGGCTTCCTCGCGTTGGTTGATGTAATTCCCGATGGCCAGCGTCGGCCAAGCCGCGCCTTCTTCCCACATCGCGGCAAAGGCGGTGGACCACGCATCCCCCCCGTCAAAGCCCCATGCCTCATTCGCGCGCTCGAACCGGCAGTCGCCAAGCCCGCGCATCACCACATTCTCGCCCACGCGCAGCAGCACCAGATCGGTGATCCCGTCGCTGTCGATGTCGATCGGATAGGCGCCCGTCACCCCCTCCATCTCGATCCCGCTGTCCACCGGGGCAAAGCCCAGCGCGCCCGCCGTGCTTTGGTTCACCATCAACGCCGCAGGCGCGGTGCCCCCCGCAAGCGCCAGATCCGGCAGCGCATCGGCGTTGCAATCAAAGGCCGCCACGCCGCCGCCCACCATATATTCCCATTCACCGGAAAACTGATGCGCCAAGCCCGCTGCCGCCGTTTCCTCGACAAATTGAGGCACCTCTTGCGCCGCCACAGGCCCCGCCACTGGCCCCG
This sequence comes from Pseudorhodobacter sp. MZDSW-24AT, assembly GCF_002794355.1. GTDB lineage: Bacteria > Pseudomonadota > Alphaproteobacteria > Rhodobacterales > Rhodobacteraceae > Pseudotabrizicola. The sequence goes on along the minus strand of NZ_PGOI01000007.1, from coordinate 386,991 downwards.
CCAGCAGCGCCGCCACCCAGATCAGCCTCATGCCAAAGTCCTCAATGCCACCGTATGCGCCGCGATGCAGCGCCCCTGTGCCAACCCTTGTTCAATCGCCGCGCGGAAATGGATACCGCCATACAGCCTTGAAATCCCGGCCTCTTCTGCCGCCTCCCAGAAACTGCCATAGGCGCGCCCTTCCAGCCCTTCACGCTCATGCGTGAAATCCTCATAGGCATAATTCTCGCCCAAGGCCGCCGTCAGCACCGTCGCCGCCGCCGCCGACACCGTGGAATGGCCCGATGGATATTCCGGAAAGGGCGGGGTGTTGAGCAAGGGCGTCCAACTCTTGTCGATCACCCGCCGGATATAGGTGATCGGGCGCAGCAGGTTGTATTCGGTCTTTTCATGCCAGCAGCCGATGAAGGCATCCGCCATCGCCACCCCCAGCCGCGCCATCACGTCGACGCTGACCTCAAGCGGCAGATCGCGGCGCGAGATCAGGTCATTGGCCACAAAAATCCAATGCCCCGGCGGGGTCGAGGACAGCATCGGATCATCCGACCAGAACCGCGCGATCAGGTTCTGCTCGGGCGTCAGCGCCTTTGACACCGTGTAAACTTCCATCGCCTCGGCATAAAACGCCGAACCCGGATCTTCGCTATAGGCGGGCGGCGGCGGCAGGCCGCAGGTATCGCCCGCCGGCATCGCAAAGGTCCGCACCTTCCCCCAATCGGGCAACAGCGGCGCCTGTTGCTGCCGCACCAGCGAGGTTGGCACCCAAGCCGCCGGACTGGCGGGCGGCACATAGGCCTCGGGGAAGCCCATATTGGCAATCACCGCGCCACCGTCGCCATCGGCCCAAGCGCAGACATGCCCTGCAATCGCCGCACCCAGATCACGGCTGCGCGCCAGCACCTCGGCCTCCACGCCTTCGGCCACCTGCGCATCCAGCTTGCGCGTCATGGTGGCCAGCGCGCGCTGCCCGGAAGGCCCCGTGTTGGCAAAGAAATGCGCCACCGCCGCTGACAAAGCCGCCTGCAACACCGCCGCCATGTCATGCGCGCCTGTCCCTGCGCGGGGCAGGGGCGTCAGCCCGTTCACTTGCCCGGCCAGACTGGTCATCGCCGGATTGCAGGCCGTCACCGCCTCATAGGCAGTGACACCCAAGTAGCCAAAGGCCCGCGCGGCCACGGGCGGCGAATAGGTCGCCGTGTGCCGCACCAGTTGCAGCGTCAGCTTGTACCAGTTCGTCAGCACCGGCACCGGATCAGAAGCGGCCATCGCCCGCGCAGGGATCAGGGCGGCGGCCATCGCCGCCCCCCCCAAAGTCAGAAACCTGCGCCGCTGCATCTGCGCCTCCTCAGATATAGGTGTTCCACAAGTTCTCCAGCCGCTCTTGGCGGCCCGATTTCGGCTCCGGCTCCAGCCCTTCGGCGGTCACCCGCGCCGCCGCCGCTTCCAGCCCGCCCTCCAGCATGGCCTTGGCCGCATCGGTTTCCCATCCGGCATAGCGCGCGCGGCGGTTGGCCTCCAACGCGTCCGACTCCAGCATCGCGGCGGCACATTTCAGCGCCCGCGCGCAGGTGTCCATCCCGCCGACATGCGCCAAAATCAGATCCTCGGCATCCAAGGATTGCCGACGGATCTTGGCATCAAAGTTGGTGCCGCCGGTGGTATAGCCGCCCGCCCGCAGGATCTCGTAAAACGCCAGCGCCTTTTCGGCATGGTTGTTGGGGAATTGGTCCGTGTCCCAGCCCGACTGATAGTCATTGCGGTTCATGTCGATCGACCCGAAAATCCCCAAGGACGCCGCCATCGCGATCTCATGCTCGAAGGAATGACCGGCCAGAATGGCATGGCCTTGCTCGATATTGGTCTGAACCTCTTTTTCCAGCCCGAAGTCCTTCAGGAAGCCATAAACCGTTGCCACATCGTAATCATACTGATGCTTGCTCGGCTCTTGCGGCTTGGGCTCGATCAGGATCGCGCCCTTGAAACCGATCTTGTGCTTATACTCCACCACCTGCTGCAAGAACCGCCCCGCATGCGCCCGCTCGGCCTTCAGGTCGGTGTTCAAAAGCGTCTCATAGCCTTCGCGCCCGCCCCACAGCACATAGTTCTGTCCGCCCAGCGTCATGGTGGCATCCATGTTCGCCTTCACCGTCGCGGCGGCATAGGCGTAAACATCCGGGTCCGGGTTGGTGGCGGCCCCGCTCATCCAGCGGCGGTTAGAGAACATGTTGGCGGTGCCCCACAAAAGCTGCGTCTTGTGGTCGGCCTGCTTCTGGCCAAGGTAGTCTACCATCGCGTCCAGATTGCGCTTGCTCTCGGCGAATGTGGCACCTTCGGGCCGCATGTCGGCATCGTGAAAGCAATAGAACGGCGCGCCCAGAATATCGAACATCTCGAAGGCCACATCGGCCTTCAGCCGCGCCAGATCCATGCTGTCGCCGAACCACGGGCGGTCAAAGGTCTGGCCGCCGAACGGGTCGCCGCCGGGCCAGGCAAAGCTGTGCCAATAGGCCACGGCAAAGCGCAGATGGTCTTCCATCCGCTTGCCCAAGATCACCTCATCGGGGTTGTAATGGCGAAAGGCAAATTCGTTGTGGCTTTCCGGGCCTTCGTATTTGATCGCCGGAATGTCTTTGAAAAACGTGCTCATGTCAGGCCCTTGATGGCAGATTGTGCTTGAATATGGCGGGCATGGCCCGCGTCGAAGGCGTCTTTCAACGCCGCGTCCGGTTCGATCACCCGCGCGATGCGCGGCAGGCTCGCCACCTCGGCTCCGGCCCCGGTGGCGGCCATCAGCGCAAGCCGCGCCGCGCCAAAGGCCCCGCCGAAATCACCCGCCACCGGCACCTGCACCGGGCAATCCAGCGCGGTGGCAATCGCCCGCAGCCAATAATCCGACCGCGACCCGCCGCCCACCGCCAGCAGGCGGTCCAGCCGGGTGCCGGTGGCCGCCAGCGCATCGCGGCAATCGCGAAACGCGAATGTCACGCCCTCCAGCAGCGCGCGCGTCGCCGCCGCGCGGTCGGTCGCGTGCTCCAGCCCGACAAAGGCCCCGCGCACCGATGCGCTGTTCAAGGGCGTGCGCTCGCCACCCAGATAGGGCAGGAACAGCGTCTTTCCGGGGGCCTGCAACGCCCCCAGATCGCCGGTGAGGCTGGCGGCATCGCTGCCCGTCAGCCGCGCAAACCAGTTCAGCGCATCGGTGCAGGCCAGAATGACCCCCATCTGATGCCATGTGTTCGGCAAGGCATGGCAGAAGGTATGCACCGCCGTCGCCGGGTCCGGCTGGTAACCGTCATTCGCGGCAAACAACACGCCGCTGGTGCCAAGGCTGACAAAAGCCTCCCCGGCGCGCACCACACCCACACCAACGCCCGAGGCCGCATTGTCGCCGCCGCCGCCCGCCACCACCACACCCGCAGGCAGGCCCCAGCGCGCCGCAAGCCCGGCGCGCAAGTGCCCCGACACCGCCGAGCCTTCCACCAGCGCCGGCATATGCCCGCGCGACAGCCCCGTCGCCGCCAGCAGATCCTCCGACCAATCCCGCGCGCCGGTGTCCAGCCAGGCGGTGCCCGCCGCATCCGACATCTCGCTGACCGCCTCACCCGTCAGCCACAGCCGCAGATAATCCTTGGGCAGCAGGATCTTGGCCACCTTCTCCCAAAGGCGCGGCTCATGCGTGCGCAGCCACATCAGCTTGGGCGCGGTAAAGCCGGGGAACACGATGTTCCCCGTCAGCCGCCGGAACATCGGGTCATCGTCCAGCTCGGCCGCCTCGGCATGGCTGCGGCTGTCATTCCACAAGATGCAGGGCCGCAGCACCTGATCCGAGGCATCCAGCAGCGTGGCCCCGTGCATATGGCCCGAAAGCCCGATGCCCCGCACCGCGCCCAGGCCATGCGCCGACAGCGCGTCCAGCACCGTTTCCGCCGCCGCGATCCAGGTGTTCGGGCCTTGCTCGCTCCACCCTTCGTGCGGGCGCTGCACGGTCAGCGGGGCGGTGGCTTCCGCCACCACCTCCTGCGCCTCGGTCATCAGGATGCCCTTCAGCCCCGAGGTGCCCAGATCCAGCCCGATATACATCAATAGGCCTTTGCCGGTTTCTTGCCCATGATGATCATGCCCAGAATGTCGTCATCGGTGACCTCGTCCACATTCACCGTGCCGACCCGCTGGCCATTCTTCATCACCACCGCGCGGTCGCACAGATCCATCACCGCATGAATGTCATGCTCGATCAGGAAGATGCCCAACCCCTGCCGCTTCAGCTCTTGGATCAGCTCGGCCACCATCTGGGTTTCCTGCGGGCCAAGCGCGGCGGTGGGTTCATCCATGATCAGGATCTTGGCGTTGAAATACACCGCCCGCGCAATCGCGACCGACTGCCGCTGCCCGCCCGAAAGCGCAGAAACCGGCACGTTGAACTTGCGGAAGTTGGGGTTCAGCCGCGCCATGATCTTGCGCGTCTCCGCCTCCATCTGCGCATCGTCCACAAAGCCCGCCGCCGTCACCAGCTCGCGCCCCAGAAACAGGTTCGACGCCGCATCCAGATTGTCGGCCAAGGCCAGCGTCTGGTAAATCGTCTCGATGTTGTAATTCCGGGCGTCGCGCGGATTGTTGATCTCGGCCCGCTCGCCGTTCACATAGATCTCGCCGGTGTCTTTTTGATAGGCGCCGGACAGGCACTTGATCAGCGTGGATTTCCCGGCGCCATTGTGGCCCAGAAGGCCCACAACCTCACCCGGGTGCAGATCGATGCTCACATGATCCACCGCCTTGATCCCGCCGAAGGAAATCGAGATGTCGCGCATCTCGACCAGAGGGGTTCCCTTGTTCATGGTCATATCTGCCTCCTCACTTCGTGCGGGCGCGGTAAAGGTTGTCAAGGTAGACGGCGAGCACAAGAACCACGCCCACCACGATCCGCTGGATCGCCGCGTCAAAGCCGATCAGCACCATCCCCGATTGCAGGCTCTGCATCACCAGCGCCCCCAGAATGGCCCCATAGATCGTGCCCACACCGCCAGCCAGCGAGGTGCCGCCGATCACGGCCGCCGCGATCACATACAGCTCGTCCAGCGTGCCCAAGGCGTTGGTGGCGCTGTTCAGACGCGCCGAGGCGATGATCGCCGCCAGCCCGCTCAGGGCGCCCATCAGCGCAAAGATCTTCAGCGTCATCCAGCGGGTGTTGATGCCAGCCAGCGCCGCCGCTTCGGGGTTGCCGCCGATGGCAAAGACATAGCGGCCAAAGCGGGTGCGGGTCATCAGAATGGTCATCGCAATGCCCACCGCGATCATGATCAGCACCGGAATGGCAAACCCGTGCGAGACAAAGGCATCATCGGGCAGATCCATCTGGCGCAGAATGCCGCGCGGCAGCGGATAGGCGTTCATCAGCAACACCGACCCGATGATGGCACCACAGCCAATCGCGCCCAGCGTCACCTCGGCCCAGATCGGGCGCAGCGGGAATTCATGCTTGATCCGCTGCCGACGCCCGTTGACCAACAGCCACACCACCCCGGCGCAGGCGATCAGCCCGACGATCCAGCTTCCGGTGGCGCCCACATTGCCGCCCGGACCACCGCCCAGCAGCGCGAAGGTGCTGTCCACCGGCGAAATCGTCTTGCCGCCATTGGCGATAAAGGCCATGCCGCGCCACACCATCAACCCGCCCAGCGTCACGATAAAGGACGGGATGCCACGATAGGCGATCAGCCAGCCATGGAAGGCGCCGATCAGCGCGCCCAAGGCGATCCCGGCCACGCAGGTGATGATCCAGATCGACCAATGCCCCAGACCAAAGATCTGCGGCAGAATATCCACCTGCAAGATCCCCATGGTCATGCCGGTGACCCCGATCAGCGACCCCACCGACAGATCGATGTTGCGGGTGATGATGACCAGCACCATCCCCGTCGCCATGATCCCGATGCTGGATGTCTGCACCGACAGGTTCCACAGGTTGCGCGGGGTCAGGAAGGCGCCATTGCCGTTCACGATGGCGCCGTAAAGGTGAAATCCGCCCCAGATCAGCAGCAAGGCGGCCAGCATGCCCAACAGGCGTGTGTCGATCTCGGTCGCCGACAGAAAGCGCTTCACTGGGTTACCGCCAGCCCCAGCTTGGGCGGGGGCAACCGGCGGGGCCGTAAGAGGTGTTTTGGTCATGGCATCGTCCAACGCTAAGGGGACAGGGACAGCAGGCGCGACGTATCAAAGCGCTTCGCAAAGGCTGCGCGCGGCACCGTCAAAGGCGCACTCGGCGCGCTGTCTAGAATGGGTCAAAAAGGGCGGCGCGGTGGCTTTCGCACACCGCGCCGCGCCGGGTCTTATTCGCAGCCGACGACGCCAGCCACAGCGCCTTCGCAGGCAGCTTCTTTGGTGATGTGGCCTGCATCGATGGCCACGTTCAGGTTCGCGCGGGTCAGCGGGGTCGGGGCCAGCAGGATGGCATTCATTTCAATGCCCTTCTCGCCGCCCGAGAACTTGGTCGCGCCTTCGATCGAGTCAAGCGCAGCCCCGTCGGCCAGTGCCGAGGCGATTTCGCCCGCAGCCTTGCCCAGCTGGCGTGCATCCTTCCAGACCGAAACGGTCTGGGTGCCGCGTGCCACACGGTTGATTGCGGCATGGTCGCCGTCTTGGCCGCCGACCGGAATGGTCAGGCCCTGAGCGCCCAGCGCAGCCACCACGCCACCGGCCATGCCGTCGTTCTGGCTCAGAACCGCAGCGATGTCGTTGTTGGCCGACGTCAGGATCTGCTCCATGTTCTTCTGAGCATTTTCCGGCTTCCAGCCATCCGAGAAGGCTTCGCCTGCAATGGTGATCTTGCCAGCGTCAATCGCGGGCTGGATCACCGACATCATGCCTTGCAGCAGGAAACCGGTATTCGGGTCGCCCGGGTCACCCTTCACGATGGCATAATTGCCTTCGGGGGCTTCTGCGAAGACCGACTCAGCGATGATGCGGCCGACGCCGACGTTGTCGAAGGTCAGATAGAAGGTGCGGTCATCTTCGATCAGGCGGTCATAGCCCACGACCGGAATGCCTTCGTTCGCAGCGGCTTCGATGGCCGGCCCGATGGCGTCCTTGTCCCAAGCGTTGATGATCAGCGCGTCCACACCCTGCGCGATCAGCGCTTCGATGTCGGTCAGCTGCTTGGCCGAAGACGATTCAGCATCGGCTGAAACATACTCGTTGCCCGCGGCTTCCAATGCGGCCTTGACGGCGGCTTCGTCGATTTTCCAGCGCTCTTCCTGAAAGCTCCCCCAAGACACGCCGATCTTCTTGCCTTCCGCCAGCGCGGCAGAAGAAAACCCCGTCGCCGCGATCACGGCGAGCACGATTGCGTTACGCATGTGTATCCTCCCTATGGATGCAGCCAGCGTATGGCTGGTTCGGCAGATTCGCCGAGACTGGCAAAAATTGCCCGTATTAATTTCAGTTGTCAAAATAAAAATTGTGATGAAATCTAGAGGAGAGTAAGGATCGTTACGGTAATCGCTGCCATGCAGCAATTTTTGGGCGGTGTGCGAAGAATAGCGGTGCTAATTAGTTAGGATACCAAAGAAATGCTGACCCATTACACGCCGCAAGGGCCTGACGAGGCCCGGCGCGGCGTCGGCCCCCTGATCCCGCCGCTCTCCGATACACAGCGCCCGCTGCGTCAGCAGGTGTTCGAGCGCGTGCGCGCGGCCGGTCTGATTCCCCGCGTTCAGGTCGCCAAGGATCTGGGCGTCAGCCCGGCATCGGTCACCACGATCACTTCCGAACTGCTCGACTCCGGCCTGATCGAAGAGGTCGCCGCCCCCCCGCGCGACGGCGAAACCGTGCGGGGCCGTCCGGCCGTGGCGCTTGGCGTGCGTGCCTCGGCGCATCGGGTGGTGGGGGTGAAGATCTCGGATCGCGGCGAAACCGCCGTCATCGTCGATTTCGCCGGCAACCTCATCGCCGAAGACAGCATCCCGCGCCGCTACGGCCCGATGACGGTGCCCGAACTGCTCACCGTGATCGAAACCCTGCTCGACCGCGTCTGCGCCAAGGCCGGGCTCACCCGCGCGGATCTGTCGGGCATCGGCATGGGCCTGCCCGGCTTCATCGACAATGCCGAAGGCCTTGTCCTCTGGACCCCGCTGCTCGACACCCGCAACGTCCCGCTCCCCGCGCTCACCAGCCAGCGCGTCGGCCTCCCGGTCTGGGTCGACAACGACACCAACCTCGTCGCCATGGCCGAGCTTTGGTTCGGCGCCGGGCGCGGCCTGTCCGACTTCGCCGTGGTCACCATCGAACATGGCGTCGGCATGGGCTTCGTGATGAACCACCGCATCTATCGCGGCGCGCAGCGCGTCGGGCTGGAACTGGGCCACACCAAGGTGCAACTCGACGGCGCGCTTTGCCGCTGCGGCCAGCGCGGCTGTCTGGAGGCTTACGTCGCCGACTATGCCCTTGCGCGCGAGGCCACCACCGCGCTCAACTGGGGCCATAAGGAAGGGCAGAACATGACCGTCCTGCTCGAAAGCCTCTATGACCATGCCAAGGCCGGCAATGCCACCGCGCGCAGCATCTTCCGCCGCGCCGGACGCTACCTTGCCGTCGGCCTGTCAAATGTCGTCAATCTCTTCGATCCGGCGCTCATCATCCTGTCGGGCGAACGGATGCGCTATGACTACCTCTATGCCGCCGAAACGCTGGCCGAGATGGACAATCTGATGGTCAACACCGGCCGCCCCCGCCCCCCGATCGAGATTCACGCATGGGGCGTGCGGATGTGGGCGCATGGGGCCGCCGCCCTCGCGCTCGCGGCCATCAGCGAAAGCCAGCTCTCCCCCGGGCGCGAGATTGCCGCACAATAGACGCGGTGGAAGTGTCCTAAGACACTGCATTTCCTGCTCCTTTCGCCATAATGGCGGAAAGACGCGAAATGTGATGGCCAAACACACCCGGACGGCAAGCTGTTGATTGCACATCGTCTCGGCTGTTGCGATACTCGCCGCAATCGCAAGTGAGGTTCCTGTGACACAGCGCAGACACGCCCTGTCCCGCCTGCCCTTCGTGCTCTGCCTCGCAGCTGCGCTGACCGTCGGCCACACCAGCCACGCGCTCGACCGGGTTCAATTCACCGTCGCCAGCCCTGATGAAGATCTGGGCAGCGCCCTGCGCGCCGCCTCGGCGCTGCTTGCGCTCTCGAATGACGAAGATCAGCCCGATCAGGTGCTCGCCGCCGCCCGCGCCGAATATGGCCGCCTTGTGGGCGCGCTCTATGCCCAAGGCCATTACTCCGCCGTCGTCTCTGTCCTGCTCGACGGGCGTGAGGCCGCGAACATCGCCCCCCTCGACGCACCTCAACGCGTGGCGCGCATCGAGGTGCGGGTCGATCCCGGCCCGCAGTTCCGCTTTTCGCAAACCAGCGTCACCCCGCTTGCGCCCGAAACCGAACTCCCCGATGGCTTTGCCCCCGGCGAACCCGCGCTCAGCGGCCTTGTCCGCCAAGCCGTCACCGCGGGCGTCGATGGCTGGCGCGCCCAAGGCCATGCCAAGGCCCGCGTCACCGGGCAAGACGTGGTGGCTGACCACCCCAACCGCGCCCTTGCCGCCCGCGTTGCCATCACCCCCGGCCCGCGCCTGCGCTTTGGCCCGGTCGATGTGCTGGGCCAGCAGCGCACCCGCGAAAACCGCATCCGCAAGATCGCGGGCATCCCCCAAGGCGAAGTCTTTGACCCGGCCGAAATCGACCGCGCCGAAAACCGCCTGCGCCGCACCGGCACCTTCGCCTCCGCCACCATCACCGAAGATGAAGGCATCACCCCGCCCGATCTTCTGGGCACCACCATCACCGTGGTCGAGGAAAAGACCCGCCGTCTCAGCTTCGGCGCCGAAGTTTCCAGCCTCGAAGGGCTTGATCTGTCCACCGCATGGCTGCACCGCAACCTTTTGGGCGGGGCAGAACGCCTGCGCATCGAAGGCCGCGTCGGCAACATCGGGGCGAGCAACAACGGCGTCGATTACGGGCTCCGGCTCGACATCGACCGTCCCGCCACCCTGACCCCCGACACCACCGCCCGCTTTTCCACCGAAATCGACCATCTCGACGAACCCGATTACCGCGCCAATTCCTTCAGCGCTGGCATTGGCTTCACCCATATCTTTTCCGACAGCCTGACCGGCCGCATTGATCTGGCCTACAGCATCATCGACGGCACCGAATTCTCGGATGACCGCAGCGTCTCACGCGATTTCCAGTTCCGCAGTCTCTCCTTGCCCATCGGCGCCGTCTGGGACCGCCGCGATGACAGCGCCGATGCCAAGCGCGGCTATTACATCGAGGCCGAGGTCAAGCCCTTCCTTGGCTTTGGCACCACCGGCTCGGGCCTGCGCGCCACCGCCGATCTGCGCGGCTATCGTGGCTTTGGCGCCGATGATCGCTTTGTCATCGCGGCGCGCGCGCAGGCGGGCATCATCACCGGCTCCGCCCTGCTGGAAACCCCGCGCGATGATCTGTTCTTCTCCGGGGGCGGCGGCACCGTGCGTGGCCAGCCGTTCCAATCCTTGGGAATCAACGTGTTGCGCGGCCCGATCAGCTACAAGATCGGCGGCAACCATTTTGTCGCGGGCTCCTTGGAACTGCGCACCCGCGTCACCCGCAATATCGGCGTCGTCGGCTTTGTTGATGCCGCCCGCGTCGATGTGGGCAGTTTCTTCGACGGCCCCGGCGACTGGCACGCGGGCGCAGGTCTTGGCCTGCGCTATGCCACTGGCTTCGGGCCGATCCGGCTTGACGTGGCCGCCCCCGCAGGCGGGCGCAAAAGCGAAGACCGGGGCGTGCAAATCTATGTTGGCTTGGGGCAGTCCTTCTGATGCGCTGGCTCCTCCCTCTCGCCCTGATCGCCGCCCCGTCTGTTGCCTTTGCCCAACAGGCCGAACCTGAAACCGAAGCCGAACGCACCGATCGCGGCACCATCGTCGCCTTTCTCGAAGACAATCTGTCCAGCGCGGGCCGCCAAGTCACCTTGAGGGGCTTCCAAGGCGCGCTGTCCTCGCGCGCAACGGCCACGCAACTGACCATCGCCGATGAACAAGGCATCTGGCTCACCCTGAATGACATCGTGCTCGATTGGTCGCGCTCGGCGCTGCTGACGGGGCGGGTCTCGGTCACCGAACTGACCGCCGCCGAAATCATCGTCGCGCGCGCGCCCCTGTCTGACTCCACCGCCCCCGCGCCCGAGGCTTCGGGCTTTGCGCTGCCCGATCTGCCGGTGTCTGTGAACATCTCGCGCATCGCAGCCGAGCGTGTGGTGCTGGGCGAGTCCCTTCTGGGCCAGCCGGTCGAAGGCCGGGTCGAAGCCTCGCTCTCGCTGGCCGATGGCAATGGCACCGCCGCGCTCACCATCAACCGCACCGATTCCGGCCCCGATGGCCGGGTCGAGCTGGTCGCCGCCTATGCCAATGACACCACGGAACTGTCGCTCGACCTGAACGCGGTGGAAGACGCAGGCGGCATCGCGGCCACGCTGCTCGATCTGCCCGGGGAGCCCGCCGTGGCGCTTCAGATCAGCGGGGCAGGCCCGCTCACCAACTTCACCTCCACCATCGCGCTCAGCAGCGACGGGGCCGAACGTCTGGCGGGCACCGTCACCCTGATGGGCACCGATACGGGCGGCACGCGGTTCAACGCCGATCTGTCGGGCGATCTGGCGCCGCTCTTCATCCCCGAATACGCCGATTTTCTGGGCGAGTCCGTCAGTCTGGCGGTCACGGGCGAACGCTCCGACACCGGGCGGCTTGATCTGTCGCAGCTTGCCTTGCGCGCGCGGTCTCTTGATCTCACAGGCCAGACCACCCTTGCCGCCGATGGCCTGCCCGAGGTGATTGCGCTCAGCGGTGTGCTGCGCGATCCCGAGGATGCGCCGGTGCTGATCCCCGGCTTTGATGCGGGCGTCTCGGTCCGCTCGGCCGCGGTCGAGATCGGCTATAACGCAGGCACGAGTGACTCTTGGCGCGCGGTGATCGACGCCACCGGGGTCGAGACGCCTTCGGCGCGCCTTGGTGCCGTGGTGCTGCGCGGCGCGGGCCGCATCGCGCGGGCACCGGGCGGCAATGTGGTGGATGGCAGCTTCACGCTGACCGGCGATGGCATCGCGCTGCAAGACCCGGCCCTCTCACAGGCCTTGGGCAGCAGCGTCATCGGCAGCGCCCGCCTGTTCTGGCAAGAAGGCTCCGGCGTCACCCGCATCGGCGCGCTCAACCTTGCCGCAGGCCCGCTGACCCTTTCGGCAGGCGGCGAAATCGCGGGCCTGTCCGAAGGCTTCCGCACCCGGGGCCGCCTCACGCTCGACGCCACCGATCTTGCCCCGCTCTCCGGCCTCGCCGGTCGCCCGCTCTCCGGGCGCGGCACCGTCACCGCCTCGGGCCAAGGCAGCCCGCTCGCCGGAGATTTCGACGTGCAGGCCCGGATCGACGGTCAGAACCTCACCCTCGACGTCCCGCAGGCCGACAACCTCTTGCGCGGCCCGTCCAGCATCGCGCTCGACATCCGCCGCGACACCAGCGGCACCGTCTTGCGCAGCTTTGCCGTGCGCGCGCCTTCGCTTTCCGCCGATGGCTCCGGCACCCTCACCTCCACCGCTGCCGACCTCACGCTCACCCTTGCGATGACCGATCTCTCCCGCCTCGGTCCCGACTATGGCGGCCGCATCACCGGCGGCCTGCGGCTCACCGGCCCCCTCACCGAAGGCACCGCCCGGATCGAGTCCGATCTCACCGCCACCGCCTTGCGCATCGGCGTCCCCGAGGCCGACCGCCTGCTCGACGGCACCTCGCAAGTCACCCTGCGCGCCGACCTGCGCGACAGCGCGCTCGCCCTCGAGCAACTCACCGTCACCACCCCCGGCGCCACCGTCTCGGCCAGCGGCAGCTTGGCCAGCGCCGGCAGCGACATCACCGCCCAACTTGCCCTGCAAGATCTTTCGCGCCTGCGCCCGGAATACGGCGGCCGCGTCACCGCCACCGCGCAACTCACCGGCACGCCTCAGGCCGCCGCCCTCTCCCTAAGCGCCGAAACCGCCAACCTGCGCCTCGGCAACCCCGATGCCGACCGTCTGCTCGCTGGCCCTTCGCAACTCACAACCGCCCTGCGCGTCGAAGAGGGCCAGCTCCGCATCGACACCCTGTCGCTGACCAACCCGCAGCTTTCGGTGCAGGCCAGCGGACGCGCCACCGACACGCGGCGCGAAATCGACCTGACCGCCCGCCTCGCCAACCTTGGCCTGCTGCTGCCCGAATACCCCGGCCCCGTCACCCTTTCGGGCACCGCCGTCGAAGGGGGCGACGCCTATACAATCGCGCTCACCGGCACCGGGCCGGGCAGCATCGACGCGCGCATCGCGGGCCAGCTTGCCACCAATTTCTCCAGCGCCAACCTCACCTTGCGCGGCAGCGCGCAGGCCGGCCTTGCCAACCCCTTCCTTGGCAACCGCGTCGTCTCGGGCCCGCTCTCCGTCGATCTCGCGCTGAACGGCCCGCTTGCGCTTTCGTCGCTCTCCGGTCGCGTCAACCTCTCGGGCGGCACCTTTGCCGACCCGACCTTGCCCTTCAGCCTTCAGTCGATCGACGCCAGCTTGAGTCTCGCCTCCGGCTCCGCCCAGATCAGCACCAGCGCCGCCGTCTCCACCGGGGGCCGCCTCGTGCTCAGCGGCCCGGTCTCGCTGACAGCGCCTTACCGCGCCGACCTTGGCCTCACCGTCTCGGGCGTCACCTTGCGCGATCCGCAGCTTTACCGCGCCCTTGCCAATGGCCAGTTGCGCATCACCGGCCCGCTCACCGGCGGCGCCCGCATCACCGGGCGCATCGCGCTGCCGGAAACCGAAATCCGCATCGCCGCCACCGGCCTCAGCGGGCAGGAAATGCTCGACGGCCTCCAGCACATCGGCGAACCCGCCGCCGTCCGCGAAACCCGCCGCCGCGCAGGCCTCATCGCCGACCCGGCCGCCGCCACAGCCTCAACCCCCCGCCTGCCCTTTGAACTGGATGTGGAAATCTCGGCCCCCAACCAGCTCTTCATCCGGGGCAGGGGGCTCGATGCCGAACTGGGGGGCACCCTCCGCCTCATGGGCACCACCGACGACATCATCCCCTCGGGCGCCTTCAACCTCATCCGGGGCCGCCTTGATATCCTCGGCCGCCGCCTCACCCTGACCGAAGCCTCGCTTTCGCTCGAAGGCGATTTCGACGCCAACCTCAGCATCATCGCCAGCAGCACCAACGAAAACATCACCAGCAACGTCATCATCGAAGGCACCGCCCGCGACCCAGAGGTGCGCTTCACCTCCAACCCGCAACTCCCGCAGGAAGAGGTGCTGTCGCAACTCCTGTTTGGCCGCAGGCTGGAATCCCTCTCGGCTCTGCAAGCGCTGCAACTGGCCAATGCGGTGGCCACCCTTGCCGGGCGCGGCGGCGAAGGCATCGTCGGCCGCCTGCGCCAAGGCTTTGGCCTCGACGATCTGGATGTGCAGACCACCGCCGAAGGCACCACGCAGCTGACGGCGGGCAAATACCTCAGCGAGAACGTCTATTCCGAAATCGTCGTCGATCAGGATGGCAAAAGCCAGATCAACCTGAACCTCGACATCACCGATAACGTCACGCTCAAGGGCCGTGTCGGTGCCAAGGGCGACACCGGCATCGGCATCTTCTACGAACGCGATTACTAAGGGTGGCTGGGCGCTTACGCCCAGCCGTCAATCGCGGCAATCGCCTCTTCCGCCGTCTCGACAAAGCGGAACAGTTTCAGATCTTCCGGGCTGATGGTGCCGGCCTCGGCCAAGGCCTCCCAGTTGATGATCTTTTCCCAGAACGCCCGGCCAAACAGCAAAAACGGAATCGGCTTCATCCGCTGCGTCTGGATCAGCGTCAGCGCCTCGAACATCTCGTCCAGCGTGCCAAAGCCGCCCGGAAACACGCAAATCGCCTTGGCCCGCATCAGGAAATGCATCTTGCGAATGGCGAAATAGTGGAAGTTGAAACACAGATCCGGCGTCACATAGGGGTTTGGCGCCTGTTCATGCGGCAGCACAATGTTCAAACCAATCGACTGCCCGCCCGCCTCATGCGCGCCAAGGTTGCCCGCCTCCATCACCCCCGGCCCGCCGCCGGTGACGATCACGTTCTCGCGCCCATAGCTGTCCATGCTGCGCTCGGTCATCAGCCGCGAAAACCGCCGCGCCTCTTCATAAAACGCCGACAGCGCCGCCAAGGCAGGCGTGCGCCCCGCCTCGGGGCTTGCCGGAATCCGCGCGCCGCCAAACAGCACGATGGTCGACCGGATGCCGCGTTCGTCCAGCACCAGTTGCGGTTTCAGCAATTCCAGCTGCAACCGCACCGGGCGCAATTCCTCGCGCGTCAGGAAATCGGTGTCCGCAAAGGCCAGCCGATAGGCCGGGGCGCGGGTCTGCGGCGTGTCCGGGCACAGATCCGCTGCCTTGACATCTTCAACACTGTCGCGGAACGGGTGGGCGCGGGGTTCGTCTTTCATGACCTGCCTTTTCATTGCGTGAACTCTCCCCAAGCTCTATAGGCAGGGCGCAACAGGACCAACCGAAAAAGGGTGACAGCATGTCAAACGCCGCCTTGGAAACCGCCATCGAAGCCGCATGGGAAGACCGCGACAGCCTCACCCCCGCCACCAAGGGCGAGGCGCGCGATGCTGTTGAATCCACGCTGGCCGCGCTTGGCGCAGGCACCCTGCGCGTGGCCGAACGCCGCGCGGGCGGCGACTGGCATGTGAACCAATGGGCGAAAAAGGCGGTGCTTCTGGGCTTCCGTCTGCAAGACATGGGTCTGCAATCGGGCGGCCCACAGGGGTCGTCGTGGTGGGACAAGGTCGATAGCAAATTCCACGGCTGGGGCGAGGCAGAATTCCGCGCCGCAGGCTTCCGCGCCGTGCCCAACTGCATCGTGCGCAAATCGGCCCATATCGCCAAGGGCGTGGTGCTGATGCCCTCTTTCGTCAACCTCGGCGCCTTTGTCGATGAAGGCACCATGGTCGACACATGGGCCACCGTCGGCTCTTGCGCCCAGATCGGCAAGAACGTGCACCTTTCGGGCGGCGTCGGCATCGGCGGCGTGCTGGAGCCGATGCAGGCAGGCCCCACCATCATCGAAGACAACTGCTTCATCGGGGCGCGCTCCGAAGTGGTCGAAGGCTGCATCGTGCGCGAAGGCTCGGTGCTCGGCATGGGCGTGTTCATCGGCAAATCCACCAAGATCGTCGACCGTGAAAGCGGCGAAGTGATGTATGGCGAAGTGCCCGCCGGGTCGGTCGTGGTGGCAGGCTCGATGCCTTCCAAGAACGGCATCAACCTGTATTGCGCCGTGATCGTGAAAAAGGTGGATGCGCAAACCCGCTCCAAGACCTCGATCAACGAGCTGCTGCGCGACTGACGCCCCCGCAAGGCCGCCTTGCGAGAAGTGTTAAGAATTGATGAATCCCACAGTGTCAACTGATTGATATTGTGGGAATCCTTCAATTGACCCCCTGTGTTACGCGCCGCGAAAGGCTGCCCTCATGTCCGATGAAAAAACCCCCAAGCCCAGCCGCCAGCAGGTCTACACCCTCCTTGTGCAGGTGGGCCGCAAACCCGGCGACGACCTCCCCCCCAAAGCCACCGGCGGGGCCCTGATGTGCTACGCCAGCGGCGTCGACGAGGCCGAGGCCGTCCGCGAAACCGTGGCCATCCTCAAACAGGCCGACCTCGCCGTGCTCGAGGTGGAAGGCCATGGCTCGCTCGATGAACAGAAAGAGGCAGGCGTCGAGATCGACCCCGAAGAGGAAGCCCTGATGCTGCGGGCGCTCGAGGAAAACTCGGTGATCGTGGCCCAGATGACCGCCCTCTACGACTGACCCGGCCCCGCCCAAGGTTGCGGGGCGGCGCGACAAAAGCTATGCCTGCGCTGTCCCAACCCGGAGCCACGCATGACCGCCGCCGCCATTGATCCCGTTGCCCTGACCGCCGATCTGGTGCGCTGCCCCACCGTCACCCCGGCCGAAGGCGGCGCGCTGGTCCTGCTAGAGCGGCTGCTGTCCGGCGCCGGCTTCGCCTGCACCCGCGTCGACCGCAACGGCGTCCCCAACCTTTTCGCCCGCTGGGGGCTGCGCGGCGCAAATCGCAGTCTCGGGTTCAACGGCCATACCGATGTGGTGCCCGTCGGCGATGCCTCCGCCTGGACGCATGACCCCTTCGGCGCCGAGATCGTGGACGGCTGGATGTACGGGCGCGGCACCACCGACATGAAATCCGGCGTGGCGGCCTTTGTCGCCGCCGCGATCGATTTCGTGCGTGAAAGCCCGCCTGATGGCGCGGTGATCCTGACCATCACGGGCGACGAAGAGGGCGCCTCGGTTGATGGCACGCTGGCCTTGCTGGACTGGATGGCCACGCAGGGAGAGCGCATGTCGCATTGTCTTGTGGGCGAGCCGACCTGCCCCAATGAGATGGGCGAAATGATGAAGATCGGCCGTCGTGGCAGCATGACCGCTTATATCACGGCGGTCGGGGTGCAAGGGCATTCCGCCTATCCGCATCGTGCGAAAAACCCGATGAGTGCCTTGGTCCGTTTGCTCGCCCGGCTGGAAGAGCGGCCGCTGGATGAGGGCAGCGCCCATTTCGATGCCTCAACCCTCGCCATCACCACGATCGATTGCGGCAACCCCGCCAACAACGTGATCCCGGCGCGCGGGCAGGCCACTGTGAACATCCGCTTCAATGATCTGCACTCCGGCGCAAGCCTGCACCAGTGGTTGCAGGATCATGCGCAGGCGGTTGCGGTTGAAACGGGCGTGCAGATCGATCTGCGCGTGCAAATCTCGGGGGAAAGCTTCCTGACCCCTCCGGGCGCGTTCTCGGCCATGATTGCCCAAGCCGTTCAGGCCGAAACCGGGCGTGTGCCGGTGGCGTCCACCTCGGGCGGCACCTCGGATGCGCGCTTTGTCAAGGACCATTGCCCGGTGGTCGAGTTCGGTCTGGTGGGCAAGACAATGCATCAGGTGGATGAACGTGTAGAGGTCGCGCAGATCCACCAGCTGAAAGCCATCTACACCCGTATCCTGCGGGAGTATTTCGCATGATCCACATCGCCGCCACGCGCGACATCGCCGCTTGTCTGCGCCTGCGCCGAACCGTCTTCATTGAAGAGCAAGGCGTTTCGGAAGCCGACGAGGTGGATGACAAGGATGCCGAGGCCATCCACATCCTTGCCACGGTCGACGGCGTGCCCATGGGGTCGGCGCGACTGTTGCTGATCGGCGAGACCGGCAAAATCGGGCGGGTCTGCGTGCTGCCTGCGGCGCGCGGCACCGGGCTGGGGGCGCAGTTGATGCGGGCGGCGCTGGAGGAACTGCGCCGCCAGCCCGGCATCACCCGCGCCAAGCTCGGATCACAGACCCATGCCTTGGGCTTTTACGAGCGCCTTGGCTTTGTTGCCGAGGGGCCCGTTTACAACGATGCGGGCATCCCGCACCGCGACATGGTGCTGGTGCTGTAGCGCGGTCCTCAGGCCACCGCGCGATCCGTCGCCAGAATGTCCTGCACCATCGGGATCACCGTTTCGCCATACAGCCGGATGCACTCCATCAGGTCGCCGTGCGGCTGCGGGCCCGTCGCATATTTCAGATCAAAACGCTGAATTTTCAGCGTCTTGATCGTTTTGGCGATTTTGCGCGCCACGGTTTCCGGACTTCCCACATACAGCGAGCCATGCTGAACCTCCGCCAGATACTTGTCTTTGGTTACCGGAGGCCAGCCGCGTTCGCGCCCGATGCGGCCGAACATCTCGCGGTAATGCGGCCACAGGCCTTCGCGTGCGGCCTCATCCGTTGCTGCCACGAAACCGGGGGAGTGCACGCCGATCGGACGCGCCTTGGCGTCCATCGAGGCGACAGCGCGGTGGTAGAGATCGACATAGGGCACGAAGCGTGCCGGATCGCCGCCGATGATGGCCAGCATCAGTTGCAGGTCTTGCCGGACCACGCGCACGACCGACTCGGGGCTGCCCCCGACACCCACCCATGTGGTCAGACCCTTTGGCCCCAGCGGCGGATACACCACCTGATTTTTCAAAGGCGCCCGGGTCTGGCCTTGCCAGCTGACCTTTTTCTCACGCACGAGCCGGGCGAACAGATCGAGCTTTTCCTCGAACAGCTGGTCATAATCCGCCATGTCATATCCGAAGAGCGCATAGCTTTCGCTGAACGACCCCCGGCCCAGAATGGCTTCGGCCCGGCCATTCGAAAGAGCGTTCAGAGTGGAAAACCGCTGGAACGCCCGCACCGGATCATCCGAGGACAGCACGGTGACAGCGGTGCCAAGGCGGATTGTCCGCGTGCGGCCTGCGATGGTTGCCAGAACGATCTCGGGCGCAGAGATGGCGAAATCGTCGCGGTGATGTTCTCCCAAACCAATGAAGTCCACTCCGACCTCGTCGGCCAGAACGGCCTGATCGACAACGTCACGCAGCACCTGATCCATCGGCAGCGGCTGACCGTTGGCGCCTGTGGTGACGTCGCCGAACGTGTCCAGCCCCAAAGAAATCTCGCCCATCTTGGCCTCCTGTTCTTTGGGTCAACATAGGAGATCTTGATTCTTGCGCAAAGGCACAGCTTTGCACGGCGGATGTGCGCAATCAGGAGATGTCGCGCAACTCCAACTGGCCGCCGGGACCTTGGCGCACTTCAAACCGGGGCAACTTGCGCACAAGATCTGACAGCTTGGCCGAGCCATAGGTGCGGGTGTCGAAGTCGGGGTTGGCTTGGGTGATGAACTGGCCCAAGGGTCCAAGCGTATACCATTCCCCGTCAGGATCGATGGCCCGCATCGCCGCCACGATCAGCGGGATCGCTTTGGACGGCGCTTCCTTGGTGCCCGGCTTTGGAGCACTGGCGCTGTCGGAGGGTTCGTTTCGCGCGGCGGCGCGGGGTGGATCATCCGAGCCTGCGCTCAGGTTCTCGACATAAATGAACCGCTTGCAGGCCATGCGGAAGGCCTCGGGGGTTTTCTTTTCGCCGATGCCGTAAACATCCAGACCCTGTTCGCGGATACGCGCCGCCAATCGGGTGAAATCGCTGTCCGAACTGACCAGAACAAAGCCATCGAACAGGCCGGAATGCAGAAAATCCATCGCCGCGATCACCAAGCCGATGTCAGAGGCATTCTTGCCCTTGGTATTCGAAAACTGCTGGTCGGCCACCAGCCCAAGGGCCGCAACCTTCTTGGCCCAGCCTGCCAGACGCTGTGCCGACCAGTCGCCATAGATCCGCCGGACGGACGCTTCTCCCAACGCGGCGATCTCTTCAAAGATCGCCTCGGCATAGCTTGCGGGCACGTTGTCGGCGTCGATCAGGACACAAAGGCGGGGCGTGCGGGTTTCGGCCATCATTTTCTCCATTCCCTCCGCTTGTGACATCTTGCAGCAGGCAAGGAAAGCGTCATGCGAGCGGGGGCAGAAAGAAGCGGTCATGCGCCTGCCAGTAGGCGAGCAGGTCGCCGGCTGTTTTGTGCGGCAGGTCCAACTGCTCCATCATGCGCAGATCAACCCCGACCAAGCCCGCCATGCGCCAAGCATCCTGCGCGGCCTGTGCCGCGACCGGTCCGGCAAGCATCTGCTCGACCGCACCGGCGGACATGGCCAGACCGTGAATGATCTGCAAGGCGCTTGCCGTGGGCCAACGGGTGACCAACTGACCAACAAGCGTTTGCAGATCTTGCGTGTCTGACAGCAAGACGGTGACAATCGCTTCGATCATTTCCTCGTCGCTGACGCTCACGGTGGTGGTCTTTGCCAAAAATGCCTGTCCGGCAAGATCAGCAAAGCACAGGTTGCGGGGTGGGATCAGATCAATTTGACCTTGGTCCCGATTTTTGCGAGCGCATACAACTCGGCGATGTGTTCGTTATAGAGTCCGATGCAACCGTCAGAGGAACGGCGTCCGATTTTGCGGGTGTCATGCGTCCCGTGCACACGATAATACTGCCATGACAGATAAAGTGCATGCGTCCCCAGTGGGTTTTCGGGGCCGGCGGGAATCATCCTTGGCAGCGAAGGATCACGCTCTCGCATCGACGGCGTGGGGGTCCAGGTCGGGCCTTCGACCTTGCGGATCACCTCGGTCATGCCGCGGCGTGTCAGTTCCTCGGAGATCGGGACCGATGATGGCCACATGCGGTAATCCTGTCCATCCGCCGACCAGTAATGCACCGCGCGCGACACCATATCCGCAAGAATAACGCCTTGACCAAGGCTGTCGAAATGGTCGCGCCAATCCTGCATTTGGAAACTGGAGACATTGTTGCGCGTCGCCCCTGTCACGCCCTGTGCCAGACCGAGAGCCGGAGTGCAAAGCGCCGTGCCAAGAGCCGCAGCCCCTGTGAGCACGCGGCGCCGGGAGAGGGAGAGAGGTCGTGTCATGTGCCTGCCTTCTTTTTTTAAACCGGGGACCTTATCGGCACCTCGGGCGGCTTCCACAAATCACGATGTCTGAAGTGACTTCACGAAAGTCTCAGGTCAGGCCAGAAGCTCGGCTGGGCGGGCCTTCACACTGCGCAGGGCGTCGGTCGGGGTGATGCCCAACAACAGGCCGCGCGCGCCTGCGTTGATCCAGACCTTCGGCGCCGCGCAGACGCTCGCCTCTATCGCGGTTGGCACGGCCTTTTTCTGACCGAAGGGGCTGATGCCGCCGACGCGGTAACCTGTCAGGCGCTCTGCCTTGGCAGGAAGCATCATGGCCGCCGATTTTCCGCCAAAAGCCGCGGCCACCCGCTTCATCGAAAGCTGTCGGTTCGACGGGATCACGCAACAGGCAGGCAGGCCATCCACTTCAACCATAAGGGTCTTGAGGGTGAAGGCAGGGTCCAGCCCAAGCGCCTGTGCCGCCGCCAGCCCGACCGCATCAGCAGCCGGGTCATAGTCATAAGGGTGCAGCGACACCTCAATCCCGAGACGTGCCAGTTCGCGCAGACCGGGCGTCGACGCCAATGCCTTGGTGGTGTTCGCTTTGGCTGGTGTCATGGTGGTGATCCGTCGGGCGGTCAGGGAGGCTTCTCCCTGACCAGAGACTGGTTCAATAGACGACGACAGAGCGGATCGACTTGCCTTCATGCATCAGATCAAAGCCTTTGTTGATATCATCCAGGCTTAGAATATGGGTGATCATCGGATCGATCTCGATCTTGCCATCCATATACCAGTCGACAATCGTCGGCACATCGGTGCGGCCGCGCGCGCCGCCAAAGGCAGTGCCTTTCCACACACGTCCCGTCACCAGTTGGAAGGGGCGGGTCTCGATGGTCGCCCCCGCCGGAGCCACCCCGATGATGATGGATTGTCCCCAGCCGCGATGGGTGCATTCCAGCGCATCCCGCATCACCTTGACGTTTCCGGTGCAGTCAAAGCTGTAATCCGCGCCGCCGATCTTGTCGAAAGGCGTTTTTGTCAGATCGACGATGTGCTGAACGACCGACCCTTCGATTTCTTTCGGGTTGACGAAATGGGTCATCCCAAAGCGCTCGCCCCATTCCTTTTTGTCATTGTTCAGATCGACGCCGATAATCATGTCGGCCCCGGCCATTTTCAGGCCCTGAATGACGTTCAGCCCGATGCCACCCAAACCAAAGACCACCGCTTTGGCCCCGATCTCTACCTTGGCGGTGTTCAGGACCGCGCCGATCCCGGTCGTCACGCCGCAGCCGATATAGCAAATTTTGTCGAAAGGCGCGTCTTCGCGCACTTTTGCCAAGGCGATTTCAGGAACAACGGTGTGGTTGGCAAAGGTCGAGCAGCCCATGTAGTGATGGATCGGCGTGCCATCCAGCATCGAAAAGCGGGTGGTGCCATCCGGTAGCAGGCCTTGGCCTTGGGTGGAGCGGATTGCGGTGCACAGGTTGGTTTTCTGGCTGAGGCAGCTGGGGCATTCGCGGCATTCCGGCGTGTAGAGCGGGATGACGTGATCGCCGACCTTCAGGCTTTTGACGCCCGGTCCCACCGCGATCACCACGCCGGCGCCTTCATGGCCCAGAATGGCGGGGAACAGTCCTTCCGGGTCGGCGCCCGACAGGGTGAATTCGTCCGTGTGGCAAATCCCGGTTGCCTTGATTTCCACCAGCACCTCCCCCTCTTTCGGGTCGGCCAGATTGACTTCCATCACGGTCAGCGGTTTGCCGGGGGCAAGGGCTACGGCGGCACGGGTGCGCATTGGCTTCTCCTCATTCGGTTTGCGGGCAGGCTGAGCGAAACCGTCTGCCAAGGCAATACCCCCGGCAGGTGAATTTCACGGTCAGCCCTTCTTGCAGCGGCGGCCGGTGCCGGGTCAACCCTCTGCCAGAGTGGCGATTTCTTGCCTGCCGCTGCGGGAGCGTCGCCGCAGCCCACCTCAAGACGTGACATGCCGCCTGTGGCCTGACAGGCTGAAGGTTCACGTGACGGGATCGAGGGGGTCCTCATCCCTTTTTGAGCGGAAGAACGGAGATTGTTATGAAACACGCAGCCTTTGCCGGATGTGCCATCGCCTTTTTGGCGGCATGCCAACCGGTTGTGCCGGAATCGCCAGAGCTTTCTGCCTGCGGCGCACCCGCGTTGCAAGGTTTGGTCGGGCAGCCTGCTTCGGTGCTTCAGACCATGCGCTTTGGCACGGAAACGCGGATCATCCGGCCGGATATGGCAGTCACGATGGACTTCCGCGCGGAACGGTTGAACATCGATATTGACCGCGCCGAGCGCATTTCGCGCGTCTTTTGCGGCTGACAGAGATAAGGCCCCCGGGAACCGAGGGCCTTATGCCTAGGGCTCTGTAGTCTTTTACATCCGATAGGTGGAGTGGCAGTCGCGGCAGGTGCCGCCGATCGCCCCCATGCCGGCCTTGATGCCCTCCAACGATGCCGGATCAATGGCGGTGGCGGCCGCGTTCAAGGCCTCTCCCTTTGCCACAAAGTCATCCCAGTTGGTCCAGATCTCGGGTTTGGCTTCAGAAACCGGGTCGGTGGCCTGCGGTTCGAACTTGGCTGCGATATCCGCCGAGGCTGCGACCAACGCCTCTTTTGCGGCGGCGGCGGCGGTTGCGTCAAACGGTGCTTTGTCCGTGGCCATATCGCCCAGAACTTTGACGTTCATCCCGATGGTCCCCATCAGGTCCATCCGAGCCTTGACGGTTGGATCTTGAACGCCTTCCTTTGCAACAGCAACACCGGCAACAAGCACCAATCCGGCAATCAGTCCCTTCGTCATCAACTTCATGTTTTCTGGCTCCCAGCTGAAGAACATGCCGCAGTATAGGCGCGGCAATCCGTCCCGGAAGAATTCTTTTTTCACCAAGACGCGCGGATCACGGGAACGTCATCGGGCAAGACGCTCAGTCAAGCGCCCGCGCCTCGCTGACCAGCATCACAGGAATGCCATCGCGGATCGGGAAAGCCAGCCGCGCAGCCTTGGACACAAGCTCTTGGGCGGTGGGATCGTAAGTGAGCATGGCGCGTGACACAGGGCAGACAAGGCTTTCCAACATGCGCGGATCAATGGATTGCGCCGCCGTGTCGCGCGGCGTGGTTTCGGTCTGGCTTGTCTCTGTCACTGCATCACCTCGTCACTGGCGCCACCCCGCAATGCGAATTCGATCAGGGTCACCAAGGTTTCCCGGCGCGTCGAAAGCGAGGGTGCCTCAAGCAAGGCTTGCTTGTCTTCGGGCGAAAACGGGCACAGCATCGACAGTGAATTGATCAGCAACTCGGTCTCTGCCTCTTTCAGGCTGTCCCAGTCGGTGGCAAGGTTTAGCGTGGTGAGGTAGCGCCCCAGCAATTGCAGAAACGCAGGCCGATCAAAGCCCGGGTCCGACTCATCCTCACGGCTGAGATCGCGCCCAAAGGGCGACCAATCCACCTGACAGCGGCGATAAGGTGTAAATCCCTGCACTTCCTCACGGATACGAAAGCGCGAAATCCCCGAGAGGGTAATCATATAGCGCCCGTCCTCAGTCTCGGAAAAGCCCGTCAGGCGGCCTGCGCAGCCGATGGCCTGCAGCCGCTTTTCCCCGCCCGGTGTTTCGCGCGGCTGGATCATACCGATCAGCCGCGCCTTTGTTTTCATGCAATCCTCGATCATCGCCAAATAGCGTGGCTCGAAGATATGCAGCGGCAACCGCGCACGCGGCAGCATGAGGGCGCCGGGCAACGGAAACACCGGGATTGTGTCGGGCAGGTCGGATACTGTGATCATGTTCCGTTACCTAGGCCGCAATCGAGATCAGGCAAATATCATCGAAGACAGCTTGCGGCGGCCTTTCATCACGATCGGGTCCTTCGCGGCCAAGGCATCAAAGATCGTGAACAACTGGGCGCGGGCGGCCCCCTCATTCCATTCGCGGTCGCGCCGGAACAACTCCAGCAATTGATCAACCGCCTCTTCGGTCTTGCCAGCAGCCAGCAAGGCGGCAGCGAAATCATAGCGCGCCTGATGGTTTTCCGGATCGGCCTCAACCGCATTGCGCAGGTCTTGCTCGGGCCCGGCGTTGGCGGCTTGCTTTGCCAAGGCAATCTGCGCTCGAGCGGCCTCGACTTCTTTGGAGGTAGCAATCGCTTTGGGCGCGTTTGCGGCAAGGGTTTCAGCTTGCTCAAGGTTGCCAAGGGCAAGATGGCTGCGGATCAGACCACCATAGGCTGCGGCATTCTCCGGCTCTTCTTCCAGAATGGCGGCAAAGGTTTCGGCCGCATCCACGGCCGCCCCTTCGCCCAGCATCTGCTCCGCCGCCTCAATCGCCTCTGCAAGCCCACCATCTCCGCCCAAAGCCTTGATCCGGTCGATGAACTTCTTGATCTCCGAGCCCGGAACCGCACCTTGGAACCCGTCGACCGGCTGCCCCTGCCAGAAGGCATAGACGGTGGGGATGGATTGCACGCGCAACTGGCCCGCGATCATCTGGTTCTCGTCAACGTTGATCTTGACCATGCGGACCTTGCCGCCTTCCGCTTTCACTGCGGCTTCAAGGGCCGGACCAAGTGTCTTGCACGGGCCGCACCAAGGGGCCCAGAAATCGACGATGACCGGAACCTCACGGCTGGCCTCGATCACATCGGCCATGAATGTGGCCTCTGTCGTGTCCTTGATCAGGTCGCTTTTGGGCGCGGCGGCAGGCTTTTCACCTAGGCTGAACATCTGATCCCTCATCCGGCTGAAAACTTCGTCCCATATATGCGCACAGCCGACGCAAAGGCCAAGGGGGAAGGGGCATTTACGACGGCGGTTTCTCCCCTTAGCCTGTGCCCAGCATGGCGGGGAGAAAGCAATGCCGTTTTTGATGACCTTTGGCGACAGCAACACCCACGGCACGCCGCCGATCGTGACGCGGGGGGAATATCACCGCTTCGGTCCGGGCGTGCGGTGGCCACAGGTGTGCGCGCGCGCCTTGGGAGTGGGGTGGGAACTTGCCGAAGAGGGTTTGCCAGGACGCACCGCGCAATTCGCCGATCCGGTGATGGGGGCGCATATGAACGGACAGGACGGGCTGAAGATCGCCTTGCAAAGCCACGGTCCGGTCGATGTGCTGACGATCATGCTTGGCACCAATGACGTCAAGGCAAGGTTTTCGGCCACGCCCGAAGCCGTCACGGCTGGTGTCGCGGGGCTGGTCGATATCGCACTCAGCCTTGAGATGCAGCAGCGTCACAGCGGGTTCAAGCTGCTGCTGATCTGCCCGCCCCCGGTGGTAGAAGTGGGGCCGATTGCCGGAGAGTTTCTGGGGGCCGCCGCTCGCAGCCAAGGTTTGCCCGAACGCTACCGGGCCCTGGCAGAGGCGCGCGGCATTGGGTTCTTCGATGCGGGCACGGTGATCGAAGTCAGCGCACAGGATGGCATCCATTTCGAGCCCGAGGCGCATGCTGCCCTTGGTCTTGCCGTGGCCGAGGCGATCAAGCGGCTTTAGTCCAGTGAAGGGCGAAGGTCGGCCCAGCCGCAGCGTTTGGCAAGCTCTGCGGCCGGTGCGCCCGTATCAACCGAGTCGCCCGCGCGCATCTCGATAGACTTGCGCATGTTCCAGCGCTCACGCATCAGGTGCAGGCCTGATCGGCTCAGTTTGGTGACAGGTGTCTGGATCGGCAGATAAGCTGGCCACCGCGCCTGCATCCAGCGATAGCTTTCGGTAAAATCGGCCCCAAGCGCATCATGAAACCGATCATTGTGAATGCAGGGCAGCCCTAGCGCAAAGGCCCCTTGTCCTGACGCACGCGCGCGGCAGACAATATCCGTGCCATACATGTGCCAACCGGGCTGGCTGTCGTCAAAGCGCAAACCCGAGGCGCGGCGCAGCACGATCAGCATTTCGTCCAGACTGATGACGGGTTCTGGCGCCAGAGGAACGCGGCCGATGATCTGTCCCAGAGAGGACGTCCAGACCGGGCCGAATTGCCGGGTGTCAGGACCAACGCCAAATGCACCGACGACCCCCCAATCGGGGTGAATGCGGCTTAACTCGTCCAAGCGCGCCGCCAGCAGCGCATCCCAGCCTTCGGGCAAGAAAACATCGTGATGCGCAAAGATCACGATATCACCCGCCGTCGCGTCCAGCCCGCGGTTATAGGCGGTGGTCGCCGATGCGGCCCCCCGCTCCACATGAAGCGGAAGGCCCTGCGCGAAACAGGGAGAGGCGCCAAGATTGGCGGCGAGGATTGCGTCGGAATTGCTGGCACAGATGACTTGAAAGGATGCAGACATCACGGATGGCCTTTGCTGGCGAAAAGGAGCGTCAGTTTTTCGGCCTCGCGGTCAATGTCGTGGCGGTCCATCACACGCTGACGCGCCGCTTGCCCCATTTGTTCCAGTTGGTCCGACGAAGCGGCGGCCATCTGGCGGATCGCCTGAGCAAGTGCCATCGCATCCCCCGAGGGAACCAGCCACCCGGTTTCGGGGGTTACAAGTTCTGGGATACCCGCGATGCTTGTGGCAATCACTGGGCGACCCGCCGCCATCGCCTCCATGATCACCACGGGCAGACCTTCGGCAAAAGACGGCACAATAAGCGCCTGAGCCTGTGCCAATGTCTCGCGCACCCGGCTTTCATCCTGCCATCCGGTCAAAGTGACGTGGCGGGCAAGTCCGTGTCGGGCAATCGCCGCCTCCAGTTCGGGGCGCAGCGGGCCTTCGCCGACCAGCGTCAGATGCAGATCTGGCAGCTCGGCACGCGCCTGAGCAATGGCTTCGATCAACAGGCCAAAGCCCTTTTGCTCGGACAGGCGCCCGATCGCCGCCAGATGCGGGCCTCCCTTCGGCATCGGTGCCGGATCAGGAAAGCTCCAAGGCTCGATTCCGCAATGCACAACATGAAGGCGCGGCCATGTCTCGACATCGGCCCAGCGACAGATCTGGCTGCGTCCAAAGCTGGAAATGGCCACCGTGAACAGGGCGTGATCGGCCTTGGTGCCCAAGGCGAGCGCTCTGGGCGCGTCAAACTCCTCGGGCCCGTGAACGGTGAAGGAATACCCCGGCCCGCCCATGATTGCCGACAGCATGGCGACCGTCGCGGAGTTGGTGCCGAAATGGGCATGAAGATGAGAC
Organism: Pseudorhodobacter sp. MZDSW-24AT; assembly: GCF_002794355.1. Classification (GTDB taxonomy): domain Bacteria; phylum Pseudomonadota; class Alphaproteobacteria; order Rhodobacterales; family Rhodobacteraceae; genus Pseudotabrizicola. The sequence continues at coordinate 358,419 of NZ_PGOI01000007.1, read as the reverse complement.
AAACGCAGATCTTGGCAGCGCCGTGCCAGATGTGCCGCTTCGATCAGGTAGATCATGTGCCGCAAACGCCCGCCGCTTCCGGGCGTGCCTTTTGCGTTTTGTGCGCCACAGAACAGTGCCATCGCGAAGGCACGCGCCGCCTGTCGTGGATGTCGCGCCATCCAGCCAAATGCCGAGGCCGCCAAACGGCTGGCACCAAGTTTCAGCACGTGCTCGGTGCGCGCGTCTTCTGCCAGATCCGCAGGCTCCACCAGCGACGGCCGATCCGAGCGCAGGGCAAAGCGATGCACATCCCATCCCAGCCGCTCAAGCGCCAGAATCTCGCGCCGGATGAAGGTGAGCGAGCTGCGCGGGTAGGTGTTGACCAGATAGGCGATCTTCAAGAGCAGCTCCACAGGGCCGGGCATCTTGCCGCGACAGTGCGCGCAAGATCACCATTGCGCTGCGGGGATGCAAGAAGTTTGACGACGCTCACGCCCGCCCTCGAAGTTCCGGCGCGCGCTGAACGCCCGGTCTGGACAGTCTCTGTCTTGGCGCCATGGATTGTTCACGATTTTTTAACAATGCTCCGGCTATTGGCAGTCTGGGCGCCAAGGCCAAAAACGGCGGTGCGCGCTTGTCTCTCGTTCGCGCTCCACGATTTCGGCGAATCACGGTTCCAGAAGGATGAAACCCTTGCGATACTCGACAGTGCCGCGTGCACGCCCAAGCTGTTTGTGGCGTAATCTTGTCGAACCCACGGCGAAATATCTGCGGAATTGCGGCTTGAGAATGACCTTCGCGCCGCGAAAAGCTGTCGTCAAACATCCTTTTCCCCGGGTAAACTGCAGGTGGGGGCGCTTGATCCGAGTGCTGATGATGATGTTTGATGTGCTGCCATTCAGGACAGGCCGGAACCCCGCCGACCTGTCCCACCTTGAATATAACCGAGCTGAATTGTTGCGATTTGCGCCACGGGCAACCGGGAGGATTGGCTAATGTCTTTCACCTTTCGTGAGTTTCCTGTCCGCCCCGCAGAACCGATCCAAGCGCCCCCGTCTGTCGTCGGGCCGCTTCCGCGTTTGTGGAAGCGCCCGTTTGGGTTTTACCGCAATGTTTTCAAGCGCGCCTTTGATGTGACAGCGATTGTTGTGGCTGCCCCTGTCATCGTGCCGGTGATCGCAGCGCTTTCCATCGGCGTTGCGCTAGAGGGGGGACGCCCATTTTACAGCCAGCTGCGCGTTGGCAAAGGCGGCAAGACCTTTCGCATGTGGAAACTGCGCTCGATGGTTCACAACGCCGAGTCCCAATTGCAGGATCTGCTACAGCGCGACCCGACCGCGCGTGCGGAGTGGGATGCCACGCAAAAGCTGCGCCAAGATCCCCGCATCACGCGGTTTGGTCGGTTCCTGCGCCGCTCTTCGCTGGATGAACTCCCGCAACTCTGGAACGTTTTCAAGGGCGACATGAGTCTTGTGGGGCCACGCCCGATGATGGTGGAACAGCGCAGCCTTTATCCAGGCAGTGCCTATTATGCCCTGCGCCCGGGGATCACCGGCTATTGGCAAACGGCTGGGCGCAACCAGACGACGTTTCAGGCACGCGCCGAATATGACACCGTCTATGATGACGGGCTCGCCTTCACGGCGGACCTGCGCATCCTGTGGCGCACGATCAGTGTTGTGCTCAAGGGCACAGGTTGCTGATGGCTGCGGTAAGGTGATCTCGACGCTCCGCCTTTGAAAAGGCGGAGCACGGGTTCACTGCATGGTGTCAGATCATCGAGGCGGCAGCAACCATCACGATCAGAAGGGCGACCCCCAAGATCAGCGTCCGGCGCATGCCAACCATGGCGGGCAACCGTCCAGCCTCGTTTTCGATCAGCGATGCAATGGCCTTGCGGCCCGTCGGTCTGCGGCTGCGTGCTTTCACCTCTGGGATGGACACCACGGGCAACAGGTTCAGTTCCCGCTGCATCTGCGAGGCGGTGCGGATCACCGGATGCATCAGATCCAGCAAAAAGGCGAGCAGCAGCCCCAGTCCGGCGCTGCCGATCAACCCGGCAATCGCCATTTTCTTGGCCCCTGATCCTAACGGATAATCCGGCGTGATCGCGCGCTCCAACATGGAAAACCGTTCCGTCTGTTGCCGCGACGCAAGGCTTTGCGCGGTTTCGGCTTCGGCCATCCGTTGTGAGACGACCGTGTATTGATCCTGCAACTGCCGCAACTGCCGTTCATAACCCGAAAGCGCGCGCTCTACCTCGGCAGTGTCTCCTAGCGTTGCTTCCAGATTGGCTTTGCGCTCGGCCAAGGGGGCGCGCTGTGCATCCAGCACCACAAGCCGCTGACGAAGCTCTTCAAGCCGCCGTCGATCGGTGGCGCGTTGGGTGGGCAGGGCACGCAATTGGGCCTCTTCGCTCTGCAAACCCGTGATTTCCTGTTCAAGCGCGCGCAGTGAGGTTTCCAGTTCCGCGATTTGGTCCTGCCGTGCCTCGCGCACGCCCGGAAGGGCGCTGCGGTTGGCATCGCGATAAGCAGCAATTTCGGCTTCCAGCGCGGTGATCTGCTCCCACAGTCGGTTCTCCTGCTCTCGGAAAAAGCCAAAACTTGCCTCCGCAGTGGCGCGCTTACCCTCGGCCCCCATGTCCAGCACGCTTTGCGCAAGGTCATTGGCAATCCGCGCCGCATCCTCTGCCTCTCCCGCGCGTGCCGAGATGATCAAGGCGGACAATGCCCCAGAGGGCCCTGTCACGCTTTGAAAGCTCACCGATTGCCGCATCGCGAAAACCTTGTCTTCGATCGACATGCCCGGGGCATCCGCAAACAGGCCATGACGATCAATCAGCGCGATCAGGTTGTCGCGCGTCGTCAGCCGTTGTTCGATGCTCGTCAGCAGTTGCAGCACGTTCACCGGCAAGGCAGGCGCCTGACCGCCATCGGTGACCATCGGCAATTCCACCTGCAAGACAGAGGCTGTTTCGAACACATCGGGGCGGGTCTTGGCATACCAGATGGCCATCAGGGTGCCCAACAGGCTCACCGCAGCAATCACCCAGAAGCGGCGCCGGATCAGCCCCAGCAGGTCTTCAATAGTCTGGATCGGCCCCATGCCTCAGCCCCGCCTGTAGCGTAAGCGACCCAAGCCCAGATCCTGCGCGCGGTTCAGCACCACACCCATCAAGGGGAGCCGATTTTCAAACAGCGTTTCACAGGCCCGGATTTCCTTGGCGGTGGTTTGCGTGCCATCCGCCACGAGCAGCACGGCATCCACCTTGCCCTTCATGGCCAAGACATCATCGCTCACCAATGCGGGCGGCAGGTCCATGACTGTGATTTCCGGGTCCAACTGCACTTCCATCGCGTCCAGAGCTTGCGTGGTATCGGAACTGTGCAGGATGTCGCCAGCATCGGGCACCGCTTCGCCGTTGAAGGCGATGGCCAATGTGCGGCCCACCCGCACAAAGAGAGACTCCATCGGTTGCGTGCCATCCAGAAAACCGCGCAGCGCGCCATTTGGCGTAACACCAAAGAGCGTGTGCATGTTGGGCCTGCGTAAATCGAGATCCATCAGAACCGTGCGGCTGCCCGGACGTCTGGCCAAAGCCATCGCAAGATTGGCGGCTGTGAAGGACTTGCCGCACCCATGTGTGGGCGATGTCACGCCGATCCGGCGCCAGCCGCGTTCTGCCATCGCCTGCGCGATCCGGGTGCGCAAAATGTCGAACGCGGGTCCGGCAAGGCTTTGGTCCGGGTTTGTAAACAAACCGTTTCTTGCGAGGTGGTCGCCATTCAGGGTCATCGCATTCAGCGATTCCCAGACGCGCGCCGCATTGAAAAGTGCCAGCGGATAGGGATCGACAAAGATGTCCCGCCCCTGATCCGGGTCAGGCGGATCGATCTCCCGTTCCGCCGAGCGGCCCGGACGAAAGACGGAAACCGAGAGCGCGCGGTCACGCCGCGATGGGGCATCGCCATCCTCGGCCATCGCCAAAATTCCCATATTCCGTTGGTTTTCTAAAGGTAGCGCCAAGTTACTGTGTCGGGCCATGACCTGGCACGCTCCTGAAAAGCGCAGCACCGGGGCTGCTTGCCGAAACCAAAACCTGCCGTTTGGCAGGCACCGATTTTAGGCTTGTCCGACCCGGCCCCGATGCCACCTTGCGCATCGATGCCTTTCCGAACCTGCCAGACCCCCGTCCAGTTGCCATCATGATTAGCAGATTATCTTCTAAAATGAAAGGCATTGACCGCCCGCGGCCATTCGCAAAGCATGGTCACGGCGGCATTTCAAATCTAGGATCAGGGGTGGAAAGCGCAAGGTTGGCAAGCATGCCCGTGACAGTGGATGCCGTGGTGATCGGCAGGAATGAAGGCGCGCGCCTTGTCGCCTGTCTGGCGTCGCTGCAAGGGCAGGTGCGACGGATCATCTACGTCGACAGCGGGTCAACCGACCAGTCGGTTGCTGCTGCACGGGATGCCGGCGCAGAGGTGGTGGCGCTGGATCTGGACCAGCCTTTCACCGCCGCGCGGGCGCGGAATGCCGGTTTGCGTGTTCTGGCGCCAACACCGCCAGACTATGTGCAATTTCTCGATGGCGATTGTGTGCTGGACGCAGGCTGGATCGACGCGGCCTTACGTGCCTTCGCGGACCATGCTGACGCGGTCGTTGTCTGCGGCAGACGGCGCGAGCGTTTTCCGGAGGCATCGCTTTACAACCGGATGGCCGACCGGGAATGGAACACCCCCGTCGGTCAGGCCAAGGCCTGTGGCGGCGACGCACTGATGCGCTTTGCGCCGGTGATGGAGGTGGGTGGCTACCGCGAGGATCTGATCGCGGGAGAAGAGCCGGAGCTGTGCTTGCGTTTGCGTTCTCTCGGCGGCACGGTTTGGCGGATCGATGCAGAGATGACGCTGCATGACGCGGCCCTGTTCCGCTTTGGGCAGTGGTGGCGGCGGATGGTGCGGTCGGGGCACGCCTTTGCCGAAGGAGCGGATCTGCATGGCCGCGGGCCAGAACGACACTGGGTCGCCGAAACCCGCCGCGCCTTGCTGTGGGGTGTGGCGGGGCCGGTCGGGATCATCGTCGCGGGGTTGGCGCATCCGCTGGGTTGGACCTTGGCCTTGGCCTACCCGGCACAGATGGCACGGTTGGCGCGGCGCGAAGGGATTGCTTGGGCCGGACTGACGGTTCTTGGGCGCTTTGCCGAAGGGTGGGGCGCGCTTGGGTATCATGTGCGCCGCCTGCAGGGACGGAAACGCGGCCTGATCGAGTATAAATGAACCCTCAGCGCTGACGGAGCGCTGCGATCACCTGACCGGGCAGGATCGCCATGCAGGCAGCATAGCGGGGGATCATGCGGCGCGGGTCCGAGAGGGCGCGCCACAACCATTCCAGCGCCAACTTGCGCACCCAGATGGGGGCGCGCTGCTGTCGGCCTGCGACGAAGTCGAGCCCTGCTCCGAAGCCACAGAAGCCGATGGCGGGGGCGTGGGTGCGGCCGTGGGCTGCGAAAGCCTCTTGCCGGGGGGCCGAGAGGGACAGGATGCAGAGCCGCGCCCCGGCGCCCCGCATCGCTTGCAAGGCGGCGGTGGCTTCGGGGCCGGTCGGATCAAACCCCATGGCGGGCGCGCCGGTCCAGACAATATTCAGCCCGGGGATCTCGGCCTGCAGACGGGCGGCGGCGCGGGCGAGCACGGCGGGCGTGGAGCCAAAGAAGGCGACGGGCATGCCTTCGGCCGCGGCCAGATGAAGGAGGGGGGCGAGCAGATCGGAGCCGGGGACAAGGGCGACAGGACGGTGGGCCAGCCGGGAGAGCCAGACAATGGGGTTCCCGTCGGCGACGATCAGGTCTTGGGCGGCGTAGACGGCCCGGTAGCTGGGGGAGACGCGCAGCTTGGCGAGGTGATCGAGGTTGAGGGTGGCCAAGGAAAAGCCCTGACCAGAGCGAAACCGGGCCCGAACCTCGTCCAGCAGGCTGGGCTGGTCGGGGACGTTCACGGTGATGGTCTGGTCGAGGAAGTAAAACCGCACGGAGGGCCTTCGGATTGGAGCTTAGGACCTTTGTAACACAGTGAGCTATTCCATGAACTCAATAAAATCAAAAAGTTAATCTTGAGAATTTACCATTTTTTCACAGTTTCCCTTGATGTCTCACACCACGACCCCGCCTTGTGCGCACCGCTAGCCCGGCAGGGTGACGATCAGCGCCCCATTTGCGGTGGTCACCACGGTGTGCTCATACTGCACAACCCAAGCGGGAGGCTGGCTGTAAAGCGTCCAGTCATCCCGTGCTGTGGTTTCCGCCCAGTGACCGCCGTTGGACAAGAACGGCTCGACCGTCAGCACGAGCCCTTTGTGCAACCGCCGCCGGTCGCGGCGGTTGGGCCAAGTGGCCACTTCGGTCGGCTCTTCATGCAGGGCGCGGCCGATGCCATGGCTGGCGAGATTGCGGATCAGCGTATAGCCCCGGCGCGCGGCGAAGCGACCGATGGCGTTGCCGATGCCCGCAATCGGCTTGTCATGGCCAACCTGTGCAATGCCGATGTCCATGGCGCGCTTGCCATCACGGCAAAGCTGCTCGAGCGCGGGCGGGATGGCGCCAAGCCGGACGCTGGCACCGGTATCGGCAAAAAACCCATCCTTTGAGGCAGAGACATCAATATTGACCAGATCACCATCGTGCAGCACCCGGTTCCCCGGAATGCCATGGGCGATTTCCTCGTTCACGCTGATGCAGGTGGCGCCGGGAAAATCATAGGTGGATTCCGGTGCCGAGATCGCGCCGTCCCGTTCCAAGAGGGCGCGACCGATCTGATCGAGTTCCCGTGTGGTCATCCCCGGTTCCATCGCGCCGGCCATCGCCTGCAAGGTGTTGGCCACGATCCGGCCAATCGTTTGCAGGCTTTCAAGATCGTCTTGCTGGGTGATGGTCATGCGGCGATCCGTCCAAGGGTGAAACAGGCACTGCGGCCATTTGTGACGGAGCCGCGCTGTCCACACAAGAAAGACTTTGTGTGGCCCGGTCTGGATCGAGACGGGGCCACGCGCCGCAGACCACCGCCCATGCGCCAGAACGAATGCACGGGATTGCCCGTTGCTGTGCCCCACAGGGGCACATAAATAGGCGCGCGGGGGCACTGGCCACAGGCATGACCTGCATCGCTGCGGCGCGATCTTGCCCTTGTTCAAGGTTGCCGCCCCTTGTTCGGGCGTGGCAATGCAGGCGGGAAACCGCGACGGAAGGAGCGGAGCCTGATGCCCGAGATGTCTGGACAGCCGACGCTGCGCAAGGCGGTGGTGTTTTGTGTGGATGAGGCCTATTTGCCTTACGCGCTTTTTCTGGCGCAGCAACTGCACCAGAAGGAGCCGCGGCGGGATTATGATATCTGCCTTGTCTCTGACCGTGTGGTGCAGATTCCCGATGGCTTTGACGAGCTGCGGTTGAAGGTGTTCCCGCCGCTGGAAAGTGCGGCCTATGACGCTTTGAAAACCACCCATCTGGCCCGGTCGGCCTATCTGCGCATGTGGGTGCCGCAGATCCTTGGGCAGGATTATGACCGCCTGATCTATCTGGACAGCGATATTTTTGCGGATGCGGCCGGGCTGTCGGATCTGTTCGAGATCGACATGAAGGGAAAGGCTGTTGCCGCAGTGCGGGATGTGCAGCAATGGTATCGGCCGCGTCGCGTGGTGAAAGAATTCGTCAAGGCGGGCAAAGGGTATCGCCCGTATCTGAACAGCGGATTTCTTCTGATCGACGTCGCACGTTACAAGGAAAGCCAAGTCTTGGAGCGGGCGTTGGCGATTGGGGCGGCGCATCCTGACTGGGTGCCGCATCATGACCAGTCTTTGCTGAACCTTGCACTGGATGGAGACTGGCTGGAACTGTCGCCCGTGTGGAATTGGCAATGGCCTTGGAAATACCCGCTGTTCACCGATTGGGTGGGGCCACGGTTGTTGCATTTCATAGGTCAAAGCAAGCCTTGGTCAGACCCGCAGGGCCATTGCCCGCGACGGTTTCACCTGAGCTACGCGGCCTTCCTGACGGCGTATTTTCCGGTGCGGGCGCAGGTGCCTGTGCCCACGATTTCGGTGCTGGAGTCCAAGGCGCGGCTTTTCTGGCTGGCACTGCGCTTTGTGGCGCTGCGGCGGGCGTTGCTGCGGTATCTGGATCGCTTCCCCGATCCCTACCAGCCGCGCGACGCCAAGGCATAGGTGCGCGCGGCCGGGTTGGCTGGATCAATCCTGCCAGATGGGCATGTCCTGCACGGTAGTGCCGTCGGCCAGAACCAGAGCGCTGCCGTTAAAGCTGAAGGCGGTCAGGGGAATGACGCGATCTTCCGCGCCGAATTCGCTGGCCGAGTCTTCGAAATCAACCGCGACGGCCTCGGCGGCGTCACGCGTTTGGCCCAAGATTTCTTCGACTTCGCCGATCTTGCGGCCGGTGCTGTCCAGCACATCCAGATCATCGGCGAGATCGGCGTTGATGCCAAAGCCTGCCACGGGCGCGCTGTCGGCCACTTCGACATAGCTGACCTGTGCCAGCGTGGGCGTTGCGATGAAAACGGCGAGGGCTGCGAGGTGAAGGCGCATAGGGCTTCCTTTTTTCTTGTGGATTTGCCTTGCATCAACGCCTTGGCAGGCGCGGGCGTTCCCCTTGCGCCGGGTCAGTCGGGCGCCGAACCTGTCACAGCCGCGCGAGGAGGCAGCCAAAACGAAAAAGCCCCGCCACAAGGGCGGGGCTTTTGAAACCGGGGATCCGATGGATCAGGCGGCCAGAGCCGACTTTGCCTGAGCGGCGATGGCGTTGAACGCCTCGGGCTCGTGCACGGCGAGATCGGCCAGAACCTTGCGGTCCACTTCGATGCCAGCCTTGGCCAGACCGTTGATCAGGCGCGAATAGGTCATCTCGATGTCGAACAGACGCACTGCGGCGTTGATCCGCTGAATCCACAGGGCGCGGAACTGGCGCTTGCGGACCTTACGGTCACGGGTGGCATACTGCTGGGCCTTGTCGACGGCCTGAGTAGCGGTGCGGAAGTTGGTCGAGCGGGCGGCGTAGTAGCCGGCGGCTTTCTTGATGACCTTGCGGTGACGTGCGTGCGTGACGACACCAGATTTAACGCGAGCCATGGGTGTCTCTCCTTAGCGGTCGTAGGGCATGTACTTCTTGACGATCTTGGTGTCCGAAGCGGACAGCAACATCGTGCCAGAAGCATCGCGAATGAACTTGGTCGTACGCTTGATCATGCCGTGACGCTTGCCGGCAACGCCAGCTTTGGCCCGACCGGACGCGGTGAAGCTGAAGCGCTTCTTCGCAGCGGATTTGGTCTTCATCTTGGGCATTTCGATCTCCAATCGTCATATGCGCGACTCGGCATGCCTAAGTTGGCCGGCCCCGCAGGCTTTCCAGAGTGGCCCCTATAGGCGGGGGCGGGCTTGGGCGCAAGGCAAAAGAGTCAGTTCAGCAGGCGGGCGATGACGCGCAGGAAGATATCGGGAATTTCGGACAGGGCGACGCCGCCGGGTTTTTGGCTGAGCGCGACGACGACGAGGGTGCCGCCGATGAGCAGAACGATGGCAGCCGCCCGAGGGGGGCGGCTGTCAGCGAAGGCGGAGAAGAGGGAGGGAATGGAGAGGGCCAGAAGCACGGCCCCGGTTACGAACATCAGATCGGACTCCATCGCCCCCTCACCGCGTTACCTGAGGCGATTATTCAGGATCGGCTTTGTAAATCAACCGTTCATCGCAAGGGGCGACGCGCAGGATGTTGGTGGTGCCCTGCACGTTGAAGGGCACGCCTGCGGTGAGCACGATCTGATCGGTTTCCTTGGCGAAGCCATGCTGGCGCGCGGCGCGGACGGCCGAGATGACGGCGCCCTTGAAACGGTCCTGCTCTTCCGTGATGACGCAATGGGTGCCCCAGGTGAGGCAGAGCCTGCGCGCGGTGTCCATCAGCGGAGTCAGCGCGATGATCGGAACGCGGGGGCGTTCGCGGGCGACGAGGCTGACGGTGGTGCCCGATTGCGAGAAGACGGCGATGGCCTTGATATCGGTCGACTCGGCGATTTCGCGTGCGGCGGCGACGATGCCATCCGCCACGGTGGAGCGCGAGACGCTGCGGCTGGCCTCGATCACCTGACGGTAGGTGATGTCACTTTCGACGGATTTGGCAACGTTGTTCATGGTCGACACCGCCTCGATCGGGAATTTCCCGGCGGCGGATTCGGCGGAGAGCATCACGGCATCGGCGCCTTCGTAGATGGCGGTGGCGACGTCCGACACCTCGGCCCGGGTGGGCATCGGCGATTCGATCATCGATTCCAGCATCTGCGTGGCGACGATCACCGGCTTGGCAGCGGCGCGGGCCATGCGGACAAGGCGCTTCTGGATCGGCGGGACGGAATAGACCGGGAGTTCGACCCCAAGATCGCCACGGGCGACCATGATGCCATCCGACACGGCAAGGATGGACTCATAGGCCTTTACCGCGGCGGGTTTCTCGATCTTGGAGAGCACGGCGGCGCGGCCCTTGGCCAGTTCCTTGGCCTGAAGCACGTCTTCGGCGCGCTGGACGAAGGACAGCGCCAGCCAGTCGACGCCCAGTTCGCAGGCGAATTCCAGATCCTTGAGATCCTTGGCCGAGAGCGCGGCCAGCGGCAGCACCACATCGGGGACGTTCACGCCCTTGCGGTTGGAAATCGTCCCGCCGACGGTGACGGTGCAATTGGCGAAATCGGCGCCGCAGTCATCCACCACGAGGCGGATCTTGCCATCGTTCACCAAGAGCGAGGCGCCGGGTTCGAGGGCGGCAAAAATCTCGGGGTGGGGGAGTTGCACGCGGGTGGCGTTGCCGGGGGCGGCGTCAAGATCAAGCCGGAACTTGGCCCCGTCAGCCAGATCGTAGGAGTCGGCGTCAAAGGTGCCGACGCGCAGCTTGGGGCCCTGAAGATCGGCCAGAATGGCGATGGGGCGGCCCGTGTCGGATTCGACTTGCCGGATGATCTGATGGCGCGCGCGGATATCGTCATGCGTGCCATGGCTCATGTTCAGGCGGAACACATCGGCCCCAGCCTCGAACAAGGCGCGGATCATTTCATAATCATTGGATGCCGGGCCCAAGGTGGCCACGATCTTAACATTCCGAAGGCGTCTCATGCCTTGTTCCTTCTTCGGTTATCACTTCGTGGTGGGCCACGGGTGGGAATAGAGCAATCGGAGGCGCGGGGCAACTGGCGCGTTCCGGCTAAATGACCTAAAGCCGTAAAACCACGGCGGGGTAAAGGAACAATGACAGACAGTCGCCCGGAAAGCAGGCATGAGGCCTTTGAAATCCTTGGGGCCACACGGCCGGGGCCGTGGTTGGTGACCTGTGATCACGCGAGCAACCGGGTGCCGGACTGGCTGGGCGGCAGCCTTGGCATCGCGGCAGAGGATATGGCGCGCCACATCGCCTATGACGTGGGCGCGCGCGGACTGTCGCTGGCACTGGGCGAAGCGTTGGACAGCCCGGTGATCTGTTCCGATTTCAGCCGATTGGTGATCGACCCGAACCGGGGCGAAGATGATCCGACGCTGGTGATGAAGCTGTATGATGGCACCATCATTCCGGCGAACCGTCATGTCGGCGCGGCCGAGGTGGAAACGCGGCTGGAGCGGCTGTATCGCCCCTATCACGCCGCCTTGGCCGAATTGGCCGAGGGCAAAGCCATTCTGGCGGTGCATTCTTTCACCCCGGCGCTGCGCGGGCGGCCGCCGCGGCCTTGGCACATCGGCGTGTTGCACAGCCATGAGGATGAACGCCTGTCACGCGCGCTGATCGCCGCGCTGGAAAAGGTGCCGGGCTGGTGCGTGGGTGACAACGAGCCCTATTCCGGGCATCTGCCGGGCGATGCGATTGACCGCCACGCGCTGAAGCCCGGGCGGCACAACACGCTGATCGAATTGCGCAATGACCTGATCGGCACCGAGGCAGAGCAGCAGGACTGGGCGCGGCGGCTGGCCCCGATTCTGACGGCGGCGCTGGCGGACGTGACCGCGCGAGTCTGATTGCCGACACTTTGACGACAATCCCCAAGACGAGGCGGTATTGATCGCCGCTTTTCGTCAGTGCTTCAAATCGCTTGACCCGTTTCTGCTTTGCGCTGCAATGGCGGCATCTTTTGTGCAATTTTAACCATCGCCGAGGTGCCCAATGGAATTGCTGTTGTTGCTGCCCCTGCTTGTGCTGGGCGGACTTGCCATCGGAGGCGGCAGCGATGACGCGCCGGAGCGGGAGACGCCGTCAGACGAGGCGGGCGAGGTGGAGGCCGGAACCTCGGGCCGGGACGAGATGGCGGGCACGGTTCTGAACGACATCCTGCTGGGCGGGAACGGGCGTGACACCATTGAAGGCCTTGAAGGCAATGATGTGGTGGTGGGAGAGCTGGGCAATGACCTGCTGACCGGCGACGCGGGCATCGATGTGGTGCTGGGTGGCGGCGGCAATGACGTGGTGGACGGCGCTTCGGGCGATGATCTGCTGGTCGGTGGCGCAGGCGATGACACGGTGACGGGCGGAGAGGGGAATGATCTGCTGATCGGGTCGAGTGGCAGCGACCTTCTGCGCGGCGATGACGGCAATGACACCTTGGTTGGGGTGGAGTTCGACCGGGTGTCGGGCGAAATGAGCCAGATCGCGGCGGATCTGCGTGGGGCGCTGGCGCGGGGCTTTGGCAGCAACGTCACCGATGCGCAGCTGAACCGGGTTGCGTCGGGCGTTACCTCTGGCGATGTGGCCGAGCGCGGGCCGGACCAGTTGGACGGCGGCGCGGGCGATGATCTGTTGTTTGGCGACGACGGGGACCTGCTGACCGGCGGTCTGGGCGATGATGATTTTGGCATCGCCTTTTCGGCGGGCGAGGATCTGAGCACGGTGACGGATTTTGACCACCGCACAGAGACCCTGACCCTGATCCTTGAAGATCCCGACACGGCCGAGATCGTCATCCGCTCGGCGGGTCCGCTGACGACGCTGATCGAGGTGGACGGGCAGCCCGCGGTGCACCTGTCGAATCAGGATGCGGCCCTGCTGCTTGCGACGCGGGAGTCGTGGTTGTTTGTCGAGCGCGCCTGAGCCCGGTTGAAGCCCGGCCTGCGATGCGACATGCTGGCGGTTCAGGAGGACCGCCATGACACAGGACGACCAGACCCGCACAGAGCTTGAGGCGGCGGCGTTTCGCGCGCTGATGCATCATTTGCTGGAAAAGCGACCCGATGTGCAGAACATCGATCTGATGAATATGGCGGGGTTTTGCCGCAACTGCCTGAGCCGTTGGTATCAGGAAGCGGCCAACGCGCGCGGGATCGAGATGGACAAGGCCGCCGCGCGCGAAATCGTTTATGGGATGCCCTATGAGGACTGGGTGGCGCGGCATCAGACCGAGGCGGATGCGGGCAAGCAGGCGGCTTTTGCCAAGGCCTTTGCGCAGAATGTGGGGCCTGTGGGCAAGGAATAGGCCGGAGGGCCCTGTGAAAAAGGCGGGCCTTGGCCCGCCTTTGCTGTTTCATGCCGGGCCGTCAGACGGCGCTCATCAGACGGCGGCCTTGCGCATTTCATCCAGATAAAGCTCGCGCAGGCGGATGGCGACGGGGCCGGGTTTGCCGCTGCCCACGGGTTTGCCGTCGATTTCCACCACCGGCATCACGAAGATGCTGGCGGCGGTGGAGAAGGCCTCATCGGCGTTTTGCGCCTCTTCGATGGTGAAGGGGCGTTCTTCCACCTCGAACTGGGCTTCGGCGGCAAAGCGCAGGACGGCGGCGCGGGTGATGCCGTGCAGGATGTCACTGGTGAGTTGGCGGGTGATGATGCGGTTGCCCTTGACGATATAGGCGTTGTTCGAGGTGCCTTCGGTCACGGTGCCGTCTTCGACAAACCAGCTGTCATCGACGCCGGCCTTCTTGGCGGCCATCTTGCCCATCGACGGGTAGAGCAGTTGAACGGTCTTGATGTCGCGGCGCGACCAGCGCAGGTCGGGGATCGAGATGACGCGGAAGCCGGTTTTGGCGGCGGGAGCATCGGCAAGGTTGGGAATGTCTTGCGTGAAGGCCACGATGGTGGGGGCAAGATCGGCGGCCGGAAAGACAAAGCTGCGGTCGCCCGGATTGCCGCGGGTGACTTGCAGGTAGATCATGCCTTGGTCGATGCTGTTGAGCCGGACCAGTTCGCGGTGCATGGCGAGCAGGTCCTCATCCGAGCAAGGGCGGGGCATGTCGAGTTCGGACAGGCTGCGGTGCAGGCGCTTGATGTGGCCTTCGAAGTCGATCAGCTTGCCATCGAGGACAGAGGTGACCTCATACACGCCATCGGCCATCAGGAAGCCGCGGTCGAAGATCGAGACGGTGGCTTCGTGTTCGGGCAGATACTGGCCGTTGACATAGACGGTGCGGGTCATGGTGCTATCCCCATAGGGCCGGGTGCGGCGGGTGGATGCCGTGTTCATCGAACACAAGCGGGTTGTCGCGGTCTTGGGCCAGCAAGAGCGGTCCGTCAAGGTCTGTGAAGGCCGCGCCTTGGGCGAGCAGGGTGGCGGGGGCCATGGCAAGGCTGCTGCCCACCATGCAGCCGACCATGATGCCAAAGCCCATCTCTTGCGCCTGTTGCCGGAGGGCGAGGGCTTCGGTGAGGCCGCCGGTCTTGTCGAGCTTGATGTTCACAACATCGTATTTGCCGCGCAGCGCCGACAGGCTCGCACGGTCGTGGCAGGATTCGTCGGCGCAGACTGGCAGGGGGCGGGCGATTTCGGCCAGCATGTCATCGGCTCCGGCGGGAAGTGGTTGTTCCACCAGCGCCACGCCCATGGCGACAAGGCGGGGGGCGAGATCGGCGTAGATCTCGGGCGTCCAGCCTTCGTTGGCGTCGAGGATGAGGGTCGATTTCGGCGCGCCAAGGCGCACGGCTTCCAGCCTTGGCATGTCATCGGGGGTGCCGAGCTTGATTTTCAGGACCGGACGGTGGGCATTCTCGGCGGCTTGCGCGCGCATGGCGGCGGGCGTGTCGAGCGAGAGGGTGAAGGCGGTGACAACGGGGCGCGGTGCGGGCAGGTGCAGAAGATCCCACACGCGCAAGCCTGCGGCCTTGGCCTCGAGATCCCAAAGCGCGCAGTCGATTGCATTGCGGGCGGCGCCCGGCGGCAGGCTGTGGGCGAGCGTGTCGCGGGTGACGTTGCCGGGAATGGACGCGATCTGGGCCAGCACGCCATCGACGGTTTCGCCATAGCGCGCATAGGGCACGGCCTCCCCCCGGCCTTGGTGGCCCGCGCGGGTGAGGGTGACGGTGACCACCTGCGCAGTGGTTTTGGACCCGCGCGAGATGGTGAAGGTGCGGGCAAGGGGGAAGGTGTCGGCGGTAACGGTGATCATGGGAGCGCTCTTCAAGCCTTTTGGCCTTCATCGCGTGGGAGGGCGGCTTGTGCAAGCGGCGGGGGGGATGCTGCGGTTGCAAAAGGGAGGGTTGCCGACGTGCGCGCAATAATCTATCGCTGCGATGCAGAGTCGTGAAATTAACTTGCCCGAGGTCCCGATGAGCTTTCGCATCCAGCCCACCCCGCCCGCCCGTCCGAACCGGTGCCAACTGTTTGGCCCGGGGTCGCGCCCGGCCTTGTTCGAGAAGATGGCGGCAAGTGCGGCGGATGTGATCAATCTGGATCTGGAGGATTCAGTGGCCCCTGCTGACAAGGATGCGGCCCGGGCCAATATCATTCAGGCGATCAACACGGTGGACTGGGGGCGCAAGACCCTGTCGGTGCGCATCAATGGATTGGACACCCCGTTCTGGTATCGTGATGTGGTGGATCTTTTGGAACAGGCGGGCGACCGGCTGGACCAAATCATGATCCCGAAAGTGGGCTGCGCGGCGGATGTTTATGCGGTGGATGCGCTGGTGACGGCGGTGGAGCGGGCGCGGGGGCGCACAAAGCCGATCAGCTTTGAGGTCATCATCGAAAGCGCTGCCGGAATTGCGCATGTGGAGGAGATTGCCGCCAGTAGCCCGCGTTTGCAGGCGATGAGTCTGGGCGCGGCAGATTTTGCGGCGAGCATGGGAATGCAGACCACCGGCATCGGCGGCACGCAGGAGAATTACTACATGTTGCGCGCAGGCGTGAAACATTGGTCGGACCCATGGCATTGGGCGCAGGCCGCGATTGTGGCGGCCTGCCGCACGCATGGAATCTTGCCGGTGGACGGGCCGTTTGGCGATTTCTCGGATGACGAAGGATTCCGCGCGCAGGCGTGGCGGTCGGCCACGCTGGGCATGGTGGGCAAATGGGCCATCCACCCCAAGCAGGTGGCGCTGGCCAATGAGGTGTTCACGCCTTCGGACGCGGCCGTGACCGAGGCGCGCGAGATTCTGGCCGCGATGGAAGCGGCCAAGGCGCGCGGCGAGGGGGCGACCGTCTACAAGGGCCGGCTGGTGGACATTGCCAGCATCAAACAGGCCGAGGTGGTGGTGCGTCAGGCCGAGATGATTGTCGGCTGACATGGTTTTTGATCGGAATCGTTGACAAGCTGCTGTGCGCTGGTCAATGCTTCGATATCAGCGCTTGAAATGCAGGCGGTTTGAAAAGAATACCCGCGCCACGCATCAGGGGAGAGGAGGCCCCGCGTGGCAACTGGGGAGGATGCACGCCCCGAACCAGCGGTTCGGGGCGCTGCTGTTTCCGGGATCTGATCACGCGTGGCGCAAGGCATTGCGCATCGGTCCGGCGATTGTCGGCGCTGCGGTTGCAATGGCCTGCGGGCAGGGGCATATAGACGCGTGTCCATCACGGAGTGGCCTATGAATTACCTTGAGTTCGAAAAACCCCTCGCCGAAATCGAAGGCAAGGCCGAAGAATTGCGGGCGATGGGCCGTGGCAATCCCGAGATGGATGTGGCCCGCGAAGCCGAAGCGCTGGACAAGAAGGCCGAGGCCCTGTTGCGCGATCTTTACAAGGATCTGACGCCGTGGCGGAAATGTCAGGTGGCGCGCCACCCGGACCGGCCGCATTGCAAGGATTACATCGACGCCCTGTTCACGGAATACACGCCTTTGGCGGGGGACCGGAACTTTGCCGATGACCATGCGGTGATGGGCGGGCTGGCGCGGTTCAACGATGCGCCGGTGATGGTGATTGGCCATGAAAAGGGCAATGACACCAAATCGCGGATCGAGCGCAATTTCGGCATGGCGCGGCCCGAAGGCTATCGCAAGGCCATTCGGTTGATGGATATGGCGGACCGCTTCCGGCTGCCGGTGATCACGCTGGTGGACACGCCCGGCGCCTATCCCGGCAAGGGTGCCGAAGAGCGCGGGCAGGCCGAGGCGATTGCGCGCAGCACGCAGAAATGCCTTGAGATCGGCGTGCCGCTGATTTCGGTGGTGATCGGCGAAGGCGGATCGGGCGGGGCGGTGGCCTTTGCCACGGCGAACCGCGTCGCGATGCTGGAGCACAGCGTGTATTCGGTGATTTCGCCCGAAGGCTGTGCCTCGATCCTGTGGAAGGACGCCGAGAAGATGCGCGAGGCCGCCGAGGCCTTGCGGCTGACGGCGCAGGATTTGCAGAAGCTGGGCGTGATTGACCGCATCATCAAGGAGCCGGTGGGCGGCGCGCAGCGGGGCCGCCGCGAGACGATTGATGCGGTGGGCAAGGGCATCGAGGCGATGCTGAAAGAGCTGTCGGGCAAGAAGCCGGATGCGCTGATCAAGGACCGCCGCGCCAAGTTCATCGAGATGGGGTCCAAGGGACTCGCGGCGTGAGCCCTTGGGTTCTGGTGGCCTTGGCCGGGGTGTTGGAAACCGGCTGGGCCATCGGGCTTAAGTATTCCGAAGGCTTCACCCGGCCGCTGCCAAGCGCGCTGACGATTGTGGGCGCTTTGGGCAGTTTCTGGCTGTTGTCGATGGCGATGAAGGATTTGCCGGTGGGCACCGCCTATGCCGTTTGGGTGGGGATTGGCACGCTTGGCACGGCGATCATGGCGGTGATGCTGTTCGGCGAGCCGGTGAGTTTGGCGCGGGTGCTGGGGATACTGCTGATCCTGAGCGGGATCGTGGCGCTGAAACTGGCCTGAGGGCCGCGGAAATGTCATTTGCGAGGGGCGATGGGGCTGGGCAGGATGGCGGCATGATCGGGATGCGCGTGTCATTGTGTTTGGGTTTGATGGCCTGTCTGAGCCTGACGGGCGCGCCGGTGTGGGCCGGGGCGGGGAGTCTTGACGGGCGGACCGTGACGCTGAACACCGAGACCACCAGTGAGGACGGGGCGCTGGTCTTCCGCTCGCGCGGGCGGACGGTGACCGTGGGCGGGCCGGTGGAATTTGCGCTGCTGCCGGAGGGGGGCCTCAACGGCTTTGATGTGGTGCCGGTGGAAGTGGACATCGGCGCCAACCGCATCGAATTCAGCTATGGCATGGAGCGCGGGCGGTTCTGGGATGCGCCGTTCAACGGCTATGTGCTGCGCTTTGAGGTGGACTGTGCGCTGTTCGACGGTTTTGCCATTGACGAGGCCTTTACCACGATGCCGGTGACGCCTGCGCATATCCGCACCGAGGGCGGGGCGTTATTCATTGACGTGGCGGATATGGAATATGGGCCCGAGGCGCGGCTGGCGCTGGATTTCAAAGTGAGCGCGTGCTTGCTGGGTTAACCCGTCTGATCCACCGGCTGAAAAGTGATGTCCTGCACGGCGGGGTTAGCGCGCAGGTCGGCGGCGAGTTCATCCAGATGCACATGGCGGCCCGGCAGGGTGACGATGGTGGTGAGGGTCAGGTCCTGAGGCGTTTGCGCAAAGGCCAGCGGCCCCGGTTTCAGGCGATGGCGGGCCAGCACCTGAGCCAGATCGCCGCTGCGAAAATCGGGCGTGGTGCGCAGCGTCACGCGCAGGGCGGTATGGACCGGCAGCACCCGGTTCAGCACGCGCAGCACGATCAGCACCGCCAGCACGATCAGCGTGCCGACGATCGCCAGTTCCAGCATCCCCGCGCCATAGACGATGCCCAGCGAGGCGGTGAGCCAAAGCGAGGCCGCGGTGGTCAGGCCTTGGACAGACAGGCCTTCGCGGAAGATCACCCCCGCCCCCAAGAAGCCGATGCCAGTGAGGATGGCGTGGGGCATCCGGGACAGGTCGCTCACGATCTGGGTTTCCGGCAGAAAGGCGGAATCCCAGCCCGATTGATGCGCCGCAATCAGCATCATCAGCGCAGAGCCAAAGCAGACCAAGGTATGGGTGCGCAGGCCCGCAGGTTTGGCCTGCACCTCACGCTCGGCCCCGATGAGGGCGCCGGTGATGAGGCTGCCAAGAAGCGGCAGCATCAAGGCTGGGGTGAGGAGGGTGGCGAGGAAGCTGTCAAATGTCATGCAGCAGCAACATCCGGCGGACCCAAAGGTTCCCGCCAATCGGATGTCGCTCGCGATGGGGTCAGGCCGCGCGGAAGCCCGCCTCGACCAGAAGGGCATCGGAGGTGGTTTCGATGTCATGCTCGAGCTGGCGCATGAAGGCTTGGACGGTCAGCCCGGGCTCGATCCGCGGCAGGAAGTGCACAACGCAGGTGCCGGGTTTGCGCAGGATGCCGCGCTTGGGCCAGAAGACGCCGATATTGGTGGCGACCGGCACGCAAGGCTGGCCAAGCTGTTCATACAGCAGACCCGAGCCCACCTTGTAAGGCTTGACCACACCGGGGTTCACGCGGGTGCCTTGCGGATAGATCACCAGCTGGCCGGGGTCGGCGGCGGATTTTGCGACATCGGCCTTCATCTTGGCGATGGCCGCCCCCCGTTTGCCGCGATCAACGAAAACGCAGCCAAGGCGCTGGGCGTATTGGCCCAGAAAGGGCGTGTAGATCAGCTCGCGTTTCATGATGAACTTGCCGCGCGGGACAGCGTGGAAAATCACCAGAATGTCGAAAAAGCTTTGGTGCTTGGCGGCGACCACCACTTCATCCGTGGGGGGCGTGCCGCGCACCTCGACCTTGAGGCCCAGCATCCAGCGCGCGGTGAAGATCACCCAGCGGCAATAGGTGTGGCAGGCGGCAAAGGCGCCTTCGCGGGAAAACAGCGCCCAAGGGGCAAAGACGACAGCCATGATGGCCATGGCCACATACATCTGGATGTTGAACAACAGCGACAGAATCCAGCGGATGGCAAGCATCAGGTCAGCCCTTTCAGGGTGCGGAAGGCGGCGTAGCGGGTGGCGGCAAAGGCCACCACGGCGGTCAGCGGAGGCAATAGCAGCGGCAAAAGCCAGCCGAAACCCTGAAAACCAAGCCCGGTGAGAAACGCCCCAGCGTCATCTGCGCGGGGCAGCAGCGCGATGCCCAGCATGGCGAGGACGGTGCCGATGGCCGCCCCCGTCAGCGCGCGCAAGGTGAAGCGGCGCACAAAGGCGCGCACGATATAGGCGTCTTTCGCCCCCACCAGCCGCAGCACGCGGATGACGGGCAGGTTGGCCGACAGCGCGGCATTGGCGGCCAGCGTGATCATGGCGGCGGTGGAGCCGGTGATCAGCAAAAGCGAGAGCGCACCCAGAAGGCGCAGCCGTTCGGCGGCCGTGGCCATGGGGCGGCGCCAGCGGGTGTGATCGTCCAGCACCGCGCCGGGGGCTTCGGCCGCGAGGCGCAAGCGCAGGCCTTCGCCATCATAACCGGGGCTGGCCTCTGTCAGTTCGATCAGCCGGGGAAGGGGCAGCGCGTCGACCGGCAGGTCGGGGCCGAACCAAGGTTCAAGCAGAGCACGCTGTTCGGCGCTGTCGAGCACGCGCGAGGAGGCGACGCCGGGCGTGGTGGACAGCAGGGCGACCACGGCGGCAACTTGGGTGTCGAGCTGTTCGGGCGGGGCCGAGATGCGGATGGTGGCGGTGCCTGCAAGGGCCGAGGCCCAGCGGTCGGCCAGACGGCCCGAGGCGAGCGACAGGGCAAGGGCAAACACGGCGAGGAAGGCCATTGCCCCGGCGGTGAACAGCGTCAGCTGTGCGGTGAAGCCCGAGGGCGGCACCACGCGGTCGGCCTGACGGTCGCTCGCCAGAAGCGCGGGGGCCAGCAGGGCAGGGGAGAGGAAGCGGGGCAGGGAGAACCTCACAGATCGGCCCCCGCAAGCTGCACCCGACGGTTCTGGATGCGCAGCACCCGCGCGGCCAATTGCGATTTGGCTTGCCGGATCAGGTTCATGTCATGGGTGGCGACCAAGATGGTCTTGCCCATCCGGCTAAGCTCTACCAGCAAGGTGAGCAGGCGCAGCGACATATCCCAATCAAGGTTGCCGGTGGGTTCGTCGGCAAGGATCACATCGGGCGAGGTGATGATGGCGCGGGCAAGGGCGGCGCGTTGACGCTCTCCTCCGGAAAGTTGTGGCGGCAAGGCATCCGCCAGCTTGCCCAGACCCACCCAATCGAGCAGGGCGGCCAGATCCTGCGGGTCGCCCTTGCGGTTGGCCACGGTCAGCGGCAGCGTGACATTGGTGGCAAGGGGCAGATGGTCGAGGAACTGGCAATCCTGATGCACCACCCCGATGCGGCGGCGGCTGAGCGCCACGTCATCGCGCGTCATCAGGCGTGCGTCACGGTCGAAGATCGAGACACGGCCAGCGGTGGGGCGCAATTCGGCATAGGCCAACTTGAGAAAGGTGGACTTGCCGGCGCCGGATGGGCCGGTGAGAAAATGGAACGATCCCGGCGCAAGGCGCAGGGTGATGTCGGACAGCAATTCGCCCCCGCCGTAGTTGAAACCCACATTCTCGAACGCGATCACTCATCCGCCCCTTTGGCCTGCCGCTGGCACGCGGGCAGGATTGCGCAAAGCGGGGACGGATACAATGACGGGCGGGCCTGTGTCGTTGCGAAAACAGCCACAAACTCTTGGCCTTGAGCGGGTTCATTGCTAGTGTCGCCGGAAAATCCGGGAGAACCGGGAAAGGTAAGCCCGCATGCGCCTGATTTGTCCGAATTGCGATGCCCAATATGAAGTTGACGATGGCGCCATTCCAGAGGCCGGTCGTGACGTGCAATGCTCGAACTGTGGGCATGCCTGGTTTCAGGCGCGCGAGACGGCGGGAGAAGATGTGACTGCGGCGCAGTCCAGGGTCCCGGAACCGGTGCCCGCCGCGCTGGCGCAGCGCGACGAAGACGATGCAGAAGAGGATGCGCCGGAGTTGGCGCCGCGTGCCTCGGTGGCCCCCCCCGTCGCCCCCCCCGTGGCGCCGCGCAAGCTGGATGATGACGTGCTGGCCATCCTGCGCGAAGAGGCCGAGCGCGAAATGGCCGCACGTCGGGCAGAGCAAGCGCCGATCGAGATGCAGGGGGATCTGGGCCTGCCGCCGCCGGTCTCTCCGGTCGTGGGATCTGCTGCCGCGGCGGCGGCGGCCACATCCGCGGCCCGCAGCGAGACCGAACGGCGGATCGCCGCGATAAAGGGCGAGCGCGGCCCCGGCCTGCGGCCTGCAGCCCGGCGCGATCTGCTGCCTGACATCGAGGAGATCAACTCCAGCCTGCGACCCAATGACATGGCGGCCAGTCTGGCTGAGGAGTCACAGGCCCGGCGCGCGGGAAAAGGCGCTGGTTTCCGCTCGGGCTTTGCGCTGGCGATGATCCTCGCGGTGGTGGCGGTGGCGGTGTATGTGATGGCGCCGCAGATCTCGGCCCAGATTCCGGAAGCCTCTGAGGCGATGCAATCCTATGTGGCCACGGTTGATGGTCTGCGGCTTTGGGTGGATGCCCTGATGCGGCGGGCCACCGGCGCGCTGAATGGGATGACCGCAGGCTGAGGCGCGCCTTGGGTGGCGGGTCGTGACGCGGCGTTGCGGGTGACAAGCCTTGCGCCGCCGCTCATTGTGCCGCGAGTTTGCCGGAGGACATCATGACCACCTATCCCCATCTGCTTGCCCCGCTGGATCTGGGCCATGTGCGTTTGCGCAACCGTGTGCTGATGGGGTCGATGCATACGGGGCTGGAGGAAACCGGCGATTGGGGCCGGGTGGCGGCGTTTTACGCGGCGCGCGCGGCGGGCGGTGCCGGGTTGATCGTGACGGGCGGCATGGCGCCCAACCGGGAAGGCGGGGTGTTTCCGGGGGCGGCGGGGTTGTTTTCCGACACCGACATCGCCAACCACCGCCGGGTGACGGATGCGGTGCATGACGCGGGCGGCTTGATCGCCATGCAGATCCTGCATGCCGGGCGCTATGCCTATGGCAAGGAGTGCGTGGCGCCGTCGGCGATCAAATCCCCGATCTCGCCCTTTGTGCCGCGCGAACTGGATGCGGAAGGCATTGAAAAGCAGATCACCGACATTGTCACCGCTGCCGTGCGCGCGCGGGAGGCGGGGTATGACGGTGTGGAGATCATGGGGTCGGAAGGCTATTTCCTGAACCAGTTTCTGGTGCGCCACACCAACCGGCGCGACGATGACTGGGGCGGATCTTATGAAAACCGGATGCGCCTGCCGGTGGAGGTGGTGCGCCGGGTGCGCGAGGCGGTGGGGCCGGAGTTCATTTTGATCTACCGGATCAGCCTGATCGATCTGGTTCCCGATGGGTCAAGCTGGGAAGAGGTGGTGCAGCTTGCGCGCGCGATTGAGGCGGCGGGGGCCAGCCTCCTCAACACCGGCATCGGCTGGCACGAGGCGCGGGTGCCCACCATTGCCACATCGGTGCCCCGCGCGGCCTTTACTTGGCTGACGGCGCGGCTGCGGCCCGAGGTGGGGATTCCGGTGATCACGTCGAACCGGATCAACACGCCCGAGGTGGGGGAGCGCGTTCTGGCGGCGGGGCAGGCCGATATGGTGTCGATGGCGCGGCCTTTTCTGGCGGATGCCAATTTCGTGGCCAAGGCGGCGGCGGGGCGGGCCGAGGAGATTGCGCCCTGCATCGCCTGCAATCAGGCCTGTCTGGACCATACGTTCAGCGGCAAGCTGACGAGTTGTCTGGTGAACCCGCGCGCCTGCCATGAGACCGAACTGGTTTACACCCCCAGCGAGGCGCCGAAGCGGGTGGCCGTTGTCGGCGCGGGGCCTGCGGGGATGATGACGGCGCTGGTGGCGGCCGAGCGGGGGCATCAGGTGGTGCTGTTCGACCGTGCGGAGCGGGTGGGCGGTCAGCTGCATCTGGCGGCGAGCGTGCCGGGCAAGGAGGAGTTCAAGGGGTTGATCGCATGGTTCGGCACGATGCTGGAGCGGTCAACGGTCGAGCTGCGGTTGGGCGCCGAGGCCCGCCCGGAGGATCTGGCGGGCTTTGAGCAGGTGGTGATCGCCACCGGCGTGGCCCCGCGTGACCCGGGGATTGCCGGGCAAGAGCGGGCGCTGAGCTATCTGGACGTGTTGCAAGGGGCCCCGGTGGGACGGCGCGTGGCGGTGATCGGGGCCGGGGGCATCGGCTTTGACGTGTCGGAATACCTAGTGCATTCCGGGACAAGCCCCACCGAAGATCTGGCCTTGTGGCGCCGGGAGTGGGGTGTGGGCGATCCGGCCGAAGCGGCGGGCGGCTTGGCCGCGCCCGCGCCAGAGGCCCCCGCGCGCGAGGTCTGGCTGTTGCAGCGCAAGGCCGAGAAGCCGGGGCGCGGGCTGGGCAAGACCACAGGCTGGATTCACCGTGCGGCCCTTGCGGCCAAGGGGGTGAAGATGATGGGCGGCGTGAGCTACAAGGCGATCACCCCCGAGGGGCTGCTGGTCGAGCGCGACGGGGCCGAGCAGGTGTTGCCAGTGGATGACGTGGTGCTGTGTGCCGGGCAAGTGTCTGAGCGCAGCCTCGCCGATGCCTTGATCGCCATGGGCATCACGCCGCATGTGATTGGCGGGGCTGATGTGGCGGCCGAACTGGATGCCAAACGTGCGATTGATCAGGGCGCGCGGCTGGCGGCGGCGCTGTGACGCCTTAGAAGTTGTTGGGGTTGCCGGGGAGAATGGTGCCTGTGCCTTCGTCTCCGGCGACGCCCACCCAAACGATGCTGCGCCCGTTGACCCGCACCCCCCAGCAACTGGCCGGATTGCCATCATAGCCAAAGCACATGCGGTTGCCTTGGATCGTCCATTCGCCGCGATAATCCGGGCCACGGATGGCACCGTTGGGGGCATAATATTCGGTGAAGCCACCCGAGGCGCTCATGGCGCCTTGCACGGTGTTGCCCACCAAGGCCGCCCGGATCGCGGCGCCCGTGGCCAGATCCTGCCCTGCCGCAGGCAGCGGCGCGAGCAGGGCGAGGCACAGCAGGGGGGCGATTCGGGCGACGGTCATCAAAACCTCCTCGGAACGGGGAAAGGTTAACGCAGGACCGCGGAAATTCAAAGATGACGCAAGGTCAGGAATTCGGGACTGTCACGCCCAATTTTCCCGCCAGCAGCGTCAGCGCCTTGCGGTCTTCCGGTGTCCAGTCCGCACGCTGTGACAGGAACAGCATGGCCTGACTGGAATGGATCAGCGCGTCGGACAGGATTTTCAGGTGGTTGGCGCGCAGCGTTTCGCCAGACGAGGTGATGTCTGCAATCGCCTCGGCCGTGAGGTTCTTGACAGTGCCTTCGGTGGCACCTTGGCTGTCGACGAGCTGATAATCGGCGATGCCTTGCGTTGTCAGGAAGTCGCGCACCAGACGGTGGTATTTGGTGGCGATGCGCAGGCGAAAGCCGTGGCTGCGGCGGAAGGCGGCGGCTGCGGCGTCGAGATCATCCAGCGTGTCGACATCGATCCATGACACCGGCACGGCAAGGATCAGATCGGCATGGCCAAAGCCCAAGGGCGCAAGCTCGGCCACCTGTGCGCGCCAGTCAGCCAGCTTTTCGCGCACCAGATCAGACCCGGTGACGCCCAGATGAATGCGCCCTGCGGCCAGTTCACGGGGGATCTCTCCCGCCGAGAGAAGGACAAGTTCAACACCTTCGACGCCTTCGACCGCGCCGGAATATTCGCGCTCGGCCCCGTCGAGACGCAAGGTCACGCCGCGCGCGCCAAACCAGTCGAAGGTTTTCTCCATCAGCCGTCCTTTGGACGGCACGCCGATCTTGATCATGCTTGATCCCCGGTCAGGCGGGCCAGAAGCCCCGCGCGGATAACGCCGCCCACGGCGGGAATGGATTTGCCCTGTCCCAGAACGGCGGTCAGCGCATCATAGCGCCCGCCGCTGGCCACCGGAGGCAGCGCTGGGTCTTCGGCGTGAAATGTGAAGACGAAGCCATCATAATATTCAAGGCTGGTCCGGCCATGGCTTGCCTCGAAGGGCAGGGTGTCGGTGTCGATGCCGTGGTCGGCCAGCGCCTCCAGCCGGGCGGCGAAGCGGTCTACCGCCGGGGTGATCGCGGGAAGCATGGGCGCGATGCCGCGCAGATGAGACAGCGCAGCGCGGGCCGGGGCCTGAAGCGACAGGAGATCATAGAGCAGGGCGGCCTCGGGCGCGGCCAGCGGCGGGGTTTGCGCGTCTTGGATCAGGGCTTCGGCGCGGGCGGCGATTTCGGCCTCGGAGCGCAGCCCGGTGAAGGTGCCGGCCTGTGCAATCAGCGCGGCCGGGGAGCCTTGGGCGAGACGATCCAGCAAATGCCGACGTGCGGCCGGGACCGGAGCGCGCCCGGAAAAGCGATCGAGCAAGGCGCGGAAGCGTTGTGGCCGCCAGATGTGGCGCAAGAGCGCCTGCTTGCGGCGGTCTGACGTGGCCAGGCCCCGCACGGCCGCCATCAGGATGCCGATGTCACCGGTGAGGGGGCGCAAGGCCAAGCCGTGCTCGCGCAGCACGCGGTCGATCAGCGCAAAGACGCGCGCATCGGATTGTTCGGGCTGATCGCGGCGGAAGATTTCGATGCCAGCCTGATGATATTCCGACGGGCGGTCGCCGGCGCGGTCTTGTTTGCGAAAGATCGGGCCGGAATAGGCATAGATGGCCGGTTCGGCCCCGCCTGCCATGTGCTGTTGCACGACCGGCACGGTGAAATCGGGGCGCAGCATCATTTCGCCCCGCACCGGGTCCACTGTCATATAGGCGCGGGCACGGATGTCTTCGCCATAAAGGTCCAGCAGGGTTTCTGCCGGAAGCAGGATATCGGCCTCGACCAGCGTGGCCCCCTGTTCGGTGAACCACGCGGCGAGACGATCAGAGGTGGCGCGTTCGGCGGTGCTGCGCATCAGTTTGGGTCCAGCATCCGGCGCACGGCGGCGACGAGGTCGGCGCGGGGGACTTCGACCTGCGCGGGGCGGTCTTTCCATTCTTCCAGCGTCGCGTTTTGCGCAATCTGCGCGCCAAGCACCAGATCCTTGAGGATGACAGTGCCTGCTGCCGCCTCGTTCCCGCCTTGGATGATGGCGATGGGGCTGTGGCGCTTGTCGGCGTATTTCAACTGATTGCCAAAGTTCTTGGGGTTGCCGAGGTAGCATTCGGCGCGGATGCCTGCGGCGCGCAGCTCGCCCACCATGCCCATGTAATCGGCCATGCGATCACGGTCCATCACGGTGACGATGACGGGACCGGTGGTGTCGGTGGTGAGGCGGCCCTTGGCGTGCAGGGCGGCCAGCAGACGGTCCACTCCGATGGAGACGCCGGTGGCGGGGACGGATTGGCCAGTGAAGCGCTTCACGAGGTCATCATAGCGCCCGCCGCCCGCGACCGAGCCGAACTGGCGCTTGCGGCCCTTTTCGTCAAGGATTTCAAAGGTAAGCTCGGCCTCATAGACCGGGCCGGTGTAGTAGCCAAGGCCACGCACCACGCCGGGGTCGATCACGATACGGTCGGGGCCGTAGCCTTGGGCCGCGAGGAGGGCGGCGATCTGTTCGAGTTCGTCGACGCCTTCGAGGCCGATGGAGGAGGAGCCGACCAGTTCGCGCAGGCGGGCGACGGTGTCGGCCCCCGTTTCCCGCTTTGCGGTGGTAAAGCCCATCACGACGTTGGCCTGTTCGGCGTTCAGGCCTGCGCCTTTGGTGAAATCGCCGGACTCGTCGCGGCGGCCTTCACCCAGCAGGGCGCGGACGCCTTCGGGGCCTAGGCGGTCGATCTTGTCGATGGCGCGCAGGACGATGCCGCGTTCGGCCTCTTTGTCGTCGCCCGAGAGGCCCGCGACCTCCATCACGCCGTTGAGCACCTTGCGGTTGTTGACCTTGACGACGTAATCGCCGCGATCAATGCCGGCGGCTTCGAGCGCGTCAGCAAGCATGGCGCAGATTTCGGCATCGGCGGCGACCGATGGCGCGCCCACGGTATCGGCATCGCATTGGTAGAACTGGCGGAATCGGCCGGGGCCGGGCTTTTCGTTGCGCCAGACCGGGCCCATGGCATAGCGGCGGTAAGGGCTGGGCAGGTCGTTGCGGAATTGCGCGGCAACCCGGGCCAAGGGGGCCGTGAGGTCATAGCGCAGGGCGAGCCAGTCGGTGTCGTCTTCTTTCCACGCAAACACGCCTTCATTCGGGCGGTCGACATCGGGCAGGAATTTGCCAAGCGATTCAACCGTTTCCACCGCGCTGGTTTCCAGAGGGTCAAAGCCATAGCGGTGATAGACCGCCGTGATCTTGTCCAGCATCGCTTTGCGCGTGGTGACTTCGGCACCGAAATAATCGCGGAACCCCTTGGGGGTTTCGGCGCGGGGACGGCGGATTTTCGCGTCGGACATGGCGGTTTGGCCCTTCGATCTTTGCCGGGCATCCTGTAACGGATGGGGGGCATGGCGGCAAGCGGCACGGGGTGAAGATGGCAGACCGGGTTGACGGGATCGAAGAGCGGGTGGCGCATCTGCTGCGCGCGGTCGACGATCTGTCGGATGTGGTGACCGCACAGGGGCGCGAGATTGACCGGTTGACCCGGCTGGTCGGGCTGCTTGTGGAGCGTGAGGCCGAGCGGGAGGCGGGGGTGGGCGATGCGCCCGCCGCCGATGTGAGGCCGCCGCATTGGTGATGGCCAAGGTCGATCTGTCGGCGCTGGCGGTCACGCTGGCGATTGGCGCGCTGGGGGGCGTGGTGGCGGCGCTGCTGGAGGTGCCGCTGGGCTTTCTGCTGGGGTCGCTCTTGGCGGTGGGGATCACGGCGGCGATGGGCTGGCGACCGCTGGGCCGGGGCATCACGATGCCGGTGAAGCTGCGCATGTGTTTCGTGCCGGTGATCGGCGTGGCGATTGGCGGGGCCTTCACGCCCGAGGTGGCGCGCGAGGCACTGGGCTGGGGCGGCAGTCTGCTGGGGCTTCTGGTCTTTGTGCCGATGGCCCATGCCGTGGGCTATGTTCTTTTTCGCACGGGGGGATTGCCCCGGGTGGACGCCTATTTCAGCGCGCTACCGGGCGGGCTGATCGAAAGCGTGCAACTGGGCGAAGAGGCGGGGGCCGATGTGCGGCTGCTGACGGTGCTGCAATTCCTGCGGCTGATCCTGACCATCATCGCGGTGCCGTTGATCTTTGCCGGGGTGACAGGCCATGCGGTGGGATCGGCTGCCGGGGTGCAGATGACGGGGGCGGATGCGGCGCTGGGCCCGCGCGATGTGCTGATCCTGCTGGCCTGCGGCGGGATTGGGGTGTGGCTGGCGCGGTTGTGCCGGATTCCGGCCTGGATCATCACCGGGCCGCTGATCCTTTCGGCCTTGGTGCATGTGCTCGGCTGGGTCGAGGGGGTGCCGCCGGGCTGGCTGATTTCCGTGACGCAGGTGGTGCTGGGCACCGGGCTTGGTGCGCGTTTTGCCGGGGTGAGCGGCGCGATGCTGCGGCGGGCAGGGCTGCTTGCGGTGCTGAACGGGGCGGCGGTGATGACGCTGGCCTACGGCTTTGCCTTTGTGCTGCACGCGCTGGTGGGGGAGTCGGTGGCGGCGGTGTTTCTAGCCTTTGCGCCGGGGGGCTTGGCCGAGATGAGCCTGATCGCGCTGAGCCTGAACATCAGTGCCATCTATGTGACCACGCATCATGTGCTGCGGATTGCGCTGGCGGTGCTGGCGGCGCAAATCGGGGTGCGCTGGTTCCTGAAGCGCTAGGCGCAGGGCTGGGCGGACTTCTGGACAGGCGGGGCCGTGCGTGGCACTAGGGGGAGGACCCTAGGAAGGCCCCTGTTCATGGCGGATATCCCATCGAAACTGACCCTTGCAGCGCATGAGCGCGCGGCGGCCCGCGTGCTGCGTGTGGAGGGGGAGGCGCTGTTGACGCTGGCAGGCGCTCTGCCTGCGGATTTCGCAGGCGCAGTGGCGGCGCTTTTGGAGGTGCGGGGGCGGGCCGTGCTGTCGGGAATTGGCAAATCCGGGCATGTGGCGCGCAAGATCGCGGCGACGCTGGCCTCGACCGGGACGCCGTCCTTGTTCGTGCATCCCGCCGAGGCGAGCCATGGCGATCTGGGCATGGTGACGCCCGATGACATTTGCATTTTGCTGTCAAACAGCGGCGAGACGAGCGAGCTGCGCGATCTGATCGCGCATTGCGCGCGGTTTGACATTCCGCTGATCGGCCTGTCGCGCGACCCGGCCAGCACGCTCATGCGGGCGGCGGAATACAAGCTGACGATCCCCGATCTGCCCGAGGCCTGTGCCATCGGCATGGCGCCCACCACCTCCACCACGCTGATGATGGGGTTGGGCGATGCGCTGGCGGTGGCCTTGATGGAGGCGCGGCGGTTTGAAGCCGAGCAGTTCCGCACCTATCATCCCGGCGGCAAGCTGGGCGCGCAGCTGACGCTGGTGCGGCAGGTGATGCATGACGCGGTGCCCTTGGTGCCGCTGGACGCGCCGATGCAGGATGTGGTTCAGGCGATGACGGCGGGCGGTTTTGGCATCACCGGCGTGGTGGATGCCGAGGGCCGTCTGACAGGTGTGGTGACCGATGGCGATTTGCGCCGCAACATCGTGGGACTGCTGGACCGGGTGGCGGGCGACATCGCCTCACGCCGGCCCAAGACGGTGGCACCGCAGACGCTTGCGGCCGAGGCTTTGGCGATTGTGAACGGCTCGAAAATCTCGGCCCTGTTTGTCTGCGAAGACGGGCGGCCGGTGGGACTTGTGCATTTGCACGACCTTTTGCGCATTGGCGTGATGTGAGGGAATGATGAACCAGCAAACCGTGACCGTGGGCGATATCGCGATTGGGGGGGATGCGCCGATCGCGCTTATTTCCGGGCCGTGCCAGTTGGAAAGTGCGGCCCATGCGCGGATGATCTGCGAAGGGCTGCTGGAGGCCTGCCAGCCCACGGGGACGAAGTTCATCTTCAAGGCCAGCTATGACAAGGCGAACCGGTCCTCGCTGAGCACCAACCGCGGCTTGGGGATGGAGATGGGCTTGCGCATCTTGTCGGACATCCGGGCCGAATATGGCGTGCCGGTGCTGACGGATGTGCACGAGCCGGGGCATTGCAAGATTGCGGCAGAGGCGGTGGATGTGCTTCAGATCCCGGCCTTTCTGTGCCGCCAGACCGATCTTTTGCTGGCCGCGGGCGAGACGGGGCTGGCCATCAACATCAAGAAGGGGCAGTTCCTTGCGCCGTGGGACATGAGACATGTCGCGGCCAAGGTGGAAAGCACCGGCAACCGGCGCATCCTGCTGTGCGAGCGCGGGACGTCCTTTGGCTATAACACCCTTGTCACCGATTTCCGGGGCCTGCCAACGATGGCCGAAACCGGCTGGCCGGTGGTGTTTGATGCCACCCATTCGGTGCAGCAGCCGGGCGGGCTTGGCGGCAGTTCCGGCGGGCAACGGCAGTTTGCGCCGGTGCTGGCGCGGGCGGCCTGTGCGGTGGGGGTGTCGGCGCTGTTCATCGAAACGCATGAAGACCCGGACAACGCGCCGAGCGACGGGCCGAACATGATTTACCTCAAGGACATGCAGGCGCTGATCGGCACGCTCTGCGCCTTTGACCGTTTGGCAAAGGGGCTGTGACCATGGATGCCTGCATCATCATTCCCGCGCGCTATGCCAGCACGCGCTATCCCGGCAAGCCGCTGGTGGCGCTGACCGGGGCGGGGGGCGAGGCGCGCAGTCTGATCGAGCGGTCGGTGCTGGCGGCGCGCGCGGCCTCGGGCGGGGTGATCCCGATTTATGTGGCCACCGATGATGCGCGCATTGCGGAGGAGGCGGCCCGGATCGGGGCCGAGGTCATCATGACCTCGGAAAGCTGCCGCAATGGCACCGAACGCGTGGCCGAAGCGGTGGCGCGGGCGGGGATCACGGCGGATATCGTAGTGAACCTGCAAGGCGATGCACCGCTGACCCCCGCGCATTTCGTGACTGCGCTGATCGAGGCGATGCGGGCCGATCCGGGCTGCGGGATGGCGACGCCCTATCTGCGCTGCGATGCCGAAACGGTGGAGAACCTGCTGGCGGATCGGCGTGCGGGCCGGGTGGGCGCCACCACGGTGGTGGCCGATCGTGCGGGCCGGGCGCTCTATTTCTCGAAAGAGGTGATCCCCTTTACCAACGGGCGCGGCGTGGTCGATGGCATCGTGCCGGTGTTTCATCATGTCGGCGTCTACGCCTATCGTCCCGCCGCACTTGCCGCCTATCAGGCATGGGAGCCGGGGCCGCTGGAGGGCTTGGAAGGGCTGGAGCAGTTGCGCTTTCTGGAGAACGGCCATCCGATCCGCATGGTCGAGGTCTCGGCCCCCGGCGCGATGTTCTGGGAGTTGAACAACCCCAGCGATGTGCCGCTGATCGAAGGCTATCTGAAGCGGATGGGCTGGGCGTGACCCGCGCATGGGATGATGAAGTGGATGCGGCGGGGCTTTTGTGCCCGCTGCCGGTGCTGCGCGCGCGCAAACGGCTGCTGGCGATGCAGCCCGGGCAGGTGCTGCGGGTGGTGGCGACCGATCCGGCCGCGGTGATCGACCTGCCGCATTTTTGCAGCCAGTCGGGGGATGTGCTGCTCTCCTCGGAACAAGAGGGGACGGCGCGGGTGTTTCTGATCCGCAAAGGATCAGCCTAGGGCAGTTTGCAGGAGCGCCCCCTGGCCTGCGCCCAGGATCCAGCCTTCCTCGGGCACGGGGTGGGGCAGGGCGAAAAGCTGCGCGCGCTGATCGGGCGACAGGCGGTGCAGCGCAGTGGCGAGAAGGCGCACCTGCGCCTCATCCGGTACTTGGCCTGTCGCGGCGCAGTGGCGGCGCACGGCATCTGACAAAAGCGAAGGGTATACCTCGGCCAGAACGATGGGGGTGGTGGGGGCCTGAAACGGCCAGACCGAGATCTGTCCGGCAAAGCGCTGGCGCAGCCGTTCCAGCATCGGCAGGCCCGTCAACACCTGCGCGCCGACAGCTCCGGCGCCCGCCAGTTGCCAGATGGGTTTTGGCGCCGATCCGGGCGCGCGGGCCGCGAGGTCGGTGGCCCGGTGCAGCGCCAGCCCCAGCGGCAAGGGCGGCTTCAGCCGGGGCAGGCCGGGGGTTTCAACCTTCTCTCCATTGCCCCAGAACGGGCCATCCCCGGGGAAGGCACTGTTCATCTGTGCGGCGATCTGGCGGTAATTGCTGTGGTTTCCGGGCGTGTCGGTAACGCGCTGCGCCAGCCATCCCCACCAAGACAAGGCCTCTGCCCGGCCGGTCAGCCGGGGAATAAAGCCTTGCGGCGCACCAAAGGCGAAATCAGCGCCGATGAGCAGGCGCTGAGTTTTGCTGAGGGATTCGGCGATCAGCTGCGTTAGGGCTGCTTCTGCCTCAGCCCGTGTGGGGATATTCTGCGCGCGACAGCTCTGCGCGGTGGCGATGGCCAGCCAGATGGAATCTTTCCCACGCCTCGGGCCCTTGGCGGCGGACCAATCAAGGATGGCGGTGCGCTCAAAGATCATGGCGGTGCTGCGCTGCGGCAAGATCGTCGGGCGTGTTGATGTTGAAAAACGTATCTCCCTGCTCGGTGAAAAAGGCGGGCTGCGCGCCTTGGCGCAGCGCCCAGTCGAGCACCTTGCGCTGTCCGCCGTGCAGATCATCTCGCAAGGTGTTGCGTATTCTGGTGGGCCAAAGACCAAATGTAGGGTGCCACTGAGGGGCGCTTGGCGTCCCCGTGGCGGCAAGGGCAAGGCCATTCTGCGCAGCGGCAAGCAGACGCGGCACCAGATCGGCAGGAAAGAACGGCGTGTCTGCGGCCACGGTGACCACGCTTTCCTCCTCCAGGCTGGCGGCCCAGTCCATTGCCGCCAGCACCCCGGCCAAGGGCCCGGGAAAGCACGGCAGCGAATCGGGCAGCACGGGAAGGCCAAAGGCCGAAAATCGGGCAGCATCGCCATTGGCATTGATGGCAAGCGCCTGCACTTGCGGCGCCAGCCGCTGAATCACGCGGGCCATCAGCGTTTGGCCATTCAATTGGCGCAGGCTTTTGTCGTCGCCCCCCATGCGCCGCGCCTGTCCGCCTGCCAGTATCACACCCAGTTGCATGGTCATCCTGTCCCAAGGTGGCGCTTTCGCGCAGGAAGGCCATATTGTAATCAGGTCACAGGGCTGGCAAGCCGATGTACAGAAAGGGCTGGGGCAAAGATGCTGGGCTTTATCTCTGCCCCCGCGCGCGGGGCGGGCGACACGCTTCTGGCCCGGGTCGCGGCGCGCTTGACGGCGCAGGGCGTGTTGCTGGGCGGCGTCGTTCAGGTGAACACCGAAACCGATCCGGACAGCCCCTGCCTGATGGACCTGCGCCTTTTGGGCGGAGGGCGCGTGATCCGGATCAGCCAGTCGCTTGGGCGCCATGCGACTGGCTGCAGGTTGGACACGGCAGGGCTGGAAGAAGCGGCGGGTTTGGTCGCCGAGCAGTTGCACAGGGCAAGGCCGCACCTGCTCATCGTGAACAAGTTTGGCAAGCAGGAAGCCGAGGGCCGGGGCTTTCGGCCGGTGATCGCCGAAGCCATCGCGCTGGGCGTGCCGGTGCTGACCAGTGTAGCTGAAAAGAATCGCGCGGGCTTTGATCTGTTTTCTGACGGTTTGGCATCTTTTTTGCCCGTGGATGAAGACATGGTTTTCAACTGGTGCCTCGGGATGCTGGCGAACGCGGCACCGGAAACCTCTCCCGCCGCCTGACGGGGCTGGCCTGCGGTTCGGGCCGCCAAGATGTATCGCGTCCCTCCTTTTCAAGATGTCATAGGTCAGGCGCTGCACCATCAGGACGCTCGGGCAGAGGGGTAGCGGCCAGCAGATCTGCAATCGCCTGACGGGTGCTGGCACTGACCTCAAGCCGGGCCTGACCCGATTGCAGAACAGGTGTAGCAGGATCATCCGGCTTTGAGGTGGCATAGTCGGCGACCGTTTCCCAAACATCTGCATCTTCGGCCTCAGGGCCACTCGGCGCCGCCCAATTGCCGCCCCAACGTTCAAGCCGTGCCGCCTGCGCAACATTGCCCGCCGTCCGATAGGCGTTTGCTGCGGCCCCAAACTCTCCGGAAGCGATATAGGCGGTGGCGAGAAGGTCCGGGTCGACCTCGGGCACCAGACGGGAGAGCATGCGCAGCGCGCCGCGAGAATCCCCATTGGCCAAGGCAATGCGCGCGGCGATATCACTGTCAGGGTCGTCAGATTGAACCCATTCGGTCGCGGCATTGGGCAATCCTGCGGCGAGCAGCCGTTCGGCAATTTTTCCGCGTATGCTTGAGGGAAGCGCTGCGCGCTGCGTGGCGTCAAGGCCGACCGCGAAGGTGAGCAAAGGCGTTTCCGTGCCTGTCTCAGCCAAGAGCATCCAGACATCCCGTTCCAAGGCCAAATCTTGCCCCGCATGGCCAAAAGCAGCTGCATAATCGCCCCCCAGCGCGGCGGCATGCGCCAAGGCGCGGTCAAGCTGCGGGCGCAGAGGGCCATCGCCATGCTCAAAGGCAAAGGCCTCCAAAGCCTCAAGGTCTTTGCCATCGACCGCTTTACGCTGCTGAAATCGTGCTTCGACAAGTGTCAGCAGGCGGGTCAGCGCGTTTTCTCCCTGCGCGTCCTGTGGGAGTGCGGCCTCGGCCGCAGCAGGATCGCCTGCTTGGAGAGCTTGGGTGGCCGCGAGCAGGCCGACAGCAGGATTTTCTTCAGAAGTCGCGCGCGCAAAGGCCTGGCGCACCACTTCAGCATTGGCGGCATCGCCCGAGGCCAGCAAGCGCCTTGCAATGTCCGGCCCCAGCGCGGCACGCAGTTCCGCGGGCATTGCCAGAAAAGACCGGCTGACGGCCGCACCGTTGACGAAAGCCAGCGGCGCGCGGTCGTCCGCCGCGAGCAGTGCCCAGAGCGCCGCTGCCGAGTCACAATTCTGCATTCCCTCGAACGGATTGTCTGGCAGGGGCGCTCCGTCAACCAAAAATGAAATACTTCGGCGCAAAGGGTCTGACTGACCGACCGGCAGAAAGCTGTCGAGCATCCATCGCGCCTCGGCGCCCAAGCCAAAGTACAGATAAGTATCGACCGCCTGGGTCACTTGCGTGGGATCGGGGATGTCAAACTCCGTGAGCACGTTGGCGCGCGCCTGTGCGAGCAGTGTGACGGCATCCTCTCCCTCAGGTGGCGCAGCGCTCGCCATGTCTGTCGGCTCAGGGCAGTTTGCCCCCACGACGGTGACATCGGGCGCAGCAGTCCGGTCGGTGCTGATGTCTATTCCCGGCAAGGCATCCAATGCGGCGCGCGCATTGTTCGGCTCTTCTTGGTTCGGGGCCCCAGACGGCTCCTGCGGCATTCTTTCTTCCGGAACGGCCACCTCCACCACACCTTGGGTTGCGCCCCGTCCGACCTCCGCAATCAACATGGCGCGAAACTCCTTGAGCCGCAGGTCGTCCGCAAGCGAGTCGGGGGCCAAGGCGTTGTGTCCGGCTGCGGCAGTGGGGTGCGCCAGCCAATCATACACAGGCTGAACCCGGTTGCTGCGCCGCGGTCGTTTTCGCTCTGCGGCCTGAAGCGGCGCTAGCGGGCTGCCCTCTTCCAAGCTCAATTCAAAACTGGAACCGGTCGGGGGTGGCCCATCCCTGATGTCGATCACGAGCACGGTCGGGCCGAGTTCAAATGGGATGGCGTGACAGGCGCAGTCGACGCCAAGAAGGAGGTCGTTGCTTACGGGATCGACCCAAATGCTGCGCAGGCGATCTCGTGTGATACGGCGGTAAACATCGGAAAGATCGTAAACACGGCTTGGCCCCTTGAGCCGCAGCGCATAGCCTTGCGCCGACCGACCAAGAACCCAGTCTACCGGTTCGGAATAAGTGAAAACCAGACGCGTGAAAGGACCGTGTTCGCCAGATTTCACATTCACGCCTTGCGCCAGCGCGGGCATTCCAAGCAGGCACAGAAGGAGGCAAAGGTATTTCATGCCGCCTCCTGTTTGAGACCGCGCAACGCCTCTTCGAGATCGCCAAAGCTGGGGCGGACGGAATGCGGCGTATTCTGACGGCCCACCTCAATGCAGATGTTGGCGGGATGGTTGTGCAAATTTGCAATCAATACCTCCCGGATCAGTTGGTAAAAATGCCCGTCATCATCGACGACGGCTTTGACGCGCGCGGCGAAGGGACCCACGATCCCGTAGGCCAGGAAAACACCCAAAAACGTGCCAACCAAAGCCCCGCCAATCATCTTGCCAAGAATTTCGGGGGGTTGGTCGATCGATCCCATCGTCTTGATGACGCCCAAGACAGCGGCAACAATCCCAAGAGCAGGGAGAGCATCGGCCATGGATTGTAATGCGTGGCTGGAATGCAAAGCATGGGATTGCGTTGCCTCCATGCGCTTGTCGAGCACCTCTTCGACCTGATGGGGGTCGTCGTAATTCATCGAAGCTGCACGGAACGTGTCACAGATCATATCGACCGCCTCGTGATCCTTCTGAATCTTCGGATATCGACCGAAAATCGTGGAGCTTTCGGGATTTTCCACATGCTCTTCAAGGCCGACCGGATTGACGCGTGCAAGTCGAATCAATTCGAACAGCAGACACAGCAAGTCGCGGTAATCTCCGGGCTTCCAGTGGGCGCCCTTGAACACTTTTCCGATGTCTTTCGCAGTGTGCTTGACCACGGAAATATCGTTTGAAATCAGGAAGGCGCCGACCGCTGCGCCGCCAATCATCATCATCTCGAAAGGCAAAGAGTGCAGGATGATCCCCAGTTTTCCGCCGGCAAGGACATAGCCGCCGAAGACCATCAAGAAGATCACCCCAATACCAATGAATCCGAACATCCAGTTCCCATCCTGTTGCTGCTCTGTCCGACCATCACATTGAAGCGTGAAGAAAGGCTGACCTTCACTCCTTAGGCGCAAGGGCATTTCGGCCAGCAATCAACACACTGACCGAATAGGCTGTTTCTGGCGTCATCCCCGCCAGAATCGCAGCGGCGGCATCGGGGCGCATGCGGCCCAGAAAGCCGGCTGCAAATTCCTGCGCCATGGTCTCAAAGATGGCAGCGGCCTCGGCCGGCTTCATGGCTTCGTAAACGGCGGTCAGGCGCTGCAAATCTTTTTCCGCCGCACCATCGGCGATGGCCAAGGTGTCCCGCAGGCGCGCTTCTACCGACTGCAACTCTTCCAGCCGCTGAGCCAATGCTTCATCGGCAAGGGCAAGTGCGGCCAGTCTGTCCTGCAAGGCAATTTCGCGGGCAGCAAGGGCAGCATCCCGGTCGCGCAGGGCCTGCGCCAGCGCCGCGGGCGGCTCGGGGCATTGCAGCGGCTCATGCTGAGGCGTGGCCTCTTCCGCAGCCTGCAACGCCATCGCACTGCCGATTCCATGACCCAAGCGCAATGCGCCCCCTGCCGCCAGAACCAACGCCAACAGGGCAAGCGTGCCACGACCTGACAAAAACGCCCTCAGCTTCATTCCGCCACTCGCAAACTCGTGCGCTCGGGGCGGCGGCGGACA
Source organism: Pseudorhodobacter sp. MZDSW-24AT (assembly GCF_002794355.1). Classification (GTDB taxonomy): domain Bacteria; phylum Pseudomonadota; class Alphaproteobacteria; order Rhodobacterales; family Rhodobacteraceae; genus Pseudotabrizicola. The sequence continues at coordinate 319,741 of NZ_PGOI01000007.1, read as the reverse complement.
AAGCGAGGCCGGCGGTCTTCGAGGTTTTCGGTCGCCGTGGGCGTGTCGGGAATCGCGTCGGGCATATCATGGAGAGACGCCAGAATCAGCTCCAGCCGCGCTGCGGCAGCCTCGGCACGGCGCACTTGATCTTCCAACGCCGATGAAGAGGCATGCGCAGAGCCGCGCGCACGTTCAAGTGCCTTTGTCATATCATCAACCTGTGCTGAGAGCACCGCAATCGCGCCGCCCATCCCGGTCTCCAGCGCTGTGAACCGCTTCAGGCGACGCGACAACACAAGACAATAAATCGCCGTGGTAAAGGCGCCGGTCGCGAGAAGAAAATCGGCGATCACGTTCATGACCCCTCCCGTCAGTTCAGAACGAATTCGGAAATCAGCAGATCGCGCACCCGGTCCTGACCGGTGACGATCTGCACCCGGCGCAACATCTGCGACTTGAGACGCATCAGGGCGGACGGGTCTTCCAGCTGCGCCAGTTCAACCGCACGCAGATAGCTGTTCAACACGTCCGAAATGCGAGGAAGCAGCAACTGAACCTCTGCGGCATAGGGGCTGCTCACTTCGAGCTGTGAAGCGAATCGCAGGTGGCGCGCACTGGACTGCGGGCCAAGGCTGATCGTGATCGGATCGACCGGCACAAATGTGATGTCGGGCAAGGCCGCATGAGCGGGCGTAGACTCTTCCTCCTCTCCCGCGCCAAGGATCATGCCTGAATAGGTTGCATAAAATCCGCCTCCGCCAAGGGCGATGGCACCCGCCAGCCCGATGACAAGCGGCAACTTGCCCTTTCTTTTTGGCGCAGAGTCAGGAGGGGCTTCTGTCTGGGTCATCATGTGCTCGCATTTCTTGGCGAGACCGAAAATAGAACGAAGGACACTAACCGATTGTTAAGCGGCCTCCTGCATTGATCGATTCATGGCGGACAGATGTCTGCGCGGCGGAGGCATGATGTGAACAATCTGGTTTCCTTGTGGCAGGGGCTGACTGCGGTGAAGCGGCTCATCTTGGTCGCGGCAACCGTCGGCATGTTTCTTTCAGTGCTCGCACTGGCGCGTCTGGGTCAGTCTGGCGGGCAAAGTCTGTTATACGCGGGTCTTGATGGCCGGACGGCCAATGATGTGATCACGGCCTTGGACCAAGCGGGCGTGACCTATGAAGTGCGTGGCGAGTCGATCTATGTGCCAAGCGACGTCCGCGATGCCTTGCGCATGCAGCTTGCCGGGCAGGGCCTGCCGCCCAGCGGCGGCGCGGGATATGAGTTGCTTGACAGTCTTTCCGGCTTTGGAACCACGTCACAGATGTTCGATGCCGCCTATTGGCGCGCGAAGGAAGGCGAGCTTGCCCGCACCATTCTTGTCATGCCGCAAATCCGGGCAGCCCGGGTGCATATCGCGCAAGGCACCCAAATCGGGTTTCAGCGTGACCAGAGCCTGAGCGCCAGCGTCACCGTCACCACAGCCGCTGGCACGCTTTCGGCAGAGCAAGCCAATGCGTTGCGCCATCTTGTGGCCAGTGCAACCGGCAATCTCAAGCCAGAGGATGTGTCAATCATCGATTCGGTAGCCGGATTGATTCCGGGACCACAAGATCCAGCTGTTCCCGCGGCAGGCACTGCACAGGCTCATGACATCAAGCAGAATGTCGAACGCCTTCTAGAGGCGCGGGTCGGGCCGGGACGTGCAGTTGTGGAAGTGTCTGTCGATTTGTTGCGGGAGCGGGAGGCAATTTCAGAACGCATTTTCGATCCTCAGGCTCGGGTGGCCATCTCGTCTGACAGCGAACAAAGCAGCGAGACCTCAAAAGAGGGCAAGGCGGGGGTGACGGTTGCCTCGAACCTTCCGGACGGAGAGGGCGCGGGTGACCAAAGTGGCGAAAGCCAAAGCACCACAAGCCGTGAGCGGGTGAATTTCGAAGTGTCACAAACACAGCGCGACGTTTTGCGTGAGCCGGGTGCGATCCGCCGGCTCACCGTTGCGGTCCTTGTCGATGGTGTGCAGGTCGTGGCCGCCGATGGAACACGCAGCTGGCAAGCGCGATCCGACGCGGAACTTGCGGATCTGCGGGAACTGGTCAGCTCGGCTGCAGGATTGGATGAGGCGCGGGGCGATGTGCTGACGCTGAAATCCCTCGAGTTCCTTCCCAGCCCGGTCGAGGGGGAACTGGCGGAGGCCGGTTTGCTCTCATCCATCGGGCCTCTGGATGTGATGTCACTCCTTCAATTGCTGGTGCTAAGCGTTGTGACCCTTGTCTTGGGCCTGTTCGTGCTGCGTCCTTTGCTGAGCGCGCGCGCGCCCGCTCCCGTCCTTGCCGCGCCGTCAGGAGGGGGATTGGCCTTGCCCGGCCCGGTGGAGGCTTCAGCGCCGGCGGCGCTTACCGGGGAAATCTCGGACGGCTTTGATCTGCCGGCGATGCCGATGGTGAATTTTGACGACAGCGCCCTGTTCAACTCTGCCCCAGAGGCCGCCGATCCGGTGGCCCGTTTGAAAAGGCTGATTGATGAGCGGCAAAGTGAATCGGTCGAGATCTTGCGCAACTGGATGGAAAAGGAAGAGGAGCGCAGCTGATGCCCCCGCTGAAGCTCGAGGTGTTCGAAACCCCTGCGCAGCACGGCGGCGCGCAGACAGTGCTCATGGAGAGCGCGGCACTGGAAGAGGCCCGATTGCAATCCTTTGAGTCTGGTTATGCCGCCGGATGGGAGGATGCCACGGCGGCAGCGCACAGTGAACAGGCCCGCATTGGAAGCGAACTGGCCAATAATCTTCAGCATATGGCCTTTACCTTTCAAGAGGCACGTATGCACATCCTCCGCTCGGTGCAACCGGTCCTGACACAGCTTTGTACGCAACTTTTGCCGCCCTTGGCGCGGGATGTGCTGGCGCCAGTGGTGCTTGATACCTTGATGCCGCTTCTTGACGATCTGTCAGAACAGCCGGTGCATGTTGTCGTGAATCCGACGGCACGCCCTGCCGTTGAAGGGCTGCTGTCGCAGACCGCTGGGCTTGCGCTCGACATCGTCGAAGAACCCAGCCTGGGCGAGGGGCAGGTTTACCTGCGCCTTGGCGATGTCGAGCAGCGGGTCGATCTGGATCATGCCGTCGCCTGCTTGACCACCGCAATACACGATTTTTTTGAGTATGCCGAAAAGGACGGGCGCCATGGATGAGTCAGCTGATGCAAATCCCTTTGCCCAAGTGCCAATCGAGATCACGATTTCTGTCGGCAGGGCACGTCCTTTGGTCCGCGATTTGCTGCGGCTGGGGCAAGATGCCGTTCTGCCGCTGGATCGGCGGGTGGAAGACCCGGTTGAGCTTTACATCGGCGACCGCCTGATCGCGCGCGGCGAGTTGCAGGAGCTGGAGGGGGATCAGGCCGGGCAATTGGCCGTGCGGCTGATTGAGGTCGCCAATCTGCGTGGCGGGCTTTAGGGGCAACACATGGTCTGGCGCCTTGCCCTCTTCCTCGGTCTGATGCTGACACTTTCAGATTCCGCCTTGGCGCAGGATCTGACGCTGAGCCTTGGCGACGGACCGTCGCTTTCGGGAAGGGCGGTTCAGCTGATCCTGCTTTTGACGGTGCTGAGTCTGGCGCCGGGGCTGGCGGTGATGGTGACCTGCTTCCCTTTCGTGGTCACGGTGCTTTCCATCCTGCGGCAGGCCATTGGGCTGCAGCAGGCGCCGCCGAACATGCTGATCGTAAGTCTGGCACTTTTCCTGACATGGTATGTCATGGACCCGGTCTTTACCGAAGCGTGGGTCAATGGCTTGGGTCCCCTGAGCCGCGAAGAGCTGGAACTGGGGCCTGCCATCACCCGCACGCTGGCCCCGTTTCGCGATTTCATGGCTGCCCGGCTGGACGCCGATACCTTTGCCCATCTGGCCGCGCTGCGCCCTGACCCGATGCCCGCGGCCCTGCCTGATGCACCCCTGTCGGTTCTTGTGCCTGCCTTCATGCTGAGCGAGATCAAACTGGCGTTCCAGATCGGTTTTCTGGTTTTTCTGCCTTTCCTGATCATTGATCTGGTGGTGGCGGCCGTTCTGATGTCGATGGGGATGATGATGGTCCCGCCGGCGATTGTGTCCTTGCCGTTCAAGCTGGCGTTCTTCGTTGTCGCTGATGGGTGGAGCCTGATCGCCCAAGCGCTTGTCCGGTCATACTTATGATGCCGCAAGACGCGCCTGCTGAGCTTTCACTCGGCCGCAAGCGCCGCAAGAATGGCTTTCGCGCTGTCACTGTCCCATTCGGCATCACCGATCAGCCGGGCAACTTCTTGTCCTTCGGGATTCAGGATCAGGGTCACGGGCAGGCCCATCACACTCGCCGAACGGGCAAGCTCGGACTGCGGGTCGCGCAGGATCGGAAGATGGGCAATCCCGGCCTCGGCATAAAACTTCTCGATGCCAGGTACGGCATTGCGCCCGGTGGCGACCGGAACGACGGCGATCTCGGGCAAGGCGGCTTGCAGGCGGTCAAGCGAAGGCATTTCATGACGACACGGCGCGCACCACGTGGCCCAGAAATTCAGGACAACCCATTTGCCATGGTAGTCCGCCATCGATGCTGGCGCATCGTTGGCGTCCATCAGGCCAACCTCGGCCAGAGGGACCGGAGCAGCATGCAGGGCCAGCTTTTTCATGTCGCCCTCGCGCAAAGCGGCAACATCGGCGGCAACCGGATTTGCACCAAGCGCCAAGGCCGTATAAAGGATGGCCAGAGTTTTCCGCAGCATAACCCCTCCGAAAGATGCATCCATGACCGCACCCGCAGATCCCAAAGCCGCCAACCAGATGTGGGGCGGGCGCTTCGCCGAAGGGCCGGACGCGATCATGACGGCGATCAATGCCTCGATCGGGTTCGACAAACGGCTCTACGCGCAGGACATTGCCGGGTCGCGTGCCCATGCGGCAATGCTGGCCGCGACGGGTATCCTGACACCTAGCGATGCGGAAGCGATCGGGGAAGGGCTGCTCACCGTGTTGTCAGAGATTGAAACCGGGCAATTCAACTTTCGCACCGATCTCGAAGACATTCATATGAATGTGGAGAACCGCCTGAAAGAGATCATCGGGGTCTCTGCCGGGCGTTTGCACACGGCGCGCAGCCGGAATGACCAAGTGGCGGTCGATTTTCGGCTTTGGGTGCGCGATCAATGCGATGCGGCGATTGCCGGGCTAACGGCCTTGATGCGCGCCTTTGTCGCACAGGCCGAAGCCGGCGCCGACTGGGTGATGCCGGGGTTCACGCATCTGCAGACAGCGCAGCCGGTGACATGGGGGCATCACATGCTGTCTTATGTCGAGATGTTCGCGCGCGACCGCAGCCGGTTCGAGGATGCGCGGGCCCGGATGAACGAATGCCCGCTGGGCGCGGCGGCGCTGGCGGGAACCGGCTTTCCCATCGACCGGCACATGACGGCGCGGGCGCTTGGCTTTGACCGGCCCACCGCAAACAGCCTGGATTCCGTCAGCGACCGCGATTTCGCACTCGAGTTTCTGGCCGCCAGCAGCATCTGCGCCATGCATCTGAGCCGCTTTGCCGAAGAATTGGTGATCTGGTCGAGCGCGCAATTCCGCTTTGTGCGCCTGTCTGACAAATGGACCACCGGCAGCAGCATCATGCCGCAGAAGAAGAACCCGGACGCGGCCGAGCTTTTGCGGGCCAAGATCGGGCGCATTCTGGGGGCGACCGTGGCTTTGTTCACGGTGATGAAGGGGCTGCCGCTGACCTATTCCAAGGACATGCAAGAGGACAAGGAACAGGTCTTTGACGCGTCGGATACGCTGATGCTGGGGCTTGCCGCGATGACCGGAATGGTGAGCGACATGGCCGCCAACCGCGCGGTGCTGGCGCAGGCCGCGGCGAGCGGCTTTTCCACCGCCACCGACTTGGCCGACTGGCTGGTGCGCGAGCTGGGCCTGCCCTTCCGTGACGCGCATCATGTCACGGGCACGCTCGTGGCGCTGGCGGAAAGCCAAGGCTGTGACCTGCCGGATCTGACGCTGGCGCAGATGCAAGGCGTGCACGCTGGCATTCGCGCCGATGTGTTCGATGTGCTGGGCGTGGAAAACTCGGTGCGCTCGCGGCAATCTTATGGTGGCACCGCGCCCGATCAGGTGCGGGCGCAGGTGGCGCGCTGGAAGGAGATGTTGGCATGACCCGGTTGATTTTCCCTGTGCTCGCCTTGGCCGCGCTGGCAGCCTGCGGGGCGGATGGGGCCCCAGAGCGCCCGGTGTCTGGTATCACGGGTGAAGCGCGGGTAGGGGTTGTGCTGCGCTGAACGGCTGGCCGTCGCGGTCGCGCGTGCTAGGTTTGATCTCGGGCAACGGGAGCAGGCGATGACACCGATCCGCACGATCTATTTGGCACTGGCGATCTGGGGCGCCGTGCATCCGATGTATTGGTTTGTCACCTATATGGTTGAGACCGGCACCGGGCTGTCAGGGTTGATCGATGCTTGGTATGTCAATGCCTCGACCACCGGCTTGACCTGGGATCTGACGATTGCGGCCATTGCGCTGACGGTTTGGGTGATCGCCGAGACGTTCAGGCGCAAGGCTTGGGTCAATTTGTTGGCCATCCCGGCCACCTTTTGCATCGGCGTCAGCTGTGGCCTGCCGCTCTATTTGTTCCTGCGGTCACGCTAGGCCACGTTCCGTTTGAAATCGCGCGCGGCAGCGGGTAGATGCAGGCGCGACGTGGAGCCGGGGTTGCGGGGCATATGGACCATTTTTTGTATCAGAACGGACTGCTTCATGCCGAGGATGTGGCGATTGCCGATATCGCGGCCACGGTTGGCACCCCGTTCTATTGCTATTCCGCCGCCACCTTGGCCCGGCATTACCATCTGTTCACCGAGGCGCTGACTCCGCTGCCGCATCTGGTGTGCTTTGCCATCAAGTCGCTGTCGAATGTGGCGGTGCTCAAGCTTTTGGGCGATCTGGGGGCGGGGATGGATGTGGTGTCGGGCGGGGAATACCGCCGGGCGCGCGCCGCCGGGGTGCCGGGAGAGCGGATCGTGTTTTCCGGCGTCGGCAAGACGCGGGAAGAGATGCGGCTGGCCCTGACCGGCGGCATTCGGCAATTCAATGTGGAGTCCGAGCCCGAGATGCGGGCGCTGTCGGAGGTGGCCCTGTCGCTGGGCGTGGTGGCCCCGATCACCATTCGGGTGAACCCGGACGTGGACGCCAAGACCCATGAAAAGATTGCCACCGGCAAAAGCGAGAACAAGTTCGGCATCCCGATTGCCCGCGCGTCCGAGGTTTATGCGGAAGCGGCGGCACTGAAGGGGCTGCGGGTGGTGGGCATCGATGTGCACATCGGCAGCCAGTTGACCGAGCTTGCGCCTTTCGAGCAGGCCTATCTGAAGGTCGCGGATCTGACCCGGCGCCTGCGCAGCGAGGGGCACAGCATCGAACGGCTGGATCTGGGCGGCGGTTTGGGCATTCCCTACGCAAGGTCGAATGAGGCGCCGCCGTTGCCTACCGATTACGGCGCGCTGATCAAGCGGACGGTGGGCGATCTGGGCTGCGAGATCGAGATTGAACCGGGGCGCCTGATCTCGGGCAATGCCGGGATTCTGGTGTCATCGGTAATCTATGTCAAAGAGGGTGAAGGCCGCGATTTCCTGATCGTGGATGCGGCGATGAACGATCTGGTGCGCCCGTCGATGTATGGCGCGCATCATGACATCGTCCCGGTGGTCGAGCCTGCACCCGGCGGCGAGGCGCAGCCTTTTGATGTGGTGGGGCCAGTGTGTGAGACGGGCGATACCTTTGCCAAGCAGCGCGCGCTGTCGCCCTTGGCCGAAGGGGATCTGATCGCCTTTCGCAGTGCGGGGGCCTATGGGGCGGTGATGGCGTCGGAATACAACACCCGTCCGCTGATCCCCGAGGTGCTGGTGAAGGGGGATCACTTCGCTGTCATCAGGGCAAGACCAACCTTTGACGAAATCCTTTCGCGCGATACCATCCCCGCATGGCTGTGACACCCCGTCCAGCCTTTGGAAAGGCTGGCATGGCGGTTTCCGACCCAAAAGATCTGATGACGCGCATTGCTTGGCCGCTGCGGCTGACACATCTGGGGATGTGGGCCGAGCGGGTGACGCGGGCGTTCTGGCCGCTTTGGACGCTGCTGCTTGCGGTGCTTGCGGTGCTGGCGTTTGGCGCGCAGGATCATCTTGCGATCGAATATGTCTGGGCGGGCGCGGCTGTGGTGGGCATCGGCGCGCTGCTGGCGCTGGGGCTTGGCCTGCGGGCGTTTCGCGCGCCCAAGCGGGCCGAGGCGCTGGCGCGGCTGGACTCGCGGCTGCCGGGGCATCCGATTGCGGCGCTGACAGATGTGCAGGCGATTGGTGGCGATGATCCGGCTTCCTTGGCTGTGTGGCGCGCGCATCAGGCGCGGATGGCAGCCCGGGCGGCGCAGGCCCGCGCGGTAGAGCCTGATCTGCGGTTGTCGTCCCGCGATCCCTTCGCGTTGCGCTATGTGGCGCTGACCGCTTTCGTGATGGCGCTGATGTTCGGCTCTTTGTGGCGGGTGACCTCGGTCGCGGCGCTGGCGCCGGGGGCGGGCGGGTCGCTGGCGGCAGGGCCGACGTGGGAAGGCTGGGCGCAGCCGCCCGCCTATACCGGCAGGCCGACCCTTTACCTGAACGATGTGACGGCGGAAACGGTAGAGGTGCCTGTGGGCACCCGCCTGCAGTTTCGCCTTTATGGAGAAGTGGGCGCACTGACGCTGACCGAAACGGTTTCGGGCGCGGCAGAGGTTGCGGCGGCTGAAGCGCAGAGCGTGGCGCGCGATTTCGTGCTCAACACCTCTGGGAATGTCACGATCGAAGGGCCGGGCGGGCGGGCTTGGGCCTTTACGGCCACACCGGACCGGGCGCCGACGATCACGCCGGAAGGCGAGATCGGGCGCGAGGCGGATGGGCGCTTCCGTCAGGGATTTGCCACCAGCGATGATTACGGCGTGGTGCAAGGGCAGGTCAGCATTGCGCTGGATCTGGCCAATATCGACCGCCGCTTTGGTCTGGCCGCCGCGCCAGAGCCGCGCGATCCGGTGGTGCTGGATCTGCCGATGCCGGTCACGGGGGACCGCGCGGCATTTTCCGAAACGCTGATCGATGATCTGTCAGAGCATCCTTTTGCAAATCTGCCGGTTGTGATGACCTTTTCGGCCACGGATGCGGCGGGTCAGTCGGGTGAGGCCGCCCCCTTGGCTGTCACCCTGCCGGGCAAGCGCTTTTTTGATCCTTTGGCCGCGTCGATCATCGAGATGCGGCGCGACCTGCTGTGGACGCGCGAGAATGCGGCACGATCGGCGCAGGTGCTCAAGGCTGTGACCTATCAGCCCGAAGAATTCATCCGCAATCAGCGTGCCTATCTGAGGTTGCGGGTGGTGATGCGGCAGTTGGATGCCGAAAAGGCGAGCCTGACGCCCGAGAAGCGCGACGAGATTGCCGAAGAACTCTGGCAGATTGCCTTGCTGGTGGAAGAGGGCGATCTGGCCAGCGCGATGGAGCGGTTGCGCCGCGCGCAGGATCGGCTGGACGAGGCGATCCGCAATGGCGCGAGCCCGGAAGAGATTGACCAGCTGATGCAGGAGATGCGTCAGGCACTGGCCGATTACATGCAGCAACTGGCCGAAGAATCTCAACGCAACCCTGACAGCGCGCTTTCTCAGAACATGGAAGGCATGGAGATGTCAGGCGATCAGTTGCAGGAAATGCTGGATGAATTGCAGCGCCTGATGGAAGAGGGCCGGATGGCCGAGGCGCAAGAGCTCATGGAAATGCTGCGGCAGCTGATGGAAAACATGCAGGTGACGCAAGGCGAGGGGCAGGGTCAGGGCCAAGGTCAGGGGCAGGGCAATCAGGCCATGCGCGAGCTGGGAGAGACGCTGCGCGATCAGCAGGGCCTTTCGGATGATGCCTTCCGCGATTTGCAGGATGGGCAGCAAGGTCAGCAGCCGGGACAAGAGGGCCAAGGCGGTGAAGGCTTGGCCCAGCGTCAGCAGGAGTTGCGCGATCGTCTGGGCCAGTTGGGCCGTGGGGAACTGCCGGGAGAGGGCAGCGAGCGTGGTGAGGCCGGACGGCAGCAAATGGACCGTGCGGGTCGTGCCATGCGCGAGGCCGAGGATGCGCTGCGCAACGGCGACTTGCCCGGCGCGCTCGACCGTCAGGCGGAGGCGATGGAAGCCTTGCGCGAAGGCATGCGCAACTTTGGCGAGGCCTTGGCGGAAGAGCAGCGCGATCAGCAGAATGGCGCCGGAGAGGGCGAGGCTTTTGGCCGCGCCGATCCCAACAGCCAGCGCGATCCGCTGGGGCGCGAGCCCGGCGATTCCGCGCGGATCGGATCGGACCGGAACATGCTGCAAGGGGAAGATGTCTATCGCCGGGCGCAGGATCTGCTGGACGAAATCCGCCGCCGCACCGGCGACCAAGACCGCCCCGAGGCCGAGCGTGACTATCTGCGGCGCTTGCTGGATATGTTCTGAAAACCGGGCGCGGCGCTTTTGGGCGCCGCGCTTTCGCCTTTAGCGCAGGCGCAGTTCGGTTTTGGCGTCAAAGGCCATCAGATGGGCCGGATCAAAGCTGATGCCGACGTGATCGCCCAGCCGCACGCTTGGGGTGTCGCGCGATTCAAGGACCAGCTTTTCGCCCGTCGCGGCGCTGACATGCAGATAGCTGACGCCCCCCAGCGCTTCGATCATCTCAACCTTGTGGCTGTTGCCTTCGGCCAGCGTCAGATGCTGCGGGCGCAGACCAAGGGTGACAGCGGCCCCGGCTTCGGGCAAGCGTGTCGCAACCGGGGTCGGGCCATTCAGCCCCGCTGCGGTGACCATGCCGGGCCCGTCGACACGGGCGGCGATGAAGTTCATCGCCGGGCTGCCGATGAATCCGGCGACAAATTTGTTGTCGGGATCGTGGTAGAGTTCAAGCGGGGCGCCCACCTGCTCTACCCGGCCCGCACGCAGCACGACGATCTTGTCGGCCAGTGTCATGGCTTCAACCTGATCATGGGTGACATAGATCATCGTCGCACCGATTTCGCGGTGCAGTCGGGCGATCTCCACCCGCATTTCCACCCGCAGTTCGGCGTCAAGGTTTGAAAGGGGTTCATCGAACAGGAACACCTCGGGCCCGCGCACGATGGCGCGACCGATGGCGACACGTTGGCGTTGGCCACCGGACAACGCTTTGGGCTTGCGGGTCAGATAGGCATCCAGTTTCAGGATGCGGCTCGCCTCGGCGACCTTTCGGTCAATCTCGGCCTTGGGGTGGCCTGTCATTTTCAGGCCAAAGCCCATGTTCTCGGCCACGGTCATGTGCGGATAAAGCGCATAGGTTTGGAACACCATGGCCACCCCACGCTCGGCAGGGTCGGCATGGGTGACATCGCGGCTTCCGATGCGGATCGCGCCGCTGGTGGTGTCTTCCAGCCCCGCGATCATCCGCAAAAGCGTGGACTTGCCGCAGCCCGACGGGCCGACAAAGACGCAGAACTCCCCGTCCTTGACCTCCAGATCGACACCATGGATGACACGCACATCCCCAAAGCTCTTGACCACGCCGTTCAGCGTAACGCCTGTCATACCCGTTTCCTCCCGTTATTCCTGCTCTGGAAAGCGCCAGCTTTCCGCCTCGGCGGCGATTTGCGCCGCGCAATCCTTGATTCGTGGTGCCTCTGCCTCCAGCCCGGCAAGCGTGCTGCGCGCGGTGGTAGAGGTGACGGACAGTGCGCCGAGAACCCGGCCATTGCGGCTGAGGATCGGGGCGGCGCAACAGATGATCCCCGGCTCATGCTCTTCGCGGTCGAAGGCATAACCCCGGGTGCGAATCGCCCTGAGTTCGGCGCGGAGTTTATCGGGGGTGTCGAGCGTGTGCTCGGTAAAGCGGTGGAAGGACTGCCGTGAAATGGCGGCGGCGATGGCGTCTTCCGACATGAAGGCAAGCATCGCCTTGCCGACCCCGGTGCAATAGGCAGGGCCAACCTTTCCCGCCTGCGAAAACATCTCGACCGGCTTCGCGGCATTGCGCTTGTCGACGTAAAGAACCTGTCCCTGATCGATCTGTGCCAGATGGACGGTTTCGCCAGTCACGGCTGCCAAGTCACTGATAAACGGGCGTGCGATCGGAGCAAGCGAGCTTTGAGCCCAAGCCGCATGAGCAAGGCGCACCAGACGCACCCCCAGCGTATAGGTGCCCCGATCCGCGTCGTGAGACAGCATGCCCTGATGCGTCAGCGTCTGCAAGAAGCGGTAGAGTGTGGCCTTGGGATAGGGGGATTTTTCCAGCAGATCCGAGAAGCGCACAGGCTTGCCATGGCCTGCCACAAGGTCGAGCACATCCAGCGCCTTGCCGACCGTGCCATCGGCGTGTCCTTCGCTTCCCATCCCTGCCTCCCGCAGCGTCCCTGTTGACAGCCATAGCAATAGCGGACATAGTTTTCAATATTCAAGACTAAGTTTCAAATAATGGAACCAAAGGGAGGAAACCATGGTCCATCTTGCACGGGGCGCTTTGGCGCTGACCGCGGCACTGCTGATGACGACGGCGGCATCGGCGCAGCAACGGGTTTTGACCTTCACCACCGACAACAACGATCCGGCGCCGAAAGCGGCATGGGAGCAGTTGGTGGCGGATTTCGAGGCCGAGAACCCGGATGTTGACGTCCAGATGAACATCATGGACCGCGAGGCCTACAAAACCGCGATCCGCAACTTCCTGACCACCGATCCGCCAGATGTGGCAAACTGGTATCCGGCCAACCGGATGGCGCCGTTTGTCTCGGCCGGGCTGTTTCTGGATATTTCGGACGTTTACGCCGAGAATGACCTGACCACAAAGCTGGCGTCGACCCTGCCGATCGTGACGCAGGACGGCAAGCAGTGGATGGTGCCTTACACCTATTACCAGTGGGGCATGTATTTCAACCGCACCGTCTATGACCAAGTTGGGGCCACTATTCCCGCAACCTGGGAAGAATTCTTGGCCAATTGCGAGAAGTTCAAGGCCGCGGGCATCGACTGTCTGACCACCGGATCGAGCCAGTTGTGGCCGATCGCCGGGATCTTTGACTATCTGAACCTGCGCACCAACGGGTATGAGTTCCACAAGGCGCTGACCAATGGCGAAGTGGCCTGGACCGATGACCGTGTCCGCGCGACCTTCGCCGAATGGGCCAAGGTGCTGCCCTATACCACCGCGAACCATGCCGCGATCGACTGGCAGGATGCGGTGCCGTTGATCGTGCAGGGCAAAGCGGCCAACTATGTGATGGGGAACTTCGCGGTTGCGGCTTTCAAGGAAGGCGGCATGACCGACGAGACCTTGGGCTTCCTGCCCTTCCCGACGATCAACGCCGACGTGCCGCGCGCCGAAGAAGCGCCGACCGATGCCGTCTTCATCCCGGCAGGGGCCAAGAACGTGGACGACGCCAAGAAGTTCATGGCCTATGTCGCCCGCGCCGATGTGCAGACCAAGCTGAACGCAGCGCTTGGCCAGTTGCCGGTGAATGCCGATGCCACCGTGGGCGAAGACCCGTTCCTGAAGGCCGGGTTCGAGATGCTTTCGACCACGCCGGGCGGCATTGCGCAGTTCTTTGACCGCGACGCGCCTGCCGAAATGGCCAAGGTCGGGATGGAAGGCTTCCAAGAGTTCATGGTGCGGCCTGAAAACCTTGATGCGATCCTTGACCGGCTCGAAAAGTCCCGCGCGCGGATCTATCAGTAACGCAGTCAGGCGGAGCGGCACCCGGTGCTGCTCTGCCCCATCGCCCCGGCGTGTGATCGCCGGGGCCTTGCTTTCCCGGATGAGATGAGGCCGCCCATGCCCGCGACAGGCAGACTGACCCAGCGCAAACTGGCCCCTTGGCTGTTTCTGGCCCCCGGCCTGATCATGTTCATGGTCTATGTGATCATCCCGATCTTTCAGTCGATGTGGATCAGCTTTTACGACTGGGACGGGCTGGGCGAGGCGCGCTGGATTGGCACCGCAAATTATGTCGAACTGGTGGATGACGATGCCTTCTACACCGCGTTGAAGAACAACGTGATTTGGCTGGTTCTTTATATGCTGGCGGTCCCGGCGGGGCTGTTGATCGCGATTTTCCTGAATCAGACGATCACGGGGATGCGGCTTTACAAGTCTTTGTTCTTTTTTCCTTTCGTGATTTCGCAGGTCGTGGTTGGCCTGATGTTCTCGTGGTTCTATGCGCCCAACTTCGGCCTGTTCTACAGCCTGATCGAATGGCTGACCGGGAGCGGTGTCGCCATTCTGGCGGATGACCGTTATGTGACCTATGGCATCATCGCCGCCGGACTTTGGCCGCAGATCGCCTATGTGATGATCCTGTATCTGACGGGTCTGAACAACGTGGCGCCCGATCAGGTGGAGGCCGCGCGGCTGGACGGGGCCAAGGGCTGGCGGATGCTGTGGTATGTGATCCTGCCGCAACTGCGCCCCGCCACCTTTATCGCCGTGGTGGTGACGCTTCTGGGGGCGCTGCGGTCTTTCGATCTTGTGTCGATCATGACAGCGGGCGGGCCGTTCGGGTCGTCGCGCGTGCTGTCCTATTACATGTTCGAACAGGCCCTGTCGGAATACGGCTATCGCATGGGCTATGGCGCGGCGATTGCCGTGGTGCTGTTCGCCATCATGATGATTTTCATCTCGGGCTTCATCTGGAAGATGTGGCGCGACGAGACGGAGCGTTAAGTCCATGTTCCCGCGTCCTATTTCCCAACTCTCTGCGCCGTCGCAGATGCTTTATAAAATCGCCGTTCCGGTGGCGCTTCTGTTGTGGCTGTTGCCGCTTCTGGGGGTTGCCATGACCTCGGTCCGGCCCGCGTCGGATCTGGCGCAGGGCAATTACTTTGGCTTGCCCTCGGCGCTTGCCTTCGAGAATTACGCGACCGTGTTCCGCAATACGCCGATGCTGCAATACATGCTGAACTCATTTTATGTGACGATCCCCACGGTGATCGGCGCGCTGGCCTTGTCTTGTATGACGGGCTTTGCCCTTGCGGTGTACAAGTTCCCGTCGAACCTAATCGTGTTCTTCCTGTTCGTTGCGGGCAATTTCGTGCCGTTCCAGATCCTTATGGTGCCGGTGCGCGATCTGACGCTGTCCTTGGGGATGTATAACACCTGGTATGGGCTGGCGCTGTTCCACATCGCGTTCCAGACCGGGTTCTGCACGCTGTTCATGCGCAATTTCATCAAGGCGCTGCCGGTCGAGTTGATCGAGGCCGCGCGCGTGGAAGGGGTTTCGGAATGGCGGATCTTCTGGTTCATCGTGATCCCGCTGATGCGCCCGGCGATTGCCGCGCTGTCAGTGCTGGTCTTCACCTTTATCTGGAATGACTTTTTCTGGGCCACGGTGCTGACCACCTCGGCCGCGACGCAACCGGTGACGGCGGGCCTGTCCTCGCTGAACGGGCAGTGGATCGCGCAGTGGCATCTGGTCTCGGCGGGGTCGATCCTTGCGGCGCTGCCGCCGGTGCTGATGTTTTTCCTTATGCAACGGCATTTCATTGCCGGGCTGACGCTTGGAGCGGTGAAGTGATGCAATGGCGGATGGATGCGGGCGGCCAGACGCTTGCCTTTGGCACGGATGGCGGCTTGCCGGCGGTGATCTATTGGGGCGCGCGGCTGCCCGAGGGCGAAGATCTGGCGCAACTGGCCGCCAGTGCGCGCCATGATCTGACCGGGGGCATGATCGACACGCTGCCCGACCTGACGCTGACGCCGGAGTCGGGCCGGGTGTTTGCCGGGCAACCGGGGCTGATCTGCGCCGAGGCCGATGGCACGCCGCTGCATCCCGTCTTTCGCTTTGACCGGACCGAAGCGGCGGAGGGGCGGCTGTCGCTGATCTCGACCGCCCAAGGGATCACGCTGACGCATCACATCACCGCGCAGGCGACGGGGGTGTTTACCCTGCAAACGGTGCTAGAGGCGGATCGCGATATCCGCATCAGCTGGCTGGCGGCGCCCGTGCTGCCGGCGCCGCAGGCGGCCGAGACCATGGTGGATGTGCACGGCCGCTGGGTGCGCGAATTCCATCTGAACCATGTCAAATGGACCCCCGGCATCCGCCTGCGCGAGGCGCGCACGGGCCGGTCGGGGCATGAGCACCCGCCCTATCTGATCCTGCCCGAATTCGGCTGCACCAACACCCAAGGCGCGGCCTATGCGTTGCATTATGCGTGGTCGGGCGGGCACCGGATGGTGGCCGAAGAGCTGCCCGATGGCCGCCGTCAGGTGCAGTTCGGCGCGCCTTTGGGGGCGGAGCCCCGACCCGCGCGGCGGTTTGCAACGGCCGAGCTGATTGCGGTCCATTCGCAGAGCGGGCTGAACGGGATTGCCGCGGCGTTTCAGGCGGATACGCGCGACCGCGTGGTCACTTGGCCCAACCCCGGCCGTCCGCGCCCGGTGCATTACAATTGCTGGGAAGCGATCTATTTCAACCACACGCTGGCCGATCTGTCGGAAATCGCCGACCGTGCCGCCGCGCTGGGGGCCGAGCGCTTTGTGCTGGATGACGGCTGGTTTGGCCGCCGCGATGATGACACCACCTCGCTGGGCGACTGGACGATTGACCGCAACAAATGGCCGGAGGGTCTGCACCCGCTGATTGCGCATGTGAAATCGCTGGGGATGACCTTTGGCCTGTGGTTCGAGCCGGAAATGGTGAACCCCGACTCGGATCTACACCGCGCGCATCCCGACTGGATGCTGGGGCCGGTGGATCAGGTGACGGGCCGCAACCAGTTGGTGCTGGATCTGTCTCGGGCCGAGGTGCGGGATTACCTGTTCACCGCCGTGTCGGCGATCCTGGCCGAATATGACATCGACTACATCAAATGGGATCACAACCGGCTGTTGCCGGTGGTGGATGTTGCGCAGGCTGATGGCGCTTATGATCTGTTTGACCGCCTGCGCGCCGCGCATCCGGGGGTAGAGATTGAAAGCTGTGCGTCGGGCGGCGGGCGGATTGACGCCGGCATTCTGGCGCGCACGCATCGGGTGTGGCTGTCGGATTGCATCGACGCCGAAGAACGGCTGCGGATGCAGCATGATGCGGCGCTGTTCCTGCCCTCTTGTGTGACCGGCAGCCATGTCGGCGCTTTTCACAGCCACACCACGGGGCGCGCCTTGCCGATGGCCTTTCGGGCCTGGGTGGCGGCGCAGCGGCATTTCGGCTTTGAAATGGACCCGCGCAAGATCTCGGACGCTGATGCGGCGGTGCTGCGTGAGGTGACAGCGTGGTACAAGGCGAACCGCGACTGGATGATGGCGGGACGCATCCTGCGGCTGGACAGTGCCGACCCCACGGTCACGGCCGAGATGCAGCTGGCCAAGGACGGCGGGCGCTTTGTGCTGTTTGCCGGGCAGAATGCGCAGACGGTGCAGATCCTGCCGCGCCCCTTGCGGTTGACCGGGCTTGACCCTGCGGCACGCTATCGTATCACCCTGCGCAATCCGGGCGACAAACCGCCGCAGTCACGCGGCCCCAATGCGTTGAAGGACGGGCCGCTGGTCCTGTCGGGGGCCGCGTTGATGGGGCAGGGGATCTTGTTGCCGGTGGCATGGCCCGCGACGATGTGGGTGGTAGAGGGAGAGCGGCTGTGACGCCAGACTGGATCGCGGTAGACTGGGGCACCTCGAACCTGCGGGTCTGGGCGATGGGGCCCGAGGGCGTCCGCGCGCAGGCCACCTCGGATGACGGGATGGGGCGGTTGACGCGGGATCAGTTCGAACCCGCGCTGATGGCGCTGATTGCACCTTGGCTGGGCGCAAAGGTGGTGCCGGTTATCGTCTGCGGCATGGCGGGCAGCCGTCAGGGCTGGTTCGAGGCGCCCTATCGCGCGGTGCCTTGCACGCCGTTGGACCGGGCCGGACTGGTGCAGGTGCCGGTGCAAGAGACGCGGATCGCGGTGTTCATCGCGCCGGGGTTGAAGCAGGCCAAGCCCGCCGATGTGATGCGCGGTGAGGAAACCCAGATCGCGGGCGCGCTTGCGCTGCATCCGGCCTTTGACGGGGTGATGTGCCTGCCCGGCACCCATTCGAAATGGGCGCAGATCAGCGCGGGCGAGGTGGTGAGTTTCCAGACCTTCCTGACCGGCGAGATGTTTGCGCTGTTGTCGGAACAGTCGGTGTTGCGGCACGGGATGCAGGGCAAGGGCTGGGACGACGCCGCCTTTGATACCGGCCTGTCCGATGCGCTGTCGCGCCCCGACCGGATCGGCGCGCAACTGTTCAACCTGCGTGCCGAAGGGCTGATCGCCGACCTGTCCCCCGCCCGCGCCCGCGCGCGGCTTTCGGGACTGCTGATAGGGATCGAACTGGCTGCGGCCAAACCTTATTGGCTGGGGCAGGCGGTCACCCTGATTGGGGCCGATGCGCTGTGCCAAAGCTATGCGCGTGCTTTGCGCACCCAAGGGGTAGAGGCACGACTGCTGCCCGCCACAGAATGTAGCCTCGCCGGGTTGGCCAGCCTTGCCCGCCAGTTGGAGACCACCGCATGACCCACCGCAACCTGATTGCCATTCTGCGCGGCATCACCCCGCCCGATGCGGTGCCGGTGGCCGAGGCGCTTGTGGCCGCCGGGATCACCCGGATCGAGGTGCCGCTGAACTCGCCCGACCCGCTGACGTCGATCGCGGCCATGTCGCGGGCTTTGCAGGGTGTGGCGCAGATCGGCGCGGGCACGGTGCTGACGGTGGCGGATGTGGCGGCGGTGCAGGCGGCGGGGGGGACGCTGATCGTGTCGCCCAACTGCGACCCCGAGGTGATTGCCGCCACCAAGGCGCGTGGGATGGACAGTTGGCCCGGTGTGATGACGCCGACCGAATGCTTTGCCGCGCTGAAGGCCGGGGCGGATGGGTTGAAGATCTTTCCGGCCTCGCTGATCGGGCCGGAAGGGGTCAAGGCGATCCGCGCGGTGTTGCCAAAAGGCTGTCAGGTCTACGCGGTCGGCGGGGCCGGGGCGCAGAACTTTGGCGACTGGGTGAAGGCGGGCGCAAACGGCTTTGGCATCGGCACCGCGCTTTACACCCCCGGTCTGTCGGTGGCCGAGGTGACGGCGCGGGCCAAGGCCATTGTGGCCGCCTATGACGAGGCGGTGAAATGACGGTGTTTGACACCACCAACTGCACCTTGGGCGAAGGGCCGCTCTGGCACCCCGAGCGGGGGGAGTTGCTGTGGTTCGACATTGTGAACAAGCGTTTGCATTCCGCCAGCCGCCAGTGGGATTTCCCGGAGATCGTCAGCGCGGCGGGCTGGATCAGCCGCGATGCGCTGCTGATCGCATCCGAGTCGCGGCTGTTCCGCTTTGATCTGTCCACCGGGGCCGAGGAAACGCTGTGCGCGCTTGAACCCGAGATCGCGGGCAACCGGTCGAACGATGGCCGCGCCGATCCGATGGGCGGCTTCTGGATCGGCACCATGTCCAAGCAGGAAACCAAAGGCGCAGGTGCATTCTACCGTTTTTACAAGGGCGAAATGCGCAAGCTGTGGGGCGGCATCACCGTGACCAATGCGCAGTGCTTCGCCCCCGATGGCCGCACCGCCTATTTCAGCGACACGCCGACGCATCAGGTGATGCGGGTGGCGCTGGATGCGAGCGGCTGGCCCTGTGCCGCGCCGGAGGTCGCTTTGGATTTCACCGCGCCAGGCTGGTATCCCGATGGGGCGGTCACCGATGCGGCGGGCAATCTGTGGATTGCCTTCTGGGGGCGTGGCTGTGTCGAAGCCTATACGCCCGCAGGCGAAAAGCTGGCGCACTACGATTTTCCCTGCCCGCAAACCACCTGTCCGGCCTTTGGCGGCGCGGATTTCAGCCGTCTTTACTGCACCTCGGCCGCGCGCGATCTGACCGACGCAAACCCCGCAAACGGCCAGACCTTTGCGGTGGACACCTCTTTCAAGGGCCGCGCCGAGCCGCGCGTCCTGCTCTGATCCCAAACACTGGACCCTACCCATGAAGCGCACCCTTGGCGTCTGCTATTACCCTGAACATTGGCCCGAGGCGCAGTGGGAGGAAGACGCCGCCCGCATGGCAGCCCTTGGGCTGACTTGGGTGCGGATCGGTGAATTCGCATGGGCACGGATGGAGCCGGTGCCGGGCACCTATGACTGGGGCTGGCTTGACCGCGCGATTGACACGCTGGGACGGCATGGGTTGAAGGTGGTGCTGGGCACGCCAACGGCGACCCCGCCGCGCTGGATGCTGGACCGCCACCCCGATATGCTGGCGGTCGATGCCCAAGGGCGGCCGCGCGGCTTTGGCTCGCGCCGGCATTATGATTTCTCGCACCGCGGCTATCGGCAGGATTGCGCGCGGATCGTGCAGGCGATGGCCGAACGCTATGGCCGCAACCCGCACGTGGCCGCGTGGCAGACCGATAACGAATACGCCTGCCATGATACCGTGCTGTCCTATTCGCCCGCAGCCCTTGCCGCGTTCCGTGATTGGTGCGCGCAGCGGTATCAATCCACCGACGCGCTGAACCGCGCTTGGGGCAATGTGTTCTGGTCGATGGACTATGACCGCTTTGACGACATCGGCCTGCCCAACCTGACGGTGACAGAGGCGAACCCCGCGCATGTGATGGCCTTCCGCCGCTTTGCGAGTGACGAGGTCGTCAGCTTCAACCGCTTGCAGACCGAGATCCTGCGCCGCCATACTGACGCGCCGATTGCGCATAATTACATGGGCCGGATCACCGATTTCGACCATTTCGACGTCGGCGCAGATCTCGATATCGCGTCTTGGGACAGCTATCCGCTCGGGTTCCTGTCAGACCGGCTGGAAGCCTCGCCCGAGCACAAGCGGCGCTTTGTTCGCCAAGGCGACCCGGATTTGCAGGCCCTGCACCACGACCTGTATCGCGCTGTCGGTCGCGGGCGGTGGTGGATCATGGAGCAGCAGCCCGGTCCTGTGAACTGGGCGCCCTATAACCCCGACCCGCTGCCCGGCATGGCGCGGCTTTGGGCGTGGGAGGCCTTTGCCCATGGGGCCGAGGCGGTGTGCTATTTCCGCTGGCGGCAGGCACCTTTTGCGCAGGAAACCATGCACGCAGGCCTGCTGCGCCCGGATTCGGTGGCCGCCCCCGCCTATGACGAGGCGATGGAGGTGGCGCGCGAGTTGGCGGCGTTGCCGGATCAGGGCACGGCAAAGGCCGATGTGGGGCTGGTGTTCGACTATGCCTCGGCCTGGGCTTGGCAGACGCAGCCGCAGGGGCGGGATTTCGATTACTTCCGGCTGGTGTTCCACGTTTACAAAGGTCTGCGGCGGCTGGGGCTGAATGTGGATATTCTGCCGCCCGATACCGCCGATCTGTCCGCCTATCCGCTGGTGCTGGCCCCCGGTGTGGCCACGCTCTCCGAGGCGTTTCTGGCCGCACTGGCCGCGCATCAGGGGCAAAGCATCATCGGCCCGCGCAGCAATGCCAAGACGGTGGAGTTTGCCACGCCGGTGCCGCTGCCACCGAACCTGCCGGGGTTGCAGGCCACGGTGATGCGGGTGGAAAGCCTGCCGCCGGATGTGCCGGTGCCTTTGGTGGGCGGGGGCAATCTGCTCCACTGGCGCGAGAAGGTGGAGACGAGCGCTGAGGTGCTGGAGGTGGCCGAGGATGGCCATCCCGCGCTGATCGCCGCGGGGGGGCTGCACTATCTGGCGGGCTGGCCCGATGATGCTGCGCTGGACCGCATCCTGATCGCGGCCTGTGCGCGGGCGGGGCTGACGGTCGAGATGCTGCCCGAAGGGTTGCGGCGGCGCGACAGCGACAGCCACCGGTTCTGGTTCAACTACAACCCGGTCGCGGTGGAGTGGGCGGGGGTGACGATCCCGGCGGCGGGCGTGCATTGGGCGGCGCTCTAGCGGTCTTTACATCCACCCGCAGGCAGATCAGAACGGCCCCGCAATCCTTGTGGGGCCGAGATGTTTGAAGTGACCGCCGATCTTGTGGCCCTGCTGATCCTTGCCGCCTTTCTGGCCGGCTTTGTCGATGCCATCGCGGGCGGGGGCGGGCTGATCACGGTGCCTGCCTTGCTGCTGGCGGGGGCGAACCCGGTGGAGGCGCTGGCGACCAACAAGCTGCAGGGCTGTTTCGGGTCGGGGACGGCGATGATCAGCTATGCACGGGCGGGGCATGTGCGGCTCAAGGATCAGGCCGGGATGGCGCTCGTCAGCCTGCTGGCGGGGGCCGGGGGCGCGCTGGTCGCGCATCTGATCCCGGCCGAGGTCTTGCGGGTGATCATGCCGGTGGTGCTGGTGGCGGTGGCCTTGTTCTTTGCCTTCAAGCCGGGGCTGACGGATCTGGACCGGGCGCAGCGGATGGGGCCGGGGGTGTTCACCTTTACGGCCGTCCCGCTCATCGCGGCCTATGACGGGTTCTTTGGGCCGGGGACGGGGAGTTTCTTCATGCTCGGCTTCATCCTGCTGGCGGGCTATGGGGTGCTCAAGGCGACGGCCCATACCAAGCTTTTGAACTTTGCCTCCAACTTCGGCTCTTTGATGGTCTTCGTCTTTTCGGGGGCGACGTGGTGGGCGGTGGGGCTCGCGATGGCGGCGGCTCAGACCGGGGGGGCGGCCTTGGGGGCGCGGCTCGCGATGCGGGTGGGGGCGGGGCTGATCAAGCCTTTGCTGGTCATCACCTCGAGCCTGATGGCTGCGCGGTTGCTGTGGCAGGTCTGGGGTGTGTAACACAGGGGGTCAACCTGTGATACACTGTGATATCAAGGACTTGACCTGTCCCCGTTAAGGGATTTTTAACACTTTCCCACGCCGAACGCGGCTGACGCACAGCCTGCGGCCCCCCCAGTATTTACTGCCCCCAGCCTGCGCCTTGCATTTCGCGCAAGCGGCTGGCGGTGCGTTCAAATTCAAAGCTGCCGGTGCCTTCGGTGTACAGGCGTTCGGGTTCATCCGCCGCCGAGCAGATCAGGCGCACCCGCGCCTCATACAGAGCGTCGATCAGCAACACAAAACGCTTGGCTTCGTTGTAATTGCTGGCCGAAAGCTGGGGAATGTCTTCCACGATCAGCACGCGCACCGCATCGGCGATGGCGAGGAAATCGGCGGCCCCGAGGGGGCGGGCGCAGAGTTCCCAAAAGCTGGCGCGGCCAATGCCGTTGGCAAAGCGCGGCAGTTCGACCGTGCGGCCATTGACGGGGAGTTTCAGCGGCTGGCCGGTGCTGCCGCCCGTAAGATCGGCCCAGATCGCATCCATCTGCGCGCGGGCCTTGCCTGCGGGGTGAAAATAGACCTGCGCCCCCGCCAGCCGGTGCTGGCGGTAATCATTCGGGCTTTCGAGTTCATGCACGGTCATATGCGCGCGCAACAGATCGATGAAGGGCAGGAACAGCCCGCGGTTGAGGCCGTTGAGATAAAGATCTTCCGGCACCCGGTTCGAAGTGGTGACGATGACCACCCCGGCGGCGAAGAGCTTTTCAAACAAGCGGCCCACGATCATGGCATCGGTGATGTCGGTGATCTGCATTTCGTCAAAGGCGAGCAGGCGGGTGCCTTTGATGATCGCCTCGGCCACCGGGGCGATCGGGTCTTCAACGCCTTTTTGCCGGGCAGCGTGGATGCCGTGGTGCACCTCTTGCATGAAGGCGTGGAAGTGGACGCGGCGTTTCTGGGTGATCTCGGTCGCGTCGGTGAACAGATCCATCAGCATGGATTTGCCGCGCCCGACCCCGCCCCAAAGGTAAAGGCCCTTGGGCGGCGTCAGCGGCTTGGCAAAAAGCCCGGCAAAGAGGCCGGTACGGCGGCTGGCGTTCTGTTCGAGCCATGCGCGCAGCGTTTCCAACTCGGGCAGCACGGCATATTGCGCCGGATCGGGGCGCAGGGTGCCAGCTGCAATGCGGGCGTCATAGATCTGGGTCAGGGTCTGGCGCATGGGGGTGGTATACATCTGTATGCCCAACCCCGGCAACACGCGGATTGTTCCGATTTCGGCTTGAACGCCCGATTCAAAACGGTTTGAGTGGCGCAAATTATGTGGGGTGCGGCAATGGCGGATTGGTGGCGCGGATCGGTGACCTATCAGGTCTATCCAAGGTCATTTCAGGATTCCAACGGGGATGGCATTGGCGATCTGGCCGGAATCACCGCGCGGCTGCCGCATTTGGCCGCGCTGGGGGTGGATGCGGTCTGGCTGTCGCCGATCTTCAAAAGCCCGATGGCCGATATGGGCTATGACGTTTCGGATTACACCGATGTGGACCCGCTGTTTGGCGATCTGGCGGGGTTTGACGCGCTGGTGACGCGGGCGCATGAGCTTGGGTTGAAAGTGATCATCGATCAGGTGATTTCGCACAGTTCCGACCAGCACCCGTTTTTCCGCGAAAGCCGGATGACGCGGGATAATCCGCGCGCCGACTGGTATGTTTGGGCCGATGCCAAGCCCGATGGCAGCCCGCCCAACAACTGGCTGTCGGTGTTTGGCGGCTCTGCGTGGGAGTGGGATTCGCGGCGGCGGCAGTATTATCTGCACAACTTTCTGCCCAGCCAGCCGGACCTGAACTTTCACAATCCGGCGGTGCAGGATTGGGCGCTGGAGGTTTTGCGCTTCTGGCTGGAGCGCGGGGTGGACGGGTTCCGGCTGGATACGGTGAATTACTATTTCCACGACGCCCAATTGCGGTCGAACGGGCCGATGCCGGGGCGCGACAACCGCCCGCCGGTGAACCCCTATGACATGCAGGATCATCTGTATTCCAAGTCCCGGCCCGAGAATCCGGGCTGGCTGGAGCGCCTGCGGGCGCTGACCGATGAATACGAAGGCCGCACCATGGTGGGCGAGGTGGGCGACGCCGCGTGGCGCAATGTGGCGATCATGGCGGAATATACGCAGCCGGGGCGGCTGCACATGGCCTATAGCTTTGACATGCTGGGGCCGGAATTCACGCCTGCGCATTTCCGTGAAAAGATCGAAGGCTTCTTTCAGGGCGCGCCCGAGGGTTGGCCGATGTGGGCCTTTTCCAACCATGATGTGATCCGGCACGCGACGCGCTGGGCCGATCATGGCGCGCCCGATGCGGTGGCCAAGCTGGCGGCGGCGATGCTGTTGTCCTTTGAGGGGTCGGTGTGCCTGTATCAGGGCGAAGAGGCCGGGCAGATGGAAACCGAGCTGGAATTTGAAGAGCTGACCGATCCGCCGGGCATCCGGTTCTGGCCCGATTACAAGGGGCGCGATGGCTGCCGGACACCGATGGTCTGGGACCGGTCGCCCCATGGCGGGTTTTCCGAGGTGACGCCGTGGTTGCCGGTGAAGCCCGCGCAGATGGCGAGGAATGTGGCGGAGCAGGACGGGGTGCCGGGGTCGGTGCTGGAGTTCTACCGCGCGATGCTGGCCTTCCGGCGGGCGACGCCGGCGCTGCGGCTGGGGCGGACGCGGTTTTTCAACCTGCCCGATCCGCTGTTGGGCTTTGCGCGCGGCGAGGGACTGGCCTGCGTGTTCAACCTGTCGGCGCGTCCGGTGGTGGTGCAGGCGGCAGGGGCACTGATGCCGGGCGCGCCCTGCCATGCCGCGCATCTGGAAGCGGGGCGGCTGACGCTGGGGCCGAACGGCTTTGCCTTTGTGGAAGGGACGGCGGACTTGCTGCTTAGCGCAGGCTGAGCTTGCGGTGGACGCGGCCGACGATGGCGCCGGTGGAGAGCGCGTAATCGGGTTCGTGCCCGATGTCGGCAAAGCCGATACGCGCGTAATAGGCAAGGCCGGGGACATTGTCGGCGCGGATGGCGGCGAAGAGCTCGGGGATGCCCGCGTCGGTGCAAAGCTGGCGGGTGCGCGCGAACATCTGCGCGCCGATGCCCTTGGCCTGCGTGTCCGGGTCGACGAAGGTGCCGATATGCGCCTCGCCATGGGTGGTGTCGACGGCTTGGAAGCCAAGGATGCGGCCCTCGTCTTCGGCCACCACGCAGGTGCGGGTGTGGGGGCCGTCGATGTAATCGTGGCGGATGGTCTGCGGGGTTTTGGCGGTTTCATGCGCCGTGGTGCCGCCGATGGCGATGATGCGGTTCAGAAGCGCGGCCATGGCGGCGGCGTCGTCGGGTGTGGCGTCACGGATGATCATGCGGCAAACTCTTCGCGCGCATAGCCTTGCAGGTAGAGGAGCGCGGTGAGGTCGCCGTGGTTGACGCGCAGGCTGCACTGCGCGGCGACGGCGGGTTTGGCGTGCAGCGCGACACCGGCCCCGGCGGCGTTGAGCATGGCCAGATCATTGGCGCCGTCCCCCACCGCGATGGCATCGGCGGGCGTGAGGCCCAGCCGGGCGGTGATGTCGTGCAGCGCATCAAGCTTGGCCTGTTTGCCAAGGATGGGGTCGGCGACATGGCCCGTCAGCTTGGCATCGGCGATCAGAAGCGTGTTGGCACGGTGTTCGTCAAAGCCGAGCGTTTCGGCGATGCGGGCGGTAAAGGCGGTAAAGCCGCCCGAAACCAGCGCGGCATGGGCCCCGTTGGCCTTCATCGTGGCCAGAAGCGCCCGGCCCCCCGGCATCAGCGTGATACGGTCGCGGATCACCCGGGCGATGGTCGCCTCGGGCAGGTCGCGTAAAAGGCCCACGCGTTCGCGCAAGGCGGCCTCGAAATCCAGCTCGCCGTTCATGGCGCGGGCGGTGATGCCCGCCACATAGGCGCCCACCCCAGCCTCATCCGCCAGCTCGTCGATGCATTCCTGCTGGATCATGGTGCTGTCCATATCGGCGATCAGCAGGCGCTTGCGGCGGTTGGCGCTGGGCTGCACCGCCAGATCGATGCGCAGGGGTTGCAGGCCAGCCCAGACGTCCCACAGATTGTCCGGCACCGACCCGAGCGGAAATTCGGCGGCAACACCCGGGTCCAGCCAGATGGCCTCCCCGCCGCCCCAAGCATTGCGCAGGGATTCGACGGTGGCCCGGTCGAGCACCGGGGTTTCGGGATCGGTCAGCAGCGTGGCGGTGAACATGGGGCATCCCTTTGGCGGCAGAGGTCGGTTTCGCGCGGTGATGCGCCGCATTACGACGATTTTCCCCCTTGTGCCAGAGGGCGCGCGGCTGTAGACGCGTCGATGGGACACCCTTCCCCAACGAAGGGCATTTATCTGTGAGGATACCATGGCTGATCTGATCGCCCCGGCAACGCGCCCGGTTAATCCGCGTTTTTCGTCTGGCCCTTGCGCCAAGATCCCCGGTTTCTCCCTCTCGATGCTGGAAGACGCGCCGCTGGGCCGCTCGCATCGCGCCGCTGTCGGCAAATCCAAACTGAAAGAAGCGATCGACCTGACCCGCGCCGTGCTGGGCGTGCCAGAGGGCTATCGCATCGGCATCGTTCCCGGGTCGGATACCGGCGCGGTGGAAATGGCGATGTGGTCGCTTCTGGGCGCGCGCCCGGTGGAGATGCTGGCTTGGGAATCCTTTGGCGAAGGCTGGGTGACCGATGTGGTCAAGCAGCTGAAGCTGGACGCCAAGGTCAAGAAGGCGCCCTATGGCCAGATCGTCGATTTCGCCACCGTCGATTTTGACAGCGATGTGGTCTTCACCTGGAATGGCACCACAAGCGGGTGCCGCCTGCCCAATGCCGATGCCATCCCGGCAGATCGCAAGGGGCTGACGATCTGTGACGCCACCTCGGCCGCCTTCGCGATGGAGATGGACTGGGCCAAGCTGGATGTGGTGACCTTCAGCTGGCAGAAGGTGCTGGGCGGAGAGGGCGCGCATGGTGTGCTGATCCTCAGCCCGCGCGCGGTGGAGCGGTTGGAGACCTATACCCCCGCTTGGCCGCTGCCCAAGATCTTCCGGCTGACGGCCAAGGGCAAGCTGATCGAAGGCATCTTTGTCGGTGAGACGATCAACACACCTTCGATGCTGGCGGTGGAAGATTATCTGGTGGCGCTGAAATGGGCGCAATCGCTGGGGGGCTTGCCGGCTCTGGTGGCCCGCGCCCGCGCCAATGCGCAGGTGGTCTGGGATTTCTGCGCGGCAAACCCGTGGTTGCAGAATCTGGCCGAGACGCCCGAGATCGCCTCGACCACCAGCGTTTGCCTGAAATTCGCCGATGCCCGGATCGTGGATGGCGAGGCCTTTGCCAAGGCCGTGGCCAAGCGGCTGGAAAAGGCCGGGGTGGCCTATGACATCGGCGCCTATCGGGATGCCCCGGCAGGGCTGCGGATCTGGTGCGGATCGACGGTGGAAACATCGGATGTGAAAGCGCTGATGCCGTGGATCGCCCATGCCTTCGAGGCAGAGATCGCAGCGCAAGCGCAAGCGGCCTGATCGGGAAGGCGGGGGCAAACCCCGCCCGACCCCCTCATTTGTAGGGCGGGGTTCCCCCCGCCGCCCCCTTTCCCTTTTTCAAGGACTTCCCCAAATGGCTCCCAAGGTTCTCGTTTCTGACGAACTCTCTGAAACCGCTGTCCAGATCTTCCGCGACCGCGGGGTCGAGGTGGATTACATGCCGAAACTCGGCAAGGACAAAGAGGCGCTGCTGGCGATCATCGACCAATATGACGGCCTTGCCATCCGCTCGGCCACCAAGGTGACCGAAAAGGTGCTGGCCGCCGCCACCCGGCTCAAGGTGATCGGCCGCGCCGGCATCGGCGTCGACAATGTCGACATTCCGGCGGCGTCGAAAAAAGGCGTGATCGTGATGAACACGCCCTTTGGCAACTCGATCACCACCGCCGAGCACAGCATCGCCATGATGTTCGCCGTGGCGCGGCAATTGCCCGAGGCCAGCGCCTCCACCCATGCAGGCAAATGGGAAAAGTCGCGCTTCATGGGGGTGGAGCTGTTCAACAAGACACTGGGGGTGATCGGCGCGGGCAACATCGGCGGCATCGTCTGTGACCGGGCCTTGGGCCTGCACATGAAGGTGGTGGCCTATGACCCCTTCCTGTCGGAAGAACGTGCGGTGCAGATGGGCGTCACCAAGGTGGAGCTGGACGAGCTGCTGGCGCGGGCCGATTTCATCACCTTGCATGTGCCGCTGACCGACAAGACTCGCAACATCCTCTCGCGTGAGAACCTTGCCAAGACCAAGAAAGGCGTGCGCATCATCAACTGCGCCCGCGGTGGCCTGATCGATGAGGCCGCCTTGGCCGAGGCGCTGACCGCAGGCCATGTGGCAGGCGCCGCGCTGGACGTGTTCGAAGTGGAACCCGCCACCGATTCGCCGCTGTTCAACCTGCCCAATGTGGTGGTGACCCCGCATCTGGGCGCCTCCACCTCGGAAGCGCAGGAAAACGTGGCGCTGCAAGTGGCCGAGCAGATGTCGGATTACCTCCTGACCGGGGCGGTGTCGAATGCGCTGAACATGCCGTCGGTGACGGCGGAAGAGGCGGCGGTGATGGGCCCATGGATCAAGCTTGCCGGGCATCTGGGCGCTTTCATCGGCCAGATGACGGACGAGCCGATCAAGGCCATCAACATCCTTTATGATGGCTCGGTCACCCAGATGAACCTTGCCGCCTTGAACTGCGCCGCGATTGCCGGCGTGATGAAGGCGCAGAACCCGGATGTGAACCTTGTCTCTGCCCCGATCGTGGCGAAAGAGCGCGGCATTCAGGTCTCCACCACCCGGCAGGACAAGTCGGGCGTGTTCGACGCCTATATCAAGGTCACCATGGTGACGGAAAAGCGCGAACGCTCGATCGCGGGCACCTGCTTCTCGGATGGCAAACCGCGCTTCATCCAGATCAAGGGCATCAACATCGACGCCGAGGTGGGCGAGCATATGCTCTACACCACCAATGAAGACGTGCCGGGCATCATCGGCCTTCTGGGGATGACGCTGGGCAAGAACGGCGTGAACATCGCGAACTTCACCTTGGGCCGCTCGGCCATCGGCGAAGATGCGATCGCGCTGTTGTATCTGGATCAGCCGATCAACCCCAAGGTGGTGGAAACCCTCAACAACACCGGCATGTTCCTGCAAGTCAAACCGCTGGTGTTCGAAGGCGCCTGACCCGGGCGGCAGGGAAAGGCGCGGCTTGCCCTGTCATCTGTTCCTAAATATCCCGGGGGTCCGGGGGCAGCGCCCCCGGGCTCTCAGCAGTCGAAAGGCCCGACCATGCACATCTATGCCATCGGTGACATCCACGGCCATGTCGATCTGCTGCGCAAGGCGCATGACCTGATTGCATCCGACATGGCCCGCCATGGCGCGGGGCAGGTGGTGCATGTCGGCGATCTGGTCGACCGTGGTCCGGCCAGCGCCGAGGTGGTGGACTATCTGCACCAAGGCATCCGCGCCGGGCAGGATTGGGTGGTCTTGCGCAGCAATCATGACCGTTTGTTCACAATGTTCATGGGCGACCCCGCCGCCGCCGATCCCTGCCTGCGCGCGGATCTGAGCTGGTTGCACCCCAAGATCGGCGGGGCGGAAACGCTGCGCTCTTACGGGGTGCGCAGCGCGGCGGATCGGCCGGTGGCGGCGGTCCATGCCGATGCGCGCGCGGCGGTGCCTGCGGCGCATCTGGCCTTTCTGGCCAGCCGCCCGGCCTGGCACCGGGCCGGGGGGGTGATCTTTGTCCATGCCGGGGTGCGTCCGGGCATCGCGATCGAGCAGCAGTCCGAGGATGATCTGGTCTGGATCCGCGCGGGCTTTCTGGATCACGCAGGCCCGTTCGAGGCCTTGATTGTGCATGGCCACACCGCCATCGACGTGCCGACGCATTACGGCAACCGCGTCAACATCGACACCTCGGCCGCCTATGGCGGGCCGCTGACGGCGGTGGTGGTGGACGCAGGCGAGGTGTTTCACCTGACCCCGCAAGGCCGGGTGCGGCTGCGGCCCTAACCGCGCCGCGCGGGATCAGCTCTGGCGCCGCGGGCCGCGCAGATCGGGCACGCGGGCAAAGAGCCGCAGCGCCAAGGCGGCACAGACAAAGGCCACCGCCGCCAGAATCGCGAAAAACCCGCTGCCGCCCAAGGGTGCCAGCAAGGGCGCGATCACCACGGGGGCGGCGATGCCGCCGACCAGCCCGGCGGCGATGATGGTGGGCGCGGTGCGCGGGTCATCCCCCATGCGCAGGCTGGCCGCCACGTAAAAGCCGGGGAAGAACAGCCCCGCCGGCAGGCCCATGGCCACGAAGAACAGGCCGGGGTTGACCCAGGCCGCCAGCGCCGCCATCACCGCCACCGCCGCCATCGCGCCGACATAAAGCAGAAACGGCGCGACCAGATGGGCGGTGAAGATCAGAACGGTGCGCGCGCCAAGGAAGGCCGCGAAAAAGCCGCTGAGGAGTTGGGCGGCGGTCGCCTCGGACAGTCCCGCGCGGATCAGCGCGCTGGGGCCAAGCCCGATCAGCGTGGCCTCGATCCCGATCCCGGCGACGGCGAAAAGCTGAAACGCCAGCATCGGGCGGAACGGGCCGTGGCTGCCCGCCGGGGGCGGCGGCGCGGCCTGTCCGGCGGGGCCTGCGCCCAGCCAGATCAGCAGGGCCAGCCCGGCAACCAGCCCGTAGGCGAGCGTGGGCTGCGAGCCCAGCCAGACAAAGATCAGCGGAGCGGCAATGGCGCCGATGCCAAAGCTTGCGTTCACAAGGCTGACCATGGCGGTGCCGCGCGCGCCAAAGGCCCGCAGGATGCGCGGGTTGAAGACCACGGTGGCCAGCCCATAGCCGGTGCCAAAGATCAGCGCGCCGGCAAAGGTGGCGACCACCCCCAGCCCGGCGGCGATGGCGGCGGCCCCGGCGGCCATCAGCGCCACCGTATGCCGGGGCGAGATCCGGGTGCCCCAGCGATACATCATCGCCACGCCCACCGCGCAGCCCACCCAATGCGCCGAGACCAGCCAGCCCGCTTGGGCCGGACCCAGCGACAGCGCGCGGCCAAAGGCGGGCAGCGCGGGGCCGTAAAGCGATTGCCCTGCCCCCATCATGATAAAGGTGGCGATGCCCACCAGCAGAAGACTGAGGCTGGCGCGGGCGGGGTTCGACATTCTGTCCTCGGGGGTTGGGCTGCGGGTGCGGCTGTGAGTGGCGGCTCTCCTTGTCGCGGGCGCAGGGCGGTGTCAATCGACGTTGCGTCCTGCTTTCCCCGCGCGAAGAAAAACCGTTAGGGTTGCCACAGATTCAGGAGGGTTCCATGGCCGTTTCGTCGCATGATGTTTTCATTCTGTCTGCCACGCGGTCCGCGATTGGCGGTTTTGGCGGGTCGCTGGCGGCGGTGCCGCCGATTGAGGTGGCGGCGCAGGTGATGACGGCAGCGCTGGCGCAGGCGGGGGTTGCGGGCGCACAGGTGGGCCATGTGGTGATGGGCCATGTGATCAACACCGAACCGCGCGACATGTATCTGAGCCGGGTGGCCGCGATGCAGGCGGGCATTCCCGAGACCACGCCCGCGCTGAACGTGAACCGGCTGTGCGGGTCGGGCGCGCAGGCGGTGGTGTCGGCGGTGCAGGCGCTGATGCTTGGCGATTGCGCGGTGGCGGTGGCGGGCGGGGCCGAGAGCATGAGCCGATCGCCCTATATTCTGCCCGCCGCGCGTTTTGGCCAGAAGATGGGCGACACCCGCGCGCTGGACATGATGACGGGGGCGCTGACCTGCCCCTTTGGCACCGGCCATATGGGGGTGACGGCAGAAAACGTGGCGGCGCAGCATGGCATCAGCCGCGCGGCGCAGGATGCCTTTGCGCTGGAAAGCCAGAAGCGCGCTGCCCGCGCGATCGAAGCCGGGCTGTTTGCCGGGCAGATCACGCCGATCAAGGTGGAGACGCGCAAGGGCGTGGTGGAATTCGCGGTGGATGAGCACCCGAAGGCCACCTCGCTCGACGCGCTGTCGGGGCTGAAACCGGTGTTCCAGAAGGATGGCACGGTGACGGCGGGCAATGCCAGCGGGATCAATGACGGCGCGGCGGCGCTGGTGCTATCGCGCGGGGTGCCTGCGGGGGCCAAGGCGCGGGCGCGGGTGATGGGCTATGCCCATGCCGGGGTGGACCCGAAGATCATGGGGATCGGCCCGGTGCCCGCGGTCGAGGCGCTGTGCGCCAAGCTGGGCATGAAGCCTGCCGATTTCGACATTGTGGAATCGAACGAGGCCTTTGCCGCGCAGGCGATTGCGGTGAACCGCGAATTGGGGCTGGACCCGGCGCGGGTGAACCCGAATGGCGGCGCCATTGCGCTGGGGCATCCGGTAGGGGCCACGGGCGCGATGCTGGTGGTGAAGGCGCTGCACGAGCTGGAACGCACGGGCGCACGCACCGCGCTTATCACCATGTGCATCGGCGGCGGGCAGGGCATCGCCTTGGGGATCGAGCGGGTCTAACGCAGGCGGACCTGCGCCCGGGCCGAGCGGCCTTGGGCATCGATCACCGAGAGGCTGACAAAGCCGGTGCCGGGAAGGGTGAGGAGTGCGCTGCGGGCGCGGTTTTGCACCACGACCGGCACCCCATCGGCCAGCCATGTGAAAGGGGCGGTGCCGCCCGCCACCTTGACCAGCAGCGCGCCCTCCAGAAGCTCGACCTCGGCCCCGTCGGGCGGGAAGGCGATGCCGGGGGCATCGGCATCGGCGGTGAGCGTATCGCGGGGGCGGAAGCGTTGCAGCGGTTGCGGCAGTTGGGTGTTGGCGACCAGCAGCGTGGCAGGCGGCGCGGGCGGCTGTGGCGTGAGGCCCGGCGCGACGCGGGCAAAGGCCTGAAACAGCACGGGTGCGGCAAGCTCGGCCCCGAAGGCACCGGGCACCGGGGTGCCATCGGCGCGGCCCAGCCAGACGCCCACCACATGCCGCCCATCATAGCCGATGGCCCAGGTGTCGCGGTGGCCGTAGCTGGTGCCGGTTTTATAGGCCAGCCGGTTGGCGGGCGCGCCGGGGGGCGGGGCAAGGCCTGCCAGAATGTCGCCGATCTGCCACGCGGCGGGGGCCGAAAGCAGGCGCTGGCCTTCGGCGCGGGTGCCGTCTTGCTGCCATGTCAGCGGCAGGGCCACGCCACCGCGCGCGATGGCGGCGTAAAGCTGCACCATATCGGTCAGGCTGATGCCGATGCCGCCCAGACCGATGGCAAGGCCGGGCTGGCCGCCGGGGATGACGGCGCGGATGGCGGCCTTGTCCAGCGCCGCCAGAAGGCGGGGCGGGCCCATCGCATCCAGAAGCTGCACCACCGGCAGGTTGAGCGAAAGTTGCAGCGCCTCACGCGCCCGGATGGTGCCGCGAAACTGGCGGTCAAAGTTCTGCGGCGCATAGGTGCCAAAGCGCTGCGGGCGGTCCTCCATCAGGGTTTCCGGATGGGCGAGGCCTTGGTCAAAGGCAAGGCCATAGATCAGCGGTTTCAGGGTCGAGCCGGGGCTGCGCAGCGCGGTGGTCATATCGACAAAACCGGCGCGCTGATCGGCGGCAAAGGCGGCGGAGCCGACGGAGGCGAGGATTTCGCCGGAGCGATGGTCGGCGGCGACGATGGCGATTTGCAGCCGCGCGCCTTGGTGGGCGATCACGTCGCGGGCGAGGGATTCGAGGCTGCGTTGCAGGCTGGCCTTGAGCGTGAGCGGATGGCGCTGGGCGCTGGGGGCGCTTAGGCGCGCGCGGTCGGCCAGATGCGGGGCGAGCGCGGGAAAGGGCAGTCGGGCGTGCGGCACGGGTTCGGTCTGCGCGCCGGTGATCTGATCGGGGGGCAAGGTGCCATCGCGAAGCGCGCGCGCCAGCACACGGTCGCGCGCGGCCACGGCGCGGGCATGGGCGCGGTCGGGGCGGCGGGATTCCGGGGCCTGCGGGATGGCGACCAAGAGCGCCGCCTGTGCCGGGGTCAGGCGGCGGGGTTCCTTGCCGAAATAGGCGAAAGAGGCGGCGCGCACGCCTTCGAGATTGCCGCCAAAGGGGGCTAGGTGCATGTAGAGTTGCAGGATCTGATCCTTGCTGAGCCGCCGTTCCAGCGCCCAGGCCACCCGCATCTGCCGCCACTTGCCGCCCATCGCCCCGGTGCCGGAGTTTTCCAGCAGCCGCGCCACCTGCATGGTGAGGGTGGAGCCCCCCGAGATGACACGGCCATGCCGCAGGGCCTGTGCGACCGCGCGGGCCATGGCGCGCAGGTCCACGCCGCCGTGGTGGTAAAAGCGTTTGTCCTCATAAGCGATCAGCAAGGCGCGGTAATCGGCATCCACCTGCGCCAGATCCACGCCCATGCGCCAGCGGCCATCGGCCACGGTATAGGCGCGCAGGAGCGTGCCGTCGCGGTCCGTCACCTCGACCGAGGTTTCCACCTCCAGCGGCGGCAGGGTGGTGGCGTTCACCCAGTCGTCAAACCGGTCGCGGGCCAGCCCGGAGAGGAACAGGCCCGCGGCAAGGGCGAGGACAAGGCGCGCCCGCATCACTCGGCAATCGTCACCCGCCCTGTGTCGGACCGGGCGCGGAAGGACGGGCGAAACATATCCTCGACCGAGGCGGCGGGGTGGTGGAATGTGCCCGGCGAGATGGCGCGCACGATATAGGCGAGCCGGAAGGCATTGCCATCGCGGCGGTCGATGGCGGTGAGGAAGCGGTCTTGGCGGAATTCGCTGTGCGCGACGTCGGATTCGAGGCTGAGCCAGTCCAGATTGGCCATGGACCCGCCCGCGATCAGGTTGGGATTGTCGATCTCGAACCCGGCGGGGAGGGGATCGGCCACCATCAGCCGCGCCTCACCGCTGCCAAAAGGCGTGACCTCGATCACCGTGACCAGACGGTCGCCGGTGCGGACGCTGTCGAGCGTGGTGGGCGCGCCGTCCAGCGTGTAATAGCTGCGGGTGATGGCATAGCCATTGCCGCCCGCGGGCTGCGGTTCGCTGGGCGTGCCATAAGCGGTGAGCGTGAGCTGGGTATCCGCCCCGCTGTTTTGCACCGTGACCGGGCCAGAGCCGGGGGTCAGCACCTTGACCAGCGGGCCGGTGAGGGGGCCGCCGTTCAGGGTGATGCCGTCCAGACCGGGGCGGTCGATCAGGGCGTGGGTGGCCATCAGCGCCCATGTCGCCTCTTGGGTGGAGAGGGGCGCGCTGTTGCCCGAGATGCGCTGGATCAGCGCGTCGCGGTTGAGGGCTTGGGTGTCCGCATCCACCGCCAGCGTGAGGATGGCGGCGGCGTCGCGGAAGTGGGTGCCGTAATCGGCGCGGAAGCTTTGTTCGGTTTCGCTGCGGCTCAGCTCCATCAGCCGGGCATTGGCGCGGCGGAACATGGCATCGGCGCGGGGCTGGTCGCCATAGCTTGCCAGCGCGGCCCCCAGTTGCGCCTGCGCCAGCGCGGTGCCGAAGGCATCGGCCTTGACATCGGCGTAATAGCGCAGATCGCCGATGGCGGCGGCGCCTTCGCGGGCGAGCACCATCAGCGCATAGGCCAAGGCTTCGCCGCCGCCATTGGTGGAGGCGTCGAAGTCGGGGGCGTAGTTCACCTGATTGCGCAAGGAATCGAGCGCGGCGCGGAAGGCCTGATCGGGGACCGCGTGGCCTTGGGCGCGGGCGCGGCTGAGGAAATCGGTGACATAGGCATCGAGCCACAGATCGCCCGCGCCGGGGGACCAAAGGCCAAAGCCGCCCTCGGCGCCCTGGTTTGTCAGGATTTCCGCCACCGCCTGTTCGATGCGCTGGGCGATGTTGTCCGCGCCTTGCAGGTCCATCGCTTGCGCCACCTGATCGAAGTAGAGAAGCGGCAGGGCCTTGGACGTGATCTGTTCGGTGCAGCCATAGGGGTAGCGGTCCAGCGCGGCCAGAAGGCCGGGGGCGTCCATCTGGGCCAAGGGGCCGATGGCCATGCTGGCCTTGGCCGAGGCCAGCGACAGGCCCGCGAACAGGCTGTCATCCAGCGTGAGCGTCTGGCCTTGGGCGAGCGTCAGGCGAGTGGTGCGCGCCACCTCGGGGTCATTCGCCTGCACCGGCAGGGAGAGGGTTTTCACCAGTTGCTTGCCATCGGGCGTGGTGAGGTTGACGGTGAGCGTCCGCAGGCCCGCGTCCCCGGCGGTGACGGGGATGGCAAAGGTGGCTTTGGCCTGATCGCCAAGGTCAAAGCCCGAGGGCACCGCGCCCAAGCTGAGGCCCTCGGCGGTGACATCCAGCCCCATGCGGCCCGAGGGGCCGGTGGCGTGGACGATTTCCAGAAGCATCCGGCTGGAGTCGCCCGGGGCGAGGAAGCGCGGCAGGCTTGCGGTGACAACGACGGGATCGCGCACCAGCACATCGGCATGCGCCTGTCCCACGGCTTTGGCCGACCACGCCACCGCCATGATCTTCACGCTGCCGTTGAAAGCGGGCAGGGTAAAGCTGGTGCGGGCATAGCCATCGGCCCCCACCTGCACCGGACCGGTGAAATAGGCGACCAGTTCTTCGGTGGGGGGCGGGGCCTGAAGCCGGGCCTGCGCGCCCGCATCGCCGCCCGAGCGCACGCTGCCTTGCGCGCCGTTCAGACCGTCGATCAGGCGGCCATAGACATCGCGGATGCCGACGCCCAGCTTGCGCTGACCAAAGTAATGCGCCGAAGGATCGGGCGGCGCAAAGGCGGTGAGGTTCAGGATGCCCTGATCCACCGCCGCGATGGTGACCCAGGCCGCTTCGCCCGGGGCAAGGCCTGCCACGTTGACCGCCACATCCAGCGGCGCCCGCGGGGCGGCCTCGATCTGGGTTTCCACCGTCACGTCAAGCTGGCGTGCGCCGGGATCGACGGCGGCATGGGCAAGACCCAGCGCGCGGGCCGGGTTGCGGCCTGCGGCCACATCCATCGGGCGCAGCACCGAGGCGGTGACATAGACGCCCGCGCCCCAATCCTCGGTGACGGGCAAGGAGATGAGGTTTTCGCCCTCGCGCACCTCGACCGCCTGCATGGCGATGAGCCGGTTCGACAGCACGGTGACAAGGGCGGTGCCCGCCGCGCGCGGCACAAGGCGCAAGGTGGCAGTGTCGCCTGCCGTGTAGGCGGGTTTGTCGAGCGAGAGCTCCAGCGTGTCGGGGGTGGAGGAGACATCGGCGGGGGCATACCAGCCCGCGAAGAAGGGGGTGGAGGTGACCGCGCCGGAGGCAGAGGTCACCCGCAGTTCATATTCGCCCCATTGCACGGGCGCGGCAATCTCGACCGGGGTGGCCCCAAGCTGCGCGCGGCCTTCGGCGGCGATGCTGCGGGTGATGACAGGCTCCCAGTTCCACGCGCCATAGCTTTGATACCACTGGTAATTCGTCTCGACCCGGGTGATCTGCCAGTCCACGTCCATGGCGGTGGGTTTGCCATCGGGGCCAAGGCCGATCAGGTTGAACCGCGCCTCACTGCCTTCGGCGACCACCTCTTCGAACAGGGGGCGCACGCCGATCATCGGGGTGGAGGGGGTGAGCAACTGGGTGAGCTGGCGTTCCACCGGGCGGCCCGAGCCTTCGGCGACGCGGACGCTAAAGCGCGCCTCGAGCGGGTGCTGCGGGGCCTCGACCTCGGGCAAAAGCGGCGAGATCAGGGCCAGACCAGCGGCATCGGTGCGGTCGCCGCCAAAGGTTTCCATGCGCGCGCCAAAGGGTTCGTCATGCGGGCCAAAGACATAGCCTGCAAAGCCCTCGATCTGGGGCGCGGCGCGCACCAGCACCTCGCCTTCGATCGCCAGATCGGCGCCGGGCGCGCCAAAGAGGTAGCGCGCATCGACGGTGAGCGTCGGCAGATCGCCCAGCCGCAGATCGGGCGTGTTCAGCGTCAGGTCAAAGTCGATACGCTCGGGCAGGAAATCCTCGACCAGAAAGGTGCGGCTGGTCAGCGGTTCGGCGGTGGGGTCGGCCAGCACTTCGAGCCGCCAGACGCCGCGCGGGGCGGTGCCTGCGATGGGCAGGGCAAAGACATGGCCCCCGGCGCCGGAATCCTCGACCAGCGTGCGGGAATATTCCACGCCATCGGGGCGCTTGAGCCGCGCGGTGAGCGGCAGGCCCGGCACGGCGGCGGCGGCGCCATCGCGGGCAAGGGCGGTGGCGTAGACGGTTTCACCCGCACGGTAGGCCCCGCGGTCGGTGGTGAGGAAGACATCCACCGGCGGGGCGGCGGCGCGGCCTTCGACGCCGCGATCCGACAGGTCAAACTCGGGGTCTGTCAGCGAGAGAAAGGCCAGATCATCGCCGCCATCGCGCGCCACGATCAGCGCGGGCGCGGCCCCCCCGGTGCCGCGCGTGAGCCCCGCATCAAAGCGGGCATAGCCCATGGCATCGGTGGTGGCCGAGCCCAGCACCTCGTTCGCGGTGGACAAAAGATCGACCGTGGCCCCGGTTTTCGCCGCTGCGGTGCCAAGGCTGCGCACAAAGACATGGAGGCCATCGACGCCCGACAGCGAGGTGAGGCCCAGATCCGACACCACGAACCATTGCCAGCTTGCGGGCACGTCATAGGGGTCTTTGCCGGGCACAGCCGCCTTGAGCGCGTAGACCCCGGCGGGCTGGCCGCGCAAGGCATCGGCCAAGGGCAGGCGGGTGGTGACATCGCGGTTGACATCCAGCCCCACGGTGGCGCTGCCTTGCCAGATCTGCGTGCCCACTTCGCCGTTGAAGTCGCCTTCCTGCCAATTGGCAATCGGCTGGCTGAAATAGCCGTTCTGGAAGGCGCGCAGCAGGTTGCGGTCAGTCACGCGAAAGAGCGTGAGGTCGAGCGCATCGGTGTTGACGGTTTCCACCGGGATCGCCGCCGCTTCGCCCTTTGGCAGCACATAGGCGCGGCCCGGAAAGCGCACGCCGGGGGCACGGTCGCGGACATAGGCGGTGACGGCGACCGATTTCGCCAGTTCCTGCCCATCGGCGGCGGGCAGGCCTTCGCGGAAGGTCACCGTATAGCGCGCGCCATGGGCAAGGCCTTCGACGCAAAGCTGGCGGTAGCCATCCGAGGTGACCGTCAGCCCCGGTTCCGGCAGCTGGACAAAGGTTTCGTAATCCACGCCCGCCTTCGACAGGTCTTCGGAGAAATTGGCGCACAGACGCGGGCGCAGGGAATCGGCCTGCACATCATGATCGGTGATGCGGAAGCCGTATTTGCCGATTGCATCCTCCAGCGCGGCGGCGGTGTCGTCGCGCGGTTGCAGCGCTTGGGCAAGGCGGAGCGCGCCCACACTGTCACGCCCGCGGCCCAGCGTTTCAAAGGCCGTGGCCAGCGGGATCAGGATGGTGTGGCGCAAGGCGGCGCCTTCGGCGCGCAGATAGGCGTTCACGCTGGCATGCAAGGCCTGTTCGCGCAAGGCGGGCGCTGCGGCTTCGTCGCCATAGGCGGCCAGAAGCGACAGGCGCGCGTATTCGGCCCAAGCCTCGGGCGTGTCGGTCTGGGCCAGTGCGGCCCCGGCAAGGCGGATCGCGGCGGGCAGGTCGCCGCGCGCCTCAGCCGCGGCGGCGGCTTCTGACAGGGCGGCGCTGGGCTGGCCATTGGCCATATGGGTGCGGCCCAGACCTGCGGCCTGCGCGCGGGCTGCGGCAATGTCGGCGTCGGAGGCAAAGCGCAACTCGGCCCGCCGGGCGCTGGCGCGCGCCTCGGCCCCCGTTGCGGCGGGCAGGATCTGCGCCGAGATCGCCCCCAGATAGGGCGCGGCCGGGCCTGGGTTGGCCTTGGGAAAGCAGGATCCGTTGCGGCTGTTGAAGGTGAAGGCGGTGCATTGCGGTGTGCTTAGGCAGGCGCGTTCGCAAGCCTCGAGCGTGGTGTCGAAAAGCTGCGTGATGTCGCCCCCGGGCAGGTCGCTGTCTTGCGCCAGCACCGCCCGCTTTTGCGGCACCAAGGCGGTGTCCTGTGCGAAGCCGGGCAAGGCCAAGGCAAGGCTTGCCGCCAGAATGGGACCGAAACGCCGCATGAAACCCTCCTGCCTGACTGCGCGCATGATGCTGGCGCGGCTGCTGTCATGCAAGTCTGCTGCACCCGCTGACACGATTTGTCATGTTAAGCCCGCGTTCATCCTGCCGCGCGTATGGTCTGGCCTTGGGCCTTGCTCAGAAGGGCGAGGCGTGGGGCGGTTCGGCATGGACATGACGGAGAAACTGGCAAAAGAGCGGCGCGCCCGACTGGCGGCCGAGCGTTTGCTGGAGCAGAAAAGCCGCGAACTTTTCGCCGCCAACCAGAAGCTGGCGCTGCATGCGCGCCTGCTGTCGGATGAAATCGTGATGCAGCGCTCGGTCGTGCGCGAGGCGCAATCGCAGGCCGAGGCGCTGAAAGGCCAGAACGCCCGCTTTGTCACGGCGCTGGAGCAGGCGCATACGCAGGCGGTGATGGCGGAGCGGCGGCTGTGGGATTCGATCGACACCATTCGGGATGGCTTTGCCGTCTTTGATTCCGGCCTGCAGATGGTGGCGGCCAACCGCGCCTATCTAGGGGCGTTTCAGGGGCTGAAGGTCGGGCCGGGCATCAGCTATGCCGGGGTGCTGCAACTGGCGGCCGAGCACAGGCTGGTGCGGCTGGAGGCGGAGAGCGCCGAAGCCTGGGTCGCGCGGATGCTGGCCCGGCTGGAGGGCGAGGTGATTGCCCCCGTTGTCGTGCAGATGGCCAGTGGCAATTACCTGCGGCTGGTGGACCGACGGGCGCGGGATGGCGACGTGGTGTCCTTGGCGATCGACATCACCGAACAGATGCGGATCTGGGCCGCGATCGAAGCGATCCCCGATGGATTTGTGCTTTTTGACAGGGAGGACAGGCTGTTGACCTTCAACCAACGCTACCGCGACATTCACCCCGAAAGCGCCGATATCCTGCGCCCCGGCGTGACCTTTGACGAAATCCTGCGCCATGGTCTGGCGCGCGGCAAATATGCCGAAGCCGTGGGGCGTGAGGCGGAGTGGATGGCCGAGCGGATGGCGCAGCACCGCGCGCCCTCTTCGATCCATGAACAAAAGCTGGCCAACGGGCGCTGGCTGCGCGTGCTGGAGCAAGGCACGCCCGATGGTGGGCGCGTCGGGCTGCGGGTGGACATCACCGACTGGAAAGAGCAGCAAGCGGCGCTGGAGGCTGCCCGCGCACAGGCCGAAGCGGCGAACCGGGCAAAATCGGCCTTTCTGGCGAATATGAGCCATGAGATCCGCACGCCGATGAACGGCGTGGTCGGCATGGCGGAATTGCTGTGCGACACCGCGCTGAGCGAAGAGCAGCGGCTGTTTGCAGAGACCATCCGATCTTCGGGCGAGGCGCTGCTGGTCATCATCAACGACATTCTGGACTATTCCAAGATCGAAGCCGAGCGGCTGGTGCTGCACCCCGAACCCTTTGATCTGGAACGCGTGATCCATGAGGTGGCGATGCTGCTGCAACCGCGCGCGCGCGCCAAGGGGATTGATCTGATCATCGATTACGACATGTTCCTGCCCACGCGCTTCATCGGCGACCCGGGGCGCATCCGGCAGGTGTTGACCAATCTGATGGGCAATGCGGTGAAGTTCACCGAGCAGGGCCATGTGCTGGTGCGGGTGGTCGGGCCCGAAGGCAGCGCGGGGATGCAGAGCTTGCATGTGACCGTCGAAGACACCGGCATCGGCATCTCGGCGGCGAACCTTGAGCATATCTTCGGCGAATTCAATCA
The DNA here is from genome assembly GCF_002794355.1 of Pseudorhodobacter sp. MZDSW-24AT. Taxonomy (GTDB): domain Bacteria; phylum Pseudomonadota; class Alphaproteobacteria; order Rhodobacterales; family Rhodobacteraceae; genus Pseudotabrizicola. Next base: position 277,302 of record NZ_PGOI01000007.1, on the reverse strand, counting down.
GGTGGAGGATCAGCAGAACCGCAAGTTCGAGGGCACCGGACTGGGCCTTGCGATCACGCGGCGGCTGATCGAGAAGATGGATGGCACGGTCTGGGTGGACAGCACCTTGGGCAAGGGGGCGTGCTTTGGCTTTCGGCTGACGCTGCCGGTGTCAGAGGCGGCCCCGGCGGCACGGTTGCCGATCACGCTGCGCCGCGCGCTGGTGGTGGATGACCAGTTCATCAACCGCACCATTCTGGAACGCCAGCTCACCCCGCATGGCATCGCGGTGACGCTGTGCCGCAGCGGGGCCGAAGCGCTGGCGACGCTGGCGCAAGAGGAAGGGTTCGACGTGGTGGTGACCGATCACGAGATGCCCGAAATGGACGGCGTGATGCTGGCGCGCCAGATCCGGGCGGCGGGGCATCAGATGCCGGTGGTGATGCTGTCGTCAAACCCCTTTGTCGCGCAAGCGGCGGGCGGCGATGCGGGGCTGGCGGCCATATTGCAAAAGCCGATCCTGCGGTCAGAGCTGTACCGGCACCTGCAAGAGCTGTCGGTGCCCTTGCCAGCCGCTGCGCCGCCCGCCGGGCAGCGGCAGATGCGGGTGCTGGCGGCCGAGGACAACCGGACCAATCAGCTTGTCTTTGCCAAGATGGTGAAGGATCTGGACATCGATCTGCGCTTTGCCAACAACGGGCGCGAGGCGGTGGAGCTGTATCAGGACTGGCGGCCCGACCTGATTTTCATGGATATTTCGATGCCCGAAATGGATGGGCGCGCGGCTGCGCGGGCCATCCGGGGGCTGGAGGCGGGGCAAGGCCATGTCCCGATCGTGGCGCTGACCGCGCATGCGATGGAAGGGGATGCCGCGGCCATACTGGCGGCGGGGCTGGACCTTTATCTGACCAAACCGCTGCGCCGATCGGTCTTGCTGGAGGTGATGACGACGCATTGGCCCAAGGAGACGCGTCCACTCGCCCCGGCGGGATAAGGCGCGTCAGGCCGCTTCGGCCTTGGGGGCCGCGCGCTGAAACACCATCTGCCCGTCGCCTGACAGATCGGGCCGGTGGCTGTAGCCGCCTGCGGTAAAGCTGCGCAGATCATCGGGGTTGGTCAGCTGGTGTTCGCAGATATGGCGCGCCAGCGCGCCGCGCGCCCGCTTGGCCCAGAAGCTGACGGTTTTGGCCTGCCCGTCCCGCTCTTCCAGAAACACCGGCGTGATGACCGGCAGGCGCAGGGTGGCGCGGTCGACGGCGCCGAAATACTCGACGGAGGCGCAGTTCACCAAGGCCTTGGCCTGCTGTTCTTCGGCGAGGGTGGTGAGCGCCTGCGCAAGGCGCGGCCCCCAGAAGGCGTAAAGATCGGCGCCTTGCGGATTGGCCAGACGGCTGCCCATTTCAAGCCGATAGGCCTGAATCGCATCAAAGGGGCGCAGCACGCCGTAAAGGCCGGACAGGATGCGCAAATGCCCCGCTGCCCAGTCCAGCGCCGGGGCTGACATCGTGCGCACCTCCAACCCTTGATAGGTGTCGCCCGCAAAGCACTGCACCGCCGGATAGATGGTGCCGGGCGCAGGCGTGGCGCTGAAGGCGGCAAAGCGGGACTGGTTCAATCGGGCCAGCGGTTCCGAGATATGGCTGAGCTTGCGCAACTGATCGATGGACAGATCGCGTGCCAATGCGGCCAGCTCCAGCGCCTGTGCCGCGAACTCCGGCTCGGTCATCTGATGGCCGTCGGGCAAGGCCTGCGGCACTTCGTTGAGCTTTTTGGCGGGGGAAATCACGGTCAGCATGGCAGGCCCTTTCGTTGGGCCGACAAGATATGGTGTGACGCGACAGTGTCCACCCCCAGCGGTCAGCCTTCGCGCAGAACCTCAAGGAAGGCGGTGCCAAAACGCTCGATCTTGGCAGGGCCCAGATCCCCCACCCGGTCCAGATCCGACAGGGTTGAAGGCCGCGCCTCGGCGATGCGGCGCAAGGTGCCGGGGGACAGGCTCAGCGGCTTGCCCGTGCCATCGATCCCGCGCAGAAGGGACAGCTGCACTTCGGCCAAGCGGTCATAGATCGGGCCCGAGGGGCGGCCGACAAGGCGCTGGCGGGCGGGGTGCAATGCCTCGGTCGCGCCATTGATGACGGCAAGGAAGGCGGCGCCATAGCTTTCCAGCTTTTTCGCGCCCACCCCGGTGACTCCTGCCATCTCATCCAGATTGGTCGGTTTGCGTTCGGCCATTTCGATCAGCGTGCGGTCGGGAAAGACGACATAGGCGGGCACGCCCTGCGCTTCGGCCAGCGCGCGGCGCTTGGCCTTCAGCGCCGAAAGCAAGGGGGCGTCTTCGTCAGAGACCAGCGTTTTCACCGCCACGCGCGGCACGGCCGAGGTGATGGTGTCGCGGCGCAAGGAAATGCTCTCCTCGCCGCGCAGGATGGGGCGGGCAGCATCGGTCATCCGCAGGGCGCCAAAACGGTCGGCATCGGGGCGGATCAGATCGCGGCCCATCATCTGGCGAAACACCGCGCCCCAAGCGGGTTTCGAAAGATCGCGCCCCACGGCAAAGGTGGGGAGTTGGTCATGCCCCTTTTCGCGCACCTTGGCGGTGGCGTTGCCGGTGAGAATGTCGATCAGATGGCCCGCGCCGAACCATTCCCCGGTGCGCAGGATGGCCGACAGCGCTTTGCGCACGGATTCGGTGGCGTCAAACACCTCCACGGGGCGGTCGCACAGATCGCAATTGCCGCAGGGTTCAGAGCTTTCGCCGAAATAGCCCAAGAGCACCTGACGGCGGCAGGCGGTGGCCTCGGCCAGCCCCAGAAGCGCATTCAGGCGGCCATGGTCGGCGGCCTTGCGGTCGGGGGGGGCGGCACCTTCATCAATCTGGCTGCGGCGGAGGCGGATATCATCGGGGCCGTAAAGGGTGAGGGTTTCGGCGGCGGCGCCATCGCGCCCGGCACGGCCGATTTCCTGATAATAGCCTTCAATCGACTTGGGCAGATCGGCATGGGCGACCCAGCGGATATCGGGTTTGTCGATCCCCATGCCAAAGGCGATGGTGGCGACGACGATCAGCCCGTCTTCCTGTTGAAAGCGGATTTCGACCCGGCGGCGGTCTTCGGCCTCCATCCCGCCGTGGTAGTGGCAGGCGGAGTGGCCCGCTTCGCGCAGGGCTTGGGCCAGCACCTCGGTCCGGGCGCGCGACGCGGTGTAGACGATGCCGGACTGGCCCTTGCGCGCGGCGGCAAAGCGCAGGATCTGCTCGCGCGGCTTGTCCTTGACGGCAAAGGCAAGGTGGATGTTCGGACGGTCAAAGCCGCGCAGGAAGGTTTCCGGCGGGGTGCCATCGAACAGGCGGGTGACGATCTCGGCCCGGGTTTCTTCATCGGCGGTGGCGGTAAAGGCGGCCAAAGGCACGTTCAATGCCCGGCGCAATTCACCGATGCGCAGGTAATCGGGGCGGAAGTCATGCCCCCATTGGCTGACGCAATGCGCCTCGTCCACAGCAATGAGCGTGACATTGGCGCGGCGCAACAGCGCCGTGGCCCCGCCCGAGGCGAGCCGTTCGGGCGCCATGTAAAGGAGCTTTAACCGGCCGTCGTCGATGGCGGTGAACACATCCTCGGTTTCCTGATCGGTGTTGCCCGAGGTCAGCGCCCCTGCCTCGACCCCGGCTGCGCGCAAGGCGCGGACCTGATCGCGCATCAGCGCGATCAGCGGCGAGATCACCACGGTGACGCCCGCACGGCAGAGCGCAGGCAGTTGGAAACACAGCGATTTGCCGCCCCCCGTGGGCATGATGGCAAGCGTGTTGCGCCCCGCGAGCACGGCTTGCACGATCTCTTCCTGTCCCGGCCGGAAGCCGGGAAAGCCGAAGATTTCCTGCAAAAGCTGCTGCGGGTCGCGCATCGGGGCCGGGCTTAGTAGAAGGCGGCGGCGTTGTTGATCAGGATGATCCGCAGCGCGTAAATGCCGATCAGCACCACCAGCGGCGCCAGATCCAAGCCCCCCATGTTGGGCAGGAAGGCGCGGACGCGGGAATAGACCGGTTCGACCAGACGGTTCAGGCCATCCCAGATCTGCGCGACAAGCGGCTGGCGCAGATTGAGCACCTGAAAGTTGATCAGCCAGCTCATGATGATATGGGCGATGATGATCCATTGGACGATGCTGATGATCAACAGCAGGATTTGCAGAAGCGAGGTCATGGGCGGGCCTCCTGAAGCCATGGATGTGGGCGTGCGCGCGCAGGGCACAAATTGTTGTGGCAGTGGTATCAATCGCCCCCCCAAAGGGCAACTGGCTTCCGCCGCGTCTGGCTTGACGTTTGCGTAAGGCCGGGGCAGGGGGAGGCGACCAAACCGGAGTGGCTGCGCATGTACCCTTATGTCCGAATGTTCAAGGAAATCTTCAAATTCCGCAAAGCCCCCAAGCTGGGCTTGTTCGAGACGCATGTCAGCCATCACATCTGCTGGCCGTGGGACATTGACCCGTGGATGGAGCTGAACAACGGGCGCACGCTGACGCTGTATGATCTGGGGCGCATTCCGCTGGGGCAGCGGATGGGGCTGCATGATGTGCTCAAGGCGCGCGGTTGGGGCTTGGCGGTGGCAGGCAACAGCACCCGCTATCGCAAGCGGGTGAAGATGTTTCACCGGCTGGAGATGCGGACGCGGATCATCGGTTGGGATGCGCGGTTCCTGTATATCGAGCAATCCATGTGGCGCGGGGCCGAGTGCACGTCGCATATCCTGATCCGCTCGGCGGTGACGGGCGCGGGCGAGCGGGGCAAGGCCGGGATCGTGGCCCCGGCCGAGATGGCGCGTGCCTTTGGCCTGTCGCCGGAAAGCCCGCCGCTGCCCGCTTGGGTCACCGCCTGGATTGCGGCCGATGCCGAACGGCCTTGGCCGCCGATGCAGTAGCCCTGCTTGCACCCGCCGGGGTTTTCGGGCTTTGATCGGGCAAAGGGCCAGACAAGGCCCGTCGGGGGACCGGAATGACGGCAGCACGCAAGCGGATCTGGGGCTGGTATTTCTTTGATTGGGCCAGCCAGCCTTACAACACCTTGCTTCTGACCTTTATCTTCGGCCCCTATGTGGTGTCGGTGATCGGCGATGGCAGTGCGGCGCAGGCGGTTTGGGGCTATGGGATCGGCACGGCAGGGCTGGTGATTGCGGTGCTGTCGCCACTGTTGGGCGCAGTGGCCGACAGGTCGGGCGGGCGGATGGCCTTTATCTGGCTGTTTTCCGCGCTTTATGTGATCGGGGCTTGGGGGCTGTGGTATTCGGCGCCGGCGGATTTCAACGTCTGGTGGGTGATGCTGTCGTTCTGTATCGGCCTGATCGGGATGGAGTTTGCCACCACCTTCACCAATGCGATGCTGCCCGATCTGTGCCCGCGCGACGATCTGGGGCGGGTGTCAGGCAATGGCTGGGCCTTTGGCTATCTGGGCGGCATCGTAGCGCTGGTCATCATGCTGCTGTTTCTGGCCGAAGGCGCTGGCGGGCGCACGCTTTTGGGCATTCCTCCGATCCTTGGGCTGGACCCGGACACGCGCGAGGGCACGCGGTCGGTTGGGCCCTTGGTGGCGATCTGGTTTGCCCTGTTCATGATCCCGTTCTTCCTTTGGGTGAAAGAGCCCCCCAAGCCGCAGGCCATGCCCATTGGACAGGCGCTGAAGGCGGCGTGGCCCGAGTTGAAAGCCTCGCTGGCGCGGCTGCCGCAGAACCGGAGCCTGTTTGCCTATCTGGGGTCGTCGATGTTTTACCGCGATGCGCTGAATGGGATGTATACCTTTGGCGGCATCTATGCGGCGGGGGTGCTGGGATGGTCCGTCACCAATGTGGGGATCTTCGGGATCATCGCGGCGCTGACCGGGGCGATCTTTGCCTTTCTGGGCGGGCGGATGGACAGCCGCTTTGGCCCGAAACCCGTCATCATCCTGAATGTGGTGCTGCTGACGCTGGTGGCGGTGGCGGTGGTGTTCGTCAGCCGCGAGTCGGTGTTCGGGGTGCCGGTGGCGCCCGGCAGCCTTGCGCCGGATGTGGGCTTCTACATCCTTGGTGCCTTGATCGGGGCAGGCGGCGGTTCGCTGCAATCCTCGAGCCGCACGATGATGGTGCGGCAGGCGGAACCCGAGCGGATGACCGAAGCCTTTGGCATGTATGCGCTGGCGGGCAAGGCGACCTCGTTCATGGCGCCCTTGTCGATCGGGGTGGTGACGGATCTGACGGGGAGCCAACAACTTGGCGTGACCCCGCTGATCGGGCTGTTCCTCATTGGGTTGTTCCTGTTACTTTGGGTGAAACCAGAGGGAGACTCCGCATGATCAAGCCCTTGCTCGTGGCTGCGGCCCTGTGCGTGCCTGCCCTGTCGGCGGGGGCGGCGCAGGCCCAGCAGCTGGCCAATCAGCTGTTCGGCGCCCATGCGACTCCCAGTCAGCAAAAGGCGATGCCGGTGGGATCTTATGCCAAGGGCTGTGCGGCGGGCTTGGTGGAACTGCCGGAGAGTGGGCCCAGCTGGCAGGCGATGCGCCTGTCGCGCGGGCGCAACTTTGGCCACCCCGAGATGATCGATTTCATTGTCGACCTTAGCCGGGCGGCGCAGAAGATTGGCTGGGCCGGGCTTTATGTGGGGGATATCAGCCAGCCGCGCGGCGGGCCGATGACCAGCGGCCATGCCAGCCACCAGATCGGGCTGGATGCCGACATCTGGCAATTGCCCCCCGACCGGCTGAACCTGACGCGGCAGGAGCGGGAGAAGATTTCCTCGATCCCCGTGCGCTCGGCCGACCAAAGATCGGTGACCCGGAACTGGACGGCGCGGCATCATGCGGTGATGCGGGCGGCGGCGCTTGACCCGCGCGTGGACCGGATCTTCGTGGCGGCGGCTGTGAAGATCGAGATGTGCAAGACGGCGACGCGGGCCGATACCAAATGGTTGCAGAAGATCCGCCCGGTGGCCGGGCATGACACGCATTTTCATGTGCGGCTGAAATGCCCCAAGGGCGCGCGGCTGTGCGAGACGCAGACCCCCACGGTGGCCGAACTGTCAAAAGGCGGCAATGGCTGTGATGAGACGCTGAACTGGTGGGTGACGGATTATCTGAACCCGCCGAAGACGACGACCAAGAAACCCGTGGACCCTGACGTGCCGCGTGCCCGCCATCCGCGCCAATTCACGATGGCGGATCTGCCCAAACAATGCCACGACGTTCTCGCCTCGCGGTGATCGCGACGGCGCTGGTGGTTGCCCTTGGGCTGCAAGGAAGCGCCAGCCCCCCCTCTCCGCCCGGCTTCATGGGCGCCTTTCGCTGGCAAAGCGCCGCGCCCGGCTTTGGCGGGTTTTCGGCGATTGACCTGTCGGCGGATGGTCTGAGCTTTATCGCGCTGAGCGATCGCGGGCGTTTTGTGCAAGGCAGGCTGCGGCGCGATGCGCAAGAGCGGATCACAGGGGTAGAGGCCGGGCCGCCGACGCTGCTGAAATCGAACCGCGACGCGCCGCTGGCCGAAGGGCGCAATGACAGTGAAGGGCTGGCGGTGGCGGCGGACGGCACCGTTTATGTGTCGTTCGAAGGTGTGGCGCGGGTGCTGCGCTATGCCGAGATCACCGGGCTGGCCGAGAATCTGCCGACGCCGCCCGCGTTTGCCCTTTTTCCGCACAATGCCGCGCTGGAGGCCTTGGCGATTGATGCCGATGGCGCGCTTTACACCCTGCCCGAGGAACTGCCCGGAACCCGTGGCATCCGGTTGCTGACCGGGCAGCCCGGCAATGCGGGCGGGCCGGATTTTCCGATCTGGCGCTTTGCCGATGGCCGATGGACCCAGCCTTTTGATCTGCCGCGCGACGGGGTGTTTTTGCCGGTGGGCGCGGATTTCGGCCCGGACGGGCGGCTTTATGTGCTGGAACGTTCGTTTCGCGGGATCAGCGGCTTTGCCAGCCGGGTGCGGTCTTTCGCGCTGGGCGCAGAGGCGCTGGGCGAGGCCCGGCTGGAGCTGCAAACCCCGACCGGGCAGCATGGCAATCTGGAAGGGCTGTCGGTCTGGCGCGATGCGCGCGGGGCGATCCGGCTGACGATGATTTCGGACGACAACTTTCTGGCCTTCCTGCCCAGTGAGATTGTGGAATACCGGCTGACCGATTGACAGACGCGCCGGGCTGCATTAGGGCAGCGCGTCCCCAACCGAACGGGGGGCAAGTCTCCGCGACCTTGCATAAAAAACGGATCACAAGATGCAAAAACTTCTGCCTGGCATTCTTGCCATGGCCGCGACTGTCGTGGCCTCGAATATTCTGGTGCAATTTCTGTTCGGCCAATGGCTGACATGGGGCGCCTTTACCTATCCCATCGCCTTTCTGGTGACCGATCTGACCAACCGGCTTTATGGCGTGCACGCGGCGCGGCGGGTGGTATTCGCGGGCTTTGCGGTCGGGGTGCTGTGCTCGCTGATCGGGACGCAGATCATGGGCGAGTTTGGCCCGCTGGTGACATGGCGCATTGCCATCGGGTCAGGGGTGGCTTTCCTGACGGCGCAATTGCTTGACGTTGCGGTGTTCGACCGGTTTCGCGCGGGCGCGTGGTGGCGCGCGCCGCTGGTGTCGACCCTGATCGGGTCCTCTGTCGATACGGCCTTGTTCTTCACCATCGCCTTTTCCACCCCCTTGGCCGGGCTGGAGCCGGGCAATGATGTGAGCTGGGCCAATGAGAGTCTGCCCCTTTTGGGCTTTGGCCCGGCGCTGCCCTTGTGGGTTTCGCTGGCGGTGGCGGACTGGGGCGTGAAGCTTTTGCTCGCTTTGGTGGCACTTTTGCCATTCCGGATGATTGTCGGAAAATTGAGCGCACGGATTGCCTAAAAGGGTTTGACAGGCCCTAAATCTGTGTCAGGCTAGCCTTATCGGCAACCATTTGAAAGGAGGTGATCCAGTGTCTAGAGTGATATTGGAGAGACGTGTCGGGACAGTCATGGGGGGTGTTTTCTAGGGGCAACCCCTTAGCGAACGAACCTTTGATTGGGACAGGTTACCTAACTGGCCCATCTCCTTGAACTCGGAAAGGGTCGCCGCATCCCGGCGATCCTTTCTCTTTTTCGGCCCCCTGTTGGACCGACGGTTGCGAAAAGGCGCGCGCTTTGCGCGCATTGTTTTTGTCTCGTTGGCGCCTGCGCGCCGCCTCGGTCGTTGCCTCCGGCGGGGATATTTTTGAACAGATGACAGGGCAGGGCTTTTGTTGGTTGGGGCCTTTGCTATGGTGCGGGGATGTTGAGGATTTCAGACACCATCTCGTTGGCCGACTGGGAGCTGACCGAGAGCTTTACCCGCTCACAAGGGCCGGGCGGGCAGAATGTGAACAAGGTGGAGACGGCGGTGGAGTTGCGCTTTGAGGCGGAACGGTCCCCGCACTTGCCGCCCCCGGTGAAAGCGCGGTTGAAAAAGCTGGCGGGGCGGCGCTGGACGCTGGACGGGGCCATCGTGATCCGGGCCGAGGAGACGCGGAGCCAGACGCGCAACCGCGAATTGGCGCGGGAGCGGCTGGTGGAGATGGTGCGGGCGGCGCTGGTGGCGCCCAAGCGCCGGGTGGCGACCAAGCCGACCTATGGCAGCACCTTGCGGCGGTTGAAGGCCAAGGCGGTGCGTGGCGATGTGAAAGCCGGGCGGGGCCGGGTGGGAGATCTGGATGAGTGAGAGCCTTGAGGCCCGGCGCGCGCGGCTGATGGGGCCGAATGTGCCCACATTTTACCGCAAGCCCGTGCATATCGTGCGCGGGCAGGGGGTGTGGCTGTGGGATGCGCAAGGCAAGCGCTATCTGGATTGCTACAACAATGTGGCCCATGTCGGCCATTGCCATCCCCGGGTGGTGGCGGCGATTGCCGCGCAGGCGGCGGTGTTGAACACCCACACGCGCTATCACCATGATCTGGTGCTGGATTACATCGAGCGGTTGACGGGCACCTTGGGCCATGGCGTTTCGCAGGCCATCATGGTGTGCACCGGGTCCGAGGCGAATGATCTGGCCTTGCGGATGGCGCAGGCGGTGACGGGCAAGACCGGGATCATCGCCACCGATGCCACCTATCACGGCAATACGGCGGCGGTGAGCCAGCTTTCCACGCGGCGCCCGCCGATCGGGGGGCGCGCGCCCCATGTGCGGCTGGTGCCCGCGCCCGACACGCTGGCGCCTTTGGGCGGCAGTCTGGCGGCGCAGCCCGCCGCCTTTGCCGCGCAGGTGGCGGCGGCGATTGAGGATCTGGAGGCGGCGGGGTTTGGGTTTTCCGGGCTGATGCTGTGCCCGGTCTTTGCCAATGAAGGATTGCCCGCCGTGGGGCCGGGGTTTCTGGACCCCACGGTGGAGGTGGTGCGCCGCGCGGGGGGACTGATCCTGTGTGACGAGGTGCAGCCGGGCTTTGGCCGGGTGGGCAGCCATTTCTGGGGGCATGACTGGCTGGGCTTTGCGCCCGATGTGGTGACGGTGGGCAAGCCGATGGCGAATGGCCATCCGGTGGCGGCCTGCCTTGCGACGCCCGCGGTGATGGCGGCTTTTCGCGAGGCGTTTGGCTATTTCAACACCTTCGGCGGCAATCCGGTGTCGGCGGCGGCCTGTCTGGCCACGCTGGATGTGATTGAGGACGAAGGCCTGCAGGCGCGCGCGGTGGACACCTCGGCCTATCTGCTGGAGCGGCTGGGCGCTTTGCGACATGGGCGGATCGTGAATGTGCGCGGCGCGGGCCTGTTCTTCGGGCTGGAGTTTGGCGGCGCGGGGGCGGGCGATTTTGCCGCCGATCTGGTCGAGGATCTGGTGGAGCGCGGCTTTTTGCTGAACCGGATCGGCAAGGGCGGGGCGACGCTGAAGATCCGCCCGCCGATGGTGTTTGGCCGGGCCGAGGCAGACCTGCTCGCCGATGCGCTGCAAGCGGCGCTGGACGCGGCATGACCGAGGCCGAGGAAGCCGCGGGGCGCTGGGGCGGGCAGATCACCCGCGCGCTGCGCCTGCGGGAAAACGCGGTTTATGAACTGGCGCTGCCGGGTGGGCGGCGCGCGGCCTTGCGCCTGCATCGGCGTGGCTATCAGTCGGCGGCGGCGATCCGGTCGGAGCTGTGGTGGTGTGCGGCGCTGGCCGACGCCGGGCTGCCGGTTCCGGCGGCGGTCGCCTTGCCCGAGGGGGGGCATCTGGCGGTGCTGAGGGCGGGGCGCATGGCCTCGGTCGTGGCATGGGTCGACGGCGCCCCCATGGGGGAGGCCGGGGTGCCGCTGGCGGGGCATGGCGCGGAGCAGGCGGCGCAGCATCACGCCTTGGGACAGCTTTTGGCGCGGGTGCATGCGGTAACCGATGCGCTGGTGCTGCCCGAAGGCTTTGCCCGCCCGCGCTGGGACCGCGAAGGGCTGGTGGGCGAGGCGCCGTTCTGGGGGCGGTTCTGGGAACATCCGGCGCTGACTGCGCGCGAGGCCGGGATGCTGGCCGAGGCGCGGGTCTGGCTGGCGGGCGCGCTGGCGCGGCAGGGGGATGCGCTGGGTCTGATCCATGCCGATGTGCTGCGCGAGAATGTTCTTGTGAACGATGGTTCACTTTCGCTGATCGATTTTGACGATTCCGGCTTTGGCTACCGGCTGTATGATCTGGGCACCGTGCTGTCACAGAACCTCTATGAGCCTGCCTATGCCGAGATCCGCGCCGCGCTGTGTGAAGGCTATGGGCTGGCCGCGCCCGAGGCGGTGGATGCCTTCACGCTGGCGCGCACCTTGGCCTCGGTCGGGTGGGCGGCGCCGCGCCTGCCGCCGGAGGACCCGGTGCATGCGCGCCATATCGCGCGGGCGCTGATGTTCGCCGGGCGCTGTCTGGGCTGAGGGAAAGCGGTTGTGCGGCCGATTGTGAACGGATAGTCAGCGCCCGTGTGACATTGGCGTAACGCCACAGTAACAGGCGCATGACATGACCTCTCAGCCGACCCCGCCGCAGAACCAGTGGAAGACGCTGGACAAGGACTTGGGCCGCATCGTGCAGCTGGAGCAGGCCTTGCTTTTCGTCAGCCGCCCGATGATCGCGATCAGCCTTGGCGTGCTGTTCATTCTGGTCTGCGCGGTGGCGGCCATCGTGCTGGCGGGCGGATCGTCCTCGACCGTCATTCTGGTGACGGCGGCGGCCTTTGGGGCCTATATGGCGCTGAACATCGGGGCCAATGATGTGGCCAACAACATGGGGCCGGCCGTGGGGGCCAATGCGCTGACCATGGGCGGCGCGCTGATCATCGCGGCGGTGTTCGAAACGGCGGGCGCGCTGATCGCCGGGGGGGATGTGGTGTCCACCATCTCGGGCGGGATCGTGTCCCCCGAGGCGGTGGCGGACCCTGACACCTTTGTCTGGGCGATGATGGCGGCGCTTTTGGCGGCGGCGCTGTGGTTGAACCTTGCCACATGGGTGGGGGCGCCGGTTTCGACCACGCATTCCATCGTGGGGGGCGTGATGGGGGCCGGGATCATGGCCGCCGGTTTTGGCGCGGTGAACTGGCCGACGATGGGGCAGATCGCCGCCAGCTGGGTGATCTCGCCTTTGCTGGGCGGCGTCATCGCGGCGCTGTTTCTGGCCTTTATCAAAGCCTATATCAACGATGTGCCCGACAAGATCGGCGCGGCCCGCCGCTGGGTGCCGGTGCTGATCGGGCTGATGGCGGGCGCCTTTTCGGCCTATCTGGCGGTCAAGGGCCTGCGCCGCGTGGTCGACGTGTCGCTGACCGGCGGTCTGCTGCTGGGGCTTTCGATTGGGGTTGCGGTCACGCTGGCCGCGCGCCCCATGGTGCGGCGGCAGTCCGAAGGGCTGGAGAACCGCAAGAAATCGTTGAAGAAACTGTTTGCTCTGCCGCTGGTGGTTTCGGCGGCGCTGTTGTCCTTTGCGCATGGGGCCAATGATGTGGCCAATGCGGTCGGGCCCTTGGCCGCCATCGCCCATGCCGTGCAGGACGGCGGCGCCGGTGCGCAGGTGACCATTCCGCTTTGGGTGATGATCATTGGCGCCGCCGGGATTTCCTTTGGTCTGGTGCTGTTCGGCCCCAAGCTGATCCGCATGGTGGGCGGCGAGATCACCAAGCTGAACCCGATGCGCGCCTATTGCGTGGCGCTGTCGGCGGCGATCACGGTGATCGTGGCCAGCGCCTTGGGCCTGCCTGTCAGCTCCACCCATATCGCGGTGGGCGCGGTGTTTGGCGTGGGCTTTTACCGCGAATGGGATGCCGAACGCAAAGCCCGCCGCTTGGGCATCGAAAAGGGCAAGCCGGTGGACCCGGCCGAGCGGGGCCGCCGCAAGCTGGTGCGGCGCGCGCATTTCCTCACGATCGGCGCGGCTTGGGTGATCACGGTGCCGATGGCGGCGATCATGTCGTCGCTGATCTTTCTGGCCTTGACCGCCTTTTCCTGAGCGCGGTCAGACCACCACATCCATCGGGGCCTGCGCACCCACCCGGAACACGCGCTTGTAGCGGGCGATTTCGTCCTCGGGGCCCATTGCCTTGTTCGGATTGTCCGACAGCTTGACAGTCGGGCGGCCATTGGCGGCAATCGCCTTGCAGACCAGACTGAACGGCGCCAGCCCATCGTCTGGGGCCAAGCCGCGGAAATCATTGGTCAACATGGTGCCCCAGCCAAAGGACACCTTCACGCGGCCGGCAAATTGCGCGTGCAATTCGGCAATCTTGTCCACATCCAGCCCGTCCGAGAAGATCACCAGCTTGTCCTGCGGGTCTTCGCCGCGCGCTTTCCACCAGCGGATGGCGGTTTCCGCCCCCGTCGCGGGATCGCCCGAGTCGATGCGAATGCCTGTCCATTTCGCAAGCCATTCCGGCGCGCGCGCCAGAAAGCCTTCGGTTCCATAGGTGTCGGGCAACATGATGCGCAGATTGCCGTCATGCTCTTCATGCCAGTCGGCCAGCACCTGATAGGGCGCCTGCGCCAGTTCGGCATCGGAATTGGCCAGCGCGGAATAGACCATGGGCAATTCATGCGCATTGGTGCCGATCGCCTCCACCTCGCGGCGCATGGCGATCAGGCAGTTCGAGGTGCCGATGAATTTGCCTTCCATCCCTTCGATCAAGGCCTGCACCGCCCAATCCTGCCACAAGAAGGAATGGCGGCGGCGGGTGCCGAAATCGGCCAGTTTCAGCCCGTCGATCCGGCGCAGCGTCTCGATCTTTTCCCACAGCTTGGTCATGGCGCGGGCATAAAGCACCTGCAATTCGAACCGACCCATGGTGCGCAGCACCGCGCGCGAGCGCAGCTCCATCAGCACCGCAAGCGCCGGGATTTCCCACATCATCACTTCGGGCCACTTGCCCTCAAACGTCAGCTCATATTGGCCGTCGTGCTTTTCCAGATGGTAGGGCGGCAGTTGCAGGCCTTCGAACCATTCCATGAAATCGGGGCGGAACATCTGCCGCTTGCCGTAAAAGGTGTTGCCCCGCAGGAACGTGCTTTCGCCGCGCGACAGCCGCAGGGTGCGGATATGGTCCAGCTGCTCACGCAATTCGCCTTCGTCGATCAGATCGGCCAGCCGGATGCTTTTGGTGCGGTTGATCAGGCTGAAGGTGACAGTGGTTTCGGGCTTGTTGCGAAACACCGACTGGCACATCAGCAGTTTGTAGAAGTCGGTGTCGATCAGCGAGCGGACGATGGTGTCGACCTTCCACTTGTGATTGTAGACGCGGGTTGCGATGTCGACCATGAAAGCGGCTCCTGCGCAGGATTTGCGCTGTTAAATCAACTGCGCGGCGGCGTGTCCAGTTGCCTTGACACCGGTCACTCCTGCAAAATAACGCCTGCCGCCTGCATCTCGGCCCGCATCCGGGCCAAGCTGCCGTCAAGGTCGATGGCGCGGCACAGGTCCATGCGGACGGTCACGGCATAGCCCAGACGTGCCGCATCCAGCGCCGAATAGGCCACGCAGTAATCGGTGGCGAGCCCGGCCAGCACCAGCCGCCGGAGGCCGCGGTCTTGCAGATAGCCGTGCAGGCCGGTGGCGGTTCGGCGGTCATTCTCGAAAAAGGCGGAATAGCTGTCGATGGCGGGGCGAAAACCCTTGCGCAGGATCAGATCGGCGCGCGCCACGTCCAGATCGGGGTGAAACGCGGCCCCGGCACTGCCTTGCACGCAATGCGTGGGCCACAGCACCTGTGGCCCATAGTCCATCTCGGTCAGGCTGAAGGGCGCGGCCCCCGGATGGTTGGCGGCGAAAGACGCGTGGTTGGCCGGGTGCCAGTCCTGCGTGAGCACCACGCAGGCCGCATCGGCCATCATCCGGTTGAGGCCCGGCACGATGGCATCGCCGCCCGCCACCGCCAAGGCGCCGCCGGGACAGAAATCATTCTGCACATCAATCACGATCAGGGCGTCATCGGCTGGGCGCATCGGGGAACCTCCGGTCTGGCTTTTCCCCAGTCCTCGGGGATTGGCGGCGCCCTGTCAATCAGGGCTTGGCACGGGCGGTGGCTTGATCCGCGCCTTGGCTTGTCTTATGCCGCGCCTATGCTCATCATCGCCGCGCTTTATCATTTCACCCGCTTTCCCGATCCGGCCGCCTTGCGCGCGCCGCTGGCAGAGCTGTGCGCGGCACAAGGCGTGCGCGGCTCGCTGCTCCTCGCGACCGAAGGGATCAACGGCACCATCGCGGGGCCGCGGGCCGGCATTGATGCGGTGCTCGCCCATATCCGCGCGCTGCCCGGCTGCGCCGATCTCGACTGGAAGGAAAGCACCGCCGAAACCATGCCCTTTGGCCGCATGAAGGTGCGGCTGAAGCGCGAGATCGTCACCATGGGGGTGCCGGATGTCGACCCCAAGGCGCGGGTCGGGCATTATGTCACCCCGGCGGATTGGAATGACCTGATCCAGCAACCGGATGTGGCGGTGATCGACACCCGCAACGATTACGAGGTGGCCATCGGCACCTTCGCGGGGGCGGTGGACCCGGCCACCCGCAGCTTCCGCGACTTCCCGCAGTGGTGGCAGGAAAACCGCGACCGCTTTCACAACAAGCGCATCGCCATGTTCTGCACCGGCGGCATCCGCTGCGAGAAATCCACCAATTACCTCCTGTCGCAAGGGGTAGAGGATGTCTTCCACCTCAAGGGGGGCATCCTGAAATATCTCGAAGAGGTCCCTCAGGACCAAAGCCTGTGGCAAGGCGAATGCTATGTCTTCGACGCCCGCGTCTCGGTCGGCCATGGGCTGGTGCCGGGGCAAAACGAAAGCTGCGGCGCCTGCCGCCGCCCTGTCACCCCCGAAGGCCGGGCGCATCCTGCCTATGAAAAAGGCGTCTGCTGCGCGGCTTGCGTTGACGAATACTCCCCGGCGGACCGGGCGCGCTTCCGCGAACGCCAGCACCAGATGGATCTGGCCGCCGCCCGTGGCGAAAGCCATCTAGGCCCCTGATTTGCACCTTTCTGAAATACTCCGGGGGTGAGGGGGCAGAGCCCCCTGCGCGGGCTGTCACAGGCACCGCCGCCGCCCGTTTCACGCCCCGCTTCTCTACCCCCGCGCCTGCACTGCACGCGCGGCGCCGCTGCGCATGCAAAAACTGAACCGTTCAGTATATTTAATTCTTGAAAAGGTGAACCGATCGGTTCATATATTCTGAACCCAACAGTTCAGAATCAGGAGTGTCTCATGCGTGTCCTTGCAATTGCCCTGACCTTGGCCCTCAGCGCGGGTTCGGCCATGGCCGCCGGTTTTTCCGTCGATCTGCCACACCTGAGCTGGCCGCAGGACGACCAGACCACCAGCTCGACCAAAGGCTGCACCGCCGCGCCCAAGCCGGCCGTGACGGTGTGCAAATAACCTTTTGCTGCCTCGGCGCGGCTTGCCCCCCTTGGTGCTCCTGACCTATGGTCGCCAAAACGGGGGGGCCATGACAACAGCCGCACAACAAGGGGTGCGCCGCGGGCGCAAGTTCGATCAGGTGCTGGAAGGCGCGCGCGCGGTGTTTCTGCGCGACGGCTTTGACGGCGCCTCGGTCGATGACATCGCGCGCGAGGCCGGGGTCAGCAAGGCCACGCTTTATGCCTATTTCCCCGACAAGCAGTTGTTGTTCAAGGAAATCTGCGCACAGGAATGCTTGCGGCAGGCCGATGAGGTTGAAGCCGAGATCGACCCTTTGATGTCGGTCGAGGCGATGCTGACCTTGGCCGGAGAGCGGATTGCCGGGTTCATCCTGTCCGATTTCGGGCAGAATGCCTGTCGGCTGATCGTCGGCGAAGGCGCGCGTTTCCCGGAACTCGCCCGCGATTTTTATCGCAACGGGCCGGGACTGGTGCATGATCGCCTTGTGCACCATCTGCACCTTCTTGTGCAAAAGGATGCGCTCCAGATTGACGATGTGGATCTGGCGGCAGAGCAGTTCATCCAGCTGTGCAAGGCCGGGCTGATGGAAAAGCTGGTCTTCCGCATGGATCACCAGATCACCGCCGAAAGCGGGCGGCGCGCGGTGCGCGGCGCGGTTCAGATGTTCATGGCCCGCTACGGCCTGCGGGACTAGCCGTTCTCGCGCAGGATCGCGCCCGCCAGATAAAGCGAGCCGCAGATCAGCACCCGTGCCGCAGGTTCGGCTGCGGTGATGGCGGCCAATGCCTCACCGACAGAGCCCGCCGCCGTTGCGGGCAGGCCAACCGCGCGTGCCGCATCGCGGGTGGTTTCGGCGGCAAGTGTGTTTTTCTCGCCCGGAATAGAGACCGCATGCAGATGCGCCGCATGTCCCGCCAAGGGGCGCATGTAGCCCGTCACATCCTTTGTGTTCAGCATCCCGCAGATCAGATGTGTCGGCCGCTGCGGCAGGCGCGCCAGCGTGGCGGCAATCGCCTCGCCCCCGGCGGGGTTATGCCCGCCGTC
The DNA here is from genome assembly GCF_002794355.1 of Pseudorhodobacter sp. MZDSW-24AT. Taxonomy (GTDB): domain Bacteria; phylum Pseudomonadota; class Alphaproteobacteria; order Rhodobacterales; family Rhodobacteraceae; genus Pseudotabrizicola. The sequence continues at coordinate 259,476 of NZ_PGOI01000007.1, read as the reverse complement.
CAGCCACAGCTCGACCTGCGGCGCCATCTCGACCAGCGGCCCATGGCGCAGGCGCTGCATCCGGGCGGGCCAGTCCGCGCGGGTGACGGCTGCCTCGCAGGCGGCTTCGCCATGGCCAAGCGCGCGCAGCGCGGCGATGGCCGCCCCGGCGTTCTGAATCTGATGCGGCCCCGGCAGATTGGGCAAGGGCAGGTCCAAGAGGCCGGTCTCATCCTGAAAGATCAGGCGGCCCCGGTCTTCGGCCACATGCCAATGCTGGCCAAAGGCCAGAATCGGCGCGCCCAGCCGTTCGGCCCGCGCCTCGATCACCGCAAGGCCTTCGGGCGTTTGCGGCCCGATGATCACCGGCACGCCACGCTTGATGATCCCGGCCTTTTCCCCTGCGATCTCGGGCAAGGTCTCACCCAGATATTGCTGATGGTCGAGGCTGACCGGCGTGATGATGGTCAGCGCCGGGCGCTCGATCACATTGGTGGCATCCAGCCGCCCGCCCAGACCCACCTCGAGCAAGGTGAACTCCGCCGGGGTGCGGGCAAAGGCAAGCAGTGCAGCGGCGGTGGTGATCTCGAAAAAGGTGATCGCTTCCGGCCCGTTGGCCTGCACGCATTCATCCAGCAACGCCGTCAGGGCGGGTTCGCTGATCAACGCGCCGGCAAGGCGGATGCGTTCGTGAAAGCGCGCCAGATGCGGCGAGGTATAGGCGTGGACGCGTGCCCCCGAAGCCTCGAGCCCGGCGCGGATCATCGCTTGCGTGCTGCCTTTGCCATTGGTCCCGGCAATATGGATCACCGGGGGCAGCGCGCGCTCGGGGTGGCCCAACGCGTCCAGCAGCCGGTGCATCCGATCAAGCGTGAGGTCGATGACCTTGGGGTGCAAGGTCATCATCCGTTCCAGTATCGCGTCGGACCCGCTGGCCAAGATCAGCCCGCAGCCGGGGGTGGCGTCACCGGGGCCGGTTCCGGCGCGGCCGGGGGCGGCAGATCGGCCTTGATGGCGGGCGATTGCCCGGTCAGCATCCGCAGAATGGTGATCAACTCATCACGCATCTGCTTGCGGTGGGTGACGCGGTCCAGCATCCCGTGATCCAGCAGGTATTCCGCGCGCTGAAACCCTTCGGGCAGCTTTTCGCGGATGGTCTGTTCAATCACACGCGGCCCGGCAAAGCAGATCAGGGCGTTGGGTTCGGAAATCTGCACATCGCCCAGCATGGCATAGGATGCGGTCACGCCCCCGGTGGTGGGATGGGTCAGCACGACGACATAGGGCAGCCGCGCCTCCTTGAGCATCTGCACCGCCACCGTGGTGCGCGGCATCTGCATCAGCGACAGGATGCCTTCTTGCATCCGCGCGCCACCTGCGGCCGAAAACAGCACCAAGGGGCGCTTCAGTTTCACGGCGCGTTCGGCGGCGGCCAGAATGGCATTGCCGACATACATGCCCATGGAGCCTGCCATGAAGCTGAAATCCTGCGCCACGGCCACAATCGGCGTGCGGCCCATTTCGCCTTCGGCGACCAGCATCGCCTCTTTCTCGCCGGTGGTCTTTTGCGCGGCTTTCAGACGGTCAGGATATTTCTTCTGATCCTTGAAATGCAGCGGGTCGGCGACAGGCTCGGGCACCTTCACTTCGGTGAAAATGCCGGTGTCGAACAGGGATTTGAACCGGTCGCGCGGGCTGATCGCCATATGGTGATCGCAGTTCGAGCAGACGTTCAGGTTTTCTGCCAATTCGCGGTGAAACAGCATGGTTCCACATTCGGGACACTTCGTCCACAGGTTCTCGGGCACTTCCCGGCGCGAGAAGAGCGAGTTGATTTTCGGGCGGACGTAGTTCGAAATCCAGTTCATGCGGGCGGGCCTTTCGGGTGCCGATCTTTGCTTTCAGATAGAGGCACGGGGCGTGAAATGCAATCGGCCCCGGCGTCAGGCGAGCCGGAAGGCGCTGTCCGGCAGCCGCAGGATCAGGTTGGGGTCGGGACAGATGGCCTGCCAGACATCCCACAGGCTGCTGTGGCCCACGCCGTAGAAGTTGCCGCCGGTCTGGTCCAGCATGTCGGTCATGATCTGGAAATGCACATGCGGTGCCCAGCCGCCATTCTCGGGCCAGTCGCCCAGATCGGCGATATGCTGGCCTGCCGCCACCTCGGCCCCCGGCTGCAACAGCCCGGGCAAGGTGCCGGCCAGATGGCCGTAAAGGGTGAAGAAAGGCGCATCACCGGCCTGATGCTCCAGAATCAGGGTGTGGCCATAATCGAGCGGGTCGGCGTTATAGGTCAGGTGCCGCACGCGGCCCGGCAGCGGGGCATAAAGCGGGGTGCCTGCGGGAGCAAAGACATCGATGCCAAGATGGCGCGTGCGGCGTTCCGGGCTGAGCCTGTCGGCGAATTGCGCGGTGCGATAGACCGACCGATCCTCGCCATAGGTGCCAATGCCATAGGGCACGCCCTTGGCCGCGAACCACGCATCAAAGGCGCGGTCGGAAAAGGGCGGCATATCGGGATGCTCGCCATTGGTGAGCAAGGTGAGGGTGGGGCTTTGCGCCACATCCGGGCGAAAGAGCGGGACAAAGCTTTGCGCGCGCAGATGCGCAAGGATCTGCGGCGCGGCGGAGATGGCGGGCCCGCCTTGGCCCGCGCGCAAGAGGGCGCGCAGCAGGCCTTGGTCGCCTGCCGTCAGGCGGTCGGCCACGGCGGGCGGGCTGCCCGCGATGAGCGCGGACAGGTCTTCGGGTGCGGCACCACTGGCGCGCAGGGCGGCGTAAAGATCGGGCTGGTCGGGCAAGGAAAGCATGGCGGGCCTTACAGATAACGGGTGAAGAGATAGAGCCCGCCGAAAAGCACAGGCTGGTGGACAAGATAGATGGCAAGGCTGTGCCGACCGGGCCAAAGCGCCGCACGGGCAAGCCGTCCCGGCTGCCACAGGCGCAGCCAGTCCCACCCGCCGCTGCGGGCCATCAGCCGGGCAAAGACGATGCCAAGAAGCACCGGGCAGAGCCAAGGCAGCAGGGGTTCGTAATCCATCATCGGCGGGATCTCGGTCGACAGGCCCAGCCAAAGCCAATGGGGCGCGTTGAACAGCTCGAACCGGGCCAGATGCGGCGCGGCAAAGACAAGGGCGGCCACCGCCAGCGTGAGCAGGATCGGCGCGCGCAGGAAAGCCAGCCCGATGAGGCTGCCCGCTGCGATGGCATGCAGGATTCCCCAGCGGATGAAAGACGCGCCCATGCCGAAATAGGTGGCGGTGGTCACCAGCAGGGCCGCGCCCGCGACCATGGCAAAGCGCATCCAGAAGGCGGGCCAGCGGATGCCCCGTGCATGCGCGAGCCAGAGCGAGACTCCGGCCAGAAACAGAAAGCTGGACGCGATGCCGCGCGCGATCAGCGGCCAAGGGCCCTGAAAGACGAAGCCGGGCGGCAGATGGCCAAAGAGCATGAGGTCAAAGGTAAAGTGATAACCCGCCATCGCCAGCAGGGCGACGGAACGGGCAAGATCGATGGCATGGATGCGGTGCGCTGTCATGGCGCCGCACAGTAGCCATGCCAGCGGCTAAGGAAAGCCCCCCAAGACAACGCGCGCCTGCAACCGGCGGCAAGCTGGGGCTTTCCCCGCCAATCTGACCGGGCAAAAGGCGGGGGGAACCCGGCCTTGTTGCGCGTTATTCCGTTTTGGCCTTTGCTTTCGCGGCTTGCCCCCGGGGAATTCGCCCATTATCCCAGACCAGCCAGATTTTGCGGGAGGATGCCCATGTCCACGAACCAGCGTTTCGACAAATCGAAACTTCCCAGCCGTCATGTGACCGAAGGCCCGGCGCGCGCGCCGCACCGGTCGTATTTCTATGCCATGGGCATCACCGAGGAAGAAATCCACCAGCCTTGGGTCGGGGTCGCCACCTGCTGGAACGAGGCGGCACCGTGCAACATCGCGCTGAACCGTCAGGCGCAGATCGTCAAGCATGGCGTGAAAAAGGGCGGCGGCACCCCGCGTGAATTCACCACCATCACCGTCACCGACGGGATCGCCATGGGCCATGAAGGCATGCGCTCCAGCCTTGCCTCGCGCGATGCCATCGCCGACACGGTAGAGCTTACGATGCGCGGCCATTGCTATGACGCGCTGGTGGGGCTTGCGGGCTGCGACAAATCCCTGCCGGGCATGATGATGGCCATGGTGCGGCTGAACGTGCCGTCGGTCTTTATCTATGGCGGGTCGATCCTGCCGGGCCGCTATCAGGGCAAGGACATCACCGTTCAGGACATGTTCGAAGCCGTGGGCAAGCATCAGGCGGGCAATCTGTCGGATGCGGAACTGGAAATCATGGAGCGGGTGGCCTGCCCGTCCTCGGGCGCCTGTGGCGCGCAATACACCGCCAACACCATGGCCTGCGTGTCCGAAGCCATCGGCCTTGCGCTGCTGAACTCCTCTTCGGCCCCCGCGCCCTATGAAAGCCGCGACCAGTATGGCGAGGCCTCGGGCGTGGCGGTGATGAACCTGATCGAAAAGAACATTCGCGCGCGCGACATCGTGACCCGCAAATCGCTGGAAAACGCCGCCCGCGTGGTGGGCTGCACCGGCGGCTCGACCAATGCGGCGCTGCACCTGCCCGCCTTGGCGAATGAGGCCGGGATCGACTTCGACCTGTTCGACGTGGCCGCGATGATGAAGGACACGCCCTATTTCGTCGACCTGCGTCCGGGCGGGCGCTATGTGGCGAAAGACCTGCACGAGGTGGGCGGTGTTGCCGTGGTGATGAAGGAACTGGCCAAGGAAGGCCTGCTGCATCTGGATTGCATGACCGCCTCGGGCAAAACGCTGGGCGAGTCGCTGGACGAGATCCGGGGCGAAGCCGATGGCAAGGTCATCTATCACATCGGGTCGCCCATCACCAAGACCGGCGGCGTGGTGTCGCTGCAAGGCAACCTTGCCCCCGATGGCGCCATCGTGAAAGTGGCGGGCATGAGCGAGGCCGAGCAGGTGTTCTCGGGCCCGGCGCGTGTGTTCGAATGCGAAGAAGAGGCCTTTGAGGCCGTGAAAAAGCGCGAATACAAGGAAGGCGAGGTCATCGTGATCCGCAACGAAGGCCCCGCTGGCGGGCCGGGGATGCGCGAGATGCTGTCGACCACCGCCGCCCTGTCGGGCCAAGGCATGGGCAAGAAGGTGGCGCTGATCACCGATGGCCGCTTCTCGGGCGCGACCCGCGGCTTCTGCGTCGGCCATGTCGGGCCAGAGGCCGCGCATGGCGGGCCGATCGCCTTGGTGCAGAACGGCGATATCATCTCGCTGAACGCGCTGACCGGCGAATTGTCGGTGAATGTGTCGGATGAAGAGATGGCCAAGCGCAAGGCCGAATGGAAAGGCCCGCGCAAGACCGAATACACCTCGGGCGCGGTGCACAAGTTTGCCAAGCTGGTGGGCGGCGCGCGGTGGGGGGCCGTCACCCATCCGGGCGCCAAGGCGGAAAGCCATGTCTACATGGACCAGTAAGCAGGGCCTCTGGGCACTGGCGGTTTTGGGCTGGGCCATGGGCCTGCCCTTGGCCGCCGGGGCCGAGACCCTGCCCAAAGCGGTGGTGCTGCGTGCAGAAGGTCTGACGGTGCAAGGTCCGGCGGGCTATTGCCCGGACCCTGCCACGCTCAAGCAGACCGCTGGCGCGGCCACCTTGCTTTTGGGGCGCTGCACCGATCAGGCCGAGGCGCCGCCTGCGGTGATCACGGTGACCTTTGGCCGCGGCGGCAGTGCCTCGGCCATGACGGTGGGCGGTGAAGAAATGGCCGCGTTCTTCGCCTCGGAGGCCGGTCGCAAATCGCTGAGCCGCCGGGGGCGGGCATCGGATGTGTCGATCACCTCGGCGCGCAGCGTGGGCGACTTGTTCCTGTTCCGGGTGTCGGACCGGGCGGAAGGCGTGTATTGGCGCGGGATGACGGCCTTGGCGGGCCGCACCATCAGCATCAAAGTGTCGGGTCCTGCGCTGGAAGAAGCGGCAAGCCGCACGCTTGTTGAAGACACGGCCCGCGCCTTGCGCCGGGCCAACCGCTAGGGTCACGCTCTGCCCACCAGATGCAAAACCTGTGGAATCGCAAAGGATTTGCGGCGATAAGAAGAGTCGCCGCTCCGTCGCTCAGCATGCGCGCGGAGGGGGCGGAGGAGCATTTCGGAACACAGATGGCAGGCCGGATTGACGCCTTTCTGGATCGGGTGTTGCAACGTCGGGTGCAGCGGCGCTGGGGCGCTTGGGCGGAGCGTGCCGCCACGCTGGATCTGGCCACGTTGAGCACCTTGCGCGGCCGGGCGCGGTCGATCCGCCGCCAGCTGGACCGGGTGATCCATGAGGCCGAGCACCGGCTGGCGCTGCCGGTGATCGGGTCGAACGCGATGCGGCGGCCTTTGGGCACGGATTGGTCGTGGCGGCCGATGCTCTGGCGCGGGCCGATCCCGGTGCCGGGGGTGTCTTCGGTGCCGGGGCGGGCGCCGCTGTGCGACGGCGCGACGGTGTTTCACGATTGCCGCCACAGCGAGCTGACGGTGCGCCAGATCCGCAACACGCGGCAATCCGACCTCGCGCCTTTTGGCTGTCGCATGGATGTGTTCCGCTTTGACGGGTCGTTCCTGAGCCTTGTGCTGGACCTGCCGCCCGAGGCGGCGGCGGGGTTGAAGCTGCGCCATCTGATCCGGCTGGATGTGATCGTGGAAATGGAAAAGCCACTGGAGATTTTCGCCCGGCTGAACGTGAAGCACGGGCCGAATGTGGAACAGATCGTGCGCGAACTGCCCTTGGGCGATGCGGAGGTGATGGTCGAATTCGACCTTGCCTATACCAAGATCAGCGAAAAGCGGGTCGAGCGCTTGTGGGTGGACCTGATCTTCGAAGGACCGGAGATGAACCAGATCATCCTGCGCGACGTGACGCTTTCGCGGCGGCCCCGCGCCGAAGTGTAAGGGGCGGCGCTGAGGCGCGTGGAACAAGGTGAGGCGAAGATGATCGAAAAGCGGCTGACCAAGACGCGCATCCGCGCCGGGATCTGGGAAGGCGTGCTGAGCGGGGCAGACGCCCGGCCCGCGCTGGAGGTGGTGCTGCTGGAACAGCCTTTGCCCGGTGTCACCGTCGAGCCGGTGCCGGACCGTCCCACGGACTGGGCCGTGCGGGTGCCGATACCCGCTGAAGTGCTGAGCGATGGGGTGCAGACCTTTTTGATCCGGGAGGCGGCGAGCGGCGAGACGCTGGCCCATTTCACGCTTATCACCGGGGTGGCCATGGAAGATGACATGCGCGCCGAGGTGGATCTGTTGCGGCAAGAGCTGGACATGCTCAAGCGCGCCTTCCGGCGCCATTGTCTGGAGACGATGGGCTAGCCTGACCCGGCGGATCTTGCAGAGCGGGCGTGCCGCCCGCACGCGAGGTGTCGGGGCGCGGCTTGCGCCGCCTGCCCCTCCGCGCGGGGCTGCGCAACAGGGCGCGCCGCCCCCTATGAGAGAGGCGGGGCGGACCATGGGCAGCGGCTTGCGGTGGCGGGCGGTTTCTGAAACCCTGCGCGGGACCGCGCGAAAGTGAGCCGATGCTGCCGATCCTTTTGAAGACCCTGCCGTTTTTTGCGCTGATCGGTCTGGGCTATCTGGCCGGGCGCACCCGGTTTTTCGGGAGTGAGGCCACGGCAGCGCTGACCAAATTCGTCTTTTACTTCGCACTTTCGGCGATGCTGTTCGGCTTTGCCGCCAATCTGTCCTTGGGCGAGATCCTCAACTGGACCTTTGTCTTTGCCTATCTCTCGGCCTCGGGGGTGGTCTATGTTTTGGCGTCGGCGGTGGCGCTGTGGCGCGGGGTGACGGTGGAGGAAGCGGCGGTCGAGGCGCAATGTGCGGTGATCGGCAATGTCGGCTTTCTGGGCGTGCCGATGCTGGTGCTCTTGCTGGGGGCGGCGGCGGCAGGGCCGGTGCTCTTGGTGCTTGCGGTGGATCTAATCGTGTTTTCCAGCGTCATCACGCTGGTGATCACGGCGCGGCGCGAAGGGCGGATGAGCCTTGGGCTGTTCCGGGTCTTGGGGCTTGGCTTGCTGAAAAATCCGATGATCGTGTCGATCGTGCTGGGTTTGGGCTGGGGCGCGACCGGGTGGCAGGTGCCGGGGCCGGTGAACGAGTTCATGACCACGCTGGGCGCGGCGGCCACGCCGGGGGCGCTGTTTGCGATTGGTGCGTCCTTGGCCGGGCGGTCCGCCGAGCGGGTGCAGGTGGCGGCTTGGCTTGCCTTTGCCAAGCTGGTGCTGCATCCGGCGGCGGTGGCCTTTGCGGCTCTGGTGATTTTCCCGGTGGAACGGTATGCGGCGGGGGTGATGATTGCCGCCGCCGCGCTGCCGGTGGCGGGCAATGTCTATATTCTGGCGGCGCATTTCGGTGTGGCGCCGCAGCGGGTGTCAACGGCGATTCTGCTGTCGACGGCAGCCTCTGTGCTGACCCTGACGGCGGTGATCGCCTTGGTGAATGGAGGAAACGGATGAAGACGGTTTCGGAACACAGGGCCTTTGGCGGGGTGCAGGGGGTGTATTCGCACAGCTCCGCCGCGACGGCGGGCGAGATGACCTTTGGTCTGTTCCTGCCCGAAGGGGCCGAGGATGGGCCGGTGCCCTTGGTGTGGTTCCTGTCCGGTCTGACCTGCACGCATGAGAATGCGATGGTGAAGTCGAATGCGCAGCGCTGGGCGGCCGAGGCCGGGGTGGCGGTGGTGTTTCCCGACACCTCGCCGCGGGGCGAGGGTGTGGCGAATGATCCGGCCTTTGATCTGGGGCAGGGGGCGGGGTTCTATGTGAACGCCACGCAAAAGCCTTGGGCCCCGCATTTCCGCATGTGGGATTATGTGACGGAGGAGCTGCCCCGGCTGCTTTTCAGCGCCTTTCCACTGGCGGAAGAGGCGCAAGCGATCACCGGGCATTCGATGGGCGGGCATGGCGCGCTGACCATTGCGATGAGCTTTCCGGGGCGGTTCAAATCGGTGTCGGCCTTTGCGCCGATCTGCCATCCGACCGCGAGCGACTGGGGGCGCAAGCAGTTTGCCGCCTATCTGGGGCGTGATGAGTCGGCTTGGGCCGCGCATGATGCGACGCTGCTAATGAAAAAGCGCGGCTTTGACGGGCCGATCCTGATTGATCAGGGCACCTCGGACCAGTTCATCGATTTGCTGAAACCCGAGGCCTTGGCCGAGGCGATGGCGGTGCGGCGGCAAGGCGGCACGCTGCGGATGCAAAAGGGCTATGACCACAGCTATTTCTTTGTCTCGACCTTCATGGAAGATCACATCGGCTTTCATGCCAAGGCGCTGTATGGCTAAGCGGGCGCATGTCGCGCCGCGCGCTTGCAAGGGCGCGACATGCGCAGGGGGGAGGGCATGACGCGTGTGTTCATTGATGCCGATGCCTGCCCCGTGAAAGCCGAGGCCGAGCGGGTGGCCACACGGCATGGGGTGAAGATGCTGTTGGTGTCGAATGGCGGCATCCGGCCTTCGCCCAATCCTTTGGTGGAAAGCGTGTTCGTGGCCAGCGGCCCCGATGAGGCCGACAAATGGATCGCCGAGGCCTGCGGTCCGGGCGATGTGGTGGTGACAGGCGATATTCCCTTGGCCGCGAAATGCGTGGCGGCGGGGGCGCGGGTGATCAAGCACAATGGCGAGGAACTGGGCCAAGCCAATATCGGCATGGCCTTGGCCACGCGCGATCTGATGCAGGACCTGCGCAGCGCCGACCCCTTTCGCCAAGGCGGCGGGCGGCCCTTTTCCAAGGCGGACCGCTCGCGCTTTCTGGATGTGCTCGACCGGGTGGTGCGGGCGGCAAAGGCGCAGGTCGGGGGTTGAAACCCCGGCGTGCCGCAGGCTCTATGGGCAGCGCGTCCGGGGCAGACGCAAGGATGGCACAAGCAGGATTGGGCGCATGAAGATCATCACCAAGGACGCCGAGTCGCGGTTGACATGGCAAGGGCTGACCGAGGCGATCGAGGCCGGGCACCGCCGCCCGAAGGCGGAAATCCGCGACATGGTTCTGTATCGCGGCGAAGATACGCTGCTGAACCGCGCCGCCTGGATCGACGGGCTGGGGCAGTTGGTGAAGGTGGCCACCGTTTTCCCCGGCAATGGCGCGCAGGGCCTGCCCACGGTGAATGGGGCGGTCACGCTGTTTGAAGACAAGACCGGACTGCCAGCGGCGATGGTGGATTTCCATCTGGTGACCAAGTGGAAAACCGCTGGCGACAGCCTGCTTTCGGCCAAACGTCTGGCGCGCAAGGATTCGCGTCGCATCCTTCTGGTGGGGGCGGGCACGGTGGCGCGCTCGATGGTGAGCGCTTATGCCAGCGCCTTTCCGCAGGCGGAATTCACGGTCTGGAGCCGGAGCCGTGCCTCGGCCGAGGCGATGGGCCTGCCGGTGGCCGAAGATCTGGAGGCCGCGGTGCGCGCCGCCGACATCATCTGCACCGCCACCATGGCCCGCACGCCGCTGATCCGGGGCGCTTGGCTGCAACCGGGGCAGCATCTGGATTTGATCGGCGCCTATACCCCGGCCATGCGCGAGGTCGATGATGAGGCGATGGCGCGCGCCCGGCTGTTTGTCGACAGCCGCGAGACGACGCTGGGCCATATCGGCGAGTTGATCGAGCCGATCCGCAGTGGTGCCATTTCTGAATCGGATGTGATCGCCGATTTTTATGATGATCCGGCCTTTTACAGCCGCAGATCGCCCGATGACATCACCATCGCCAAGAACGGCGGTGGCGCGCATCTGGACCTGATGACCGCCGATTACATCGCGCGGGCGGTTGCGGCCTGACGGATTGCGGCCAAAACGGCTGGCGCCTTGTGCGGCGGGATCACGCGCATGTGCTGCGCCCGCCCTTCCGCCTCTGGAACTGACCGGAAGCTGTGGCGTTTGACCTGCGAAGTTGAACCGCAACACCGTTTTCCGCAGGAACCCAGATGTCCGTCAAACTGCATATCGAAGCCACCGGCCCCGACGCGGGCCGCCCTGTCATCCTGATTCACGGCTGGCCGCTGTCGGGCAAGGCCTGGGCGCATCAGGTGCCTGCCTTGGCCGAGGCTGGTTTCCGGGTGATCACCTATGACCGCCGCGGCTTTGGCCAGTCGGAAAAGCCTGCCTCGGGCTTTGATTATGATACGCTGGCGCAGGATCTGGCCGATCTGATGGAGTCGCATGATCTGCGCGATGCCTCTTTGGTCGGATTCTCGATGGGGGGCGGCGAGGTCGCGCGCTACATCGCCAACCATGGCGAAAGCCGTCTGCGCAGCGTCGTCTTTGCTTCGGCGGTGCCGCCCTTTTTGATGAAGTCGGACGACAACCCCGAAGGCCCGCTGACCGAAGATGCTGCGCAGGAAATGGAAGACGGTCTGCGCGCCGACCGCGATGCCTTTTTCGACCAGTTCACCCGCGATTTCTTTTCTGCCGACGGCGCGTTGAAAGTGTCGGAGGAAGAGCGTCAGAAGGCCATCGCCTTGTGCAAACAGTCCGATCAGGCTGCGGCCTTGGGCTGCATGGAGGCTTTTGGCACCACCGATTTCCGCGAGGATCTGAAAAAGGTATCGCTGCCGACACTGGTTCTGCACGGCGATTCCGATGGCATCGTGCCTTTCGAAGGCTCGGGCGCGCGCACCAAGGCGGCCATCCATGGCAGCCAGCTTGCGCTGATCGAGGGCGGGCCGCATGGCGTGAACGTCAGCCATGCCGAGGCGTTCAACGCCGCCTTGATCGGCTTTCTGTCACGCTGACGGTTTCGGCATCTGAAGTGTAACAATCCCTCGCCCTGTCGTGACAGGCTCGCGGCGGGTGGGGGATTTCAGGACGGCCCAAGGTGGCTTATATATCATCCATGAACCGTAGAACCGCCATATTGGCCCCGCTCGCCTTTTTCGCGCTTGGCGCCCCGGCTTTTGCCGCGCGGATCCCGCTGGCCGATCTGTCCGCTTATCTGAACAGTCTGACGACTGTGCAGGCCGATTTCACCCAGATCAACGGAGACGGCACGATTGCCACGGGCAAGCTGTTCATCCGCAGGCCCGGGCGCATCCGGTTTGAATATGCGCCGCCGGATCGCAGTCTGGTGATGGCGGGCGGCAGTCAGGTGGCGATTTTCGACCCCAAATCAAACCAGCCGCCCGAGCAATATCCGCTGCGCCGGACGCCGTTGAACCTGATTCTGGCGGCCAATGTCGATCTGGGCCGCGCGCGCATGGTGGTGGGCCACCGCGAGGTGGAAAACACCACGCGGGTGATCGCGCAGGACCCGGAAAATCCGGCCTATGGCACGATCGAACTGGTGTTCACCGCCAACCCGGTAGAGTTGCGTCAATGGATCATCACCGATGATGTGGGCAACCAGACCACGGTGGTGCTGGGGGAAATGTCGAAAGGCGGGTCGATCCCGGCGTCTTATTTTGACATCACCGCCGAAACACGCAAGCGCGGGCTGTAACCCGCGCGCGTCGCGGGCGGCTTAGCGCCGCCCGCAGCCTGCCAGTTGCAGGGCATACATCTCTGACCGCCGCTGCACCCGACCCGCCACATCCACCAGCCATGGCTTGGCCAGATAGCTTTGCCGGGCAAAGCCGGTGCGGCCTTCGTGATAGGCAAGATATTGGTTGCGGGCGTCGGCCTTGGAAATGCCCAGCCGCTTTTCGCTTTGATCCATATACCAGCCCATGAAATCGGTGGCATCAGAGATCCGGTCCCGCCGCGCGCTCCGGCGGTTCTGCTCCTGCTGATACTCTTCCCATGTGCCATCCAGCGCTTGCGAATAGCCATAGGCCGAGGATTGTCGACCCATCGGAATCACGCCCAGCGCAAATTGATGTGGGGTTTGGGCATTGCCGATGAATTTCGATTCCTGATGGATGGTGGCCATCTGAACATGGATGGGGATGCCCCATTTGCGTTCGGTGGCGCGCATGGCGCTGAGATATTGTGGACGCTCACGCACGATGGCGCAGGCGTTTTCCAAGTCGCGGGGCGCCGAAAACCTGCTGCTTCCCCCGCCACAGGCGGCAAGCAAAAGCAACAATATCGACGCGCGGAGAAATCTGCTCATTTGCCCCTCGCACAGTCTTCTTATTGCCTTGGATGATAGGTCAAATCCGGGCCGGGGGAAATGGGGCGCAAGGGCCTGTCAGATCAGAAATCCGAGAGTGAGCGGTAAAGTGATGATCGCCAGCAGGGTCGATGCAATCACCAGCCCGGCCACCGCATCGGAATCGGCCCCATATTTTTCCGCCAGCATGTAAGAGGTCACGGCCACCGGCGTGCTGACCTGCAGCACCAGAACGGCAAATCCGACCGGATCAAGCGCGAAGAACCGCCCCACCGCCACGGCCACCGCCACCGTCAGCCCGCCACGCAGCAGCGTCAGCCACAGCGCTTGGCTCAGACGCCCCGGCGTCAGCCGTGCCACCGCAACCCCCAGCGTGATCAGCATCATCGGAATGGCGATCTGGCCCAGCAGCGTCAGCGAATTGGTCAGCCACGCGGGCGTTTGCCAGCCTTGCCAGAGGAAGAGCGCGCCCAAAAGCGTGGCGCCCATCGCCGGTTCCTTGACCACGCGCATCAGCGATCCGCCGCCCGAGACCAGCCAGATGCCAAAGGTAAAGCTCCAGACCATCATCACGGCAAAGATCACCACGGCATAGCCCAAGCCTGCCTCGCCAAAGGCAAACAGCGCCAAGGGCAGGCCGACGTTCCCGGTGTTGCCAAAGATCAGCGGCGCCAGATAGGTGCGGCGTTCGAGCCTGAGCAGCCTGACCACCGCCCACAGGATCACCGTCAGGGCGCCATAGGCGGCGATGGCGGCCAAGGTCACGGCGGTCAGCGCGGCAGGGTCAAGCTCGGCCTGCATCAGCGCGGTGAAGATCAGCGCGGGCACCGACAGGGTCATCGACAGGCGGGTGATGAACTCCATCCGGTATTCATGGCCGGTGCGCACCCAGATGTAGCCGATCAATCCCAGCAGACCGACGGGCGCCACGATCTCGAGCACTGTGAGGATCAGGACCACAGTTTGTTTCCCTTTTGCGCCGCCTGTCCGGTGGACAAGACCCTGCCATCGGGATTAATAACCATGACCAAAGGACGCAAGAGATGCTGACATCAACACCGAAATACCATCTTGGTCAGGTTCTGCGTCATCGCAAGCACCCGTTTCGCGGTGTGGTCTTCGATGTGGATGCCATGTTTTCCAATACCGATGAATGGTATGAAAACATTCCCGAAGAAAGCCGTCCTTCAAAAGACCAGCCGTTCTATCACCTGCTGGCCGAAAATGACCAAAGCTATTACGTCGCCTATGTGTCCGAGCAGAACCTTGTGCCGGATGACACCGGAGAGCCTGTGGGCCATCCGGATCTGAACGATCTGTTCGGAGACTTCGAGGATGGGCGCTATCCGCTGCAATTTCAGCTCAACTGATCCGGCGCGATTGACCTGTCGGTAATCTTTGCACGCTAGCCTGCCGCAGAAAGCGGAGGGCGACGATGCGACTGGACTGCACCCACACCCCTGATCTGATGATCGTTCACGTCCGGGAACCGCGCATCGATGCGGCGGGCGCGATCGATTTCAAGGATCGGATGCGCGATCTGACCGCGCAGGATGGCCGGCGGGTTTTGCTCGACCTGTCGGATGTGATGTTCATCGACAGTTCTGGTCTGGGTGCGGTGGTGGCCGTGCGCAAGGCCTTGGGGCCAGAGCGTCCGCTGGAATTGTCGGGCCTGACGCCTTCGGTGGAAAAGGTGTTTCGGCTGACGCGGATGGACAGCGTTTTCATCATCCACCCCACGGCCCCGGCGGGGGCCGATGGCCTGCGCGATGCCGGCTGACAGCCCCGGGGGGCGGACCCGCATGGTCTTCCCTGCCGATCCCGTGGCTGTGCGGCAGGCGCTTTGCGCCCTCTTCACCGGCTGGACGCCGGGGCCGATCAGCAGCGAAGCCCGCGATGCCGCCCAGATCGTGCTGGCCGAAGCGTTGAACAACATCGTCGAACACGCCTATGCCTTGGCCCCCGGCGAGATTGAGGTAACGGTGGAAGCCACCCAAGGCGGCGTCACCTGCCAGATCATCGATGCCGGGGTGCCCTTGCCCGGCGGCGCCTTGCCAGACGGGCGGCTGCCATCGCCCGCTGCCGCAGAGGATCTTTCAGAAGGTGGCTATGGCTGGCATTTGATTCGCAGCTTGGCCGAAGACCTGTGCTATCGGCGCGAAGGCGGGCGGAACCTGCTGTCGTTTCGGATTTCTGCGCAACAATCCTCTGAGTGACCCCCGCACTGTTTCTGCCTTTCTTCAGATGTCGCGAAACTGCCCCAGTTTCCCCGCAAAAACGGCGCGCCTTGCCGCGACAGTGAAGGGGTAGCTGCATTAGGCTTCCCTCGGCGCTGCGGATAACGCCCCCACCCAGTTCGCGGCGCCGAGGATCTGCCTGTGCCTGCGCGCCTCCTTCCCCTGTCTCCCGGCATGGCGCCTTTGCCAGCGCCAAACCTGCCAGCGCCACTGCCTGCCTGCGCCACTGCCTGCTTGGCGCGGTGCAATCGGCTGTGATAGGGACCAAGGCAGCACAGACCGGCGTGGCCGGACCCTGTGAAGCCGCAAAAGGTGGAAGGCCACGATGACCCCAGATTACGACGCGCTGCGCAGCGCCATTTTGTCGCTGACCCATGGCGAAACCGATGCCGTGGCCTTGATGGCCACCGTCGCCTGCGAGGTGCATCACCACCACCCGCTCAGCGACTGGACCGGGTTCTACCGCGTCGTGGCGCCCGAGTTGCTCAAGATCGGGCCTTATCAGGGCGGCCATGGCTGCCTTGTGATCCCGTTTTCGCGCGGGGTCTGCGGCGCCAGCGCCCGCAGCGGCAAGGTGCTCAACGTGCCCGATGTCGATGCTTTCCCCGACCACATCGCCTGCGCCTCCAGCACGCGGTCCGAACTGGTGCTGCCGGTCTGGAACGGGGCGGGCACGCTTCTGGGGGTGCTGGATCTGGACAGCAACACCCCGGCGGCCTTCACCACCGAGGATGAGGCCTTTTTCACCGCCCTTTTGGCGGATGTCTTCCGCGACGCGGCCTGAAAGGAGACGGCATGGCACAGATCACCCTTCTGGACGGCGGGATGGGGCAGGAACTCGTCGCCCGCTCGGGCGATGCGCCCACGCCCTTGTGGGCCACGCGGGTGATGATCGACCATCCCGGCATGGTCGGTGCGATCCATGCCGATTACTTCGCCGCCGGGGCGAGTGTGGCCACCACCAACACCTATGCCATCCACCATGACCGGCTGGAACGCTTTGATCTGGACCATCTGTTCCACGCCTTGCACCTGCGCGCGCTGGCCGAAGCGCATGAGGCGCGCGGCGCGCATGGGCGGGGCCTGATCGCAGGCTCGATGGGGCCGCTGGTCGCCACCTACCGCCCCGAGGTCACGCAGCCCGTGGCCGTGGCCGCGCCGAAATATGCCGAGATTGCTGCCCTCCTTGGCCCGCATGTCGATGTGATCCTGTGTGAAACCATGGCGAGCGTGGAGCAGGCTGAAGGTGCTGCCGCAGGCGCGCAAGCGGCGGGCCGCCCGGTCTGGCTCTCGGTTTCGGTGGATGACCATGACGGCAGCAAACTGCGCTCGGGCGAGCCGGTGACCGATCTGGCCGGTGTGATCGCGCGCCACAAGGTGGCGGCGGTGCTGGCCAATTGCTCGGTCCCCGAGGCGATGGGTGCGGCACTGGCGGGGCTGAAAACCCTTGGCCTGCCCTTTGGCGCCTATGCGAACGGGTTCACCCACATTTCCGGCAATTTCCTGAAAGACGCGCCCACGGTGGCGGAACTGACCCATCGCCACGATCTGACCCCGGAAAAATACGCCGATTTCGCGCTGGACTGGGTGGCGATGGGGGCCACGATCGTGGGGGGCTGCTGCGAGGTGGGGCCCGCCCATATCCGCCATCTGGCCGCGCGCTTGCAGGCGGCGGGCCACACGATCCGATGACCCGGCGCAAGGTGCCCGATCACGCGCCCAGCCTGATCCCCGATTTCAGCTATGACCCGCCCGATGTGCCGTTGTCGGTGCTGCACGCGGATGCGCATATTCTGGTGGTGGACAAGCCTGCGGGTCTGCTCAGCGTGCCGGGCAAGTTGGAAGGGCGGCAGGATTGCCTGATCTCGCGCCTGATGGCCGAATATTGGGATGCGCTGGTGGTGCACCGGCTGGATTGCGACACATCGGGCGTGATGATCTTTGCCCGCACCAAACAGGCGCAGGCCTATCTGGGGCAGGAGTTCGAAAAGCGCCGGGCGCAGAAAACCTATGTCGCCCGCGTCTGGGGGGTGATGGAAGCGGACTCCGGCCATGTGGATCTGCCCTTGGGCAGCGACTGGCCCAACCGCCCGCGTCAGATGGTTGACCCGGAAAACGGTCGCCCGGCGCAGACCGATTGGGAGGTGGTGGCACGCACCGAAACCGAAACCCGCGTGCGGCTGTATCCGCGCACGGGGCGCAGCCATCAATTGCGCGTGCATATGCTTGCGCTGGGCCATGTGATCATCGGCGATCAGATCTATGCCACCGGCCCCGCGCGGGCGGCGGATCGGCTGATGCTGCATTCCGAGATGCTGACGCTGCACCATCCCGCCACCGGCGCGCCGGTCAGCTTTACCGCGCCCGCGCCGTTCTGAGCAAATCCGCTTTCCTCTGCGGCGGTTAATGGGCTAAGCATCGGGCATGAGATGGACGTTGCCCAATATTCTGACGGTGATGCGCCTGATCGCGGCGCCCGGCGTCGCGATCATGTTCTTGTATTTCCATCGGCCTTGGGCGGATTGGTTTGCGCTGACGCTGTTCATCGTGGCCGCGGTCACCGATTGGTTCGACGGCTATATCGCGCGGCGCTGGCAGCAGGAATCGAAGTTCGGCGCCATGCTCGACCCGATTGCCGACAAGGCGATGGTGGTGATCGCGCTGGTCATCATCACCGGTTATTCCGGCATGAACCCTTGGTTGATCCTGCCGGTGACGCTGATCCTGTTCCGTGAGGTCTTTGTGTCTGGCCTGCGCGAGTTTCTGGCGGAAAAGGCCGGGCTCTTGAAGGTGACCAAACTCGCCAAATGGAAGACCACGGCGCAGATGGTGGCGATTGCGGTGCTGTTTCTGGGCACCGGGCTCGAGCATCTGGAGGGCATCGCCCGGCGCGGGATGACGACAGATCAATATGCCTCGCTGGTGACCCAGGGTCTTGCCGATCCGCTGCGGTCGTGCGGCGCGCGCGGCTGTTCCTCGGTGGCCACGCTGGTGGGGCTGTGCCTGATCTGGGTGGCGGCGGCGCTCACGCTTGTGACCGGCTGGGATTATTTCCGCAAATCGCTGCCCTTCTTGAAGGATGACAAGCCGTGAGTGTCGAGGTTCTGTATTTCGCATGGGTGCGGGAACGGATCGGCCTGCCGCGCGAGCGCGTGCAGACCGATGCGGCCACGGTGGCCGATCTGATCGCCGAACTGGTGGCGCGCGAAGACCGCTATGCCATGGCCTTTGCCGATCTGGCGAGCCTGCGGGTGGCGCTGGATCAAGAGCTTGCCAGTTTTGACGCGCCCTTGGCCGGGGTGCGCGAGGTTGCCTTCTTTCCGCCGATGACCGGGGGTTGACGATGCGCCTGTCGGTTCAGGAGGCGCCGTTCGATCTGGGGGCCGAGTCTCAGGCCTTTGCCGCCGGGGCGGCGGGCGCGGGAGCGGTGGTCACCTTTACCGGCATCGTGCGCGACAATGGCGGCGCGCTGTCGGCGATGGAGATCGAGCATTATGCGGGCATGACCGAAAAGGCGATTGCCGCGATCATGGACGAGGCCGCAGGCCGTTGGGCGCTTGTGGATGCGCTGGTGATCCACCGCTTTGGCCGACTGGCGGGCGGCGAGATGATCATGATGGTGGCAACGGCGGCCCCGCACCGGGCCGATGCCTTTGCCGCCGCCGAGTTCCTGATGGATTACCTGAAATCCCGCGCGCCGTTCTGGAAGAAAGAGCTTGGCCCTGAGGGCGCCGCTTGGGTTGCGGCCAAGGATGCGGACGAGGCGGCCCTTTTGCGCTGGTAGCGAGGGGACGGCTTTGCGCAGGTCGCAGGGGGCGGTTTTGCGCTGGTCGCGCGGGGGGCCGGCGTCGGATGCGCTCCGCGCGGGAGTATTTGGAAAAGGTGCAAGCGGCAGGCGGCTTTCGTGCGACCGCGGGGCGTGCTAGGGCTGATGTCATGGAACAGATGCCCAGCAAAGAGCAGATCCTGCAATGGATCAGTGAAAACCCCGGCCTTGCGGCCAAGCGCGATATCGCCAAGGCCTTTGGCATCAAGGGGGCGGCGCGGATCGAGTTGAAGCGCATCCTTGGCGAATTGGCCGAAGAGGGGCAGATTGCCAGGAAGGGCCGCAGCTACCGCGACCCCGAAGGCTTGCCGCCGGTGTCCATTCTGGTGATCACCGGGCCGGATGCGCAGGGCGATGTCTTTGCCCGGCCGATGGAATGGGGCGGCGCGGGCGAGGCGCCGCGCATCCTGTTTCTGGCCAAGAAGGGCGACCCGGCCTTGGCGGCGGGCGACCGGATTCTGGCGCGGCTGTCCCCGGCGGATGTGGGCGAATACCAGTATGAGGCGCGGCTGATCCGCCATATCGGCACCAACCCGCTGCGGGTGCTGGGGGTGTTTCGCGCAGGCGCCGAAGGCGGGCGGATCGTGCCCATCGACAAGGGGCAGGACAAGGAATGGCGCGTGGGCCGCGACATGACCCTTGGCGCCAAGGATGGCGAGCTGGTCGAAGGCGAGGCCGTGGGGCGGCGCAACATGGGTCTGCCACAGGCGCGCATCACCGCCGTGCTGGGCGACCCCTCGGGACCGAAAGCGGTCAGCCTGATTGCCATTCATCAGCACGGCATCCCCGACCAGTTCCCCGATGCCGTGATCGCCGAGGCCGACCGTGCCCTACCAGCCCCGCTGGAAGGGCGCACCGATCTGCGCGATTTGCCGCTGTGCACCATCGACCCCGCCGATGCGCGCGACCGCGATGATGCGGTTTACGCCGAGGCCGATACCGAGCCGGGCAATCCCGGTGGCTTTGTCGTCTGGGTGGCGATTGCCGATGTGGCCTATTACGTCCGCCCCGGATCGGCCTTGGACCGGGAGGCGAGAAAGCGCGGCAATTCGACCTATTTCCCCGACCGGGTGGTGCCGATGCTGCCCGATGTGCTGTCGGGCGATCTGTGTTCCTTGCATCAGCATGTGGACCGCGCCTGTCTGGCGGTGCGGATGCGGCTGGATGCGAAGGGTGCCAAGATCAGCCACCGTTTCGTGCGCGGGATCATGCGGTCTGTCGCCAGCCTGAGCTATGAACAGGTGCAGGCGGCCATTGATGGCGCGCCCGATGCGGTGACCGCGCCGCTGCTCGACCCGGTGTTGCGCCCGCTTTACGCCGCCTATGCCGCCACCAAACTGGCGCGCGCCGCCCGCCAGCCGCTGGATCTGGATTTGCCGGAGCGCAAGATCGAGTTGTCCGAGGCGGGCGAGGTGAGGTCGGTGTCGTTCAAGGAACGCTTTGACGCGCATCGCTTGATCGAAGAATTCATGATCCTCGCCAATGTGGCGGCGGCGGAAGAACTGGTGCGGCTGAAGCAGCCCTTGCTGTTCCGCGTGCATGAAGAACCGACACCGGAAAAGCTGGATGCCTTGCGGGAGGTGGCGGAAGCCTCGGGCTTTGTGCTGGCCAAGGGGCAGGTGTTGCAGACGCGGCATCTGAACAGCCTGCTGGCGGCGGCGCAAGGCACCGAGTTTGATGAGCTGTTGAACATCAGCACCCTGCGCAGCATGACGCAGGCCTATTACTTCCCGCAGAATTTTGGCCATTTCGGGCTGGCCTTGAAGAATTATGCGCATTTCACCTCGCCCATCCGGCGCTATTCCGATCTGATCGTGCATCGTGCGCTGATTGCAGGGCATGGCTGGGGCAAGGATGGCTTGTCGGCGTCTGACATCGAGCAGCTGGAGGACACCGCCAAGCTGATTTCCGACAGCGAACGACGCAGCATGGCGGCCGAACGCGATACGACCGACCGCTATCTGGCGGCCTATCTGGCCGACCGGGTGGGGGCGGATTTCACGGGCCGGATTTCCGGCGTGCAGCGCTTTGGCCTGTTCGTGAAGCTGGACGAGACCGGCGCAGATGGGCTGATCCCCATCCGCAGCGTCGGGCGCGAGTTCTTTCATTATGATCAGGACAGCCAGACCCTGACCGGAGCCGATACCGGCCTGACCATCGGCATCGGTCAGCGCGTGACCGTGCGGCTTGCCGAGGCGGTGCCGGTGACCGGCGGCATCATGCTGGAACTGCTGGAGATCGAAGGCGGCGCCTTGCCGCGCGCCCAGCCGCGCCGCGGGCGCTTTGCACCGCGCAAGCCGGGCAAGGCCGCCGCGAAGGAGGCCAAGGTCAAGCGCAAGGTGCTGCGCAAGCGGCGCTAGTGCCTGCGTTTTCGGTGATGCGCGGCCGGGATGCGCAACTCGGCCCGGTATTTCGCCACCGTGCGCCGTGCCAAGGCGATTCCGTCTTGCGAAAGCGCCTGCGTCAGCGCTTCGTCCGATAGGGGCTCTGTGGTTTCTTCCTGCGCAATCAACCGTGCAAGGCGGGCGCGCAGGGCGGCGGCCGCAGTGTCGGCCCCCATATCGGGCGAGAACAGCCGCCGCAGCCACCACGTGCCATGCGGGGTATCGACAGCGGTGCCCGCCACCACGCGGCTGACGGTGGATTTGTGCAGACCAAGGCTTTGGGCAATGTCTTGCATCGTCAGGGGCCGCAAGGCCGAAGGGCCGCGCGCCAAGGCCAGATGCTGATGCGCCAGAATGGCTTGGCCCACGGCCAAAAGGGTGGCGTTGCGGGTTTCGATCAGCCGCACCACATCGCGCGCGCGGGCGGCCCCGGCGGCATCGGGATCGACCGACAGCGCCGGCAAAGACGAGCGGTTGAAGGCCACCTGCCAGCCATCGCCGCCTTGCCGCGCAATCAGGTCCGGCTCGCGCTGGGGGCTGGCGACGGCAGAAAAGCTGGCGCCGGGTTTCGGATTGAAGCTGCGGATCAGGCGAAAGCGGCTTTGAAGCTCTGCCGTCGGCGCGTTGGTAAGCCGCGCCAAGGCGGCCCAATCGCCCGAAGCGACCAGATCCAGCCGGTCAAGCATGGTGGCCAGCACCGGGTCCAGCACCTCGGCATCCAAGGCTTGCAGCCGCAGACATTCGGCCAGCGAACGCGCGAACAACCCGGGCGGATCAATGCGTTGCAACTGGCCCAGCACCTGTTCCACCGCTGGCAGGCTCACCGAAAGCTCGGCGGCGATCTGCGCCAGCGGGCGGCCCAGCCAGCCCGAGGGTTCCAGAGCATCGGCCAAGGCCACCGCAATCTCGCGCGCGCCGTGGCCTTCGACAAGCTGCGGGATCGCGGCCAGCACATGGGCGATCAGGCTTGGCCCATGATCGGCAAGG
Source organism: Pseudorhodobacter sp. MZDSW-24AT (assembly GCF_002794355.1). Classification (GTDB taxonomy): domain Bacteria; phylum Pseudomonadota; class Alphaproteobacteria; order Rhodobacterales; family Rhodobacteraceae; genus Pseudotabrizicola. The sequence continues at coordinate 236,976 of NZ_PGOI01000007.1, read as the reverse complement.
TTTTCCAGATCCTCCGACCCTCCGGTCGGCAAGGTGCCGGACCAGCGCGGCAACCAGTCGCCCCCTGCGGGAAGCACCGTCTGCAGTGAAAGCGCCGGAGTCTCGGCGGCCTGTTCCTCCAGATACTCTGTCAGACTGGTGGCGTCGGCACGCAGCACATTGAGCGCGGCTTGCAGCCCGGCACTGAGCTGAAGCCGCTGCGACGGGCTGACCGTAAGTTTTGAACGTGCCTTCATGGCGGCCAGCCTAAGGCGCGTGCCAGACAGGACGCAAGCCTGTTGCGCCTTTGACCGCAGAGGATCTGCGCGCCCCTCGCGCTTGCAGGACCAAGCGCGTAAGGTCGCGGCATGACAGCCCAAAAGGTGCGCCCTGCCATGATGACTGCCCCGCCTCTGCCGCTGACGCAAGACATTGTGCTGATCGGCGGCGGCCATGCGCATGCCTTGGTGCTGCGCCGCTGGGGGATGAACCCGCTGCCCGGCGCGCGGCTGACGCTGATCAACCCCGGCCCGGTGGCGCCCTATACCGGCATGTTGCCCGGCGCGGTGGCCGGGCATTACCGCCGCGAGGCGATGATGATTGATCTGGTGCGTCTTGCGCGCTTTGCCGGTGCGCGGCTGGTGATGGACCGGGCCTGTGGCATCGACCGCGCGGCACGGCAGGTGGTGCTCGGCTCGGGGCGGCGGCTGCGCTATGATGTGGCCTCGCTTGACATTGGCATCGCCTCGGATCTGCCCGAGGTGCCGGGCTATGCGGCGCATGGCGTGGCGGCCAAGCCGCTGGGCCGCTATGCCGCACGATGGGAGGCCTTTGTGGCCGAAAGCGGCCCGGCGCCGCATCTGGTGATCATCGGCGCGGGCGTGGGCGGGGTAGAGCTGGCGCTGGCTTCGGCCCATCGCCTGCGCGCGGCGGGAAAGACGCCGCAGATCACCTTGCTGGACCGGGGCGCACAGGCGCTGCCGGGGGTCTCGGCGGGCGCGCGGCGCAGCTTGCTGGCGGCGCTGCACAGTCACGGTGTCACCCTGCTGACAGGGGTCAGCCCGGCGCAGGTGCTGGCAGAGGCCGTGCTGCTGCAGGATGGGCGGCGACTGCCTTCGGATTTCACCCTGTCGGTGGCGGGCGCGCGCCCGCAGGACTGGCTGGCGCAGACCGGGCTTGCGCTGACCGATGGCTTTGTCGATGTGGGGCCGACGCTGCAAAGCTCGGATGCGGCGATTTTCGCGGTCGGCGATTGCGCGCATCTGACGCATGCCCCGCGCCCCAAGGCGGGGGTGTTCGCGGTGCGGCAGGCGCCGGTGCTGTTGCACAATCTGCGCGCGGCCGTTTCGGGCGGGTCAGGGTCGGACCAGGCAGGGGCGGGTGGGCCGCTGCGCGGTTATCACCCGCAGCGCGATTACCTGAAACTGGTGTCGGTGGGGGACAAGGTGGCGGTGGCCGACAAGTTCGGTCTGCGCGGCGGTGGCCGCTGGCTTTGGCAGGTGAAAGACCAGATCGATGCCAAGTTCATGGCAAAATTCTCGACCTATCCGGCAATGCCCCGGCCTGCGGTGCCGCCCGTTCATGCCAAGGGCATGGCGCAGGCGCTGGGCGACAAACCGATGTGCGGCGGCTGCGGGGCCAAGGTGGGGGCAGGGGCCTTGCGTGCGGCATTGGCAGGCCTTCCCGCGCCCGACCGCACGGATGTGCTGTCTGGGCGCGGCGATGATGCGGCGCGGCTGGTCATCGGCGGGCGCACGCAGGTGATAACGACCGATCATCTGCGCGCCTTTACCGCCGATCCGGCCTTGATGGCGCGGCTGGCGGCGATTCATGCGCTGGGCGATGTCTGGGCGATGGGCGCCGATCCGCAGGCGGCGCTGGCGCAGATCACCCTGCCACGCCTGTCCGAGGCCTTGCAGGCCGATATGCTGGCCGAGGTGATGCAGGCCGCAAGCGCGGTGTTCCGCGCCGCCGGGGCCGATGTGGTGGGCGGCCATTCGGCGGTGGGGGATGAGCTGGCCTTGGGCTTTACCGTGACGGGGCTGATGGAAGGCCCGGCACGGCTCAAGACAGGGGCGCGGCCCGGCGATGCGATCCTGCTCACCAAGCCTTTGGGCACCGGCGTGGTTCTGGCCGCCGAGATGGCGCGGATCGCGGCAGACTGTAGAGGCACCGATGGTCTGATGCTGGGCGAGATCTGGGCGGCCTGTATCGACAGCATGCAACGCCCGCTGGCGGCGGCGGCGGCGATTCTGCGGCCACAGGCCCATGCGATGACCGATGTGACAGGATTCGGGCTGGCCGGCCATCTGTGGGAAATGCTGGAACCGGCGGGGCTGGGGGCCGAACTGTCGCGCGCGGCCTTGCCCATTTTGCCGGGGGCCGAAGGCTTGGCGGCGCAAGGCGTGGCCTCCACCCTTGCGCCCTCGAACCGGGCAGGCCTTGGCTGGCAGGTCGAGGGCGAGGCCGGGCCAAGGCTGGATCTGCTGTTCGACCCGCAAACCTGTGGCGGGCTTTTGCTGTGCCTGCCCGAGGCCGCCGCCCCGGCGGCGCTGGCCGCCATGGCGGCGGCGGGGGAGTTTGCGGTGCAGATCGGGCAGGTGGTGGCGGCCCCTGCACGGATTATCCTGCGCTGACAGCCCTGCGAGGCGGGCCGCAGGAGCGCTCCGCGCGGGAGTATTTAAGAAAGGTGCAAATCCGGGCGCGGGTCAGAGCCCCGGCACCGCCTGCGCGATGCGCCGGGCCAGATCCGGCAGCGCCTCTGCGTCAAGGCGGGGGGCGTGGATTTCGGCCACCGGTGGTGCGCTGCGGGCGCGGTGCTTGGCATAGCGCGGGTCGTAATGGCGCTGCATCAAGCCGCGGGCCAGCGCGGTGAACTGCCGCGCCTCGGCCAAGGCCTCCCATTCGGCGATCACCTCGCCCGGATGCGACGGGCGCAGCCAGCCCAGCACCGCTGTCAGCCGCCCGGCATCGGCGGCGATATCGGCATAGGCCTCGGCCAGATAGCGCGCCCGCTCGTCCAGCGGCGCATCGAGCGTGATGCGCGGGGCGGCTGTCATGGCGCGCCACAGCCCCCGCGGCAGGTTCAGCCGACCGATGCGCGAGCTTTCCGCCTCAATCACAACCGGGCGCTTCGGGTCCAGCCGGGCCATTGCCAGCGCCAGCTGCCCTTCGAAGCGGCGCTGCGAAGGCTGCGGCCCGATGGCCCCGAACAGCGACCCCCGGTGCCCGGCCAGAGCTTCCAGATCCAGCACCTGCACCCCTTGCGCGGCCAGCTGCGCCAGAAGCGCGGTTTTGGCGGTGCCGGTGTTGCCGTCCAGCACGACCACCGGGCAAGGAAAGGGCTGGTCCTGCAAGGCCGCGACCACAAGGCTGCGCCAGCTTTTGTAGCCGCCCTGAACGGTTTGCACCCGCCAGCCGATCTGCGACAGGATGGTGGCGAAAGACCCCGAGCGCTGGCCGCCCCGCCAGCAATAAACCAGCGGTTGCCAGCTGCCGGGGCGGTTGGCCAAGGGGCCCATCAGATGCGCGGCGGCATTCTTGGCCACCAGCGCAGCCCCCAGTTTGCGCGCGTCAAAGGGTGAGACCTGCTTGTAAAGCGTGCCCACGCGCGCGCGTTCTGCATCATCCAGCACCGGCAGCGAGAGGGCGCCCGGCAGATGGTCATCGGCAAATTCCGCCGGAGCCCGCACATCGATGATGTCATCGAAGCGCAGCGCCAATACATCGGCAAGGGATGTGAGTTCTACAGCCATGGTGCCCCCAGAATCCGCGCAGAATGGGCGGCTTGCCCGCTGCGCGCAACCCCGAGTTCTGGCCCGCCTTGCGCCGGTCTGTGCGGCAAGAGGCTCAGGCCAGCGCAGCCACCTTGTCATGGCAGGGGCAGCTGACAAGATGGTCATTCACCATGCCGCAGGCCTGCATGAAGGCATAGACGATCGTCGGCCCGCAAAAGGCAAAGCCCTCGGCCTTCAGCGCCTTTGACATGGCCTGTGACACCGGGGTTTGCCCGGGCACCTGCGACAGGCTTTGCCAGCGGTTTTGCTGCACGGTGCCGCCCTGAAACGCCCAGAGGAAATGGGCGAATCCCTCGCGCTGCTCGATCCGCAGATAGGCCTGTGCCGACCCGATGGTGCCCGCGATCTTGCCCCGGTGCCGCACGATGCCGGGATTGGCCAGCAGGCGGGCGATGTCGTCCTCGCCCCAATGCGCGATCACCTCGGGGTGAAAACCGTCAAAGGCCTGCCGAAAACTGTCGCGCTTTTTCAGGATCGTGATCCAGCTCAGCCCGGCCTGAAAGCCGTCAAGGATCAGCTTTTCCCAAAGGGCGCGGCCGTCACGTTCGGGGACGCCCCATTCATGGTCATGATAATCCACATAAATCGGCTCTGTCCCGCACCATCCGCAGCGCGATTGCGCAGTTCCGTCCATCTGTTGCCACCCGTTTGCCCTGAGTGAAGACAATTGGAACAAAATGTGAAACTTTACGCAAGCTTTACCCGCATGGCGCCACGGTTCTGCGACCCTCAACACAGGAGTGTCCGATGGCGCATGACAATCCCCCCCGTCCCGAAGTGCCGCCCAGACTGGCCAGCCCCCTGTTCTATGCCATCTCGGAAAATGACCGGCAGACCATTGCCATGGTGCGGGAGGCGCTGCTCAAGGGCCGTGTCCGGCTGGCCTATCAGCCGATCGTCATTTCGGCCGACACCTCGCGCATCGCCTTTCACGAAGGCCTGATGCGCGTGCTGGACCCGGCGGGTCGCCCCATTCCCGCGCGCGATTTCATGGCCGCGGTCGAAGCGCAGGAAATCGGGCGGGAACTGGACTGCGCCTCCTTGGCGATGGCCTTGGCCACTTTGGCGCGGGTGCCGCATGTCCGCTTGTCGGTCAACATGTCGGCGCGGTCGATCGGCTATCCGAAATGGCTGTCGATCTTGCGCAATGCCTTGCGCAAAAATCCCGAAATCGGCGAACGCCTGATCTTGGAGATCACGGAAAGCTCGGCCATGCTGGTGCCTGAAATCGTGATTGCCTTCATGAAGGATCTGCAATCCGATGGCGTGGCCTTCGCGCTGGATGATTTCGGCGCCGGCTATACCGCGATCCGCTATTTCAAGGATTTCGCCTTTGATATCCTCAAAATCGACGGGCAGTTCATTCGCAACATCCATGCCGATGCCGACAATCAGGTGCTGACGGCGGCGCTTGTCTCGATTGCGCGGCAGTTCGATATGCTTTGCGTGGCGGAATCGGTCGAAACCCTTGCCGATGCCCAATATCTGCAGGCCTTGGGGGTGGATTGCCAGCAAGGCTATTTCTTCGGCGCGCCCACCGTGCAGCCGGATTGGACCGGGCCACCGCCCGAACGCCAGACCGCCTGACCGCTGCTGAACTGACGTAAGGTTAGCTCTGGCGCGCAAGAATCTTGCGCTTTGCGGCCCGGCGGCTTAGGTCAAAAGAGAAGGCAGGGGAAAGGCCTCCTGTCGCCTAGGCCGAGGGAGTAAGATCGCATGACCAATGTCGTTATCGTCGCCGCAGGGCGCACCGCCGTGGGCAGTTTCAATGGCGCCTTCGCCACTGTGCCTGCGCATGATCTGGGCGCGGCGGTCATTGCCGGGGTGATCGAACGTGCCGGGATCGACAAGGCCGAGGTGGAGGAAACCATTCTGGGGCAGGTGCTGACCGCAGGCCAAGGCCAGAACCCCGCCCGTCAGGCGCATATCAAGGCGGGCCTTGCGAAAGAGGCCAGCGCTTGGTCGCTGAACCAGGTCTGTGGGTCGGGCCTGCGTGCGGTGGCGCTGGGGGCGCAGCATGTGCAACTGGGCGATGCGCGCATCGTGGTTGCGGGCGGGCAGGAAAACATGTCGCTCTCGCCCCATGTCGCGCATCTGCGCGCCGGGCAGAAGATGGGCGATCTGAACTTCATCGACAGCATGATCCGCGATGGGCTGTGGGATGCGTTCAACGGCTATCACATGGGCCAGACGGCGGAAAACGTGGCCAACCAATGGCAGATCAGCCGCGACATGCAGGATGAATTCGCGCTTGCCAGCCAGAACAAGGCCGAAGCCGCGCAAAAGGCGGGCAAGTTTGCCGATGAAATCATCGGCTACACCGTGAAGACCCGCAAAGGCGAAACGGTGGTGGATCAGGATGAATACATCCGCCACGGCGCCACGCTGGACAGCATGCAGAAACTCCGCCCCGCCTTCACCAAGGATGGCTCGGTCACGGCGGGCAATGCCAGCGGCATCAACGACGGCGCCGCCGCCGTTCTGCTGATGACCGAGGAAGAGGCTGCCAAGCGCGGGCTCAAGGTGCTGGCCCGGATCGCCAGCTATGCCACCGCTGGCTTGGACCCGTCGATCATGGGTGTCGGGCCCATCCACGCCTCGCGCAAGGCGCTGCAAAAGGCGGGCTGGTCGGTGGGCGACCTTGATCTGGTTGAAGCGAATGAAGCTTTTGCCGCCCAAGCCTGCGCGGTGAACAAGGATATGGGCTGGGACCCGTCCATCGTGAACGTGAACGGCGGCGCCATCGCCATCGGCCACCCGATCGGCGCCTCGGGCTGCCGCATCCTGAACACCTTGCTGCATGAAATGGCCCGCCGCGACTCGAAGAAAGGTCTGGCCACGCTGTGCATCGGCGGGGGCATGGGTGTGGCCATGTGCCTTGAGCGCTAAGACCAGTTTTTGCTGCGTTTGCACAATGGGCGCGCAATAATCTTGCGCGCCCATTGTCTTATCGATACCTATATTTCAAGAAAGCCAGAACAAGGAGGATACTCATGGCGCGTGTTGCATTGGTTACCGGGGGATCGCGCGGGATTGGCGCTGCGATTTCCGTGGCGCTCAAGGCCGCTGGCTATACCGTTGCCGCCAATTATGCCGGCAATGACGAGGCAGCGGCCAAGTTCACCGCCGAAACCGGGATCAAGACCTACAAATGGTCCGTCGCCGATTACGACGCCTGCGCCGAAGGCATCAAGCAGGTGGAGGCCGATCTCGGCCCGGTCGATGTGCTGGTCAACAACGCGGGCATCACCCGCGACGCCATGTTCCACAAGATGACCCCGACCCAGTGGAAAGAGGTGATCGACACCAACCTTACCGGCCTGTTCAACATGACCCATCCGCTGTGGTCTGGCATGCGGGATCGCAAGTTTGGCCGTGTGATCAACATTTCCTCGATCAACGGGCAAAAGGGTCAGGCCGGGCAAGCCAATTATTCCGCCGCGAAATCCGGCGATCTGGGCTTTACCAAGGCGCTGGCGCAGGAAGGCGCGCGTGCCGGCATCACCGTCAACGCCATTTGCCCCGGTTATATCGGCACCGAAATGGTGCGCGCGATCGATGAAAAGGTGCTGAACGACCGCATCATCCCGCAAATCCCCGTTGGCCGTCTGGGCGAGCCCGAGGAAATCGCGCGCTGTGTGGTGTTTCTGGCCGCCGAAGACGCGGGCTTTATCACCGGCGCCACGATCAGTGCCAACGGCGGGCAGTTCTTCGTCTGATCCAAGGCCAAAAGGAAAGGGCCGTCCCGATGGGGCGGCCCTGTTCTGTCAGGCTTTTGCCGCGCCGCGCACAGCAGGCTTGCGACGGAAAAAGCTGATGAGGTTGCGCACCATCTGGCTCAAGGCTTCAGCGCGCAACTGGCGTGCTTGGCGCAGGATGGCTTCGTGGTCGATTTTCACATTGGTTTCCAGCATTGGACATTTCCCTTTGGATCTGTCCCCCCTGCCCAAAGAAATGCCTGTTCTGGCATCGATTTGCAACGCAAAGCCCCATGCGTTTTCTGCATTGCCGTTGCCCGCCGCGCGCAAGCGCGGGGCTTGACCTTGGCCTGCGGCTGGCATCTGTTCCGCCCTGATCTTCGCAGACAAAAGGCCACAAGGTGACTCAAGGCAAGGCAACCGCCATCGGATTTTCCGCCATTTTGATGTGGGCGCTCTTGGCGCTGTTCACCATCGGCTCGGCCCCGGTGCCGCCCTTCCTGCTCAACGCCCTGTGCTTTGGCATTGGTGGCACCATCGGCCTGATCTGGACCGCGCGGCGTGGCTTTGGCGTGCTGACCCGTGTGTCGTGGAAGGTTTATGCCTTTGGCACCCTTGGCCTTTTTGGCTATCACTTTTTGTATTTCACCGCCTTCCGCATCGCCCCGACCGCCGAAACCGGGCTGATCGCCTATCTGTGGCCGCTGTTCATCGTGCTGTTCTCGGGCCTTCTGCCGGGCGAACGACTGCGCCCTCTGCACATCCTTGGGGCGCTGATCGCCTTTGCCGGGGCAGCGCTGATCGTGCTGCGCGGCGGGGTGGATCTGGGCGGCGCCTCGGCCCCCGGTCTTGTTCTGGGCTTTGGCTGCGCGCTCACCTGGGCGGCCTATTCCGTGCTGTCGCGCCGTCTGGGCAGCGTGCCCACCGAAAGCGTCACCGTCTTTTGCCTTGCCACCGCGGTGCTGTCGCTGGTGGCACATCTGACGCTGGAAGAAACGCTGTGGCCCACCAGCACCTTGGGCTGGCTTTCGGTGCTGGCCTTGGGGCTGGGCCCGGTGGGGGCCGCCTTTTTCACATGGGACATCGGCATGAAAAAAGGCGACATCCAGCTTTTGGGTGTCGCCTCCTATGCCGCGCCTTTGTTGTCAACACTGGCCTTGATCCTTGCGGGGATCACCCCTGCCACCCCCGTCATCGGTGCGGCAGCGGTGCTGATCGCAGGGGGAGCGGCCTTGGCAGCGCGGGGCAGCGCCACCAAGGCCAAGGCAGACCTCAGTTCTGCATCAGGCGATTGATCTCTTCCTTCAAACGCATTTTCTGTTTCTTCATATCCGCGATTTTCAGAGCGTCCGTTGCCGGACTGCGCTGCTCACGCTCGACCTGTTCCGAGAGGTGCTCATGCTTGCGGCGCAGTTCCTGCAGGTGCGAAGCAACGGTCATCTTAACCCTCCTGTAATCGGTTCCAATGTGACGAGTGCATCACAAGACCCGAGTCGTGTCGCCCAAAATCGACAGAAAGGTCACAGGACTTGCCGCAAATTCAGCGAAATCGCGCCAAAAGGTCGCCGCCGTTGCGCAAAACCGCGCTCGCCTCGGGCGTGTAATTCTCGCGGTCGCCGTCATGGGCAGGGCCCGCATGCAGCACAAGCGGGGCCAGCAGGCGGAACGGCCCCCGCCCGCCCTTGCGCGCCTGCACGATGATGCGCAACGCCGCGCGCCCCGCACGCGGGGCCAGCGGCAGCACGCTGACCGATCCAAGCTTGCCCGCCCCCGCCAGCACCGCTGGCAAGCCGTCGCTGCCGCAGATCAGCGTCAGCCAGCCGCCGGGGGCAAGCCTGCGCGCGCCCGCCTGCACCCAGTCGCCCAAGGGCAACTCCACCTGCATGGCGCGTGCCCGTTCCGGCACCGGCGACCGTGTTCCTTCGGGCGGGTAATAGGGCGGGTTCATGATCACATGGTCGAAATCCACCCGCAGCGCGGCGGGCATCTGCGTCAGATCGCCATCATGCACCTGCATCGCCACGCCATTGCGCGCCGCGTTGCGCCGCGCCAGCGCCGCATAGCCCGGCTGCACCTCCAGCCCCGACAACATCACCCCCGGCACCCGCGCGCCCAGACACAGGCTGGCCGCCCCTGCGCCACAGCCGATGTCCAGCACCCGATCCCCCGCGCGCGCCGGGCAGGCGGCGGCCAGAAGCACCGGGTCGGTGGCCGCCCGGTAGCCTTTGGCGGGCTGCAACAGGTTCAGCCTGCCACACAGGAACTTGTCATCTGTCAGGTCGGCATCGTCGAACATCGGGGCAGCTTGGCTTACAATCCGGGGTCGATGTCATTGTCGCGCAGCACCGTGCGCGCCAGAAACAGGTCTTGATCTCGCACCATCAACCGACGCGGCAATATGCCAAGGCTGCCATCAAGGATGCTCATGTGGACGTCCATTTCAAACGTCGCTATACCCTCGCCCTGTAGCAGGGCCTGGGCATAGGCGATCAGGGTTATGTCGTTTGTGCGCAACAGCTCTTTCATGGGCCCAGATTTATGGCCTTTTCACGCAAAAGGCGAGAGTGGAGCAGGCAGGGGATGAGTTTGGATCGGATCGCAGCAGAACAGCCTCCGCAAAAGCCACAAGAACGGCTCTCCGCTTGGCTGGCGCGCGATATGGATGCGGTCAATCAGCTGATCCGCGACCGCATGGCCAGCGAACATGCGCCGCGAATCCCCGAGGTGACAGCGCATCTGATCGAGGCCGGAGGCAAGCGCCTGCGCCCGATGCTCACCCTCGCCGCCGCGCGGATGTGCGGCTATGACGGGCCGTTCCATGTGCATCTGGCGGCAACGGTGGAATTCATCCACACCGCCACGCTGTTGCATGATGATGTCGTCGATGAAAGCCAGCAACGCCGCGGCCGCCCTACGGCCAACCTGCTGTGGGACAACAAATCCAGCGTGCTGGTCGGCGATTACCTCTTTGCCCGCAGCTTCCAGCTGATGACCGAAACCGGCAACATGCGGGTTCTGGCGATTCTGTCCAATGCCTCGGCGGTGATCGCCGAAGGCGAGGTGCTGCAACTGACCGCCGCGCAGGATCTGCGCACCGATGAAAGCATCTATCTCAAGGTGGTGCGCGGCAAGACGGCGGCGCTTTTCTCGGCCGCCACCGAAGTGGGCGGCGTCATCGCCGGGGCCAGCCCGGATCAGGTGCAGGCGCTGTATGATTATGGCGACGCGCTGGGCATCGCCTTCCAGATCGTCGATGACCTGCTGGATTACGGCGGCACCGATGCGGCCATCGGCAAGAACACCGGCGATGATTTCCGCGAACGCAAGCTGACGCTGCCGGTCATCAAGGCGGTGGAGAAAGCCTCGATCGAAGAGCGCGCCTTCTGGCAGCGGGTGATCGAACAGGGGGATCAGCGCGAGGGCGATCTGGAACATGCCCGCGTCGTCATGGCCCGCCATGGCGCGATGGAAGCCGCCCGCGCCGATGCGCTGGCATGGGCCGCAAAGGCGCGCGCGGCGCTTGCGCCGCTGCCCGCCCATGATCTGCGCGACATGCTGTCTGATCTGGCCGATTACGTGGTCGAACGCATCAGCTGAGCATGCGGGCAGGGGCCACCCACCAGCCCGGCTCGGCGCTCTGCACCGCCCGCGCGGCGGCCTCTGCCGCGCCCGCGCTGCCAAACAGCCCGAAACAGGTGGCGCCCGAGCCGGACATCCGCGCCAAGAGGCACCCGGGCTGCGCGGCCAAGGCGGCCTTCACCGCGCCGATCACCGGGGCCACCGCCTGCGCCGCAGGCTCCAGATCATTGCGCATCTGGTGAAGAAAGTCCGCCAGCGCCGGGGCCGCGGCCATCGGCGGCAGCTCTGGCATCGGTGGGTTGTCCTTGCGCGCCAGCCCTCGGAACACTGCGGGGGTTGCCACGCCGACCCCCGGATTGACCAGCACCAGCCACGCCTCGGGCAGGGGGGGCAGCACGGTCAAGACCTCGCCCACGCCTTGCATCCGCAGCGGGACTCCGCGCAGACACACCGGCACATCCGCCCCCAGCCGCAGCACCTCGGCCTCTGTCGGCAGGGCGCGCCCCAGTTGCGCCAGCGCGCGCAAACAGGCCGCCGCATCCGCCGAGCCGCCCCCGATCCCCGAAGCCACCGGCAACACCTTGTCCAGCGTGATCGCCGCCGCCCCGCCCATCAGCCGCGCCGCGCGCAGCACCAGATTGTCGTCGCTGACCGGCAGCGCCGCCGCCTGTGGCCCGGTGATCGTCAGGCTCAGCGCCGCGTCATGGCGCAGCGATACCCGGTCCCCCACATCGGCGAACACCACCAGCGAATCCAGCAGATGATAGCCGTCGGCCCGCTGTCCGGTCACATGCAGCGTCAGGTTCACCTTGGCCGGGGCAAATTCCGTTGCCACCGCCGTCTCAGTTGCCATTCGTCACCGGCGCCAGCGGCGGCGCGCCTTCTTCGGCCAGCACCGCATCCAGACCGATGTCCAGCTTGCGCCGGATGCGCACCGCCTCATCCTCTTCGGGGTCAAAGGACAGCGCGCGCCGCCACTGGAAGCGCGCTTCCAACTGCCGCCCCACCGCCCAATAGACATCGCCCAGATGATCGGTCACCACCGGGTCCACCGGTTCCAGCAGGCTGGCCCGCTCCATCGGTGCCAAAGCGTCTTCATAGCGGCCCAGCCGGAAATAGGCCCAAGCCAGACTGTCGATGATATACCCCGCCTCGGGCCGCGCCGCGACCGCGCGCTCGATCATCTCCAGCGCCTCTTCCAGATTCTCGCCCCGGTCCACAAAGCTGTAGCCCAGATAGTTCAGCACCTGTGGCTGATCCGGGTTCAGCTCCAGCGCCTTGCGGAAATCGGCCTCGGCCTCCTCCCACTGGCCCGAGCGTTCATGCGACACTGCGCGGGCATAGAACAGGCCCCAATGGCGGTTTTCGGGCTCTGGCACCAAGGCTAAGGCCACATCATAGGCGGCGCTCGCCTCTTCGAACCGCTCTTGCCGGTGCAGCGTATCGCCATAGGCCATATGCACCAGCAGCAGGTCCGGATGGCTTTCGGTCAGCGCCTTGAGCGCCGCCAAAGCCGCGTCGGGCTGTTCCAGCGCGATCAGGGTGGCAGCCCGCCCGATTTCGGCCGCGTGAAAGCTGGCGTGGTCGGGCGGCAACAGCGCATAGGTTTCCCCCGCCAGCTCGAACTGGCGCAATTGCTCCAGCAGGCCCGCCGACAGCAACAGCGCTTCGGCATGGTTGGGGTTCAGGTCCAGCGCTGCCCGGGAATAGAGCAGCGTATAGCCATCCTCGGCCTCACCGTTCAGCGCGACGGCCACGGTGAAGAACACTTCGGCAATGCCATCCTTGGCGCTGCGCACCACGTCAAAGGCCAAAGGCGTGCCTGCCTCCACCTGCGCCCGCAGCGCCGTCACCTCCGGGTCCGGGTCGCCGCCAAAGCCGCGTTCCAGCAAGGCGGCGGCCTCATCGAATTTCTCCAACTGGGTCAGGATCTGCACATGCGCGATCAGGCCCCGGCGGTTCACCACCAACGGCCCCTCGGCGCGGCCCGACAAAATGTCATCCGCCCCTTCAAAATCGCCCACCGCCGCCAAGGCCAGCGCCTTGTGATACAGACCGAAGGCCTTGAGCCCATCCGTCGCGGCAACCGCGTCAAAAGCCGCCAGCGTCTCTGACATGCGGCCCTTGCCGAACTGCGCCCAAGCAGCGGTCAGATCATCCAGCAGATTGCCGATCTTGCGAGACGCCGGCAGCGCCAGCAGACTGTCATGATCCTCGGCCTGCACGTCGCGCACCAAAAGCGCGATATTGGCCCCGATGCTGCGCCCTTCCAGCGCGGTCAGGCGCTGGGCGGCTTCGGCTGCGCGGGGGAAATCCCCGATGCCGATGAAGGACAGCACCGCCCCCTCCAGCAGGCCCAGATTGTCGGGGTCAGATTCCAGCGCCCGCGCAAACCAGAACGCGCCTTGGCGGAAATCGTTTTGCACCGCCGCAGAACGCGCCGCGAGATAGGCCCCGGCATCCCCCGGTTCCGCCACGGGCGGCGGGGACGGGTCGGTCTGCGCGGGCAGGGATGCCGGGGTCAACGCGAGCAGTGCCGCCAGAACAGCGGCAGTCAGGCGGGGCGGCAGAGGGTGGGTCATTGCGGCACTTTTCATGGGAAGGACAGCGCAAAGCTAGCGGCCCCCCGCGCCGCTGGCAATGGCGGGGGGCCATGTGCAGCGATGATCGCGCAAATGTCAGAAAAAACCCACCAAGGCGATCCCCACCGCCGCCAGCAGCGGCAGCCCGATCAACAACAGCGGCACATTCAGCCACTGCCCCGACCGCGCCACCGTCAGCGCCGGATAGACCACCGGCCAGCGCCCGCTTTGGGCCGCCTGCGCCAGCGTCGTCACCGAAACCGGCAGCCGCACCCCGAACAACAAGGGCGGCGCGATCGGCCAGCCCGGGCGGCGCAGCAGCGCTTCGTCCCGGTGGTGAAAGCGCGGCTCATAACCGGTCATATCCACCGAAAAGGCCGCAGCGAAAGCCGCCAGAAAAGCCTCGGCCTCCGCCCCGTCCAGATCCAGCGCCGCCAGCACATCGGCCTGTTCGGCCGCTGTCAGCCGCCGCCCGGTCCGGCGCTCGACAAACACCACAATGTCCTCGCGCCCCGGTCCGTTCATCTTGCCTCACATGTTCGGATAATTCGGGCCGCCCGCGCCTTGCGGGGTGGTCCAGACGATGTTCTGCGACGGGTCCTTGATATCACAGGTCTTGCAATGCACGCAGTTCTGAAAGTTGATCACAAAGCGCGGGGCCTTGCCGTCTTCCGCCACCACCTCATACACGCCCGCCGGGCAATAGCGTTGCGCGGGTTCGGCATATTTCGGCAGGTTCACCGCAATCGGGATCGACGGGTCCTTGAGCTTCAGATGCGCGGGCTGCGCTTCGTCATGGTTGGTAAAGCTATAGGCCACGTTCGTCAGGCGGTCGAAAGACAGCGTGCCATCGGGCTTGGGGTAATCGATCGGCGCGAAATCCTTGGCAAGCCCCGTTGCCGCCGCATCCGATTTCCCATGCTTCAGCGTGCCGAACAGCGAAAAGCCCAAGGTGTTGGTCCACATGTCCAGACCGCCGCCCATCAGGCTGGCGACCAACCCGTATTTCGACCACAGCGGCTTGACGTTGCGCACCTTCTTCAGGTCGGCGCCAATCGCGCCGCCGCGCACCTCGGCCTCATAGGCCGCCAACTCATCGCCCGCGCGGCCCGCCTTGATCGCGGCATGGGCCGCTTCGGCCGCTGCCTTGCCCGACAGCATGGCGTTGTGATTGCCCTTGATGCGCGGCACGTTCACCATGCCCACCGAACAACCCAAGAGCGCCACCCCCGGTGCCACCATCTTGGGCATCGACTGCCAGCCACCCTCGGAGATCGCCCGCGCGCCATAGGCCACGCGTTTGCCGCCCGCCAAAAGCTCGGCCACCATCGGGTGATGCTTGAAGCGCTGGAATTCCATATAGGGGTAAAGATGCGGGTTCTCGTAGTTCAGGTGCACCACGAAACCGATGTAAACCTGATTGTTTTCCAGATGATAAATGAACGACCCGCCGCCCGCATTCTTGCCCAAGGGCCAACCCATCGTATGCGTGACGGTGCCAAGCTTGTGCTTGGCCGGGTCGATCTCCCAGATTTCCTTCATGCCAAGGCCGTATTTCTGCGGGCAATGGCCTTTGGACAGATCGTATTTCTCGATCACCTGCTTGGACAGGCTGCCGCGCACGCCTTCCGACAGGAAGACATATTTGCCATGCAGCTCCATTCCCGGTTCATGAGACGGCCCCGGCTCTCCGGTCGCGGGATCGCGGCCAAACTCGCCCGCCACCACGCCCGCCACACGGTTCCCGTCAAACACCAACTCGCTGCAGGACATGCCGGGGAAGATCTCTACCCCCAACCCTTCGGCCACGCCCGCCATCCAGCGGCAGACATTGGCCATCGACACGATGTAATTGCCGTGGTTGTTCATCAGGGGCGGCATCGGGAAGTTGGGGATGCGGATCTGCCCGGCAGGCCCGAGCATGTAGAAGTTGTCTTCCTGCACCAGCGTCTTGATCGGCGCGCCCATGCTGCGCCAGTCGGGCAGCAAGGCGTCCAGACCCACCGGGTCCAGCACCGCCCCCGAAAGGATATGCGCGCCCACTTCCGAGCCTTTTTCCAGCACCACCACCGACAGATCGGCGTCCAGTTGCTTCAACCGGATCGCGGCAGACAGGCCCGCCGGGCCTGCGCCGACGATGACCACGTCATATTCCATCTTTTCACGTGCAATCTGGCTCATCTGTCGTCTCCGCTGACGGGCCGGGCCCGTGTCTGATCTCGTGATTTTGCTGGCTTTGTCATTGCCCGATGGCAGACTTAGGGTCAACCATAACGCAACATCACATTGCCGCAATGCAGCGCGCCCGCAACTTTCTGTCGCGCCTGCCCAAGGCCCGCGCGCCCTTGGGCGACAACCCGCCGCCGCCGTGCAGCATCTCCTCTTGCATTTCACCCCGCCATCCGCTTGGGTAATCTTCAGTTAGTGACGGGCCATGGCCCCCCACAGGGGCCGTGGCCTCCCTTTTCGTGGAAGATGGACGATGGAAAAGATCCCGATGACCCGTGGCGGATTTGACGCTCTGGATGAAGAGCTGAAAACCCTCAAATCGGTGGAGCGCCCGGCCGTGATCCGCGCGATTGCCGAAGCGCGTGAGCATGGTGATCTGTCGGAAAACGCCGAATACCACTCGGCCCGCGAAAAGCAGTCCTTCATCGAAGGCCGCATCAAAGAGCTGGAGGGCATCCTCTCTCTGGCCGAGGTGATCGATCCCACCAAGCTGTCGGGGTCCATCAAGTTTGGCGCCACCGTCGTGCTCGTCGACGAAGACACCGAAGAAGAGCGTAAATATCAGATCGTTGGCGAAACCGAGGCCGATATCGAACGCGGCCTGCTCAACATCCGCTCGCCTCTGGCGCGCGCCTTGATCGGCAAGGACGAAGGTGACAGCGTCGAGGTCAAGACCCCCGGCGGGGATCGCAGTTATGAAGTGGTCAGCGTTCGTTACGTCTGATTCCCGGCGCGCAGCGAGGCACCCATGCCCGACACCGAAGACAAGACCATCGACCTCGCCTTGACCGCCCGCACCGAAGTGCCGCGCTTCGCCGTGACCGAAATGATCGCCGCCGCCCTGTCGGTGATCTGGGTGGTTGCGGTGGTGGTCTATGTGCTCAACGCCCCCGAAGGCAGCGGCCTCCCCGGTCTGGTGATGACGCTGCTGGTGGTCTTTCTGCCGCTGGCGCTGATCTGGGCGGCCGTCACCACCTTGCGCTCCGTCCGCGAACTCCGGGCCGAGGCCGCGCGTCTGCAAGCCACGGTCGATGCGATGCGCACCGCCTATGTCAACGCGCAGCGCAAGGACGCGGCGGGGATGCGCCCTTCGGTCGAGAAAAAGCTTGATGACATCGCGCGCCAGACGGAAACCGCGCTGGCGAGCTTCAGCACACGCCGCGATGCCGCACTGACCCAACCCTCGGCCGACCGCAAGGCAGCGCTGGTGCCGCCCCCGCCGCCCGCGCCCGCCGAGGAACAACCCGGCCTCGCCTTGGGCACGCCTGCCGAATCGATGCGCCCACCGCTTTCGGTGGCCGATTTCATCCGCGCCCTGCAATTTCCCGAAAACCCGGATGACCGCGAAGGCTTCCGCGCCTTGCGTCTGGCACTGGAAGACCGCGACGTGGCCAAGCTGATCCGCGCCGCCCAAGACGTGCTGACGCTGATGAGCCAAGAGGGCATCTATATGGATGACCTGCGCCCCGACCGCGCGCGCCCCGAACTCTGGCGCCGTTTCGCGGCAGGCGAACGCGGGCGCGGCATCGCCGCCATCGGCGGGGTGCGCGACCGCTCGTCCTTGGCGCTCACCGCCGGGCGGATGCGCGAAGATCCGGTGTTCCGCGACGCGGGCCACCATTTCCTGCGCACCTTCGACCGCATGTTCCAGCAGTTCGAGAAGAACGCCACCGATGCCGAGATTTCCGAACTGGCCGACACCCGCACCGCCCGCGCCTTCATGCTCTTTGGCCGGGTGATGGGCGTCTTTGACTAGACCTTAAGGCCGGGGCGCCGCCGCGCGCCGCAGCCGATCATTGATCGCCCGGCCAAGCCCCTGCTCGGGCACGGGCGCAAAGCCGATGCGCCCGCCCGGGCCTGCCAGATCATCGGCTTCGCGCAGCGTCTGGAACAGTGCCGCCGCCGCCTCCACCAGATCGCCGCGCGGCGAAAGCGACAGCGCCGCCCCGTCGCAGCCGGGGCCAAAGCCCACCCAGACCTCGCCCACCACCGGCTCCGTCACCTGCAAGCGCACCCCGGCTTCGGGTGCGTAATGGCTGGCCAGCTGTCCCGGCGCGGTCGGCTTATGGGCATCGCCGCCCGTCCCGATCGGGCCGAGCATCGCCTCCAGCGCCTCCACCGGCACACCGCCGGGGCGCAGCAGGGTCGGGGGGCCATCCAGCCCCAGAATGGTGGATTCCACCCCCACCGTGCAGGGCCCGCCATCCAGAATGGCATCAATCTTGCCGCCCAAACCTTGCCGCACATGCGCGGCCCGTGTCGGCGACACCCGCCCCGAAGGATTGGCCGAAGGCGCGGCCAGCGGCCCGCCAAACGCCCGGATCAAGGCCTGCGCCACCGGATGCGCCGGGCAGCGGATCGCCACCGTGGCCAGTCCCGCCGTTACCAATGGCGACAGCCCCGATCCCGCGCGCAGCGGCAACACAAGTGTCAGCGCGCCGGGCCAGAAGGCCGCCGCCACCGCCCGCGCGCGGTCATCGAACACCGCGATCTCTTCCGCCATCTCCAGCCCGGTCACATGCGCGATCAGCGGGTTAAAGCTGGGCCGCGCCTTGGCCGCAAAGATCTGCGCCACCGCCGTCCCGTTGCGCGCATCGCCCGCCAGCCCGTAGACCGTCTCGGTCGGCATCGCCACCAGACCGCCCGCGCGCAAAATCGCCGCAGCCTCTGCAATGCCCGTTTGGTCCGGGCCAAGGTCTTTGGTAATAAGTGTCATGTGACGCAGCGTAGGGCTTGAGAGGTTGGCCCCCATGGCTAACCTGTGCTCAACGCCCTTACCCTTGCCCGCCGCATTTGCCAAGGCAAGCCGCCCTGTCGCCGACATATCCGAGGTTCCGATGCCCTACCGCGCCCCCCTCTCTGATCTGCGCTTTCTGCTGGATCATGTCGTCGGCTTCCCGCAGGTCGCCGCCACCGACCGTTTTGCCGAAGCCACGCCGGAAACGGTTGACGCCGTGCTGACCGAGGCAGGTCGTCTGGCCTCGGAAGTGCTGGCCCCGGTCAACCGCGCCGGTGACAAAGTGCCGGCCCGGCTTGAAAACGGTGTCCTGCGCTCTTCTCCCGGCTATGCCGAGGCCTATCACGCCATCGCCGAGGGCGGCTGGGTCGCCATCGCCGCCGCGTCTGAAAATGGCGGCATGGGCCTGCCGCTTACCCTTGCCAGCGCGGTGAATGAAATGTTCTCGGGCGCCTGCCTGTCCTTGCAGTTGAACCCGCTCTTGACCCAAGGCCAGATCGAAGCGCTGGAACACCACGCGAGCGACGACCTCAAGGCCACCTATCTGCCCAAGCTGATCTCGGGCGAATGGAACGGCACGATGAACCTGACCGAACCGCAGGCCGGGTCTGATGTCGGCGCGCTCCGTGCCAAGGCCGAACCGAAGGGCGACGGCAGCTATGCGATCAGCGGCCAGAAAATCTATATCACTTGGGGCGATAGCGATTTTCAGGCCAACACCATCCATCTGGTGCTGGCCCGCCTGCCCGATGGCGCGCCCGGCACCTCGGGCATCAGCTTGTTTCTGGTGCCGAAATTCCTGCCCGATGCGGCGGGCAATCCCGGCCCGCGCAACAGCCTTTCGGTGGTCAGTCTGGAACACAAGCTGGGCATCCATGGCAGCCCGACCTGCGTGATGCAATTCGACGGTGCCACGGGCTGGCTGGTGGGCGCCCCGCACAAGGGTATGGCGGCGATGTTCACCATGATGAACAACGCCCGGCTGGGCGTGGGTCTGCAAGGCGTCGGCGTGGCCGAAGCCGCCTATCAGCAGGCGCTTGATTACGCGATGACCCGCACCCAAGGCCGCACCGCCGATCCGGCCACCCCCACCATCATCGGCCATGCCGATGTGCGTCGGATGCTGGCCACGATGAAGGCACAAGTCACCTCGGCCCGCGCCATCGGCCTGTCTTGCGCCGTCGCCATCGACATGGCCCATGCCACCGGCGAAGCCGCTTGGAAGGCCCGCGCGGCCTTCCTGACCCCGATCGCCAAGGCCTATGGCACCGATGTCGGCGTCGCCGTCGCCTCCGAAGGGGTGCAGATCCACGGCGGCATGGGCTTTATCGAAGAAACCGGCGCCGCCCAATTCCTGCGCGATGCCCGCATCACGCCGATCTACGAAGGCACCAATGGCATTCAGGCCATGGACCTCGTCGCCCGCAAGATGATGGACAATGGCGAGGCCGCGTTCCTCTTGCTGCGCGAAATCGAGATGGGCGCGCAAACCGCCCGCGCCCGGCTCCCCGATCTGGCCGAAGATGTCTGGCAGGCCTGCGAATCGCTGCGCGAAGCCACCGAGGCGCTGCTGGCGCAGGACCTGACCGACCGTTTCGCCGGGGCGGTGCCCTATCTGCGCGCCTTTGCGCTGGTGCTGGGCGGGCATTTCCACCTGAAATCCGCGCTGGCCGAAGGCGGCAGCGGCCCGCGCACCGCGCTGGCCCGCGTCGCGGTGAAACGCCTCTTGCCGGAATATCTTGGCCTTCTGGCCCAGATGCGCGAAGGCGCAGCCGATCTGTACGCGCTGTCGCCCGAAGACTTCGCCGCATGACCCCCGACAGCGGCGCGGGCATCCGCCATCCGTTCGCGGAGGCCCCCGCCGAAGGCACCGCCACCGAAGTCGCGCCGGGCATCCTGTGGATGCGCCTGCCGCTGCCAATGACGCTCGATCACGTCAACGTCTATGCGCTGGACGAAGGCGACGGCTGGACGCTGATCGACACCGGGATGGACACCAAGCGCAGCCGCGCGATCTGGCAGCACTTGCTGGCGGGGCCGCTGGCAGGCCGTCCGGTGCGCCGTGTCATCGTCACCCACCACCACCCCGATCACGTCGGCCTTGCCGGCTGGTTTCAGGCGCAAGGGGCAGAGCTTCTGATGCCCCGCACCGCATGGCTTTATGCCCGGATGCTGGTGCTGGATGAACAGCCCGTCCCCAGCCCCGAAGCGCATCTGTTTTCCCAACGCGCCGGAATGCCAGCCGCGATGCTGGCCGAACGCGCCACCGCCCGCCCGTTCAATTTCTGCGACGTGGTGGCCCCGATGCCCTTGGGCTTCACCGTGCTGAACGATGGCGGCACCCTCCACATGGCCGGGCGCGACTGGACCATCCGCTTCGGCTCGGGCCATGCGCCCGATCATGCCACCTTCTGGTCGGGCGATCTGATTCTAGGCGGCGATCAACTCTTGCCCGGCATCTCCGCCAACATCGGCGTCTACCCGACCGAGCCTGATGGCGACCCGCTGGCCGATTGGCTGCACAGCTGCCGTCAGTTTCAACCGCTGGCGCGTGACTCGCAGCTGGTGCTGCCCGGCCATAAACTGCCCTTCACCGGCCTGCCGCTGCGGCTGGTGCAGATGATCGACAACCACCTCGGCGCGCTCGACCGCCTGCACGACCATCTGGCCCAGCCCCGCACCGCCGCCGACTGTTTCCTTCCGCTGTTCAAGCGCGAGATCACCGGCCCGGCCTATGGCATGGCGCTGGTCGAGTCGGTGGCGCATCTGAACCACCTCTTGCATCAGGGCCGCGTTTCGCGCCACCTTTCCCCCGAAGGCGCGTGGCTGTGGCAAAGGATCTGACGGATGACAAAGGCAAAAACACAGGCGGTCGAAACTCTGGCGCCCGCCAAGGCCAAGCCGCAAAGCCCTGCCGAATCCGCCTATGAACGCGTCATCCTTCATCTGCGCCATTTTGAAGCCCAGCTCGACAACGCGCATGAGGTTGCGCTTGGCTTCACCGGATCAGACGCGGGCATCCTGCAGATCGAAGGTCTGGGCTTTCACGATCCGGACATCCTCACCTTCTATGGCATCGACGAAGAGGGCCAGAAAACCCAGTTGATTCAGCACGTCAGCCAGTTGAACGTGATCCTGCGCGCGGTGCCCAAACGCCGCCCCGCCGAACCGCCGCGCCGCATCGGCTTTCGTCTGCCCAGCGGCTGGGCAGGGGGCGAATCCGGCGACGGATCGGCCTGATCCCGCCGCGCCCCTCTTCGATCTGTCGCACATCCGGCCCCGTGACAGGGCGGCGTGAATCGTTTATCAGCAGGAAAAGACCCAACAAAGGAAGTCGCGACATGGCCGAACACAAGCATGGCAGCATGGACATCACCGCTCAGGAAAAAGCCTTCGCAGGCTTCATCCGCTTGGTCACTTGGGGCGCCTGCATCAGCATCGGCATCCTGATCTTCCTGGCTCTTGTCAACGCCTGAAAGGCCTCCACATGGTTCGCCTGATCCTCGCCTTCGTGGCGATGCTGACCCTTGCTGCCTGCGGGGCAGAACCCAAATGGGCCTCGGATGAAGATGTGGCCCGGGCGCGCTATGTGCACAACGGGCCCACGTCCATCACGCTGTTCACCGTGCTGGCCACGCGTGACCGGTCGGGCGCGCATTCCGGCCTGCTGATCAACGGGTCCGAACGCATCATGTTCGATCCGGCGGGCACCTGGTATCATCCCAACCTGCCGGAACGGAATGACGTGCATTTCGGCATGACGCCCAAGATGGTGGATTTCTACATCGACTATCACGCCCGAGAAACCTTTGACGTGGTCGAACAAACCATCCTCGTCTCGCCCGCTGTGGCCGAACTGGTGGCGCAGCGCGCCAAGGCTTACGGGGCCGTGCCCAAAGCACAATGCACCCGGTCGATCACCGAAATCCTGCGCGACGTGCCCGGGTTTGAATCGCTGCCCTCCACATGGTATCCGGCCCGGCTGATGGAAGCCTTTGGCAAGCTGCCCGGTGTCACCAGCCGCACGATCACCGATGAAGATGCCGATGACAACCACGGCGTGCTGATGGTTCAGGCTGGCGATCCGGCCCTGCAATAACTACAGCCACAGCACCGCATAAAGCGTAACCCCACCCGCAAGAATGGCGCCAATCACGCTGCGGGTGGCAATCCCCACCGCCAGCGTGACCAGCGCGGCGGCCAGCCGCGCCGGGTCGGTCTGCCCGCCCGTGGCAGTAGGCCAAAGCACCGCCGGGGCCACCAGCCCCGGCAAAATCGCCACCGCCGTATAGCGCAGCGCCCGCCGCAGCCCTTCGGGCAATGGGCGGTCCCCCAGCACCCCCAAGAACGACAGCCGGATCACATAGGTGCCAATCGCCAGCGCGGGCAGCACGATCCAGAAGGTGGTCGGATCAATCGTCATGCCTGTCTGGCTCCTTTTGTCAGCGCCACCTCGGCCCCGGCCCCCGCCGCCATGGCCAGCACCGCCGCCAGCAGCAGCCCGGTGCCATAGGGCAGGCCCGCAAACAGCAGCGCCGCCCCAATCGATACCGCCGCCGCCACCACATGCGGAATGCTGCGCAGCATCGGCGCGCAGATCGCCAGAAAGGTGATCGGAACCGCGAAATCCAGCGCATAGTCCGCCGGGATCGCCTCGCCCACCACCGCGCCCGCAAAGGTGGAGATGAACCACATCGGCGCAATGGGCGTTACAGTGCCAAAGAAAAACGCCACCTTGTCGGCCAAGGGCTGATCGGGGCGCTTTTCAAACTCCATCTGGCTGGCGGCAAAGCTTTGGTCCACCAGAAAATACGCCATCAAGGCCCGCGTCCCGAACGGGGCCGCGCCCAGATGCGGCGTCATCGCCACCGAATACATCACCATCCGCAGGTTCACCGCCAGCGAGGTCGCCAGCACCACCAGCACCGGCGCCTGATCCTGCATCAGCTGCACGGCGGCAAATTGCGACGCACCGGCAAAGACGCTGAAAGAAAACAGCATCACCTGCAACAGGTTCAGCCCTGCCTCGGTCGCCACCACCCCGAACAGCAGCGCAAAGGGCACCACCACGATAACAAACGGGGACGAGGCCACGCAGCCGCGCAGAAACGGAGATCGTATGGGAGTCATGTCTTTTGCCTTTACCGGGCCGCGGCTCAGGCTTAGGCATTTTGGCACGGACATGAAAGGGACAAACAGGGTGCAGATCTGCTTTGGCCTTCCCGAACCGCTGCGTCCTCAGGCCGCGCACCTGTATTGGCAGGCGTTCGGCGGCAAGCTGGGCCGCGTCATGGGTCCGGCCCCGCGCGCGCATGCCTTCCTGCTGCGCGTCCTGCGCGCCGATCACTGTCTTTGCGCGCTGTCCGATGACGGCGCGCTCTTGGGCATCGTCGGCTTCAAATCACCGCAAGGCAGCTTTGCCGGAGGCGATCTCGCCGATCTGCAATCCGTCTATGGTCACCTTGGCGCGGCGTGGCGCAGCGCCTTGCTGCGC
This sequence comes from Pseudorhodobacter sp. MZDSW-24AT, assembly GCF_002794355.1. Lineage (GTDB taxonomy): Bacteria > Pseudomonadota > Alphaproteobacteria > Rhodobacterales > Rhodobacteraceae > Pseudotabrizicola. Next base: position 212,881 of record NZ_PGOI01000007.1, on the reverse strand, counting down.
CTGCTGCAAAGCGACACCGACAATGATCGCTTCCTTGTCGATGGTCTGTGCGTCGCGCCCGCCGCGCGCGGGCAGGGCATCGGCAGCGCCCTGATGGCCGCCCTGATGGACGAGGCGCGGGCGCGGGGCTACAGCGCCATCCGGCTCGAGGTGATCGACACCAACATCCGCGCCCGCGCGCTCTATGAACGGCTGGGCTTTGCCGCGTGGCGCAGCGAAACCCTTGGCCCGTTGCGCCATGTCTTCGGCTTTTCCCGCGCCGTCACCATGGTGCGCGCGCTGCCCTGATCGGGGCACTGTGGCAATTCGGCCCTGCTTTGGGCCGTGATGACACAGTCTTTCCGGAATTCCCCCTGCGCAACGCATCGCGACTGTGGCATAAACAGCCCCATGCGCCGGGACACAGCGCACAGTCAAGCTGCCACACGCAAGGCAGCCAAGAGGGAAATGTGGAATGATTAATGAATTCAAGGCGTTTATCGCCAAGGGCAATGTGGTTGATCTGGCCGTTGGCATCATCATCGGCGCCGCCTTCACCGCCATCGTGAACTCGCTGGTCGCCGATCTGATCAACCCGATCATCGGCCTGATCACCGGCGGCGTCGATTTCTCGAACCACTTCATCGACCTGTCGGGCACCGATCCGGTGTCGCTCGCCGCCGCGCGCGAGGCGGGGGTTCCGGTCTTTGCCTATGGCGCCTTCATCACCGCCGTCATCAACTTCCTGATCATCGCTTGGGTGGTCTTCCTGCTGGTCAAGGCGGTGAACCGGCTCAAGGATCAGGTCATCCGCAAGGAAAAGGCCGAAGCCGCCGCCGCCGCGCCTGCTGGCCCGACCGAAGTCGATCTGCTGAAAGAAATCCGCGACACCCTTCAGCGCCGCGAAGCCTGATCCCGTCGCAGGCCCCCGGTTTCGCGGGGGCCTGCGCGCCAAGCCTCAGCCCTTGATCGCGGCATCCGCGCTGATCACCGGCAGGCCAAGCGCTTCGCCCACTGCCGCATAGGTCAGCTTCCCGGCATGGGTGTTCAACCCGGCCTTCAGATGCGAGTCATCCGCGCAGGCGGTCTTCCAGCCCTTGTCGGCCAGCGCCAGCAGGAAGGGCAGGGTGGCATTGCCCAAGGCCAACGTCGAGGTGCGGGCCACCGCCCCCGGCATATTGGCCACGCAATAGTGCATGATGCCATCCACCTCATAGATCGGGTCTTGGTGCGTGGTGGCCCGGCTGGTCTCAAAGCACCCGCCCTGATCGATCGCCACATCCACAATCGCCGCCCCCGGCTTCATCGTTCCCAGTTGCGCCCGGCTCACCAGCTTTGGCGCCGCCGCGCCGGGGATCAGCACCGCGCCAATCACCAGATCCGCCTCGGCCACCGCCGCTGCCGTCGCCGCCCCGCTGGCATAGGCATTGCGGAACACGCCCGCAAACACATCATCCAGATAGCGCAGCCGGGTGAGCGAGCGGTCCAGCACCACCACATCCGCCCCCATGCCTGCCGCGACCCGCGCCGCATGGGTGCCCACCACGCCGCCGCCGATCACCACCACGCGGGCCGGCAGCACCCCCGGCACACCGCCCAAAAGTACGCCGCGCCCGCCATTGGCCTTTTGCAGCGTCCACGCCCCCACCTGCGGCGCCAACCGCCCCGCCACCTCGGACATCGGTGCCAGCAGCGGCAACCCGCCCGCGCGGTCGGTCACTGTTTCATAGGCAATCGCCGTCACGCCCGAGTCGAGCAGATCGCGCGTCTGTTCTGGATCGGGGGCCAGATGCAGATAGGTGAACAGCACCTGCCCCTCGCGCAGCCGCTTGCGCTCGGCCGCCTGCGGCTCCTTCACCTTCACGATCATGCCGCTTTCGGCAAAGACGCTTTCGGCATCCGGCGCGATCTTCGCACCCGCCGCCGTATAATCCGCATCCGCAAAGCCTGCGCCCAGCCCCGCGCCGGTCTCCACCAGCACCGAATGGCCATGCGCCACCGCATCGCGCACCGCATCTGGCGTCATGCCCACGCGGAATTCCTGCGGCTTGATCTCCTTCGGGCAACCGATCTTCATACTCTCCACCCTGTCGTTTGTTGGTTTATGCCGTCAGTGTCGCGCCGATCGCCCGTCACTTCTTTGAATTTTCCGCGACAACCCGCGCCCCTTGGCGTAAGATTGCCTGCAAAAACCCATCTCTGCGAAAGAAATCACCGACACCCATGGAACTCGACGCAACAGACCGCCGCATCCTGAATGTGCTGCAACGCGATGGCCGTATCACCAATGCCGACCTGTCCGAACGGGTCAACCTGTCGCCCTCGGCCTGCCACCGCCGCACCCAGCGGCTGGAGGAAGAAGGCTATATCGCGGGCTATGTCGCCTTGCTCGACACCCGCAAGATCGGGCGGCTCACCACGGTTTTCGTGGAAATCACCTTGCAAAGCCAAGCCGAAGAGCTGCTCGACGCCTTCGAGCGCGAGGTGGCGCGCCTGCCCGACCTGCTCGAATGCCACCTGATGGCGGGCGCGGCGGATTATCTGCTGAAGATCATGGCCGAAGACACCGAGGATTTCGCCCGCATCCACCGCCAGTTTCTGTCACGCCTGCCGGGCGTGCGGCAGATGCAATCCTCCTTTGCCCTGCGCACGGTGGTGAAAACCACCGCCATCGCGGTGTAAACACCGCCCTTGCGGTGCTGTGGCGGCCCCGACACCCGGGGCCGCCGCCAACCTCAGGCCAGAACCGCCAGATCGGCCGCATCAAACCCGCCCAGCTCGGCCATGCGGTTTTCTTCCACCTTCCGCACCCATTGCGCATCGGAAATCAGCGCGCGGCCCACGGCGATCAGGTCGAACTCCTCGCGCTCCATCCGGCGGATCAGCCCGTCGATCGGCGTGTTCTGCGACGCTTCGCCCGCGAAGGCCCCGCCGAAATCGGAATTGAGCCCCACGGACCCCACGCTGATCGTGGCCGCCCCGGTGAGCTTCTTGGCCCAGCCGGCAAAGTTCAGCCCGTCCTCGCCATCCAGCTCGGGGAACTCGGCCACCCAGAACCGCCGCTGCGAGCAATGCAGGATATCCACCCCCGCCTCTACCAGAGGCAACAGCCAGTCGGTCATCTCGGCAGGGGTTTCCGCCAGCCGCGCGGCATAGTCCTGCTGCTTCCACTGGCTCACCCGCAGGATCAGCGGGAAATCCGGGCCAATCGCCGCGCGCGTGGCACGAACGATCTCGGCGGCAAAGCGCGAGCGCTCGGCAATCGTGGCCCCGCCCCAATGGTCATCGCGCAGGTTGGTGCCCGACCAGAAGAACTGGTCGATCAGATAGCCATGCGCCCCGTGCAGCTCCACCGCATCAAAGCCCGCCGCCTTGGCATCGCGCGCGCCTGCCGCAAAGGCGGCGATGGTGTCGGCGATGTCTTCCTCGCTCATCGCGATGCCGCGCGGGTCATGCGGTCCGACCAAACCCGACGGGCTTTCCACCTCGGCCTCCGGCACCCAAGCCCCGGCGCGGGTCGATCCGGTGTGCCAGATCTGCGGCGCGATCTTGCCACCCGCGCCATGCACCGCCTGCGCCACATCGGCCCAGCCTTTCAGCGCGGCCTCGCCATGGAAAAACGGAATGCCTGGCAGGTTGCGCGACGCCGGACGGTTGATCACGGTGCCTTCCGTCAGGATCAGCCCGACGCCACCTTCGGCCCGCTTGCGGTAGTAATCGGTCTGCGCTGCGCCCGGAATCCCGCCCGCCGCCATGGCGCGGGTCATCGGGGCCATCACGATCCGGTTCGCAAGGGTCATGCCCTTGAGCGTGAAGGGGCGGAAAAGTGCATCTGTCGTCATCGGGACGTGTCCTTTGGTTGTGCTGCACCGCAGCTAAGCACGACCCGCCCGCTTTCAACTGCACAGTCACTGTGCAGGCGGGCCCTTGCCGTGTCCCGCCTGCACGGGCGCGCCAAAAGAAAAACCCCCGGCCTTGCGGACGGGGGTTGATCAAAAGGCCAAAGGATACACCCCCGGCCCAGCTTTCCAAAAACGACTTAAACGCCGCCTTCGCGCAATGCCTTCTTGCGCGCAAGCTTGCGCGCACGGCGAACGGCTTCGGCTTGCTCGCGCGCTTTCTTGACGGAGGGTTTCTCGAAATGCTGCTTGAGCTTCATTTCGCGGAACACGCCTTCGCGCTGGAGCTTTTTCTTGAGAGCCCGGAGGGCTTGCTCAACGTTGTTGTCACGGACGCTGACCTGCATGTGGTTGTCACCACCTTCCTAGGTTAGAGTTGCACTGTATGTGCAGGCAGGGCGCGCTATAACAAACATCACTGTCCCTGTCTACAGCCCCCGATCCCCGTCTCCCTGCAAAGGATGCCGACCATGACACCCGAAGCAACTCCCGAAGACCGCCTGCTGGATGCCGCCTTGCTGCATGTGCCTTTTGATGGCTGGTCCGAAACCACGCTGCGCGCCGCCATCCGCGATTCAGGCGTGCATGATGGTCTGGCCCGCGCGCTGTTCCCGCGCGGCGGGGTGGATCTCGCGCTTGCCTATCACCGGCGCGGCGATGCGCGGTTGCGCGAACAGCTTGCCGCCACCGATCTCTCCGCCCTGCGCTACCGCGACCGCATCGCCAAGGCCGTGCGCCTGCGTCTGGAACTGGTCGAGGACAAAGAGGCCGTCCGTCGCGGCACCACGCTCTTCGCGCTGCCGATCTATGCCGCCGAAGGTGCGCGCGCCATCTGGGGCACGTCAGATGCCATCTGGTCGGCCTTGGGCGACACCAGCCGCGATTTCAACTGGTATAGCAAACGCGCGACGCTCTCGGCCGTTTACTCCGCCACCGTGCTCTTCTGGCTGGGCGATGACAGCCCCGGCCATCAGGCCACATGGGATTTCCTCGACCGCCGCATTGAAAACGTCATGGGCATCGAAAAGGCCAAGGCGGCGATGCGCGAAAATCCCGTTGCCAAGGCGGTGCTTGCCGGGCCGCTGAAACTGATGGAAAAGATCCGCAGGCCCGAAACCCCCGAGGATCTGCCGGGCAAGATGATGGACCGTTTCCGCTGAAAGGTTGCCGATGACCCTGTCCCACACCATGCGCGCCGTCGAGATTTCCGAACCCGGCGGGCCAGATGTGCTCAAACCCGCGACCCATCCGGTGCCGGTCCCCGGCCATGGCCAGATCGTCATTCGCGTGGCCTATGCCGGGGTGAACCGCCCCGATGCGCTGCAACGCGCGGGCCGCTATGCGCCGCCCGCCAATGCCTCGCCGCTGCCGGGGCTCGAGGCATCGGGAACCGTGGTCGAACTTGGCCCCAACGTCACCCGCTGGAAGATCGGCGACAAGGTCTGCGCCTTGCTGCCCGGTGGCGGCTATGCCGAATATGTCACCACCCATGAACAGCACACGCTGCCCGTCCCCGCCGGGATGGGGATGGCAGAGGCCGCCTGCCTGCCTGAAACCTGCTTCACCGTCTGGTCCAACGTGGTCATGCGCGGCGGCCTGACGGCCGGAGAGCGGTTCTTGGTCCACGGCGGCGCCTCGGGCATCGGCACCACCGCCATTCAGATCGCCCGCGCGCTCGGCGCCCGCGTCTTCACCACCGCCGGCAGCGACGCCAAGGCCCGCGCCTGCGAAGCGCTCGGCGCCGAGCGCGCCTTCAACTACAAGACCGAGGATTGGGCGGCCGAGATCAAGGCCATGGGCGGCGCCAACCTGATTCTCGATATGGTGGGCGGCCCTTACCTGCCGCGCAACATCGGCACGCTGGCCGATGATGGCCGCCTCGTGCAGATCGCCTTTCTGCAAGGCCCCAAGGTGGAACTGAACTTTTCCGAACTGATGGTGCGCCGCCTGACGCTCACCGGCTCTACCTTGCGCCCGCAATCCGACGCGGCCAAGGCCCGCATCGCCCGCGCGGTAGAAACCCATGTCTGGCCGATGATCGCCGCAGGCCATTTCGCCCCGGTGATGGACAGCGAATTCCCGCTGGAAAAGGCCGCCGCCGCCCATGCCCATATGGAAAGCTCGGCCCACACCGGCAAAATCGTGCTGAAGGTCGAAAGCTGACCACAGCGTCATATGGGGACATAGGCGGGAAAAATGGTCGGAGCGAGAGGATTCGAACCTCCGACCCCCTGCTCCCGAAGCAGGTGCGCTACCAGACTGCGCTACGCTCCGACCGTGCGCACCGCCTTAAACCTGTCCCTTGCTCATTGCAAGAGGGCTCGCGGGAAACTTGACACCCAAGGGCTATTCCAGAGCGTCGGGATGCCGCATCTTATGTCCGCCATAGCTGCTCCCACGCGAGCAACCGTTATGGCCTTTGCGATGTTCAAAATGCGCGCGCATTCCGTTATTCGCCAGTTTGTGTGTGCGCAACTGGCCGTGACATTCCACGCAGCGAAGAAGGGGTTTGCTACGAAGGGTTAAAGCTTCTTCAATGGTGATGACAGCCCAGTGCCCGCCCACCCGCGCTTCACAAATGTCATTGTTGCTTGCCAAGGTAAAACCCTCCACGACCTCATTAAGAATGTGGCAGTAATACCAGCGAGTTCAAACACTTTTCGACAAATGGCCTCGCGCAGCGATGCGTGAGGCCCTTAGGCGCCCCGCCCTTATGCCCCCCGCCGCCAGTCGCCGCGTTTCAGCAGCAGGCTGATGCGGGGCATCAATCCGGTTTCCGGGCGTGATTTGTTCGACAGCACCGGGCTGTTTTTCGACACGCTGCCCGTGCCTTCGCGCAGCACGATGTAAATCCCCGACGCGATGATGACCCCGGTGCCCAGCAGCGTGTAGAAATCCGCCTCTTCGTCAAACAGCAGCGCGCCATAGATCACCGCCCAGATGATCTGCGAATATTGCATCGGTGCCACAATGATCGCCGGTGCCGTGCGATAGGCCGCGATCGACAGCATCGCCGCCACAAAGGCCATCAGCGCGATCACCCCCGTCAGCGCCAGATGCTCCAGCGGCATCGGCACATAGACAAAGGGCATCATTGCCCCGGTCAGCAGAAACGTCGCCACCATCGGATACAGCATCAAGACCGCAGACCGTTCATCCGACCCGATCTTGCGCACGATCACCGAGGTGAGCGATCCCGTCAGCGCCGCCGACAGGGCCGCCAGATGCCCCCAAGACAGCTCGGCCGACCCGGGGCGCAGCACGATCAGCACGCCGATCAGCCCCACCACCACGGCAATGCCCCGGCGCGCCCCCACCTTTTCCCCCAGCATCGGAATCGCCAGCACCGTGATCAGCAAAGGCATCGCGAACAAAATCGCATAGGTCTGCGCCAAGGGCAGCACGGTAAAGGCGTAAAACCCCGCCGCCCCGGTCGACACCGCGGTCAACGACCGCAGCAAAGACCACCACGGATGGCGCGGGATCAGGTTGCCATCGGTCCGGTCGCTCATCAGCATGAAGGTGATCAGGGGAAAGCCCAGAAGGCCCGAGAAAAAGATGATCTGAAACGAGTTGTAACTCTCGCCCAGAAACTTGATCACCACGTCATGGGTTGCATAGATCGCAAAGGCCAGCAGCGCGTAAAGCGCGCCTTTCAGGTTATGTCCCATGGGTTCCTCCGGCCGACAGGGGCACTGCGCCACCCTGTTTGCGCCACCACTATGCGCAGAAACCGCCCCCCGCCTCAACGCCCCGCAGCGCCGAAATGACAAAGGCCCGCCGGGTGGCGGGCCTTTGTGCAACATCTTGCCAGTGGCTTACAGGCTTGCGTCCAGCGCTGCCACGATCGCATCGCCCATCTGGCTGGTCGAAATCGGGGTGCCGCCTTCCGGGCCCATCAGATCGGCGGTGCGCAGACCATCGGCCAGCACCTTTTCCACGGCCTTTTCCACCCGTGCCGCCTCGTCGCCCATGTCGAACGAATAGCGCAGCGCCATCGCAAAGCTCAGGATACAGGCGATCGGGTTCGCTTTGCCTTGCCCGGCAATATCCGGGGCCGAGCCATGCACCGGCTCATACAGCGCCTTCGGGCGGCCATTGGCCATCGGCGCGCCAAGGCTGGCCGAGGGCAGCATGCCCAGCGATCCGGTCAGCATCGCCGCCAGATCCGACAGCAGGTCGCCAAACAGGTTGTCGGTGACGATCACGTCAAACTGCTTGGGCCAGCGGGTCAGCTGCATCGCGCCCGCATCCGCATACATATGCGACAGCTGCACATCGGGATATTCCTTGTCATGGATCTCCTGCACCACATCGCGCCACAGGATGCCGGATTCCATCACATTGGCCTTCTCCATCGAGCAGACCTTGTTGCCGCGCTTGCGCGCAAGCTCGAACGCCGACCGCGCCACACGCGCGATTTCGGATTCGGTGTAACGCTGGGTGTTGATGCCCACGCGCTCATTGCCTTCGGTGAAAATCCCGCGCGGCTCGCCAAAGTAGACGCCGCTGGTCAATTCGCGCACGATGACGATATCCAGCCCCGCCACCACATCTTTCTTCAACGAAGAAAAATCGGCCAGCGCGTCAAAGCATTGTGCCGGGCGCAGGTTGGAAAACAGGTCCATCTCCTTGCGCAGGCGCAGCAGGCCGCGCTCGGGCTTCACGCTGAAATCCAGCGTGTCATATTTCGGGCCACCCACCGCGCCCAGCAGCACGGCATCCACCTCTTGCGCCTTGGCCATGGTGTCATCGTGCAGCGGCGTGCCATGCTTGTCATAAGCGCAGCCGCCGACCAGATCTTCGCTGACATCAAAGGTCACGCCGCGCTTGGCGCCCATCCAGCCGATGATTTTCTTCACTTCGGCCATGACTTCGGGGCCGATGCCGTCACCGGCGAGGATAAGAAGGGAAGGGTTTGCCATATCAAAAGGCTCCTGTCTGACGGGTTGGCAGCGGCGTAGCCAATGGGCCGCACAGGGTCAAGCGGTCCTTGGGGAAAGCAGGCCCTCAGGGGCTTATTTCCACCCAGATCGGATGGTGCCGCGCCCCCTCCGGCTGCGGGGCATGGCCCGCCGCCGTGACCGTGATCCCCGCCGAGGGCAGGATATAGGCCACCCGCAACGGCCCCAGCGCGCCGCCATAATCCACCGTATCGCCCGCCAGCACATCCTGCACCCGCGCATCGGAAAGCAGCGCGCGCAGGGCTGACGCATCGCCGTTGCCCTTGTCCGGGTCCAGATTGGCCTGCCCGATCAGCACAAAGGGCGGCGGCGGCGCTTGCGGGCTGTCCAGAAGATGCAGCCAGAACGCCGTTTCGTCATGGTTGCGCTTCACATTCCGCCCCTCGGGCCCGTCAAAGGCCGGGGGCGTTGCGTGCCATGTCAGCAGATGCAGGCGGCGGCCATCGGGCAGCACCAGCGCTGTGTCATGATGCCCGGTCGTGGACAGCGGCAAAACCTCCGCCGCGCCGGCGGGCAGGGGGGGCAGATCGGCCCCCGGCAGATCGCGCCACAACAGGCCCGAATGATCCGCCCCCGCCGCCGCATCCACCGGCAGCCGCGACAGAATCGCCAGGCCGCCTTCGCCCGGAAAGCGGCCATGGCCCAGCGCATCGCGCGCCTCGCCCCGCCGCCCGTTGCCATCCAGATCAAAGCCGCTGGCCACCCCGGTGTTGGGCCGCAACGGCACCAGATGCGGATAGGGCTGCGGCAGCCCCCGATTCAGCGCCGCCAGCGCCAGCCCCCCGGCATCATAGTCAAATCCCGAAATCACCAGCACATCGGCCTGCAAGGCGGCAATCACCGCTGTGGCCACGCGCAAGTCAGAGGCGGAGTCTTGGGTTGGGTCGGCAGTCTTTTCCAGATCGCGCAGCAAAAGCCCCGGCCCGTCGCGGTTCAGATCGGTGTTCCAATAGGCCAGCCGCACAGGCTCGGCCCCGCAGGGCCCGGCCCATGCGATCAGAACACCCGCGACGCGCGCGAGGTGGCGGAGCGGTCGCGCGCCACTTGCGCGCGGCGCACATCGCGGACCATTTCGGCGATCCGCCCCAGCGCGATCCCGCGCATGAACAGGCTTGCAGGCAAAAAGGCCCATGCTGTCATCATCCAGACCAGAGTTTGCGATGCGGTCATCCAGTCGGGGTTGATCCCGGCCGAGGTCACGCTGACGATAAACGGAATGATGAAAGGAATCAGAAAGCCCAGTGCAATATTGATACGGCCATCGCGCTCCAGCCGGTCGACCAGATCGCCTGCGGTCGGGTCAAAGGTGGGCAGGTTGATCCACACGTTGAACACCCGGTCGCGCAGCGGCCAGCTGCCGGATTTCAACAAGATCACAAACACCGACAGGGAGATGAGAGAGGTAAGATAAGCCAGCCCCGCCGCATCCCGCACCGCCTGCACCTGCTCGGGCGTGGCGCTTTCGGCCAGCATCAGCTTGGCCAGCCGCACCGGAGAATAGGGGAAATCCATCGATTGCCCGATCAGATGGCCAATCGCCTGCACCAGCGCGCTCAGGCTGTTGGCCCCGGCGCTGCCCGATTCCATCACCGACAGGCAAAAGACGGTGGCAAACAGCATCGCCAGACGCACACGGTTGAACGGCGGCGCATCGCGGAACTCGATCAGGCTGGGGGCGGCGGTGTTGTATTCGACAAAGGTCAGCATCCCGGCGAACAGGGCCACCAGCGCGGCCATCTGGCGGGCATCCATCGACACGTCGCTGATGAGGACAGAGGGTGTCACCACAACCCCCATCACCAGCATGGCGCGCAAAATTGCCCCCGAGAATCGCGAGACCACAGTTCTGTTACCCTTTACCCGGTTGGACCCGATTCTGTGCCGGAGCCTTGTTCCGAGGATCTTACCGCCATTGTGACGGCTCGCCTCAATCTCGCCCAATTTGTGCCTTCTTTCGTGTCACCTCGCAATGCCTTGGACTTGTGTGATTAATTATTGTGGCACATTCGCGGCCAATGTGTCGCAGGATTGCATCAGAGGGGCGAAAACAAAAGGGCCGCCCCAGAGGGCAGCCCAAGATGTTGTGGTTCAAGGATTTTCAGGCCCAAGGGCGCAGCGTGGCGTTCTTGGCCTCGAAGCTGTCGATCGCCGCCGCCTTTTCCAGGGTCAGCCCGATATCGTCCAACCCGTTCAGCAGGCAATGCTTGCGGTGGGCGTCGACCTCAAAGCCAAAGCTCTGCCCGTCCGAGGTCGTCACGGTCTGCGTCACCAGATCCACGGTGACCCGCGCATTGGCCCCCTTGCGGGCATCGGCCATCAGCACATCCACCACCTCTTGCGGCATCACGATCGGCAGAATGCCGTTCTTGAAGCAGTTGTTATAGAAGATGTCGGCAAAGCTGGTGGAAATCACGCAGCGGATGCCGAAATCCAGCAGCGCCCAAGGCGCATGCTCGCGCGACGACCCGCAGCCGAAATTGTCGCCCGCCACGATGATTTCCGCATTGCGATAGGCGGGCTGGTTCAGCACGAAGTCGGGAATCTCCTGCCCGTCTTGCGTGTAGCGCATCTCGTCAAACAGGTTCTTGCCAAGGCCCGAGCGCTGGATGGTCTTCAGGAACTGCTTGGGAATGATCATGTCGGTGTCGATGTTCACCAGCGGCATGGGGGCCGCGATGCCGGTCAGTGTGGTAAATTTGTCCATGGGTGGGGTCCTTGATGCTGGGTGCCGGCGGGGCTTGGCTATGCAGCCGGCGCTGTTAGGATGGCGCGACCCGAACCGGATCGCAGAGCTTTATGTTTCAGACCATCGACCTGTCCCTGCTGCGCACCTGCGCCTTCAACCGCTGGTCGCCGACGATCGGAGATCCCACGATCTGGGGCTGGGGCACGGTGGCGGCCTATGCCCTCTGCGCGCTTCTGGCGTTGCGGGTGGTGCTCCGCAGCCGGGGCGGCTCCCGCCGCGCGCAGCTGTTCTGGGGCGTGATCTGCATCGCCATGGCCTTTCTGGCCCTCAACAAGCAACTCGACCTGCAATCCCTGCTCACGGCCACCGGCCGCTGCATCGCCCACCAGCAAGGCTGGTACGAAGACCGCCGCGGTGTGCAGCGCGGCGTGATCATGGCCTTGCTTGCCGTGATCCTGCTGCTTCTCGCCACCAGCCTGTATCTGATGCGACGCGACCTGCGGCGCAACGCTCTGGCCCTGCTGGGCCTGATCGTCGTGTCTGGCTTCGTGGCCTTCCGGGCGGTCGGGTTTCATCATTTTGACGAGATCATCAATCTGCGGGTCGGGGATGTGCGGTTCAACGTGATCTTCGAACTGACAGGTCTGGTCATGATCGCGCTGAACGCGCTGGTCCTGCTGTTGCGGAAAGGACCGCGCCGCCGCTAGGGCCGCGCGATCCTTGTCCCGAAGGCTCAGACGGCTTCCGCCATCATCTCGCGCACATCGGTCAGATGCCCGGTGATCGCCGCGGCCGCCGCCATCGCGGGCGACATCAGATGCGTGCGCCCGCCACGGCCCTGACGGCCTTCGAAGTTGCGGTTCGACGTGGCGGCACAGCGCTCGCCTGGGGCCAACTGGTCCGGGTTCATCGCAAGGCACATGGAACAGCCCGCAAGCCGCCATTCAAAGCCCGCATCGATGAAGATCTGTGCCAGACCTTCTTCTTCCGCCTGTGCCCGCACAAGGCCCGAACCCGGCACCACCATCGCGCGTTTCACCTTGATCTTGCGGCCTTTCAGGATCTCGGCCGCCGCGCGCAGATCTTCGATCCGGCCATTGGTGCAAGACCCGATGAACACGGTGTCAATCGCGATGTCCGACAGTTTCTGACCCGGGGTCAGACCCATGTAGTCCAGACTGCGCGCCGCCGCCTCGACCTTGCCACCGGTGAAATCGCTGGGCGCGGGCACGGTGCCGGTGATCGGCAGCACGTCCTCGGGGCTGGTGCCCCAAGTGACGACGGGGGCGATATCCTCACCGCGCAGGGTGACGACCTTGTCCCAATGCGCGCCCTCATCCGAGAACAGCGTCTTCCAATAGGCCACTGCCGCCTCCCAAGCGGCGCCTTTGGGCGCATGCGGGCGGCCCATGCAATAGGCAAAGGTCTTTTCATCCGGCGCAATCAGGCCGGCGCGCGCACCGCCTTCGATGGCCATGTTGCACACGGTCATCCGGCCTTCCATGGAAAGCTCGCGGATCGCCTGCCCGCAATATTCGATCACATAGCCGGTGCCGCCTGCGGTGCCGGTGGCGCCGATCACCGACAGGGTGATGTCTTTCGCGGTCACACCGGGGCGCAAGCTGCCGGTGATCTCCACCTTCATGTTCTTGCCCTTGCGCTGAATCAGCGTCTGCGTGGCCAGCACATGCTCGACTTCCGAGGTGCCGATGCCATGCGCGAGCGACCCAAAGGCGCCATGCGTGGCCGTGTGGCTGTCACCGCACACCACCGTCATGCCGGGCAGGGTCCAGCCTTGTTCGGGGCCCACGATATGCACGATGCCCTGACGCACATCGGACACCGGATAATAGTTGATCCCGAAGTCCTTGGCGTTCTTGTCCAGCGCGGCCACCTGCACGCGGCTGTCTTCGGTCATCGTGGCCGCATTGGCGCGGTCCAGCGTGGTGGGCACGTTGTGATCGGGCACCGCGATGGTTTTTTCGGGCGCGCGCACGCGGCGCCCGGTCATCCGCAGGCCTTCAAAAGCCTGCGGGCTGGTGACTTCATGCACCAGATGGCGGTCGATATACAAAAGGCAGGTGCCGTCTTCGGCCTGATGGACGACGTGATCGTCCCAGATCTTGTCGTAAAGCGTACGCGGAGCGGTCATGGCTCTCACCTTATCTTGGGATGGCTTGGGAATAGCGAAGGGCGCGCGCCAGCGGCGCGCAAGGCGGGCCGTTTCACAGCCGCGCAAGCACCGTGCGGGTCATGCCGAAAAAGCGGGCTGGCAGCCGCGCATGGTCGGTGATGTTGAAATAGATGAACCCGGTCATGGCGCGCTTGATACGCCCAAACGCCGCGTCAGGCAAGGTTCTCTTGGTCGCGCGGCACGGCCTGCGGCCCTTCTTGCCTTGCGCAGGCGGCGGATCGGCGCTATGCACCCCGGCTTGCCCGCTTTGTTGAGGTTGACACCCAAGGGTGCTACCTTTCGGGGTGTCCCGGCGCCGGGGATGGATCGGCGCGTCAGATGGAGGACGATGTCCTGTCTCACTCAGATCCTGCGACCGGGCTGCCGGTCGGACCCCGGGCCAACCGCGCAAGCGCCCCGGATTACACCGCCGATGAGTTGCTGCAAACAGTGCTCGCCTCGGTCGAAGACGACAAGGCCGAACAGGTCGTGCAGATCGACCTGCGCGGCCGCTCGGACGTGGCCGATTACATGGTGATCTGCTCGGGGCGGTCGTCCCGACAGGTGGCGGCGATTGCCGAAAAGCTCGCCGACCGCGTGAAGCAAAGCTTTGGCCTTGTCTGCAAGATGGAAGGCAAGGAAACCGGCGATTGGGTGCTGATCGACACCGGCGACGTGATCGTCCATGTCTTCCGCCCGGAAGTGCGCGAGTTCTATCAGCTGGAAAAGATGTGGCTGCCTTCGGGCGATGCCCTGCGCGGGTCGGTCGTCTGATCCCATGCGCCTGCATCTTTGCGCTGTGGGCCGGCTTCGCACCGGCCCCGAGCGGGCCTTGATCGACGATTACACCACCCGATTCGACCGTTCGGGGCGCGCCCTCTCGCTTGGCCCGCTCAGCACGCATGAGGTCGAGGACAAGCGCGGCGGCGGCATGGCCGCCGAGGCCGAGCTTCTGGCCCGCGCAGTGCCTGCGGGCGCCCTGATGGTGACGCTGGACGAACGCGGCGCGCTGGTCAGCAGCCCCGACTTTGCCACCATGCTCGCGCGCTGGCGCGACGAAGGGCGGCAGGATCTGGCCTTTGTCATCGGCGGCGCGGATGGGATCGACCCGGGCTTGCGGGCACGGGCCGATGCCTCGCTCAGCTTTGGCAAGATGGTCTGGCCGCATATGCTGGTGCGGGTGATGCTCTGCGAACAGCTCTACCGCGCCGCCTCGATCCTGGCGGGGGCGCCCTATCATCGGGCCTGAGCACGGGTTGCACCTGCGGGAGCCTCCGGCGGGGATATTTTAGAACAGATGAAAGGGTTTAGCGCGCGCTTGCCCAACGCTGTTGCGCCTTGGTTTCCACCGCGCAAGAGCGCGCGGCGCGCAGGCGGGCCAAGGCGGTGTCGGGGTCTTCGCCGCCCTCGACCAACAGGCGCAGCACCGCCATGCCCGACCGGCCGCAACCGCCCATGCAATGCGCGAGCACCCGGCCCCCGCCCGCGAGGAGGGCGCGCGCCTGTGCCGAAGCCTTGGGCCAAAGTGCGGCGGTGTCCGCTTTAGGGGTGCCGAAATCCGGGACCGGCAGATGGCACCACGCAATGCCCGCCGCCGCCAGATCGGCGGGCAGGTTGCCCGCCCCTTTGGTGGCCAGTTCCAGCCGTGAGGTCATCGTCAGCACCAGCGCGGGCCGCCAGTCGCGCAGGCGGGCAAGGTCGCCCGCGTAATCACCCTGTCGCCCCGGCATCGGGCACAGCGCCAGCGTGCCGCCAAGCGCCGGTATTTCTGCAATCTCAAGGGTCATCGTCGGGCCTTCGGGTGGACGCGGGCGGCGGGAGCGCCTAGGTTGGGGGCAAGTCACCCCCGGAACGCATTATGTCTGACAGCCCCGACAAATCCTATCAGGTTCTGGCGCGGAAATACCGCCCCGCCACCTTTGCCGATCTGATCGGGCAAGAGGCGATGGTGCGCACGCTCAAGAACGCCTTTGCCGCCGACCGCATCGCCCATGCCTTTGTGATGACAGGGGTGCGCGGGGTGGGCAAGACCACCACGGCGCGGATCATCGCCAAGGGGCTGAACTGTGTGGGCCCCGATGGCAGCGGCGGCCCCACGACCGAGCCTTGTGGCCAGTGCGAACCTTGCCGCGCCATCGCCGAAGGCCGCCATGTCGATGTGATGGAGATGGACGCGGCCTCGCGCACCGGGGTGGGCGATATCCGTGAGATCATCGATTCGGTGCATTACCGCGCCGCCAGCGCGCGCTATAAGATTTACATCATCGACGAAGTGCACATGCTTTCGACCAGTGCCTTCAACGCGCTGCTCAAAACGCTGGAAGAGCCGCCGGCGCATGTGAAATTCATCTTCGCCACCACCGAGATCCGCAAGGTGCCGGTCACCGTGCTTTCGCGCTGTCAGCGGTTCGACCTCAAGCGGATCGAGCCCGAGGTGATGATGGCGCATCTGTCCAAGGTGGCCGCGCTGGAAGGCGCGCAACTGGCCCCCGATGCCATGGCGCTGATCACCCGGGCCGCCGAAGGCTCGGTCCGTGATGCCATGAGCCTGATGGATCAGGCCATCGCCCATGGCGCCGGGGAAACCACCGCGCTGCAAGTGCGCGCCATGCTGGGGCTGGCCGACCGGGGCCGTGTGCTTGATCTTTTCGACATGATCATGAAGGGCGAGGCGGCGGCGGCGCTCACGGAAGTGGCCGGGCAATATGCCGATGGCGCCGATCCGATGGCGATCCTGCGCGATCTGGCCGAGATCACCCATTGGGTCAGCGTCCTCAAGATCACGCCCGAGGCCGCCGAAGACCCGACCACCCCGCCGGATGAGCGCGCGCGCGGGCTTGAGATGGCCAAGGCCTTGCCGATGCGGTCGCTGAGCCGGATGTGGCAGATGCTCTTGAAGGCGATCGAAGAGGTGGGGCTGGCCCCCAATGCGATGATGGCCGCCGAAATGGCGATCATCCGGCTGACGCATGTGGCCGATCTGCCCGATCCCGAATCGCTGGTGCGGCGCTTGCAGAACGCGCCGGGGCCGGTTGCGGGCGGGGCGCCGGCGGGCGGCGGGGCCGTGCATGGCATGGTGCGCGCGCCTTCGGCCCCGATGCGCGGGCCAGTGATGAACGGCGCCGGGCAGGTGATGGCGCTGGCGGCTGAACAGGTGGTCTATGCCAGCTTTGATCAGGTCGTGGCCCTGATCCGCGACCGGCGGGACATGAAGCTGCTCTATGAGGTCGAGGAAGGCGTCCGCCTCGTGCGCTATTCCCCCGGCCGGATCGAGTTTGAACCCGCCCCCCGCGCGAGCCAGGATCTCGCCGCGCGGCTGGGCCAACGCTTGCAGGCCTTCACAGGCCAGCGCTGGGGTGTCTCTGTCGTCTCTTCGGGCGGCCAGCCCACCATCGCCGAAGCCCGCGATGCCGCGCGGTTGCAGACCGAGGCCGAGGTGCTGCAAACCCCGCTGGTGCAGGCCGTGATGCTGGCCTTCCCCGGTGCCAAGATCGCCGAGATCCGCACCGCCGAAGATCTGGTGCAGGCCGCCGCCGCCGAGGCGCTGCCCGAAGTCGAAGATGAATGGGATCCCTTCGAGGACAATTGAAAGGACAAGACGATGCTGAAAGGTTTGGGCGGGCTGGGCGACATGGCCGGCATGATGAAAAAGGCGCAAGAGATGCAGGCCAAGATGGCCGAAATGCAAGAAGACCTCGCGCGCACGGTGGTGATCGGCGAATCGGGGGCCGGTCTGGTCAAGGCGCGCTGCACCGCCAAGGGCGAGCTGACCGGGCTCGAGATCGATCCGTCGATCTTTGTTGCCTCTGAAAAAGAAGTGGTCGAAGACCTGATCCTTGCCGCCATCAAGGATGCCCAATCCCGCGCGGCCGAGCGCAGCCAGTCGGAACTGGCCAAGCTCACCGAAGGTCTGGGCCTGCCCCCCGGCATGAAACTGCCGTTCTGACCGATGTCAGGCGCGCCCTCTGGCCCCCCTTCTGGCCCCCCGCGCGAGATCGAGGCCCTGATCGCGCTGATGGCCCGGCTGCCGGGGCTCGGGCCGCGCTCGGCCCGGCGGGCGGCGCTGCATCTGCTCCGGCGGCGCGATACCGTCATGGCCCCCTTGGCGCAGGCCATGGCCACGGTCGCGCTGACCGCGCAAGATTGCCGCATTTGCGGCAATATCGGCACCGCCGAGATCTGCCCCATCTGCGCCAATCCCGCACGCGACGCGCGTGAGATCTGCGTGGTGGAATCCGTCGCCGATCTTTGGGCGATGGAGCGTGGCGGCGCCTTCAAGGGGCGCTATCACGTTCTGGGCGGCACGCTCAGCGCCTTGGATGCCATCGGCCCCGACACGCTGCGCATCCCCGATCTGGTCGCCCGCGTCGAACAAGACGGCGTCACCGAAGTGATTCTCGCGCTCAACGCCACCGTCGACGGCCAGACCACCGCGCATTACATCGCCGATACGCTGGCCCCGCTGGACGTGCAGATCAGCTCGCTGGCACAAGGGGTGCCGATTGGCGGCGAACTCGATTATCTGGACGATGGCACCATCGGTGCGGCCTTGCGGGCGCGGCGCCGCCTCTGATACAGCGCGATTTGCGGGAAAACAGGCCCGAAATGGCGCATGGCATCTGCTTCCCACTGGACAGGCGGGGTGTTTTTGACAAGCTGACCTTGGACAAAGACACAGGAACGCCCGGGTCGGAACAGGGAAACGATCACTCTTGAACGGGCTGAACAGCCTCCGACCCGTAACAACAGGATAGCAAGGCCGCCGCAAGCGGACCAAGACGATTGGTGTGAAATGCAGGTTGTTTACTTGAACGGCAGGCGTTTGCAGATCACGTGGCGTGAATTGCGGCTGCAATTCCGCCATCCCTATTTCGTTGGCATGATGATGCTGATGGGCCTCAGCATCATTCTGATCGGTCCTTACAACCATTTGCTGAACTTCGGCCCGTTGCGGCTCACCCTGTTCTACGCCGCCTGCTTTGGCAGTTTCACCAGTTTTCTCTATGCGCTGCTCTGGCTGTGCCACCGGATGAACTGGCCCGCCTACAGCCTTTTCACCGTCGGCGGGGCGGGGCTGGGGGCCACGCTCTGCGGGCTGCTGGCCGCCTTGCTCTTGGGTGCGCCCCTGCCCAGCCTCACCGATATGGCCTTGGTCACCGGGTTCAATCTGGTGTTTTGTTATCTGGGCGAGACGCTGCAATCCACCTATGTGATTCCGCGCATTCTGCCCGATCTGCGCAACTCGGCGGCGCAAGACAGGCTCGGCGCGTTCATCGAGTCCGAAGGCGGGGCCTTGTCGCCGCTGCCAGCCGAGTCGCCGCCGCCTGCGCATGTGCATCTGTTTGGCCAGACCTTCGCCACCCACCAGCTTTATCTGCTCGAAGCGGAAGAGCACTATGTTGCGGTCGTGCTGCGCGATGGCACCCGCACCCTGCTGCGCGGCCGCATCGCCGATGCGGTGGCAGTGCTGCACCCCGATCTTGGGCGGCGCGTCCACCGCAGCTATTGGGTGGCGGCGGCGGCGGTGGTGGGCTTCCGCCCCGACCGTTCGGGCGCGCATCTGATCCTCACCCATGGGGACACCGTGCCGGTGGCGCGGCCCCGAATGCCCGAGGTGCGGCGCTGGGCCGAAAACCTGAACCCCGCGCCGCCCCCCGCAAACAGGAAGGCACCCCAAAGGGTGCCTCCGGTCGATCTCTGATCTGCGCTTGGGGCGCGGTCGCGCGCCTCAGCGGCGCAGATCGTCGTCCTCGTCGTCCTCGTCGTCATCATGCTGCGGCAGGTTGAAAAAGCTTTCCGCATCCGAGAAATCGGCAGCGGGCTTTTCCTCCTTCTCCGGACGCGAGAACATCTCCATACCCGACGGGATCTTCGGCTCTTCCGGCATGCCCAGCGACTGCTCGGTCGACACCAGCTTGCGGCGCTCGTCATCGCTCATCACGATGCCTTCCGCCGCGCGGCGGCGCACGGCGGCCTGCACGGCCACATCCAGCTCCGACTGCTTGCACAGCCCCAGCGCCACCGGGTCCACCGGGGTGATGTTGTTGATGTTCCAATGCGTGCGCTCGCGGATGGCCTGAATCGTCGGCTTGGTGGTGCCCACCAGCTTGCCGATCGCCCCATCCGACAGCTCGGGGTGGAACTTCACCAGCCACAGGATCGATGCCGGACGGTCCTGCCGCTTGGACAGCGGGGTATAGCGCGGACCCCGGCGCTTTTCCTCGCCCACGGCGGCGGCGTTGAACTTCAGCTTCAGCTTGTAGAGCGGGTCTTTCTGACCCTTCTCAATCTCGCCCGCGTCCAGCTGGTTGTTGGCAACCGGGTCAAAGCCCTTCACGCCGGGCGCCACGTCGCCATCGGCAATGCCCTGCACCTCAAGCTCATGCATGCCGCAGAAATCCGCGACCTGCTTGAACGACAGGGTGGTATTGTCCACGAGCCAGACGGCGGTGGCCTTTGCCATAAGCGGCTTGTTCATGCCCAACTCCTTTACAAATCTCTCCCGTGCCGGGAAAACGGCTGCAGGCGCCTTGCCTGCGATTTCCACGATGTCGGGAATTCTTGGGTGATATAGGCGGTTTTGACCGAAAGGGGAAGCGGAAATGCGAAAGCTCGCACTGGCACTGGCGCTGATCTGCGCAACCGCTGCGCCCGCGCGGGCCGAAGGCGACCGGGCCGGCGATTTCGACTATTACGTGATGGCGCTGTCTTGGTCCTCCAACTGGTGCGCCCTGCAAGGCGACGCCCGCCGCGATCCGCAATGCGACCGGGGCAGGGGGGTGCCCTTTGTCCTGCACGGGCTTTGGCCGCAATACGAACGCGGCTGGCCCAGCGATTGCCGCACCACCGCCGCCGACCCGTCGCGCAGCGACACCGCCGCCGTCGCAGATCTCTTCGGCGGGGCCGGGGCCGCCTTCTACCAATGGAAGAAACACGGCCGCTGCTCGGGCCTTTCTGCCCGCGCCTATTACGCGCTGGCCCGCCAAGCCTTTGAGTCCATCACCATTTCCCCGATCTTCCCCCGGATCACCCAAGATCTGAAGGTGCCCGCCTCGGTCATCGAAGGCGCCTTTCTCGAAGCCAACCCCGGCCTGCGCGCCGATCAGATCACCGTCACCTGCCGCGCGGGTATGATCCAAGAGGTGCGCCTCTGCCTCACCCCCGATCTCACCCCCCGCCGCTGCGGCGCGGATGTGATCCGCGACTGCACCTTGCAGGATGCCGAACTCAACGCCGTGCGCTGACCAATAAAAAACGCGCCCCAACCGGGGCGCGCGTTTTGTCGCGTCTCTGGCCCCGGATCAGGTTTCCGGCACCAGAATCTCGCGCTTGCCCACATGGTTGGCCGCCGTGACCACGCCTTGCTCTTCCATCTGCTCCACCAGCTTGGCGGCCTTGTTATAGCCAATTCCCAGCTTGCGCTGGATATAGCTGGTCGAGCATTTGCGGTCCTTGGCCACAATCGCCACCGCCTGATCATACAGCGCGTCGTCACCGCCGCCTTCACCGCTCGACAGGCCCAGCACCACATCAATATCCGATGCGGTGTCTTCATCCGGGCCTTCCACCACGCCCGACATATAGACCGGCGGGCCAAAGCTCTTCAGGTGGTTGACGATTTCCTCAACCTCTTCATCGCTCACGAACGGCCCGTGAATACGGGTGATCTTGGCGCCATTGCCCATATATAGCATGTCGCCCATGCCCAGCAGTTGCTCGGCCCCTTGCTCGCCCAGAATGGTGCGGCTGTCGATCTTGCTGGTGACCTGAAACGAAATCCGGGTCGGGAAGTTCGCCTTGATCGTCCCGGTGATCACATCCACCGAAGGCCGCTGCGTCGCCATGATCAGGTGAATGCCCGACGCCCGCGCCATCTGCGCCAAGCGCTGGATGCAGGCTTCAATCTCTTTGCCCGCCACCATCATCAGATCGGCCATCTCGTCGACGATCACCACGATGTAAGGAAGGGCCACCGGCGCGAATTCTTCCGTCTCGAACACCGGCTCGCCGGTATCCTCGTCAAACCCGGTCTGAATGGTGCGCTTGAACATCTCGCCCTTGGCCAGCGCCTCGCGCACCCGGCCATTATAGCCTTCGATGTTGCGCACGCCCATCTTCGACATCTTGCGATAGCGCTCTTCCATCTCGCCCACGACCCATTTGAGCGCGACAACCGCCTTCTTCGGGTCCGTCACCACGGGTGAGAGCAGATGCGGAATCCCATCATAAACCGACAGTTCCAGCATCTTGGGGTCGATCATGATCAACCGGCATTCCTCGGGCGACAGCTTATACAGCAGCGACAGGATCATCGTGTTGATCGCCACCGATTTGCCCGAACCCGTGGTCCCCGCGATGAGGAGGTGAGGCATCTTGGCAAGGTTCGCGACAATCGCATCGCCGCCAATGTCCTTGCCCAGTGCCAGCGGCAGCCGCATGTTGCTGTCGCCAAAATCGCGCGCGGCGATGATTTCGCGCAGCACCACCTTTTCGCGGGTGGCATTGGGCAATTCGATCCCGATCACCGACCGGCCCGGCACGGTGGACACCCGCGCACTCAGCGCCGACATGCTGCGCGCGATGTCATCGGCCAGCCCGATGACCCGGCTCGCCTTCAGGCCCGGCGCAGGCTCCAGCTCATACATCGTGACCACGGGGCCGGGGCGCACGCTGACGATTTCGCCCTTCACGCCGTAATCATCCAGCACCGATTCCAGCATCCGCGCGTTTTCTTCCAGCGCCTCATCCGACAGGGCAAAGCGCTCCACCGTCGACGGGCTGGACAGCAGCGACAGCGGCGGCAGTTCATAAGGCTGGTTCACCTGCTCGTCAAAACGCAGGCGCGGGTGGCTTTCGGCAATCGCCTGCCGCGACGGGGCCACCGGCTTTTTCACCACATGCTGCACCACGGGCTTGCGCACCTCGGGCACCGGGATATGCGGG
This sequence comes from Pseudorhodobacter sp. MZDSW-24AT, assembly GCF_002794355.1. Classification (GTDB taxonomy): domain Bacteria; phylum Pseudomonadota; class Alphaproteobacteria; order Rhodobacterales; family Rhodobacteraceae; genus Pseudotabrizicola. The sequence continues at coordinate 190,237 of NZ_PGOI01000007.1, read as the reverse complement.
GCCACACGCGGCGCGCGCGGGGCCATCACCGGGGTCGGGTCATAATCCGGCTCGTAATTGTCATCCGGCTGCCATGCCTCATCGGCCTCGGCGTCATCCGCATAGGGCGGCACCGGCGGCAGGTCGGGCGTGAAGATGTTGTTCACATCATCCCATGCCTGCGCCGAGTCGCCAAACGCCTCCGGCTCTTCCTCCGCGCGATAGGCGCGCGGCAGCGGCGGGGCAGGGGGCAGGCCCATTCCCGACGTTGCCCCCAAAGGCGCAGTGGGCGGCACCGCTGCCCCGGCAAAGCGCGCGGCGGCCTGCGGCGCCATCAGCGGCACCACCTGGGCTGCGGTCAACGGCGGCTCGGGCGGCAGGCCTGCGGGCGCCATCACCGGAGGCGGGGTCACGCTCCGCCGTGTGTCCGCAATCAGCGGCTGCGGCCCGCGCAACCGCTGTGTCAGGCTGCGGGCCACGGGCGGCTCCCGCCGCGTTTGCGCGGTGCTCCCCGGGTTCAGCACCGGGCCGGGATGCCGCATCCGCGACCGGATCGCATCGGAAATCCGCGCCTTGATGCGGTCATCACTCGGGGCCTGCGCATCGGTGAATTCGGGCAACACCGGCTCGACCAACTCGGGCTCGGGCTCGGCGCGCCGCATCAATTGCGGCATGCGGGCCAGAATGCCTGCCTTCTCGCGCGGCGGGGCATAATGCGCCGCCTCGGCCATCGGCTCGGGATAGCGCGGATCGGCGCGCAGCGGGCTGCGCAAGGCCGAAGGGCGGCCCCATTCCTGCGCCTGCGCCGCCGTGTCTTCCGGCTCGGGGGCGGGCGGCGCGGCAGCGGCGCGGTGAATCGCGGCATTGCGCGCCGCCATCGGCGCAAAGGCCTTGGCGGCAGGGGCGGCCGTGCGGGGATAGGCAGGCGGCGCCTCGCCCTCGTCCCACGCCTGCGACCGTGTGGCCGCGCGATGGGCCATCGCCTCGGCCCGCACGGCGCGCCGCTCGGCCAGCGCATGCGCCGCGCGGCTGGTGCCGCGCCCTGCCATGTTCAGGGCCGCGCCATAGGCAAAGATGGACCCCATCGCCAGAAACCGCCCGATGACCGACAGTTCCACCATGGTGAATCCCGTCACCCACAGCCCCATCACCAGCAGCAGCCCGCCCAGAATCAGCGAAAACAGCGTCAGGCCCACGCCTGCGCTCACCGGGGCCACGCCCAGCAGGGTGCCCAGAATGGTGTCGCCAAACAGCCCGCCCAGACCAAAGGAATGCGGCCAGTCCGATCCGGGCACCAGCGTGGCGGCAAAGACCGACGCCAGCGCCACGGCGATCACCGCAAAGACGATGCGCCCCATGGCACGCTCGGCCCCGCGATGGGTCACAAAGCGCAGCCCCCAGACGCCCAGAATCACCGGCAGCATCCACGCGCCTTTGCCGCCGATGATCATCAGCGTCGACGACACCGCCGCGCCAAACCGGCCCAGCATATTGGCGGCAGGCTCATCGGTGGCCACCATCCAGCCCGGATCTTCCGGCGAATAGCTGCCCAGCATCGCCGCGAACAGAACCGCCACCAGCAACAGGGCAATCCCCACCAGCTCGCGCCCACGGCGCTCCAGCATGGCGGCGGTGTCCTGATCCAGAAGCGGGTCGCGCTGACGCATGTTGATGGATGCCATGACCTTACCTGTCCTCAATCGTAGAGGCAGTCACGAAGGCGGATCAGCCCGTGCTGCAATTCTGTTTGTGGGGCGACCAAAGCCACCCGGATATAGGCCTTGCCGGGGTTCGCGCCCCCGGCATCGCGCGAAAGATACGCGCCGGGCAACACCCGCACGCCGGTTTCGCGCCACAGTTTCAGCGCGGCGGTCTCGCCATCCCCCTCGGGCACCGGCAACCACAGGAAAAAGCCGCCTTCCGGCGCCACCCGGTTGTGGGTTGCGGCAAAGACCTCATCGGCCATGGCGAATTTCGCCTGATACAGTGCAAGGCTTTCCGCCACATGCGCCTCATCCTGCCACGCGGCCTCTGACACGCGCTGAATGGGCAGCGGCAAGGGCGCCCCCGCGAAAGACCGCAACTGCCGGATGCGCGCCATGCTCTGCGCCCCCGTCGCCACAAAGCCCGACCGCAACCCCGGCAGGTTCGACCGCTTCGACAGCGAATGAAACACCGCCACCCGCTCCGGGTCCACGCCCTGCGCCGCCGCCACCGCCAGCGCGCCGGGCGGCGGCGCATCGCGCCAGATCTCGGAATAGCACTCATCCGCGAAAATGCGGAAATCATGGCGCTCGGCCAAGGCCATCAGCCGCGCCAGATAATCCGCCGGGGCCACCACGCCTTGCGGATTGGCGGGCGAGCACAAATAGGCCACCGTCACCCGGTCCAGCACCTCGGCGGGCAGCCCTTCATAATCGGGCAGAAATCCCGTCTCGGCAGTGGCGGGCACATAGACAGGCTCCGCCCCCACCGTCAGCGCCGCCACGGCATAGACCTGATAGAACGGGTTCGGCATCAAGATGACCGGGCGCTTGCCGCGCTTCACCTCGGGCGACAGCGCCACCGCCGCGTTGAACAACCCCTCCCGCGTGCCGTTCAACACCATGATCCGCTCTGGCGTCAGCGCCACGCCATAGCGCCGCTCCACCCATCCCGCGATGGCCGCAAGCAGCTCGGGCGTGCCGTCATTGGGCGGGTAAACGCCAAAGCCCTCAAGGCTCTGCGCCAAAATCCCCCCGACAAAACCCGGCATCGGATGCCGCGGCTCGCCAATGGTCATATGCACCACCGGACCGCCGGGCGCATGCGCATCCAGCAGCTTCCGCAGCCGCGGAAACGCATAATCCGGCAGGTTCGAGAACCGCTCTGGAAACGCCATATCTGCCTCTTGTTCGGGGTCGTCGCGCCCCGTTTCACCGCAGGATAGCCCCTCGCAGGGGCGTGGTCCAGAAAAAGCCGCGCAAGCTTGGGGTTAGCCACAAGCCATTGTGTCTTTTTCGCCCGCCGCCCCAGCCGCCGCCCCAGCCGGCTTGCGCCACCCGCGCCGCGGCCTAGCGCAAGGCGCGCGCCGCCGCCGCCCCCAGCCGCAACAGCCGCTCTTCCTGCCCAGGCCCCGCCATCAGGCTGATGCCGCAAGACGGCTCTGAAGTTGGCAGCGTCAGCGCGCAGCCCCCCATCAGATTGCCGATCCGCGTGTTGCGCAACGCCAGCAGGTTTTCGCGCGCGTAATAGTCCGGATCGCTCAGCAGCCGCGCCGCATCCGGCGGCAGGATTGGCGCGGTCGGCACCAGCACCGCATCATAGCCCGCCACCGCCTCGGCCCAGATGGCGCGCAAAACCTCCAGCCGCCGCCACGCCGCCACATAATCCGCCGCCGCATAGCCCGCCCCCGACCGGAACCGCTCCAGAATCGGCGCGAACATCTTGTCCGGCGCCGCCTCAAGGGTCTTGCCCCAGATGCCATAGGCCTCGGCGGTGAACAGGATCGGCGACAGCCCCATCGCCTCGCGCAGCTCTGGCACCACCCCGCGCTCGATCCGCGCGCCAGCCCGCGCCAGCCGCGCCAGCGCATCGTCAAACCCGCGCGCGGGGGCCGCGCGCAAATCCTCCAGCGCCACCGTCTCCAGCACCAGCAGCCGCGCGCCGCCAAGGCTGGCCCCGTCCAGATCCGCCGCCTGCCCCCCCTCCAGCGCCGCCAGAAGCAGCGCGCAATCCTCCACCGTCTGCGCCAAAGGTCCCACGGTGTCGAACCGCGCGCACAAGGGCACCACCCCTTGCGTCGAGATCCGACCATGCGTTGTCTTCAAGCCGACCAGATCATTCCACGCCGCCGGAATCCGCACCGACCCCCCGGTGTCCGACCCGATCGCCGCCGGGGCCAGACCAAAGGCAACCGAGGCCGCCGCCCCCGAGGACGACCCCCCTGCTACCGCCGCCTCATCGTTGATGCATGGCGGCGTCGCCGTCATCGGATTGAGCCCCAGCCCGGAAAAGGCCAGTTCCGACATATGGGTCTTGCCCAGACAGACCAGCCCTTGCAGCGTCGCGGCACGCAAGGCCTCGGCATCCGCGCCGGGCACCCGCCCGGCCAGCAGACGCGACCCGGCCTCGGTCTCCCGGCCCGCGGTGTCGAACAGATCCTTCCAGCTGATCGGCACCCCGTCGAGCAGCCCGCGCCGCAACCCCGCCTTGGCCCGCGTCGCCGCCGCCATCGCCTCGGCCCGGCTGCGGTTGGGCATCACCCGCGCATAGATGCGCTCGCGCAGCGGGTGGCGCGCGATGGCCTCCAGCTGCATCTCGCACAGCTCCACCGGATTGATCCGGCCGCGGCCGATCTCGGCCCCCAGTTCCGCCGCCGTCATATTCGTCCAGCTCTTCGCCATGAAACCGCCCGCCGCTGCCATCGCGGCCACGCTAGCGGCAAGGCAGCGCATGGACAATTCCGAACTTTGCCCCATAGTCCCCGCCATGACATATGACAGCGACATCCTGATTGCCGGGGGGGGATTGAACGGCCCGGCACTGGCGCTTGCCCTTGCGCAATCGGGGCTGAGCGTCACCGTGGTGGATGCCCGCCCGGCCACCGCCCGGGCCGAGACCGGGTTCGACGGGCGCAGCTATGCGCTGGCCATCGCCTCCAAACGCCTGCTCACCGCCATCGGCCTCTGGTCCGCCGTGGCCGATCAGGTGCAGCCGATCCTGCAGATCAAGGCCTCGGATGGCACCGCGGGCCAAGGGGCGGCGCCGTTCTTCCTGCACTTCGATTCGGCCGAGATCGAGGAAGGCCCGATGGGCTTCATGCTGGAAGACCGCCACCTCTACCGCGCCTTCCTCACCGCGATGCAAGACACCCCGGGGCTGACGCTGCGTTCGGGTGAAACGGTTGTCGCGCAAGAGAGCGGGGCGCAGGGCGTGACCGTCACCCTCGCCTCGGGCCAGATCTTGCGCGCGCGCCTGCTGATCGGCTGCGATGGCCGGGGGTCAGGAACCGCCGCCCGCGCTGGCATCCGCCGGGTGGGCTGGGGCTATGGTCAGACCGCGCTGGTCACCGCGATCCGGCACGAAGCGCCGCACAACGGGATCGCGCATCAGTTCTTCATGCCCGCCGGGCCGCTGGCGATTTTGCCGCTGCCGGGCGGACATCATTCTTCGATCGTGTGGAGCGAGACCGAGACCGCCGCCGCCGCGATTCAGGCGCTGGGCGATGCCGACTATCTCGAGGTGCTGCGCCCGCGTTTCGGCGATTTTCTCGGCGAGATCGCGCTGGCCGGGGCGCGCTTCACCTATCCGCTGTCGCTCAGCCTGGCCCAAAGCTTTGTGGCGCCGCGCCTTGCGCTGGTGGGCGATGCGGCGCACGGGGTCCATCCGATTGCCGGACAAGGGCTGAATCTGGGCCTGCGCGATGTGGCGGCCTTGGCCGAGGTTCTGGTCGATGCGCACCGCCGCGGCGAAGACATCGGCGCCGCCGATGTGCTGGAGCGCTATCAGCGCTGGCGGCGGTTTGACTCCACCACGCTCGCGCTGGGCATGGATAGCGTCAACCGACTGTTTTCGAACAACAATCCCGCGCTGCGCCTGATGCGCGACCTTGGCATGGGCGCGGTCAATGCGCTGCCCGGCCTGCGCCGCGGCTTCATGCGTCAGGCCGCGGGCCTCAGCGGTGACCTGCCCCGCCTGCTGGCCGGGCAAAGCCTGTAACCCAAGCGCCGGGGCCGTCGCGGGGGGCATCGAGCCCCCCGCAACGGCGTTGCCACGGCAGGCGGCGCCGCCGCGCGCGCTTTGCTGGGGCGCGCCGGTTGCCGCAGGGGAGCCTCCGGCGGGAGTATTTCAGAAAGGTGCAATGACCCTGCTGCGCTTAACCTGCCATTAGGGGTAATGCGTGATGGTGAAAAGGCGGTACAGGGAGGAGTCCCGATGACCGTAAAGGTGCAAGTCGCCCCGGTCACGTGGAAAGCGCTTCCTGCGCACTGGACCGGTGCCGATGGCCGGGGCGCAACCTTTGTGGATTTGCACCTTTTCCAAATACTCAAAACGCGACGGTGCCGTTGGCGCGGCGGTTCAGGCCGCCAGATGGGCGCGGAACCTGTCGACCACCTGCGCATAGACGGCACGCTTGAAGGGCACGATGCTGTCGCACATCTCCTGCGCGCCGATCCATTTCCACGCGGCGAATTCGGGATGCGGGCGGTCGATGCGGATCTGGCTGTCGTGGCCGTGGAAGCGGCACAGGAACCACTTCTGCTTCTGCCCGCGGAACTTGCCTTTCCAGACCTTGCCCAGCAGCTCTGGCGGCAGGTCATAGGTCAGCCAGTCGGGGGTTTCGTCCAAGATTTCGACCAGATCGGCGGTCACGCCGGTTTCCTCCCACAATTCGCGCAGCGCGGCGTCGCGCGGGGCTTCGCCCGCGTCGATGCCGCCTTGTGGCATCTGCCACGCCGGAATCGTGGAATCGAGGCGCTGGCCGGTCCAGATCTGGCCTTGCGCGTTGATCAGGGTCACGCCCACGCATGGGCGGTAGGGCAGGGTGTCAGGGGTCATCGGCATCGGCTCCGCCTATCGGGGGGAGCAGGGGCGGGCCCCTGCTCTGCGCCCCATCGCTTATTGCGCGACCGCCTGCAAGCCCCGCAGGATGTCGACCGCATAGGCCAGCTGGTAATCCTCGTCGCGCAGCTTGGCGGCCTCTTCCGTGCGCGCGCGCTCTTCTTCCAAGAGCTTGCGCTCATCCTCGGACATCGAGTCATTCGTCAGCGTTCCCCGCAGATCGGCTTCCGAGGTCTGGCGGCTGGCGGCGCTGCTCTCTTCTTCGGGGGTGGTCGCCGTCGGGTCGCGGCGCGGCTGGTTCACCACGATATCGGGCATCACGCCCAGCGCCTGAATCGAGCGGCCCGAAGGCGTGTAATACCGTGCCGTCGTCAGCCGCATCGCGCCTTCGCCGCGCAGCGGGATGACCGTCTGCACCGAGCCTTTGCCAAAGCTCTTGGTCCCCACCACGATCGCCCGGCGGTGGTCTTGCAGCGCGCCCGCCACGATTTCCGAGGCCGAGGCCGAGCCGCCGTTGATCAGCACCACGATCGGCTTGCCTTGCGCCAGATCGCCTTCTTGCGCGTTCACCCGCTCGCTGTCCTGCGCGTTGCGGCCGCGAGTCGAGACGATTTCCCCCTTGTCAAGGAAGGCATCCGACACCCGGATCGCCTGTGTCAGCAGCCCGCCGGGGTTGTTGCGCAGATCAATCACGAAGCCGTTCACATTCTCCATCCCGCCCAGCTCTTCCACGGCCGAGCGCAGGTTTTCTTCCAGCCCCGGATAGGTCTGGTCGTTGAAGGTGGTCACCCGCAGCACCACCGTATCGCCCACCACGCGGCTGCGCACCGCCGTCAGCTTGATGGTGTCGCGGATGATCGACACGTCGAAAGGTTCCGTCACCCCTTCGCGCACCACGGTGATGATGATCTCCGATCCCACCGGGCCGCGCATCAGATCCACCGCCGCATCCAGTTGCAGCCCCAGCACCGACTCGCCGTTCACATGGGTGATGAAATCGCCCGCCTCGATCCCAGCCTCATCCGCAGGCGTGTCGTCGATCGGCGACACCACCTTCACAAAGCCCTCTTCCTGCGTGACCTCGATGCCAAGCCCGCCGAATTCGCCGCGCGTCTGCACCTGCATGTCGTCGAAATCCTGCGGCGCCAGATAGCCCGAATGCGGGTCAAGCGACGTCAGCATGCCATTGATCGCCGCTTCGATCAGCTGCTTGCTGTCCACCTCTTCCACATATTGCGCCCGCACCCGCTCGAAGATGTCGCCGAACAGGTCCAGCTGCTCATACACATTGGCATTGCGGCTGTTTTCCTGTGCAATCAGCGGGGCCGCCAGCTGGGTGGTCAGGACAACCCCGGCCACGGTGCCGCCGAGCGCGGCCATCACGAACTTTCTCATCGCCTTGTCCTATTCCCTCAATGCCGCGAACCATTCGGCCGGATCGACCGGGTCTGCCCCTTGTCTCAGCTCCATATAGAGCGTTTGTGTGCCCTGCACGCCACCACCTTCTTGCGCGCTTGCCAGAAAATCGGCAACCCCCGGATCGCCGCCTCCCATCAGGCCAAGCGCCGCGCCAGCGGCCAGAACCTCGCCAACCTCACCATAAACCGTTTCCAGCCCGGCAAGGATCAACAGATAGCCCCCTCCGGGCTCCAGAACGATCACATTTCCGTAGTCAAGCAAGGGCCCAAGGTAACGCACTGTTGCGGGCCAAGGCGTCGTCACCAGCGCCCGCGCCCGCGTCGCCAGCGTAACGCCGGGGCGGCGCACGCCCACCGAATCCGATTCCATCGACCGCCGCAACAGCGTGCCCAGCACCGGCAGGGGCAGCCGCCCCTTGGCTTCGGCAAAACTGCCGCCCGCGCTGCTGTCCAGCGCCAGCCCCGAGGCAAAGGCCTCCAGCGTATCCGCGCTTTCCAGCAAACCGCGCAGGGTCTCCGGGTCTTCGGTAAAGCGGCGCGGCAATTCGGTCCGCTCCGAAATCGCCTGTGACAGCGCGGTGCGCGCCTCTTGCGCCACATCCAGACCCGCCAGCAAGGTTTCTCCGGCGGCCTGTTGCAGCGCCCGCAGATCGCGCAATTCGGTCAGCTCGGCGCTCAGCGTTTCGGCCTCCGCCTGAAGCGCCGGGGTCACATCGGCCAGCATCATGCCCGACCGCACGGTGCCCAAAGGCCCAGAAGGGTGCAACAGCAGCAAGGGCCCCGGGCGGCTTTCCAATTGGCTCAGCACCCCCACCAGCTGCGCCACCCGGTCGCGCTTGGCCTGAAACTGCAATTCCAGCGTCGTCTCGCGCAGATGCGCTTGCCGCAGCGCCTCGCGCATCGCGGCCAAGCCTGTCTCATAGGCGCGGATGGTGCGGGTCAGCGCCGAAACCCGCTCGCGGGCGGATTGGGCCGCCTCCAGTTCGGCCACCGCCGCCTGCAAATCGGCCGAGGCCGCTGCCGCCTGCTCCGCCACCCCCTGCGCCAATGCCGCAGGGCTCGAAAGCATCAGGGCAAGGGCGGCAGCGCGGATCATTGCAGCAGGCTAACTCCGGTCATTTCAATGGGCTGCGGCAGCCCCATCAGCTGCAACACCGTGGGCGCAAGATCGGCCAGACGCCCGCCCGCGCGCAAGGTGGTTCCTTCGGGCGCGCCCATCACGATCACGGGAACCGGGTTCAAGGTGTGCGCCGTATGCGGGCCATTGGTCACCGGGTCCCACATCTGTTCGCAATTGCCGTGGTCGGCGGTCACGATCAGCGCGCCGCCGCGCGCCCGCACCGCCGCCACCGCGCGGCCAAGGCCTTCATCCACCGCCTCGCAGGCCTTGATCGCGGCCGCCATCACCCCGGTATGGCCCACCATATCGGGGTTGGCAAAGTTGACCACGATCAGGTCATAGCCCGCCTCGATCGCGGCCTCCAGCTGCACCGCCACCTCGGGCTCGCTCATCTCGGGTTGCAGGTCATAGGTCGCCACCTTGGGCGACAGCGGCATGAACCGCGCCTCGCCGTCAAACGGCACCTCGCGCCCGCCGTTCAGAAAAAAGGTGACATGCGGATACTTCTCGGTTTCCGCCAGCCGGAACTGGGTCTTGCCATGTTTGGCCACCCATTCGCCAAGGCAATTCACGATCACCCGCTTGGGGAAGGCGGTGGCCATAAAGGCGTTATGTGCCTCGGAATATTCCACCATCCCCAGCATCGCCGCCCAGTCGGGGCGGCGGTCCACGGCAAAGCCGGTGAAGTCGGCTTGGCCCATGGCCGCCAGAATCTCGCGCGCGCGGTCGGCGCGGAAGTTCAGGCAAAACAGCCCGTCGCCATCGCGCGCGCCCGCGTAATCGCCAATCACCGTGGGGGCGAGGAATTCATCCGTCTCACCCTTGGCATAGGAGTGCGCCACCGCCGCCTCGGCATCGGGGGCGGCTTCGCCTTTGGCCAAGATCATCGCCTCATAGGCGCGCGCCACGCGGTCCCAGCGGTTGTCGCGGTCCATCGCCCAATAACGCCCTGTCACCGTGGCCACGCGCGCACCTGCGGGCAAGCCCGCCACCAGTTGCGCCATGAAGCCAGCGGCGGAAGAGGGCGCCACATCGCGCCCGTCGGTGATCGCGTGCAGCGCCACCGGCACCCCGCGCGCGGTCAGCGCCCGGCAGGCCGCCAGCACATGGCTGATATGCCCATGCACGCCGCCATCCGACACCACCCCCATCAGATGCGCGGTGCCGCCCTTGGCGCGGACCGCCTCGGCAAAGGCCACCAGCGCGGGATTGCTGGCAAAGCTGCCATCCTCCACCGCAAGGTCGATCGCGCCCAGATCCATCGCCACCACCCGGCCCGCGCCGATGTTGGTATGGCCCACCTCGGAATTGCCCATCTGCCCGCTCGGCAGGCCGACATCGGGGCCAAATGTGGTCAGCGTGCTGTGCGGGCAGCTCGCCATCAGCGCATCGAAATGGGGCGTATGCGCCAAAGCCGCCGCGTCCCATTCCCGCACCGGGCCGATGCCCCAGCCGTCAAGGATGCACAGGACAACGGGTTTGCGGTCGGTGGTCATGGCGCGGCCTCATGGTGGTTCGGGTTCCATGGTCATAGCCCTTGGGCGGGCATCGGGCAACACTCTCGCATCAGGGCGAAAAGGTTAAGGAACCATGAATCCCCGCAGGTCAAGCCCTTGATTTCCATAGGGGCTGGTCGGTGTAACACAGGGGGAACCCCCTCACACCGAAAACCCGTACAGCGCCCACTCCGCCTCGCTCACCTCCAAGGCCATCCTCATCACCTCGGCCTTCTTGATGGCCACAAAGCCCCGGTGCAGCGGCTCCCCCAGCACCCGGCGGGCAAAATCCGACCCCTCCAGCCGCTCGATGGCCCCCAGCCAGTCCCGCGGCAGGCTGGCAGAGGGGGCGTTCTCATAGGCATTGCCCAGCGTGGCTGGCCCCGGATCGGCCCCCGCCGCGATCCCGTCCAGCGCCCCCCCCAAGGTGACCGCCGCGACCAGATAGGGGTTGGCGTCCACCCCCGCCACCCGATGCTCGAAATGCCGGGTCTTCCCGCTCCCCGACGGCACCCTTACCGCCACCGTCCGATTCTCCACCCCCCAAGCATCATTCCCCGGCGAGTAGTTCACGCTGGCAAAGCGCCGCCACGAGTTTTGAAACGGGGCCAGCACCGCCATCGTCTCGCCAATCGTCCCCCGCACCCCCGCGATGGCCTGCAGCATCAGCGGCGACAGCGCGCCCTCCGTCGGGTCGGCAAACAGGTTGCTGCCGCCCGCATCGGCCAGCGACAGATGCAGGTGCATCCCCGACCCCGCCATCGACCCGAACGGCTTGGCCATGAAACAGGCCTCCATCCCGAACCGCCGCGCCGTGCTGCGCAGCAGCCGCTTGGCCAGGATCACATCATCCGCCGCCCGCATCAGGTCGCGGTAGCGGATCGTCAGCTCATACTGCCCGCAGGCATATTCCGAAATCAGCGCCTCCAGCGGCAGATCCAGCGCCGCCGCCCCTTCATAGACCGCGTCAAAGAAGGGCGACATCTCGTCCAGCTCATCCACCGACATCGTGTTGGTGTTCCCCGACCGCCGCCCCGTCAGCGGATAGCGGGCGGGCTGCATCCGCCCGTTCCCGTCGCGCTCGCGGTCGACCAGATAGAACTCCACCTCCAGCGCCCCCATCGGCGCAAACCCCAGCGCTTCCGCCCGCTTCACCTGCCGCAAAAGCGCATGCCGGGGCTCGGCCGCAAAGCCGCTGCCGTCGGGGTTGAACATGCTGATCAGCACCAGCCCCCGCCCGGTCGCCGGCAGAAACCCCAGCGTCCCCGCAATCGGCCAACAGCGCAGATCGCCGCCGCCATCTTCCAGCACCAGCCCGGTGCCCGCCACATCATCGCCCGCCACATCCTGCGCGAACATCGACGCGGGCAGCCCGCGCCCTGCGGTGAACAGGCTTTCCAGCTCATGCCGCCGGATCGACTTGCCCCGCCCGATCCCGTGGCAATCGGTCAGCACGATGTCGATGGCCTGCACGTCGGGATAGCGCTGCAAGAAAGCCTGCGCCTCGGCCAGCGTCGCCCCGCCGGGGAAAGGAGTCGTCATCTTCGGTGTCCTGTGTTCCTGCGGGGCTGGCTCAACACCAACCCCCCCATGCCCGGTCAATACCCCAGCGCCAGCCCGTCCTTGCGCGGGTCCGATCCGCCGGTCAGCGTGCCTGCCTCCCAGTCGATCCAGATCGCCTGCCCGCCGCCATGCGGTTCCGTCGCGACCGAGACCTTGTGCCCGCGCGCCTGAAGCCCCGCGACGCTGTCCAGCGGCACGCCATGCTCGGCCTGCACTTCCCCGTTGCGATAGAAGACGCGGGCGCAATCCAGCGCCTCTTGCACATCCATGCCGTGGTCGAGCAGATTGCCCAGCAGATGCGCGTGGCCAAAGGGCTGATAGTCGCCGCCCATCACGCCAAAGGGCATCACGGCGCGCCCGTCCTTGGTCAGCATCCCCGGCATGATCGTGTGCAAGGGCCGCTTGCCCGGTCTCAGCGCATTGGGATGCGCCGGGTCCAGCCGGAAGCTCGCGCCCCTGTTCTGCAACACCACGCCCGTCTGCGCGCAGGTGATGCCGCTGCCAAAGGCGTGATAGGTGGAGTTGATGAAGCTGACGGCATTGCGGTCTTCTTCGACGATCGAGATATAGACCGTATCGGTCTTGGCGAGCCCCGGATCGGGCAGATCGGTCATCGCGCGGTCCTTGTGCAACGCGCCGCGCAGGCCGTCGGCGCGGGCGGGTGACAGCAGGGCGGCGATGGTGGCATCCTCGGGCGGCAGATCGCCAAGGCAGTCGTTGCGGTCGCGGTAGGCCAGACGCCCGGCCTCGATCTCCAGATGCAGGCGCTCGGGGCCGAGCGGCGCCAGATCCGACAGCGCAAAGCCCGACAGGATGTTCAGCATCAAAAGCGCCGTCAGCCCCTGATTGTTGGGCGGCATCTGGTGCACCCGATAACCGCGATAGGGGGCAGAGACAGGCGTCACGTAATCGGCGCGTGTGGCGGCGAAATCCGCCATCACATGCACCCCGCCAAGCGCTTGCAGACGGGCCACCAAGGCCTCGGCCACCGGGCCTTCATAGAACCCGGCGCGGCCCTGTTCGGCAATGCGCCGCAGCGTTTGCGCCAAGGCAGGCTGACGATGCACCTCGCCCGCCTTGGGGGCGCGGCCACCGGGCAGGAAGATGGCGGCCGAGCCTTCATCCTGTGCCAGCCGGGCCGCCGTATCGGCCCAGTCCTGCGCCACCCGGTCCTGCACCACATAGCCGTGTTCCGCGTAATGGATCGCGGGCGCCAGCACGGCCGCCATGCCCAACCGTCCATGATCGGCCGACAGCCGGCACCAGGCATCCACCGCGCCGGGAAGTGTCACCGAATGCGGGCCATAGGTCGGCACCGTGTCCAAGCCCATGCCGCGATAGGCCTCAATCGTCGCCCCCGCAGGCGCGCGGCCCGATCCGTTCAGCGCGATCACCGGCTCTTGCCCCGCAAGGCACATCAGCACAAAGCAATCGCCGCCAATGCCCGTCGATTGCGGCTCCACCACGCCTTGCACGGCGGCGGCGCAGATGGCGGCATCCACCGCATTGCCACCCGCCCGCAGGATCTCCAGCGCGGCCAGCGTTGACAAAGGGTGCGAGGTGGCCGCCATCGCTTGGGTGGCGCGGGCCGGCGAGCGGCCGGGAAGCTGGAAATTGCGCATGGGTCAGGTGTTCTTTCGTCAAGGTGCCCGGCCGGTGCGGGGCGGATCGGTCGGCGCCTTCCTTAAAGCGCATCCTTTTGCATCGTGCAAATGCGCTGCAAGGACTGTCACGCCCTTTGCGGATCGGCGGCCTTGGCAATCGGCACCGGGCGACCATCCTCATCCAGCGCGACAAAGGTGAAATTCGCCTCTGTCACCTTTTCCGATTGCGGCTGCGCCCGCGCGCGCCGCCACGCATCGACGTGAATGGTCATCGAGGTGCGCCCTTGCCGCACCAGCGTGGCGTAAAGCGACACCTCATCCCCCACCTTGACGGGGCGATGAAAGATCATCGCATCCACCGCCACCGTGGCACTGCGCCCGCCCGAGGTGAGCGAGGCCACACTGCCGGCCGCAAGGTCCATCTGGCTCATCAGCCAGCCGCCAAAGATATCGCCCGACGGGTTGGTGTCGGCGGGCATCGCGATGGTGCGGATGGTGGGGCTGCCTGCGGGTGGCTGGTCTTCACGGCTCATGTCGGTCCTGTCGGCTGTGCATCAGACGCAAAGCCTAGCAGATCATTGCGCCCGCGACAGGGGGGCCGTGGGGCCACCCGCGCCCTGTGTCAGAACCCGTGCAACCGGTCGGCCCATTGCCAGCCGATCATCAGACCCTTGATGCGTGGCAGCATCCACAAACTGCCCGCAAGCACCACCGCCCCCACCAGCAGCGCCGTCATCCACGGCCCAAGTTCGGTATAGACGATCATGAAATGCAGCATGAAGCCTGCAATGTGGCACATCACCAGAATCGTGAAATAGGCCGGCCCGTCATCCGCCTTTTGTGGCGCAAAGCTCTGCCCACAGGATGCGCAGGCCGGGGCCACCTTCAGATAGCGGGTGAACAGCTGGCCTTCGCCGCAATTCGGGCAACGCTGACGCAAACCACGCAGCATCGCGGGTTTTCTTTGGCGGGTGTCGTCTGTCATCGCGCTCTCCTGACTGCATCTCCAATATAGAGACTCTGCCCCCGTCATCAACCGCAACCCTCTGGCGGGGCCAGATGTCCACAGGCACCTTCGCAAAACTGTCATGAAGCTGTTGTAAAACTGTTGTCGCCCCCGGGTAGCAGAACGGCAGGGCCACATGTGAACGGTCCGAGAAATCCACTGGAGAGTGATATGAACCTCATGAAATTCACCGTGTCGGCGCTGGCCATCGCGGCCGTGTCTGCCACCGCCGCAGCGGCACGCGACAACGTGCAAATCACCGGTTCTTCGACCGTTCTGCCCTATTCGACCATCGTCGCCGAAGCCTTCGGTGAAAACTTCGATTTCCCGACTCCTGTCGTGGAAGGCGGCGGTTCGGGCGCAGGCCGCGCCAAGATGTGCGAAGGCGTGGGCCCGAACACTGTCGACATCGCAAACTCGTCTTCTCGCATCACCCAGCGTGATCTTGACACCTGCGCTGCCAATGGCGTGACCGAGATCATGGAAGTGCGCTTTGGCTATGACGGCATCGTCTTTGCCTCGGATGTGAACGGCCCCGAATTCGCCTTCACCGCAGGCGACATCTACAACGCCTTGGCCGCGCAGGTCGTCAAGGATGGCGCGCTGACCGCCAACACCCACAGCCAGTGGGCCGAATTCAACCCGGCACTGCCCGCGCAAGACATTCTGGTTCTGTCGCCCGGCACCAAGCACGGCACCCGCGAAGTGTTTGACGAGCGTGTGATCATCGCAGGCTGCAAGGAAACCGGCGCGCATGACCTGTTCCTTGCGGTTGTCGCCGGCGATGACGACTCGGCCAAGAACCGTGCCGCCAATGCCGAATGCGCCAAGCTGCGCACCGATGGCCGCAACGTCGACATCGACGGTGACTACACCGAAACGCTGCAGCGTCTGGAAAACGACAAAAACGCCATCGGCGTGTTCGGTCTGTCCTTCTATCAAAACAACACCGACAAACTGCGCGTCGGCACCATGGGTGGCGTGGTTCCTTCGACCGAAACCATCGCCTCGGGCGATTACCCGGTGTCGCGTCCGCTGTTCTTCTACGTCAAGACCGCGCATCTCGACGTGATCCCCGGCCTGAAGGAATATGTCGAGTTCTTCGTGTCGGATGATATGGCTGGCCCCGATGGGCCGCTGGCCCAGTATGGCCTCGTGTCCGACCCGGAACTGGCTGCCACTCAGGAAGCCGTGGCTGCGCGCACCCCGATGGCGCCGCTGAACTGATCCAAGACCCGGGGGCGTCGCGCAAGCGCCGCCCCCACATCTTTTGCGCGCAGGATCACCATGACCGTCGCCCTCACTTTAACCGTTTTGCTTGTTCTGGCCGTGGCCGGTTTTGTGTTGGGGCGCCGCCGCGCCGTGGCCTCGGCTCAGGGCAATATCCGGGTTCTGCATTCCTTGCCGAATTACTACGGCTGGCACGGGGCGATCATGGCCGCAGTGCCGGCTTTGCTGGCTCTGGCCGTCTGGCTGATCCTTCAGCCGATGGTGGTCGAGCGTCAGGTTCTGGGATATTTTCCCGCCGACAGCGTGGAAAGCGACGCTGCCCGCACGCTGATCATGGCCGATGTGCGCCGCGTGGCGAACGGGCTGGATGTGGCTGTGGCGCGGGGCGCGCTGACAGACGTTCAGGCCCGCGAAGTCAGCACCACCACGGGATCGATCCGCGAAGTGCTGGGCACCGTCGGCGTGGCGCTGGGGGCCGAGGTGACGCCGCAAGTGCTTGAGGCCGCGCAACGCAGCCGCGAGCTCAACCTCTCTGGCGCATGGATGCGCACCGTGCTGACGCTCACACTTGCGCTTGCCGGGCTGGCCTATGCGATCAAGGTCACCGACAAGGATTTTCGCGCCCGCAACCGGGTGGAGCGGGTGATGCTGGCGCTGTTGATGCTGGCCTCCACCATCGCCATTCTCACCACCGTGGGCATCGTGATGTCGATGCTGACCGAAAGCCTGCGCTTTTTCTCGATGTATCCATGGCAGGATTTCTTCCTCAGCCTGACATGGTCGCCCTCTTTCCAAGGCAACAGTCAACTGGGCCTCGCGCCGCTCTTGTGGGGCACGCTCTACATCAGCCTCGTCTCGATGCTGGTGGCGGTGCCGATCGGGCTGTTCACCGCGATCTATCTGGCGGAATATGCAAGCCCCCGCCTGCGCGCGATCATCAAGCCGATGATCGAGATCATCGCGGGCATCCCCACCGTTGTGTTCGGCCTGTTCGCGCTGGTGACCGTCGGCCCCTTCCTGCGGGACGCTTTTGCCCAGCCGCTGGGGCTTGGCACGTCGGGCTCTTCGGTGATGACCGCCGGAATCGTGATCGGCATTCTGAACATCCCCTTCATCTCCTCCTTGGCCGATGACATCATCAATGCCGTGCCGCAGTCGATGCGTGACGGGTCTTATGGTCTGGGCGCCACCAAATCGGAAACCATCCGTCAGGTGGTCCTGCCCGCCGCCCTTCCCGGCGTGGTGGGGGCGATCCTGCTCGCCGCCAGCCGCGCCATCGGGGAAACGATGATTGTGGTGATGGGGGCCGGGGCGGCCGCGCGGCTTGACCTCAACCCTTTCGAGGCGATGACCACAATCACCGTCAAGATCGTCAGCCAGCTGACCGGCGACACCGAGTTCAACTCGCCCGAAACCCTTGTGGCCTTTGCCCTCGGGATGACCCTTTTCGTGATCACGCTGGGCCTGAACATCGTCGCCCTGATCATCGTGCGCAAATATCGGGAGCAATACGAATGACCGACGCAACCGCCTCTGGCCTTCCCGAAGCCCGGTCGCAGGGTGGCGCGTCCTTGCTTCAGCAGGACGCGCTGATGAAACGGCGCAATGCCGCCGAAGCCCGCTTCAAGTTCTACGGCATCGCCGCCATCTCGATCAGCCTGATCACCCTTTGCGTGATGCTGTGGACCATCTTCTCCGATGGGGTCTCGGCCTTCCGTCAGGCCAGTCTTGAACTGACCGTCACGATCGACCCCGAGCGGCTGGACCCGGAAGGCGACCGCAGCCTTGAATCGCTCAGCAAGGTCACCACGATCGGCTACGGGAACCTGCTCTCCGGCGCGTTGAACGACTATATGGCCGAACGCAACATCTCGGTCGAAGGCGTGACCCCGAAGCAGGTCGGCGACTTCATCTCGCGCGATGCGCCGGCGCGGTTGCGCAACATGGTGCTGGCCGACCCCGATCTTCTGGGCCAGACGATCCGCTTTTCCACCTTCGCCTCGGGCCGGATCGATGGCTATCTCAAGGGCCGTGTCACCATGGCCTCGGCCGAACGCGACAGCAACATCACCCCCGCCCAATTGCAACTGGCAGACCGCCTGGTCGAGGCCGGGGTGCTGACCAGCGCGTTCAACTGGCGCTTTCTGACCAACCCCGACGCCTCGGATCAGCGCCCGGAATCGGCAGGGCTTGGCATCGCCATCATCGGCTCGCTTTACATGATGTTCCTCGTGGCGATCATGGTGCTGCCCATCGGCGTGGCCGCGTCGATCTATCTTGAAGAATTTGCCCCGAAGAACAAATGGACCGACATTATCGAGGTGAACATCTCGAACCTCGCCGCTGTGCCGTCCATCGTCTACGGTATCCTTGGTCTGGCGATCTTCATCAACTTCGCCAAGCTGCCAGCCTCGGCCCCCATTGTGGGCGCGCTCGTGCTCACCCTGATGACATTGCCCACCATCATCATCGCCACCCGCGCCTCCTTGCGTGCGGTGCCGCCCTCGATCCGCGATGCCGCCCTTGGCGTCGGCGCGTCCAAGATGCAGACCGTCTTTCACCATGTGCTGCCGCTGGCCGCCCCCGGCATTCTGACGGGGACGATCCTTGGCCTTGCCTCGGCCTTGGGCGAAACCGCGCCGCTTCTCCTGATCGGGATGGTGGCCTTCGTCGCCAACTACCCGGCAAGCCCGCTTGATGGCGGCTTTTTCGACCCGGCCACCGCATTGCCGGTGCAGGTTTACTCTTGGGCCTCGCGCTCAGACCCGGCCTTTATCGAACGCTCTTCGGGCGCCATCATCGTGCTGCTGGCCTTCCTGCTGGCCATGAACATCATCGCCATCCTGCTGCGCCGCCGCTTTGAACGGCGCTGGTAACAGATCGCACAAAGGTGCCTTCCAAATGAACGACATGCGAATTGTGGAGAGAGACGTGGACACCCAGAAGGCCAAGATCACGGCGCGTGGCGTGCAGGTGCATTATGGCACCACCCACGCGCTGAAGGATGTCAACGTCGATATCCTTGACAACACCGTGACCGCCTTCATCGGCCCCTCGGGCTGCGGCAAATCCACCTTCCTGCGTTGCCTGAACCGGATGAATGACACCGTGGCCTCGGCCCGCGTGTCGGGGGAAATCCTGATCGATGGCGAGAATATCTATGACAAACGGGTCGATCCGGTGCAGCTGCGCGCCAAGGTTGGCATGGTGTTCCAAAAGCCCAACCCGTTTCCAAAGTCGATCTATGACAATGTGGCCTATGGCCCCAAGATCCATGGCATGACCCGCAACAAGGCCGATCTGGACGAGATCGTGGAAAGTGCCTTGCGCAAGGCCGCCTTGTGGAACGAGGCCAAGGACAGGTTGAACGCGCCCGGCACCGGCCTGTCAGGCGGCCAGCAACAGCGCCTGTGCATCGCCCGTGCCATCGCCACCTCGCCCGAGGTGCTTTTGATGGACGAACCCTGCTCGGCGCTCGATCCGATCGCCACTGCACAGGTCGAAGAGCTGATCGACGAACTGCGCGCCTCGTTCTCGGTGGTCATCGTCACCCACTCGATGCAGCAGGCCGCGCGCGTGTCGCAGCGCACCGCCTTTTTCCACCTTGGGAATCTGGTCGAATATGGCGAAACCGGCACCATCTTCACCAACCCCACCGACCCGCGCACGGAATCCTATATTTCCGGCCGGATCGGCTGAAGGGGGGCCATCACATGCAATCCGATCCGCATATTCTCCGCGCCTTTGACCGCGACCTTGAAGCGGTGCAGGCGCTTGTCCTGCGCATGGGCACCCTTGTCGAAGAGGCCCTGCTGTCGGCGGCACGCGGTCTGCGCGACCGTGACATCGCCTTGGCCCAGCAGGTCCGTCAGGGGGATGCCGCCGTGGATGCGCTGGAAGAACAGATCAATCAGGAATGCGCGCGCGTCATCGCCTTGCGCGCCCCCACCGCCAGCGATCTGCGCACCGTGCTGACCGTGATGAAGGTTGCTTCGAATCTGGAACGCTGCGGCGATTACGCCAAGAATCTGGCCAAACGCTCCACCGTGCTCAATCAGTCCCCGCCCATCGGCGATTCGGCGGCCTCGGTCTACCGCATGGCAACGGCCGTGCAGCAGCAGCTCAAGGACGCACTGGACGCCTATCTGCGGCGGGATGCCGAGCTTGCCGCCGCCGTGCGCCTGCGCGATCAGGAGATCGACCAGATCTACAGCGCGCTGTTCCGCGAGATCCTGACCCATATGATGGAAGACCCGCGCCACATCACGGGCTGCATGCATCTGCATTTCATCGCCAAGAACATCGAGCGCGTCGGTGACCACGCCACCGGCATTGCCGAACAGGTGATCTATCTGGTCACCGGCACTCTGCCCGCCGATCAGCGCCCGAAAGGCGATACCACCGCCTTTGAAACCGGCGCCTGACAGCGCGGCAGCCCCCAGAAATCCCAAAGCGCGGCCTCATCCGGGGCCGCGTTTTGCCTTGGCGCAGCAAAGCACGCGCCCCGAGGGGCCAGATGCATCAGCAAAAAGAGGGAAAGGGTGAGAGGCTGGACAACGACCCAAGCGGGGCTCGTTACGGCTGCTTCCTTCCGGACCTGACCGGGTTGGCGAGGCGCTCGCCCGCGCCAACCTCTCACCGCGTCAGATAGGGCAGGGGCGCGCCATTTGCAAGCCCCGAAGCGCGCCGGGCGTTCAGGTCCAGATCCCGGCCCAGCGGGCGCCATCGGTCAGGCTCGCCGCCACATGATGCGCAAATCGCCCCGAGGCGGGGATGATGTCGGGCACCTGCACCACGGTCATCCCCGCGCTGAAGGCGGCCTCGGCGCCGGGTTCGCTGTCCTCGAACACCAGACAGCGCGCCGGGTCCACCCCCAGCCGTGTCGCGGCCAGCAGATAGGGCTCGGGATGCGGCTTCGGCGCGGTCACATCGTCCCGGGTGATCACCGCGTGAAACGCTGGCCGCAGCCCGGCTTGCAGCAGGCGGGCCTCGGCCGGTTCGCGCCGCGACGACGTGACCAGCGCAAGCGCATGCCGGTCGCGCAGACCGTGCACAATGTCCGAAGCGCCGGGCTTCAACAAAAGATCCACCGCCTGTGCCGCCAGAAACGCGCTCTGCCAAGACTCGTGCAGTTGCTCCAGATCAAGCCCCGGAAACCGTTGCAGGATCAGCGCTGCGGAACTGATCTGATCCACCCCCACAAGGCTGTGCAACAGGTCTTCCACATCCGTATGGCCCTGCGCGGCAAAGGCGGCGGCACCCGTTTGCACCGTCAGCCGCTCGCTGTCGACCAGCGTTCCGTCAAGATCAAAGAATACGGCATCGAACACTGGGCAGGCCTCGCGCTGGGGGGTGACAGGAAACGGATAAAGGGCGACAGGCCCCGGCTTGCAACCGCCGATAGCAGATCGGCCCCCGATGAAAAAGCCCCCGGTGGCGGCAACCGCCCGCTACAGCGTCAGCCGCAAGCGCAAAAAGCCTTCGGGCGTGCGGTCCAGCGGCGTCAGCGCCAGATGCGGCACCTCGTCCAGATGCGCCGCCGCCATGGGGGAGGTCTCGAAGATCACCGATGTCTCGGGCGTTGCCGTAAAGGCCCAACCCGGCGCCTGCGCGGCCAGACCTGTCCCTTCGCCATGCGCCAAGGCCGCGCCAAGATGCGCAATCAGAATATCGCGGTTGGGCGTCTGCTCATCCAGCACCACCTGCCCCGTGCGCGGCGGTGCGTAGCCGCCATTGCCCGTGCCACGATAGCTGTTCGTCGCCAGAATGAAGCTCTGCTCGGGATCGACAGGCTGCCCTTTCCAGCACAGATTGCGGATGCGCTGGCCGCCTTGGGCAAAGGGCGGTTGCGTCAGGTCGATCTCATAGGTCAGCCCGCTGATCGTATCATACACAAAACAAGGCAGGTCGGGCGCCAGCAGGATCTGGTCGGCCACGCCCGGCAGGATCTGCCGATACCCCCGCGC
This sequence comes from Pseudorhodobacter sp. MZDSW-24AT, assembly GCF_002794355.1. Taxonomy (GTDB): domain Bacteria; phylum Pseudomonadota; class Alphaproteobacteria; order Rhodobacterales; family Rhodobacteraceae; genus Pseudotabrizicola. The sequence continues at coordinate 168,312 of NZ_PGOI01000007.1, read as the reverse complement.
GGAATACTCCAGCCAGCGCCGCAACTCCGCCCCGGTGACCCGCAAAGCCATGATCGTATTGGGATGAATGTACAGATCGGCGGCATGGCGCAACAGCACATCCCCTGCCGGAATATAGGTGTAATTCTCCGGTCCGCCCAAGCCCCCGGCCTTGAACGGGGCCGACGCCGAGAGCACCGGCAACTCTGCCAGCGGCCCTTCGGCCAGCCGTCGCGTCACATAGGCGGTCTGCGCCTGATTCACGATCTGCACCGAACGGCAATCGGTCAGCATCGCAAAAAAGCTGTGGATGGCCGTCGGGGTGTGGCCCACCGGCCCCCGCGCCCAAAGCCGGGTGGCCTTATGCGTGGGGCGCACCAGCGCCGTCAGCGCCGCATCGGGTTGCACCAAAGCGGTGGCCCCCCCCCGATCATCCCGTCCCGAGATCGGCCGCGCCTCAACCTGGTGTCCGCCAACCCGCCAGCCCTTGCCCTCTTGCCGCAAATCCAGATCGATCACCCCCAGATGCGAGCCGAACAGCCCCGGCATCACCGCGGGTTTCCCGTGCAAGGTGGCCGCATGCGAGTCCACCTCGGGCAGATCCGAAACCCCGGGCCCCGGAAACACCATATGGACATGCCCCATGATCACCGCATCCACCCCGTCGATCGCGGCAATCTGGCTCGCCCCGTCTGCCGGGCCGGTGCCATCGCGCGCGGGCCCGATGCCGCAATGGGCCAGCACCACGATCACATCCGCCCCCGCGTCCCGCAGCGGTGCCACCTGCCGCGCGACGCTGGCCGCCATCGGGTGCATCTGCGCCTCGCCCGCGATTGCCTGCCGGTCCCAGATCGCGGTTTCCGGCGGCAGCACACCGATGATCCCCAGACGCAGGCGGTGCATGCGCCCGTGCTGATCGGTCAGATCCCGCTGCACCACCACCCATGGGCGGATCAGCGGCCCCAGCGCGCTGTCCGCCCGGGCTTCGGTATTGGCCGACAGCACCGGAAAGCGTGCTTCGGTCAAGGCGGCGGTCAAGGCACCGATTCCCAACGAGAATTCGTGATTGCCAAGGTTGACCGCATCATAACCCAGATGCGTCATCGCCGCGATCATCGGATGGGGGCGCACCTGTTCTCGTGCCACATAATCGCCCAGCGGGCTGCCTTGCAGGAAATCACCATTGTCCAGCAAGACCGAACCCGCCACCTCGTCCCGCGCCTGCCGGATCAGGGTTGCGGTCAGGCACAGCCCCTTGCGCACACAAGGCGTGTCGGCGTGGTAATCATGGGCCGACAGGTGCATGTGCAGATCGCTCGTCGCCAGCAACCGCACGCGAAGCCGGGCTGTGGTCTCTTTGGAAGCCAAAGAGGGGTGATCCCCCCGCAAAACGGCCGTCATCTGCTGCGTTGACATCTGGACAACTGATACACCACCCGCCCCTGCGCACGTGATGGTTTAGAGTTAGAATAAGTCGTGTCCACCGGCACAGTCAAAAATGGTTCGACGCAAAGGGAATCCGCTCTTAGTTGTATTTTCACACTATCTGAGACCCGCCCGTTTGCGCCCGCGCGCGGCGCATGCCATCACTGGCGCGCGCAGATCCATCGGCGCAAGACAAGGACTTTGGGGGCGGCAATGCGGCTGGCGGAAACGGTAACTTTTGGCGGCTCCGGCCTGAACCGCGCGGCCGAAATGCGGGGCGACGCGGCGGAACAGGCGCGCCTTCTGGCGCGCGGGCAGGTGCTGCCGATCTGGCGTGGCAAACCGCTGTTGCGCGCGGGCGCAGGGCTCGCGTGGGTTGCACCGGATGCGCCGGTGCTGCACCACGGCGGGCCGCCCGTGTTTCTGGGCCTTGATGACGACCGCCCGTGCTTTGCCACCGACATCTCCGATTGGGTGCCCGAGGCCGGGGCCGAGGCGGTGCAATCCGGCTTTCTCGATCAAAGCGAACAGCGCCATCCCAGCCTGCCGCCCGAGCTTGCCTTCGCCGAGCTGCGCGCGGCGATGCTGCGGCTCACCCCGCGTGAGGCGGAACTGGCTGCCACCGCCAAGGCCGTGCTGCAATGGCACCGCAGCCACGGGTTCTGCGCTGTTTGCGGTGCGGCGTCGCAGCCTGCGATGGCGGGCTGGCAGCGCAACTGTCCGGCCTGCGGGGCCCATCACTTCCCGCGCACCGATCCTGTGGTCATCATGCTGGTCACCCATGGCAACCGCGCGCTTTTGGGGCGCAGTCCCGGCTGGCCCGAGGGCATGTATTCCTGCCTAGCCGGATTTGTCGAACCGGGTGAAACGGTCGAAGCCGCCGTGCGCCGCGAGGTCTGGGAAGAGGCGGGCGTGCGCCTTGGCGCCGTGCGCTATCTGTCCAGCCAGCCTTGGCCCTTTCCCGCCAGTCTGATGCTGGGCTGCGCGGCCGAGGCCGTGACCGATGCGATCACCCTTGATCCGGCCGAGCTGGAACATGCGCTCTGGGTCAGCCGCGAAGAGATGGTCGCCGTGATGGCGGGGAGCCACGCCTTCATCAAGCCCGCCCGCAAAGGGGCGATTGCCCATTTTCTCATCCAGAACTGGCTTGCAGACCGGCTGGATTGACGCCAGTTTTACCTCAAAGGGCGATCACAGCCCGGCGGCCCGGCGGATCTCTTTGTCTGGCCCGCGCAAAGCAGCAAGGCAGGGGATCAGGATGAAACTTTCGGCCCGCACCGACATTGAGGCACCGATCGAATTCGTCTATGCCGCCCTCGCCGATTTCGAGGCGTGGGAGCGGGCGGCGATGCGTCGGGGCGCCGATGTCCGCCGCACCGACAGTCTGCGCGCCCCCGGCCTTGGCATGGGCTGGCACGTCACCTTCCGCTTCCGGGGCAAGGAACGCCAGATCGACATCCGCCTCTCTACGATGGAGCCGGATGCCAAGCTTGGCTTCTCCGGCACCGGCCGCATGGTCGCAGGCGAGATGGCGCTGGATCTGCTGGCGCTTTCGCCCAAACGCACGCGGCTCATCCTGCACAGCGATGTGCGCCCGCTGACCATCGCGGCACGCCTGTTCCTGCAATCGATGAAACTGGCCAAGAACCGGGTTCAGGGCAAGCTGAACAAGCGGCTGCAGGACCTTGCGCTTGATCTGGAAACCCGCTTCGTCGCCAGCCGCCGCTGACCCTCCGCCTCGCCCCGTCCGGTCAGCCCCGTCCGGTCAACCCCGCGCGCGGTCCGATGGGTAAACCCCGATCACCGTGACCTTGTCGGTGAAATAGCGCAGCTCTTCCATCGCCAAGGCCAGATTGCGGTCTTCGGGATGGCCTTCCACATCGGCATAGAACTCGGTCGCCATGAAGCTGCCCCCGACCATATAGCTTTCCAGCTTGGTCATGTTCACCCCATTGGTCGCAAAGCCCCCCAAGGCCTTGTAAAGCGACGCCGGAATGTTGCGCACCCGGAAGGTGAAGGTGGTGATCATCTGCTCCGCCCGGCGGCTGTGATCGGCCTCACGGCTCATCACCAGAAAGCGGGTGGTGTTGTTCTTCTGATCCTCGATATGCCGCGCCAGAACGTCCAGCCCATAGATCTCAGCCGCAAGCTCGCTGGCAAGCGCCGCGCGGGTCTTGTTTCCGGCTTCCGCCACTTCGCGCGCGGCGCGGGCATTGTCGGAACTGACGCGTCCGGTGATGCCATGGCTGCGCAGGAACTGCGCGCATTGCGGCAGGATCACCACATGCCCATGCGCCTCGGTCACCTCTTCAAGGCGCGCGCCGGGCACGCCCAGCAAATTGACATGCACCCGCACAAAGGCCTCGTCCACGATGTGCAGCCCGGATTTCGGCAAAAGGCTGTGCACATCGGCCACCCGCCCATAGGTGCTGTTCTCCACGGCCAGCATCCCAAGATCCACCGCGCCCGACCGTGTCATCTCTACCACATCCTCGAATGTGGTGCAGGGAACCACCTCCATATCCGGCCGCGCCTGCTGGCAGGCCTGATGCGAATAGGCGCCCAACTCTCCCTGAAATGCGATTTTGCCAGTCATGCGAAGGCCTCCACGGAAGAACGGTGCGTAAAAAGGGGCAATAGGTCGCGCACCTACACCTTGAAACCCACATAGGGAAGCGGGTAGAAGCCCTCAAATCGGAATGCCAAGGGAAAGCGCGACATGTTCGACACGATGACGATGACCAAGGTGTTGGGGGCGGCCTGTGGCTCGCTTCTGGTGTTCTTGCTGGGCGGTTGGGCGGCCAGCGCGCTTTACACCACGGGTGGCGGCCATGGCGAAGGGCACGAACAAGCCTATGTCATCGACACGGGCGCCTCGGAAGAACCCGCCGAAGCCGAAGAGGCCCCGGATTTCGAAGCCATCTTCGCCGCAGCGGATGCAGGCGCAGGCGAAGCCGTCTTTGCCAAGTGCCGCGCCTGCCACAAGCTGGATGGCACCGATGGCGTCGGCCCGCATCTGAACGGCATCGTCGACAAGGCCAAGGCCGCCTCGGCGGGCTACGCCTATTCCGACGCGCTCCTTGGCATGGCGAGCGAGACATGGACGCCGGAAAACCTCTATGCCTTCCTGCAAAACCCGCGCGGCTATGCGCCGGGCACCAAGATGGCGTTCGCGGGTCTGCCGCGCAGCGACGAGCGTGCGAACCTGATCGCCTATCTCGGCACCACCAACTGATTTCACGCCCTGACAGGCGCAATTCCGATGCAAGGGCCGTCCTTTGGGGCGGCCCTTTCTCCTTTCTTGCACAGATCACGCAAACGCCACTTGAGACATCGACAAAGCGCGCTTTACTTTCCAACATGAACCAAAGCCGCGCAAAAGCGGCAAAGGCACAAGGGGAAGGTCGGAATGGCGATGGCTTATGGCAAATGGGCGGTGCTGGGGGCGGCGGTCGTGGCGGCGCTGCCGGTCTGGGCGCAAGAAACGGTGATCACCGCGCATGGCATCTCGACCTTTGGCGAGTTGCAATTGCCCGCCGATTTCCCCCACCTGCCTTACGTCAATCCCGATGCGCCCAAAGGCGGCGAAATCTCGGTCTGGGCCTTCGGTGGCTTCGACAGCATGAACCCCTATTCGGTCAAGGGCCGCGCGGCGGCGCTGTCTTCGGCCCCTTACGAATCCATCCTCGTCGGCACCGCAGATGAGATCGGGGCCGCCTATTGCCTGCTGTGCTCCACGCTGGAATATCCCGAAGACCGCTCTTGGGTGATCTTCAACCTCCGCCCCGAGGTGACCTTTGCCGATGGCAGCCCGCTGACAGCGGAAGATGTGCTGTTCTCTTACGAAACCTTCCTTGCAAAAGGCCTCACCGATTTCCGCACCGTGCTGGCCACGCAGGTCGAAGCGGTCGAGGTGCTGGACCCCCAGCGTATCAAGTTCACCTTCAAGGACGGTGTGCCCTTCCGCGACCTGCCCGCCGATATGGGCGGGCTGCCGGTGATCTCTAAGGCGCATTACGAAGCCAATAACCTTGATCTCGAAGAATCCAGCATGACCCCGATGCTCGGCTCCGGGCCCTACATGCCGGGACGCATCGATGTGGGCAAATCCATCACTTGGGTGCGCAACCCTGACTATTGGGGCGCGGATCTCCCGATGAACAAGGGCCGCAGCAATTTTGACAGCATCCGCGTCGAATATTATTCCGATTACGACGCCGCTTTCGAAGGCTTCAAGGCGGGCAACTACACCTTCCGCAACGAGGCAAGCAGCATCAAATGGGCCACCGGTTTTGATTTCCCCGAAGTCGCCAATGGCCAGATCATCAAGACCGAGCTTCCCGATGGCGCCAAGGCCAGTGGTCAGGCGTTCTTGTTCAACCTGCGCCGCGAAAAGTTCCAAGACCCGCGCGTGCGCGAAGCCATCGGCCTGATGTTCAACTTCGAATGGTCGAATGCCACGCTGTTCTACGATCTTTATGCCCGTGTGCATTCGGTCTGGGAAAACTCATGGCTGGAAGCCTCCGGCACCCCCACCCCGGCCGAGGCTGCGCTCTTGCAGCCCTTGGTGGATCAGGGCCTGTTGCCCGCCACCATCCTGACGGATGAGGCGGTGATGGCTCCCGAGTCGGGCGCGCGTCAGCTGGATCGTGGCAACCTGCGCCGCGCCAGCGCCCTCTTGGACGAGGCCGGGTGGACCGTGGGCAGCGACGGGATGCGCCGCAACGCCGCCGGGCAGGTGCTTTCGGTGGAAATGCTGAATGACAGCCCCACCTTTGACCGGGTGATGAACCCCTTCGTCGAAAACCTGAAGGCGCTGGGGATCGACGCCCGCATGACCCGGGTCGACAATGCCCAGATGGAATCGCGCACCCGTCCGCCATCCTATGATTTCGACATGATCACCGGAAACGCGCGGTCGTCCTACATTTCCGGCTCCGAGCTCAAGCAATTCTATGGTTCGGAAACCGCCGATGTTTCGGCCTTCAACGTCATGGGTCTGAAAAGCCCCGCCGTTGACCAGTTGATCGAAAATGTCATGGCCTCGCAATCGCTGGACGATCTGACCGTGGCCACCCAGGCGCTGGACCGCGTGCTGCGCGCCGAACGCTTCTGGGTGCCGCAATGGTATAAGAACACCCACACCATCGCCTATTACAACATGTACGAACACCCCGAGACGCTGCCGCCCTATGCTCTGGGCGAACTCGATTTCTGGTGGTACAACGCCGAAAAGGCAGAGGCCCTGAAAGCTTCCGGCGTTCTGCGATAACAAGAACAACAGGCAGGCAGACCAGATGGGCGCCTATATCCTCCGGCGGATCTTGCTGATCATCCCGACCCTGATCGGGATCATGATCATCAACTTCGCGCTGACCCAATTCGTGCCCGGCGGCCCGATCGAACAGGTGCTGGCCCGCATCGATGGCGGCGGCGATTCCATTCAGGCCATCAGCGGCGCCGGTGATGCCGGCATCGCGCAACAGGGCAACGACTCTGGCTATGTCGGCGCCCAAGGCCTTGACCCCAGCTTTCTGGCCGAGCTTGAGGTGCAGTTCGGCTTTGCCCGCTTTGTCTGTGAACCGGGCTTCACCGGAACCCCCTCGGCCCGCGCGCCGGAATGCGTGAAGGAAGCCATCCCGGCTTGGGAGCGGTTTTTCATCATGATGTGGAATTACATCCAGTTCGACTTCGGCGAGAGCCATTTCCGCTCGATCGGCGTGCTGGAACTGGTCTGGGAAAAGCTGCCGGTGTCGCTGACGCTGGGCCTGTGGTCCACGCTGATCGCCTATGCCATCTCCATCCCGCTTGGCATCCGCAAGGCGGTGCGCGACGGGTCAAAATTCGACACCTGGACCAGCGGTGTCATCATCGCCGCCTATGCCATTCCGGGCTTTCTCTTTGCCATCCTGCTCTTGGTCCTCTTCGCGGGGGGCAGCTATTTCCGCTGGTTCCCGCTGCGCGGCCTGACCTCGGACAACTTCGATCAGCTCTCGATGATCGGCAAGGTGCTCGATTACCTCTGGCACATCACCCTGCCGGTGATCGCCTCCACCATCGCAAGCTTTGCCACGCTCACGCTTTTGACCAAGAACAGCTTTCTGGACGAGATCAAGAAGCAATATGTCATGACCGCCCGCGCCAAGGGCCTGCCGGAAAACCGCGTGCTGTATGGCCATGTCTTCCGCAATGCCATGCTCATCGTGATCGCAGGGTTTCCTGCGCTGTTCCTCTCGGTCTTCTTCGGCTCCAGCCTGATCATCGAAACCATCTTCTCGCTCGACGGGCTGGGCCAGCTTGGCTTCCGCGCGGCGGTGGAACGCGATTATCCGGTGATCTTCGGCACGCTGTTCTTCTTTGGCCTCATCGGCCTTGTCGTCGGCATCCTGTCCGACCTCATGTATGTCTGGGTCGACCCGCGCATCGATTTCGAGCGGAGGGGGTGATCCATGGCCCTCTCACCGCTCAACCAACGCCGCTGGCGCAACTTCAAATCGAACCGCCGCGCCTTCTGGTCGCTGATCCTGTTCTCCATCCTTTACGGCATCTCGCTTTGTGCTGAACTCGTCGCCAATGACAAACCGCTTCTGGTGCAGTTTCGCGGCGAATGGCACGCGCCCTTTGCCCGTTTCTACCCGGAAACCGCCTTTGGCGGCGATTTCCAGACCGAGGCGAAATACAAGGATATCGAGGTGCAATGCCTGATCATCGCCGCCGGGTCCGAGGCCTGCTGGGATGATCCCGAAGCCATTCTGGCCGAGGCATCCGCCCAAGGCACCGCCGCGGGCGAGGCCATTGAAAAAGGCCGCATCATCTGGCCGCTGATCCCTTACAGCTTCAACACCATCAATGACATCGGCAAGGCCGCGCCCTCGGCCCCCGATGCGCAGCACTGGCTGGGCACCGATGACACCGCCCGCGACGTGCTGGCCCGCGTGATCTACGGCTTCCGCCTCTCGGTCAGCTTTGCACTGATCGTCACCGTGCTGACCTCGGTGATCGGCATCGCCGCAGGGGCGGTGCAGGGCTATTTCGGCGGCCTCACCGACCTGATCTTTCAGCGCATCATCGAGATCTGGGGGGCCACGCCCTCGCTTTACGTCATCATCATCGTGGCCGCGATCTTCAGCATGAACTTCTGGATTCTCGTCGGCCTGATGGTGCTCTTTGGCTGGACGGCGCTTGTCGGCGTGGTGCGGGCGGAATTCCTGCGCGCGCGCAACTTCGAATATGTCCGCGCCGCCCGCGCGCTGGGCGTGCCCGACCGCGTCATCATGTTCCGCCATGTGCTGCCCAATGCGATGGTCGCCACGCTGACCATGCTCCCCTTCATTATCACCGGCACCATCGGCGCGCTCACCGCACTCGATTTCCTCGGCTTTGGCCTGCCTTCCTCCTCACCGTCCTTGGGCGAGATGACCCAGCAGGCCAAGCAGAACCTTCAGGCCCCTTGGCTCGCCTTCACTGCCTTCTTCACCTTTGCCATCATGCTGTCGCTTCTGGTCTTCATCTTCGAAGGCGTCCGCGATGCCTTTGACCCGCGAAAGACCTTTCAATGAGCGTGCTAGAGGTCAAGGATCTGCAGATCAGCTTCCGGCAGGATGGCCGGGTGATACAGGCGGTGCGCGGCGTGTCCTTCACCGTGGCCAAAGGTGAAACCGTGGCGCTGGTGGGCGAATCCGGGTCGGGAAAGTCGGTCACGGCGCTCTCCACCGTCGGGCTTCTGGGCGACAATGCGCTTGTCCAAGGCTCGGTCACCTATCAGGGCAGCCAGATGGTGGGCGCGTCCGAGGCTGAATTGCGCCGGGTGCGCGGCAATGACATCAGTTTCATCTTTCAGGAACCGATGACCAGCCTGAACCCGCTGCACACCATCGAACGCCAACTGGGCGAAAGCCTTGCGCTGCATCAGGGGCTGACAGGGCAGGCGGCCCGCGCCCGCATCCTTGACCTGCTGCAAAAGGTCGGCATCCGCGATGCCGAAAGCCGCCTTGGCGCCTATCCGCATCAACTCTCCGGCGGTCAGCGGCAGCGCGTGATGATCGCCATGGCGCTGGCCAATGGCCCCGAACTGCTGATCGCGGATGAACCCACCACCGCGCTCGATGTGACGATTCAGGCGCAGATCCTTGACCTGCTGGCCGATCTGAAACGCTCCGAAGGCCTGTCCTTGCTGTTCATCACCCATGACCTTGGCATCGTGCGCCGCATCGCCGACCGGGTCTGCGTCATGCAAGGCGGCGAGATCGTGGAGCAAGGCCCCACGGCCGAGATCTTTGCCAATCCGCAACACCCTTATACCCGCAAACTGCTGGCCGCCGAACCCAAAGGCCTGCCCGACCCTGTGCCCGCCGACGCGGCCGAGGTGGTGCGCACCCAATCCTTGCGCGTCTGGTTTCCCATCACCGCAGGCTTCCTGCGCAAGACGGTGGGCCATGTAAAGGCGGTGAACGACGCCACCCTGTCGGTGCGCGCGGGCGAAACGCTGGGGATCGTCGGCGAAAGCGGCTCGGGCAAGACCACGCTCGCCCTTGCCATCCTGCGGCTGGTGCCCTCCACCGGGCCCATCGTGGTGCTGGGGCGCGACATCTCTGCCCTGTCGGGCAGCGCCCTGCGCCCGGTCCGCCGCGACATGCAGGTGGTGTTCCAAGACCCGTTTGGCAGCCTCTCGCCGCGCATGACGGCCGAGCAGATCATCGCCGAAGGCCTTGCGCTGCACGGCAATGACAGCCCCGCCCAATCCCGCGAAAAGGTGGCCGCCATCATGACAGAGGTGGGTCTCGACCCCGCCACCATGACGCGCTACCCGCATGAGTTTTCCGGCGGGCAGCGGCAGCGCATCGCCATCGCCCGTGCGATGATCCTGCGCCCGAAACTGGTGGTGCTGGATGAACCCACCTCGGCACTCGACATGACCGTTCAGGTCCAGATCGTCGATCTTTTGCGCGATTTGCAGCGGAAATGGGGGCTGGCCTATATCTTCATCAGCCACGATCTGCGCGTCGTGCGCGCGCTGTCGCATCAGGTGATGGTGATGAAGGCGGGCGATGTGGTCGAACAGGGCGACGCGCGCGCGGTGTTTGATGCCCCTGCCTCAGATTACACCCGCGCGCTGATGCAGGCGGCGTTTGGCGCGGTGCCGGGGGCGCGCGCCGAGGCGGCGGTGTGAAAATCCTGTTTCTGCACCAGAATTTCCCGGGCCAGTTTCTGCATCTGGCCCCGGAACTGCTGCGGCGCGGCCATGACGTGCGCGCGCTGACCGATTCCCGCAACACCCGCTCATCCAGCGTCCCCACCTTCCGCTACAAGCATGACGCCGCCCCGGTGGACCCGGCGCAAACCCGCTTGGGCCGCAATTACACCCTGATGTCCGATCGCGGCGTCACCGTGGCCCGCGCCTGTGCGCAGCTGCGCGATGGCGAAGGCTACACCCCGGATGTGATCTTCGGCCATTCTGGCTGGGGCGAGACGCTGTTTCTCAAGGAAATCTGGCCTTCGGCCAAACTGATCGTCTATGCCGAGTTCTATTATCGCGGGGTGGGGGCGGATGTGGGATTTGACCCAGAGTTCACCCCTTACGGTCTGGATCAGATCCTGATCGCCCAAGGCCGCACGGCCCATCTGGGGCAATCCTTGCTGCACGCCGATGCCGGCCTCTCTCCCACCGCATGGCAGGCCAACACCTACCCCAATGCCTTGCGCCCGATGATCACGGTCATCCACGACGGCGTCGATTGCACCGCGGTGCAGCCCAACCCGCAGGCCAGCCTGACCTTGCCCGATGGCCGCACCTTGCGCGCGGGGGATGAGGTGCTGACCTTCGTCAACCGCAATCTGGAACCCTATCGCGGTTATCATATCTTCCTGCGCGCGCTGCCCGATGTGCTGCGCGCCCGCCCCGAGGCCCATGCGGTGATCGTCGGCGGCGATGAGGTAAGCTATGGCGCCGCGCCCAAAGGGGCCAAAGGCTGGAAAGACCAGATCCTTGCGGAAGTGCAGCACCGCCTGCCGATGGACCGGGTGCATTTCATGGGCAAGGTGCCCTATCCCACCTTTGTCTCGATCCTTCAGATCAGCCGCGCCCACGCTTACCTCACCTATCCCTTCGTCCTGTCCTGGTCGATGCTCGAGGCGATGGCGGCAGGCGGCCTTGTCGTCGGCTCCAACACCGCCCCGGTGGCCGAGGTGCTGCGCCATGGCGAAAACGGGCTGCTGGTCGATTTCTTCGATGTGGCGGGCTGGTCGCGCACCCTCACCGAGGCGCTGGCCCATCCGCAGCGCTTTGGTGCCCTGCGCGCCGCTGCCCGTGCCACGGTTCAGCGTGACTATGACCTGCGCGGCATCTGCCTGCCGCGCATGGTCGCCTTTGTCGAAAGCCTTGGCCCGCAGCCAGCCTAGGCCGCCTGCGCCTGCGACAGCGCGCCCAAAGCCTCCGCCGCGATGGCGAAAGACCGCAGCCGCGCCTTGTGGTCATGGATCATTCCGGTCACCATCAGCTCATCGGGCTGATAACGGTCGATCAGCGCGGCCAACTGGCGCTGCACCGTCGCCTTCGACCCCACCGCCGAAACCGACAGCGCCGCATCCACCCCGGCCCGCACCTGCGGCGGGATATGCGCGTCGATATCCGTCACCGGACGCGGCAGCTTGCCCGGCGCGCCCGTGCGCAGCCGCGCAAAGGCCAGCATCTGCGACGTGCGCAGCACCTGCGCCTCGGCATCCGTATCGGCAGCGCAAACCCCCGCCGCCATCATCGCATAGGGTTCCGCCAGAAAGCGCGACGGGCGGAAGGTGGCGCGATAGGTGGCCAGCGCATCCTCCAGCATCGCGGGCGCGAAATGCGACGCAAAGGCATAAGGCAACCCCAGATAGGCCGCCAATTGCGCGCCATACAGGCTGCTGCCCAGAATCCACACCGGCACCTGCGTGCCTTCGCCCGGAATGGCCCGCACCGCCGCCCCTTCCACCGCCGGGTCGAAATAGCTGATCAGCTCCACCACATCCTGCGGGAAACTGTCCTCGGGCGCCATGTGGCGGCGCAGCGCGCGGGCGGTGGCCATGTCGGTCCCCGGCGCGCGGCCCAACCCCAGATCGATTCGCCCCGGATACAGCGTTGCCAGCGTGCCGAACTGTTCGGCCACCACCAAAGGCGCATGGTTGGGCAGCATGATCCCACCCGCACCCAGACGAATGGTCTTGGTCGCCCCGGCCACATGGCCAATCACGATGGGCGTCGCCGCCGAAGCGATCCCCGGCATGTTGTGATGTTCCGCCAGCCAGAAGCGGTGATAGCCCGTGGCCTCGGCCAGTTGCGCAAGCTCCACCGTATTGGCCAGCGCCTCGGCGGTGCTGCTGCCTTCGGGCACGGGGGACAGATCGAGTAGCGAATAATGGTTCATAGCAGGTCTCCTGCCCATAAACCTAAGGGCAGGGGCCCCGCATTGTAAGGCCCGGGTCGTCAGACCGCCGCAGAATGCTGCGCCTTGCTGTGGTCATAGGCATCGAACACCCGCGCCACCATCCGCGTCAGCGCCCGCCCGCGCGGCGGGATCGTCAGCCCTTGCGCATCCAGCACCACCATATCGCCAAAGCGCGTCACCGCCGCCTGCAACAGGCTTTCCAGCCGTTCGGGCGCCACCGGGAAATCGCGCAGGATCTCGGCCCGGCTGATGTGGAAATCGCACATCACCGCCTCGATCATCCGCGCCCGCATCTGGTCTTCGCCGGCAAAGACATGGCCGCGATGGGTGGGGAACACCCCGTCCCGCACCGCCTTGGTGTAATCCGACGTGCCGCTCACGTTCTGCGCAAAGCCTTGCGGGAACCGGCTGATGGATGAGGCCCCCAGCCCGATCAGCACTGGGGCAGTGTCATCGGTATAGCCTTGAAAATTCCGCCGCAGCCGCCCCGCCGCCAAGGCCTGCGCCATCCCGTCCTCCGGCCGCGCGAAATGGTCGATCCCCACATCGACATAGCCATCCCAGCGAAACAGCTCTGCCGCGGTCTCGAACAGCGCCAACCGCTCTTCAGGGGTGGGCATGGCATCCGACGGGATCATCTGCTGCCGACGGCTCATCCACGGCACATGCGCATAGCCATACAGCGCCACCCGGTCGGGCGTCAGCGTCAGCAGCTTTTGCACCGAATCCGAAATCCGCGCCGTGGTCTGATGCGGCAGACCATACAGGATATCGGCGTTCAGACTGCGCACCCCCCGGTCGCGGATCATTTCCGCCACCTGCCGGGTCAACTCATAGCCCTGCGCGCGTCCGATGGTTTTCTGGATCAGCGGGTCGAAATCCTGCACCCCGATGGATGCCCGCGTCATCCCCGCCGCCACCAGCGCATCCAGCCGCGCGGCATCAATCTCGTTCGGGTCGATCTCGACCGAGAACTCCGCGCCTTCGCCCAAAGGCACCGCCTCCATCACCGCCGCCGCCAGCCGCGCCATCTCGGGCGCCGGAAGCAGTGTCGGCGTGCCGCCGCCCCAGTGCAGCCGCGACAAGGTCACGCCGCGCGGCAGGTGCTGGCGCAGCATCGCAATCTCGGCCATCAACGTGCGCACATAGGCCAGCACCGGACCGTCGCTCTGGGTGCCTTGCGTCCGGCAAGCGCAGAACCAGCACAGCCGCCGACAAAACGGCACATGCAGATAAAGCGAAATCGCCGAGCCTTCCGGGATCGCCTCGACCCATCGGGTGAACTGCGCGGCATCCACCGTCCCGCCGAAATGCGGGGCGGTGGGATAGCTGGTATAGCGCGGCACGCGCGCATCAAAGAGACCCAAGCGGGCAAGTTGCGGATCATGTGTCATTCCCGTATCCTCTGCCCACAGCACCACATCCGCCTTGATGCAGATCAACTTCAGGAAAGGGTCGCCATGTCCGTTCACCGTGACATCCGATCACCCAGCCAGCACTGTGGTGACTGCCCCATCCGGCACCGGGCGGTCTGCGCCCGCTGCGAGGCGGATGAGTTGGAGTTGCTTGAACAGATCAAGTATTACCGCAGCTATGAGGCCGGGCAGACGGTGATCTGGTCGGGCGACAAGATGGATTTCGTGGCCTCCGTCGTCACCGGCATCGCCACGCTCACGCAGACGATGGAAGATGGCCGCCGCCAGATGGTGGGCCTTTTGCTGCCTTCCGATTTCGTGGGCCGTCCGGGCCGCTCCTCTGCCGCCTATGACGTGACCGCGACCACCGATCTGGTGATGTGCTGCTTCCGCCGCAAACCCTTTGAAGAGCTGATGGCCAGCACGCCGCATATCGCACAGCGCCTGCTGGAAATGACGCTCGATGAACTCGACGCCGCGCGCGAATGGATGCTCCTTCTGGGCCGCAAGACCGCGCGCGAAAAGATCGCAAGCCTCTTGGCCATCATCGCCCGCCGGGATGCCAGCCTGAAAGAGCCGCGCGCCCAGACGGGCGCTCTGACCTTCGATCTGCCGCTCACGCGCGAAGAAATGGCCGATTACCTTGGCCTGACGCTGGAAACCGTCAGCCGCCAGATCAGCGCGCTGAAGCGGGATGGCATTATCCAGCTGGACGGCAAGCGGCAGGTCACGATACCCTCGATCGACCGGCTTCTGGATCAGACAGGGGATGACAGCGATGGCGGCTTTCTGGATTAAGGCGCTGACTTTGGGCCTTGCCTGCGCTTGGCCCGCGCTCCCCGCCTTGGCAGCCGATGTCAAACGCTGCGGCTGGTATGCCAACCCCACCCCCGGCAACCATTGGCTCACCGACCGCGACGCCACCTGGACCCTCTCCACCCAAGGCGGCGCGGAAGTGCCCGGCTGGATGGACCTCCCGGCCGAGGCTTTTGCCTATGAACCCGGCAGCAGCTGGGTCGAAACCAACGGCTCTTACGGCTATGGCTGCGCCTGCATCACTGGCCGTTTCGGCCCCGCCACCGCGGGCGAGGTGCTGCGCGTCGCACAGATGCAGCCCTTGCCGCTGTCACGCTGCGAAACCGATCCCAACCTGCCCAAGGCCGAGGGTTGATCGCCCCCGGCCCCGCGTGTTCGCACCAGCCCGGTCAATGCGCCATCAGCACCGGCACCGTCGCCTGCTCCAGCATGTTGCGCGTGGCCCCGCCCAGAATCGCCTCGCGAAAGCGCGAATGCCCATAGGCGCCCATCACCAGCATGTCGGCACTCATGTCGCGCAAATGGCGCTGCAACACATCCGACACGCGCGGCAGCGTGCGCGCCAGCACCGTCACCTCGGCCCGCACGCCGTGACGCACCAGCATCTGGCACAGCATCCCACCGGGGTCTGACCGCTCGGGCCCATGCACCGGTGGATCGATCACGGTGATCGTCACCTGATCGGCCTGTTTCAGCAGCGGCAGCGCCGCGCGCACCGCCGCCATGGCCTCGCGGCTCTGGTTCCACGCCACCACCACGCGCTTGGGCGCCGCCTGCGCCAGCCCGGTCTCGGGCAGCACCAGCACCGGCGCACGCCCCTCGAACAGCGCCGCCTCGATCACGGCCTCCTCCTCGCCGCCTTGATCCTTGCCATAGGGTCGGCCCAGCACCACCAGATCGGCAAAGCGCGCGCGCTGCGCCACCAGATCGGTCAGCGCGCCGAACTGCGTCACCGCGGCCTCCACCCCGGCGCGCAGGCCGGGCGCTTCGGCGGCAAAGGCCGCGCGCACCGCCTGTGCCACGCCGCGCGCCGCCTCTTCGGCGCGCTCTTGCGCCACCTGAAGCAGCACCGCCCCCGCTCCGACATAGGCATAGCCCAGTTGCGTGCGATCAACCCCCAGCGCCAGCACGTCCAGATGCCCGTCCCACAGGGCACAAACCTGCGCCGCCGCCGCAATCGTCACCGGCACTTCAGCGGCCTGTGTCGCAACGGTAAAGATGGATTTGTAGGTCATGGAAAGCGCCTCCTATGTCCGGGTTTCCCTGCGGCGTCTTGCCCGTCCCTGAGTAATGACGCCGCATTGACCTTTAGCACTGCGGGCAACACCATGATTTGACATGGATCAAGGCCGCACTCCGCCCTCTTCTGCACAAACACTCGTGTCGGAAAGCGCGTGGACAGTTCCCCGAATCAATCAGGGGCCGGATCCAGCCAATGACGAAGGGACGCGGAATGTGGGATTATCTGAAGCTGGTCGTGTTGGGCCTGATTGCCCTTGGGGCGGCCATTGCCTCCAACTACGCCTGGGACCTGGCCTATCAGGTCAATGCGATCATCGTCATGCTCGCGGCGGGCATCACCTTTCTGGTGGTGCTGCGCGGCATGGACGAGGTGAAAACGGTCAACACCAATGAATACATGGATGGGGTGGTGCGCGCGGGCGTGATTGCCACCTCGTTCTGGGGCATCGTCGGCTTTCTGGTCGGCGTCGTCATCGCAAGCCAGCTGGCTTGGCCTTGGCTCAACTTCGAGGCCTTGAACGGCATCGGCAACTTCGGCCGCCTGCGCCCGCTGCACACCTCGGCGGTGATTTTCGCCTTTGGCGGCAATGCGCTCATCATGTCGTCCTTCTACATCGTGCAGCGCACCTGCGCGGTGCGGCTTTGGGGCGGTAACCTTGGCTGGTTCGTCTTCTGGGGCTGGCAGCTGGTCATCGTGCTGGCCGCGACCGGCTATATCCTCGGCGGCACGCAGTCCAAGGAATATGCCGAACCCGTCTGGTATGTCGACATTCTGATCACCGTGGTCTGGGTCGCCTTCCTTGTGGTCTTTGCCGGCACCCTGATGAAGCGCAAGGAACCCCACATCTACGTGGCCAACTGGTTCCTTCTGGCCATGATCATCACCATCGCCATGCTGCATCTGGTGAACAACATGGCCATTCCGGTCTCGATCTTCAGCTCGCAATCGGTGCAGGTCACCGCGGGCGTGCAGGATGCGATGATCCAGTGGTGGTATGGCCACAACGCCGTGGGCTTCTTCCTGACGGCAGGCTTCCTTGGCATGATGTATTATTTCGTGCCCAAACAGGCCGAACGCCCGGTCTACAGCTACAAGCTGTCGATCATCCACTTCTGGGCGCTGATCTTCCTTTATATCTGGGCCGGTCCGCACCACCTGCACTACACTGCCCTGCCAGACTGGGCCTCCACCCTTGGCATGGTCTTCTCCATCATCCTGTGGATGCCGTCCTGGGGTGGCATGATCAACGGCCTGATGACGCTGTCGGGCGCTTGGGACAAGCTGCGCACCGATCCGGTGATCCGCATGATGGTGGTCTCCATCGGCTTTTACGGCATGTCGACGTTTGAAGGCCCGATGATGTCGATCAAGGCGGTGAACTCGCTCTCGCACTACACCGACTGGACCATCGGCCACGTCCATTCCGGCGCGCTGGGCTGGAACGGCATGATCACCTTCGGCGCGCTCTACTTCCTGACCCCGCGCCTGTGGAACCGCGACGGGCTCTACAGCCTGAAACTGGTCAGCTGGCACTTCTGGCTCGCCACCATCGGCATCGTGCTTTACGCAAGCGCGATGTGGGTCTCGGGCATCATGGAAGGCCTGATGTGGCGCGAAGTCGACGCCAACGGCTACCTCGTGAACGCCTTTGCCGACACCGTGGCCGCCAAATATCCGATGTATGTTGTCCGTATGCTTGGGGGGCTCCTGTTCCTCGGCGGGGCGGTCATCATGTGCTACAACCTGTGGATGACCGTGCGTGCGCAACCCAGCCGGGTGACGTCACACGCGGCTGTTCCTGCTGAATGATAGGGGGGCAGGACAATGGCTTTTCTTGACAAACACAAGGCAATCGAAACCCATGCCACGCTTCTGATGGTGCTCAGCCTCTTGGTTGTGTCCATCGGCGGTCTGGTCCAGATCGTGCCGCTCTTCTACCTTGAAAACACCATCGAAAAGGTCGAAGGCGTGCGCCCCTATACGCCGCTCGAACTCGCCGGGCGCGACATCTACATCCGCGAAGGCTGCTATGGCTGCCACAGCCAGATGATCCGCCCGATGCGGGATGAGGTCGAGCGGTATGGCCATTACAGCCTTGCGGCGGAATCGATGTATGACCACCCCTTCCAATGGGGGTCGAAACGCACCGGGCCGGATCTGGCCCGGGTGGGCGGGCGCTATTCGGATGAATGGCATCAGGATCACTTCCGCAATGCGAAATCCGTGGTGCCGGAATCGGTGATGCCGCCCTATGGCTTCCTCTTCAACCGCGAGATCGACGGCCGCTATATCGAGAATGTGGTGCGCACCCATGCCATGGTCGGCGTGCCCTATACCTCGGACATGATCGAAAACGCCCGCGCCGATTTTCTGGCGCAGGTCGATCCCAACGGCGACAGCTCGGGTCTGCAATCGCGCTATGGCGCGGCGGCGGTGCCCAACGGGGCCGACGTCAACGTGCGCAACTTCGATGGCCAGCCGCAGCTGACCGAAGCCGATGCGCTGATCGCTTATATGCAAGTGCTGGGCACGATGGTCGACTTCTCGACCTTCACGCCCGATGCCAGCCGCTGACGGAGGGGCCGATGGAAACCTACAGCTTCCTGCGTCAATTCGCCGACAGTTGGGCCTTGTTGTCGCTCTTTCTCATCTTCCTTGGTGTCATCGTCTGGGCCTTCCGCCCCGGCAGCCGCCAAGTGCATGACGAAGTGGCCAACTCCATCTTTCGCAACGACAAGACACCCGCCCCGGCGGATGACCCCAAACCCCATGTGAAGGAGGCGTGACATCATGTGCGCCAAGAAGGTGACGCAAAAGCCGACCGAGGTGAAAACCACCGGTCACAGCTGGGATGGGATCGAGGAATATGACAACCCGATGCCGCGCTGGTGGGTCTGGGTGTTCTATGCCACCATCGTCTGGGGCATTGGCTACACCATCGCCTACCCGGCATGGCCGCTGATCTCGGGGGCGACGCCGGGCCTGCTCGGGGCCTCCACCCGCGCCGATGTGGTGGCCGAAATCCAGCGCTTCGACGATGCCAATGGCCCGATCAAGGCGCGTCTGGTGCAGGCCGACATGACCACCGTGTCGCAAGATGCCGAACTCATGTCCTTTGCCCAGAATGCCGGGGCGGCTGTTTTCCGCACCAACTGCACCACCTGCCATGGCTCGGGCGCCAATGGCATCGCGGGCAAGGGCTACCCCAGCCTCTTGGATGACGACTGGCTCTGGGGCGGCGATATCGAGAACATCCAAACCACCATCGCCCACGGCATCCGCAACACCACCCACCCCGAGGCGCGCTGGTCGCAGATGCCCGCCTTTGGTGCCGATGGCATTCTGGACCGGCCCCAGATCGCCGAAGTGGTGGAATATGTGCTGATGAAGTCCGGTCAGGACCATGACGCCACGCTCGCCGCAGCAGGGGAAACGGTCTATCTCGACAACTGCGCCGCCTGCCATATGGAAGACGGCTCGGGCGACATCGCCCAAGGCGCGCCAAACCTCTTTGACGCGATCTGGCTCTATGGGGGCAGCCGCGAGGCGGTGACCACCTCGGTCGTGAATGCCCGCTTTGGCGTGATGCCGGGCTGGAACGACAAGCTGACCGAAGATGAGATCCGCGCCGTGGCACTCTATGTCCACAGCCGGGGCGGCGGCCAGTAATCCAAGGCCCGGCCTGCACAAACCGCTCTGGCCCCCGGCGCTGCCGGGGGCCGGTCCGTCTCTCCGTCAGCCCCGCCCGCGCCCATCTGCCACATCGAAACCTGCATCTGCGCCGCGCATTTTGATCCACGTCAATGTTCTCGCGCGCGCGACCGCCTAGCAAGGCGCTGAACAGCAAGGATCGGATTTTCCCCGTGACCACCCCGAACGCCGCCGAACCGCCAAGCCTTTACGCCGCGCGTGAGCCGATCTTTCCGCGCCGTGTCTACGGCAAGTTCCGCACGCTCAAATGGTGGCTTCTGGCCCTGATGCTGGGCATCTACTACATCACCCCGTGGATTCGCTGGGACCGCGGCCCCAACCTGCCCGATCAGGCCGTGCTGCTCGATCTGGCGCACCGCCGCTTCTTCTTCTTCATGATCGAGATCTGGCCGCACGAATTCTACTTCGTTGCAGGTCTTCTGGTGATGGCAGGGCTTGGCCTCTTCCTGTTCACCTCGGCGGCGGGCCGGGTCTGGTGCGGCTATGCTTGCCCGCAAACCGTGTGGACCGACCTCTTTATCCTTGTCGAACGCTGGATCGAAGGCGACCGCAACGCCCGCATTCGCCTGCACCGCCAGAACTGGAACGCCGAGAAAATCCGCAAGCGCGCGGTGAAATGGACGGTCTGGTTCCTGATCGCCATGGCCACTGGCGGGGCTTGGGTGTTCTACTTCACCGATGCGCCCACGCTGCTGGTCGATCTCTTCGCCGGACAGGCCAGCCCCGTGGCCTATCTCACCATCCTCATCCTCACCGGCACCACCTTTGCCTTCGGCGGCTTCGCGCGCGAACAGATCTGCATCTATGCCTGCCCTTGGCCGCGCATTCAGGCCGCGATGATGGATGAAGACACGCTCACCATCGCTTACCGCGACTGGCGCGGAGAGCCGCGCGGCAAGCTGCACAAGAATGAAATTCCGGCAGGGCAGGGGGATTGCATCGATTGCATGGCCTGCGTCAACGTCTGCCCCATGGGCATCGACATCCGCGATGGCCAGCAACTCGCCTGCATCACCTGCGGCCTGTGCATCGACGCCTGCAACGACACGATGGATAAAATCGGCCGCCCGCGCGATCTGATCGGCTATCTCGCGCTCACCGACGAAACCGCCGAGCGCGCGGGCGTGCCGCCGAAATCGGTGTGGAGCCACGTCTTCCGCCCCCGCACCATCCTTTACACCGTGCTGTGGTCCGGCGTCGGCATCGGCCTTGTGGTGGCGCTGTTCCTGCGCTCCCCGATCGAGGTGAACGTCACCCCGGTGCGCAACCCCACCTTTGTCACCCTTTCGGATGGCACCATCCGCAATGCCTATGACGTGCGCCTGCGCAACAAACAGGGCAGCGACACCGTTTTCACCCTCTCGGTGCCCTTCGACTCCGGCCTCGCGCTCGAACTCGAAGGCCTCTCCGGCCCCTCGGTCACCGTCAGCGCCAACCAGACCCTGTCACAGCGCGTCTACCTGAACGCCGCGCCCGGCACCCCCGCCGCCACCACCGACCGCAGCGACATCCGGATGTGGTTCGAAGAACGCGGCACGACGAACCGGGTCCATCATGACACCGTGTTCAACGGAAAGGATCAGTAAATGTCGGAATTCACCGGTCGCAAGATGGCGCTTGTCATGGTCAGCTTCTTCGGCGTGATCATCTCGGTCAATCTTCTGCTCGCCTACAAGGCCGTCAGCACCTTTCCGGGTCTCGAGGTGCAGAATTCCTATGTCGCCAGTCAGGTGTTTGATCGCAACCGCGCCGCCCAAACCGCGCTGGGCTGGACGATGACCCCCGATTACGATGCCGTGGGCAAACGCCTCTATCTCGATTTCAACGATGCCAGCGGCAACCCCGCGCCCTTGGCCGATCTGCAAGTTCTGGTGGGCCGCACCACCGCTGCCCGCGATGACCAGCGCCCCGCCTTCGTGCAGGCCTCCGGCCTGTGGACCGCGCCGCTTGATCTTGCCCCCGGCCGCTGGCTCTTGCGCATTGAGGCGCGGGCCGCCGATGGCACGCTGTTCGCGCAACGCGTCAGCATTCTGGTCGAGGGCTAGGCCATGACCCTCGCCACCGGTCAGATCGACACCGCCGAACCCATGACCACCAGCCTCTCGGCCTGTCCGGCCTGCGTCGCAGCACCCTCTGCCGAGCGTCTGGCGCAAATGGCGCAGCCAAAGGCCGCGCGGCTGATCCTTTCGGTGCCGCTGGCCCATTGCGCGCTCTGCATCTCCACGCTGGAACGCGCCATGGCCGAGGTGCCGGGCGTCACCTCGGCCCGGCTCAACCTCACCTTGCGCCGCCTCAGCGTCGAGGCCGCGCCTTCCGTCACCGCTGACACGCTCATCGCCGCCGCCGCCCGCGCCGGGTATGAGGCGCATGAGCTGGACCCGGGCCTGCTCTCCAGCACCGAAACCGACCGTCAAAGCCGCGATCTGTTGATGCGGCTGGGTGTCGCCTTCTTTTCCATGATGAACATCATGCTGCTCTCGGTCGCGGTCTGGTCGGGCGCGCAGGATGCCACGCGCGACATGTTCCACTGGATTTCCGCCGTCATCGCGCTGCCCACCGTGGTGTTCTCCGGCCAGCCCTTCTTCAAATCCGCATGGCGGTCCTTGCGCGCGGGTCGGCTTGGCATGGATGTGCCGATCAGCCTTGCGCTGATCCTCGCCTCCTCCATCTCACTCTTTGAAACCTGGATGTCGGGCCATCACGCCTATTTCGACGCTGCCGTGATGCTCACCTTCTTCCTGCTCTTGGGCCGCTATCTTGACCACCGCACCCGCGCCGTGGCCCGCTCTGCCGCCGAAGAACTCGCCGCCCTCGAAGTCCCCCGTGCCACCGTCCTGCGCGACGGGGCCGAACAGACCGTCGGCATCACCGATGTGCAGGTCGGCGATCTGGTCCGGGTCCGCCCCGGCGGGCGGATGCCGGTGGATGGCATCATCACCCAAGGCACCTCCGAACTCGACCGCTCGCTCCTCACCGGCGAATCGCTGCCCGTCTACGCCGGTGTCGGCACCATCGTCTCGGCAGGCGAGGTGAACCTGACCGGCCCCCTCACCCTCCGCGTCACCGCCGCAGGCAACGACAGCAGCCTCCACCGCATGGCCGATCTGGTCGCCGTGGCGGAATCCGCCCGCACCCGCTACACCAGCCTCGCCGAACGGGCGGCGGCGCTTTACTCGCCCCTTGTCCATATCCTCTCTTTCACCGCCTTCGGCTTCTGGATGTGGAAAACCGGCGGCGATCTGCGCTATGCCGTCAACATCTCGGCCGCCGTGCTCATCATCACCTGCCCCTGCGCCCTTGGTCTTGCGGTGCCCGCCGTCGTCACCTCGGCCTCGGGCCGCCTCTTCCGCAAGGGCCTTCTCATCAAGCAAGGCACCGCGCTCGAACGGCTGGCCGAGGTGGATACCGTGGTCTTCGACAAGACCGGCACGCTCACCATGGGCGCGCCGCAGCCCACCAACATGGGCAGCCACCCCCGTGCGGCCACCGAAGTGGCCTTCGCACTCGCCAGCGCCTCGTCGCACCCGCTCGCCATGGCCTTGGCCGATGCCGCGCGGCAGGCGGGCCTGCGCCCCGAACGGGTGGAAGACATCCGCGAGGTGCCGGGCTATGGCATCGAAGGCCTGTGGAAAGGCACCCGCGTGCGCCTTGGCCGCGCCGAATGGTGCGGCGGGCCGGGGCTGGATGTCACCGCCACCTATCTCTGCACCGGCGCAGGCACGCCCCCGCGCGCCTTCACCTTTGCCGACCGTCTGCGTCCCGGCGCCGACTCCGCCATCGCCGCGCTGAAATCCCAAGGCAAGGCGATCAAGCTCATCTCGGGCGATGCCCCGGGCGCCGTGCGCGATCTGGCCGACCGCCTCGGCATCACCGACTGGACCGCAGGCGCGCTGCCCGCCGAAAAGGCGCAAACCGTGGCGCATCTCACCGCCGCAGGCCACAAGGTGCTGATGGTGGGGGACGGGCTGAACGACACGGCGGCGCTGGCCTCCGCCCATGTCTCCATCTCGCCCGCCTCGGCACTTGATGCCGCGCGGGTGGCGTCCGACATCGTGCTCTTGGGCCAAGACATGGCCCCCATCGCCGATGCCACCCGCATCGCCGGGCAATCCACCAAACGCATCCGCGAAAACTTCGCCATCTCTGCTTGGTATAACGTGGTGGCCGTGCCGCTGGCGCTCGTCGGCCTTGCCACGCCACTGGCGGCGGCTCTGGCCATGTCGCTCTCGTCGATCACCGTCTCGCTCAACGCGCTCAGGCTCAAGTGATGGAAATTCTCGGCATCCTGATCCCGGTTTCGCTCATCCTTGGCGGCCTTGGCCTTGCGGCCTTCTTCTGGGCCATGCGCACCAAACAGTTCGACGACCCCGAGGGCGACGCCAACCGCATCCTCACCAAGGATTACGACGACAGGCCAAAGCCCGACGCCGCCACCCGCGAAACGTCAAGCGTCAGGAAATCGTGACCACCGCCGGGTCCAGCCCGTCAATCGTCACCGCGCAGACCTGCCCGCGCGTCAAGGGCCCCACGCCCGCAGGCGTGCCGGTCATGATCAGATCGCCGGGGGCCAGTTCGACCAGCCGCGACAAATAGGCGATCACCGCATTCACCGGCCAGATCATGTCCGAAAGCCGCGCTTCCTGCCGCACCGCGCCATCCACCGTGCAGCGGATCACCGCATCCGCCGCCACCGGCCCCGGCCGGAGCGCGCCCAGCACCGCCGAGCGGTCAAAGCCCTTGGCCATATCCCAAGGCCGCCGCGCCGCCTTGGCCTCGGCCTGCATGTCGCGCCGGGTCAGGTCATTGCCCGCCCCATGCCCCCAGATCAGGCTTTGCGCCTCATCCTCGGGCACCATGAACCCGCCGTGTCCCAAGGCCACCACCAGCTCGGCCTCGTGGTGGAAATCCGCTGTGGCGGGCGGATAGGCAATCGTGCCGCCACTGGCCACCACCGCATCGGCGGGCTTGGTGAAAAAGAACGGCGGTTCGGCCTGCGGGTCATGCCCCATCTCGCGCGCGTGCTCGGCGTAGTTGCGCCCCACGCAAAAGATGCGGCGCACCGGAAAGCGGTCATCGCTTCCCACGATGGCCACGCTCACCGGGGCAGGGGGGGTAAAGACATATCCGCTCATCGCTCAGGGTCCCATCGGAAAGCATTGCACCGCGCGGGCCTGCAAACGGCGGCAGGCAAGGTCTGCCTGATCCTGCGTCAGCCCCATGAAGTTCGCCTCGAAGCCGCCGCCCTTCTGCACCACCTTGCGCAGCCCCTCGTTCAGGGTCGCGCTTTCGGTCAGCTGGGTCTTCAGCAACAGGCGCTCGGCCTCGGACCGGCTGTTGAACCGCCCCAGATGCACACCCCAATGCCGCGCGTTCGACGTCGACAGCCGGATCACCACCGGCTCGGCCTCGGCCTGCACCTGCGGCGCTTCGTCCACCCGGTCAAAGATCGGCGCATTGCGCTTGGGTGCCGCCGGTTCTGCCGGGGCCATCACCGCCGCCACCTGCATCGGCTCGGTCACCATCATCTCATCGGAAGGCAGACCCGCCAACTGGGCCGCCTGCGCGTCCAGCGTCGGCTCTGCCGCAAGCGCAAGCGCCTGCGCCTCCAAGGTGCCGGGCTCGGCCAGTTCCGCAGGCGGGGCCGCCTCTGCCATCACGGCGGGCGCGGACTCGGGCGCCAGACCCTCGGGGCGCGCGGGCGGGGGGGCGATCGTTGCCACCTGCTCGGCCACCGGGGCCGCAGGCTCTGCCAGCGCCACCACCTGCGCATCAAGCGTGCCGGGCGCAGGCGGCTCGCCCATCGCCTCGGCCAAGGCCGCCGCGATGCTGTCCTCGATCGCCGCCACCGCCACCTCGGCTGCGGCCACCTTGCCGGCATCCGGGCGTGTCACCGGGCGGGGCGAGCTGGCCACCGCCGTCTGCAAGCGAATCGTCTTGCCCGCGCCATTCGCCACCTCGGGCAGCGTATCGGCCTCGGCCATCAGCACCGCCTCGACATCCGCCGAATAATTCGGGGCCGGCGGCACCTGCGTCGGCGCATTCGACGGCGCGCGGCTAAAGCCCAGATCCATCAGCTTGGCCATCTTGGCATTGCGGGCGGCCGTCGACGCGCCCCCGAACACCGTGGCCACGATCCGCACATTCCCGCGCTCCGCCGAGGCGGTCAGGTTGAACCCGGCCGCATTGGTGAACCCGGTCTTGATCCCGTCCGCGCCCTTGTAGGCGTCCAGAAAACGGTTGTTGGTGTTGTTCACCTGCATCATCCCGGCATCCGCCGTGCGGCGCGAGAACAGGTTGTAATATTGCGGGAAATCATAGAACAGCCGCCGCCCCAGCGTGTTCATGTCGCGCGCGGTCGACAGGTGCCCGTTCGCGGTCAGGCCATTGGCGTTCTTGAAGGTCGAATTGCGCATCCCGATGGCCTTGGCCGTCGCATCCATCCGGCGTGCAAACCCAGCCTCCGACCCGCCGATATGGTCTCCCAGCGCCGAGGCCGCGTCATTGGCCGACCGAATCGCGGCGGCGCGGATCAGATAGCGCACGGCAATCTTCTGCCCCGCCTTCAGGCCCAGACGCGAGGGCGGTTTGGCCGCCGCACTTGGCGTCACCGTCACCAGCGTGTCCAGCGTCAGCCGCCCGCGCTGGATCTCTTCAAAGGCGATATACAGCGTCAGCATCTTGGTCAGCGAGGCCGGATGCAGCCGCGTATCCGCGTTTTCCGCGTGCAACACCTCGCCCGTGCGGGCGTCCTGCACAATCGCGGCATAGGGGGCTGCACCTGACGGCTGCGGGGACGAACAGGCCGCCACCACGATCATTGCCACCAGACAAACGAAATTGCGGGCATGATGCCCCAGACGCGTTGTCATGATGTCGTTCCTTGCTCTGCCTCGGCCCGCCCCGATTTTTCGCGTGGGGCGTGATTTGCTGGAACGCTAGCACAGCAGATGATTC
Source organism: Pseudorhodobacter sp. MZDSW-24AT (assembly GCF_002794355.1). Taxonomy (GTDB): domain Bacteria; phylum Pseudomonadota; class Alphaproteobacteria; order Rhodobacterales; family Rhodobacteraceae; genus Pseudotabrizicola. The sequence continues at coordinate 141,349 of NZ_PGOI01000007.1, read as the reverse complement.
CGCAAAACCCCGGAAATTCAAGGGGTTTGCGCTTTCCGCTCATGTTGTGGCAATTCAGGCAGTCCTCATGCTGAAACCTCTAGGTTTTGTGGGTGTTTTGCAGTTGACCCACCAGATCGGCCAAGCCCCCCAGATCGGGCAATTGGTGAAAGCGGCCATGGCCGTTGGGTGGCTCGGCATGCTCCAGCGCCCATGTCAGCCCATGCGGCACATGCACGCCCCAGCCCCCCACATCCAGCACCGGCAGCACATCCGATTTCAGCGAATTGCCCACCATCATCGCCTGCTCGGGCGCGGTGCCGTGGCGCGCAAAGATCGCCCGGTAAACCCCCGGAGTCTTGTCGGAAACGATCTCCACCCCGTGGAACAGATCGCCCAATCCCGATTGCGCCAGCTTGCGCTCCTGATCCAGCAGATCGCCCTTGGTGATCAACAGCACACGGTGCTCTGCCGCCAGTGCCGTCACCGCCTCCCGCGCATGTGGCAACAGTTCAATCGGGTGGCGCAGCATCTCGCGCCCCGCCGCCATCAGATCACTGATGACAGAGGCCGGAACCCGGCCCTCGGTCACCTCGATCGCCGTCTCGATCATCGACAGGACGAATCCCTTCACACCGAATCCGTAATGCCCCAGATTGCGCCGCTCGGCCGCCAGAAGCCGCTCTTCCAGATGGTCGCGCCCGGCATAATCGGCCAGAAGCTCCACGAATTGCGCCTGCGTCAGCCGGAAGAACGCCTCGTTTTGCCACAGTGTATCATCCGCGTCGAAACCGATCGTGCTCAGGGTCATCGCCACCTCCTGCTGCCCGCGTTCATGCCTCCTTTACCGCTTTGTCGCAATGCTTTGGGGGGATCCCCTTTCCCCACGGCGAAAAAGCTTTATATTGCCGCCAGAACCCGAAACCCCGAATCCCTTCGCATGAGGCACCGCCCGTGATCCAATTTCCCCTTTCCATGTCGGACAAGACCGATGGGCCGGGCAATGACGCGGGGCTGCTCACCAAAACCAAGACCCGCACCCAGCGCCCACCGATGTACAAGGTGATGTTGCTGAATGATGATTACACGCCGATGGAATTCGTGGTTCATGTGCTGGAACGCTTCTTTGGCCTGAACCACGCGCAGGCCTTTGAAATCATGCTCACCGTCCACAAGAAGGGGCTCGCCGTCGTGGGCGTCTTCTCGCATGAAGTGGCGGAAACCAAGGTGGCGCAGGTCATGGATTTTGCCCGCCGCCACCAGCACCCCCTGCAATGCACGATGGAGAAGGAATAGGCCCCGCGCCTGTTCCAACCTGATGATGCGCTCTGCTCGCCTTGATTTCGCGCTCGAAAGCGGCGCCCTTGTGTTGCCGCCCGAAGGCCCGGTGGTCGTGTATCGCCCGCGCGAAGGCGACGATCTGTCCAGCATCTCCATTGCCCGCATCCGCGTGGCCACCGGCTTTCGCCCCGATGCCGAATGGTTCGCCGCGCGCGGCTATCAGGCCGCAGAAGGCCCGCCCTATGCCGCCGCCGTGGTCTGCCTGCCGCGCGCCCGCGATGCGGCCCGCGCCCTGATCTCGCGCGCGATGGTCGAGGTGGTGCCGGGTGGCCCGGTCGCCGTCGATGGGCAGAAAACCGATGGCATCGACAGCATTCTCAAGGATTGCCGCGCCATGGGTCTGGCGCTCTCGGGCCCGGTGTCCAAGGCGCATGGCAAAACCTTCGTGTTGCAGGCCGGGGCCGATCTCACCGGATGGGATGCCCGCCCGCGCCTCATAGATGGCGGCTTTCAAACCCTGCCCGGTGTCTTCTCCGCCGATGGCCCTGACCGGGGCTCGGCCCTCCTTGCACAGGCCTTGCCCGAAAAGCTTGGCACCCGCGTGATCGACCTTGGCGCAGGCTGGGGCTATCTCTCGCGGGCCATCCTCACCCGCTCCAGCGTGGCCGAACTCGACGTGGTCGAGGCGGAGAGGGACGCGCTCGATTGCGCCACCGTCAATGTCGCCGACGCCCGCGCCCGCTTTCACTGGGCCGATGCGCGCAGCTTCAAACCCTTGCGCCCCGCGCATTCCGTGGTGATGAACCCGCCCTTCCACGCCGGGCGGGATGCCGATCCTGCCCTTGGCGTGGCGTTTTTGCGCGCGGCGGCGTCGATGCTGGTGCCCGATGGCACGCTCTGGCTGGTCGCCAACCGCCATCTGCCCTATCATCAACCTTTGTCGACCCTGTTCCGGCAGGTCGAAGACATCGGCGGCGATTCCGCCTTCCGGCTGACCCGCGCAAGCCACCCCCTCCGGGTGCGCTAACCCTGTCCCAACCCCGAGGCTCGCATGTCCCTCTCGATCTCCGGCAAGACCGCCATTGTCACGGGCGCCGCCAAAGGCATCGGCCTTGCCGTCGCCCGCCATTTTCAGGCCAAGGGCGCCAATGTGATGTTCGTCGACATCGACGAAGCCTGTCTCGAGGCGGAACTGGGCACCGAAGCCCGGGCCGAAGGCGCCGTGCGCATGTTCAGCGGTGATCTGCGCGAAAAGCTGACCATCGCCAACCTGCTCTCGGCCACCATCGATGCTTTCGACCGCGTCGATATCCTCGTGAACGCCAACCGCCGCGTTGCCGTCTCCGATCCGCTCAATCCCGAAGAGGATGCGGTCGATCTGCTCTGGCAGGAAAACGTGATGACAAGCCTGCGCCTGTCCCAGATGACCGCGCGGCGCATGATCGCGCAGGCCGAGAAATCGGGCGAAACCGAAGGCCCGATCGGCGCCATCATCAACATCTCGTCCATCGCCGCCCGCCAGACCCAGCCGGGCCTCTTGGGCTATTCGATGGCCTCCGCCGCCGTCGATCAGATGACCCGCTCGCTCGCCGTGGCGCTGGCGCCCAAAGGCATCCGCGTCAACGCGGTCGCCATCGGCTCGGTCATGAGCGCGAGTTTGCAGGCCGCGCTGAAAGACGCCCCCGAGGCGCGCGATGCCATCGTCGAAGGCACGCCCCTTGGCCGCATCGCCGCGCCCGACGAACTGGCCGAGGTGATGCAATTCCTCGCCTCCGACGCCTCCGGCTTCATGACCGGGCAGGTGCTCAACCTCGATGGCGGTCGTGGTCTGCTCGATCGCGTCTCCATCCCCGCCTTCTGACCGGGCTTTTTATTCGGGAAACTGCGCCTTGCATTGCGCAATCGCCGGTCCCGCCGCCCGCGCCAAGGCGACCCGCTTCTCGCGCATCGACTCAAGCTTCTGCGCCTCGGCCCGCAGGTCAATCGCCTTGGGCCGCGTCACCGTCTCGGCCACCTCGTCAAGACACAGCTGCGGGGCCACCACGGGCGCAGGCTCGCCTTCCGCCGGGGCCGGGCGCAGCACCACCGGGCATTGCACCCAACGGTCGCGGTAGGTCACCACCTCCTCCAGCGCATAGCCGCGCGCCAGATTGCCCTCGCTTTCCGCGATCAGCCGGTCCAGCACCCGCATGTCCCGCGTCTCGCGCGCGATGCACCGCTCTTGCGGTGTGCCGCAAGCGGCAAGCAATACCAAAAGAACAAGACTGCGGCGCATGGCATCCTCCCTCAGGCCTCCCCCCTCTATACGCCGCCCCGTCCCGAAATGCCATGTTGGCGCGCGGCCCCGCTTTTGCTAGGCAGAGGCAACACCGAAGGGGGAGCCACGAATGTCCGATCCGTATCAGGCGCGCAAGACCCGCGCCGCCAGCTGGTTCCGCACCTTGCGCGACAGAATCGTCACCGCGTTCGAGGGGCTGGAAGACACCCATGGCACCGGCACCCCCGGCCGCTTTGAGGTCACCCCCACCACCCGCGCCGATGGCGGCGGCGGGTTGATGAGCGTGATGCGCGGCGGCCGCGTGTTTGAAAAAGTCGGCGTCAACGTGTCCGAAGTGCATGGCACGCTGGGCGAACGCGCGCAAAAGGCGATGGCCGCCCGCGGTGTCCCCGGCATGGACCGTGACCCGCGCTTCTGGGCCAGCGGCATCAGTCTTGTCGCCCATATGGTCAACCCGCATTGCCCGGCGGTGCACATGAACACCCGCATGTTCTGGACCCCGCACGCCTGGTGGTTCGGCGGCGGCGCCGACCTGAACCCCGCGCTGGAATATGCCGAGGATACCGCGCATTTCCATGCCCAGATGCAAGCGGCCTGCGATGCGCATGATCCGGCCTATTACCCGCGCTTCAAGGCATGGGCGGACGAATACTTCTTCGTCCCGCACCGCGGCCGCGCGCGCGGCGTGGGCGGCATCTTCTATGATGATCTGAACACCGGCGGCACCGCCTCTGATTCTTGGGAAGCCGATTTCGCCTTCACCCAAGCGGTCGGCGCGGCCTTCCTGCCCGCTTTCGTGCCGCTCACCGAACGCCGCGTCGCCACCCCCTTTACCGATGCCGACCGCGAGGCGCAGCTGATCCACCGCGGGCTCTATGCCGAATACAACCTTGTCTATGACCGGGGCACCAAATTCGGGCTGGAAACCGGCCATGATGCCAATGCCGTGCTGATGAGCCTGCCGCCCATCGCCAAATGGACCTGACCACTATGACCGCCGACCTGACGATCCACGCCGCCTATGCCTCGGTTGTCGAGGATGACGAAGACGGCTTCCTGTTCATCGGCTTCGCGCAAGGCGAGGAAGAGGATGAACCCTATGCCCTGTTCCGCCAGCCGCTCACGGGCGGGCCGGTGTGGTTCTCGGTGAATGACGAAGAGTTTGGCGCCGAAGACGCGGTGCAATCCATCACCCGCGACGCCAAGGGGCTGACCATCACGCTGCGCCCCGAACATCTGGCCAGCTTCGGCTGGGCGCGCAGCGTGGCCATCCGCATCGGCCCGCACACCGAAGACGCCGATCTGGCGCTCGACGCCTTGCAGCAGATGATGGGCCCGCTGTTGTCCTGACCGGCGCGAGGGGCGGGGGCGGGATCACTCCGCCCGCCCCCCGGCGCGCTTACGCGCCCCGCACCGTGTCGATCATCAGCTGCACATGCGCCGGATCGGCGTCCGGCGTGATGCCATGGCCCAGATTGAAGATATGCGGCCCTTTGCGGAAGGCGTCCACCACCCGCCGCGTCTCGCGCACCAGATCCTCGCCCCCCGTCACCATATGCACTGGCGACAGGTTGCCCTGCACGCAGCCGCTCGCCTGCACATGCTGCGCGGCCCAGTCCGGGCTCACCGAATTGTCGATCGCCACGCAATCCGCGCCCACCTTGGCGGCAAAGCCGATATAGCCGTCGCCCGCCTCGCGCGGGAAGGCAATGACGGGAATCCCCGGATGCTTCTCTTTCAGCGCCGCAATGATCCGCGCGGCTGGCTTCACCGCGAAATCCTCGAAATCCGCGCCCTTCAGGCTCCCGGCCCAGCTGTCGAACAGCTTCACCACCTCGGCCCCGGCCTTGATCTGCTCGGACAGATACAGCACCGTCGCGTCGGTGATCACATCGATCAGCGCCGAAAAGGTATCGCGGTCCGAGGCCTTGAGCACATGCGCCGCCCCTTGGTTCTTCGATCCGCGCCCCGCGATCATATAGGTCGCCACCGTCCAAGGCGCGCCCGCGAACCCGATCAGCGTGGTTTCCTTGGGCAGTTCGCGCGCCAGAATCTTCACCGTCTCATAGATCGGCGCCAGCGTCTCGTGGATCGCCTCCACCGGCTTCAGCGCCCGCACCTGTGCCATGGTGGTGGTCGTCTCCATGCGCGGGCCTTCGCCTTCGGCAAACCACAGCTTGGGCCCCAGCGCCTGCGGCACCAGCAGGATATCGGCAAACAGGATCGCCGCATCAAATCCATAGCGGCGGATCGGCTGCAAGGTCACCTCGGCCGCCAGATCGGGGGTGTAGCACAGCGACAAAAAGTCACCCGCCTGCGCCCGCGTTGCCCGGTATTCTGGCAGGTAACGGCCCGCCTGCCGCATCATCCAGATGGGCGGAGTCGGAAGGGTTTCGCCTTTCAGGGCACGAAGGATGGTCTTTTCGGTCATTCTGGGCTCCTTTCGACCATGGGTCGACTGTGCGCCTTGCGTTGTCAAGAGTTGTCAGGCGAACCTGACAGCTGTATGCCGGAAGCCATGATGCAAAACCTGCCCCACCCCGCCCAACCCCTCAAGATCGGCACCCGTGGCTCGCCCCTCGCACTTTGGCAGGCGCATGAGGTGCGGCGCAGCCTGATGGTGGCCTTCGATCTGCCCGAAGCGGCGTTTGAAATCTGCGTCATCAAGGTGATGGGCGACCAGATCCTTGACAAGGCGCTGAAGGATATCGGCGGCAAGGGCCTGTTCACCCGCGAAATCGAAGAGGCGCTGCTCGACGGGTCCATCGACATCGCGGTGCATTCGATGAAGGACATGCCCACGGTGCAGCCTGCGGGGCTGATCCTTGATTGCTACCTTGCGCGCGAAGATGTGCGCGATGCCTTTGTCTCGCCCAGCGTCGCCCGTCTGGCCGATCTGCCCCATGGCGCCACGGTCGGCTCCTCCTCGCTGCGCCGCCGGGCGCAACTGCGCCTGCGCCGCCCCGACCTGCACTTGGTCGAGTTTCGCGGCAATGTGCAGACCCGGATGAAAAAGCTGCAAGAGGGCGTGGCCGTCGCCACCTTCCTTGCCATGGCCGGGCTCAACCGCCTTGGCATGGCCCATATGGCGCGCTCCGCCATCGAAACCGATGACATGCTCCCCGCCGTGGCCCAAGGCGCCATCGGGGTGGAACGCCGGCAGGATGACGACCGCACCGCCGCCTTGCTCGCCGCCATCCACCACATCCCCACCGGCCTGCGCCTGAACGCCGAGCGTGCCATGCTCGCCCGGCTCGATGGCTCTTGCGAAACCCCCATCGCAGGCCTCGCCACGCTCGATGGCGACTCGCTCCATCTGCGCGGTGAAATCCTGCGCCCCGATGGCTCGGAATCGATCACCGGCAGCCGCAGCGGCGCCGCCCGCGACGCCGCCGCCCTTGGCACCGCGCTGGCAGAAGAGCTGCTCGCCAAAGCCCCCGCCGATTTCTTCAGCTGGCGCTAGCCCGCGTCCTCCGGGACACAGCCGGGCCGCCCCTGCGCGCGGCCCGCTTACTTTCGCGTCACCGCGCTGTTACAGTCGCGTCATGACCGATGCCGACCCTTCTCCTTTGCCCTCACCCGTCGCCACCGCCCTGCAAACGGCGCTGGACCAACCGGTGGAACGGATCAAGCCTTTGCCGCTTCCGGGCGGCGGGCGGGTCTGGCTCAAGCGGGTGGAACAGGCCACCGGACGGATGCGGCTGCAAAAGGGCAGCGGGCGCTCGGCCTTCGTCGCCGAACGCGAGGCGCTGCGGCTGTTGCATGCGCGCGGCGTCCCGGTGCCCGAGGTTCTGGCCGAAGGTCCCGATTACCTCCTGCTCCCCGATCTGGGCCCCACGCTCGCCAACCTGATGCGCAACCCCACGCATCCCGCGCCAGACCGCATCGCCGCCTTCCGCGCCGCCGGTTTTGCGCTTGCCGGTCTGCACCGCGCGGGCTTTTCGCACGGTCGGCCTGCCTTGCGTGATTTCTGCTGGCAGAACAACGAACTGCGCCTGATCGATCTGGAGCGGTTCCGCAACCGCAAGCGCAGCGCGCTGGTGCGCGCGCTGGATCTGGTGATCTTCACCCACAGCTGGTTTGCCACCGATCACAACACCGCGCCCGGCCCCGAGCTAGATGCCGCGCTCACCGCCTATCGCAGCGCAGCCCCCCAAGGCCTGTGGCAGGCGCTGCACCGGCTCACCCGGCTCCTTGCCCCCATCGCGCTTCTGGCGCGCGGGGTGGCGCGGCTTGCCAAACCCTCGCGCGATGTGCAGGCCATCCCGCCCACGCTGGCCTATCTGCGCGACTTCACACGCCCACAGTGACGCGGCCCCGGTCGGCCAGCCACAGCCCCAGCGCGCCCAGCACCGCAATGCCGCCGCCCAGCACCGCCGTCAGCGCATAGCCGCCAATCGCCACCCCGGCGCTGAAGGCCAAGGCCGCCATCACATCGGCCACCAGCTTTTGCAAGGCGAGCATCGATGCCGCCGTGCCGGGGCGTCCGACCATCAGATCTTGATAATAGGAAATCGGCAGAATCAGCATCGCCACCCCGCCCAAGCCCGCAGGCAGCGTCATCGCCCAGATCCACACCGTATCCGCCAGAAACGGCAGCGCGATCAGATGGCTTACATAAAGCACCGTGCCCCAGAAGATCAGCGTCGGGCGCGGGATATGCGACAGATAGCGCGGCAGCAGCAGCATGAAGGGCACCTCCCACCCGGCCACCATGCCGACATAAAGCGCGGTATCCGCCGCACTGCGCCCCGGCGTTTCGGAAAACACCAAGGCGGCAAGGATCATATACAGCACCCCCGATGACGTGACGGCCCCAAGGCACAAGAGCCGCAAGGCCACCTCAGGCCGCGCCAGTTGCGCCAAGGCCGCGCCCAGCCGCAGGCCCGAAGGCTGATCCTGCCACTGCGTCTGCCCGTCGCGCGGCCAACAGGCCCAGATCAGCGCCAAAAGCGCCACGCTCGCCATGCCCCCGGTGGCATAGGTCCACATCACATCGGCCCCGGCACCAAAGGCCAAGGTCCAGAACACCAGCATCATCAGAAAGGTCACCGACATCGCCGCCCGCACGGTGGCCTGAATCCCTTCGCGCTGCGCGGGCAAGGCCTGCGTGGCCAAGCGGTTGAGCGCGAAAGCCTGCCCGAAGATGGACGAAGCGATGGGCAGCAAGATCCCGTGGGTCAGCACAAAGCTCAGCTTGCCGGGCGCAAACACCATCAGCGCCGCGCCCGCCGTCCCGATCAGCGCCGTGATCAGCGCCAGCCGCCGCCGGTTCGCCTTCTGGTCCGACAAGATGCCCAAAAGCACTGAAGTCGTCACCGCCACCGCCGAGGCCAGCACCAGCACCAGCGCGAACAGCGGCTCGGACAGGCCCAGAACCTCGATCCCGATCAAGGATTGATAAGGGTAAAGCGACGCATTGATCAGCCCCAAAAGCCCGATCACCCCGGCCAGCATCCGAAACACCGGCGTGGCAAAAACCGTGTGCAGCGCGGTCATGGTGCCGCATCCCCGGCGGGCGGCAGCACCTTGCCGGGGTTCATCCGCCCGTCAGGGTCCAGCGCGGCCTTGACGCTGCGCATCACCGCCAGCGCCACCGGGTCCTTGCGCCGCGCCATCGACGCCCGTTTCGACAGCCCCACCCCATGCTCGGCCGAGAAACTGCCGCCCAATTCCGCCACCACATCCTCGATCAGGGTGATCACCCGGTCATAGGTGGCGTCAGACCCGTCGGCGGGGAACACCGTGAAATGCAGATTGCCATCGCCCAGATGCGCCACCGTCAGCGTCTCGGCTGCCTGTGGCACCGCCTGCAGGCGGGCGTGGATCGCGTCCAGAAAATCCGCCGCCCGGTCGAGCGGCACCGCGATATCGGTGTCGACGAACGGCCGCTTGGCAAAGGTGATCTCCGCCGCCGCCTCGCGCCGCGCCCACATCGCGCGCCGCTGCGCCTCGCTTTGCGCCACGATGGCATCCAGGATCACGCCCTCTTCCATCAGCGCGGCCACTGTGCGCTCCAACACCCCGGCCAAGGGCACCGTGCCATCCTCGCCCACCGCGCACAGCGCCGGCGCCGTCGCGGCCAGTTCCGTCAGGATCGTCACCTCCGCGATCTCGGCAAAAGGCTGGCCCAGATCGGGGCGCACGTCCGCCAGACGGCGGGAATAGCTGGCAGGCATGAACTCGAAGGCCTCCACCAAGCCGCCCGAAGCCTCTTGCAGCCGGTTCAAAAGCCGCGGCGCCGCCCGCAGATCGCGCAGCGCCAGCGTGGCGGTGGCATGGGCGCGCGGGGCAGGCACCAGCTTCATCACCGCCGCCGTGATGATGCCCAGCGTGCCTTCGGCCCCGATGAACAGATCGCGCAAGGCATAGCCGGAATTGTCCTTGTGCAGCGCGCTCATCAGGTTCAGCACCCGCCCATCGGCCAGCACCACCTCCAGCCCAAGGCAAAGCGCGCGGGTGGAGCCATAGCGCAGCACATTGGACCCGCCCGCATTGGTGGACAGCACCCCGCCGATCATGGCCGAGCCGCGCGCGCCAAACCACAGCGGAAAGTAAAGCCCCTGCGCCGCCGCCGCATCATGCAAGGTGGACAGGATCACCCCGGCCTCGACCGTGGCGGTGCGCGCGACCGGGTTCAGATCGCGGATGCGGTTCATCCGCTCCAGACTGATCATCACCCCCGCCGTGGTATGGGTGCCCCCCACCAGCCCGGTGTTACCCGACACCGGCACCACCGCTACGCCATGGCGCGCGGCGATCCGCAGACAGGCCGCCACCTCTTCGGTGCTGGCGGGCCGCACCACCGCCAGCGGCGCGCCCGCGTATTTCCCGGTCCAGTCCTGCGCAAACCGCGCGACATCGGCTCCGGTCAGCACATGGGCAGGGCCCAGAAGGGCGGTCAGATCGGCGAGCAGGGTCATGCGCGAACCTCAGGGCGGGCAGGGAAAAACGGGGCAGGGCGAAAACGGGGCAGGGCAGGAATGACCCGTCCCCGCGCCTGCATCAAGCCCCGTCCTGTGCCGGATACAATGTTGCGTCGCAAAGCGCGCCCCCAAGCGCGCGCCTCACCGCGGGCGGCGCACCCGGACCCGCTGTCGGATGCGCTCCGCGCGGGAGTATTTCAGAAAGGTGCAAACCCCATCGGTCGCGCGCACTCAGTCGATCTGCGCGACAAGCTCAAGCACGCGCGGGCCAAGGCTTTCCACCGCGCGCTGCACGCCTTGGGCATTGGGGTGGATGCCATCCGCCTGCATATATTGCGCGATCTGGCCGGGGTCGCTGGCCTTGGGGTCGATCAGCCCGAAATAGCTGTCGATCAGCAGCGCCTCATATTGTGCGGCAAGCTCGGGATAAAGACCATCAAAGGCGGTCTTGTAGGCGGGTCCGAAGTTCCCCGGCGCTTCCATCCCGATCAACAGCACCGGCAGGTCGCGCGCCTGCGCCTCTTTCAGGATGGCCTCGATATTGCTGCGGGTGACGCCGGGTTGCAGGCCGCGCAAGAGATCATTGCCGCCCAGCGTGACGATCAGCGCATCCACCTCGGGCGTCAGGCTCCACGCCAGCCGCGACAGCCCGCCCGCCGAAGTGTCCCCCGACACGCCGCCGTTCAGCACCGTCACCTCGGCCCCCTGATCCGCCAGCCAAGCGTTCAGCTGGGGCACCAGCCCTTCGGGTTCGGGCAGGCCATAGCCTGCCGTCAGGCTGTCTCCCAAGGCAAAAACGGTCACGCCTTGGGCATTTGCCGCGCCCGCGACGGAAAAGGATAACGCCAGCGTGAGGCCTAGGTTGCGGATCGCGCGCGATGCGCCATATCCAACTCGGGACAGCATAAAGGATAAGATCATGGTTCAGACCGTTCTGGCGTTGAAGGATGCGACGCTGACATTGGCAGGCAATGCTGGGCCGGTCGAGATTTTGAAGGGCATCACCCTGAACGTCGCGCAAGGCGAGACATTGGGGCTGATCGGTCCGTCCGGGTCTGGCAAGTCATCGCTCCTTATGCTGATGGGCGGGCTGGAACGCGCCACATCCGGGTCTGTTCTGGCGCTGGGGTCGGACCTGACCGCCTTGGACGAAGATGCCCTCGCGCGCTTTCGCAGAAGCAATATGGGGGTGGTGTTCCAGTCTTTCCACCTGATCCCCACCATGACCGCGCTGGAAAACGTGGCCGTGCCACTGGAACTCGCGGGGGTGGCCGATGCCTTTGACCGCGCGGCCGAGGAATTGCGCAGCGTGGGCCTTGGGTCGCGGCTGGATCATTACCCCAAGCAACTCTCGGGGGGCGAGCAGCAGCGCGTGGCGCTGGCCCGCGCCGCAGCGCCCCGCCCGGCGATCCTGTTGGCGGATGAGCCGACGGGCAATCTGGATGGGGTCAACGGCACCGCGATCATGGACATGCTCTTTGGCCTGCGCGACCGTCATGGCGCCACGCTGGTGCTTGTGACCCATGCGCCCGAGCTGGCGGCGCGTTGCGACAGGGTGGTGCGTCTGGCCGATGGCCGCATCACCGATGACAGCCATATGAAGGCGGCCGCCGAATGAGCGGGCTGGCTGGGTGGCCTTTGGCCTGGCGTCTGGCGCGGCGCGAATTGCGCGGCGGCCTGCGCGGCTTTCGCATCTTTCTGGCCTGCCTTGCGCTGGGGGTGATGGCCATTGCCTCGGTCGGCATGGTCCGCGCCGCCATCGAGGCGGGTTTGCGCGATCAGGGCTCGGTGCTGCTGGGCGGCGATGCGCAGATGGAATTCACCTATCGCTTCGCCGACGAGGCCGAGCGCGCCTATATGGAAAGCATCTCCACCGGCCTGTCCGAAGTGGTGGATTTCCGCTCGATGGCCGTGCGCGGCGATGACACCGCGCTGACCCAGATCAAGGCGGTGGATGCGGCCTACCCCCTGTTGGGCGAGGTGGCGCTGGAACCCGACATCCCGCTGGCGCAGGCCTTTGCCCCGGTGAACGGCCTGCCCGGCGCTGTGATGGACCGGGTGCTGGTCGACCGGCTTGGCCTCACCCCGGGTGAAACCTTCCGTCTGGGCGTGCAGGAGTTTCACTTGGGCGCCGTGCTGCTGCGCGAACCCGATTCCGCCACCCAAGGCTTTACCCTTGGCCCGCGCACCATGGTGCTTACGGCCGATCTGGCGCAGTCGGGCCTGATCGGGCCGGGGTCGCTTTATGAAACCGAATACCGCATGACCCTGCCGCCGGGCAGCGACCTAGCCGCGCTGGAAGAACAGACCGAGGCGCTTTACCGCGAAAACGGCGTGCGCTGGCAAGACAGCCGCCGCGCCACCCCGGGGGTGGAGCGGTTTGTCGAACGCATGGGATCTTTCCTCATCCTTGTGGGGCTGGCGGGTCTGGCCGTGGGCGGGGTGGGGGTGTCTTCTGCCGTGCGTGCCTATCTGGATGGCAAGGTGGCGACCATTGCCACGCTGAAAACGCTGGGTGCCGAAGGGCGCATGATCTTTCGCATCTACCTTATGCAGATCGCCGTGCTGGCGGGTTTTGGCGTGGCGCTGGGGCTGCTGATGGGCACGCTGATTCCGATGGCACTGGCGCCGGTGATCTCGGCCTCCTTGCCTTTGCCGGTGATCTTCCGGCCCTATCCGCTGCCCCTGCTGGAGGCGGCCTTCTATGGCCTGACCACCGCCTTTGTCTTCACGCTCTGGCCGCTGGCGCGCACCCGCAACCTGCGGGCGGCGGCGCTCTATCGCGGGGCAGGGCGCGATGGCTGGGCGGGCTGGCCTGCCGCGCTGGGCGTGGCGGCGCTTTTGCTGCTGCTGGTGCTGGGCGCGGTGTGGTTTTCCGGCGTGCCGGAACTGGCGCTGGGCTCGGCTGCGGGCATCGCCGGGGCGCTGGCCGTGCTGGCCGCATCGGCCTGGGGCCTGCGTCACGCGGCGCATCGGCTGGCGCGCACCGGGCTCACCCGGGGGCGCGTGGGCCTGCGCCTTGCGCTGGCCGCCATCGGCGGGCCGCGGGCCGAGGCGACCAGCGTGGTGCTCTCGCTGGGCCTTGGCCTGTCGGTGCTGGCGGCGGTGGGGCAGATCGAATCCAACCTGCGTTTGTCCATCGCGCAGGATCTGCCTGACCGCGCGCCCTCCTATTTCTTTGTCGACATCCAGCCGGATCAGATCGATGGCTTTCTGGAGCGGGTGAACACCGATCCGGCGGTCAGCCGGGTGGAAAGCGCCCCGATGCTGCGCGGGGTGGTGACCCAGATCAACGGCCGCCCCGCGCGTGAGGTGGCGGGCGAGCATTGGGTGGTGCGCGGCGACCGTGGCGTCACCTATGCGGCCACCCCGTCGGAGACCACCACGGTGACCGCCGGCGAATGGTGGCCCGCCGATTACACGGGCGCGCCGCAGATCAGCTTTGCCGCCGAAGAGGCCGCCGAGATGGGGCTGAAGCTGGGCGACACCATCACCACCAACATCCTGGGGCGCGAGATCACCGCCACCATCACCAGCTTCCGGCAGGTGGATTTCTCCAGCGCCGGGATGGGCTTTGTGATGACGCTGAACCCGGCGGCCCTCGCCGGGGCGCCGCACACGCATATCGCCACCGTCTATGCCGAGCCCGAGGCCGAGGCCGCCATCCTGCGCGACCTGTCGCGTGCCTATCCCAACATCACCGCCGTGCGCGTGAAAGACGCCATCGACCGCGTGACCGAGGCGCTGGGCGCCATCGCTACCGCCACCGCTTGGGCGGCGGCGGCCACGCTGCTCACCGGCTTTGTGGTGCTGATCGGCGCAGCAGCGGCAGGGGAGCGGGCGCGGGTCTATGAGGCCGCGGTGCTCAAAACGCTGGGCGCCACCCGCGGGCGCATTCTGGCCAGCTTTGCCTTGCGCGCAGGGCTGATGGGGGCCGCCGCCGGAGGGGTGGCGATCGTGGCCGGCGGGCTTGCAGGCTGGGCGGTGATGCATTTCGTGATGGACAGCAGCTACCGCTTTGAACCCGTCTCGGCCTTGGCCATCGTGATCGGCGGGGTGCTGGCCACGCTGGCCGCCGGGCTTGCCTTCGCCTTGCGCCCACTGTCGGCCCGGCCTGCCCAAGTGCTGCGCACGGCGGATTAAAAGGGTTTTTAAGAATATGGTGCGCGCTGACGCGCGCGCTGTTTTTTCTCACGTCTGCGGCAAAGCCGCAACCCGCTCGGAGGCTGCGCTCCGCGCGGGGGATATTTGGAAACAGATGACGGGTGGGGTCAGCGCAGGCCGATGAGGCCGGGCAAGGCGGCCATGTCGGTGAAAGGCTCGGCCCCCACCGCCACCAGCCGCTCGGCCGGGGTATGCGCGGCGTAGCCCAGACAGCGCATGCCTGCGGCGCGCGCCGCGCGCGCGCCCGTCGGGCTGTCCTCGATCACCACGCAATCGGCCGGGGCCACGCCCAGCGCGCGGGCCGCGTGCAGGTAAAGATCGGGCGCGGGCTTGGGCGCGCCCAGCGTTTGCCCGGAATAGAGGTGGCCACGGAACCGCGCGAGCAGCCCCGGATGCTGGCCCAAGGTGATCTGCATCTTGCGGTCCGACCCGTTCGAGCCCATCGCAAAGGGGATCCCCGCCGCGTCAAGCGCGTCGAGCACCTCCAGAATGCCGGGGATCAGCGGGGTGCCCGCGGCAAGATGGGTGTAAAGCGTTTCGTAAAAGGTCTCGACCCAATCCTCGGGCAAATCCG
Organism: Pseudorhodobacter sp. MZDSW-24AT; assembly: GCF_002794355.1. Taxonomy (GTDB): domain Bacteria; phylum Pseudomonadota; class Alphaproteobacteria; order Rhodobacterales; family Rhodobacteraceae; genus Pseudotabrizicola. The sequence continues at coordinate 126,147 of NZ_PGOI01000007.1, read as the reverse complement.
CCCCTGCCGCCCGCGCGCGCAAGGCCAGATCGCGCATGGTGCCGCCAATGAAATCGCGCGCGATGGTGTCGACCGAAAGGTGCAGCCCATGGCGGGCGAAATCCTCGGCCAACAGGACGAAGGTCATCTCTTCGCTGTCGACCACCACCCCATCACAATCGAAAATCACGGCTTTGGGGGTCATTCCGGCATCCTGAGCAAGGTTACATGGGTGTCGCCATAGCGGCGCTGGTCGACAAGGTCCAGCCCGGCGGGGGGCAAGGGCGGGCTGCCCTCTTCCCAGACGATCAGCGCGCCGGGGGCCAGCCAGCCGCCCGCGCGGCAGGCGGCAAGGGCCTTTTCGCCCAGACCCTTGCCATAGGGCGGATCCAGAAACACCAGATCGAAAGCCGCCGCCGCCGCGCCCGGGCGGGTGGCGTCGCGGCGCAGCACCTGTGCCTGCGCCTCCGCCCGCATCAGCCCGATGTTGCGCTTGAGCAGCGCCAGCGCCACCTTGCCCTCCTCGATGAAACAGGCGCTGGCCGCGCCGCGCGACAGCGCCTCCAGCCCCAAGGCGCCGGTGCCGGCAAACAGATCCAGCACCCGCGCGCCTTGGACCGGCTGGCCATGGCCGCCATTGATCAGCAGGTTGAAGATCGCCTCGCGCACCCGGTCAGAGGTGGGGCGCAGATGGGCCGCCGCATCGCCCGCGCCCAGCGGAGTGAGGTGCAGGCCCCGCGCCCGCCCGCCGATGATCCTCATCGCAACAGCGCCTTGAGATCGGTCGCAGGGTCGGCCACCAGACGGGGGTCGGGGGATTTCCCGGCCTCGATCAACCGCTTGCCCACCATATAGGCGCGCGCATCGCTCATCGCGTCCAGTGCCAGCAGCTCGGCCCCCCGGTAATACCAGAACGACACCGCGTCGCCTTCGCCGGGCCGCGTGATCACCCGGTCATAGCCGGTGTTCAGCCCGGCGATCTGAAGCTTGCACTCATACTGATCCGACCAGAACCATGGCCGCGCCTCATAGGCCAGCGCGGCCCCCAGCATATTGGCCGCCACCACCTCGGCCTGATCAATCGCATTGCCGACCGATTCCAGCCGCAGGCGCCCGCCGCGCCAAGGGAAGGACGCGCAATCCCCCGCCGCCCAAACCCCGGGGGCCGAAGTGCGGCCATAGGTGTCGGTCGCAATCCCGTTGTCGAGCGTCAGGCCCGCCATCGCCGCCAGCGCTGTGTTGGGCGTGACGCCCACGCCGACGATCACGAAATCCGCCGCGAGCTCGCGCCCGTCGGCCATCACCGCCGCCGTCACGCGTGCGTCGCCCACCAGCCGGTCCAGCGCCACGCCTTCGATCACCTGCACCCCGTGGCGCGCGTGCAAGGCGCGGATATGCGCCGCCGTCTCGGGGCTGGCCACCCGTTGCAAGATGCGTGGCGCCGCCTCGATCACCGTGACCTCCAGCCCCAGCTTTGACGCCACCGCCGCCGCTTCCAGCCCGATATAGCCGCCGCCCACGATCACCACCCGGGCGCCCGGCACGAACTCGGGCCGCATCCGGTCGACATCGGCCAGCGTGCGCACGGTATAGACCCCGCCCAGATCGCCGCCCACCGCCGCCGGAAGCCGCCGGGGCGCCGCCCCGGTGGTCAGCGCCAGCGCGTCATAGGGCAGCGCCTCGCCCCCCACCCGCACGTGGCGCGCGCCCAGATCCAGCCCCGTCACCGGCGCGCCCAGCCGCAACTCCACCTGCTGCTCCGCCCAGAAGTCCGGCCCGCGCAGCCACAACCGTTCAGGCCCCATCTCGCCCATCAGATAGGCCTTGGACAAAGGCGGCCGCTGATAGGGCGGTGCCGGCTCGTCGCCGATCACCACCAGCGGCCCTTGATGCCCCAGACTGCGCAGCTTGGCCGCCAGCGCCGCCCCGGCCTGTCCCGCCCCGATGATCACCACCCGCATCGCCATATTCCTCTGGTCGCCCAACCGGGCGGACCCTATATCTGGCCGCAGTCGGAACGCAACGCGAGAGGGACAGATCCATGACGATTTCCACCGGCGACACGCTGCCAGAAGCCAACCTGATCAAGCTGGGCGACAAGGGCCCGGAACAGGTGTCGCTGCACGCCTTGGCCAAAGGCCGCAAGATCGTGCTCTTTGCCGTGCCGGGCGCCTTTACCCCCACCTGCCACTCGGCCCATGTTCCCAGCTTCATCCGCACCAAAGACCAGTTCACCGCCAAGGGCGTGGACGAAATCATCTGCGTCTCGGTCAACGATCCCTTCGTGATGAAGGCCTGGGGCGAAGCCACCGGGGCCACCGCCGCCGGAGTCACCATGCTCGCCGATGCCGATGGCAGCTTCACCAAGGCGATGGGGCTTGATTTCACCGCCGCCCCCGCAGGCCTGCTGGCGCGCTCCAAACGCTATGCGCTTTACGCCGAAGACGGCACCGTCACCCAACTGCACCTCGAAGAGTCGCCGGGCACCTGCGAAATCTCGGGCGGCGAAGCGCTTCTGGCCGCGATCTGACACGCAGCGCCCCACCCTGTCGCAGGGTGGGGCGCCTTATCCTTGATAGCCTGCCGCCCGGTCCATCCGCCGCGCCAGTTCGGCGTCCAGCGCCGTCAACCCGCCCGCGTCATGCGTGGTCAGCCGCACCCGCACCGTACGATAGACATTCGACCATTCGGGATGGTGGTTCAGATCCTCGGCCTCGGCGGCCACAGCGGTCATGAAGGCGAAGGCTTGGGTGAAATCCTTGAACAGGAACACCTTTTCGATGCCTGCGCCCCCCGCATCCAGCTTCCACCCGGTGGCAAACAGCGGCAGCAGCGCCGCGCGTTCCAGCTTGGTCTCGCCTGTCATCCGCGTCCCCCTTCTTCGCGCCCGCGCCGCTGTCAGTCCTCGGACTGCACGCGCCGGAACGGGCCATATTGCGTCAGCACCTCGATCTCTTCATCCACCGCCGCGCGTTCCTCGCGCAGGTAGCGCGCCACCGCGTCCCGGAATCCCGCATCGGCGATCCAATGGAGCGAATGCACCGGGCTGGGCAGATAGCCGCGCGCCAGCTTGTGCTCGCCTTGCGCGCCCGCCTCCACCCGCGTCAAGCCATGGGCAATCGCCCAGTCCATCGCCTGATAATAGCACAGCTCGAAATGCAGGCAGGGGTGATCTTCCACACAGCCCCAATAGCGGCCAAACAGCGTGTCGCGCCCGATAAAGTTCAACGCCCCCGCCACGGGCCGCGCGCCATCAAAGGCCAGCACCAAGAGCATGTCGTCGCGCATCGTCTCATGCAAAAGGGTAAAGGCCTTGCGCGTCAGGTAAGGCGTGCCCCATTTGCGCGCGCCGGTGTCTTGGTAAAACTGCCAGAATGCATCCCAATGCGCAGGCTCGATCGCATCGCCGGTCAGCGCCCGGATCGTCAGACCCGCCGCCCGCGCCGTCTCGCGCTCTTTGCGGATCATCTTGCGCTTGCGGCTCGACAGCTGCGCCAGAAAATCGTCAAAGCTGGAATAGCCGTTGTTTTCAAAGTGGAATTGCTGCGTCACCCTATGCAGCACGCCCTCAACCCCGGCCAGCGCCTCGGCCTCCTCTGCGGTGCAAAAGGTGACATGCAGCGACGACAGCCGGTTCTTGGCCGCCACCGAAATCGCCGCCCCCAGCAACAGCGGGCGATGCGCGGGATCGCCCAGAAACCGCCGCCCCGTCGCCGGGGTAAAGGGCACCGCGATCTGCAACTTGGGGTAATAGCGCCCGCCTGCGCGCTCATAGGCCTGTGCCCAGCCGTGGTCGAAGATATACTCGCCCTGCGAATGGCCCTTGGCATACATCGGCACCGCCGCCACCAGCCGCCCGTCTTCGCGCAGCACCAAAGGATGCGCGCTCCACCCGCTGCCCGCCCCGGTCGAGCCCGAGGCCTCCAGCGCATGCAGGAAACGATAGGTGGTGAACGGGTCCAGCGGCCGCCCGTCGGCTTGTTCCGGTGCCGCCACCGCATCCCATGCGGTGGCGTCAATCTCGCTCAGGCTTTGGTGCAGGGTGATCTCGGTCATCGGCTCTGTCATCGCGGGCACGCGCCCCGCCCAAAGACTGTGCCCCCGCCCGCGTTTTTCAAGCCGGGATCGCGCTCAGATAGCCTTCAAAGGTCACATTCGCCGCAATCTGCCGCGCCAATGCCTCCTGATCGGGCGAGCGGATCGTCCAGCACAGCACCGGCACCCCGCTTGCGCGCAACTCCAGCACCCGGGGCCGCGTCAGGTCATTGCCCTGATGGCTGATGAACGACGCCCCCACCCGGTCAAAATCCGGGATCTCGCGCAGCCGCGCGCACACCTCTGCCGGCACCGGCGCCCAATCCGCCGGATCAAAGCTCGAGGTCGTCAGCCCGCGCGCCACATCCGGGGCCAGCTGCGCCATGTGCTCCACCGCATAGGGGTTGAAGGACATCACCGCCACATCCCCGGCATAGCCCACCAAGGCCTGCGCCACCGCAGATTCCAGCCGACCATCGGTCGGCCCCATCACGCCGGTCTGATCCTTGATCTCGATCAGCAAAGGCACCCGCCCGGCCACCATCGCCAGAACCGCCTCCAGCGTCGGAATGGTGTCGGTGCCGCCGCTCAGGCTGATCTGCCCCAGCTCTGCCGCCCGCCGCGCCGATATCGGCCCGCGCTCTGCCGTCAGCCGCTCCAGCGTTTCGTCGTGAAACACCATCGCAACGCCATCGGCCGACAGCTGCACATCCACTTCGATTCCATAGCCTGCCGCCACCGCCGCGCGGATCGCGGCGGGGCTGTTTTCAATCCGCCCTTGCGCCTTGTCATGCAAGGCGCGATGCGTCACCGGAATCCGCAGGAAGGCGGGGGCAAGGGCAGGGCGCGGCATCTCAGGCAATTTCAAACACCGCTTCAATCTCCACCGCCACGCCAAACGGCAAAGACGCCGCCGACACCGCCGAACGCGCATGCCGCCCGGCATCGCCCAGCACCGCCACCATGAAATCCGATGCCCCGTTGATCACCTTGGGCTGATCCACGAAATCGGGCCCCGAATTCACAAAGCCCACCAGCTTGACCAGACGCACCACCCGGTCGATGTCGCCGCCCGTGGCCGCTTTCACCTGCGCCAGCAGGGAAATCGCGCAGGCCTTGGCCGCCGCCGCGCCTTCTTCCACGCTCAGATCGGTGCCAAGCTTGCCCTTGATCAACCCGTCCGGCCCTTGGCTGATCTGCCCCGAGATGAAGACCTGCGTGCCGCTGATCACCCAAGGCACATAATTGGCCGCCGGGGCAGGGGCGTCGGGCAGGGTCACCCCCAGCTCGGCCAACCGCGATTCAATCTTCGACATCTGGTATCCTCCGCATCATTTTGCCGCACGCTAGCCGCCCCGCCCCCCAGCTTCAAGGCCAGCCGACCCGGCCGCGCGGAAAAGCTTGTGTCGCAGAACAACTTTTCGGCGCGCCCTCCATCACAATCCCGCCCAAAGCGGCCCGCACGGTCCTGCACGCGTTGTCATCCGGTCCTCCGGCCTATATCACCCTTTCACAACAGGATATGACAGCCGCCCCGCGCGGGCAGAAAAAATGGCCCAGACCCCGATGCACCCAGCCTCTTTCCCGTCCTTGCCCCGCGCCGCCTTCGGCCTTGCCGCGCTTGCTTTGCTCGGCGCCTGCGCCACCGCGCCCGCGCCCAGCGGCATCACCGACCCGCTCGAAGCCAACAACCGCCAGATCCACGCCTTCAACCGCAGCATCGACCGCGCGATCCTGCGCCCGGCGGGCAATGCCTATTACGAAAACACCCCCGGCCCGATCGCCCAAGGCGTCAGCAATTTCGCGCAAAACCTTGATGCCCCCAGCGATGTGGTGAACTCCCTTCTGCAAGGCCGCCCGCAGTTCGCGCTGCAAAACACCTTGCGCTTTGCGCTCAACACCACCGTCGGCATCGGCGGCCTCTTCGATCCGGCCACCGCCATCGGGCTGCAAGGCAAACGCACCGATTTCGGCGAAACCCTGCATGTCTGGGGCGCGGGCGAGGGCAATTATGTCGAGGTGCCTTTCCTTGGCCCCTCCACCGAACGTGATCTGATGGGCCGCGTGGTCGATCTCGGCCTCAACCCGCTGCGCTATGCGCTCCCCGACCCCGAGCGCAACATTCCCACCGCCGCCAGCGTGCTATCAAGCGTTGGTGATCGCGGCCGCTATTCCGAAACCATTGACTCTGTTCTATATGACAGTGCGGACAGTTATGCGCAGGCCCGCCTGCTTTATCTGCAAAACCGCCGTTTCCAACTGGGGCAGACCAGCGGTGAAGCCGCTGACGAAGCCTTTGTAGACCCGTATGAGGATATCTATGGCGAATGACAGGCTGATCATCACGCGCCGCGGCTTTGGCATCGGCCTTGTCGGCGGTGCCGCCGCTCTGGCGTTGCCGCTCTCGGCGGCCGCACTCACCGCCGATCAGGCCGGGGCTCTCGTCAGCCGTGCCGTGGCCGATGTGAACAGCACGATCAACTCGGGCAAATCCGCCAGCGCCATGTATGGCGATTTTGAACGCATCTTCGCCCGCTACGCCGATGTGCCCGCCATCGCCCGCTCGGCGCTGGGGCCGGCCGCGCGTGGTGCCTCCCCCGCGCAGCTCTCGGCCTTCACCGCCGCCTATCAAGGCTATATGGCCCGCAAATACGGCGCGCGCTTCCGCGAATTCATCGGCGGCCAGATCGAGGTGACGGGCGCCCGCGCGCTCAAAAGCTATTACGAGGTGATCTCGGTCGCCCGCCTGCGCGGCCAAGCCCCTTTCGATGTGCGCTGGCACGTCTCTGACCGCTCCGGCAAAGACCTGTTCTTCAACATCATCATCGAAGGCGTGAACATGCTCGCCAGCGAACGCACCGAGATCGGCGCCATGCTCGACCGCCGCCGGGGAGACATCAACGGCCTGATCGAAGACCTGAAACGCGCCTGATCCGGCACAGCCTCCCGCCACAAACGCCGCTCCTCAAGGGGCGGCGTTTTGGTTTGGTGGCTCTGCGAACCACCGGGCTTTGCCCGCTCAGCCGCGAAAGCTGTTCCACAGCGCCCAGCCATACACGGGCACGCGCCGCCGCAGATCATACCAGCCATTGCGCAGGCTGGTGGCATGGGATCTTGGCCCTGTCCCCGGTGCGATCACGCTTTCAACATGCGTCAGCCCGACGGGCGGCCTGTCAAACGACAGGCCAAGGCCGGATCGGCTCAGCATCGCGCGCAATTGGTTGTCCACCGGGGTGTGGATGCGCGTCGCCTCCAGATGCGCCAGAAAGGCCGCGGCCCCTTCCCGGTTCCACAGCAGGGCCGAGGTCAGCAGCGGGAACTGCCAAGACCGGCGCAGCCGCCGACCGTTGATCTCTGCCAAGTCCCGGAACCGCCGCCGATAGGCGCTCGACAGATTGATGCAATGCCAGCGCACATCGGGATGCGCGGCAAGCCACTCCACCGTCGCATCAAGGGTCGGGAAGGTGCTGTCGTCAAAGCGAACGTCATCTTCAAAGACCAGACACAGCGACTCGGAACCGTCAAGAAACAACTCAAGACAGCGCTTGTGGCTCAGCGCACAGCCCAACTCTCCCTTCAGGATGGCGCGATTGTGCAGGCTGCGAAAGCGGCGGGCGTCAAGCCCCGGGTGGGTCTCCACCTCCAGCGGCTCGATGGCCGGAAAGCGCTGGAAGGTCCGACCCACACGGTCAAACTGCGCTTCCAATGCCGCCCGCCGATCGGTGCTGCGCTCAAGGTTGATCGCCAAGGTAAGCATCGCGCGCTCCAGTCCTGCGTGGTTTGACTCGGGCCATAGATCCGCCCACGTCTATAACCGCGCCCGGCCTTGTGCGACAACCGCCATCGGAACACGCCCTCCAAAGGTTAAGGATGGGTAAATCCCACACCCTTACCCCCTTGATTCTAAAAGGCATTCCATTTTGCCCACCGTGTTACACGGTGGGCCTCTGCGGCCCTCAGTTGCCAAAGCCCCCCAGCACGTCGCGCAGGATCTGCTCGGCCAGATCGCCTTCCACCGGCCCCTCGTTCACCCAAGTGTCAGGCACCGGCCCGTCATAGATGATCACATCCTGCGCCGGCACCTCGGTCGGCGGCGGGGCATAATCCTGCGGCGCCGCCGAAGGCGACTGCCCGTCGGCCATCACGCTGGGCGAAGAGGCATAGCCCCCCGGCGGCAGCTTCGGCTCGGGGATCAGCATGGGCAGCGGCTGCGGCGGGACGCCTTCATGGACCCGCACCATCACCTCGCGCCAGATCTCCGCCGGCAACCCCCCGCCCGTCACCCCGGTCAGCGGGCTGTTGTCGTCATTGCCCATCCAGACCCCCGCGACATAATCGGCGGTAAAGCCCAGAAACCACGCGTCCCGCGCGGCTTGGGTGGTGCCCGTCTTGCCCGCCGCCTGCCAGCCCGGAATCTTGGCCCGCGTGCCGGTCCCGTTCTCGATCACCCGGTTCATCATATAGGTCAGGTAAAGCGCCGCATCCTCGCTGATCACCCGCTGCCCCAAGCCGCCCGTGGCACCCAGCAGCACCTCCTGCTCGCCCTGCAACCGCAGCTCCTGCAAGCCATAGGGCGTCACCGCCGTGCCCCCGTTCAAGATGCCCGCATAGGCCCCTGACATTTCCAGAAGCGATGATTCAGACGCCCCGAGCGCCAGCGCAGGCCCATCCGCCAGCGCCGAAACGATGCCGAACCCATTGGCCACGCGGCGCACGGCATCGCGCCCCACCGCCTCCGACACCCGCACCGCCGGGATGTTGCGGCTCTCCGCCAGCGCCTGAGACAGCGTGATCATGCCCTTGAACTGGTTGTCGTAATTCTTGGGCGTCCACGCGCCCGATCCGGGAATGTTGATGGTCAGCGGCGTGTCTTCCACGTAATCCGCCGGGGTAAAGCCCAGATCCATCGCCGCCGCATAGGCAAAAGGCTTGAAGCTCGATCCGGTCTGTCGCTTGGCCTGTGTCGCCCGGTTGAAACTGCCCGCCGCTGCCGAATGCCGCCCGCCCACCATCGCGCGCACTGCGCCATCGGCCGACATCACCACCACGGCGGCCTGCGCCTTTGATCCTTCCTTCACCTTGGTGTCAAAGACAAAGGCCACCGCCTCTTCCGCCGCCTTTTGCAGGCGCTGGTCCAGCGTGGTGCGGATGATCACGTCTTCCGTTGTCGCCGAAGACAGGAAGCTGGGCGTCGATTCCATCACCCAATCCGCAAAGGCCCCGCCCGACCGCGCCTCGGCCGCCGCCGACAGCCGCGCCGGGTTGGCACGTGCCTCTGCCGCCTGTTCGCGGGTCAGAAAACCCTGTTCTTCCATCAGCCCGATCACCACCGCCGCCCGCTCTTGCGACCGGGTCAGGTTGTTGGTGGGGGCAAAGCGCGAGGGCGCGGTCAGCAGCCCTGCCAGCATCGCCGCTTCCGCCGGGCCCACCTGATTGGCCGATTTGCCGAAATAGCGCTGCGCCGCCGCCTCAAAGCCACGCGCCCCGGCGCCCATATAGGCGCGGTTCAGGTAGATGGTCAGGATTTCCGACTTGGTGTATTTGACCTCCATCGCCATCGCATAGGGGATCTCTTTGATCTTGCGCCAGACACCGCCGCTGCGGCAGTCCTGCTCATAGGCGGCTTCCGAAGGCCAGTCGGCCGGGTTGTAGGGCACGCCCAAGCACAAGAGCTTGGCGACCTGCTGCGTGATCGTCGACCCGCCATTTCCCGAAAGCGGCCCGCGCCCTTGGCTCAGGTTGATGCGAATGGCCCCGGCGATGCCGCGCGGGCTCACCCCGAAATGCTGATAAAAGCGCCGGTCTTCGGTGGCCAGCACCGCATTGTGCAAATCGCGTGACACATTCTCGGCGGTGATCTGGCCGCCGAAGGTCTCGCCGCGCCATGCAAAGACCTGACCTTCGCGGTCCAGCATGGTGACAGAGCCGCGCGCCCGCCCGTCCAGCAAATCGGTCACGGCGGGCAACTGGCTGTAGAAATAGAACACGGTCAGGCCCAGCACCATGGCGGTCACCGCCGCCACGCGCCAGGTGATGCCCCAGAGCACGCGCCAGATCAGCCGCCACAGGCCCACGATCAGCCCCACGATCAGCCCATGCTGACGCTTGGGCTTGCGGGGGGCTGGCTTGCGCGGCGGCTGTCCGCCACCGCCTGCGCTGGACTTGCGCGCAGCGGTGCTCGGCGCCCCATAGCGCTTGTCCGCCGTCAGTTTCCCCCGACCATTGCCCGATGCTGCCATTGTCTGCCCAACTGTTTAAGCGTCTTCTTTTGCGCGACTCTAGCCGGAATATCGCGGGTTGTGGAGAGCGGCAGATCACGATTCGGATACCTGATTTGCTCAAAAAGTAATCAAGTCGCACAATAAGTATAAAAATTGTGCAATCCCGCCGCGTTTCCGGCAAGGTTCCGCCGTCGTTTTCTTGTTCTGCCCCCCCGAAAGGCCGCTTCTTATCGCCAAGGGCCCAACCCCGGGCCCCAACGAAAGAAGGGGAAGGACGTGAAATTAATCATTGCAGCAATCAAGCCGTTCAAGCTGGAGGAAGTGCGCGAAGCACTCACCACCATCGGGGTGCGCGGCATGATGGTCACCGAGATCAAGGGCTTCGGCAGCCAGTCTGGCCACACCGAAATCTACCGCGGTGCCGAATATGCCGTGAACTTCGTGCCGAAGGTGCGCCTTGAGATCGTGGTCACCGACAGCCTTGCCGATGCCGTGGTCGAAACGATCCGCAGCACCGCCAAGACCGACAAGATCGGCGATGGCAAGATTTTCGTGCTGGATGTCCAGCATGCCGTGCGCGTGCGCACCGGCGAAATCAATGACGATGCGCTCTGACGCGTTGGGGACAGGGGAAACGCAAAGATGAACACTCCGATGAAACTTGCTGGGCTGGCAACGCTGGGCGCGTCGCTGTTTGCCAGCTTGCCCGTCTGGGCGCAGGATGCCACCGCCGAAGCCGCTGAAGTGGTGGCCGATGCCGCCCCGGCGGTGATCGACAACGCCTTTATCTTCAACACCCTGCTGTTCCTGATCGGCGGCTTTCTGGTGTTCTGGATGGCCGCCGGCTTTGCGATGCTGGAAGCGGGTCTGGTCCGTTCAAAGAACGTCACCATGCAGCTCACCAAGAACATCGCGCTGTTTGCCATCGCCTCGCTGATGTACTGGATCGTCGGCTACAACCTGATGTATCCGGGCGATGCCTGGTCGGTCACCGGCTATGTCGGCCAGCTCTTTGCGCCCAAGTCCATCGGCGGCGACCCCGATCTGGCCACCGGCTATTCCGCGGGCTCCGACTTCTTCTTCCAGCTGATGTTCTGCGCCACCACCGCCTCGATCGTCTCGGGCACGCTGGCCGAGCGGATCAAGCTCTGGCCTTTCCTGATCTTCACCGTGGTGCTGACCGGTTTCCTCTACCCGATCGAGGCATCCTGGCAGTGGGGCGGCGGCTGGTTGTCCGAAGCAGGCTTCTCTGACTTCGCAGGCTCCACCCTTGTCCACGCAGCAGGCGGCTTTGCAGCCTTGGCCGGTGCGCTGATCCTTGGCCCCCGTCTGGGCAAATACACCAAAGAAGGCCGCGTGAACCCGATGCCGGGCTCCAACCTTGCGCTGGCCACCTTGGGCACCTTCGTGCTCTGGCTGGGCTGGTTCGGCTTCAACGGCGCCTCGCAGCTGGCTCTGGGCACCGAAGCCGATGCCAACGCCGTCTCGATCATCTTCGCCAACACCAACATGGCCGCAGCCTCGGGCGCTGTGGTGGCGATGATCCTGTCGCAGGTGATGTATAAAAAGATCGACCTCACCATGGTGCTCAACGGTGCGCTGGCCGGTCTGGTCTCCATCACCGCAGGCCCGCTGGACCCAACGCTGTTTGGCGCGGTCTGGATCGGCGGCATCGGTGGCGTGATCGTTCTGGTCGTCGTCCCGCTGCTCGACAAGCTCAAGATCGATGACGTGGTCGGCGCCATCCCGGTTCACCTCGTGGCAGGCTTCTGGGGCACCATGGCGGTTCCCTTCTACACCGAAGGCACCAGCTTCGTGACCCAGTTCATCGGCTTTGCGGCCATCGGCATCTTCATGTTCGTCGCCTCGGCCATCGTCTGGGTCATCCTCAAGTCGACCATGGGCCTGCGCCCAAGCCAGGAAGACGAGATGATGGGTCTCGACAAGGCAGAGCTGGGCCTTGAAGCCTACCCCGAGTTCACCAAGGGCTGACACCTCCTCCTCCCAGTCAGTCTGACGTCTGGCCCGAGCCGCAAGGTTCGGGCCTTTTTTATCCTCCTGCGGGTCCGCCAGCCCGCATGAAAACGCCCGCGCCATCGGCGCGGGCGTTTTCGCAATCATGTGTCAAAGGCTCAGCCTGCGACCTTTGCAATCGCCGCCGCCAGAATCGGCACCGTGCGCGCGTTCAGCCCGGCAATGTTGATGCGGCTGTCGCCCACCATGTAAATCCCGTGATCCTCGCGCAGGGTCACCACCTGTGCCTCGGTCAGGCCAAGGCGGCTGAACATGCCACGGTGATGCGCCACGAAATCAAAGCGGTCGGAATTGGTGGCGCGGCGCAGCTCTTCGGCCAAGGTCTGCCGCAGGCCCAGCATGCTCTGCCGCACCTCTTCCAACTCCGCCTGCCAATCGGCGCGCAGCGCCGCATCTTCCAGAATCATCGTCACCAGCCGCGCGCCGTGATCGGGCGGAAAGCTGTAGTTCTGCCGGTTCAGAAACGCCAGATTGCCCTGCACCACGGCGCGGCGCGCAGGCTCGGTCAGCGCGATCAGCACCCCGGTCCGCTCGCGGTAGATGCCAAAGTTCTTGCTGCACGACGCCGCGATCAGCACTTCGGGAAAGCGCGCCGCGATCATCCGCGTGGCGGCCGCGTCTTCTTCCAGCCCGTCGCCAAAGCCCTGATAGGCCAGATCGATGAACGGGATCGCCCCCTGCGCCTCCAGCACATCGGCCACCTGCGCCCATTGATCCGCCGTCAGGTTCGCGCCCGTCGGGTTGTGGCAGCAGCCGTGCAACAGCACGATATCGCCCTTGGCCACCTTGCCCAGGTCTTCCAGCACGCCCGCGAAATCCACGCCACGCGTCTCGGCGTCGAAATAGCGATACTCCGCCATCTTCATGCCCAGATACTTGATGATCGACGGATGGTTCGGCCATGTCGGGTTCGAAAGCCACACCGTGGCCCCCGGTGCCGCCATCTTGATCAACTCCAGCGCCTGCCGGATGGCCCCGGTGCCGCCCGGTGTCGCCACCGAAGCCGCCCGCTCGGCAAAGCCGTCGCCCAGGATCATGCCAACCATCGCCGCGTTATAGGCAGGCTCGCCCGCAAGGCCGGTATAGCTCTTGGTGGTCTGCGTTTCCCACAGCTGCCGCTCTGCCGCCTTCACCGCCCGCATCACCGGGGTCAGGCCATTGGCATCCTTGTAAACCCCCACCCCAAGATCAATCTTGGTGTCGCGCGGGTCATCGCGGTACATGGCAATCAGTTGCAGGATCTTGTCCTGCGGTTGCGGGTTCAACACGTCCAGCATGGGCCTATCCTTTGGCGACGGCAAGATCTTCATAAGCGCCCCATTCGGACCAAGATCCGTCATACAGCGCATGGGTGCGGTGGCCGATGCGCTCCAGCGCAAGGCTCAGGATCGCGGCAGTCACGCCCGATCCGCAAGAGGTGATCGCAGGCTTGCCCAGATCCACCCCCGCCGCCTCGAACACCGCCTTCAATTCGGCGGGCGGCTTCAGGGTGCCATCCGCATTCAGCAGCGTGGCATAGGGCACATTCTTTGACCCCGGAATATGGCCCGCGCGCAAACCGGGCCGGGGCTCGGCCACCTCGCCCTTGAACCGGGCGGCGGCGCGGGCATCGATGATCTCGGCCTGTGCCAGCTTGGCGGCATGCGCCACCTGTGTCACATCCTTGACCAGCTGGTTCTGGCGGCTCACGGTCATGTGCCGGTCACGCACCACGGGCGGTGTGTCCTCCAGCTCGCGCCCTTCGGCGCGCCACTTGGGCAAGCCGCCGTCCAGCACCGCCACATCCATCTTGCCCATCAGCCGGAAGGTCCACCACACCCGCGCGGCGGAAAACAGCCCCGCGCCATCGTAGACCACCACCTGATGCCCGTCGCCCACGCCCATGGCGCGCATCCGGCTCATGAACTTTTCCACCGGCGGCGCCATATGGGGCAGGGCCGACCGCTGATCGCTGATCTCGTCAATGTCGAAGAACCGTGCGCCCGGGATATGCGCCGCCGCATAGTCCGCCTTCGCGTCGCGCCCCTGATCCGGCAGATACCATGACGCATCCAGCACCCGCAGATCCGGGTCTTTCAGATGCGCCGCCAGCCAGTCGGTCGAAACCAAGGTCCGAGGGTCATCCATGGGCGAGGGAGTCACGAGAGAGGTCATGCGTCAGGCTCCGCGCAGGTCAGCCCCGGCATATATCGGCAAGCCTAGGCAGGGCAAGGGCGCAGGCACCGCTGTCATGACGTTTGCCATACCTGTGCCATACGTTCACCAGACGCACGCCAGACGCCGCGTTTCGCGCCGGGTCACGGCGCTCTGCCCGTTCAGTCGCGGCGGCTTTCCTTCATGATGCGGGCTTTCTGGCGGTCCCAGTCGCGCTTGGCGCTGGTCTCGCGCTTGTCGGCCAGCTTCTTGCCCTTGGCGACACCCAGCTTGATCTTCACGATCCCACGGTCGTTGAAATACATCTTGATGGGCACGATGGTCATGCCCTCGCGCGCGGTGGCATTCCAAAGGCGCGACAATTCTCGCTTGGAAACCAAGAGCTTGCGGCGCCGCCGCTCATCATGGCTGTCCCAATGGTTGGATTGGGTATACGGCGCGATATAGCCGTTGATCAGCCACAACTCGCCCCCTTCCACGCTGGCATAGCTGTCGCCGATGTTCGATCCGCCCTTGCGCAAGGACTTCACCTCCGACCCTTGCAGCATGATCCCGGCTTCCAGATCCGATTCGATATGATAATCAAACCGCGCCCGCCGGTTTTCTGCGATAAGCTTGGAATTGGGATCGGATATCTTTGCCATACCCACCACATAATCACGACAGGTTGCCAAGTCCAGACGGGGGTTATGATGCTGATTCAGATCACGCTGGGCACGGCCCTGCTGCTCGCCTCGATCGCCGTCGCGGCGGTCTCCGCACTGGGGCTCGAGCGCGCCTATGACCGGCTGTCGCCTTGGCTGCTGACGGAACCGCATCAGCCCAAGCTGGTGGCCCTTCTCTGCGCCGTCTCGCTCTGGGTGCTTTTCATCCTCACCGTCAGCGTCTGGATCTGGGCGCTGGCCTTCCACGGCATCGGCGCCTTCGCCTCGCTCGAGGAATCGCTCTATTTCGCTTTGGTGTCCTTCACCACCTTGGGCTTTGGCGATGTGATCCTCCCGCAGGAATGGCGCCTGCTGTCGGGCATGATCGCCGCCAATGGCTTTCTCAATTTCGGCCTGATGACCGCCCTGATGGTCGAAGCCTTGCGCCACGTCCGCCTCGGCCAGCACGAGCGGCGCCGCGCCCGCCGCCCCTAGGCCGGGGTCACGGGCGGCGGTGGCACCGCCCTGCGATTGCCCCGCATCAGCGTGTAAATCCCCGATCCCACGATCAGCCCTGCCCCGAACAGCGTGGCAAGATCGGGGCGCTCGCCGAACAGCACCACCGCCAGACCCAGCGCAAACACCAGCCGCACATAGCGAAACGGCGTCACGAACCCGATCTCGCCGGTGCGCATCGCCGCCGTCAACGCATGATAGCCCAGCACCGCAAACAGCGCCGTGCCCGCCAGAAGCCCCCAGCCGCGCGCATCCGGCCAGACCGCCCCCCCGCTCCAGCCCAGAATCACTGCCCCCGCCAGCGTGAGCATGGCAAAACCCGCCACCCCCAGCTGCCGGTTCGACATCACCTTGGGCGCCGCCCGCGTGGCCAGATCCCGCCCGGCAAAACCCAGCATCCCCAAGACCGCCAACAAGGACAGCGCTGAAAACCCGTCAAACCCCGGACGCAGGATGATCAACACCCCCACAAACCCAAGTCCCACCGCCAGCCACCGTCGCCAGCCCACCGGTTCGCCAAAGAAGAGCGCAGCCCCGCCCACCACCACCAAAGGCGTCGCCTGCAAAATGGCAGATGTGGTGGACAGCGGCGTCAGCGCGATGGCTAGGGCATAGAACAGCCGCCCCGCCACCTCGAACCCGGACCGGATCGCAAGCCCGCGCGACCGCAGCGCCGGGTGAAAGGCAGGCTCGCCCTGCCGCCACGCCATCAGCGCAAACACCGCCATCCCGGCCAGTCCCACGATCAGCACGGCTTGCCCCATGGGCATCACCCGCGCGCTCGCCTTCAGGAACACATCCTCGATGGCAAAGCCCGCCATGGACAGCACCATGAACATCGCGCCGCGCAGATTCTCACTTCGCCCCATTGCGCTTCCCCTCACGCGCTGCCTGCGCCGCGCCCCTTTATCTTGGCAAAAATATCCTCGGGGGGGTAAGGGGGGCAGACAGCCCCCCTGCGCGGCCCGGGCAGGGCGGGGCAGATCAGTTCAGCAGACCCGCATGGCGCATGGCCGCCTTGATCTTGTCCTTGGTGCCGTCGGTCAGCGCCACCAACGGCAGCCGCACCTCATCCGAACAGCGCCCCAACAGCGACAGCCCGTATTTCGCCCCCGCCAGACCCGGCTCGATAAAGATCGCCTCGTGCAAAGGCATCAGACGGTCCTGAATCTGCAATGCCGTGCGGTAATCCCCTGCCAGAGTCGCGTTCTGGAACTCGGCGCACAGGCGCGGCGCCACATTCGCCGTCACCGAGATGCAGCCGGTGCCGCCATGCGCGTTGAACCCCAACGCCGTGGCATCCTCGCCCGACAGCTGGATGAACCCCTTGCCACAGCTTTCGCGCTGCATCGACACCCGCTCGATCTTGCCGGTGGCATCCTTCACCCCCACGATCCGCGGCAGCTTGGCCAGAACGCCCATGGTTTCGGGCAACATGTCCACGACCGACCGGCCCGGAATGTTGTAGATGATGATCGGCAGCGTGCAGCAATCGTGCAGGGCGGTGTAATGCGCGATCAAGCCCGCCTGCGTCGGCTTGTTGTAATAGGGGGTCACCACCAGTGCCGCATCCGCGCCCACCCGCTCGGCGTGCTGGATCAGGCGGATCCCTTCCACCGTGTTGTTCGATCCGGCCCCGGCAATCACCGGCACGCGGCCATCCGCGAACTTGACCACCGCTTCGATCACGGCCTCATGCTCTTCATGGCTCAGCGTCGGGCTCTCGCCCGTGGTCCCCACCGGCACCAGGCCGTGCGACCCTTCGGCGATCTGCCAGTCGACCAGCTTCTTCAGCGTCTCCAGATCAAGTTCGCCGTTCTTGAACGGCGTAACCAAGGCGGGAATGGACCCTTTGATCATGGCACGCAGACTCCTGTTGCAGCGACACGGAGGTCGAGTCGCTTGGGCTGAAAATCCCGCCTTGATTAGCCGGGGCGCAGCCGATTGCCAAGCGCAGCCTTTTCCATCCCGGCCACGCGCCTGCGCTGACAGGATCGTGGGTTGTCGGCCCTTCTGCCATAAGGCAAAATCGCCGCCATGAGCAGAACCAGAAAAACCATGATCTTCAGCCGTCTTGCCCCCTTGGCATTGGCCCTTGCCCCGCTTCTTTTGGCCCTTGCCGTCGCCGCGCCTGTGCGCGCCGATGACGCCGCCGCCATGCGTCAGGTGCTGAACCGGATCTATGCCAAGGATTGGGCCGCCGCCACTGCCGCCGCCCCGCATGAGGTTGCCCGCGATCTGGTCGACTGGCACCGTCTGCGCGCCGGGGACGGCACCTTGGGCGATTATGAATCCTTCCTTCAGCGCCGCCCCGATTGGCCGGGCCTGCCCTTCCTGCATCAAAAAGGCGAAACCGCCGTCGCCCGCTCCACCACCCCCGACCGTGTGATCGCCTATTTCGGCACCCGCACGCCGCAAACCGGCGAAGGCGCCGTGGCGCTCGTGCGTGCCCTGCAGGCCCAAGGCCGCCGTGATCAGGCCGAAGACCGTGCGATGCAGGCTTGGTCCGATCTCGTCCTGTCCGCCGAAGAGGAAGCCGCCCTCCTTTCACTCGCCCCGCAATCGGTGGCGCTGGTCCACGAACTCCGGATGGACCGCCTGCTCTGGCAAGAACGCCGGACCGAGGCGCAGCGCCTGATGCCCCGCATGCCCGCGGATTGGCAGGCGCTGGCCAAGGCGCGCATCGGCCTGCAAACCGGTGTAGCGGGCGTGAACGCGCTCATCAACGCCGTGCCGCCCGCGCGCGCCGCCGATCCGGGCCTCGCCTTCGACCGCTTCATCTGGCGCATGAAGCGCGACATGTATGACGAAGCCTTGCCGCTCATCCTCGAACGCAGCGCCTCCGCCGCCACCTTGGGCGACCCGCAGGCCTGGGCCGCGCGCCGCGCCGTGCTCACCCGTTGGCTCCTGCGCCAGAACCGCCCGGCCGAGGCCTATCGCGTCGCCTCCGCCCATCACCTGACCTCGGGCAGCGGCTATGCCGATCTCGAGTTCCTGTCGGGCTTCATCGCCCTGCGGCGGCTGAACGATCCGGCCCGCGCGCTCACCCATTTCCGCCACCTCGAAGCGGGTGTGGCCACCCCAATCTCGCTGTCGCGCGCGCTCTACTGGCAAGGCCGGGCCCAAGAAGCCGCTGGCGCGCGCGATGCCGCTCAAACCGCCTACCGCGCCGCCGCCCGCCATCAAACCGCCTATTACGGCCTCCTTGCCGCCGAAAAGCTCGGCCAAAACCTCGATGCCAGCCTCGTGAACGCGCCGCGCCCTTCCGATTGGCGGCAGGCCGCCTTCACCCGCAGTTCGGTGCATCAGGCCGCCTTGCTCGCCCTCAGCGGCGGCGACCGGGCCATCGCCAAACGCTTCTGGATTCACCTCGCCGAAAGCCTCGACGCCACCGGTCTCGATCAGCTGGGTGATATGGCGCTCGCCTTGAACGAGCCGCATATCGCCGTGCTCGTGGGCAAGCACGCCGCCGAGCGTGGGGTGATCCTCCCGCGCGCCTATTACCCGGTCTCCGATCTGGTACCCGACGGGCTCGCGGTCAGCCGCGCCTTTGCCCTCTCCATCGCCCGGCGCGAAAGCGAATTCGAACCCGCCGCCCGCTCCGCCGCCGATGCGCGCGGGCTGATGCAGCTGCTCCCCGGCACCGCCAAGATGATGGCCACCAAGCTCGGGCTGCCTTACGAAGAGGGCAGGCTCACCCGCGATCCCGCCTATAACGCCCAATTGGGCAGCGCCTATCTGCGCCAGCTGATCGATGAATTCGGCCCCTCCATCGCTTTGGTCGCCTCGGGCTACAACGCCGGCCCCGGCCGCCCGCGCCACTGGATCACCGAATATGGCGACCCGCGCGCCGCAAATGTCGATGTGATCGACTGGGTGGAATCGATCCCCTTCACCGAAACCCGCACCTATGTGATGCGGGTGATCGAAGGCGTCATCCTTTACCGCGCCAAACTGCGCGGCACCCCCGGCCCGGTCAACGTGACGGGGGAGCTCAAGGGCTGACCGCTCCCCCTTGCACCTTTCTGAAATACTCCCGCCGGAGGCGTCCTGCCGCCGCCGCCCGCGCTGCGGTGTCAGACCTGGCGGCGGCTCTTCACATGCTGCCGCCACAGGGTGAACACCCCCGCCGCCACCACGATCCCCGCGCCGATCGCCACATTCACCCGCAGGCTCTCGCCAAAGACGAACAACCCGATCATCGTGGCAAAAGGCAGCTGCAAATAGGCCAAAGGCTGGATCGCCGAGGCTTCGGCCACCTCATAGGCCCGGATCAGGCACCAATGCGACAAGGCGGCGGTGCAGCACAACAGCGCCATCCAGCCGATGTCCGGCCCGCGCATCGGCTCCCAATGCCAGATCCCCACCGCCGTCATCACCACCGCTCCGGTGATCCCGGTCCAGAAGAACGACACCATCGCCGCATCCTCCCGCGCCACATAGCGCGTCAGCAACCCATAAAGCGCGAACATCAAGGCCGCCGCCAGCGGGATCAACGCCTCGACCCGGAACACACCAAACCCGGGTTGCAGGATCACCACCACGCCGACAAATCCCACCCCGATGGCAAGCCAGCGCCGCCAGCCGACGCTCTCGCCCAAGATGGGCCCCGACAGCGCGGCAATCAGCAGCGGATAGGTTGCGAACACCGCATGGCTTTCCACCAGCCCCAGCGCCACAAAGCCCAGAACCATCACGCAGATCTCCAGCGCCAGCAAAAGCCCGCGCAGCACCTGCACCTTCGGCATCCGCGATCCCACCGCCGCGCGGAGGCCGCCGGGCATCCGCGACACCAGCACCATCACGAAAGCCGCAAAGAACCAGTAGCGCAGCATCACCACCATCCAGACGTTGTAAGACCCCGCCAGATGCCGGGACAAACCGTCCTGCACCGCAAAGATCATCGTCGTCAGGACCATCAGCCAGATGCCCAGCTTGGTGTTCTGTGTCACGCTCATGCCTGTGTCGCCTTGCCTGCGCCGCGTTCCAGCGACAGCGCATAAAGCCCCGCCGCGATGATGATCCCCGTGCCCAAGGCCACCAACGGGCCAAGCGTTTCACCATAGACCGTCAGCCCGATCAGCGTGACGAAGACGATCTGCAAATAGGCATAGGGCTGCACCCGCGCCGCCTCGATCTGCTCATAGCATTTCAGCAGCAACCAATGCGAAAAGATCGAAATGCTGGCATAGATCGCCAACAGCGGCACATCCGCGGGGGCCACGGGCTGCCAGTTCGGCAGGCCCACCCCCGTCATGATCCCGGCCCCGATCACCGCAGGCCAGAAAAAGGACGGAAAGGTCGGCTCATCCCGCGTGGTCAGCCGCGTGAGGATCGAATACAGCGCGAACATCACCGCCGAGGCCAGCGGCAACAGCGCCGCGGGCGTGAACACCCCCAGCCCCGGCCGCAAGATCACCACCACCCCAAGCATCCCCGCGCCAATCGCCAGCCACCGCTGCCACAGGATCCGCTCGCCCAGGATCAGCCCGGAAAACGCTGCGATCAGCAGCGGGCAGATGGCAAAGACCGCATGGCTCTCGATCAGCCCGATCAGCGTATAGCCCCAGACGATCACGCAGATCTCGCCCACCAAAAGCACGGACCGTGCCACATGCACCCGCATATGCCGCGACCCCACTGCCGCGCGCACCCCTTCGGGGCGGCGCAGGGCCAAGAGCATCACAAAGCCCGCAAACACCCAATAGCGGACCATCACCACCATCAGCGTGTTGTATTCCCCGGCCAGATAGCGGGAAAACCCGTCCTGCGCCGCAAAGGCCGCGACGGCGGCGATCATCAGCCAGATGCCAAGGCGCGGGTTGCGGCTCATCGCTGGCCTGCTGTCATGTGCCGCTTGCGCCCGTGCCCGGGCTGCCGCTCCACGGTGAATCCGGCCTCGGTCAGCGCGCGGCGCACATGGCCCGCGGCCGTATAGGTGGCAAAGCTGCCGCCCGGCGCGGTATGGCGGGCCACCTCGGCCATGATCTCGGGCGACCACAGCTCGGGGTTCTTGGCGGGCGAAAACCCGTCCAGAAACCACGCATCGGCCAGACCCGCCCAACCGGGCAAGGTCTCGCGCGCGTCGCCTTCGATCACCTCCACCGCGATCCCCGGCACCGCAAACCGCCGCGCGCCGCTGGCCCAAGCGCTCAGGAACGGCTCCGCCACCGCCCTTGCCTGCGGAAAATGCGCCAAAGCGCGGGCAATGTCTTCGGCGGACATCGGATAGGCCTCGAAACTGGTGAACCGCAGCGTGCCCACGCCCCCCGCCTCGGCCCATGCCATCTGCAAGGCCAAAAGGTTCAGCCCGGTGCCAAAGCCCAGCTCCGCCACCTGAAACCCGTCGCACAGCCGCGCGGGCAGGCCGTTTCCGGCCAGAAACACATGCCGCGTCTCCGCCAGCCCGTCGTTCAGTGAAAAATACGGATCATCAAAGCGCCGCGACACCGGGATCACGCCATCTCGCCAGTCCAGACCATTGCAGCCTTGCACAGCGTCCTGTTCGATTTCCGACATTTGCCTTATGCCCCAGACCGGGTGACCAACCGGGCCATCCATGGTCATGAGGCGCAGGAAATGACAAGACCCGATCTGACAATCCGCGGGGCCGGGATCTTTGGCCTCTCTATTGCTTGGGAGGCCGCCCGGCGCGGCGCGCGCGTGCGGCTGATCGAAACCAGCCGCATCGGGGCCGGATCTTCGGGCGGCATCGTGGGGGCGCTGGCCCCGCATGTGCCGGAAAACTGGAACGACAAGAAGGCCTTTCAGCTCGACAGCCTGCTGATGGCCGAAGCCTTCTGGGCCGAGGTTGCCGCCGTCTCGGGCTTGCCCACCGGCTATGCCCGCAGCGGCCGCCTGCAACCCCTCGACACGCCCGAGGCGGTGGCCCGCGCCCAAGACCGCGCCGCCGAGGCGCAGGTGCTTTGGCAAGGCCGGGCCATCTGGCAGGTGGTCCCCGCCACCGGCGCGCCGTGGGAACCGGCAAGCCCCATCGGCCTCTTGATCCATGACAGCCTGTCGGCCCGGCTGCACCCCCGCCTTGCAGCGGCGGCGCTGGTGGCTGCGATCCGCGCGCGCGGGGGCGAGGTGGTGCTGGGGGAGGCCGAAAGCGCGGGTCCGGTGATCTGGGCCACCGGACTGGCCGGGCTCATGGCGCTGAACGCCGATCTGGGCCGCAAGGTCGGGGCAGGGGTCAAGGGGCAGGCGGTGCTTTTGGCCCATGACGCCCGCGCGGCACCGCAGATGCAGGTGGATGGCCTGCACATCGTGCCCCATGCCGATGGAACCGTCGCCATCGGCTCAACCTCGGAAAACCAGTGGGACGATCCGACAGGGGTTGATGCCCAATGCGATGCCCTGCTGGTCCGCGCCCGCGCCGCCGTCCCGGCCTTGCAGGACGCGCCCGAGGTGGAACGCTGGGCCGGCATCCGCCCCCGCGCCCGCAGCCGCGCGCCCATGCTGGGCGCTTGGCCGGGGCGACCGGGCGCGTTCGTCGCCAATGGCGGCTTCAAGATCGGCTTTGGCATGGCGCCCAAGGTGGCGCAGGTGATGGTCGATCTGGTGCTGGAAGGGCAGGACCGGGTCCCGGACGGGTTTCGGGTCGAGGCTTCGCTGTGAGGCGCAGGTCAGGCTGAAAGCGCCGGGGGCTTTGCCCCCAGCCATTGGGGTCTTGAACCAAGGGCGAACCCAAATGGCTCCCCCCCAGGATATTTGTGAACAGATGATGTCAGCGGGTGGTTTCGCTGCGCAACAGCTGCATGAGTTCGGTCAGGCCTTTTTCCGAGCGGGCGTCTTTCAGCTGGCCTTCCTCGTCAAAGGCTTCGCCGGAGTTTGCGATGAACACCTCTGGCCCGGGCAGCAGGCGCGGGCGGAACGGGGTAAGGCAGTGGCGCAACGAGAATTGCGACCGCTCGCCCCCGGCGCGGCCTGCGGCGGCGGACAGGATGGCCACCGGCTTGTCGCGCCACGGCCCGCCTTTGGTGCGGCTGACCCAATCCAGCGCGTTCTTCAGCACACCGGACAGGTTCTTGTTGTATTCGGGCGTGGCGATCACCACCGCATCGGCGGCGGCGATCTGATCCGCCAAGGTTTGCACCGTTTCGGGCATGCCTTCGGCTTCAAGATCGCCGTCGTAAAGCGGCAGGCGCAGGTTGCCTTCGACAAAGTGGCACGGGCCAAAGGCACGCACGGCGGCCTGCATCAAAAGACGATTGGTGGAAGCCGCGCGCAGCGAACCGCACAGGCCAAGAAGGGTGGGAGTCATGGAATACCTTGTTGGATCAGGGACAGAGAGAGCGGCGCGATCAGCGCCGTTGCGAGTGCATTTAGCGCCATCCCCAGCGCGGCAAAGGCCCCGGCGGTGGGATGCACCTGAAGCGCGCGCGCGGTGCCGATGCCATGGCTGGTCAGCCCCACCGCAAAGCCGCGCGCCCGCCAGTCGCGCAAGCGCAGCGCGTTGAGCAGAGGTGTCGCCACCACCGCGCCCGTGATCCCGGTCAGGATCACCAGCACCGCCGTCAGCGTGGGCGACCCGCCCATCCGTTCCGCAATGCCGATGGCCACCGGGGCCGTCGCCGATTTTGGCGCGAGCGAGGCCAGCACCGGGCCATCGACCCCAAGCGCCTTGGCAATCGCCAACGCCGACAGCGCCGCCGTGAACGACCCTGCCACCAGCGCCGCCAAGGCAGGCCACAGCGCGCGGCGCAGGCGCGGCAGGCTGTCATAGAGCGGCAGCGCCAGCGCCACCGTGGCCGGCCCCAGCAGGAAATGCACGAATTGCGCGCCCTCGAAATAGGTCGCGTAGGGGGTGGCGGTCACATGCAGCAGCACCGCCAGTGCGGCCACCGCCACCAGCACCGGGTTCACCAAAGGGCTGCGCCCCGCCAGCCGAAAACAGGCATCCCCCAGCGCATAGGCGCAGAGTGTGGCCGTCAGCCACAGAAGCGGGCCTTGCGACAGATAGCTCCAGATCTCGGCGAAATCAGTCATCCTGCGACCCCGTCAGCCGCGCCACCGCGGCAAAGGTCAGCGCGCCCACGGTGATCGCCAGCACCGTTGATACCACCACCGCAAGCAGGATCGCCCCCGTCTGCCCGCCCAAGGTGGCGACATGCCCCACCACCCCCACGCCCGCCGGCACGAAAAGCAGCGACAGATGCGCCAGAATGCCCTGCGCCACCGGCCGCACCAGCAGCCCCAGCCGCGGCAGGGCCACCAGCGCCGCCAGAAGCAGCACCATGCCAAGCACCGGACCCGGCAGCGGCAGGCCAAGCGCGCGCGCGGCCATTTCGCCCAGCAACTGGCAGATCAGGATCAGGATCAGGGCGTGCAGCATCACCGGGCCTTTGGCTGTGTGGGGCCAGCCTAAGCGCTTTGCTGCAAAAGGAAAGTGCGCGTCTTAGACCGCGCGCCGGAAAATCACCGAGGTGGGATGCGCATAGCCCGGATGGCTGCGGCGCCCTGCCTCGGCAAAGCCCATCGCGGCAAAGGTGGCGTGGTTCTCCACCAACTCCACCCGCGTCTCCAACTCCAAGAGCGGCAGCCCCAAGGCGCGCGCCCGCGCCGCCGCCGTGTCAATCAGCGCCCGCGCCAGCCCCCGCCCGCGCTGATCCCGCGCCACCGCCAGCTTGCCCAGATAAAGCACCCCCGGTTTCACCGTCAGGAACAGGCAGGCGACGGGCGGCGCGCCGATCACCCAAATCTCGCCCGTCTCGGCCTGCGCGGCAATCGCTTCGGCCGTGAGCCGGTGCATCGACGACGGCGGATCGATCCGCCCGTCCATCCCGGCAAATTCCGCCCGGATCAGGCGCAGAACCGCCTCCCAGTCATAAGGTGCAAGCGCTTGGTGCGGGGTCATTCGGGGGCGGCCTTTCTGTCATCCGCCGCCACAGAACGCCAAAGCCTGTGCGACAGCAAGGGGCAACATCTTGGGGATAACCGGCAGGCCGCCGCCAGATGCGGGGGTCATCTGGTTGACTCTCCCCCCGTGAATGCAACACCATCCTTCCTCCGCGACTCATGAGGCACAGGTGCGTTTTTCCCGGCTCCGGCTTAACGGCTTCAAAAGCTTTGTCGACCCCACGGATCTGGTGATCCATGAGGGGCTGACAGGCGTGGTCGGGCCCAATGGCTGCGGCAAATCCAACCTGCTGGAAGCCTTGCGCTGGGTCATGGGCGAAAACCGTCCCACCGCCATGCGCGGCGGCGGGATGGAGGATGTGATCTTCGCCGGGGCCGCCACGCGCGGCGCGCGCCACTTTGCCGAAGTCTCCATCGTGATCGACAATCAGGACAGGCTGGCCCCGTCCGGGTTCAACGATGCCGATACCATCGAAATCGTGCGCCGCATCACCCGCGACGCAGGCTCGGCCTACAAGGCCAATGCCAAGGACGTGCGCGCCCGCGATGTGCAGATGCTGTTCGCCGATGCCTCCACCGGGTCGCATTCCCCCGCGCTGGTGCGCCAAGGCCAGATCTCGGAACTCATCAACGCCAAGCCCAAGGCCCGCCGCCGCATTCTGGAAGAAGCCGCCGGCATTTCGGGCCTTTACGCGCGCCGCCACGAGGCCGAGCTGAAACTCTCCGGGGCCGAACAAAACCTTCTGCGCGTCGATGACGTGCTCGAAGGCTTGGCACAGCAGGTCGCCACGCTCACCCGTCAGGCGCGGCAGGCCGCCCGCTACCGCGAGATCGGTGAAGACCTGCGCCGCTCTGAAGGGATGCTCCTCTTCCGCCGCTGGCGCGAGGCCGAACTGGCCCGCATCGAGGCGGAAACGCATCTGCGCGACCGGCTGATCGCGGCGGGCAAGGCCGATGGCGCCGCCCGCGCGGCCACCAAGGCACGCGAGGCCCGCGAAGACGCCCTGCCGCCCCGCGGCGAAGAGGCCGCCGTCGCCGCCGCCATCCTGCAACGCCTCACGCTGCAACGCGACGCGCTGGGCGACCAAGAGGCGCGCGCGCTTCAGCTCATCGAAACCCTGCGTGGCCGCATCACCCAGCTCGACCGTGATATGGAGCGGGAGGCCGGACTGAACCGCGACGCGGGTGAAACCATCAGTCGGCTGGATTGGGAAATCGAGCAACTCTTGCGTGCCCATGACGGCCACGATGACCGCCTTGCCGAAGCCGCCGAAACCGCGCGCGAGGCCGGGGCCATCCTCTCGGACCGGGAAACCCTGCTGTCGCAGGCCACCGAAGACAATGCCCGTCTGGCCGCCCGTCACCAATCGGTGCAGCGCCTGTTGACCGACACCCGCGCCACCGTCGACCGGGCCGAGGCCGAAGCCGCCCGCGCCCGCGCCATGGTCGAGGCCGCCGAAGAGGCCCGCGCCGCCGCTGCCGAAGCCTATGCCGCCGCGACCGAAGCACAGGAAGACGCGACCGCCCTTGCCGAAGCCGCCGAAGAGGCGCTGGAGCAAACCGAAACCGCCCGTGCCGATGCCCAATCCCGCGAGGCCGAGGCCCGCGCCGCCCGGGGCGAAGCCGAGGGCGAGGCCAATGCCCTGCGCGCCGAAGTGGCGGCGCTCTCGCGTCTGGTCGATCGTGAAAAGCAGGCGGGTCATCAGCTTCTGGATCGGCTGACCGTGGCGCCCGGCTATGAAAAGGCGCTGGGCGCGGCGCTTTCCGATGATCTGCGCGCGCCCGAGATCACGCCCGAGGCGCGGTCCGGCTGGGCGTGGCTCCCCGGCTATGATGAAGCCGCCGCCCTGCCCGGTGGGGCCGCCCCGCTTGCGCCGCATGTCACCGCCCCCGCGGTGCTGGGCCGCAGGCTGTCGCAGATTGGTCTTGTCGACCGCGCCCAAGGCACCGCGCTGCAACCGCTTCTGCGCCCCGGTCAGCGGCTTGTCAGCCTTGAAGGCGATCTCTGGCGCTGGGATGGCTTCCGCGCTGCCGCCGAAGACGCCCCTTCGGCGGCCGCCGCGCGCCTGCAACAGCTCAACCGCCTCGTGCAGCTCAAGAGCGATCTGGCCGAGATCTCTGCCCGCGCCGATGCCGCCCGCGCCACGCACGAAGCGTTGCAATCTCGCCTTGCCGATCTCGCCCGCGCCGATCAGATGGCCCGCGATGCCCGCCGCGCCGCCGATGCCCGCGTGACCGAAGCCAACCGCGCCGCTTCCCGTGCCGAAGCCGAAGCCTCCATCGCCGGGGGCAAGCTCGACTCCGCCAAACTCGCCGTCTCCCGCTATGAAGACGAAGCAATGTCGGCCCGCGCCCGCCTGAAGGAAGCCGAAGCCAGCGGCGCCGAACTCCCCGATCTCGAAGCCGCCCGCAACCGCGTCGAGGCCGCCAAGGTCGCGGTCGAGGCCGCGCGTCTGGCGATGCTCACCCGCCGCTCCGCGCATGACGAACTCCGCCGCGAAGGCGAAGCCCGCACCCGCCGGAGGCAGGAGGCCAGCAAGGAACTTTCGGGCTGGCGTCATCGTCTGGAAACCGCCGAAAAGCGCAGCGCCGAACTCGCCGAACGCCGGGCCGAAACGCTGGAAGAGCTTGAAGACGCCAGCGCCGCACCGGAAGAACTCGCCGCCAAACGCGAAGAACTGTCCGACGCCATCGACAGCGCCGAAGCCCGCCGCGCCACCGCTGCCGAAGCGCTCGCCACCGCCGAAGCCGCCCTGCGCGATGCGCAGCTTGCCGAACGCGAGGCCGAACGCCTGAACGGTGAGGCGCGTGAAGCCCGCGCGCGGGCCGAGGCCCGCAATGATGCCGCGCGCGAAACCGTCGCCTATGCCGCCGAACGCATCGCCGAAGACGCGGGCTGCACCCCTGCCGAGCTTCTGGCCGCGCTGGGCGGGGACCCCGAAAAGATGCCCGACGCCGAAACCCTTGATGTCGAGGTGCAACGGCTCAAACGCCAGCGCGAAGCCTTGGGCGCCGTCAACCTGCGCGCCGAAGAGGATATGGCCGCTGTCGCGGGCGAACATGCCACGCTCTTGCAGGAAAAGACCGATCTGGAAGAGGCGATCAAGAAACTCCGCGCCGGCATCGCAGGCCTCAACCGCGAAGGGCGCGAACGCCTGCTCACCGCCTTTGAACAGGTCAACCAGAATTTCGCCACCCTCTTCACCCATCTTTTCGGCGGCGGCGAGGCGCGGCTGGTGCTGGTCGAATCCGACGATCCGCTGGAAGCCGGGCTTGAAATCATGTGCCAACCGCCGGGCAAGAAATTGGCCACGCTCTCGCTTCTGTCGGGGGGCGAACAAACCCTGACGGCGCTGGCCCTCATCTTCGGCGTCTTCCTTGCGAACCCCGCCCCGATCTGCGTGCTCGACGAGGTCGACGCGCCGCTGGATGATGCCAACGTCACCCGCTTTTGCGACCTTC
Organism: Pseudorhodobacter sp. MZDSW-24AT; assembly: GCF_002794355.1. GTDB lineage: Bacteria > Pseudomonadota > Alphaproteobacteria > Rhodobacterales > Rhodobacteraceae > Pseudotabrizicola. The sequence continues at coordinate 97,241 of NZ_PGOI01000007.1, read as the reverse complement.
TGGATGAAATGGCCCGCCGCACCGAAACTCGCTTTCTCATCATCACCCACCACGCCGTCACGATGGCGCGGATGGATCGCCTGTTCGGCGTCACCATGGCCGAGCAGGGCGTCAGCCAGTTGGTCAGTGTCGATCTGAAAAAAGCCGAGGCACTGGTCGCATGATCGATGCCTTGCGCGCCGCAGGTTTTCCGGGGGTCGAGGCCGAAGGCCAGACCATCCACGCCCGTCTTTGGGCCAGTTCCAACGAATTCACCGCCACGCCCGAAGAGGGCCGCTGGCGCCTCGCCTTGCACTGGCCACTCCGCGCGACGATGGCGCAGCGCGCCGAATGGAACGCCACCCATCCCGGTGCCCCGCTGGATATTCACAATGGCGAAACCCGGCTGTCGCTTTTCGTCCAGCCCGAGGACTCCGCCGCATTGCTGCACTGGGCCGCCCTCGCCGAAGCAGCGGTGGCGCAAATGATCCGCTGGCGCCGCGCGCAACGCCAACCCGGCGAAGGGTATTGAAACCGTCTTGCCAGACGTGACCGGCGGGCAACGCTGCCGGGGAATTCTGCGCGGCGGCTGGACCCCAAGCGGGATCACCTTATGACTGCCGTGACGGGTGTATTAAGCAGGTGTTGCGTGGAGCCTATTCCGAAGACGGCGCTGATCCTCGGGGTGGCCGGACTGATCCCTTTTGTCTGGGGCGCGGCAAGCGCGCTGTCGCCCGCCCTTGCGGCATGGGGCGGTCGGTTCATGGGGCCGCTGTTCCTTGGCCATTACGTCAGTCTCACCTATGGCACGGTGATCTTGTCCTTCATGTCGGGCGTGCTCTGGGGCTTTGCCACCAAGGCCCAAGGGCCCGAAGCGGCGGTCGGTTATATCCTCTCGGTGACCCCGGCGCTCTGGGCCTTTTTCATGGTCAACGGGGCGGCGGGCGACGCGGCGGTGAACCTCTTCGCCGGGTTTCTGGGGCTCTTGCTGCTTGACTGGCATTTTTGGAAGATGGGCACCGCACCGGATTGGTGGCTGCGCTTGCGGGCAGGGCTGACGCTGGGGGTGCTGGCCTGTCTTCTGGTCCCGATCCTGACGGCCTAACGGCGCAGGCGCTGGTTGACCGCCGCGCGCGCCCGGCCTATCCGGGGGCCGAAGTGCAAGGAGCCGACATGCCGCAACTTTTCGCCTATACCGATGGTGCCTGCTCCGGCAATCCCGGCCCCGGAGGCTGGGGTGTGCTGATGATCGCGCGCGACGGCGACGCGGTGGTCAAAGAGCGCACGCTTCAAGGCGGAGAGGCGGACACCACCAACAACCGGATGGAGCTGATGGCCGCGATCTCGGCGCTGGAGGCTTTGACCCGGCCCTCCGAACTCATCATCGTCACCGACAGCGCCTATGTGAAAAATGGGGTCACCACCTGGATTCACAGCTGGAAGCGGCGCGGCTGGAAAACCGCCGACAACAAACCGGTCAAGAACATCGAGCTGTGGCAACGGCTGGAGGCCGCGCAGGCCCGCCACAAGGTAGAGTGGCGCTGGATTAAGGGCCATGCCGGCCACGCCGAGAATGAACGCGCCGATGAGCTTGCCCGCGCGGGCATGGCGCCCTTCAAGCCCGGCAAGCCATGACACTTCCCGCGCTGCTGCCCTTTCTGGATTATGCCTCGGTCGCGGTCTTCGCGCTCACCGGGGCGCTGGTCGCCAGCCGGGCCCAGCTCGACATCGTGGGCTTCATCTTCATCGCCGGGCTGACCGCCACCGGAGGCGGCACCCTGCGCGATGTGATGTTGGACCGCGATGTGTTCTGGATCGTCGATCCCCTGATGCTAGGCGTGGCCACCGTGGCGGCCGTGATCGTGTTTCTCACGGCGCATCTTCTGGAAAGCCGCTACCGGGCCATTCTGTGGCTCGATGCCTGCGCGCTTGCAGTGGCGGTGCCCGCCGGGGTGGCGGCGGCGGCGGGTATGGGCATGACGTGGCCGGTGGTGCTCATCATGGCGATGGTCACGGGGTGCATGGGCGGGCTGATGCGCGATGTGGTGTGCAACGAAGTGCCCTTGGTGCTCAAGCAAGGCGAGCTTTACGTCACCTGCGCCTTTGCCGGCGGCGTCGCGGCTTTGGCCGCCGAAGCCTTGGGCGCAGGCGGTCTGGCGCTCTTGGCCTGCGCAGCCGTCACCTTCATCCTGCGGGCCGGAAGCCTGCTCTTTGGCTGGCGTCTGCCGGTCTATCGCCCGCGCCCGCCGCGCACCCTGCCGCCCAAGCGCTAGGGCTTTGGCGCTTGCGGCTTAGATGAACAGCCGTTTATATTCGCGCCATGTCACGTCAGAAGATCATTTCCGATCAGCACGTCTTTGCCGCCCTTCGCGCCCTTCTGGTGCAGTCGGGCGTTCGCGGAGCCAGCTTTGGGGCCGTGTCGCGGGCCACCGGCCTTGCCGCGCCCACCTTGGTGCAACGCTATGGCAGCCAAGAGGCGATGGTGCGCGCAGCGCTCAGCGATGGCTGGGACACACTGGACCAAACCACCGAGGCGGCCGAGGGCATGGCGGACCTGTCCATCAAGGGCGCGCATCTGCTGGTCAAGGCCTTGGGCGACGGCTGTGGCGGTGCGGCAGGCCTGCCGCTCTTGGTCCGGCATCTCGAAGACCCTGCGCTGCGCTTGCGGGCGATGACATGGCGGGCACGGGTCGAACAGGCGCTGGCGGTGCGGCTGGGCGGCGGGGCCAAGGGGCGCGAAGCGGCGGCCTTGCTCTTCGCCGCTTGGCAAGGGCAAATGCTCTGGCTGGGCGCGGGGGCGCGGGGCTTCAAGCTGAAAGACGCCGTGAAGCGCCTCACCTAGACATATAGGTTTTCCAAAGCCAAGCGAGCAGCAAGGCCCCCAGCAGCGCACCGACAAAACCCGCCATCCAGCCGGTGATGGTGATGAGAAACCGCAAGGCCAGTCCGCCGATCAGCGCGCCAATCACGCCGATGGCGACCGTGGTCAGCACATCTGTGTCCAGCCTCAGCATGCGGGTCGCCAGAAAGCCTGCGGCAGCACCGATGATGACAAGCGCGATGATGGGCATGGGTGGCCTCCGTTCCTGTGCCCAATATGGGCATGGCGGCAGCCTTTGGCTAGATCAGCCGCTCTGGCAGGGCCAGACCCTTCAGCACGTCCAGCGCAGGCATCGGGCGCTTGCCCTCGCGCTGCGCCATGAGCACTTCAACCGCGCCTGTGCCGCAGGCGATGGTAAAGCCGTGCAACACCTGCCCCGGCGCGCCGCTGCCATCCACCACGCGCGAGCGCAGAAGTTTCACCCGCTCGCCCCCCACGGGCACCCATGCGCCGGGGAAGGGCGACAAGCCCCGGATCAGCCGGTCTACCGTCTCGGCGCTTTGGGTGAAATCGACGCGGGCCTCGGCCTTGTCGATCTTGGTGGCATAGGTCACGCCCTCATCAGGCTGCGACTGGGGGGTAAGCCGGGGGAGCTGTTCCAGCGCCTCCACAATCAGCGCGGCGCCCATGTCCGACAGGCGGTCATGCAACTCGGCGGTGGTTTCCTGCGCGGCGATTTCCGTTTCCTGCCGCAGCAGCACCGGGCCAGTGTCCAGCCCCGCCTCCATCTGCATGATGCAAATGCCGGTGTGGCGGTCGCCCGCCATGATGGCGCGGTGGATTGGTGCCGCCCCGCGCCAGCGCGGCAGCAGGCTGGCATGGATGTTCAGGCAGCCAAGGCGCGGGGCATCCAGCACCGCTTGCGGCAGGATCAGGCCATAGGCGACGACCACCGCGACATCCGCGTGAAGCGCCGCGAACGCTGCCTGATCGGCCGCCTCTTTCAGCCGGGCCGGGTGGCGCACCGGCAGGCCAAGCGCCAAGGCGGCCTGATGCACCGGGCTTGGCCGGTCGGCCTTGCCGCGTCCGGCGGGGCGGGGGGGCTGCGTATACACGGCAACGATCTCGTGCCGGGCGGCAAGGGCGTGCAGGACGGGCACCGAAAACTCGGGCGTGCCCATGAAAACAATCTTCATCCCCGTTTGCGCGCCTTTTCCGCCTTTGCAATCAACATCTTGCGTTTCAATGGTGAGAGGCGGTCAAAATACATGCGTCCCGCCAGATGGTCGATCTGGTGTTGCACCGACGTGGCCCAAAGGTTCACGAAATCGCGCTCTTCCATCTGCCCGTGTTCGTTCAGATAGCGCACGGTCACCGCGCGGGGGCGTTTGATCACCGCCGAGACGCCGGGAAGGTTGGGGCTTGCCTCTTCATGCTCGCGCAGCACGCCGCTGGCGTGCAGGATCTCGGGGTTGGCCATGCGAATGGCCTGCCCGCGCTGGTCGGAGCAATCGACGACCGCAAGGCGCAGCGGCACGCCGATCTGCACGGCGGCAAGCCCATAGCCGGGCATCGCGTCCATCACCTCGATCATCTCCTCCCACAGGGCGCGGATCTCATCGGTGACGGCCGGCACATCGGCGGCGGGGCTGCGCAGCACGGGGTGTGGCCAAGGGATGCAAGCTCGGGTCATGCGCGGGGGGAATCCTGATACGCGGCCAGCGCGGCGGTGCGCTGGTCGGGGGGAAGACGGTCAAAGGTGACGATGCCATCCAGATGGTCGTATTCATGCTGGGCGCAAATGGCGGCAAAGCCGGTAAGGATTTCATCCTGCGATTGGCCGAGTTCATCGGTCCATGCCATGCGAATTTCGCGGGCGCGGCGGATGTCGGTCAGGATCCCGGGGATCGACAGGCAGCCTTCGGCACCAGTGGCGGTGTCCTCCGATCGCCAGAGGATCTGCGGGTTGATGACGATGCGCGGGGCGGGGGTGCCCTCTTTCCACGCCACATCCATCACGAAGAGCCGTTTCAGCACCCCGACCTGCGGGGCGGCCAGACCGCGCCCGGGTGCGGCATACATGGTCTCCAGCATGTCGGCGGCAAGCTGCGCCACATCCTCGGCCACAGGGGCGCACCGCGTGGCAAGACGCGGATCGGGCCAACGCAGAATGGGAAGAACCGCCACCTAGCCCTGCCGCGCGCGTTCGCGTTTCAGTTTTTCCATCTTGCGGGTGATCATCTGGCGCTTCAGCGGGCCGAGATAATCAATGAACAGCTTGCCGTTCAGATGGTCGATCTCATGCTGAACGCAGGTCGCCCAAAGCCCGGCAAACTGCTCTTCCTGTTCCGAGCCATCCAGCGCCTGCCACGCCACCCGCACCTCGGCCGGGCGGCGGACTTCGGCATATTGGTCGGGAATCGAGAGGCAGCCTTCTTCATAGCTGGACAGATCTTCCGACGTCCAGACCACGCGCGGATTGACCAGTGCCATCGGGCGCGGCGGGCCGTCCTTGATGCAATCCATCACCAGAACCTGCTGCATCACGCCGATCTGCGGCGCGGCAAGGCCGATGCCGGGGGCGTCATACATGGTTTCCAGCATGTCTTCGGCCAGTTTGCGCAAGGCGCCATCGAACTGGGCCACTGGGTCACAGGGCTTTTTCAGGCGCGGATCGGGATGGATCAGGATGGGACGGATCATGGCGATGATTTACGGCGCAAGGGGTAAGCGCGCAAGAGGCACAAGGGCGCCGCCCGTCGGTTCCGGCAGGATGCCGCAGCAGGCCCGCCTCGGCGCGGCGCTGCCGATGAAACAGGAGGACATTCCGCTTTTGTGGCATTATACGGAACAAACACCCGCAAGCAAAAGGCCGCAGCATGAATTTCGATGAACAGATCCCGCGTCTTGGCACCCATTCGGTGAAATGGGACATGATGGAGCGTCTTTATGGCGTGCCAGCCGACACGGGCTTGTCGATGTGGGTTGCGGATATGGATTTCCGGCCACCCCAGTGCGTGCAGGCGGCGTTGGAAAAGATGGCCGCGCATGGCATTTATGGCTATTACGGCGATGACGCGGGCTATCGTGAGGCGATCCGCTGGTGGATGCAGACGCGGCACGGCTGGGCGCTGAACCCGGACCACATTTTCACCACGCATGGGCTGGTGAATGCCACCGGGCTGGTGGTCGATGCCTATACCGCGCCCGGCGATGGCGTCGTGCTGATGACCCCGGTCTATCACGCCTTTGCCCGCACCATCAAAGCGGCGGGGCGCAAGGTGGTGGAATGCCAGCTGGCGCTGGTGGATGGCCGCCACGAGATGGATTTTGCCGCTTGGGACGCGCAGATGACGGGCGGCGAGCGGATGTTGATCCTGTGCTCGCCGCACAATCCCGGCGGACGGGTGTGGACACAGGCGGAACTGCGCGGGGTCGCAGATTTCTGCGTGCGGCATGATCTGGTGCTGGTCTCGGACGAGATCCACCATGATCTGGTGATGCCGGGGCACCGCCATATCGCGATGCCACTCGCCGCGCCGGATGTGGCCGACCGGCTGGTGATGCTGACGGCCACCACCAAAACCTTCAACATCGCGGGCGCGCATATCGGCAATGTGATCATCTCCGACGATGCCTTGCGCGCGAAATTCGCGGCCAAGATCATGGCCATGGGCATTTCGGCCAATTCTTTCGGCATGCATATGGCCGAGGCCGCCTATTCGCCCGAAGGCGCGGTCTGGGTGGATGCGCTGGTGGCCTATCTGGATGGCAACCGCCGCCTCTTCGATGCCGGGGTGAATGCCATCCCCGGCCTGCGCTCGATGCCGCTCGAGGCCACCTATCTGTCTTGGGTCGATTTTTCCGGCACCGGCATGGCGCCCGCCGAGTTCAAGGCGCGGGTCGAGAAAGCGGCACAGATCTGTGCCAATCATGGCGAAACCTTCGGCACGGGGGGCGAGTCCTATCTGCGCTTCAACATCGCCACGCCGCGCGCCCGGATCGAAGAGGCGGTGTCCCGCCTGCAATCCGCCTTTGGGGATTTGCAATAAGGTGCAAAGCGGGGGGCCGTCGCGTCCCCCGCCTGCTCTGCCGGGTGTCAAAGACGGGGCAAATAGGCCACGGGCGCATTCTCGTCGCGCCAGAAATCCAAAGGAGCCTTGTCCTGCACAGCGGTCGAGCGTTTGAATTCGCAGACCAGATCCCCGTTCTCTGTCACCGAGGCGACGATCAGGCATTGGAAGATGTGATTGGCGCCATCATACACATCCACCAAGCCGCGCAGCTGCGGGGTCAGCGTGCCATCCAGCGCAAAGCCATTGTCCCAAAACCGCAGGATCGGAAACACCGCGTCGCCCACTTGAACCCGCAGACGCGATCTGCGCCGCGCCTCGCGCTTGCGGGCCGCATCAAGACCTTCGCGGATGTCCTGTGGCAAGAATTCCAGCACGGCGCCCTCCCTCGCTTGTGGTTAACAGTCTGCGCCACAATTGGTTAAAATCAAGTCAATCACGTGACACCATGCGAAACGTGGGAAAATAAGGGCGGTTCCCTCGTGATTTGCAGCCGATCCCAGAACAACTTCGCCCCAAACCCCCTGTCGCCGCGCGAATCGGCGGTGTAAGGCCTTGGCATCACACCGCCTTCCGGAGAGGCCCGCGATGATCCTGTTTCTGGCAATGCTGCTCGACGCGGCCTTGGGCGAGCCGAAGGCGATCTGGGACAGGGTGCCGCATCCGGCCGTGCTGATGGGGCGCGTGGTGGCGGCGCTCGACCGTCGTCTCAACAGCGGTGGGCAGCGCCGGGCCAAAGGCGCGGCAGCACTCGTCCTGATGGTGCTGGGCGCCTATGGGGTTGGCGCCCTGATCGCCCTCGTGCCCGATTTCGGGCTGCTCGAAGGCCTCGCGGCGGCGATCCTGCTCGCGCAGAAGTCGCTGGTCGATCATGTCCGCGCGGTGGCCATCGCTCTGCGCCAATCGCTCCCCGAAGGCCGACGCGCGGTCTCGATGATCGTGGGGCGCGACACGGCGGCGCTCGACACGCCGGGGGTGTCACGGGCCGCCATCGAAAGCGCGGCCGAAAACCTGTCTGACGGCGTGATCGCCCCCGCCTTCTGGTTTCTGGTCGGCGGCCTGCCTCTGATGCTCGTTTACAAGATCACCAACACCGCCGACAGCATGATCGGCCACCGCACCCCCCGGCATGAAGAATTCGGTTGGGCGTCAGCCCGCTTCGACGATCTGCTGAACCTGATCCCGGCCCGGCTGACGGCGCTGCTGATCGCGCTGGCGCATGGCCGCACCGATCCCCGGCCGATCCTGCGCGACGCGCCCTTGCACCGCAGCCCGAATGCAGGCTGGCCCGAGGCCGCGATGGCGGTCGTGCTGAATGTCTCCCTTTCGGGACCGCGCGCCTATCATGGCGTGATGTCCGATTTTCCTTGGGTCTGGCCCGAAGGACGGCGCGATCCCGGCCCCCCCGAGATCGAGGCCGCCTGCCGCGCCTTGTGGCGGGCTTGGGCGCTGATGCTCCTGCTTGTCGGCTGCGTGGCGCTGATCTAGGCTCTGCTCATGCGTTTTCTCCCTGCTGCCCTTCTTGTCCTCTCGCTGACATCTGGCCCCGCCCTCGCCGCCCCCTGTGGGGGGAGCCTTTCGGATTTCATCGCCGCCATCACCGCCGAGGCAGAGGCGACGGGCCTGCCCGAAACGGCCGCGCGCAGCTATCTGGCAGACGCACGGCTGGATGATCGGGTGCTCAAGGCCGACCGTGCGCAGGGCGTGTTCCGGATGAACTTCACCGATTTCTCGCGGCGGCTGATCTCGGCCAGCCGGTTGGAGCGGGGCCGGGCGCTGGCGGCGCAGCATGCGGCACTCCTTGACCGCGCGGCGGCGGAATATGGCGTTTCGGTTGGCATCCTCATGGCCTTCTGGGCCTTCGAGACGGATTACGGCGCCGTGCAGGGCGATTTCAACACCCGCGATGCGCTGGTCACGCTGGGCCATGATTGCCGCCGCCCGGAACTGTTCCAGCCGCAGATCCTCGCGGCCATCGCGTTGCATGCCGCAGGCGATCTGCCCACCGACACCACCGGGGCTTGGGCAGGGGAAATCGGCATGGTGCAGATGCTGCCCGCCGATATTCTGGCGCGCGGAGTGGATGGCGATGGCGACGGGCATGTCACGCTGAAGACCTCGGTGGCAGATGCGCTGCTGTCGGGCGCCCGCCTGTTGCAGCACCATGGCTGGCAAGCGGGGCAGCCGTGGTTGGCCGAGGTGCAGGTGCCCGCAGAAATGGACTGGTCACTGACCGGGCTTGAACGGCGCCTGCCGGTGGCGGCGTGGCAAGAGATGGGCGTCAGCGCGCGCATCGGCGCTCTGCCCCAAGGCGAGGCGTCGCTGATCCTGCCGCAGGGCCGATTTGGTCCGGCCTTTCTGGCCTATGACAATTTCCACACTCTGTTCGACTGGAACCAGAGCTTCACCTATGTGCTGACCGGCGCCTATTTCGCCACCCGGCTGGAGGGCGCGCCGGTGTTCGAGGCGGGCAATCCCGAGCCCGGGCTGGACGAGGCGCAAATGCGCAGCCTGCAAGAAAAGCTGGCCGCACGCGGGCATGACGTGGGCCGCATCGACGGAATTCTGGGGGCGGGCACCCGCGCAGCGGTGCAGGCCGAACAGGCGCGGCTCGGTCTGCCGGCAGATGCTTGGCCCACCATGGCGCTTCTGAACGCGCTTTAAGCCAAAGGCGCGGCTGCGCCGCACGGATCTGCCTCGGCGGCGGCCTTGCGGCCTTGCCTCAGGCAAGCGCTTCGCCCAGCCATTGGCTTGGCGCCCGTCCTGCGCAGTCTGCGGACGTGTCTGCAAGGCGGCAAAGAAGGGGAGGGGAAAAAGGGCCTCAGGCCGGTTCGCGCAGAATGCGCGGCACCTTGAATTCCACATGTTCCTGCGCGGTTTCCACCAACTCCACCGTGGTGGCAAAACGGGCGCGGAACGCGTCGATCACCTCGTTCACCAGCACCTCAGGGGCAGAGGCGCCTGCGGTGATCCCGACAGCGCGGATGCCTTCCAGCGCCCGCCAGTCAATGTCGGTGGCGCGTTGGATCAGCTGCGCATAGGCGCAGCCCGCCGCCGAGCCGACCTCGACCAGCCGTTTGGAATTGGAAGAATTCGGCGCACCGATCACCAAGAGCGCGTCGATGCGGGGGGCAATCGCCTTGACCGCCATTTGCCGGTTGGTGGTGGCATAGCAGATGTCTTCATGCGCGGGGGCATGGATCGCCGGAAAGCGCGCCTTCAGCGCGGCGGCGATATCGGCCGTGTCATCCACCGACAGGGTGGTCTGCGTGATGAAGGCCAGCCGGGTCGGATCGCGCACCTGCAACGTCGCCACATCGGCCACGGTCTCCACAAGCAGCACCTCACCTTCGGGCAATTGCCCCATGGTGCCCACGGTCTCCGGATGGCCGGCATGACCGATCATGATCATCTGTAGCCCGTTCTCATGGTGCCGCGCGGCCTCGTTATGCACCTTGGTCACCAAGGGGCAGGTGGCATCCACCGCGATCATCTCGCGCCGCGCCGCTTCGGCGGGCACCGCCTTGGGCACGCCATGGGCGGAAAACACCACCGGGCGGTCCACGGGGCAGTCATCCAGCTCTTCCACGAAAACGGCCCCTTGCGCGCGCAACGCATCGACCACGAACTTGTTGTGCACGATTTCGTGCCGCACATAGACCGGCGCCCCCCATTTCTGCAGCGCCAGTTCCACGATCTTGATCGCCCGGTCCACGCCCGCGCAAAAACCACGCGGCGCGGCAAGATACAGATGCAAAGCGGGCAGATCGGTCATGGCGGGCCTATGCGCGAGGGTCTGGCCCAGAGGTAAGGGCATGCGGCCCGCAGGTCCAGCCCCCAATGGCGGCTTTCAGCCCCAGATCCCCAGCCCGATCAGCGCCACCGCCACATAGCGCAGCGTCTTGGCGATGGTCAGCAGCGTCAGGAACAGCGGCAGCGGCACCCGCAGCGCCCCCGCCAGCGCCACGATGAAATCCCCCCCCGGCGCCCAGCTCAACAGCAGCGACCACACCCCCCAGCGCGCGAACCAACGTTCCGCTTTGGCGCGGCGCTCGGGTGTCAGGCCAAGCCAGCGCGCACCGCGCGCGCCGCCCAACCCCCGGCCAAAGGCATAGGTCACGCAAGAGCCAAGAATATTGCCGACCGACGCCACCGCCACCAAAAGCCAGACCGCCAGCGTGCCCTGTGCCATCAGCGCCAGAAACACCACCTCGGATTGAAACGGAATCGGCGTGGCCGCCAGAAACGCGGCCACGAACAGCCCGACCAAAGAGGTGCCGGTCAGCATGCGGAACGCCGTCCCGCCGACGCGCAAGAAAAATCAGCCAATCCTGTCATGCGGCCCGCCTTTAGCGCCCGGCGCGCCGCGCGTCCACCGTGGCGCAGGCGCGCACCCCCGCTGGCGCGCCGTCTTACTTCGACATCAGCGGGATGTCTTCGCGCTCGCCTGCCGGGCGCGGGTCGCGGGCCGGGCGGCCAATCACATCGCGCAGCTCGTCCAGCTCGATGAAATTGTCGGCCTGACGGCGCAGTTCATCCGCGATCATCGGCGGCTGGCTGCGGATCGTCGACACCACCGACACCCGCACCCCCTGCCGCTGCAGGCTTTCGATCAACGGGCGGAAATCCCCGTCGCCCGAGAACAGCACGATATGATCCACCCGCGGAGCCAGTTCCATGGCATCGACCGTCAACTCGATGTCCATGTTTCCCTTCACCTTCCGGCGGCCCTGACTGTCGGTGTATTCCTTCGCGGGCTTGGTCACCATGGTGTAGCCATTGTAATGCAGCCAGTCGACCAGCGGCCGGATCGGAGAATATTCGTCATTCTCCAGCAGGGCCGTGTAATAGAACGCGCGCAGCAATTTGCCCCGACGCATGAACTCCTGTCGCAACAACTTGTAATCAATATCAAACCCAAGGGCGCGCGCTGCTGCGTAAAGGTTTGATCCATCAATAAAAAGCGCCAGTCGTTCGTCTTTGTAAAACATAAAAACTCCTCACAAAAAATACTTAACCCGTCATGTCTACGCGGAGTGGTCAGATCTGGCATCAACGACAGGGGCGGGATAAGTAAACCCCAGTATCAGGTCCATTCTTTGCGCGGCAAGTCGCTCTATACGAAAGTGTAAACACACCATGCAAAAGGCAGTGCACGCGCTGGTTGCATTCGGGGCCAATCTTCCTTTCGACAGTCAGGACCCCAAGGCTACAGTATTGAAGGCAATGGCAAACTTGCGCAAGCGCCTCATCGCTGAATGCGTTGACTTAGCGTCGGCCCCCCCTGTTTTCAAGGCAAGCCGATTGTTCAAAACACCGTGCTTTCCTCAAGGCGCCGGCCCCGATTATGTCAATGCCGCCGCCTGCCTTTCGGTGCCTGCCGCGCTGGGTGCGGCCCGCCTTCTGGATCACCTGCATGCGGTGGAGTCTGAATTCGGTCGCCAGCGCGAAAGCCGCTGGGGCATGCGCACGCTCGACATTGATCTTCTGGCCTTCGATGATCAGGTGCTGCCGGATGCCGCAACCCAAACGCACTGGCGCGCTTTGCCCCCGGCCGATCAGGCCCGCCTGACCCCGGATCGGCTGATCCTGCCGCATCCCCGCCTGCAAGACCGCGCCTTCGTGCTGGTCCCCCTTGCCGAAGTCGCGCCGGATTGGGTGCACCCGCTCCTTCAGCGCAGCGTGACGCAGATGCTGGCGGCGCTGTCGCCCGCCGATCGCGCCGAAGTCGAGCCCCTTTCCTGACCCCCGCGCTGAATCCGGGGTTGTCAAGAGCCGCCATCGGGCGTAAACACACCCTTTCCATGCCCCCAAGACCTACTGGAGTCGTCCATGGCCCGCGTGACGGTTGAAGACTGCGTTGACAAGGTTCCGAATCGGTTCGAACTGGTGATGCTCGCTGCCCACCGGGCGCGCGAGATTCAGTCCGGCTCGCCGATCACCATTGATCGCGACAATGACAAGAACCCGGTCGTTGCCTTGCGCGAAATCGCCGAAGAAACCCAATCGGCAGAGTCGCTGCGCGAGCGGATGATCGAAAGCCACCAGACCCAGATCGAGGTGGACGAGCCTGAAGATGACCAGATGGCGCTTCTGATGTCGGGCGAGATTGACCGCCCGATGCAGGACGACATGTCCGAAGAAAAGCTGCTGCGCGCCCTGATGGAAGCGCAAGGCGAACTCTGATTTGGGGGGAACCCCGCTTCAGGGGCGATGATGATCGACGTAGAAGACCTCATCGCCCTTGTCCGCAACTACAATCCGCGCACCAATGCCGATCTGATCCGCCGCGCCTATGCCTATGGCATGGCGATGCACGACGGGCAGTTTCGTAAGTCGGGTGAACCCTATTTCACCCATCCCGTCGCGGTCGCCGCCATCCTCACGGAACAGCGGCTTGATGATGCGACCATCGTCACCGCCCTTCTGCACGACACCATCGAAGACACCAAATCCACCTATACCGAGGTGGAACGCCACTTTGGCACCGAAGTGGCCGAACTCGTCGATGGCGTCACCAAGCTGACCAACCTGCAACTCTCCTCGACCGAAACCCAGCAGGCGGAAAACTTCCGCAAGCTGTTCATGGCGATGTCAAAGGATCTGCGGGTCATTCTGGTCAAACTCGCCGACCGTCTGCACAACATGCGCACCATCAAATCGATGCGCGCGGAAAAGCAGGCGCAAAAGGCCCGCGAAACCATGGAAATCTATGCGCCGCTTGCCGGACGCATGGGGATGCAATGGATGCGCGAAGAGCTTGAAGACCTGTCCTTCAAGGTTCTGAACCCAGACGCGCGCAATTCCATCATCCGCCGCTTTCTCACGCTGCAACGCGAAGCGGGCGATGTGGTCCACAAGATCACCGCCGACATCCGCCATGAGCTTGAAAAGGTGGAAATCGAGGCGACGGTCTATGGTCGCGCAAAAAAGCCCTATTCGATCTGGCGCAAGATGCAGGAAAAGGATCTCGCCTTTTCGCGTCTGTCCGACATTTACGGCTTTCGCATCATCTGCGCCTCGGTCCCGCACTGCTATGCCATCCTTGGCGTGATCCATCAGCGCTGGCGCTCGGTGCCGGGGCGCTTCAAGGATTACATCAGCCAGCCCAAGACCAACGGCTATCGCTCGATCCACACCACGGTCTCGGGCCGTGATGGCAAGCGGGTCGAAGTGCAGATCCGCACGCGTGAAATGCACGAAGTGGCCGAAGCCGGGGTGGCCGCGCATTGGTCCTACCGCGAAGGCGTGCGCGCCCAGAACCCGTTTGCGATTGATCCCGGCAAGTGGATCGCGTCGATGACCGAACGCTTTGACGAAGGCGATCACGACGAGTTTCTGGAACACGTCAAGCTCGAGATGTATTCCGATCAGGTGTTCTGCTTCACGCCAAAGGGCGATGTGGTGCAGCTGCCGCGCGGCGCCACGCCCTTGGATTACGCCTATTCCATCCACACCCGCATCGGCAATTCCTGCGTCTCGGCCAAGGTCGATGGCATCCGCGTGCCGCTCTGGACCCGGCTCAAAAACGGCCAGTCGGTGGAGATCATCACTGCCGAAGGCCAGCGTCCGCAAGCCTCGTGGATCGACATCGTGACCACCGGGCGCGCCAAGGCCGCCATCCGCAAATCCCTGCGGGAAGAAGATCGGGGCCGTTTCATCAAGCTGGGGCAGGAACTGGCCCGCGCCGCCTTTGACCATGTCGGCAAGAAAGCCAGTGACAAGGCCTTGCGGACCGCTGCCAAGATGCTGGGCCTCAATGACGATCAGGATTTGCTCGCCCGCCTCGGCTCGGCCGAGCTGACCGCGCGCCGCGTGGTCGAAACGCTGTATCCCGAATTGGCCCGCGCCGAGCTGGATGTGGTGGATTCGACCCGTCCGGTGCTGGGTCTGTCAGATGATCAGGTCTTCCGGCGCGCCCCCTGCTGCCAGCCGGTGCCGGGAGAACGCATTGTCGGCATCACCTATCGCGGCAAGGGCGTGGTGGCCCATGCCATTGACTGCCCGGCGCTCGAGGAATTCGAGGATCAGACCGAACGCTGGGTCGATCTGGCATGGCACTCGGGGCGGCATGCGGCGGTGCATACGGTGACGATGGAACTGACCATCGCCAATGACGCGGGCGTGCTGGGGCGGATTTGCACCTTGATCGGCGAGCAACGCGCCAATATCTCTGACCTGAGGTTTACAGATCGCAAACCGGATTTCTATCGGCTGATTGTCGATGTGGATCTGCGCGATGTAGAACACCTGCATATGGTGATGACGGCGCTCGAAGCCGAAACCGATGTGGCGCAAGTGTCTCGCTACAGGGACCAGACCCGCAAACCGTAACAGGCCCGCGCCCATGTGCGGACCGGAAGCAAGGGGGGGCAAACCAGTGGTGTTTCGTCGCCGCAACAAAAGGACTTGGCCGGAACGGGTCAAGGCAGCGGTCTATCCGCAAGGCGGCTGGTTGCGCGCGGGCACCTATGTCTGGCACCGTCTGACCCGGCTTCCCGATCCGCCTCACCGCATCGCGCGCGGCATTTTCGCGGGTGTCTTCATCTCTTTCACCCCGCTGTTCGGCCTGCACTTCTTTGCCTCGGCCTTGCTGGCCTTCCTGATGCGCGGCAATATGGTGGCGGCGATCTTTGCCACCTTCTTCGGCAATCCCATCACCTTTCCGATCATCGCCGTCTCCTCGGTTCAGCTGGGCCACTGGATGCTGGGCACCGGGGTGGATGCCGTGCCCGCCCGCCTGATCCTCTCGGCCTTTGCCAGCGCCTCGGGCGAGATCTGGCAGAACATCGTCGCCATGTTCACCGACAGCCCCACCCAATGGGGCCAGTTGCGCCATTTCTATTACGGTCTGTTCAAACCCTATCTGGTGGGGGGAATCGCCCCCGGTCTCGTGACCGCCACCATCTGCTATTACGTCAGCCTGCCGGTCATCCTTGGCTATCAGAAGCTGCGACAAAAGCGCCGACGCGACCGCGCCGAATCGATCCGCGAACGCGCCGCCGCCCGCCTGCGCGCCCGCGCCCAAGCCGATGACGGCGCGTCAGGCAGCCCGTGATCGCGCCGCACAGGTCCTCCCCCTTGCCGAAGCCCGCCGCGAAAACCATCTGCTGCTCAGGCAATTTCTGGCGTGCCAGTCACCGCCACTTCATGTATTGCGGCGCATGAAGGGCCAGACGCGCCACCGCGTTGCGGTGCGGCACCAGCCCAAGCGAGGAAGAACGTGGTTTTCAAAAGGCGTGACCGGCGCGGCTGGCTGGCTTGGATGCGGGAGATGTTTTATCCCACCGGCGGATTCCGCCGCGCCACGCGCTATGTGATCCACCGCATGCGCCGCCTGCCGGACCGGCCCCACCGCATCGCGCGCGGGGTTTTCGCGGGCAGCCTGATCGGCTTCCTGCCCTTGCCCGGGCTGCAATTCCTTGGCGCATGGGGGCTGGCTTGGGTGATGCGCGGCAATGTGCTTGCAGCCCTGCTCGCCACCTTCAACTCCAACCCCATCACCACCCCCTTCTTCGCGGTGGGCGCCATCACCTTGGGCCATTGGATGCTGGGCATCGACACCCCGCTCACCGCCGAGGCGATCGGCGACGGTTTCGCCCATGCCGGGGTTGAGCTGTGGCACAATTTCCTTGCCCTCTTCGGGCCCGAAGACATGCATTGGGACGGGTTGTCGCGTTTCTGGTCCGACATCTACCTGCCCTATTTCATCGGGGCGCTGGGGCCGGGCATCCTGCTCAGCCTGATCTTCTACTATATCACCATCCCTCTGGTCGAAGCCTATCAAAAGGCGCGCAGCGCCAAGTTCAAGGAACGCAGCGACAAGCGGCTTTTGCTGCGCGAACGTCTGGCAGCCTTGGCCCAGCGCGCCGCAGATGCGGCGAAAGACGGCCACAAAGACCCTGTGCCGGGTACAAAACAAGGGGATGACGACACCCCGCCTGCGCCCTAACCTGCGCAGCAAGGCCCGGACCGCCCGACCCGACGGGTCAACCCCATAAGGCCAGAAGAGGAAGGCCTCACGATGAAGGCCAGAACACGAAAGACCGCGCGATGACCCACAGCAGCCCCCTCCGCCTTGGCATCAACATCGACCATGTGGCCACCTTGCGCAACGCGCGCGGCTCTGTCTGGCCCGACCCGCTGCGGGCCGCCTTGCTTGCGCAAGAGGCCGGGGCCGATGGCATCACCGCCCATCTGCGGGAAGACCGCCGCCACATCCGCGATGCCGATATGGCCGCCATCAAGGCGGGCATTGCCATCCCGCTCAACTTCGAATGCGGCGCCACGGATGAGATGCAGGCCATCTGCCTTGCGACCCGCCCGCATGCCGTCTGCCTTGTCCCTGAACGCCGCGAGGAACGCACCACCGAAGGCGGTCTGGATGTGGCCGGGGATGAAGCGCGGCTGAAGGCCTTTATCGCGCCGCTGCGCGATGCGGGCGCCCGCGTCAGCATGTTCATCAGCCATGACCCGCGCCAGATCGAGGCCAGCGCCCGCATCGGCGCCGCCGTGGTGGAACTGCACACCGGGCTGTATTCCGACCTGCACGCCGAAGGCCGCACCGATGAGGCCGAGACGGAGCTCGCCGCCCTGTATACAGGTGCCGCGCTGGCCCACAGCCTTGGGCTGGAGGTGCATGCGGGCCACGGCCTGACCTTCGACAACGTCGGCCCCATCGCCGCCATCCCGCAGGTGCAAGAACTGAACATCGGGCATTTCCTGATCGGGGAGGCGGTGTTCATGGGCCTTGGCCCTGCCATCGCCGAGATGCGCCGCCGGATGAACGCCGCGCGCGGCCTGTAACGGCAGGGCTGGGGGCAGCGGGGGCAAAGATGAGTATTTGGGAAAGGTGCAAGCGGCAAGGGCAGGGCTGCGTCTTGCAAAGCGGGGCGGCATGATTCTGGGCATCGGCAGCGATCTGGCCAATATCGAGCGCATCGAGGCCACGCTGGCGCGCTTTGGCGACCGTTTCCGCGACCGGGTTTTCACCGAGCGCGAACAGCGCAAGGCCGCCAGCCGCCCGCATGGCGTGGCCGCCACCTATGCCAAGCGTTGGGCCGCGAAAGAGGCCTGTTCCAAGGCGCTTGGCACCGGGCTGCGCATGGGCATCGCCTGGAAGGACATGGCCGTGAGCAATCTGGACACCGGCCAGCCCGTGATGCAGGTCACCGGCTGGGCCGCCGCGCGTTTGCGCGACATGACGCCGCCGGGGCATGAGGCGGTGATCCATGTCACACTGACAGACGACCATCCTTGGGCGCAGGCCTTTGTGGTGATCGAGGCGCGCCCGCTTGGCCCCGGCCCGGTGCCAAACCCCGGCTGAACTTGACTCGGCCCGGCTGTGGGCGCATGTAGCGGCGCAAAGATCAGCAAGGTGGAAATCGCATGGCCAGCAAGGCAAAGACCGACGGCGGCATCGTCGAGACACTCAAGACGGTGGTCTATGCGCTGGTGATTGCAGGCCTGTTCCGCACCCTGTTCTTTCAGCCGTTCTGGATTCCCTCGGGCAGCATGAAAGACACGCTGCTGATCGGCGATTTTCTATTCGTCAACAAGATGGCCTATGGCTACAGCCGCTTTTCCTGCCCTTTCTCGGCCTGCCCCTTTGACGGGCGCCTGCTGTTCAGCGAACCCGAGCGCGGCGATGTGGTGGTCTTCCGCCATCCTGTCAACGGCAGCGATTTCATCAAGCGCCTGATCGGCCTGCCCGGCGATACCGTGCAGATGCGCGGCGGCGTGGTCTATCTGAACGGCGAAGCCGTGCCGCAAGAGCCCGATGGCCAGTTCAGCGAAGTCTACGAACAGCAAGGCCCGTTGGGCCAGTTGCCGCGCTGTGAAAACGGCCCCGTGGGCCAAGGCGACATCTGCACCAAGTCACGGTCGCGCGAAACCCTGCCGGGCGGGCGGACCCATGATGTTCTCAACATCGACACCAATGGTGCGGGCGACAACACCGATGTGTTCACCGTGCCGGCCGGGCATTACTTCTTTATGGGCGACAACCGCGACAACAGCCAGGACAGCCGCTTCGTGCAGGCGGTGGGGGGCGTGGGCTTTGTGCCCGCCGATCACCTGATCGGACGCGCCGACCGCATCATGTTCTCGTCGGCCGGGCGCTCGATGCTGTATTTCTGGACCTGGCGCTCGGACCGTTTCTTCAAGGCGGTGGAATGAGGCTCTCGGCCGATCTCAAGGCCTTCGAGGCGCGGATCGGGCACAGCTTTCGCACGCCCGAGCTTCTGGTGCGGGCGGTGACCCATGCCTCCTTGTCGTCGCAGACCCGGCCCGACAACCAGCGGCTAGAGTTTCTGGGCGACCGCGTGCTGGGCCTTGTGATGGCCGAGGCGCTCTTGGGCGCCGATGCCGAGGCCAGTGAAGGCCAGCTTGCGCCGCGCTTCAACGCCATGGTGCGCAAGGAAACCTGTGCCGATGTGGCGCGCACGATCGGTCTGGGCGAGGTGCTCAAGCTGGGCCGGTCGGAAATGCTCTCGGGCGGGCGGCGCAAGGAAGCCCTGCTGGGCGACGCGATGGAGGCCTTGATCGCCGCCGTCTATCTCGATGGCGGGTTCGATGCCGCCCGCGCGCTGGTGCTACGGCTTTGGGGGGACCGGATCGGCACGGTGCAGCAGGATGCGCGTGACCCCAAGACCGCGCTTCAGGAATGGGCACAGGCGCGCGGCATGTCGCCCCCCAGTTACGCCGAAGCCGGGCGCACTGGCCCCGATCACCAGCCGGTGTTCACCGTGGAAGTGACCCTCGACAACGGCGCCCGCGAAGCCGCCCGCGCAGGCTCCAAGCGCATCGCCGAACAACAGGCCGCCCGCGCCTTGCTCACCCGGCTGGAACGGGAGTCGGGCGCGGCCTGACAGCGCGCCCGCCAGAAGGGTCGCCAGACCCGCGCCTTTGGTGCTACACTGGCTGCCGGGGCCGCGGATGATCTGGCCTTTCCCCCTGCAATCGCCTAGACGAAGCGCGATATCGAAATGAGGTCTTGATGGATACCCCCCCCCGCGCCGGCTTTGTCGCCTTGATCGGCGAACCCAATGCTGGCAAGTCGACGCTTCTCAACCGCATGGTCGGGGCCAAGGTGTCGATCGTGACGCATAAGGTGCAGACCACCCGCACCCGCATCCGGGGCGTGGCCATCGAAGGCCCGGCGCAGATCGTCTTTGTCGACACGCCGGGGATCTTCCGCCCGCGCCGCCGTCTGGACCGCAGCATGGTTAAGGCCGCGTGGGGCGGGGCCTCCGATGCCGATGTGATCGTCCTGATGATCGAGGCGCATCGCGGCCTGACCGAAGGCGTGCAGGCCATCATCGACCGGATGCGCGATGAACTGCCGCAAGGTCAGCCGGTGGCTCTGGCCATCAACAAGATCGACCGCGTGAAATCCGAAGTGCTGCTTGCCCTCGCCGAACGCCTGAACGACGCCTATCCTTTCGCAAAAACCTTCATGATCAGCGCCGAGCGTGGCTATGGCGTCAAGGATCTGCGCGAATGGCTGGCGGGCGAGGTGCCGCAAGGCCCGTGGTTCTACCCCGAAGACCAGATCGCCGATCTGCCCATGCGCATGATCGCCGCCGAAATGACGCGCGAGAAACTCACCTTGCGCCTGCACGAAGAACTGCCCTACCAGCTCACGGTGGAAACCGAGAAATGGGAGGACAAACCCGACGGCTCCACCCGGATCGACCAGATCGTGTACGTTGCCCGCGATGGCCACAAGGGCATCGTGCTGGGCAACAAGGGGGAGACGATCAAATCCATCGGCTCCGCCGCGCGCGCCGACATTTCGGAATTCCTCGGCCGCACCGTGCACCTTTTCCTGCAAGTCAAGGTGCGCCCCAACTGGCTGGACGAACCCGAGCGCTATTCGGAAATGGGCCTCGACTTCAAGGATGGCGACTGAGTGGTGGCAGATGTCCGGCTGCAATCCGATCTTTGGGTGTCGGCCTATCTCAACCGACTGCGCCTTGCCGATATCCCCGCCTATGTCATCCGCAAGGGGGACCGCACCGCAGGCACTGTGCTGGTCAAGGTCGCGCTTCTGAACGGCAGCGCGCGTGCCTTTGAACGTGGTTATGATCTGGCCAGCGGCAGCCGGCTCTGGCGGCTGACCACCGAAGGTCCCGAGCCGGAGGTGGATGCCCTGATCGCGCGCGCCACCGCCCGCGACCCCGACCTCTGGGTGATCGAGCTGGAACAGCGCCAAGGCCGCACCCTGCTCGAAGAAGAAGGCCTAGCCTAGCCGCCGCTTCACCGCGATCAGCACCGCCCCCACGGCGGCAAAGGCCAGCACCATCCCGGCCGCGTTCAGCGCCACACCGTCCCAGCCCAGCCGGTTCACATTCAGAAACGGATAGGGGAAGCGCCCGTCGATCATCACGCCGCGCAGCAGGGCATAGATCGCATAGACCAGCGGCCAGATCATGCCATAGGGCAGCACACGCCAGCCCGGCACCGGCGCGAAGGCAAGCCACCAGCCCAAGGCCATCACCGGCACCGCCGTGTGCAGGCCCAGATTGGCCCACCAGCGCAGCCCGCTGGGGCTGTGCAACTCGGCCAGCAGAATGTGATACACCAGCCCCACCATCACGATGGCCAAGACGCCGGCAAAGGCAAGCCCGGCAGGCAATCGCCAGCGCATGGCCACCAGCGCCATGCCCACAGCCACCAGCAGATTGGTCAGCACGGTGAAGAACCGCGCCAAGCCCCACAGCACCCCCAGCACGCCATCCCCGCGCCCAGCGGCCAGATTGGCGTCAAACTGCGCCCGCAGCGACAGGGCGGCCACGACAAAGATGATCAGGGCGGTCAGGCGGGGCGGCAGCGACATGGACACTCTCATATGCCCAAAATGCACTCTGTCCTTGCCGCGGCAAGCCCCCTTGCAGCCGCACCCCTCCGCCTGCAAAGATCACCCGATGGAATGGCGCGAAGACGGGGTGCTTCTCTCCATGCGCCCGCATGGCGAAGGCTCTGCAATCATAGAGGTTTTTACCCGCGGCCATGGCCGCCATCTGGGCGTGGTCCGCGGCGGCGCCTCGCGCAAACGTGCGCCGCTCTTGCAGCCCGGCGCCCAGCTCGACCTCACATGGCGCGCGCGTCTGGAAGATCAGATCGGTGTCTTTCTGGCCGAACCCGTGCAATCGCGGGCCGCCGTGCTGGAAAGCCCGCTCGCCTTGGCGGGGCTGACTGCCGCCTGTGCGCTGTTGCACGTCAGTCTGGCCGAGCGTGATCCGCACCCCCAGCTTTACACCCGCACGCTGTCTTTGCTCGACGCCATGGCTGCCGGGGCCGATTGGCTGGGCGATTATCTGCGCTGGGAATTGCTGCTTCTGGATGAATTGGGATTCGGTCTTGATCTGTCGCGGTGCGCCGTGACCGGCAGCCGGGACGATCTGGCCTATGTCAGCCCGCGCACCGGGCGGGCGGTGTCGCGCGCGGGGGCGGGGGATTGGGCGTCCCGGCTCTTGCCCTTGCCGCAGGCGCTGATGGGGCAGGGGCCTGTCACCCGGGCCGAGGCTGCGCAAGCCCTTGCCATCACAGGGCATTTCCTCTCCCGCGAGCTTGCCCAAGACGGCCACGCCCCCCCCGGCGGCAGCCCCTTGCCCGAATCGCGCAACCGCCTGTTGGCCCGTCTCGCCCGCAGCTAGGGCTGCGCGCAGAAAAACGCCCTCCGATTCACAAACGACGCAAAATGTCGCAGCCGGGCCAGACCCACCGCCCGCTTCTTGGGCAAACAGGGTCAAGATTGATATGGCCAATAAATTCATCCCTCTGCATCTCAAGCATGCTCCGACCCCAAGGGTCGAAAACTTTGCCCTCCTCTCGGGGCTAGAGGCGGCGGTGCGTGGGACACTCGTTTCTGCCATGCCGCTCGCCGTCTATGACGCGCTTGGCAGTGCCGAGGCCACCTCGTCCGCCTATTTCGTCGCCGGGTTGGTGTCGATGCTCTGGGGACTGATGGTGCCTTGGGCCACCCGCCACATCCCGCGGCGCTGGATGTATACGCTGGGCTGCGTGCTCTACCTCATCGGGATGACGCTGGCCATCCTTGGCACCGGATGGCTGATGCCCGTGGCGCTGACCTGCCTTGCCATGGCCACCGCCACCACCTTCGTCTGTCTTAACGCCTATATCCTCGATTACATCGACCGTCAGAATCTGGGCCGCAGCCAATCCATGCAAATGGTCTTTGCCGCCGGGCCTTGGGCCATTGGTCCCCTGCTCGGTGTCTGGCTGCGCAGCCTGTGGGACCCGCTGCCCTTCCTCGTGGCCGGAGGATGCGCTTTGGTGCTCTTGGTGACGTTCTGGGTGCTGCGGCTGGGCAATGGCAAGCAGATCAGCCGCGCCAAAGGGCCTGCCGCCAATCCGCTTGCCTATCTGGGCCGGTTTTTCGCCCAACCTCGGCTGATTGCCGGATGGCTTTTTGCGGTGATGCGCTCCTGCGGCTGGTGGGTTTATGTGGTCTATCTGCCGATCTTCTGTATCGAATCCGGTTTGGGCGACAAGGTGGGCGGCGTTGCACTGTCACTGTCCAACGCGCTCCTCTTTGCGTCGCCGATCATGCTGCGCCATGCCCGCGCCGCCAGCGTGCGCCGTGCCGTCCGCTTTGCCTTTGGCATGTGCGGCACGCTCTTTGTGGCGGCGGCGCTGGTGTCGCCCTTGCCTTGGGCGACGGTGTTTTTCTGCATGGCGGCAGCCGTGTTTCTTGTCCTCTTGGACATCATCGGCGGCCTTCCCTTCCTGATGGCGGTGAAACCGTCCGAGCGGACCGAGATGTCGGCAGTCTATTCCAGCTTCCGCGATGTGTCAGGCATTCTCACGCCCGGGGCCGCTTGGCTGGTGCTCTTGGTCGCGCCCTTGCCCGGCATCTTTGCCGCCGCCGGGGCGGGGCTGCTGACCGCTTGGGCCATCTCAGGCCGCCTGCACCCCCGCCTCGGCATCCCGCGCAAGGCCGCAGGGGCCACACCGCCAACCGCGGGAAAAAGTTAAGATTTGGTGAATCCCACAGGGTCAAGACCTTGATTAAAAAGGATTCCTTCTTTTGTCCGCGCGTGTGACACAGCGCCCCTCAATCCAGCAGCCGCCGCGCAATCACCTGCGCCTGAATCTCCGCCGCGCCCTCGAAGATGTTCAGGATGCGGGCATCGCACAGCACCCGGCTGATCTGATACTCCAAGGCAAACCCGTTGCCCCCATGGATCTGCAAGGCATTGTCCGCCGCCGCCCACGCCACCCGCGCCCCCAAAAGCTTGGCCATCCCCGCCTCTAGATCGCAGCGCTTGTCATGGTCCTTTTGCCAAGCGCTGAAATAGGTGAGCTGCCGCGCCACCATGATCTCCACCGCCATCATCGCCAGCTTCCCGGCCACGCGGGGAAATTCGATCAACGCCTTGCCAAACTGCTTGCGATCCTCGGCATAGCTCATCCCCAGATCCAGCGCGTTCTGTGCCACCCCGATCGCCCGCGCCGCCGTCTGGATGCGGGCCGATTCAAAGGTCTGCATCAACTGCTTGAACCCTTGCCCTTCCACTCCGCCCAGCAGGTTCGCGCCCTTCACCCGGAAATCGTCGAAGTTGACGGTGTATTCCTTCATGCCGCGATAGCCCAGCACCTCGATCTCACCGCCCGACAGGCCGGGATCGACGAAAGGAGTCTCATCGGTGCCGGGGGTCTTTTCCGCCAGGAACATGCTCAGCCCGCGGTAATCCGAGGTGCCCTCGACGCTGCGGGCCAGTACCGTCATCACATGGGTGCGCGCGGCATGGGTGATCCATGTCTTGTTGCCGCTGATGATCCACTCTTCACCGTCCCGCCGCGCCCGCGTGCGCAGCGCGCCAAGGTCCGATCCGGTGTTCGGCTCGGTGAACACCGCCGTCGGCAGGATCTCTCCGCTGGCCAGCTTGGGCAGCCACTGCGCCTTTTGTTCGGGCGTGCCGCCGCACAGGATCAACTCGGCCGCGATCTCCGACCGTGTCCCAAGACTGCCCACGCCGATATAGCCGCGCGACAATTCTTCCGACACCACCACCATGCTGGCCTTCGACAGGCCAAAGCCGCCGAACGCCTCTGGAATGGTCAAGCCGAAGACGCCCATCTCGGCCAGTTGGTCAATCACCGACATCGGGATCAGGGCATCCTTCAGATGCCAGTCATGCGCAAAGGGCGTCACCTGCTCGGCGGCAAAGCGGCGGAACTGCTCGCGGATCATCTCCAGCTCTTCGTCCAGCCCGGTGGCGCCAAAGGTGGCATTGGCCCGTCCGTCGCGCATCAGCGTCACCAGACGGGCGCGGGCGGCGACGCTGTTCCCTTGGGCCATAAGGGTTCGCGCCGCCGCGCCGCTGGGGGCCGGGGACAGATCAAGATCCTGCAAGCGCGCGATCTCTCCCTGGCTCATGGGGATGCCCCCATGAATCTGGTTCAGGTATTCGCCAAAAGCGATTTGAAGGATCAGCGCCTCGGTCTCGCCGAACTGTCCCTTGTCTTGCAACCGCAGCGCCCAATCCTGCATTTGTCGCAGGGCCTCGGCATAGGTGGCCAGCCACGACAGCGCATGCGCCGCATACTGATGCGTTTCCATCGCCGCAGCAGACACTTTGCCTCCGACGCTCACCCTTGCGCGCAGATTTTCGCGGCCCGCGTGGAACAGCGCCTCCACCTCAGGCAGGGCTTCGGCCGTCAGGGCCAGCAGATCCGCCAGCAGGGGCGAGGTGGGAAGGGTCTGTCCATCATGGGCCATGGCGCGATTCCTGTGCTTGGAGCCTGCAACTGCTGTTGAGCTAAACACTTTGCAGTCGCAGCGCAACTTAATTTCAAAATAATGTTCGTCAACAACCATAAAATGTCGCAGTCGAAATGTGTGCCCGAAGGACTCAGAATTCTCGCAGCATCTCGCCTGCTTGGGGTTTTCATTCCTCAAGACTTGGGCAATTCAGCCAACATGACCGAACATCTGATTTCCATTCTGTCGGCAGGGCAGGGGCTTGGCCCTCTGCTGGGCGCTTTGACTGTCACCCTTTTTGCCGGCTTCGTCAAAGGGGCGGTCGGCTTTGCCATGCCGCTGATCATGATTTCTGCCTTCTCGGCCTTCCTCCCTCCGGAACTGGCGCTGGCGGGGCTGATCCTGCCCACGCTCATCACCAACCTGAGCCAAGCCTTCCGCCAGGGCCTTGGTCCGGCCAAAGAAACCGCCTGGACCTATCGTCGTTTTCTGATCGGGACCGTGGTGTTCATCGCGCTGTCGGCGCAGCTGTTCGATCTGATCCCGCGTGTCGCCTATCTGCTGTTGCTGGGCGTGCCGGTCACGGCCTTTGCGGCGCTGCAACTGGCCGGGGTGCCCTTGGCCTTGCGCCTCCAGCACCGTGCCCGCGCGGAATGGGCGCTTGGCGTCGTGGGGGGGCTTTATGGTGGGGTGTCGGGAATCTGGGGGCCGCCCTTGCTTGTGTATCTGCTCTCAGTCAACGCGCCCAAGGTCGAGGCGATCCGGGCGCAGGGCGTGGTGTTCCTGATCGGGGCGGTCGCGCTTTTGACCGCGCATCTGGGCACGGGTCTGGCAAATGCGCAGACTTTGGCCTTTTCCGCCGCTCTGGTGGTGCCCGCGCAGATCGGCATGGCCTTGGGCTACCGGCTGCAAGACCGGCTGCCGCAGGCACGCTTTCGCCGCTGGACACAAGCGCTTTTGGTGGTGACGGGGATCAACCTTGTGCTGCAGGCGCTGCTGGGCTGAGGTCGGATGCGCTCCGCGCGGGAGTATTTCAGAAAGGTGCAATGGCAAAGCGCCCGCGCGCAAGGCGGGCGGGCGCTTTGGTTTTGGGATCAGCCGATCGCGGCGGCTTTGATGTCATCATCAATGTAGGGCACATATTGGCCAAAGTTCTTGGAGAACATCTCCACGAGCTTTTGGGCCTGCGCATCATAGGCGGCCTTGTCGGCCCAAGTGTCGCGCGGATTGAGCAGGGCAGCGTCCACGCCCGCAACCGCAACCGGCACTTCAAAGCCAAAGTTTGGATCGCGGCGGAAGGCGACACCCGCCAGCGAGCCATCAAGCGCCGCTGTCAGCAAGGCGCGGGTGGCCTTGATCGGCATCCGCCGACCGGTGCCGAAGGCGCCGCCTGTCCAGCCGGTGTTCACCAGCCAGCAGGTTGCCCCCTGTTTCAGAATCTTTTCCTGAAGCAGCTTGCCATACACCTCGGGCCGCCGCGGCATGAAGGGCGCGCCAAAGCAGGTGGAGAAGGTGGGCGTGGGTTCGGTGATCCCGCGCTCGGTTCCGGCCACCTTGGACGTGAAACCCGACAAGAAGTGATACATCGCCTGCGCCGGTGACAGCCGCGCGATGGGCGGCAGCACGCCAAAGGCGTCGCAGGTCAGCATGACCACATGGCGCGGATGTCCGCCAAGCCCGGTGTCTGACGCGTTTGAAATCGCGTCCAGCGGATAGGCGCAGCGGGTGTTGTCGGTCAGGGAATTGTCGGAAAAATCCAGTTCCAGCGTTTCGGGGTCATAAACCATATTCTCGACCACCGTACCAAAGCGTGAGGTGGTGGCGTAGATCTCTGGTTCCGCCTTGGGATCAAGGTTGATGGTTTTTGCGTAACAGCCGCCTTCGAAGTTGAAGATGCCTCGATCGGACCAGCCGTGTTCATCATCCCCGATCAGCGTGCGGTCGGGACTGGCCGACAGCGTGGTCTTGCCCGTTCCCGACAGGCCAAAGAACACCGCCGCATCCACCGGATTTCCGATGGCATGGTTGGCGCTGCAATGCATCGGCATCACGCCTTTGTCTGGCAAAAGGTAATTCAAAATGGTGAAGACCGATTTCTTGTTCTCGCCCGCATAGGCGGTGTTGGCGATCAGCACGGTCTTTTCGTCAAAGTTCAGTGCGATCACCGTTTCGGTGCGGCAGCCATGGCGTGCCGGATCGGCCTTGAAACTCGGCACGTTCAGGATCGTCCACTCCGGCGCAAAGCTGTCAAGCTCGGACGCGGCGGGGCGGCGCAGCAGATGGCGGATGAACAGCCCGTGCCATGCCAGTTCGGTGATCACCCGCACATCCAGACGATGCACCGGATCGGCACCGGCATACAGATCTTGCACGAACATGTCGCGCCCGTGCAAATGCGCCAGCATGTCAGCCTTGAGCAGGGCATAAGCTTCGGGGGCCATCGGGGCGTTGTTGTCCCACCAGATCGTGTCTTCCACCGCAGCGGTTCGCACCACGAACTTGTCCTTGGGCGAACGGCCGGTGAACTGGCCGGTGGCGCACAGGAAGGCGCCCCCTTTGCCCAAACGCCCTTCGCCACGGGCGACAGCGGCTTCGACAAGGGCAGGCTCGATCTGGTTGTAATAGACGTTGCCCAAACCTGTGATGCCGGTGGCGTCAAGGGTGTGGTTGGGGTTCACGCGTCCGTGGTTCATCCTGCAAGCTCCCGTTGCCCGCGCAATGGCGCAGGCTGAATATTCGGTCAGAATTCGGTATGCGGGCCAATGGCATACCGGCGGCGCCCAGGGCCATTGGGCGGCCACGCTTGCCGTATATCATAGGGGACTTGCATCAGAACAGCAGGCTTTGCGGCAGTTAGCGCAACCATCCGCAGGTTAGCGCAATCATTTCCGACAACTTGCAAGAAGTGAGGCAAATTAGCCATTCGTTGGTAATTTTACCGCGTCATATGAGTCGAAAGTGCAGTGATTCGCACTTCGCTGTTGATTCCGTGACGGGTTCCACCGATCATGTTACAAAAATAAGCGTTCGGGCAGTCACAAGGAAATACACACCATGGCAAGGATCGCCCTTGTTGATGACGACAGGAACATCCTGACGTCAGTATCGATGACACTGGAAGCTGAAGGGTTTGAGGTCGAAACCTACAACGACGGCCAGTCCGCCTATGATGCATTCACCCGCCGGATGCCGGATATGGCAGTGCTCGACATCAAGATGCCCCGCATGGACGGGATGGATCTGCTGCAGCGCATCCGCCAGAAGACCAAGATGCCGGTGATCTTTCTCACCTCCAAGGATGATGAGATCGACGAAGTCCTAGGGCTGCGGATGGGCGCAGATGACTATGTGAAAAAGCCGTTCAGCCAAAGGCTTTTGGTGGAACGGATCCGTGCGCTCCTGCGCCGTCAGGATGCCATCGTCACCGGCGAAGTGGCGGTGACGGAAGAAACCAAGATCATGGAACGCGGCCATCTGCGGATGGACCCGCTGCGCCATTCGGTGTCGTGGAAGGGGCTTGATGTCTCGCTGACCGTCACGGAATTCATGCTTCTTCAGGCGCTCGCGCAGCGACCGGGCTTCGTCAAGTCGCGCGATCAGTTGATGGACGTGGCCTATGATGATCAGGTCTATGTCGATGATCGCACCATCGACAGCCACATCAAACGCTTGCGCAAGAAGATGCGCTCGGTGGATGACGAATTCTCCGCCATCGAAACGCTCTATGGCATCGGCTATCGTTACAACGAAGCATGACGGCGATGCCTCAGATCGGCCTCCGGGAACAGCGCAGCACCAAGGGCGCCGAGGTGCTTGTGAGCGAGGATTGGGTCTCGCCCGAGGCGGCTGATCCTGCCCTGCGCGAAACGCGGGGCAAGCGGGGGGTGATGGCGCTGAAACGGTCGCCGCTGGCCCGCAAGATCATCATCTTCAATCTGCTGGCTTTGGTGGTGCTGGTGGCCGGGGTGCTTTTTCTCAACCCCTTCCGTGACAGTCTGGTGGTGCAGCGCGAACAGGGGTTTGTGACCGAAGCGCAGCTGATCGCAGATGTGTTCGAGGCGCGGCTCCCGGATGAAGGCATGGTTGACATGGCCCCCGAGGGCGCGTTTGCGCGCTGGGTCGGAAACATCAGCCTCAGCCCCGGAACCTCGGTCGTGGTGCTTGACAGCACGGGGCGTGTGGTCGCAACGGCGACCGGCCCTGCGGATGGCGCCGCCCGCGATGACCAGTCCACTCTCATCACCGGCTTTCTAAACGCCTTGTGGGACAGCACCTCGAGGCTCTTGACCGAGCCCGAGGGGCGCGGCGTCAGCGTCGATCCGGAAAGTCTGGCACGGACACTTTTCGCTCAGGCGCTTGCCGGGGAAACCGCCGTAAACCTTGGCAAAGGCGCCAGCGGTGGGGCGTTTTTCTCGGTGGCCAGCCCGATCGAGCGTGCGGGAGAGGTGCTGGGTGTCGTCGCATTGATCAGTGCCGAGGGCGAGATCGACGCGCTCGTCCGCAACGAACGTGAACAGATCCTGCAGATGTTCGTTCTGGCCCTTTTGGTGTCGATTGGTCTCAGTCTTGTGCTCGCATCCACCATCGCCAATCCCCTGTCCGACCTCGCAGCGGCGGCAGAGATTGGTCAGGATGGGGATGCCCGCAAGATGCAGGCGGGGCGCATTCGCATTCCCGATCTGGCCGGGCGCCCAGATGAAATCGGCCGCCTTTCGGTGGCCGTGCGCGGCATGGTCGCCGCGCTATATGACCGGATTGACGCCAACGAACAATTCGCCGCCGATGTCGCGCATGAAATCAAGAACCCGCTCGCCAGCCTGCGCTCGGCCGTAGCGTCGCTGCATGTCGCCAAGCGCGACGATCAGCGCACCCGGCTGCTCGAGGTGATCGATCATGATGTGCGCCGTCTCGACCGACTGGTCAGCGACATTTCCAACGCCTCCCGCCTTGACAGCGAATTGGTCAAGGAACAGGAGGAAACCTTCAACCTGACCAAGACCCTCACCAACCTGTGCGATTACCTCGGCCAGCAGGCCGGCGAAAAAGGGGTCGAGTTGATCACCGATTTCCCGGTCGAGCCCATTGTCATCTCAGGGCTGGAGGCGCGTCTGGCCCAAGTCTTCGTCAACTTGATCACCAATGCCGTCTCTTTCTGTGAAGACGGCGATGCCGTCCGGGTCTGGACGCGCAAGCGCGATGACCGGGTGTTGGTGGTGGTGGAAGACACTGGCCCCGGTATCCCTGAACAGGCGCTGGAAAAGGTGTTCAAACGCTTTTACTCGGAACGCCCGCAAGGGCAGTTTGGCAACAATTCCGGCCTTGGACTGTCGATTTCCAAGCAGATCGTCGAGGCGCATGGCGGGGTGATCTGGGCCGAGAACATCCGCCCCACCCATGCTGACGCCACGTCTGATCCCTTGGGGGCGCGCTTCATCGTCGGTCTTCCCGTCTGACCCCGCGCCATGACGGCGCCGCTTCGCTTGCACGCCACCACTGTTGCCTTTGACGGGCGCGGCGTGCTGATCAAAGGCGCCTCTGGGCGCGGAAAATCGTCATTGGCTTTGCAGCTCATGGCCATCGGCGCCACTCTTGTGGCCGATGACCAGACCCTTTTGTCGCGTGAGGGCGAGGAAGTCATCGCCCGCTGCCCGCCGCCGCTCATCGGCCTGATCGAAGCGCGCGGCATTGGCCTGCTCCATGCGCCCCACCTGCCACAGGCTCCTGTTGCGCTGGTGGTGGATCTTGACCAGCCCGAAACCACCCGCCTGCCGCCGCATCACGCGATCACCCTTTTGGGAAAGCCGCTTGCCCTTGTGCTTTCCAATGATTCAGCCCATTTTCCTTCTTCGCTCCGGCACTATGTCTTATTTGGGCGACGTGGATAGCGATGCTGAACGACGTGGACAGATCCGAGTCTTTGTCACGGCAGGACCACCAGCTGGTTCTGGTCACCGGGCCTTCGGGGGCAGGGCGGTCGACCGCGATCAACGCGCTGGAAGACCTCGGCTATGAGGTGATTGACAATCTGCCGCTGTCGCTTGTCCCCCGCCTGATTGAAGGCGCTCCCACCGCACAGCCGATCGCCCTTGGCTTGGATGTGCGCAACCGCGATTTTGCCGCCTCCAGCCTGATCGAGCTGATTGACCGCCTGACCCGCGATCCTCGGGTGCAGCTGACCGTGCTCTATCTCGATTGCCAGCCTGCTGTTCTGGTGCAGCGTTACAGTGAAACCCGCCGCCGCCACCCGCTCGCCCCCACCGACAGCCCCGAGGAGGGGGTGGAGCGTGAGATTGATCTGCTCGCACCCATCAAGGTGCGCGCCGACCATCTCATCGACACCTCCGATCTGACGGTGCATGGCCTCAAGGCCGAGGTGACACGCTGGTTCGGGCAAGGGCGGGGCCCCAATCTCGCCGTCTCGGTGCAAAGCTTCAGCTACAAACGCGGGGTGCCGCGCGGCGTCGACATGGTGTTTGACTGCCGCTTCCTGCGCAACCCACATTGGGACCGCGCGCTCAAACCCCTCGACGGGCGCGATTCGCAGGTGGTGGCCTTCATCCAGGCGGATGAACGCTTTGCGGAGTTCTACCAAAAGCTGAGTGATTTGATTGCTTTTCTCCTTCCGGCCCATCTGGCCGAGGGGCGCTCGCATGTCAGCATTGCATTCGGCTGCACCGGAGGGCAACACAGGTCTGTTGCCGTCACGGAATTGATCGCCGATGCCCTTGCGCAGAGCGGCTGGGCGGTGTCAAAACGGCACCGGGAACTTGAACGGCGCGCAGCTGCCGGGCCAGCTGCCGCAGGTGCGCTAGCAACAAGGATGGACGGCGGGTGATCGGAATCGTGATCGTGGCTCATGGTGGCCTTGCGCGCGAATACCTCGCCGCGGTGGAGCATGTGGTGGGCCCACAATCGGGCATGCGCGCCATCTCGATCGAGGATGACCATGATCGCGCTGCCAAACAGGCCGAGATTTGTGGTGCCGCCGATGCTGTGGACGCAGGCACCGGCGTGGTGGTGGTCACCGACATGTTCGGTGGCTCGCCTTCGAACCTGTCCCTGATGGCCTGCTGCGGGCCGGACCGGCGTATCATCTACGGCGCAAATCTGCCGATGCTGATCAAGCTAACAAAATCCCGTGATGTGCCCGTGGCAGAAGCCGTGGCAGCCGCGCTCGATGCGGGGCGAAAATACATCAACAGCCTCGATCTGGGCGGAGGTGCCTGAATTTGGCCGATAAAGTTCTGCTCATCGTCAATGAAAAGGGGCTTCATGCCCGGGCCAGCGCCAAATTCGTCGAGGTCGTCGAAGCACATGATGCCGAAGCGCAGGTCACCAAGGACGGGATGACCGTGTCGGGTGACTCCATCATGGGGCTTTTGATGTTGGCAGCCTCTCGCGGAACCTCTATTGAAGTCCGCACCACGGGGGCCGAGGCGGACCCGCTGGCCGATGCGCTCTCGGCGCTGGTGGCCAATCGCTTCGGAGAAGAGTACTGAGCCACAAGGTGGTGCAGAAAGGCCGACGGATCGTGACAGAACATCCGCAGATCGACACGCGGCTCGGTGACAGCGCAACGCGCCCGCCGACAGACCGTCCTTATGATATGCGCCGGCTTTCCTATGCTGGCAGTTTCTCGAATCCGGTCAAGGCAGGGGCGATCCGCGCCATCGAATGGGCGACCGCCAAGGTCACCCTGCTGCGCCTGATCCGTCAGTTCGAACGCGCGGGTGCCCCGTTCGGCTCGCCCTTCTGGCCCAAGGCGCTGCGCCATATGGGCATCCGCATCGACACACCTGCGGAAGAGGTGGCACATATCCCCGCCACCGGCCCGGTGGTGGTGGTGTCCAACCATCCGCATGGTCTGGTCGACGGCATGATCCTTGCGGAAATCGTCAATCGCGTGCGGTCAGATTTCAAGATCCTCACCCGCTCCTTGCTCACCGGCATCCCCGAGGTCGAGGAATTCATGATCCCCGTCCCCTTCCCGCATGAGGCGAATGCGCGCGAGGACGGGCTGGTGATGCGGCAGCAGACTATGGACCATCTCAAGCGCGGCGGTGTCATCATCCTGTTTCCGGCAGGCAAGGTGGCAATGTCCGAAGGCTTCTTCGGCCCGGCGGTCGAGGCCGA
The DNA here is from genome assembly GCF_002794355.1 of Pseudorhodobacter sp. MZDSW-24AT. Classification (GTDB taxonomy): domain Bacteria; phylum Pseudomonadota; class Alphaproteobacteria; order Rhodobacterales; family Rhodobacteraceae; genus Pseudotabrizicola. The sequence goes on along the minus strand of NZ_PGOI01000007.1, from coordinate 63,505 downwards.
ATGGAACGTCTTCACCCACAAGATGATTCAGCGCTCGGGCGCCACCATCGTGCCCGTCCATTTCACAGGGCAGAACAGCCGTATGTTCCTGATCGCCAACAAGCTGTCAGACACGCTGCGGCAGGGGCTCTTGCTGTATGAAATCAAGCGCGCCCTGTTCAAGCCGCAGCGCCCCTTCATCGGCGCCCCGATTCCGGCCTCCGAACTGGACAAATGGGAAGGCAACCCGCGCGGTTTTCTTGCCTGGCTGCGCCAGCACACCTTGGATCTGGGCAAGCGCTAAGCCGACATCCCGATCGATTTTTCTGCGAAAAACCACCTCTCCCCTGCGATTTTTCGCAGAAAAATCGGGGCGTGCATTGGATTTTTCGCAGAAAAATCGTGCGCTTCAGCGCGTTGGCACCGGCACCTCGCCGCGGTAGTCATAAAACCCCCGCTGCGTCTTGCGCCCCAGCCACCCTGCTTCGACATATTTCGTCAGCAGCGGGCAGGGCCGGTATTTGGTATCCGCCAGCCCGTCATGCAGCACGTTCATGATCGCAAGGCAGGTGTCCAGCCCGATGAAATCCGCAAGCTCCAGCGGCCCCATCGGATGGTTGGCCCCCAGCTTGAGCGACTCATCGATCGATTTGACCGACCCCACCCCTTCATAAAGCGTATAGACCGCTTCGTTGATCATCGGCATCAGGATGCGGTTCACGATGAAGGCGGGGAAATCCTCGGCACTCGCCGCTGTCTTGCCCAGACGCCGCACCACGGCATGCATCTTGTCCCAAGTGTCCTGATCCGTCGCGATCCCGCGGATCAATTCCACCAGTTGCATCACCGGCACCGGGTTCATGAAATGAAAACCCATGAACTTTTCCGGACGATCTGTCCGGCTCGCCAGCCGGGTGATCGAAATCGACGAGGTGTTCGAGGTCAGAATCGTGTGCGGCTTCAGATGAGGCAGCAGGTCCTCAAAGATCGCCTGCTTCACGGTTTCGCGCTCGGTCGCGGCCTCGATGATCAGATCGCAAGGTCCCACCTCGGCCAGCGTCATCGTGGTGCGGATACGTGCCATCGCGGCCGATTTCTCCTCCGCCGTCACCTTGCCGCGTGCGACCTGCCGTTCGATGTTGCGGTCAATGGTGGCCATCGCCCGCGACAGGGCCGCCTCATTCACATCGGTCAGGGTCACATCATAGCCGGCCAAGGCAAACACATGCGCAATCCCGTTGCCCATCTGCCCCGCACCCACCACGCCCACGCTGGAAATATCCATTTGCAACATCCTTCCTTCACCGCCGCCGCAACCTTATGCGGCGGGCCGGGGCGGAGCAAGGGCGCCGCGGTGCAGGGCCTTGCCGTCGCCCTCCAATCGCAGGAATTTTCTGTCAATCCGCCCTTTAAGGCTTTCGCAACGGGAATCGCCAAGTCTGGCGACGGGTGTCTGAAAACTGTGGTGGGTGTGATGGCATATCTGTATCCGGGCGACCGGTCGCTCGACTATTTTCCATGCCGATATGGCACGTCGCGGGTGCTTTTCCGGGGCCCCCGGCGCAACCTCGACCGGCCCTATGTGGTGGCATTGGGGGGAACGGAAACCTATGGAAAATTCGTCCCCGAACCTTATCCGGCGCTGATCGAAGCGGCCACCGGCCTGTGCATGGTCAATCTGGGCTATGTGAACGCGGGCATCGATCTCTATCTGAAAGATCCCGATGTCCTTGATACCGCCGCCCGGGCGCGTCTGGCGGTGGTGCAGATCATGGGCGCACAGAACCTCACCAACCGCTTCTACACCGTGCATCCGCGCCGGAATGACCGTTTTCTGCACGCCTCTCCGCTGTTGCGCCACATCTACCGCGATGTGGACTTCACGGAATTCAGTTTCACCCGCCATATGCTCGGCGCGCTGCAAGCCGTCTCCGTCGACCGGTTCGAGGTTCTGGCCGAAGAATTGCGCGCCGCTTGGGTCTCACGGATGAAGTGCCTGCTGGCCTCTCTCCCCTGCAAGACGCTGCTGCTCTGGGTGGCGAGCGCGCCTCCCCCCTCGCCGGGGCGTCGGTCGGGCCTTACCCACGATCCGCTGCTGGTCGATGCCGAAATGATCGCAGTGCTGCGCGCCCATGCCGCGCATTACGTCGAGGTGGTGGCCCCTCCTGCCGCGCTGCTCAGCGCCCAAGATGGCAGCGCCATCGCCCCGGACTGCGCATGCGCCGCGCAAGGCCTGCCGGGACCCGCCGTGCATCGCCTGATCGCCGATCAGCTTGGCCCCGAACTCCTCCGCCTATTCTGAATGCAAACGGGCGCCCGATCGGGGCGCCCGCAGCTCTGCCATGGCAGGACGGCTTACAGCTTTTCGGTCAGCTCGGGCACCAGTGTGAACAGATCGCCCACCAGCCCGTAATCCGCCACTTGGAAGATCGGGGCTTCCTCGTCCTTGTTGATCGCCACGATCACCTTGGAATCCTTCATCCCCGCAAGGTGCTGAATGGCCCCGGAAATCCCGACCGCAACATAAAGCTTGGGCGCCACGACCTTGCCGGTTTGCCCCACCTGCCAGTCGTTCGGCGCATAGCCCGAATCCACCGCCGCGCGGCTTGCGCCCACGGCCGCACCCAGCTTGTCGGCCAAAGCTTCGATCAGCTTGAAATCGGCTTCCGAACCGACACCGCGCCCGCCCGACACCACGATGCCCGCGCTGGTCAGTTCGGGCCGGTCGCTGGATGCCACCTTGTCCTCCACCCAGGACGACAGCGCCTCGACCGGGCCGCTCACGGCTTCGACCGTGGCCGCGCCACCCATGCCCACGGCAGTGAAGTTGGCGGTGCGAATGGTCATCACCTTGGTGGCATCCGCAGATTTCACCGTCTGGATCGCGTTCCCGGCATAGATCGGGCGCTCGAACGTGTCGGCATCGATTACCGCCGTCACATCTGACAGCACCATCACATCCAGCAGAGCGGCCACGCGTGGCATCACATTCTTGCAAAACGCGGTCGAAGCCCCAGCAATATGCGAATAGCCGCCCGCCAAAGACACGATCAGCGCTGCGGTGGATTCCGCCAGCCCATGGCAATAGGCGTGATCGCCCGCGAACAGCACCTTGGCCACGCCCTCCAGCTTGGCCGCCTCGGCCGCGGCGGCGTCGCCGCCTTGGCCCGCCACCAGCACATGCACATCGCCCAAGGGCTTTACCGCCGCAACCGTCTTGGCCACCGCGTCCAGCGCCAGTTGGCCGTCATTCACATCGGCAAGAAGCAGAACAGCCATCAGATCACCCCCGCTTCGTCTTTGAGTTTCGCAATCAGCGCGTCCACCGACCCCACCTTGATCCCGGCCTTGCGGCCCGCAGGTTCCACCGTCTTGATCACCGACAAGCGCGGCGCGACATCCACGCCATAATCGGCGGGCGTCTTGGTCGCCAACGGTTTTGCCTTGGCTTTCATGATGTTGGGCAGGCTGGCATAGCGCGGCTCGTTCAGGCGCAGATCCACCGTGATGATGGTCGGCAGCTTCACCGAAATCGTCTGCAACCCGCCATCCACTTCGCGCGTCACCTTGGCCTGATCGCCCTCGATGGCCACTTCGCTGGCAAAGGTCGCCTGCGACCACCCCAGAAGCGCCGAAAGCATCTGCCCGGTGGCGTTCATGTCATTGTCGATCGCCTGCTTGCCGCACAAAACCAGACCCGGCGCTTCTTCTTTCACCACCGCGGCCAGCAGCTTGGCCACCGCCAGCGGTTCGATGTCGGTCTGCACCGTATCGGTCGCCTCGATCAGGATGGCGCGGTCCGCCCCCATCGCAAGGGCTGTGCGCAGGGTTTCCTGCGCCTGTTTCACACCGATCGACACCACGACGATCTCGGTCGCCACGCCCTTTTCCTTCAACCGGATCGCCTCTTCCACGGCGATCTCGTCGAACGGATTCATCGACATTTTTACATTGGCCAGATCGACACCGCTCCCGTCCGCTTTCACGCGCACTTTCACGTTGTAGTCGATCACACGTTTGACAGGCACAAGCACCTTCATCGACGCATCTCTCCCATAGGTTCAAGCTCTCTGGCTTTGGTAACTAGCCCGTCTTGCCCGGTGACGACAGTAGAAAATCGACGCGCCAGCCCCCCGGAACGCCACGTAGCACCGCGCTCAGCGGGTCAGGCCGGGCACCCAAAGCACATCGGCGCGCCCGTCGTCATTGGCAATGCGACCGGCCACAAAGAACCAATCCGACAATCGGTTCAGGTATTTGACCGCCTCCGCATTCACCTCTTCTAATGTGCCCAATTCCACAACCAGCCGCTCGGCGCGCCGGCACACCGTGCGGCACAGGTGCAACTGCGCCGCCAAACCGCTGCCCCCCGGCAGTATGAAACTGCGCAACGGCGTCAGCCGCGCATTCCACGCATCGATCTCCCGCTCCAGCCGGAGCACCTGACTTTCCACCATGCGCAAGGGCGTATAGCTCAACTCGGCGTCCTTGTGCATGTCGGGCGTGCACAGATCCGCGCCCAGATCGAAAAGATCGTTGGAAATCCGCGCAAGCGCTGCATCCATCTCGCCGCTGGCATGCTGCCGCGCCAAGCCCACCGTGGCATTCACCTCATCCACCGTGCCATAGGCCGACACCCGCAACGAATGCTTGGCCACCCGCGCGCCGTTCCCCAGCGCCGTCTCCCCGGCGTCGCCGGTGCGCGTGTAGATCTTTGACAGAACAACCATGGCTCATCCCCCTCTGCTGTGCAAAAAGGCAAAGCCCACGATCAAAAGCACCGCCACGGCCTGAGCGGCAATCCGATAGCGCATCAACCGATTGGCATGTTTGCGGTTGAACTCCCCGCCCTTGGCAAAACCTCCGATTCCAATCATCAGAATGACCAGAACCCCAAGGCTCGCCACAGCGGCCAGAATGAACAGCGGATCGTTCAGCATGGGTTTCCCTTTCCTTTGCGCCAAGACTTAGGCGGCCCGCGCCGAAAAGCGAAGGCGAAATTTCTGCGCCCGCCCGCAAGCCCGAGCGTTGGATTTTTTGAGTATTTAGAAAAGGTGCAAGCCGAAGGACCTGATCCAGCTTTTGCAGCTTTCTCAAATACTCCCCGCGGAGCGTCCACCGCTGTCCGCTCGCGGGCGCTTTCAGACCTTGGCGCGCCTTATGCGCATTCCGTGGCAACGCCGCCGCGTGGGGGCTCGAAGCCCCCCAAGGCGGCTCCTTTGGCCAAAGGTGCTTAGCCTTTGGCGATCACCCAGTCGAGCGCGCGGGTGGGCAGGATGCGGCGCAACAGGCCCATCAGATGCGTCGGTGTCGTGACATAGTAACGCGCCTTGGGGCGCGGACTCTCCAATGCATGGATCAGCTTGCGCGTCACCCGGTCCGGAGGGAGTTCAAAGCGGTCCGGCCCCCGGTCTTCATAAAGCCGACCGCGCAATGCCGCATAGTCTGCCGCTCGGGCCGAGCCTTCCCAGTCGATCCACTTCTCGAAATGCGGGATTGCATTGGCCCGGATCCGGCTGGTGATCGGGCCGGGCTCGATCAGGCTGACAGAGATCCCGGTGCCGCGCATTTCGATGCGCAGCACGTCCGTCAGCCCTTCCAGCGCGAATTTGCTGGCCACATAGGCCCCGCGCCATTTCAGCCCGACAAGCCCGAGCACCGAGGAGCAATTCACAATGCGCCCGTGCCCCTGTGTCCGCATCACCGGGATCACCCGGCGCGTCAGGTCATGCACGCCAAACAGATTGGTCTCGAAAATCTCACGTAACCCCCCGCGCGGGAGGTCTTCCACCGCGCCCGGGCAGGCGAAGGCGCCGTTGTTATACAGTGCATCCAGCCGCCCACCTGTCGCGTCCAAGACCTCTGACACTCCGCGCGCAAGGCTGGCCTCATCGGCATAATCCAGCCGCGGACTGTCAAATCCCTCGGCGATCAGCCGATCGCAATCGGCCTGTTGGCGACAGCTTGCAAAGACCCGCCAGCCGCGCGCGCGCAATCCCCTTGCGGCATCCAGCCCGATTCCCGACGAACAGCCGGTGATAAGCACAACTCGTTGCATGAAAGGGCCTGCCTGCCTGTGAAATTGCTCGTGGTGTTTTGATTTTGGATGACCGCGTCATCAACCCCCGGCATAACCTGCCGGACGCGCCCCCATCATTGCCACGTCGGCAGGTTTTTCACAAGTTTCCATCGCCTTGCACAGCAAAACAGGCGTGCCGCACACCGTCGGCCCGCCTGCTCGAATGCCATCTCACCTAAGGCTCTCCAGATTCGCCCAGCCTGCAAAGGGCGACAGTCTCTGCCCTTCGCTCAGGGCGCGTCGGAGAGGAAGTTCATCGCCATATAGCCATCCACCCCGTCGCCTTCGATCCGCACCCGCGCCCAACCGTTGGTCTCCACCGACACCACGCTCACCTGCTCGCCGCGCGTCACCCGGCCCACCACGCCATCGCGCGTCGATGGACCCGAGCGCACATTTACCGCCCGTCCGGTGACATACATCACTTCAGATGAATCAACGAAGGGCGCCGTCTCTGCTTGCAGCACGCGCTCCTGCGGCATCACCGCCGGTGTCGCTGCGGGCGCCACCACGGGCTGCGCGTGCGCAAACACCACCTGCATCGGCGGCGGCGCAGTCGAGGCTTCTGCCGCCATCAGCATTTGCGGCGCGTCCGCCTCTGTGGTCACAGGCGCAGGCGCGCGCGCGGTCTCCATCAGGCCGAACCGCACTTGACCACGGTCCTGCCCCCCCACCTGAAGGGTGACGAAAATTCCAGCACAAAGCAGCAAGAGCATACGGATCATTGGGACACCTGATTCACTTTTGCCCTCAAGGGGCTATCATGTCTCAAAACCGTGAAGTCCTGTGATCGGTTCCGTATTTTCTGGCCAATCCGGCGATAAAATCGGTCTGGACCGGCGCCGCCCTGCGCATTACACCACATCCATGTCAGACAAAGCCGCCCCCCCCAAAATAGAACCCGTCGAAGTCGCCGAACCCCTCAGCCGCGCCATCGGGGAGCGGTATCTGACCTATGCGCTGTCCACCATCATGCACCGCGCGCTGCCTGATGCACGCGACGGGCTCAAGCCCGTGCACCGCCGCATCCTCTACGCGATGCGCGAACTCCGCCTGTCTGCGACCAGCGCCTTCCGCAAATCCGCGAAAATCGCCGGCGATGTCATGGGGAATTACCATCCGCATGGCGATGCCGCGATCTATGACGCGATGGCCCGTCTCGCGCAGGATTTCAACGTCCGCTACCCTCTGGTCGATGGCCAAGGCAACTTCGGCAACATCGACGGCGATAACCCCGCCGCCTCCCGCTATACCGAGGCGCGGCTGACCGCCATCGCCGAAACCCTGATGGAAGGCCTGACAGAAAACGCGGTCGATTACCGCCCCAACTATGACGGCACGTTGGAAGAGCCGGTGGTCATGCCCGCCGCCTTCCCGAACCTGCTGGCCAATGGCTCGAGCGGGATCGCCGTCGGCATGGCGACCAACATTCCGCCGCATAACTTGGATGAACTGATCCAAGGCTGCCACGCCATGCTGCGCAACCCCGAGATCACCACCTCCGAACTGGTCGACCTGATCCCCGGCCCGGATTTCCCCACCGGTGGGGTCATGGTGGAACCGCGCGACGTGATTCTTGATGCCTATGAAACGGGCCGCGGCTCTTTCCGCACCCGCGCCAAATGGGCGGTCGAAGACCTTGGCCGGGGCACGTGGCAGATCGTCGTCACCGAAATCCCCTTTCAGGTCGCCAAGTCGAAGCTGATCGAAAAGCTGGCCGAACTCATCCAGACCAAGAAGATCCCGCTTCTGGCCGATGTGCGCGACGAATCCGCCGAAGACATCCGCATCGTGCTGGAACCCCGCGCCAAGACCGTGGACCCAGAGGTGCTGATGGGCACGCTGTTCAAGAACTCGGATCTGGAAACCCGGTTCAGCCTGAACATGAACGTGCTGATCGACGGAAAGGTGCCAAAGGTGTGCAGCCTGAAAGAGGTGCTGCGGGCCTTCCTTGATCACCGCCGCGATGTGCTGCGCCGCCGCAGCCTGCACCGGATGGAAAAGATCGACCATCGGCTGGAAATTCTCGAAGGTTTCATCATCACCTTCCTGAACCTCGACCGCGTCATCGATATCATCCGCTATGACGCCGATCCGAAATCGGCGCTGATGCGCGAAAGCTGGGGCAAGCCGCACGCCCGCGCCCAATCGGAAAAAGACTATGTCTCTCCCCCCGCGGGCGAGGGCGAGCTGACCGAAGTGCAGGCCGAAGCCATCCTCAACATGCGCCTGCGGTCCTTGCGCAAGCTGGAAGAGATGGAGCTGATCGCCGAGCGCGACGCGCTCACGCTGGAACGCGCCGGGCTGGTGGATCTGCTGGAAAGTGACCGCCTGCAATGGAAGCAGATCGGGGTCGAGCTGGAGGCCATCCGCAAGCAATTCGGCAAAGGCACCAAGCTCGGTGACCGCCGCACCGCCTTTGCCGAGGCGGGCGTGATCGAAGACGTGCCCTTCGAGGCGATGATCGAACGCGAACCGATCACCGTGATCTGTTCCAAAATGGGTTGGATTCGCGCCCTTAAGGGGCATGTCGATCTGTCGGCGGAACAGAAATTCAAAGATGGCGACGGTCCGCGTTTTGCTTTCCATGCTGAAACCACCGACAAGATCCTTCTGGTGGCAGCCAATGGCCGCTTTTACACGCTGATCGGGGCCAACCTGCCCGGTGGGCGCGGCATGGGCGAACCCGTGCGGCTGATGGTGGATCTGCCCAATGATGCCGAAATCGTTCTGCTCAGCGTGTTCAAGCCCGGAGAGAAGCTGCTGGTGGCCTCCTCTGCCGGGGATGGCTTCATCGTCCCGGGCGAAGAGGTGCTGGCCCAGACCCGCGCGGGCAAACAAGTGCTGACGGTGCGCGATGGTGTGACCACCGCCGTGGTGACGGTGGCGCGCGGCGATCATGTGGCCGTGGTCGGCGAAAATCGCAAGGTTCTGGTGTTCCCGCTGTCGGAACTGCCGGAAATGGCGCGGGGCAAGGGCGTGCGCTTGCAAAAATATAAGGATGGCGGTCTGTCGGATGCCATCACCTTCACGCTGGCCGATGGCCTGTCGTGGAAAGATCCGGCCGGGCGCACGCGGTCCGAACCGGATCTGACCGAATGGCTGGGCCCGCGCGCGGGCGCAGGCAAGATGGCCCCGCGCGGCTTCCCGCGCGACAACAAGTTCGCCTGACGCTCCTCGCTCCCTGCGGTCGCTTGCTGCGAAGCGCGACCGCAAAGAGCGATGAGCGCGCGCCTCAGGGCTGCGCCCCGCCCGTGGCTTGCGTCACCCGGTCCGCCGCCGCGCGCACCAGTGCGCCGATGCGCGGGGCCTCCTCCAGCGCAATGCGAAACGCCGGGCCAGAGACCGACAAGCCCGCGACCGGCTCGCCATGGCTGTTGAAGATCGGAGCTGCGATACAGCGCATCCCGGGCGCGCGCTCCTGGTCATCGATCGCAAAGCCGCGCATGCGGATTTGCGCCAGATCGGCGCGCAGGGCCTCGGCTGTCACATGGGTAGCGGGAGTCGACCGCTCCAGCCCCTTGGCCGCCAGAATCCGCGCCACCCGCATCTCGGAATACCACGCCAGCAGTGCCTTTCCGATGCCCGAGACATGCATCGGAGCCTTGGTGCCCGGTGGGAAAAAGGCGCGGATCGCCTCATGGGTTTCGACTTGGCTCAGGAACAACACCTCATCCCCGGCCTCGATGCCCAGATTGGCGGTCTCACCAGTGTCGCGCATGAGTGCGTCCATCGGCTGACGCGCGCGCTCCACCACCTTGGTGCGGCGCAGGAACGCATTGCCCACGCGGAACGCGCCCGGTCCGATGTGCCACAGCTGGCCGCCGTCCTCGGCTTCCACCATGCCATGACCTTGCAAGGTGACCAGCGCGCGAAACACCGTGGCCACCGCCTCGCCGCTCTCTGCCGCGAGTTCCGAAAGTGACAGGCCCGGACGTGCCGCAACGCGTTCCAGCAGGCTCAGCCCACGGTCCAGCGCTTGGATCGTGTTCTGGTCGGTCTTGTCATGAAAGGCTTTCGGTCGGCCCCGCGGCCGTGCAGAGATCGCCATGTCTCACACTCCCCTTTGTCCTGATGAAAAAGGCTTGAGGCTTGAAATTGCGCCATAATAGCGCAAATTTCCAAAAATGAAAAAACTTTTCGAAAAAATATGCTCTCTGTGTGACATCGGCTAATCTCCTCTCATCAGCGTGAGGAGGCGCCCCCATGTATGCCCAGAACCCCGTTTTCATCCCCGGCCCGACCAATATCCCCGATCCCATCCGCAAGGCCTGCGACATCCCCACCCTCGACCACCGCTCCCCCGCCTTCGCCCGGCTGTTCCAGCCTGCGGTCGCTGGCGTGCGGCGGGTGCTGGGGATGGCCGAGGGTGAGGTGATCCTGCTGCCCTCCACCGGCACCGGCGGCTGGGAGGCCGCCATCACCAACACCCTCTCCCCCGGCGACACCGTCCTTGCCGCGCGCCACGGCATGTTCAGCCACCGCTGGATCGACCTGTGCCAGCGCCACGGCCTGAACGTCGAGATCCTCGAGACCCCATGGGGTGAAGGCGTGCCCCTTCAGCGGATCGAGGCCGCACTGCGGGCCGATCCCGGCGGCCAGATCAAGGCCGTGCTCGCCACCCACAACGAAACCGCGACCGGCGTCCGCTCTGATATCGGCGGCCTGCGCCGCGCCCTCGACGCAGCCAAACACCCGGCCTTGCTGCTGGTCGACGGGGTGTCCTCCATCGGGTCGATGCCTTTTGATATGGCGGCTTGGGGTGTCGATATTGCGGTGGCGGGCAGCCAGAAAGGCTTCATGCTCCCCGCCGGTCTGGCGATCCTTGGCGTGAGCCCGAAGGCCTTGGCGACGATGCAGACCGCCACTCTCCTCCGCACATTCTTTGATTTCCGGGACATGCTGAAAAGCTATGCCGCCGGTGGCTATCCTTACACGCCCGCTGTCGGCCTGATCGCCGGGCTCGCGCGGGCGGTGGAGATGTTGGAGGATGAGGGTCTGGACGCTGTCTACGCCCGCCATCATCGCTTGGCCGAAGGTGTGCGCCGCGCCGTTGCCGCTTGGGGGATGCGGCCCTGCGCCGCCGCACCCGTGCTTTTTTCCGATACCGTGACCGCCGTGCTGGTGCCTGATGGCTGTAACGGCACCGATCTGGTCAAGCTCGCAGCAGAGAAATACGGCGTCGCCTTTGGCGTGGGGCTCGGCGAGGTCGCGGGCAAGGTGTTCCGGATCGGCCATCTGGGGATGCTTTCCGATGTAATGGTCCTGTCCGGTCTCGCCACGGCCGAGATGTGCATGGCGGATCTGGGGTGGCCCATCAAACTCGGCTCCGGTGTGGCTGCCGCGCAGGAGTATTATCGCGGCTCGACCGGCGCGTTGGCGATCGCCGCAGAGTGAGGCGGACCGGGGGCCATCCCCCGGACTCCCGGGGTGCTTTTGGACAGAGAATGGATCAACCGATGAAAGACATGCCCGCCATGTATATCCCCACCTTTGCCGACGTGACCGCGGCGCATGACCGTATCCGTCCGCATATCCATCGCACGCCGGTGCTGACTTCGAGCTATTTGAATGACTTGGTCGGGGCGGAGTTGTTCTTCAAATGCGAGAACTTCCAGAAGGCAGGAGCGTTTAAGGTGCGTGGGGCCTGTAATGCGGTGTTTGGTTTGACCGAAGACCGGGCCCGGTTGGGTGTGTGCACCCATTCGAGCGGGAACCATGCGCTGTCGCTGTCCTATGCGGCGGGGCGGCGGGGGATCCCGTGCAATGTGGTGATGCCGCGCACGGCACCGCAGGCCAAGAAGGATGCGGTGCGCGGCTATGGCGGAGTGATCACCGAATGCGAACCGTCGACCAGCAGTCGTGAAGCGGTGTTTGCGCAGGTGCAGGCGCAGAGCGGAGGAGAATTTGTGCACCCCTATAATGACCCGCGGGTGATCGCCGGGCAGGCGACCTGTTCGCGCGAACTGCTTGAACAGGTTGAGGATCTGGACTGTGTGGTCGCACCGATTGGGGGTGGGGGGATGATTTCCGGCACCTGCCTGACGATGAGTGCGCTGGTCCCCGGCGTGGATGTTTATGCCGCCGAGCCGTTGAATGCCGATGACGCCTATCGCAGTTTCAAGGCGGGGCGCATCATTGCCGATGATGCGCCCGACACGGTCGCCGACGGGTTGAAGGTGCCGCTGAAGGATTTGACGTGGCATTTCGTTTCCAACCATGTCGCAAATATCTTCACCGCCACGGAAGAGGAGATCGTCGCGGCGATGAAGCTGACATGGAAGCGGATGAAGATTGTGATGGAGCCAAGCTGTGCAGTGCCATTGGCCACCATCCTGAAAAACAAGGATGTTTTCCGAGGGCGGCGCGTTGGCGTCATCATCACGGGGGGAAACGTCGATCTGGATACTTTGCCTTGGATGAAAGGGTGACATCATGAACAAGCACACAGAGTTTGAAGGCCTTGAGGTTGGATATGACATCCCGGCCCTGCCGGGGATGGACGAGGCCGATATCCAGACGCCGTGCCTTGTGCTGGACCTTGACGCTTTGGAGCGCAATATCAAGAAGATGGGTGATTATGCCCGGGAGCATGGCATGCGGCACCGGGTGCATGGCAAGATGCACAAATCGGTGGATGTGGCGCTGTTGCAAGAGCGCTTGGGCGGGTCGGTCGGCGTGTGCTGCCAGAAGGTCAGCGAGGCCGAGGTCTTTGCGCGCGGCGGCATCAGGGATGTGCTGGTCAGCAATCAAGTGCGAGATCCGGCGAAGATCGACCGGCTGGCGCGGTTGCCGAAACTGGGTGCAAGAACAATCGTTTGCGTGGATATGCCGGAGAATGTGGCCGATCTGTCGGCGGCCGCGCTGCGCCATGGGACCACCATCGAATGTCTGGTCGAGATCGATTGCGGCGCCGGGCGCTGCGGGGTGAAGACCACGCCGGAGGTGGTGGCGATTGCGCGTGCGATCGAGGCGGCGCCGGGGCTGAAATTCGCTGGGTTGCAGGCCTATCAGGGCGCGATGCAGCACATGGAAAGTTATGCGGACCGCAAGGCCAAGATCGATCTGGCGGTGGGCCAGGTGAAGGACGCGGTGGAGGCGTTGAAGGCCGTGGGGCTGGCCTGCGACATCGTGGGCGGCGGGGGCACCGGCAGCTATTATTTTGAAAGCACATCAGGGGTTTACAACGAGCTGCAATGCGGCAGCTATGCCTTTATGGATGCCGATTATGGCCGCATTCTGGACAAGGACGGCCAGCGGATTGACCAAGGCGAATGGGAAAATGCGCTGTTCATCCTGACCTCGGTCATGAGCCATGCCAAGGCGGACAAGGCGATTGTCGATGCCGGTTTGAAGGCGCAATCGGTGGATTCTGGGCTGCCGGTGATCTTTGGTCGCACCGATGTGAAATACGTCAAATGCAGTGACGAACATGGCGTGGTTGAAGATCCGGCGGGGGTTTTGAAGGTGAATGACAAGCTGCGGCTGGTGCCGGGGCATTGTGACCCCACCTGCAACGTTCATGATTGGTATGTCGGTGTGCGGGGCGGCAAGGTGGAGGTGGTCTGGCCGGTTTCGGCGCGCGGAAAGGCCTTTTGAGATGAATATTGCGCGTATGATGTGCGTCGGGCCTGCGTATGGCGCGCGTATGGCAAACGTCATGACACGGGTGTGGCCATGAGAATCGTGCCGGAAGCGCTGATTGCGGGGCTTGTTTCGCCCGAGGATGCCTTTGCCGCGATCGAGGCGGTCTTCGCCGCGATGTCGCGCGGGGAGGCGCGCAACTTTGATGTGGTGCGCGAAGCCTTGGGCGAAGGGCGGCAATACGGCTTTAAATCCGGGCTGGACCGGGCGGGCGGGCAATTGGGGGTGAAGGCCGGGGGCTACTTTCCCGGCAATGCCTCGCGCGGCATCATCAACCATCAGTCCACCGTGTTCCTGTTCGACCCCGAGACCGGGCGGCCCGTTGCCATGGTGGGGGGCGGGTTGCTGACCGCGCTGCGCACGGCGGCGGCCAGTGCCATTTCGATCGACCGCTTGGCACGGCCAGAGGCGCGGGTGCTGGGCATGGTGGGGGCAGGGCATCAGGCGGCGTTTCAGCTGCGCGCGGCGGCGCGGGTGCGCCGCTTTGAACGGGTGATCGCGTGGAACCTGCATCCCGAGATGCTGACCCGGCTGGGCGCGGTTGCCGCGGAACTGGGCTTGCCTTTCGAGGCGGTGCCGCTGGACCGGATGCGCGAGGCGGATGTGATCGTGACGATCACCTCCTCGCCCGCCGCGTGCCTGCTGGGGGCGCATGTCTCGGCCGGGACGCATCTGGCCTGCATGGGAACCGATACCAAGGGCAAGCAGGAGGTGGCGCCGGACCTGCTGGCGCGGGCCCGCGTGTTCACCGATGAGCTGGCGCAGTCGGTGTCGATTGGCGAGGCCCAGCATGCGGTGGCGCAGGGGCTGCTGAGCCCGGCGCAGATCGTGCCTTTGGGCGATGTCGTGACCGGCCAGCATCCCGGACGGCAGGGGGCCGAGGAGATCACGCTGTTTGATGGCACGGGCGTCGGCTTGCAGGATCTGGCGGTGGCTGCGATGGCGGTGCGCCGGGCGGAAGAACGCGGACAGGGGATCGTCGTCGAGGTGTGACGGGGGAAACCTTGTTCGGGTGACAAAGCGGCGCTTGCACCTTGCGCGGCCGCGTGATGATCCTGCGGCCGATCCAGGGGGAGTGAATGCGGGTTTTCATCAATGGATTTGGCCGGATCGGGCGGTCGGTTCTGCGGGCTTGGGCCGCCGAGCCTGCGCGCTGGCACGGTTTGGAGGTGGTGGGGATCAATGACATCGCCGCGCCCGAAATGTGCGCGCATCTGTTTGAATATGACAGCGTGTTCGGGCCATGGCGGGGCAGTGTCGCGCTGGAGCGCGATGCCTTGGTGGTGAATGGTCGGGCGATTCCCTTGCACCGCGCGGCCGATCTTTCGGCGCTGGATCTGCGCGGCGTGGATGTGGTGATGGAATGCACCGGTCGGGCGGATGCGCGCGAGGTTGCGGCGCGGGGCCTGCGGGCGGGGGCGCGCCGGGTGCTGATCTCGGGGCCGTCGCAGGCGGCGGAGGTGACGCTGGTTCTGGGGGCCAATGACGCGATGCTGGCAGAGCAGGCGATCGTGTCGAATGCGTCCTGCACGACCAATGCGCTGGCGCCTTTGGCGCGGTTGATCCAGCGCGAATGGGGGGTGGTGACCGGGTCCATGACGACCATCCATTGCTACACGGGGAGCCAGCCGACCGTGGACGCGCCCGCCGCCGATTACGCGCGCAGCCGGGCGGCGGCGCTGTCGATGGTGCCCACCACCACCAGCGCCTCGCGTCTGCTGGATCAGGTGCTGCCCGAGATTGCCGGGCGGATCGAAGGTTCGGCGGTGCGGGTGCCGGTGGCCAGCGTGTCTTGCGTGGATCTGGCGGTGCTGACCGAGCGGCCGGTGACGGTGGAGGCGGTGAACGCCGCCTTTCATGCGGCGGGCGGGGTGATTGGTGTCACCGACCGGGCGCTGGTGTCGACCGATCTGCGGGCGCGGCCAGAGAGCATCGTGATGGCCACGCCGGAAACGCGGGTGACGGCGGGCGGCCTGCTGCGCGTGTTTGGGTGGTACGACAATGAATGGGGATTTTCGAACCGCATGCTGGATGTGGCGCTGCGGATGGCGTGACCGCCTGGGAGTTTACCGGGGGGGATCGCGCGTCTCGCCCGGGGCGGGGCCGAGCCCGTAGCGGGCGGCAAGCGCCCAGACATGGGCGGGGACCATGTTCTTGAGCCGCGCGGGATGGCTGCGGCGGAGGTGGAGCACGGTTTCGACGGCTTTCATCTCGACCCGGGCGCGGGCGAATTCCAGCCCTTTGGGGCCGAAATGGCGCTGGATCACGCCCACCAGCGGGCGGAGCCAGTTGGGCATGCGGCGCAGCGGAAGGCCGCCTGCGGCGCGGGCGGTGTTGGCGGCAAAGCCTTTGACGGCGGCGCCGCGCGCGCCTGACGTGGTGAGGGGCGCGGTGTGCAGCAGCGGCGCGATCAGCGACAACAGCCGGGCGCCGCGCGCGTTGCGGGCGATGATCCATTGATCCCCGTCGCCGCCCATATAGCCCACCGTGATATCGGAGAGGCGATTGGTGTAATCGACGCAGGTCTTGCAGGTGGTGGGGAAGAAATCCGCGGGCAAGCGGCTGATCGGCAGTTGCAAAAACGGAATGAACCTTGGCTTGCGCCCGTCATCAAAGCGCAGTTCGACCCGGAAATCGGCGCGGAATTCCAGATAGCTGATCCGGTCGGGGGCGGTGTCGAGCAGGGTCAGGAAGCGGTGGAAGTTTTCGGTGGTGGTGTTGTCGGAGCAAGGCGTGCCGATGACATAGAGGGCGTCAAGGTTCAGCTCGGCTTCGAGCGCGCGCAGGGCATAGGTCTGGCAGGGGATGCCGATGAAGGCGATGCGCCGATATCCGGCGGCGCGGGCGGGTTCCAGCAGCGCCAGCGTCGGCGCCCAGCCCATGCGCATGCCGCGCGCGCGGGCCATGTCGGCGGGATCGGTGATGATGGCCGGAAGCGGTTTCCAGCGGTCTGTCGGGTCGGGGAGCACGGTCAGCACGGCATCGACAAGGCCGTGTTGCAGCAAGGCTGCGGCGAGGGTGGTGGTGATGCCGGTCCATTGCGCCCCGGGCGCGGGGGCAATGAGCCGCGCGCGCTGCATGCTGTGGATGACGCCGAAGAAGGCTTCATCGGTGTCGGGCTGTGCGGTCCGGCCATGCAGGTTGCGTTCGAGCGCAGGGTAATCCGGCGCGATGAACT
The DNA here is from genome assembly GCF_002794355.1 of Pseudorhodobacter sp. MZDSW-24AT. GTDB lineage: Bacteria > Pseudomonadota > Alphaproteobacteria > Rhodobacterales > Rhodobacteraceae > Pseudotabrizicola. Next base: position 46,625 of record NZ_PGOI01000007.1, on the reverse strand, counting down.
GGCAGGCCCGTCCGCAGGCCCGACCGTCGCCAAGCCGCGAGACGCCGCAATCGGTGCAAAGCCCGGAGCGGGGGCCGCCGGGCAGCGCGGGGGTTTGGGGGCCGGGGCGGGTGTGATCGAACATGGCGTCTCCTGCGATGCTGTCAGGATAGGGGTGTCAGGAAAAAATGACAGTGCTTTCTCGGACTTTCGCGTGGCGCGATGGGTGTGCGAGGATGGGCGAAGGCAAAAGGAGACCACAGATGCAGACACGGACACCACGGCCTTCGGATTTTGCGGCATGGGCAGAGCTTTATGCGGGATATGCGGCCTTTTATCAGGTGGAGCAGACCGAGGAGATGCGCGCCCGGGTTTGGGGCTGGATCACTGATCCGGCGCATGAGGTGGAGGCTTTGGTGGCGGTGGATGGGGACAGGCTGGTGGGGCTGGCGCATTTCCGCGGCTTCGCGCGGCCACTGGCGGCGAGCACCGGGGGCTTTCTGGACGATCTGTTCGTGCATCCGGGCGCGCGGGGCGGTGGGGCTGCCGAGGCCCTGATTGCGGGCGTGGCCGAGGAAGGACGGCGGAGAGGCTGGAGCGTGATCCGCTGGATCACCGCCGAGACGAATTACCGGGCGCGTGGTTTGTATGACCAGATGGCCCTGCGCACCCCATGGGTGACGTATGATCTCAAGCTGTAAGGGCTGGCATCCCCGACCTTTGGCGCATTGCCCCCCAAGCGCGCTGGGCTAGGCTTTGGCAGAGGAGGAATTTGCCATGACAGTGATCACCAGTCCTTTGGCCGATGTGCCGCTGCGGGAGGTTTCCATCACCGACTGCCTGTTCGACGGCCTGTCCGCCGAGCCGGATCGGGTGGTTCTGATCGATGGGCCGACGGGCCGCAGCCTGACCGGCGCAGACTTGATGGCGCAGATCCGCCGCCTTGCCGGAGGGCTGGTGGCGCAGGGCTTTGGCGCGGGGCAGGTGGTGGCGCTGATGGCGCCGAACATGCCGGAATATGCGGTGGTGTTTCACGCGGTCGCCTATGCGGGGGGCACGATCACCACCCTGAACCCCACCTATACCGCGCCGGAGATCCGGCATCAGCTGACGGATGCCGGGGCGACGCTGCTGGTGACGGTGGCGGCCTTCCTGCCCGAGGCGCGGGCGGCGGTGGAGGGCACGGCGGTGCGCCGGATCGTGGTGATCGACGGGGCAGAGGGGCACCCGGTTCTGGCGGATCTGATGGGCGCGCCCTTGGCGGCGCAGGTTCCGGTGGATCTGGCGCGTCATGTCGTGGTGCTGCCCTATTCCAGCGGCACCACCGGGCTGCCGAAAGGGGTGATGCTGAGCCATCGCAATCTGGTGGTGAATGTCGATCAGGCGCGCGCGGTGATCCGTGTGGTGCCCGGCGAGCGCACGGTGGCCTTTTTGCCGTTCTTCCACATCTACGGGATGAATGTTCTGATGAACATGCATCTGGTGGCCGGGGCGGGGCTGGTGACGATGCCCCGCTTTGATCTGGCCGCCTTTCTGGGGCATGTGCAGCAGCACAAGGTGCGCATGGTGATGGCGGTGCCGCCGGTGGTGCTGGCGATGGCCAAGCATCCCTTGGTGGCGGACTATGACCTTTCAAGCCTAGAGGTGCTGGTTTCGGCGGCGGCGCCGCTGGGGGCCGAGCTTTCGGAGGCCTGTTCGGCGCGGCTCACGGCGCTGACCATGCAAGGCTATGGCATGACGGAATTGAGCCCGATTTCCCATTTCTCGAATGAAGCCCATGCCAAGCCGGGGGCGGTGGGGGTGACGGTGCCCAATACCCTGTGCAAGGTGATTCACCCCGAAACCGGCGCGGCGCTGCCGGTGGGAGAGGAAGGAGAGCTGTGCATCAAGGGGCCACAGGTGATGCTGGGCTATCTGAACAATCCTGAAGCGACGGCGCGCACCATTGATGCCGAAGGCTGGCTGCATACGGGCGACATTGCCGCCTTTGACGCGGAAGGCCAGCTGTATATCCGCGACCGGCTGAAAGAGTTGATCAAGGTCAAGGGCTTTCAGGTCGCCCCGGCCGAGGTGGAGGCGGTGCTGCTGAGCTGTTCTGCCGTGCTGGATGCAGCGGTCATCGGCGTGCCGGATGCGGATGCGGGAGAGGTGCCGGTGGCTTTCGTGGTCCCGCAAGGCGCAGCGCGGCCCGAAGAGATTCTTGCCCATGCGCGCGGCCATCTGGCCAGTTACAAGCAGCCCGTCCGGATCGAGTTCATCGATGCGATCCCGAAATCGGCCAGCGGCAAGATCCTGCGGCGGGTGCTGCGATCCCGCTGAGCCGGGGTGCCGCAGCGGTCAGAGCGGCAGGACCGTCCAGCTTTCGGTGTAGCGATGCTCTTCGAGATTGGGCGTGCTGCCGATCCGGTCGACGACCGCGAAAAGGCCGGGCGCGTGAAGCGGTGTGAGGACGCCATGCCAGACCCCGCGCCGCAGGTTGATGCCTTGGGTGCCATTCGTCAGGAAGGCGATGGGTGCATCTTGCGGGGACTGCGCCACGATCACCAGAAACGGATGCTGGGTCATTGGCAGGAAGGCCTGCGAGCCTTCGGGATGGCGTTCGATCAGATCGAAGCTGTAGGGCAGGGCGCGCGGGACGGCGCTGAAGACAGAGATCCCCGCCTGCCCGTCTGGCCCGAAATCGAGCGCGGCAAGATCATGGTGGCGCTGGCACAGGCCCGCATTGATGAGGCGGAACGCGCCAGAGGCCTCGAGCACCTCGCCGAAGGGGGCGAAATCTGCCGAGGTCAGAGGCCGGGGGTGGATCACTGGCATGGGCTGAACGCTCCGTTGTGGTGGGGCCTTGCATCTTGCGGGCGAGAGGGGAGGAAGGTGTGGGGCGCGCGGGTCAGCGCATCCCCCCAAATGCCCCGGGCCCGCGCAGTTTTGCGTGGCGATTCACATCCTTATACAGCAGGTAGCGGAAAGGTCCGGGACCGGCGGCATAGCAGGCCTGCGGGCAGTAGGCGCGCAGCCACATGAAATCCCCGGCTTCGACCTCGACCCAATCCTGATTGAGCTTGTAGACCGCCTTGCCCTGCAAGACATAGAGCCCGTGCTCCATCACATGGGTTTCTTCGAAGGGGATGGAGCCGCCGGGCTGGAAGGTCACGATGTTCACATGCGCATCATGGCGCAGATCGTTCGGGTCGACGAAGCGGGTGGTGCCCCATGCGCCGTTGGTGTCGGGCATCAGGGAAAGCGGCACGTCGCGTTCGTTGATGATGATCGGGTCTGGCCGATCCACGCCGGGGGCGGGTTCGTAGAGCTTGCGCAGCCAGTGAAAGCGGGCCGGGCCTTTGCCTTCGGCCAGAAGGGTCCAGCGCTGGCCTGCCGGGATATAGGCGTAGCTGCCGCTTTCCATCTCATGGCCTTCGCCATCGATCGTCAGCGTGGCCAGACCGTCGGTGAAGAACAGCCAGTGTTCGGCCCCGGTTTCCGGATCTGGCGCGTCGGAGCCGCCGCCGGGGGCGACTTCCATCACATATTGGCTGAAGGTTTCGGAAAAGCCTGACATCGGGCGGGCGATCAGCCAAAGCCGCGTCTGCCGCCAGCCGGGCAGGAAGCTGGTGACGATGTCGGAAAAGCAGCCCTTGGGAATGACGGCATAGGCCGAGGTAAAGACGGCGCGCTGGGTCATCAACTGGGTTTGCGGCGGCAGACCGCCTTGGGGGGTGTAATACGCGGTCATGGCAGCATGTCCTTCAGCCGGAGGGCGGCAATGCGTTCCACCTGCGCACAGGCGGTGGCGAATTCGGTCGCGGTGTCATTGGCGATACGGGCCGTAAAGGCGGCAAGGATGCTGTCTTTCGTGTTGTCACGCACCGCGATGATGAAGGGAAAGCCGTGCTTGGCCACATAGTCGCGGTTGAGCCGCTGGAAGGTGTCGCGCTCGGCATCGGTGAGGGCGTCCAGCGCGGCGCTGGCCTGCTCGGCGGTGGACTCGGGCGTCAGCCGCTTGGCGGCGGCGAGCTTGCCGGCCAGATCCGGGTGCGCGCGCAGGACCCCCAGCCGCTCGTCGGGCGAGGCGCTGCGGAACATGCGGGCCAGCGCATTGTGCAGGCCGGTGGCGCTGTCATGGGCGGGGCCGAGTTCAAGATCATGGGCGCGTTCGGCGATGAAGGGCGAGTGTTCAAAGATGCTGCCGAAGCGCGCGACAAAGCGGGCGCGGTCCATCTGGCTGGGACGCTCGATGCGTTTGTGCGGATGCGTCTGCGCCCAATGACGGGCGATGTCGATGCGGCGCGGGAACCAGACGCCTTCATGGCCTTGCGCATAGTCGAGAAAGCGCTGGAGGCCCGCCATCTTGCCCGGGCGCCCGATCAGGCGGTTGTGCAGCCCGATGGAAAACATCTTGGCGCGGCCTGCCATGCCTTCGGCATAGAGCACGTCGAAGCTGTCTTTCAGATATTGGTAGAATTGCTCGCCGGTGATGTAGCCCGGCGCGGTGGCAAAGCGCATGTCATTGGCTTCGAGCGTGTAGGGGATGACCAGTTGGTCATGGTCCCCCACCTCTTTCCAATAGGGAAGGTCGTCGTCATAGGTGTCGGAAATCCACGCGAGTTGACCGGTTTCGGCGGTCAGGCGCACCGTGTTCATGGAACAGCGGCCAGTATACCAGCCCAAAGGCGCCGCGCCTGTCACCTCTTGGTGCAGGCGGAAGGATTCGGCGATCTGGGCGCGTTCCTCCTCTTCGGGCATGTCACGGTGATCGACCCATTTCAGCCCGTGGCTGGCGATTTCCCAACCGGCGGTCTGCATGGCCGCGACCTGTTCGGGGTTGCGGGCAAGGGCCGAGGTGACGCCATAGACGGTGACGGGCAGGTTGCGCCCGGTAAAGAGCCGGTGCAGCCGCCAGAACCCGGCGCGCGCGCCGTAGTCATAGATCGACTCCATGTTCCAGTGGCGCATGTTGGGCCAAGGCGCGGCCCCGGCGATGTCGGACAGGAAGGCTTCGGATTGCGCATCGCCGTGCAGCAGGTTGTTCTCGCCCCCTTCTTCGTAATTGAGCACGAGCGAGACGGCGATCTTTGCGCCGCCGGGCCATTGTGCATCGGGGGCGTCCGGGCCGTGGCCACGGAAATCTCGGGGGTATCTGTTCACCTGCGAACCCTCACTTTCAAGCGGTGCCGCAAGATAGCCTGTAATTTCGGGCTGTTTTATCAATAAATTACAGAAAGACATATTCTGCGTTGCGGTGGTCGCATCGGCGGGCCATTCGTGCTGAGATGGCAGGCGACCAAGAGCAAGGAGCGGGCGATGGGACGGCTTTCAACGCATGTGCTGGATACGGCGCGCGGCAAACCGGCGGCAGGCGTGAAGATCTGGCTTTACCGGGTCAGTGGCAATGCGCACAAGAAAGTTGCCGAGGTTGTGACCAACAGCGACGGGCGCACGGATGCGCCGCTTCTGTCGGGCGAGGCGCTGAAGGCGGGCACTTATGAACTGGTGTTCTTTGCCGGGGATTACCTGCGCGAAACCGGGCAGGCGACGGGTGACGTATTGTTTTTAAACGAAATTCCGATCCGTTTCGGGGTGCCGGATGCCGAGCAGCACTATCATGTGCCTTTGCTGATCTCGCCCTTTGCCTATTCGACCTATCGCGGCAGCTGAGAGGACTTCCGCCCAAGGTATCTGAAACCTCACCTTGCACTTAAGGCCCAAAAGCGGTTCTGTCTTGCGACAATGAAAGTGCTTTTTCGGGAGAATGGGATGTTCAGGTCCAAGGTATTGATGACGGCGCCCGTGATGGCGTTCTTGATGAGCGGCACGGCGCATGCGGCGCTGACGGTTGATCAGGTCTGGGCGGATTTGCAGGCGGCGGCGGTTGCCGGCGGCATGACGATCACGGCGGCGACGGAGGTTCCCGGCGATGGCGAGCTGACGTTGAACGGCGTCAGCATCGCGCCGGCCGGAGAGGCCGCGATTGCCACCATCTCGGACGTGTCCATTGTTGAGCAAGACGATGGCAGCGTGGCCTTCTTCCCCGGCGAGATCAAGGTGCAGAACAGCGGGCCCGGCACCGTGGTCATCACCCATGAGGCGCTTTCGATCAGCGCCTTTGAGGATGCGGGCGGTCTGGGCTATGGCATCGACGCCGACAGCCTGAAGGCCGTGGTGAATGTGGTGGAGGGCGACAGCAGCTTTGACGGCACCTTTGACATGGTCGCCTTGGCAGGACGCTACACCCGCGGGCTTGAGGCGCTGGGGGTTGAGATGTCGGTGGACCGGCTGCTTTACGCCATCAACCAGAAAGACCCCGCGCTTGGCATCGATGGCGCGCAGACCAGCGACACGGAGGATCTGGCGCTGAGCGGCGAGATCACCCTGCCCGAAGGGCTTGACCTGCTGTCGCTGCAAGACAGCGCGGGCTTTATTGCCGCAGTGCGCGGAGGGCTTGGGCTGGATTTCGAGGCGACGCAGGGCGTTTCCAAAGGCGATATCGCGGACAGCAATCCGATGATGCCGATGAGCCTTGCGTTTTCGTCGGAGCCGGGGACAACCACGGTGGTCGCCAACAAGGACGTGTTTGACGTGGCCACCAGCGTGGAGGGCATGGCGCTGACCTTGCGGCCACCGATGACGCCCGCCCCTGTGAATGCCACCACGGATGCCTTTGTCTTTGGCTTTGGGATGCCCTTGGTCACCGGCGAGACGGCCGGAGACTATGGCTTTGAGCTGAAGCTGGAAAATCTGGTGTTTGACGAGGCGGCCTGGGGCATGATCGACCCGGACGCAGTGCTGGAGCGCGGCCCGCTGGATGTGGCGCTGGATCTGGGCGGCACCGCCAAGATCGATGTGCTGGACCTGATGGCTTCCGCGGAAACCGGCACGGCCCCGACGACGACGCCAGAGGTGCAGAGCCTGGACATCCGCACGCTGGCGATCAAGGCTTTGGGCGCCACGGCGACCGGGTCTGGCGCCTTTACCTTTGACAATTCGATGGTGGCGATGGGTGGCCCGCCGCTGCCGGTGGGCACGGCGGATGTGCGTCTGGAAGGCGGCAACAAGGTGATTGATGCGCTGATCAAACTGGGCGTCATGACCGAGGAAGATGCCATGGGCGCCCGCATGATGATGGCGATGTTCGGCCAATCCGCCGGGGATGATGTGCTGACATCGAAGATCGAGGCGCGTGAAGGCGGGTCGATCTTTGTGAACGGTCAGCAGATTCAGTAAGTTGACCTGAACGCTTTGAAGGTTTTGAACGCCCGCGCCGCACCGCGCGGGCGTTTTTATGGGGAGGGGCCGTCGATGGCGCGGCGCAACTCTTCCTTGATCCGCGCGGCCATGTAATCGGTGAAAAGCCGCACCTTGGGGTCTTTCAGGCGGCGGTGCTGGCTGAGGCTGGACAATTGCACCGAGATCGGCGGCGTGGCTGTGGCCACCGGCACCAGCGCGCCCGAGCGCAAATGCTCGGCCACCTCGAATTGCGGCTTCATCACGATCCCGCGGCCGCTGAGCGCCCATTGCGTGAGCACATCGCCATCATCGGATTCATAGGGGCCAGAGATTTCAAATCGGCGTGGGCCTTCGGGGGTTGTCAGGGTCCATTGAAACTCCTTGGCGCCGGGGTATCGCAGGTTCAGGCAATCATGGCGGTCCCGCACCAGTGCCGCGCCGTCTTCGGGCATGCCGCGCCGGGCGATATAGGCGGGTGCGGCGCAGAGCACCCGGTGACAATCGGCGATCAGGCGCACCTTCAAGGTGCTGTCTTCCAGAATGCCCTGATGGAAGGCCACGTCGATGCCTTCGCTGACCACATCCACGCCTCTGTCAGACAGGCGCAGACGCACGTCGATCAGGGGGTAGAGATCCTTGAAGGCGGGCACATGCGGGGCAATGAAGCGGCGGCCGATGCCAAGGGGGGCCGCGACAAAGATGGTGCCGCGCGGGTTTTGGGTGACATCCATCACCGCGGCTTCGGCATCTTCGATCGCTTCGAGAATGCGCACCGCGCCTTCGTAGAAGATCCGCCCGTTTTCGGTGGGTTGCAGGCTGCGGGTGGTGCGGTTGAACAGGCGCACGCCGAGATGCTTTTCCAGTTCGGAGATTCGCGCCGAAGCCACCGCGGGCGAGGTGCGCTGGTCGCGGGCGGCGCCGCTCATGCTGCCCAATTCATAGACACGGACAAACATGCGGATGGTGTTGACGTAGGACATCTGGGCACATCCAATTATATCGCACGAATTGAAAGTGATCCGGCATTTCTTTGGATTAACAGAAGATGTTTCGGCGGTATAGCGTTTGCGCCAAAGAGAAGCAGGGAGACGGCTGATGTATGATCTGGCGGTGATGTGGGAGTGGGTCGAGATCGGGGTGCGCTGGTTGCACGTGATCACCGCCATCGCATGGATCGGGTCTTCGTTCTATTTCGTCGCGCTGGATCTTGGCCTGCGCAAGACGCCGAGCCTGCCGCCCCTCGCGCATGGGGAGGAATGGCAGGTGCATGGCGGCGGGTTCTACCACATCCAGAAATATCTGGTGGCCCCTGCGATGATGCCCGAGCATCTGACTTGGTTCAAATGGGAGAGCTATGCCACATGGCTTTCGGGCTTTGCGATGCTGGTGCTGGTCTACTATCTGGGCGCCGAGATGTTCCTGATCGATCCGACGGTGATGGATCTGCAGGTGTGGCAGGCGGTGGCGATTTCGCTGGCCTCGCTTGCCTTTGGTTGGCTGGCCTATAACACGCTGTGTCGGGTTTTCGTGAATGCCGATCAGACGGTGCTGATGGTGGCGCTGTTTGCCGTGCTGGTGGGGATGTCGTGGTTTTACACGCAGGTGTTTTCTGGCCGTGCGGCGCTTTTGCACCTTGGCGCGTTCACCGCCACCATCATGTCTGCCAATGTGTTCATGATCATCATGCCGAACCAGCGCATCGTGGTGGCGGATCTGAAGGCCGGGCGCACGCCGGATGCGAAATATGGCAAGATCGCCAAGCAGCGCAGCACACATAACAACTATCTGACGCTGCCGGTGCTGTTCCTGATGCTGTCGAACCACTATCCGCTGGTGTTTGCGACGCAATACAACTGGATCATCGCCAGCCTTGTGTTCCTGATGGGGGTGACGATCCGGCATTGGTTCAACACCAAGCATGCGCGCAAGGGCAATCCGCATTGGACGTGGGGTGTGACGGCGATCCTGTTTCTGGTGATCGCCTGGCTGTCCACCGCGCCGCTGCGCAGCGTGCCAGAGGCCGAGGCGGCGCTGACCGGCACCGCCTTGCAACACGCGGCCGCCCCCGGGTTCGAGGATGTGGTCGGTATCGTGCAGGGGCGGTGCAGCATGTGCCATGCGGCCGAGCCGAATTGGGAGGGCATGGTCTGGCCGCCCAAAGGGTTGGTGCTGGAAACCGAGGCGCAGATCGCGCATGAGGCGCGGCGGATCTATCTGCAGGCGGGTGTGAGCCATGCGATGCCGCCCGGAAACCTGAGCTATATGGAGCCGGAAGAGCGGCTTGCCATCATCCGCTGGTTCCGGGCGACCGGGACAGGCGGGGTGGAAGGCTAGGCCCCCAACGAAAAAAGGCCGGGGCTGTCCCCGGCCTTTTGTTGTGCTCCGTGGCCTTCAGCCGTTCAGGCAGGCCACCAGATTGCTAGCCAAGGCGCGCAGCAGCGCGTCATAGGCATCCGGCCCGGCGTCGATCGTGCTGCCCTCTGGGTCCAGCGCCGCGCCGACCCGCGCCGCCGTGCCTTCGGCCATTTGGGTCACCAGTGCCGGATCGTGCTGTGCCTCGGGGAAGAGGCAGAGCGCGCCACCCTCTGCGACCGTGGCCGACAATTCGCGCAGGCGCGCGGCCCCCGGTGAACTGGCATCACCCAGCGCCACCGCGCCGGCCATGGTCAGCCCGTAGTGGCTGGTGAAATAGCCATAAGCGTCGTGGTAAACCACAAAGGGCTTGTCCGCGACGGGGGCCAGTTGCGCAGCAAGCTCGGCATCCAGCGCGTCGATGCGCGCCTGTGCCGCCGCCGCATTCGCGGCATAGGTGGCGGCGTTTTCCGGATCAAGGCGCGACAATTCCGCCGCGATGGCCCCGGCCCAGACCTTGGCATTGGCCGGGTCCAGCCAAGCATGCGGGTCAACCCCGGAATGCGTGTGCCCTTCGTGGTCATGGCTGTCGTGGTCATGTGCGGCGTGGTCATGCCCCGCATGATCGTCGTGAGCGTGGTCTTCGGCCTTGGCTGCTTCCGCGTGATCGTGGTCATGGTCATGGTCATGGTCATGATCGTGGTCGTGGTCGTGACCTGCGGCCTTGGCTTCGTCGCCGTGGTCATGTCCGGCGTGGTCCGCGTGGTCATGGGCGCTGTCATCGCCATAGTCGCGGCGCAGCGTGCCTTCGGCGTTCAGCAAGGACAGACGTGGCACATCGGGGGACAAGCCGTCGAGCGCACGCTCCATCCACGGTGTCATCTCGGGGCCGACCCAGACCACCAGCCCTGCATCGGCAAGGCTTGCGGCCTGACTGGGGCGCAGCTGGTAGTTGTGGGCATTGGCGCCCCGGTCCAGCAACAGCTCTGGCTGGCCAAGATCACCCATCACCTGTGCCGCAATCGCATGCACCGGCGGGATATCGGTGACGACGCGTGGCACATCGGCGAGCGCAGGAAGGGCGGTGCTGGCCAAGAGGAGGGATATGATATAACGCATCTTGCAGGCCTTTCTGAACATCGTTTCGCGCCTTATGTATGTTATATCATAACCGGTCAACCCACGAGGAGCCCGCCATGCCCCATGATCCTGCTTCCGGCGCGCATGTGCATGACGAGGATTGCCCCGGCTGCGCGAGCCCCGATCTGGCCTTTGCGCGGCATGACCACAGCCATTGCGCGGCGGATGTCTTGGCGCGGGCCGAGACGCTGGCGGCGGCCTCGGGCGCACGGATGACCCCGGTGCGGAAGCGCGTGCTGGAGATTCTGTTGGAGAATCATAAGGCGATGGGGGCCTATGACGTGTTGCAAAGGCTGGCCGCCGACGGCTTCGGCAATCAGCCGCCCGTGGCCTATCGGGCCTTGGAGTTTCTGGTGGAGCAGGGGTTTGCCCATCGCATCCGCCGTCTGAATGCCTTTGCCGCCTGCATGCATCCGGGCGAGGCGCATGCGCCCGCCTTTCTGATCTGCAAGGCCTGCGACACTGTGGCCGAGGCCCCGGCGGCCCCGGTGCGGGCGGCGCTTGACACGGCGGCGGCTGCCATTGGGTTCGTGGTGGAGCGGTCGAACATCGAAGCCTTGGGCCTGTGCCCGGCCTGCCGGGACACGGCGAAATGAGCCTGATCGCGGCGGAGAAGATCTGCGTTCGTTTTGGCGGCAGCGAGGTGCTGCACAATGTGTCGATGGCGGTGCAGCAGGGCGAGATCGTGACCATCGTTGGCCCGAACGGGTCTGGCAAGTCGACGCTGTTGCGGGCTTTGCTGGGGATCGTCCCGGTGGCGCAAGGGCAGGTGCAGCGGGCCGCAGGGCTGCGGATCGGCTATGTGCCGCAGCGTCTGGCGCTGGACCGCAGCTTGCCGATGACGGTGCGGCGGTTCCTGTCTTTGCCGGTGCGGGTGGAGGACGCGGCGGCCAGCCGCGCGCTGGCCCGGGTGGGCGTGCCTGCGGTGGAAGCGGTGCAAATGGCCAACTTGTCGGGCGGGCAGTTGCAGCGGGTCTTGTTGGCGCGGGCGCTGTTGTCTGATCCGCAGCTTCTGGTGCTGGATGAGCCGACGCAGGGTCTGGATCAGCCGGGCGAGGCCGGATTTTACCAGCTGATCGAGGATGTGCGGGCCACATCGGGGGCGGCGGTGCTCATGGTGAGCCATGATCTGCATGTGGTGATGGCCGCGAGCGACCGGGTGATCTGCCTGAACGGCCATGTCTGCTGTGAAGGCACGCCGCATGTGGTTTCGTCGGCGCCCGAGTATCGCGCCCTGTTCGGGCTGGGCACCAAGGGAGCCTTGGCGCTGTATCAGCACGTGCATGACCATGGACATGACCATGACCATGACCATGGGCATCACCACGACCATGCCCACCCCCATTCTCATGACCGTGATCACAGCCATGCTTGACGATTTTCTGACCCGCGCCGCCCTTGCCGGGGTGGGGCTTTCCTTGGCGACCGGGCCTTTGGGATCTTTCGTGGTCTGGCGGCGCATGGCCTATTTCGGGGATGCGACGGCGCATGCGGCCATTCTGGGCGTGGCCTTGGCGCTTGCGACCGATGTGCCGGTGGGGTTTGGCATCATGGTGGTGTCCTTGGCCATGGCCGTGACCGTGGCAACGCTGGCGGCGAAAGGCTGGACCATGGACACCACTTTGGGCGTTCTGGCGCATTCGGCGCTGGCCTTTGGACTTGTCGCCGTGTCTTTCGTGCCGGGCGTGCGCACGGATCTTTCGGCGTGGCTGTTCGGGGATATTCTGGCGGTCAGCCGGGGCGACCTTGCCTTTGTCTGGGGCGGCGCCGTGGTGGTGCTGGGCTTGCTGGCGTGGCGCTGGCAGGCGCTTTTGACCGCGACGCTGAACGAGGATCTGGCCCATGCCAGCGGCCTGAACCCGGACCGCGAGCGGCTTGTGCTGACGGTAGCGCTTGCCATTGTGGTGGCGGTGGCCATCAAGGTGGTTGGCGCGCTGCTGATTGCGGCCATGCTGATCGTTCCGGCGGCTGCGGCCCGTGCCCTGTCGCGGACGCCCGAAGCGATGGCGGCTTTGGCGGTGGGGATCGGCGCGCTGTCGGCGCTGGGCGGGCTGCAACTGTCGCTGTGGCAGGACACGCCGGCGGGGCCGTCGATCATTGTGGTGGCGGCGGTGATCTTTGCTGGCACCGCGGCCTTGGGCCAAAGGGCGCGGCGGGGATAAAAAGAAGGCGAGGTGGCCAAAGCCACCCCGCCCACTGTGCGTTTCTGTAAGGTTACAGAGGCAGATCAGCCCTGATATTCGGGCAGAGCTTCCAGCTGCTCTTGGGTCATGGTCACACGGAAGTGGTCCACGGTGCCGTCAGCATCCACCACGGTGGTCAGAGCATCCGAGCCGAGCGACACGCGACGCTCGCCAATCCCGAGGAAGCCGCCCACGTCAACGATGGCGCCTTCGATCGCACCATTGGCACCCACGGCCACGGCGCTGATTTCGCCGACGTCTTCGTCATTGGCACCCACCACGCGCTTGCCGATCAGGTCGTTCTCGGCCATCACGCTGAAGTCGGCCATGCCGCCATCGGTGTAGGTGCCTTCGGCAGCCATGGTGCCATCAGCGGCCATCGTGCCATCTGCCGGAGCCGTTGCGGCCGGAGCGGTTGCGGTCATGCCATCCGCAGCCGGAGCGGTGGTGGCCATGCCATCAGCGGCTGGTGCGGTTGCCGTCATGCCATCGGTTGCCACGGCGGTGTTGTCAACGGCCGAAGCTTCAAACACCATGTCCGGGTTGAATTCCGGCGCGGCTTCCAGCGCTTCCTTGGTGCCGTGGAACACGATGAAGTAGTCATCGGGGCTGTTCGAGTCCGGCACCATCACGAGGTTGGACAGCGACAGGGCGACGGTCTTTTCGCCAATCCCGAGGAAGCCGCCGAAATCGACCAGCACGGCCTCGGCATCGCCGTTCAGCGAGATGATGAGGTCAGAGATCTCGCCAGCGTCATCCCATTCGGTGTCGGCTGCGGCGATGGCGTCGGTCGACATGGCCGAGGTGTCCTGCTCGGTCACGTAAACGCGCTTGCCGATGAAATCGGAGGCGCGCACGCCACGGTCAACGCCTTCCAGATAGGGCGAGGTCATCGCCATATTGCCATCGGCGGCCATCGGGGCGGTTGCATCGGGAGCGGGGGTGGCAGCGGTCTGCGCGAAGGCCGGCAGAGCGAGAGCCATCACAAGGGCGGAAGTTCCAAAAAGCTTTTTCATGGTCGTCTCCTGTTCTTTCGAAGACAGCGGGGGGAGGGTGTTTTGCACGACCCTCTGTGCCGTCGGTATGAACAACAAACACCGCCGCATCGCATACGTTCCCGGAAAGACCCCGATTTTGTTTTGCGATTTCAACGGAACAAAATGCCGCTTTGCGGGTTTGCAGCGCCCCGCGCCCAAGCTTTGGCCGGATGAGGCGGAGCAAACGGCAGGCCGGGGTTCGATCAAGGATGTCGTTTTCGTCTGCCAAAGGTCGGCGGATCTTGTCCGCCATTTTCTCGATCAGGCATTGATGGCACAAAGGCCAAGTCCGGAGATTGCCCATGAAAACGCATGTGAAAGCCCTTGTTGTCGGCGGCGGCGCCGTTGGAAACGGCATCGCCTATCACTTGGCCAAGGCAGGCTGGGACACGATGCTGGTGGAGCGCGATGAGCTGACCGCCGGATCGACATGGCACGCCGCCGGGCTGCTGCCCTTGTTTAACATGAGCTATGCCACCACGCATATTCACAAATATTCGGTGGATTTCTACAAATCCCTCGAGGCGGAAACCGGGTTGAACGCGGGCTTTGCGGTGGTCGGCAACCTGCGCATGGCGCAGCGGCAAGAGCGGATGGACGAGTATATGCTTTACTCTTCCGTCGCGGAAACCGCCGGGGTCTATCACGAATTCCTGACGCCGAAGGAGATGAAAGAGCGCTGGCCGCTGTTGCGCACCGAAGATCTGGTGGGCGCGCTGTTCCACCCGCAGGACGGCTATATCAACCCGGCCGATGTGACCCAAGCCATGGCCAAGGGCGCGCGGCAACTGGGCGCCACGATCGAGCGCAAGATTCAGGTCAACGGCTATCGCTGGACCGGGTCGGAGTGGATCGTGACCTGCGCCCGCATGGTGGAGCAGGGCGGCAATCTGGTGGCGAGCGACGAGACCTTCGAGATCCGGGCCGAGCATGTCGTCACCGCGACGGGCAACCACGCCCAACGCACCGCGCGGCTTTTGGGCGTGAAGATCCCAGCGATCCCGGTGGAGCACCAGTATATCGTGACCGAGCCCGATCCGGCGCTGGTGGCTTGGCGCAAGGCGGGCAATGCCGAGCACCCGGTGCTGCGCGATGCCGATGCCAAATGGTATGTGCGCGAGGAACGCGGGGGCTGGATTCTGGGCCCCTATGAGCGCAATGCGCCCGCAAGGTTCCTGTATGACGTGCCGCAAAGCTTCCGCGCCGATCTGTTCCCGCTGGATCTGGAGCGGATCGAGGGCGAATACATGTCGATGATCCACCGCCTGCCGTCTTCGGAAACCGTGGGGCTGAAGGACGATTTCAACGGCCCGATCTGCTACACGCCGGATGGCAACCCGCTGGTCGGTCCGGTGCCGGGGCTGCGCAACATGTGGATCGCCGAAGGCTTCAGCTTTGGCATCACCGCAGCAGGCGGCACCGGCTATTATCTGGCGCAGATGATGACCCAAGGCGAGGCCGAGATCGACATGGCCAGCCTTGATCCGCGCCGCTATGGCCAGTGGATGACCACCGAATATGCCGCGCGCAAGAATGAAGAATGCTATGAGCATGTCTTCATCCTGCACCACCCCGATGAAGAGCGCGAAGCCTGCCGCCCGCTGCGCACCGCCCCGGTCTATGACCGGCAAAAGGCGCTGGGCGCGCAATTCGGTCAGGTGAACGGCTGGGAACGGCCGATCTATTACGGCCCCAAGGATGCGCCCGAGGATTTCGACCACCATGCCCGCAGCTTCCGCCGTGGCGCGTGGTGGCAATATGCCGTGGAAGAGGCCAAGGCGATCCGCGAAACCGCCGGGTTGATCGATGCCACCGCCTTTACCAAGCATCTGGTGCGCGGTCCGGGGGCGACGCAGTTCCTTGACTGGTTCACCTGCAACAAGCTGCCCGCCGTGGGCCGCATCAACCTGACCTATGCGCTGACCCCCACCGGCACCACCCGCACCGAATACACCATCGTGCGGCTGGCACAGGACGAATATTACCTCGTCTCGGCCGGGGCCTGGACCGATTACGATGCGGATTTCCTGCGCAAATGCGCGCAGGACAAGGCCCCCGAGTTCGGCCATATCGACATCCATGATGTCACCACGCAATGGGGCGTCTTCGCGCTGGCCGGACCGAATGCGCGCAAGATCTTGGCGGAAATCGTCAAGGACGCCAATCCGGAGACGGTGTTGTCGAACAAGCGCTTTCCGTGGCTGTCGATGCGCAACATCGAGCTGGGCATGGTGCCGGTGCGCGCGATCCGGGTGGCCTATACCGGCGAGCTGGGCTGGGAACTGCACCACCCGATCGAGATGCAGCGCCATCTGTGGGACCTGCTGCTGAAGGCGGGCGAGAAACACGGCATGAAGCTGGTGGGGGCGCGGGCGCAGAACTGGCTGCGGCAGGAGAAATCCTACCGCGCCTTTGGCAATGAGCTGGGGCGCGATGCGACCCCTCTGGAAGCCGCGCTGGACCGCTTCGTGGACCTGTCCAAGGCGTTTCAGGGCAAGGAGGCAATGCTGGCGACCGGCATCCGCTCAAAATGCTGCACTCTGCTGATTGACGGGCCGGAGGACACCGATCCTTGGGGCAAGGAGGCGCTGCTCCTCAACGGCGAAAAGGTCGGGCGTCTGACCTCGGGCGGCTATTCGGTCGCCTTTGGCAAGCAGATCGGCATGGGCTATGTGCGCCCCGATCTGGCCGAGGTGGGCACGCGGCTGAAGGTCAAGATCCTGCGGCAGGAATGGGATGCGGTGGTGGTGGAAGACAGCCCCTTCGACCCGACCAATGCCCGCATCCGTGTCGATGGCTGACACCGCGGCCGGGGGCCAGCCCCCGGACCCCCGGAGTATTTGGAAAAGGTGCAAGCATAGCCCCGGCTTCGATTTGCACCTTTCGGAAATACTCCGGGGTCCGGGGCAGAGCCCCGGGGGCACCGCTGGCGCGCGGTTCTAGGGATGCGCGCGCCGCGCCAGCCAGGCCTGCCAGGCGGCGCGGGAGCCTGCAAAGACGTTCAGGTCGCCGTCTCCGGCCTTGCCCGGGATCTGCCCTGTGCCGGAATATTGCCAGAAGGTCCAGCGGGTGCCCGGATAGACCTTCGACGGGTGTCCGGCGACAGACCGGACCCAGAATTCCACCCCGCGCAGGCGCCAGAGTTCATGTGAGGCGAAAATGTCGGGGCTGACATAGACCAGCGGCATTTGCCCATAATGGCGCGCCACCGTGTCGAGGAAGATTTGCGCCTCGGCCAGCAGTTCGGCCTGTGGCGGCCGCCGGGTGCAGGTGGGAGAGAACGGCGTCCATTCCAGATCGAGCACGGGTGGCAGCGCGCCGCGGGCCTTGGGGACCCGGCGGATGAAGTTCTGGGCCTGCGCCCGGCCCGGCGCGCAGTGATACCAGAAGTGATAGGCGCCGGTGGCGACGCCTGCGGCGCGGGCCGCGGTCCAGTGCTGCTGGAACATCGGGTCGGCATCCTCGGCGCCTTCGGTTGCCTTGATGAAGGTGAAGTTGATGCCATTGGCGCGTGCCGTCACCCAATCCACCGGGGGCTGGTAGCGGGAGGTGTCGGTGCCATGCACGGCATAGGCAGAGGGCGCACGGCCGTCCCACGGATGGGGTTTGCGATCCCCGAAATTGGGCGCGGTGACCGGTCCGCTGACGGGCGAGGCGGCGCCTGCGACAGCGGCGGGGCGCGATCCGCCGCAGGCGGCAAGCGAGAGGGCGACAAGGGACAAGGCGGCAAGGAGCAAGGGGGCGCGTTTCATCGGGCGACTGTGCCGCAAGGCTGGCCGGGTGTCACCCGTCGAAATGCGCGGCGGCCCTAAGGACAGGCGCTCTGCCGCCGAAGCGCGCGGGCGAGACCGCCGCGACCAGAGCGGCGGACAGTGCCGGGCTTTGGCCGAGGATCAGATCGGCGGCCAGCTGGCTTGCGGCAGGGCAGGACTGAAAGCCTTGTCCGCCTTGGCCGGCCAGCCAGAAGAACGCGGGCTCCTGCGGATCATGGCCGATCACCAGCGTGCGGTCGGGGGCAAAGGTGCGCAGGCCCGCCCAGTTCGACAAAAGCCGCGTGACGGGTTCGGTCACCATCTGCTCGAACCGCGCGAGGCCTTCGGCAAGGATCATGTCGTCGGCCCAGGCATCATGCGGTTCGGTCGCGTGCTCTTCTGCGGGCGAGACGATCAGGGCGCCTGCGTCGGGCTTTGCATACCATGACTCCCCGGCCCCGAAGAGCATGGGCCAGCGGGACACGTCTTGCGCGCCCGGTGCCGGAAGGCGCGCCATCGAGCGTCGGTAGGGGGTGAAGCCCAAGGGCTGTGTGCCTGCCAGCCGGGCGATCTGGTCGACCCATGCGCCGGCCGCGTTGACGAGAAGCCGCGCCGACACCGGGCCTGCTGCGGTTGTCAGATGCCACAGGCCGCCTGCGCGGCGGATGTCGGTGACGGCGGCATGGGTGTGCAGCCGGGCGCCCGCGGCGCGGGCGGTTCGCACGAAGTCTTGCAGCAAGAGATCGGTGTCGATGTCCCATGCGTCGGGAGAATGGGCGGCCAAGGCGACGCTGTCGGGGTTGAGGATGGGCACCATGGCGCAGGCTTCGGCCACTGTGATCGGCGACAGCCCCATGGAGGCCGAGTCGGCGCGGAAGGCATCGGCGTCGGCGGCGCGCCCGACCATCAACAGGCCACGGGGGGACAACACGCCTTTGGCGGCGCGAAAGAAATCGCCAGAGGCCAAGGACAGCTCGACCACCGCCGGACTGCCGTAGCGGGGTTCATAGAGCGCGGCGGAGCGGCCCGATGCGTGATGGGCGAAGGCCGCTTCCGCCTCGAGCAAGACAACCGACAGGGACGGGGCGAGCCGTGCCGCCAGCGAGAGTCCTGCAATCCCGCCGCCAATGATGACAACATCCGCATCCATGATCTGCGCTCCTTCCGGTTTGCCAGAGTGCCTATCCTGTTCAGACCGGAAAAGGCAGTCCCCCTGCGGCAGGGGGCAACAAAAAAGGCCCGTGCGTGGCACGGGCCTTTTCGGGAGCAGAGGGAAGATTACTTCGGAATTTCGCCCGAAATGCCTTCGATGTAGAAGTTCATGCCCAAGAGGTCGCCATCGGGGGCCACCGCACCTTCGGCGAGCCAGACCGAGCCGTCCTGTTTGTTGATCGGGCCGGTGAAGGGGTGGTAGGTGCCCGCTGCGATGGCATCGCGCATCGCCTCGGCCTCGGCCTTGATCTCGGCGGGGACGGCGTCGGTGATTTCACCGATTTCGACTTCGCCTTCGGGAATGCCTGCCCAGCTGTCGACCTGCTCATAGGTGCCGTCCAGAAGCTCGCCCACGCGCTTGACGTAATAGGGGGCCCAATTGTCGATGATCGAGGACACGCGCGGGCTTGGCTTGTAGTCGGCCATGTCGGAGGCTTGGCCAAAGCCGATGACGGCGCCGTTGGTTTTGGCGGCTTCGGCGAGCGGCGCGGTCGAATCGGTGTGGCTGGCGATCACGTCGACGCCTTGGTCGATCAGCGCCTTGGCCGAGTCGGCTTCTTTTGCGGGATCAAACCATGTGAAGGCCCAGACCACCGACAGTTCGACATCGGGGTTCACCTTCTTGGCGTGCAGGTAATAGCTGTTGATGCCCATGACCACTTCGGGGATCGGGAAAGAGCCGATGTAGCCGATCTTGTTGGTCTTGGTCATCTTGCCAGCGATGTGGCCCTGAATCGCACGGCCTTCGTAGAAGCGGGCGTTGTAGGTGGAGACGTTCGGATGCTCGCGCTTGTAGCCGGTGGCGTGCTCGAACTTGATGTCGGGGAATTTGGCCGCGACGTTGTTCGTCGGGTCCATGTAGCCGAAGGAGGTGGTGAAGATGATGTTGCAGCCTGACAGGGCCATCTGGGTCAGAACACGCTCGGCATCGGCGCCTTCCGGCACGTTTTCCTGAAAGGCGATCTCGACCTTGTCGCCATAGGTTTCCACCAGCTCTAGCGCGCCTTGATGGTGCTGATAGGTCCAGCCCAGATCGCCGATCGGCCCCACGTAAACGAAGCAGGCCTTGACCTTGTCGAGGCCCTGCGCGCTGGCGGACCCGCCGAAGGCAAGCCCGAGACCCAGCGCCGCGGTGGCGAGAAGTGTTCTGCGATTCATTGTCGTCTCCCTGAAAGGGGCCGTTGATCGGCCCCGGTTTGGATGATGCCTCAGCGTGAGGCGTGGAAGTTCTTGCCCAGACTTGCCGGGGCGCTGAGTGCGGCCTTTCCGCGCCCCGAGGACATGATGACCAGCACAAGGATGGTTATCAGATACGGCGACATCGACAAGTATTCGACCGGGATTCGCGCTCCGGCTGCTTGCAAATTAAGCTGGAGCACGGAGATTCCGCCGAAAAGATAGGCGCCGATCAGCGCGCGCCACGGGCGCCATGCCGCGAAGACCACGATGGCCAAGGCGATCCAGCCTGCGCCGGCGGTGATGCCATCGGTCCATTGGGGGACGCGCACGAGGCTGATGTAGGCGCCGCCGACGCCTGCCATGGCGCCGCCGAAGAGGATCGCCAACATGCGGATCTTGCGGACCTTGTAGCCCAGGGCATGCGCGGCATCATGGCTTTCGCCCACCGCGCGCAGGATGAGGCCGGTGCGGGTGGAGCGCAGCACCCACCACGTCGCGGCGACCGAGGCCAAGGAGAGGTAGACCACCCAGTCATGGCTGAACAGGACGCGCCCTAAGAAGGGGATGTCGGCCAGCGGCCCAAAGGGCACCGCGCCCGTGGCAGGCGGGCGGATGCCCACGAAGCCTTGGCCCATCAAGGACGACAAGCCCAAGCCGAACAAGGTGAGCGCGAGCCCTGAGGCCACCTGATTGGCCAGCAGATATTGCGTGAGCAGGCCAAAGATCAGCGCCATCGCCATGCCCCCCACCGCGCCTCCGACAAAGCCCATGAAGGCGCTGCCGGTTTGCACGGAGAGGATGAAGCCGCAGACCGCGCCCATGATCATCATGCCCTCGACCCCGAGGTTGAGCACCCCGGCGCGCTCGACAACCAATTCGCCGATGGCCGCAAGGATGATGGGCACCGACGCCACCATCAGCGCCGAAATCAGCAGAGCCGGATCGATTCCTCCAAACATCAGATGGCCTCCTTCGTGCTGCCAAGGCGAATGCGGTAGTTGCTGAGCAGATCGACGGCCAGCAGGAAGAAGAGCAGCATGCCCTGAAAGGCCTGAATCGCCGCCGCGGGCAGGCCCAGCATGAATTGCGCCAGCTCGCCGCCGATATAGGTGAGCGCCATCAGCAGCCCGGCGAGCAGGATGCCGATGGGGTTCAGCCGCCCCAGAAAGGCCACGATGATCGCGGTAAAGCCGTAGCCCACGTTGAAATCGATGCTGATCTGTCCGGCGGGACCCGCGACCTCGAACAGGCCGGCGAGTCCGGCCAAGGCCCCGGAGATGCCCATGCACAACAGGATCAGCCCGGTCGGATTCACCCCGGCATAGCGCGCGGCGCGCGGCGCCTGCCCGGCCAGTTTGATGTGAAAGCCAAGGATGTGGCGCTGAAGCAGGATATAGGCCGCGATCACCGCCATGAAGGCGGCAATCACCCCCCAGTGCAGGCCGGTGCCCGCGATCAGTTCGGGATTGGAGGCGGCCGGATATTGGCTGAGGTTGCGGCTGCCCGGAAAGCCTCCGCCCTCGGGGTTGCGCAGAAGGCCCAGCGACATCGACGACAGGATGTTCTGCGCGATATAGACCATCAGCAGGCTGACGAGGATTTCATTGGTGTTGAATTTGGTGCGCAGAATGGCGGGGATCATGGCCCAGATCCAGCCTCCGAAGGCACCTGCCACCACCATCAGCGGGAAGATGAACCACAGATCGGCAGGATAGAAGGCGAGGCCGACACCCGCACCGAACAGTGCCCCCATGATATACTGGCCTTCGGCGCCGATGTTCCAGATCCCGGCCCGAAAGCCCAAGGACAGCCCGATGGCAATCAGGATCAGCGGGCCCGCCTTGACCAGCAGTTGAGGCCGCGAATAGCTTGCGAATTGCGGGTTGAACAGCGGGTCCCAGAAAATCGTGCGGATCGCCTCGAACGGGTTCTTGCCGAGCGCCGCAAACATGAGCCCGCCCGCGATCATGGTGAGCACCACCGCCAGCACGGGCGTGGACGCCTGCCAGAAGCGGCTTGGCGAAGGTCTTTTTTCAAGCCGGATCATGCAAGGGCCCCGTTCAACTGTTGCAGACTGTTCTTTGGCAAGGCGGCCGCGCCGCGCAGGGCATGGGGGCCGCGGTGTGCGTCAATGGCCATGATGCGCCACCTCCATCCCGTGCGCGCCGCCCATCATCAGGCCGATTTCGTCAATCGTAAGGCCAGCCACCGGGCGCGGCGGCGTGAGCCTTCCTTCGTTGAGGGCGGCGAAATTGTCGGCGATTTCAAGAAGTTCATCGAGGTCTTGGCTGATGACCACAACGGCTGCGCCTTGTGCTGCCCGGTCCAGAATGGCTTGGCGGATGCTGGCCGCAGCGGCGGCGTCGACGCCCCATGTGGGCTGGTTGATGACGATGATTTCAGGGGTCTGGCTCAATTCGCGCCCGACGACGAATTTCTGCAGGTTGCCGCCCGAAAGCGCGCGTGCGGCGACATGGGTGCCCGGGGTGCGGACGTCGAAATCGGACACGATGCCCGCGGCAAAGCGTTCTGTCGCCTGCCAGTCGATGAAGCCGCGTTGCACCAGCCCCTTGCGCAAGGCGCCGGAGAGCAGGGCGTTTTCCACGAGGCTCATGTCCGGGGCGGCGGCATGGCCCAGCCGTTCTTCGGGGGCGGCCACCAGACCCGCGCTGCGCCGTTCATTGGGGCCGGTGTGGCCTGCGCCCTGACCGTTGATCCGCACGGAATCGCGGTTCGCGCGCAGCTCGCCCGAGAGGGCGAGCAGCAATTCGTCTTGCCCGTTGCCCGCAACGCCGGCAATGCCCAGCACTTCGCCCTTGGCCACGGTGAAGGAGACATTCTTGAGCGCGGTGCCGAACGGAATGGGCGAGGCGACCGAGAGATCGGCCACTTCCAGCGCAACCGCCCCCTTGGTGGTGCCCGCCCGCGCGGGAGGCGTGAGGGTGGCGCCGATCATCAATTCAGCCATTTCGCGCGCAGACCTGTCGCGCGGTGTGCAGGTGGCGACCACTTTGCCGCGCCGCAGGATCGTTGCCTCGTCGCACAGCGCGCGGATCTCTTCGAGCTTGTGGCTGATATAGAGGATCGCGGTGCCTTCGGCAGACAGCTGGCGCAGGGTCTTGAACAGAATCTCCACCTCTTGCGGTGTCAGCACGCTGGTGGGTTCGTCCATGATCAAGAGTTTGGGGTCTTGCAGCAGACAGCGCACGATTTCGACCCGCTGACGCTCTCCGGCCGAGAGGTCCCCCACCATGCGCGCCGGATCGAGCGGGAGGCCGTATTCTTCGCTGACAGAGCGAATCCGCGCGGCGAGTTCTTTCATCGGGGGCGGATTTTCCATGCCCAGAGCCACGTTCTCGGCCACATTCAGGGCCTCGAACAGGCTGAAATGCTGGAAGACCATGGCCACACCGCTGGCGCGGGCCGCGCGCGGTTCGCTGGGGGAGAATGCGGCGCCGCGCAGGGTCATGCGCCCTTGATCGGGCTTGACCAGCCCGTAGATCATTTTCACCAGCGTGGATTTTCCGGCCCCGTTTTCGCCCAGAAGGGCGTGGATCTCGCCTTCGGAAATCGCAAAGGATACATCGGAATTGGCAACCACGCCGGGATAGGCCTTGGTCACGCCTTCGACGCGCAGCAGTTCGGGCCGTGTCATAGGGCGGTCTCCTTGAACGAGGGAAGGGCTTTGCGGGACAGCACGGCCTGCGCCACGCCGATGGCAATGGCCTGCGGATGTTTGCCCAAGCGCGGGTCACCGATCGGGCACTCGATGCGGGCGATGGCGGGGGCGGCATGGCCGAGGGCGGTCAACCGCGCGCGGAAGCGCGCCCATTTGGTGGCGGAGCCGATGACCCCGGCACGGGCGAAGCCGTGCTGCAAGAGGCGGTGGCACAGATCCAGATCGAGCGCATGGCTGTAGGTCAGGACCAGATGCTCTGCCCCCGGAGGCGCGTGGGACACCAGACGTGCGGCATCGGCGCAGGGCAGGACGGTCACGCCAGCGGGGAGGGGGGAAGGGAAGCGATCTGGCGCCACGTCGATCCATGTCAGGCGCAGACCGGGCAGCGGGGCCAGAACGGCGACCAGAGCGCGCCCGACATGCCCGGCCCCCCAGATCCAGAGATCGCGGCAGGGAGGGGTGAGGGGTTCGAGAAACCAGCCTTGCACCAGTTGCGTCGCGGGGAGGATGCCTTGTCCGCGCGCCCGGTCGATCAGGCGCTGGACCGCGAGCGGTCGGTCGCGCCCGTCCAGACTGCGTGCCACCACCCCCGCCTCTGCCACCGGCAGGCAGGTGGCATCGTAGACTTCGGTCACAAGGGTGACGGCCCCGCCGCAGCATTGCCCCAGCGCCGGGCCCAAGGGCACCCGCTGCACGGCGCGGCCCCCGGATGCCAGCATGGCGCGCGCGCGCAAGGTGGCTTCCCATTCCAGCGCGCCCCCGCCAATGGTGCCGGATTGCCCGTCGTGCCAGACCAAGAGGGAGGCGCCGGGTTCGCGCGGGGAGGAGCCGTCATGTCCGGCGATCACCACCCGCGCGACCGGGCCATGGGCGGCAACGGTTGCGGCCAGCGTGTCGAGATCAAACATCGCCGCGCACCCGCCGCACCGCCGCCAGCACGCGTTCCGCCGTGGCGGGCGCGTCGAGGGCCGGATACCCCGGGCCGCAGGCCGCCACCGCATCGGACAGCGCGTAAAGCGCCGAGATGCCAAGCATGAAGGGCGGCTCGCCCACGGCCTTGGAGCGACCGACGGTGTCTTCCCGGTTGGGTTTGTCCCAGAGCGCGACATTCATCACATCCGGGCGGTCGGAACAGGCTGGGATCTTGTAGGTGCTTGGGGCATGGGTGGTCAGCCTGCCCTTGCCGTCCCAGACGAGTTCTTCGGTGGTCAGCCAGCCCGCGCCTTGCACATAGGCGCCTTCCACCTGCCCGATGTCCAAGGCGGTGTTCAGGCTGCTGCCGGTGTCGTGCAAGAGGTCGGCGCGCAGAATGCGGTTTTCGCCCGTCAGGGTGTCGATCACCACCTCTGTCACCGCAGCGCCATAGGCGAAATAGAGGAAGGGACGGCCCTTGCCGGCCTTGCGGTCCCATTGCAGCTTGGGCGTGGCGTAAAAACCGGTGGAGGAGAGGCTGACGCGGGCCTGATAGGCCCACATCACGACCCGCGCGAAATCATAGGACTCGCCCGCGACATGCACCATGCCATCGGCGAAGCGGACGGACTCGGCCTTGGCCTGATGCTTTTCGGCAAGGAAGGCGGCCATGCGGTCGCGGATGGTGCGGCAGGCGGCTTGGGTGGCCATGCCGTTCAGGTCAGAGCCGGAGCTTGCCGCCGTGGCGCTGGTGTTGGGCACTTTCGCCGTGTCGGTGGCGGTGATCTTGACCCGGTCTGGATCGACGCCAAAGACGCTTGCCGCCACCTGCGCCACTTTCTGAAACAGGCCCTGTCCCATTTCGGTGCCACCGTGGTTGAGGTGGATGGACCCGTCCTGATAGACATGGACCAAGGCCCCGGCCTGATTGAGGTGGGTCAGCGTGAAGGAGATGCCGAACTTCACCGGGGTGAGCGCGATCCCACGTTTCAGAATGCGGCTGTCCGCGTTCCATTGGGCAATGGCCTTGCGCCGCGCGGCGTAATCTGAGGTTTCGACCAGACGGGCCACCAGTTCGTGGCCGATGAAATCCTCGACCGGCATGAAGAAGGGCGTGGACTGCGTGCCCGGGCTTTCGCCCTGTGCAGGCAGGTTCGGCCGCGCCTGCGCGGCGGAGGTGCTGTCGGCGCTGGTGGCAAGCGCCCCGCGCGAGGTCAGATCCACGCTGTCATCGGCGGGGGGATGATCGGGGGGTTGCGGTGCCGGAGCCGCAGAGGCGGGCGTCTGTGCCGCCGCCGCGTAGAAGTTTGCCCGCCGCACCTCCAGCGGATCGCGGCCCAGTGCATGGGCGACGTGATCCATCACCCGCTCGATCCCGACCATGCCCTGCGGCCCGCCAAAGCCACGGAAGGCGGTGGCGCTTTGGGTGTGGGTCTTGAGGCGGTGGCTTTCGATGCGAATGTCGGGCAGGTGATAGCAGTTGTCCGTGTGCAGCATGGCGCGATCGGCCACCGGCAAGGACAGGTCCTGCGCCCAGCCACAGCGGAACAGATGGGTGAAGGTCACGCCCGTGACGCGGCCCTGATCATCAAAGCCCGCGCGATAGAGGATGCGCAGGTCATGCCGCTTGCCGGTGATCATCATATCATCGTCGCGGTCATAGCGCATTTTGGCCGGGCGCCCGGTGCGGCTGGCGACAACGGCGCAGGCGATGGCCAGCGCGTTGCCTTGGCTTTCCTTGCCGCCAAAGCCGCCGCCCATGCGCCGCACCTCGACCCGCACCGCGCTCATCGGCAGATGCAGGGCATGGGCGACCTTGTGCTGGATCTCGGAGGGGTGTTGCGTCGAGGCGTGGACCAAAAGATCGCCGCCTTCCAGCGGCAGGCAGGCGGCGACCTGACCTTCGAGGTAGAAATGTTCTTGCCCACCCACCTCGAAGCGCCCTTCGATCTGATGCGGGGCCGCGTCGATCTTGCGCGCGGCATCGCCTTTGGTCCAGATCACCGGGCCGTCTTCGAACCGGCTGTTGGCGGCGAGGGCGTCGTCGACCGTCAGCAGCGCCGGGCGGGCGTCATAAGTGACCTTGGCAAGACGCGCGGCCTTGCGCGCGGCCAGATGGCTTTCGGCGGCCACCAGAAACAGCGGCATGCCGAGATAGAACACCTCTCCGGTCGAGATCATCGGCTCGTCATGCGCCGAAGGGCTGCAATCGGGCACTTCGTCGAAATCCTCGGGGCCGTAGACGGCCACCACACCGGGCGCGGCCCGGACGGCGGTGAGATCGAGCGCGGTCACCCGGCCATGGGCGATGGTGGACAGGCCAAAGGCCAGATGCAGCGCATTGCCGGGAAGCGGGATATCGTCGACATAGCGCGCTTGGCCTGTCACATGCAGGGGGGCGGCATCATGCGGGAGGGATTTGCCCATGCTCATGCGCGCACCTCCAGCACCGAGACGGGATCGCCGTTCAGATCATGCACATAGCGGCGCAGCATGTTTTGCGCGGTGGTCAGCCGATAGGCCGCGCTTGCGCGCATGTCAGACAGCGGGGTGAAATCCCGCGCCATTTGCGCCGCGGCCTCCTCCGCCGTTTCCGGCGTCATCGGTTTGCCCAAGAGGGCCGCCTCGACCGCGCGCGCGCGTTTCGGGGTGCCCGCCATCCCGCCAAAGGCGATGCGGGCGCTCTCGATCCGTCCGTCTTGCAGCGTCAGGTTGAAGCAGCCGCAGACGGCGGAGATGTCTTGATCGAAGCGTTTCGAGAGTTTGTAGCAGCGCAGCGCGGGCGCCTGTGCCGGGATGGTGACAAAGGCCACGAATTCGCCGGGCTGACGGTCTTGCTTGCGGTAATCGAGGAAGAAGTCCTCCAGCGGCATCTGGCGGTGGGTGTTGCCCTTGCGCAGGTGCAGGGTGGCGCCGAGCGCGATCAGCGCGGGCGGGCCATCACCGATGGGCGATCCGTTGGCGATATTGCCGCCGATGGTGGCCGCGTTGCGGACCTGTTCGCTGGAATAGCGGCGCAGCAGTTCTCCCAAGGAGGGGAAGCGGGGGGCAAGCGCCGCGCGCAGCGCCGCAATGGTGACGCCCGCGCCGATGCGCAGCGACTCGCCTGTCTCTTCGATCTGTTGCAGATCGGTGACGCCGTTGAGGAAGGCGACAGGGGTGAGGTCGCGCAATTGCTTGGTGACCCAGAGGCCCACATCGGTGGCCCCGGCAATCAGCGTGGCATCGGGGTTGGCCTCATACCATGCCGCCAGTTCGTCACTGCTGCGCGGGCGGAAGCCGGAACCCGCAGCGGAAGGGGCAGACGGCTGTGCGGCGGGTTGCGCCGGGCTGACCAAATCGCGATCGGTTGTCATCCAGCCGGGCACCGGGGCGTTTTGGGCCGCTTGCGCCGCGCGGATGATCGGCGCGTAGCCGGTGCAGCGGCACAGGTTTCCGGCAAGCTGGTCATCATGGTCGGTGGCGCCGTTCAGATGGGCTGTGGCCATGCTGACCACAAAGCCCGGCGTGCAGAAACCGCATTGCGACCCATGGTGGCGGATCATCTCGTGCTGAACGGGATGCATCTCTCCTTGCGGGCCGCTGATGCCTTCGACGGTGCGCACGGCCTTGCCGTCGAGTTGCGGCAGAAACAGGATGCAGGCATTCAAGGCGCGGCTGCCGCTTTCGTCGGTGACCATGACGGTGCAGGCGCCGCAATCGCCTTCGTTGCATCCTTCCTTGGTTCCGGTGAGGCCACGGCTTTCGCGCAACCAGTCCAGAAGCGTCCGGGTGGGCGCTTCGTCAGACACGCGGACAGGCGCTCCGTTCAGGTGAAACGCAATCTGCGACATATTTTATCGTCCGCCGCCTTCTCCCCGTTCGAGGCTTTTGCATACCCGCCCGATGCGGCGTAAAACGGGCATGCACCCCCAGTTTTTCACAGTGTGTCCCTGTCAGATCATCAAGCAAGGCGATGCGCCACAAGGCAAGACAAATATCCTTGCCCGTTTTTGAAGCACCATCGGGAATTGCCGAAGAATGAGGCACCCTTTCCCCGGGCCGGATGCTTCGCTAGGCTGCGCATATGTCAAAAGCACCGCGATTCATTCACCTTCGAGTTCACACCGAGCACTCCTTGCTGGAAGGGGCCGTTCCGGTCAAGTCATTGGTCAAGATGGCGGTGGCCGCAGAAATGCCGGCCATCGCGGTGACGGACACCAACAACATGTTCGCCGCATTGGAATTTTCGGTGACCGCGCAAGGGGCGGGGGTGCAGCCGATCGTGGGTTGTCAGGTCAGTCTGGCGCATGACCCTGCCCAAGCCGGAGAGCGTCCGCGCCCGCCTGCCCCGATTGTGCTGCTGGCGCAGTCTGACGCGGGTTACATGAACCTGATGAAGCTGAATTCCTGCCTGTATCTGCGGGGAGACGGGCAGTTGCCGCATGTGACGCTGGAGGATCTGGACCGACACGCCGCCGGGCTGATTTGCCTGAGCGGGGGGCCTGACGGGCCATTGGGGCGGTTCTTGCAGGCCGGGCAGATGCCCAAGGCCCGCGCCTTGCTGGAGCGCCTTGCGGCCGCGTTCCCGCAGCGGCTGTATGTCGAGTTGCAGCGCCATCCGGGGGAAGGCGGGCGGCTTCCCCCCGCCGAGGCGGGATCTGAACGCGGGCACATCGATCTGGCCTATGAGATGGACCTGCCGCTTGTGGCGACCAATGATGTCTATTTCCCGAAAGCAGAGATGTATGAGGCGCATGATGCGCTGATCTGCATCGCCGAAGGCGCCTATGTCGACCAAAGCCAACCGCGCCGCCGCCTGACGCCGCAGCATTATTTCAAATCCGAAGCCGAGATGTGCGCGCTGTTCGCGGATCTGCCCGAGGCTTTGGAAAACACGGTGGAGATTGCCCGCCGCTGCGCCTTTGCCGCCTATAAGCGCAAGCCGATTTTGCCGAAATTCGCGGATGACGAGGTGGAGGAGTTGCGCCGTCAGGCCAATGAAGGCTTGCAGGCGCGCTTGGCGATCATTCCGCATGCCGTATCCCCCGAGGAATATCAGGCGCGGCTGGATTTTGAGCTGGGCATCATCGAGAAGATGGGGTTTCCCGGCTATTTCCTGATCGTGGCCGATTTCATCAAATGGGCCAAGGATCACAACATTCCGGTCGGGCCGGGGCGGGGGTCGGGGGCGGGCAGTCTGGTGGCCTACGCGCTGACCATCACCGATCTGGACCCGTTGCGTTATGCGCTGCTGTTCGAGCGGTTCCTGAACCCCGAGCGGGTCAGCATGCCCGACTTCGACATCGACTTCTGCATGGACCGCCGCGAAGAGGTGATCCGCTATGTGCAAGAGCGTTATGGCCGCGAGAAGGTGGGGCAGATCATCACCTTCGGGGCGCTGTTGTCCAAGGCGGCTGTCCGCGACGTGGGGCGGGTGTTGCAGCTGTCTTATGGGCAGGTGGATCGTCTGTCGAAAATGATCCCGGTGGAGGGGGTGAAGCCTGTCAGCATCACCAAGGCGCTGGCCGATGAGCCGCGCCTGCGCGAGGCCGCCAAGGAAGAGGTTGTGGGCCGGCTTTTGGACTATGCGCAGCAAATCGAGGGGCTGTATCGCAATGCCTCGACCCATGCGGCAGGGGTGGTGATCGGGGACCGCCCGCTGGATGAGCTGGTGCCGCTGTATCAGGACCCGCGGTCGGACATGCCCGCCACGCAGTTCAACATGAAATGGGTGGAAGCCGCGGGGCTGGTGAAGTTCGACTTCCTTGGGTTGAAGACGCTGACGGTGATCCAGAACGCGATGGATTTGCTGGCGCTGCGCGGGGTGAAGTTTGACATCAACCTGATCCCGCTGGACGACAAGCCCAGCTATGAGCTTTACGCGGCGGCCAAGACCGTGGCCGTGTTTCAGGTGGAATCCAGCGGCATGATGGATGCGCTGCGCCGGATGAAGCCGACCTGTATCGAGGATATCGTGGCCTTGGTGGCGCTGTATCGCCCGGGGCCAATGGAAAACATTCCGGTCTATTGCGAGGTGAAGAACGGGCTGCGCGAGATTGAATCGCTGCATCCGACGATTGACCCGATCCTGAAGGAAACCCAAGGCATCATCGTCTATCAGGAACAGGTGATGCAGATCGCGCAGGTGATGGGCGGCTATTCCTTGGGCGGGGCCGACTTGTTGCGCCGCGCGATGGGGAAGAAGATCGCCGAGGAAATGGCGAAGGAGCGGCCAAAGTTCATCGAAGGCGCCAAGAAGACCCACGGGATCGACGCCAAGAAGGCGGGCGAGGTGTTCGACCTGCTGGAGAAGTTCGCCAATTACGGGTTCAACAAATCGCATGCCGCGGCCTATGCCGTGGTCAGCTATCAGACCGCCTATCTCAAGGCGAACTACCCGGTGGAATTCATGGCCGGGGTGATGAATTGCGATATTCACCTGACCGACAAGCTGGCCGTCTACAAGCGCGAGATCGACAAGCTGGGGATCACGATGGTGGCGCCCTGCGTCAACCGCAGCCTTGCGACCTTTACGGTGCGGGATGGCCAGTTGATCTATGCGCTGGGCGCGCTGAAGAATGTGGGCGTCGAGGCCATGAAGCTGATCGTCGAGGCGCGCGGGGGCGCATCCGGCAGCGCGCTTGCGCCGGGGATGGCGGCAGAGCGGCCCTTTGCCACGCTTTTTGATTTCGCCCGCCGCGTTGACCTTAAGCGCGTCGGCAAGCGCCCGATGGAGATGCTGGCACGGGCAGGGGCCTTTGACCAGCTGGACCCGAACCGCGCCCGCGTCTTTGAAGCGCTGGATGCGCTGGTCGCCTATTCGGCGGCCATTCATGAAGCGAAATCCAGCAATCAGGTGTCGCTGTTCGGAGAGGCCGGGGCTGATATTCCCGAGCCCCGTTTGCCGTTCCGGGACGATTGGCAGCCGGTGGAGCGCCTTGGGCATGAGCATCAGGCGGTGGGCTTTTACCTGTCCGGCCATCCGCTGGACGATTACATGGGCCCCCTGAAGCGCAAGGATGTGAAGACCTTGAGTGAAATCACGCAGCTTGCGCAGCGGGGGCCGCTGATTGCCAAGCTGGCCGGTTCGGTGGCGTCAAAGCAAGAGCGCAAGAGCGCCAAAGGAAACCGTTTTGCCTTTGTGCAATTGTCGGACCCCACCGGGCTTTATGAGGTGACGGTGTTTTCTGACGTTCTGGAAGCCGCGCGGGATTTTCTGGAACCGGGCAAGAATGTGGTGCTGACGGTCAAGGTGGACCCCGATGGCGATGGCGTGAAGCTTTTGGCCAATGCGGTGCAGCCCATCGATGCGGTGGCCGATCAGGCCGGCGCGCAAGACTTGCGCATTCACCTGAACCGGGTCGAGGCGGTGCCGTCCTTGGCGGCCTTGCTGTCGCGGGTGGAAGGACGGCATCGCGCACAGATCACCCTGTGCGTGCCGGACGAGCAAGGGCGGGAGATCGACCTGACCCTGCCGCAGCCTTTCCCGATCACGCCGCAGATCAAGGGCGCGATCAAGGCGATGCACGGCGTGGTGATGGTGGAAGAAGTTTAGACGTTCGGTCCGCCGAACCAAGGGAGCGGCGGCAGCGCGATGCCGCCGCTGCTATCGCAGCCCGAACTCGGCCATGGCCTCGGCCAATCCCGGTGGCAGCGCCTCTTCCGACTCGCGTCCG
This sequence comes from Pseudorhodobacter sp. MZDSW-24AT, assembly GCF_002794355.1. Classification (GTDB taxonomy): domain Bacteria; phylum Pseudomonadota; class Alphaproteobacteria; order Rhodobacterales; family Rhodobacteraceae; genus Pseudotabrizicola. Next base: position 14,321 of record NZ_PGOI01000007.1, on the reverse strand, counting down.
GGCAGCAGGTCTGGCGGGGCGTCCTTTGCATCGAGATAACGCCAGCCTTGGAAGGGACGGCGCGGCACCGCTTGGGTCCGGGTGACCTTTGCATCCAGAATGATCGCACAGCGTGAGATGCCATCGGCCCCGGTGACCTGCTCGAGCCCCATCACCTTTTGCCGGGCGAGGATCACGCCTTTGATCACCCAGTAGAGCGAGCCTCCGGCCAAAACCTCTTCGGCGCGTTTGGGCCACATGCGGGTGACATGCACCGCGCGGTCTTTTGGCCAGCGCGCCCGCTGGCTGGTTTGCCAGTCCAGAAGGTCTTCCACGCTGTCGGCGCCGACACAAAGTTTGAGGATGTGAACATGCTCTGCCACGGGTGATTCCTTTGGTTTGGCTGCCTAGCATAGGGCGCGGGAGGCCGACGGCAAGGCGTTGACCCTTGGGGGCGGGCGGCCTAATTTGGGATCTCTGCCTTGCTACGCACAGTCACAAGGAGTGCCCATGTCCCGATTCGCCGCGCCGATTGCCGAACAGATCTGGGACATGAAGTATCGGCTGAAATTGCAGGACGGGACTCCGGTGGATGGCACGGTCGAAGACACGTGGCGCCGGATCGCGCGCGCCTTGGCCGCAGTGGAGGCCGACCCGGCCCAGTGGGAGCCGAAGTTTTACGCGGCACTGGAGGATTTCAAATATCTGCCTGCGGGGCGCATCACCGCCGGAGCGGGCAGCGGCCGGTCTGTGACGCTGTTCAACTGTTTTGTCATGGGCACCGTGCCCGATGACATGGGCGGCATTTTCGACGCCTTGAAGGAAGCGGCGCTGACGATGCAGCAAGGCGGCGGCATCGGCTATGATTTCAGCACCATCCGGCCACGCGGCGCCGAGGTGAAGGGCGTTGCGGCCGATGCGTCCGGGCCTTTGTCTTTTATGGATGTCTGGGATGCGATGTGCCGCACGATCATGTCGGCGGGCAGTCGCCGGGGCGCGATGATGGCCACCATGCGCTGCGATCACCCGGATGTCGAAGCCTTTATCGAGGCGAAGAAAGACCCGGCGCGCCTGCGGATGTTCAATCTGTCGGTTCTGATCACCGATCCGTTCATGGCGGCGGTCAAGGCGGATGGTCCTTGGGAACTGGTCTTTGACAACAAGGTCTACAAGACGGTGCAGGCGCGTGATCTGTGGAACCGGATCATGCGCAACACCTATGATTTCGCCGAACCGGGCGTGATCTTCATCGACCGCATCAACGCGATGAACAATCTGGCCTATTGCGAGACGATTGCCGCGACCAATCCCTGCGGCGAGCAGCCCTTGCCGCCCTATGGGGCCTGCCTGCTGGGCAGCATCAATCTTGCGGCCTTGATCCGCAATCCCTTTGATGCCGATGCCGCCCTTGATGCGGAGGCGCTGGAGGACTTGGTGCGCATCGCCGTGCGCATGATGGACAATGTGGTGGATGCCAGCCGCTTTCCCCTGCCGCAACAGGCGGCAGAGGCACAGGCCAAACGTCGGATCGGCTTGGGGGTGACGGGGCTGGCCGACGCGCTTTTGATGATCGGCGCCCGCTATGGCAGCGCCGAAGCCGCCGCGCTTACCGAACGCTGGATGCATGCGATTGCGCGATCGGCCTATCTGGCCTCGGTCGCGCTGGCCCAAGAAAAGGGCGCCTTTCCCCTGTTCGACGCCGAGAAATTTCTGGCCTCGGGATCGCTTGCCGCGATGGACGCTGATGTGAAGGCGGCGATCCGCGCCCATGGCATCCGCAATGCGCTGCTGACATCGATCGCACCCACCGGAACCATCAGCCTCTATGCGGGGAATGTGTCGTCAGGGATCGAGCCAGTCTTTGCCTATGCCTATACGCGCAAGGTTCTGCAAAAGGATGGGTCGCGCAGCGAGGAAGAGGTGGTCGACCACGCGGTGCGCCTGTGGCGCGAGAAGAAGGGCGACGCGCCTTTGCCCGACCATTTCGTCAATGCCCAGACCCTGCCGCCGCTGGACCATGTGCGGATGCAGGCCGCGGCCCAGAAATGGGTTGATTCCTCGATCTCCAAAACCATCAACTGCCCCGAAGACATCAGCTTTGACGCTTTCAAAGAGGTCTATATGGCGGCTTGGGATCAAGGCTGCAAAGGCTGCACGACCTATCGCCCCAATGCGGTGACCGGATCGGTGCTGAGCGTGTCAGAAGCCTCGGAGACCACACCGTCCGAGTCCCCTGCGACCGCACAGGCGGATGGGGACGTGATCTATCTCTCCGAGCCGCTGGACCGCCCCGCCGCACTGGAAGGCGCGACCTACAAGCTGAAATGGCCGGGGTCGGAACATGCGCTTTACATCACCGTGAATGACATCATCGTCTCGGGGCATCGCCGCCCGTTTGAAGTTTTCATCAACTCCAAGAACATGGAGCATTTTGCGTGGACCGTGGCCTTGACGCGGATGATCTCGGCGGTGTTTCGGCGGGGCGGTGACATTTCTTTCGTGGTCGAAGAACTCAAGGCCGTGTTCGACCCGCGCGGGGGGGCTTGGCTGGAGGGAAAATACATTCCCTCGATTCTGGCGGCGATCGGCGGTGTGATCGAGCGCCACCTGATCGCGATCGGGTTTATCACGGGCGAGGGCATGGGGCTGAAATCGGACCCGCAGGCCGAGGTTGTGGCCATCGGCGCGCCACGCGGCAAAAGCTGCCCCAGCTGCGGAAGCTTTGACCTGCGGATGATCGAAGGCTGCATGACCTGCGCGAGCTGCGGCCATTCCAAATGCGGATAGGCGCGCGGGCGCCTTCAGGTTTTGAGGCGGCTTGCGGCGCGCCATGAGGCGAAGGCCATCAGCCCTGCTGTGGCAAGGCAGAGCGGCAGGCCGCCGAGTTGGAAGCTGATGCCCGAGAGCAAGGTGCCGATCAGGCGGCCCGCCGCATTGGCCATGTAGTAAAATCCGACATCGCGGGTGATCCGCTCTTCTGATCCGAAGGCAAGGATCAGATAGGAATGCACCGAAGAGTTGAGAGCAAAGACAAAGCCAAAGAGCAGCAGACCCGCGATCAGCGTGGCGGTGAGCCAAGGGGCAGGCGCGCCTGCGGCCCAGGCGGCGGCGGCCAGCAGGAAGGGGATCGGCACCAGAAGCCCTGTCCACAGAATGGCCTTGCGGATGACATGCTGCTCGGGCTGGCCTTTTGCGCCCAAGAGGCGGGGCGCAAGGGCTTGCACCGCGCCATAGCCCATGATCCAGAGCGCGAGGAAGCTGCCGATGAGGAAGAAAGCTTCGCGCCGACCCTCGGCCGTGCCATCGGAGAGGACCATCTGGAAATAGACCGGGACGCCGACGACGAACCAGACGTCGCGCGCGCCAAACAGGAACAGGCGGGCCAAGGAGAGGCGGTTGACGCGCGGGTCTTTTGAGCGCCAGCCGCTCCAGGCCTCTTCGGATTTCAGACGGCCGGGAAGTCCGGCGGGAAGGAAGAGGAGAACCGCCGTCAGGATCACTGCCAGGACGGCCGCCATGCCCCAGACGGCGGCCTGAAAGCCTGCCACCGCCAGCAGCGCGGCACCGAGGAAAAAGCCCAAGCCCTTGACCGCGTTCTTTGATCCGGTGAGCAGGGCGACCCAGCGGAAGAGCCCGCCGCCCTCTTTGGGCGCCAGCATCTTTACGGCGGATTTCGAGGACATCTTGGCAAGATCCTTGGCAACGCCCGACACCCCCTGAACCGCCATCACAAAGGCAACCGAGGCGCCCACGCCCCAAGCCGGATCGAGTTGTGCCAAGGCCAGCAAGGCGCCGATCTGCAAGGCAAGACCGCCGTAAAGGGTGGCCGCCAGCCCGAAACGGGCGGCCAGCCATCCGGCGGCAAGGTTGGTGACGATGCCCGCGAGTTCATAGAGCAGGAACAGCCATGCGAGCTGGATGGGGGTGAAGCCGAGGCTGTTGAAATGCAGCAGCACCAGCATCCGCAATGCGCCGTCCGACAGCATGAAGGCCCAATAGGCGGCCGTCACGGCGGCATAGGCTTGGATCGGCTTTGCGGCGGTCATGGTCAGGGCTTTCCGGCTGGTGGCGGGGCCGAGGGCGCTTTGCCCCCCGGTCCCCCGAGGATGTTTGAAGACAGAAAATGGTCAGAGGCGCGCCGCCACCATCCGCGCGAGATCGGCCAATCGGCAGGCATAGCCCCATTCATTGTCATACCAGGCGTAGACCTTCACCTGCGTGCCGCCGATGACCATGGTGGACGGGCCGTCGATGATGGCAGAGCGGGGATCATTGGTGAAGTCAGAGGAAACGAGGGGCCGGGTTTCAAAGCCGAGGATGGATTTGAGCGGACCTTCGGCGGCGGCCTTGAACAAGGCATTCACCTCTGCGGCGGTCGTGGGGCGGTCGACCTCGAAGACGCAATCGGTGAGCGAGGCGTTGAGCAGCGGCACGCGCACCGCATGGCCGTTCAGGCGGCCCTTGAGTTCAGGGTAGATCAAGGTGATCGCGGTGGCCGATCCGGTGGTGGTGGGGATCAGGTTCATCAGGGCCGAGCGCGCCCGCCGCATGTCCTTGGCCGGACGGTCTGCGATGGTCTGGGTGTTGGTCACGTTGTGCAGGGTGGTGATCGACCCATGGCGGATGCCAAGGCTTTCGTGGATCACCTTGACCACCGGGGCAAGGCAGTTGGTGGTGCAGGAGGCAGCCGTGATGAGGTGTTGAGAGCCGTCATAGAGATGATGGTTCACGCCATAGACGAGGTTCAGCGCGCCCCCGTCTTTCACCGGGGCCGACACCAGCACCTTTTTCACACCGGCGGCGAAATAGGGGGCCACTTTCGCGGCGGTCTTGAAGACTCCGGTGCAGTCGATCACCAGATCGACGCCAAGCTCTGCAAGGGGCAATGCCTCGAGGCTTTTTTCATGCGTGAGCCGGATGGTCTGGCCGTTGATGAGGAGCGCGCCGTCGCCCGCCGCGACGGGGGTGCGCCAGCGGCCATGGACACTGTCAAACTCGGTCCAGAGCGCATGCTGTTCGGCATCTCCGACCGCGTCGTTCAGAAGGACAATCTGGCCTTCTGCGCCGCTGTCAATCAGATCGCGCAGAACAAGTTTTCCGATGCGGCCAAGGCCGTTGAGGGCGATGCGGCTGGTCATAGGATCAGGCCTTTTCCTGTGCGTCGGCGCCGATGGCGTCCACCCGGGATTGCAGGGAGATCCGGGTGAGTGAGGGGAAGGGCAGTTCGACAAAAGCCGTGATGCGGCGGCGCAAGGCGGCGTAGGTCTGCGCGAAGACGAGCGCCTTTTCGGCATCGGTGCCGCTGGCTTTCACCGGGTCGGGCAAGCCCCAGTGGCCGGTGATCGGCTGGCCGGGCCATGGTGGGCACTCCTCGGCGGCGGCGGTGTCACACACGGTGAAGACGAAATCCATCTCCGGGCTGTCGGGGCGCTGAAACTCGGAGATGTGCTTGGCGCGCAGGCCCCCAACGTCATGGCCGTTGCGGTGCAGGATGTCCAAGGCAAAGGGGTTTAGAGCGCTGCCCGGTCGGGTGCCGGCGGAAAAGGCCCGGAATTTGCCTTTGCCGAGATCGCGCAGCAGCGCCTCGGCGAAGATGGAGCGGGCGGAATTGCCAGAGCAGATGAACAAGGCGCGAAAGGCGGGATCGGGTGCGGTCGGGTCCATGGAAAGCGTATCCTTTGGCGAGGAAAGCAGGGGAGAAAGAAGCTCGGGGCGGGCGCGGCCGACATCGAGTGCGAGATAGCCGATCAAGGCCTCGGAGGTGTCGAGATCCACGGCGTAAAGGAGCGAACGGCCACGGCGCGTGACCTGAACAAGGCCCGAGGCCGTGAGATCGGCCAGATGGTGCGAGAGGGTGTTTTGCTTGAGCCCAAGCGCTTGGGCGATCTCTGTCGGGCGGACGCCTTGCGGGGCAAAACGCATCAGAAGACGAAAAACCGCCATCCGGCCGGGGTGACCGAGTGTGGCGAAGGCATGAATGGCGCGGCTTTGTTCCATAGTTCATGATTTTAGGAATTTATCGGTTTTGTCCAGTGAAGGTTTCATGACAGCCCAAGCGCACTGGCCTGTGCCCAAGCAGGGGCGGCTGCCGTCTTTACGCGGCCCTTACGCGTTTGGCGGTTTTCGCCATAGCGGCTTTACGCCGGGATGACGGAGAACAGGCCTCCATTCAGAAGGAGTTGGAAATGGCTGACCTGCTTTACCTGTCGCTGGGCATCGGCGCGTTTGGTGCCTTTGCCGGCATCTTGCCTGCCTTGGCGCGACTTTAGGGAGGGTGTGATGTTCGATCTGATGTTGGGTCTGGGTGTTGCGGCCAGCCTTTTTGTCTATCTGGCCATGGTGCTTTTGCGCCCGGACCGGTTTTGAGAGGGTCGGGAGATGACATTTCTGGCTTATGGTCTGTATCTTGCCGCGCTTGTGGGCGCGGCTTGGGTGCTAGCGCTTTGGATGACCCGCGTTTACGCCGGGGCTTTGCCCGCCGGTTTGCAGCGCCTTGAAGGTTTGGTCTTCCGCGCGACCGGCACGCAGCCTGACCGGGGGATGACAGCGCTGTCTTACGGGCTGGCGGTGCTGGCGTTCAACCTTGCGGGCTTTCTGAGTCTTTACGCCATCCTGAGGCTGCAAGGTGCGCTGCCGCTGAACCCGGATGGCATCGCGGCGATGGCGCCGGATCTGGCGTTTAACACGGCCGTCAGTTTTGTGACCAACACCAATTGGCAGGCCTATTCGGGTGAGGCGCAGCTGTCCTACCTTGCGCAGATGGCCGGGCTGACGGTGCAGAACTTTGTTAGCGCGGGCACGGGGATGGCGGTGGGCGTTGCCGTCATCCGGGGCTTTGTGTCGGCCAAAGGCACCACCCTGGGCAATTTCTGGCAGGATCTGACGCGGTCTGTCCTGTGGATCTTGTTGCCGCTGTCGGTCGGTCTGGGCCTGTTTCTGGCGGCGCAAGGCGTGCCGCAAACGCTGCTGGGCGCCGTCACCGTGACCGGGCTGGAAGGGCAAGAGCAGATCATCGCGCGGGGCCCGGCGGCGGCGCAAATTGCCATCAAGCAGTTGGGCACCAATGGCGGCGGCTTTTTCGGGGTGAACTCGGCGCATCCGTTTGAAAACCCGACACTGGCGTCGAATATGGCGCAAAGCCTGTCGATCCTGCTGATCCCGGTGGCATTTTGCTTTCTGTTCGGCCGCATGGCGGGAGATCGCCGCCAAGGCTGGGCGATTTTTGCCGCGATGGCGGTTTTGTTCGTGGCGGGTCTGTCGGTGATTCACTTGGCCGAAGTGGCGGGCAATCCCGCGCTGGGGCAGGGCGCGAACATGGAAGGCAAGGAGCAGCGCTTTGGCGCGATGCTGTCGGCGCTGTGGGCAGCGTCGACCACCGCCGCCTCCAACGGATCGGTCAATGCGATGCATGACAGTTTCCTGCCGCTGTCGGGGCTGGTCATGCTGATCAACATGGCCATCGGCGAGGTGATCTTTGGCGGCGTCGGCGCGGGCCTGTATGGCATGCTGCTGTATGTGGTGCTGGCGGTGTTTCTGGCCGGGCTGATGGTGGGGCGCACGCCCGAATACCTTGGCCGCAAGATCGAAGGGCGCGAGGTCACGCTGGCGGTGCTGGCTTTTCTGTCGATGCCCTTGGGTATTCTGGTGGGGGGCGCGCTTGCCGCCACGGTGCCCTCTGCGCTGGAGGCCGTGCAGGATGCCGGACCGCATGGGATGAGCGAAATCCTCTATGCCTATGCGAGTGCCACCGGCAACAATGGCTCGGCCTTTGGCGGCTTTGGGGCAGGGCTGACGTGGCACACCACGGCGCTGGGCGTGATCATGCTTTTGGGCCGCTATGCGATCATCCTGCCGATGCTGGCGATTGCCGGATCGATGATCCGGAAGACGCCATCGCCCGTCACCAGCGGCACCTTTCCGACGCATGGGCCGCTGTTCGTGACCCTGCTGATCCTCACCGTGCTGATCCTTGGCGCGCTGACCTTTTTTCCCGTCCTCGCCCTTGGGCCGCTTGCGGAAGAAACCGCACGGGCGGCCGGGCAGACCTTTTGAGGGGATTTTCCATGTCACATCCTGACAAGCTGACGGCCCCGGGTGGCCTTTACAGGGCAGCGATCCGCCAAAGCGTGGTGAAGCTTGACCCGAGGGCGCTGTGGCGCAATCCGGTGATGTTCGTCACCGCCGTTGTCGCCGCGATGACCACGGTGCTGGGTCTGCGCGATCTGCTGGGCGGAGCGAGCGGCGCCGGCACGGCGCTGCACATTTCCGCATGGCTTTGGCTTTGCGTGCTGTTTGCCAATTTTGCCGAAGCGCTGGCCGAAGGCCGGGGCCGCGCGCGTGCCGACACACTGCGGGCCACCAAATCCGAAACCCGGGTGCGGGTTTTGCCGGGGGTGGAGGCTGATCCGGGCACGGGGGTTGAGACGGTCTCGACCGCGCTCAAACCCGGCCAGATCGTCTATGTCGCGGCGGGGGAGATTATCCCCACCGATGGTGAGGCGGTGCGCGGGGTGGCTTCGGTCAATGAAAGCGCGATCACAGGCGAATCCGCGCCGGTGATCCGTGAAGCCGGGGGGGACCGGTCTTCGGTCACTGGTGGCACCACGGTGGTGTCGGATTGGCTGGTGATCAAGGTGACTGCCGAGCCGGGAAAAAGCTTTCTGGACCGCATGATCGCGCTGGTCGAAGGGGCGGAGCGGCAGAAGACCCCGAGCGAGATCGCGCTGAACATCCTGCTGGTCGGTCTGACGCTGATCTTCCTGTTCGTCGTCGTGACGCTGCCCGCCTTTGCCAGCTATTCGGGGGCGACGATCCCGGTGATCGTGCTGGGCGCGCTGTTTGTGACGCTGATCCCGACCACCATCGGGGGCCTGCTGTCGGCCATTGGCATTGCCGGGATGGACAGGCTGGTGAAGGCCAATGTCATCGCGAAATCGGGGCGCGCGGTGGAGGCTGCGGGGGATGTGGACACACTTTTGCTCGACAAGACCGGCACCATAACCTTTGGCAACCGGATGGCGGATGCGCTGATCCCGGCGCCGGGGGTGGATCTGCGGCGTCTGGCCGAGGCGGCGGCGCTGGCCTCGCTGGCGGATGAAACGCCGGAAGGCAAATCCATCGTGGACAAGGCGCGCGAGGCCTTGGGGTCGGTTCCAGCACTGCCTGCGGGGGCGGAGGCGGTGGCCTTTACCGCGCAGACCCGGCTTTCCGGGCTGGATCTGCCCGAGGGGCGTCGGTTGCGCAAAGGCGCGACCGATGCGGTGATCCGCCTGACTGGAAAGACCCCGCCCGGCGCGCTGGCGGCGCAGGTGGAGGCCATCGCGCGGTCGGGGGGCACGCCGCTTTTGGTGGCCGAAGGCGACCAGATCTTGGGCGCGGTGCATCTGAAGGACATCGTGAAACCGGGCGTGCGGGAGCGTTTCGCCGAATTGCGGGCCATGGGAATCCGCACCGTGATGATCACGGGCGATAACCCGCTGACCGCCGCCGCGATTGCGGCTGAGGCGGGGGTGGATGACTTTCTGGCCGAAGCCACGCCGGAAATGAAACTGGACCTGATCCGCCGCGAACAGGCGGGCGGGCGGCTGGTGGCGATGTGCGGGGATGGGTCGAACGACGCGCCAGCCCTTGCGCAGGCTGATGTGGGTGTTGCGATGAATGCGGGCACCCCGGCGGCGAAAGAGGCGGCGAACCTGATTGATCTGGACAGCGACCCGACCAAGCTGATCGAGGTGGTGATGGTGGGCAAACAACTGCTGATCTCGCGCGGCGCGCTGACCACCTTCAGCATCGCCAATGATGTGGCGAAATACTTCGCGATCCTGCCCGCCATCTTTGTGGCGGCCTATCCGGGGCTTGGCGTGCTGAACATCATGGGGTTGGCCTCGCCCACCTCGGCCATCCTGTCGGCAGTGATCTTCAACGCGCTGATCCTTGTGGCGCTGGTGCCGTTGGCGCTGCGGGGGGTGGCCTATCGCCCGTCCTCGGCAGCGGCGTTGCTGCGGCGCAATCTGCTGGTTTACGGCTTGGGCGGGCTGATCGTGCCGTTCGTCGGCATCAAGGCAATCGATATGGCGCTGGTCGCGCTGAATCTGGCTTAAGGAGAGACCCGATGTTGACCTATCTTCGCCCCGCGCTGTCGATGATGGTGCTGTTCACGCTGCTGACCGGGCTGGCCTATCCTTTTGCCATGACCGGGCTGGCGCAGGCGCTGTTTCCGACGGAGGCAAATGGCAGTCTGATCGAAAACGATGGTCGGCTGGTTGGCGCGGCGATGATCGCGCAGCCCTTCACGGCCGCCGCCTATCTTCACCCTCGCCCGTCGGCCAGTGACTGGAATGCTGCCGGAACAGGCGCCTCCAACCTTGGCCCCACATCGGCGGCGTTGATCGCCGATGTGGCGGCACGCCGCGTGGCCTATGAGGCGGAAAACGGCAGTCCAGCGCCGATTGACGCGGTCACCGCCTCTGGCTCGGGGTTGGACCCGCATATCAGCGTGCAAAATGCCCGCGCCCAAACTGCCCGCATTGCGGCGGCGCGCGCCGTGGCGCCGCAGGAGATCACGGCGGTGATCGCAGCGGCTGTCGAGCGGCCTTTGTTCGGGCTTTATGGCGAAGCGCGGGTGAACGTGCTTTTGACCAACATCGCCCTTGACGCGGCCTTTCCGATGGCGCCCGCTGCGCCCACCGGAGAGATGACCGAATGACCCCAGACGCCGACATCCGCCCTTCGCCCGATGCGCTTTTGACCCAAGCCGCGCGTGAGGGGCGGGGTCGGCTCAAGATCTTTCTGGGGGCGGCCCCCGGTGTTGGCAAGACATGGGCGATGCTGGATGACGCGCATCGCAAGCGCATGGAAGGCGTCGATGTGGTGGCCGCCTTGATCGAAACCCACGGTCGGGCCGAGACGCAGGCCAAGCTGGCAGGCTTGCCGCAGCTTGCCCGCAAGGCGATGATCCACCGGGGCAGGGCCTTGACCGAGATGGATCTGGACGGGCTTCTGGCGCGTCGTCCACAGCTTGCCCTGATCGACGAGCTGGCCCACACCAATGCCGACGGAAGCCGCCACGAAAAACGCTGGCAGGATGTCGAAGAGGTGCTGGCGGCGGGAATTGACGTCACCACCACGCTGAACATCCAGCACATCGAAACGTTGAACGAAACGGTCGCGCGGATCACGGGCGTCCGCGTGCGCGAGACCGTTCCGGATGGCGTGCTGGAACTGGCGGATGAGATCGAGTTGATCGATCTGCCCCCGGATGAGCTGCTGGCGCGGCTGAGGCAAGGCAAGATTTACCCGGCGGATCAGGCGGCCCGCGCGCTCACGTCGTTTTTCGTCAAGGGCAATCTGACCGCCTTGCGCGAACTGGCGATGCGGGCGGCGGCAGACCGCGTTGACGCGCAATTGCGCGAACACATGGCCGCCAATGCCATCGCCGGGCCTTGGCCCACTCAGGAACGCATTCTGGTCTGCATCAACGAAAGCCCGGCCGCGCGGGAAGCCATTCGCGTGGCAAAGCGCAGCGCCGACCGCGCCCGTGCCGAGTGGATTGCCGTGAACGTGGCCTCTGCCCGAATGGAATCCTTGCCCGAGGCGGACAAGGACCGTCTGGCCGGAAGTTTGCGGCTGGCCGAACGGCTGGGCGCGGAACTCGCCACGCTGGAAGCCGAGCATGATGTGGCCGATGCGATCCTGACCTATGCCCGTGACCGCAACGTGCGACGCATTGTGATTGGCCGGGCACGCGCGAGGCCCCTTTGGCGACGGCTAACGACCGAGGATGTGGCGGCCAACCTTTTGCAAAAGGCAGGCGCGTTCGAGATTACCGTGGCCTCGTCCTCTGAAGAAAAGCCGTCCCCGCACCGCTGGCAGGCGCAGCCTTGGTCTGCCGAGCCGAAGGCTTGGGCCGAAGCGGTTTTGGCGGTTCTGGCCGCCTCGGCTTTTTCATGGGCCGCCGAGCAGTTGTTTCCCATCGCCAGCCTGTCCGTGATCTATATGACGGCGGTGGTGATTGTGGCCAGCCGACGCGGCCTTGGCCCCGCCATGGCGACGGCGGTGCTGGGATTTCTGGCCTATAATTTCCTGTTTACCCATCCGCGTTACACCTTCCATGTCACTCGGCAAGGCGAACTCCTGACACTGGGCCTGTTTCTGGCGGCCTCACTGGTCACTGGCAATCTGGCGGCGCGCCTGCGCGCGCGGGTGGAGGCGCAGGCCGCCATCGCCGACCGCACCAACAAGCTTTATGATTTCAGCCGCCGGGTGGCGTCGGCGGCCACAGCGGATGATGTGATCTGGGCCTCGGTCAGCCATGTTGCGACAACACTCCGCTGCGAAGCGGTGCTGCTGATGCCGCGCGAGGGGGGGCTGAGCGTGGTGGGAGGGTTTCCGCCCGAGGACCAGTTGGATGTGCGTGACCAATCGGCCGCGCAATTTGCCTGGGACAAAGCCGAACCTGCCGGACGGGGGTCTCACACGCTTCCCATGGCGCGCTGGCTGTTCCTGCCTTTGGTCGCGGGGGAGCGAAAGCTGGGCGTGCTGGGGATTGCCCATGCCGATGACCGTCAGCTTGCCCGCACGGATCGGCGGCTGCTGGATGCCTTGATCGACCAGATCGCCCTTGCCTTGGAGCGGCTGCGCCTGACCGAAGATCTGGCCGCGACACAGCTTGCGACAGAAACCGAACGCTTGCGCACCGCCCTGCTGAATTCCGTCAGCCACGACCTGAGAACGCCGCTGGTCACGATCATTGGGGCGGCGGGGAGTCTTGCCGAATCTGACCTTCCGGCTGTGGCGCGCCGCGATCTGGCCGAGAACATCCGCGAAGAAGGCGAGCGGCTGGATCGCTATGTGCAGAACCTGCTCGACATGACCCGGCTCGGTCACGGCGCGCTACGGCCCCGAAGAGAGGCGGTGGATCTGGCCGAGGTTGTGGGTTCGGCGCGGCAACGGATGAGATCTGTGCTGCGGACGCATCGTCTTTTGGTGGAGGTGCCGGATGATCTGCCAACGATCTTGGCCGATGGCGTGTTGCTGGAACAGGTTCTGGTCAACATTCTGGACAATGCGGGGAAATATGCGCCCGCCGACACCGAGATTAAGGTGGCGGCGGTTGCCCGGCAGGATGTCATTGACCTGTCGATCCTTGACCAAGGGCCGGGCATCCCGCGTGAGGATCTGCCCCGCGTGTTTGACATGTTCTTTCGCGTCGCCGGGGGGGACAGGCAGCGCGCAGGCACAGGGCTGGGCTTGGCGATCTGCAAAGGACTTGTCGAGGCGATGGGCGGCACGATCCGCGCCGAAGCAGGCTGGCCGGATGGGAGCGGCACCCGTATTGTCGTGTCATTGCCCTGTTCTGCCCCTGTCGAGCCATGAGTGCCCCAGCCCGCATCCTGCCCGCCCGCATCCTGATTGTCGATGACGAAGCCCCGATCCGCCGCTTTTTGCGGGTGGCGCTGGAGGCAGAAGGCTATGCCGTGTCCGAAGCCGCAACGGCGCGCGAAGGCATCAGCGCCACCGCACGGGAAAACCCGGCCTTGGTGGTTCTGGATCTGGGCCTGCCGGATGCTGATGGGGTGCAGGTTCTGAAAGACATCCGTGGATGGAGCGCGGTTCCGGTTCTGATCCTGTCGGTGCGGGCGGATGAGGCGGGCAAGGTGGAGGCGCTGGACGCGGGCGCGCAGGATTATGTGGTCAAACCGTTCGGCATCAAGGAATTCCTTGCCCGTGTGCGCGGCCTGCTGCGGGACCGCGCGACCGACGTGCCAGAGGCGGTGGTGACCATCGGACCTTTGCAGATCGACGCCGCCCGCCATTGTGCCAGTCTTGCCGGGCGCCCGCTGCACCTGACGCGGCGCGAGTTTGATCTGTTGTGGATGCTGGCCAGCCATCGCGGCCGCCTTGTGACGCAGGGCATGATTCTGAGCGCGCTTTGGGGGCCTGCCCATATCGATGACAGCCAGTATCTGCGCGTCTACATCCGGCAGCTTCGGCAGAAGCTTGGGGATGATGCGACAGACCCGCGATTCATCTTTACCGAACCGGGGGTCGGTTACCGCCTGGCCGACATGTAAGAGAATAAAGGCTGTCAGGCTTGGGACGTGCGGGGGGCGGCGGTCTTTAGGCCGGGAGCCGCCCGCGCAGGGGAAACGGCAGCACTGGCGACGAGCGGGGGCGGCCTCGGCGCGGGCCCGTGCGGCGGTGCGATTCCCGCATCCGAACCCTGCGGGGCGGGGCGATGGCGGGCTTCCCTAAGGTCACGTCTGCCTTTGCCCTCGGGTTCGAGTTGGGGGAGTGCGGCTGAGTCTGTGGATAAGGTTGTTTTTGGGGATTTGGTTCCATTT